>NZ_DAMBKV010000003.1:51426-91591 GCF_032066555.1 Stenotrophomonas sp.
TCTGACTCTGACTCAGACATTCGGAGGTTCGAATCCTTCCGGGGCTGCCAAACACAAAAGGCCTGATCGAAAGATCAGGCCTTTTTCTATACAAGACCATCCCACCCAGGCCAACCAGCAGGCCAAGTGTGCGATAATCGACACGCACCATAGCCCCGTCGCCAAGCGGTAAGGCATCTGACTCTGACTCAGACATTCGGAGGTTCGAATCCTTCCGGGGCTGCCAAACACCAAAGACCCGATCGAAAGATCGGGTCTTTTCTTTTGGGCGGAATTGGGGATTGGGGATTCGCCGAAGCCGAAGCCGAAGCAACGATCAAAAACCAAGGCCCCCCTCCCCAGCCCTCCCCTGCGCTGCGCGCAAGGGAGGGGGCGGATGGTGACGCCCTGCCTGCATTCCGCAGAAAGCCCGGCACTTACCCCCTCCCTTGCGCGCAGCGCAGGGGAGGGCTGGGGAGGGGTGCTTTGGGCTTTGGGCTTTGGGCTTTGGGCTTTGGCCTCATCCCCGGCTTTTACCCCGCAGAACCCCCAATCCCAATCCCCAATCCCCAATCTCCAACCCCCAAAACGACAAAAGCCCGGCCAAGGCCGGGCTTTTGCTTTCCCAGTGGGATTCCGAAGAACCCCACCCCGAAGCGATTAACGCTTGGAGAACTGGGTGGCGCGACGTGCCTTGTGCAGGCCGACCTTCTTACGCTCGACTTCACGGGCGTCACGGGTCATGAAGCCAGCCTTGCGCAGCTCGGACTTCAGGGTTTCGTCGTACTCGACCAGCGCACGGGCGATGCCCAGACGGATCGCACCGGCCTGGCCGGTGGTGCCGCCGCCGGCAGCAGTGACCAGGATGTCAAAGCTTTCGGTGTTCTGGGTCAGTTCCAGCGGCTGACGCACGATCATGCGTGCGGTCTCACGGCCAAAGAACTCGTCCAGCGGACGGCCATTGACGGTGATCTTGCCAGTGCCCTTGCGCAGGAACACGCGAGCGGTGGAGGACTTGCGGCGGCCAGTGCCGTAGTTTTGAGTGATAGCCATGATTAGATATCCAGAACCTGCGGCTGCTGTGCGGCGTGCGGATGCTCAGTGCCGGCGTAGACCTTGAGCTTGCGGTACATCTGACGACCCAGCGGGCCCTTCGGCAGCATGCCCTTGACCGCGATCTCGATCACGCGCTCCGGGTGACGCTCCAGCGCCTGCTCCAGGGATTCGGTCTTCAGGTTACCGATGTAGCCGGTGAAGCGATGGTACTTCTTGTCCTTCAGCTTCTTGCCGGTTACGGCAATCTTGTCGGCATTGATGACGACCAGGTAATCACCGGTGTCAACATGCGGGGTGTAGACCGGCTTGTGCTTGCCACGCAGGCGGCGAGCCAGCTCGGTGGACAGACGGCCCAGCGTCTTGCCGGCGGCGTCAACGAGGTACCAGTCGCGCTGGACGGTCTCGTTCTTTGCAGTGAAAGTGCTCATAAAGAACTCAGGTAGGTCGGGCTGATTGCGGCGAGATGAACCACCGGAACTTTGCCACGCGTTGTGAAGGTGAAACAGAAGAGGCGGGATTGTACTGGCCTCAGGCGCCTGGCGCAACTCAGCCCCTGAACGGCACCCTGCCCCAGCCTTGGCAGGCCGCAGGCCAGCGGCGAGAATCGGGCCTACCCCACTGCAACGCCCCGCCATGACCCCCACCCGCGTACACACGCCCCTGGACCACCTGCTGACTGAAGCCCAGCGCGCCCTGGACACGGTATTCGGCAACCCGCCGGCGGCCCGCCCCAACCCGGCCGGCGACACCCCCGAGGTGGTGTTGGAACCGGCTGAAGCCCGCCATGCGGCGGGGCTGATGCGGATCAACCATGTAGGCGAAGTCTGCGCGCAGGGCCTGTACTTCGGCCAGGCGGCGGTCGCCCACGACCCGGCTACCCGCGCGCACCTGCTCGATGCCGCGCAGGAAGAGACCGACCACCTGAGCTGGTGCGCCGACCGCCTGCGCGAGCTGGACAGCCGCCCCAGCCTGTTCAACCCGCTCTGGTATGCCGGCAGCTACACCATCGGCACGCTCGCCGGCCTGCGCGGTGATGGCTGGAACCTTGGCTTCGTGGTGGAGACCGAGCGCCAGGTGGAAGCGCACCTGGACGAGCACCTGCAGACCTTGCCGGCGGCCGACCAGCGCAGCCGCGAGATTCTCAAGGTGATGAAGCTCGACGAGGCGCGCCACGCCGAGCACGCCGAACATGCCGGCGCGCGCAAGCTGCCGTTCCCGATCCCGTCGATGATGGCACTGGCCTCCAAGGCGATGAAGGCCGTGGCCTACCGGATGTAGCGCACCACCTGTAGAGCCGAGCCATGCTCGGCTGGGCCTTACCGGGAACGCCTCTGCCGAGCATGGCTCGGCACTACATGGGATGGATTTTTGCCAAACGCCTCTGCCGAGCATGGCTCGGCACTACATGGGATGGATTTTTGCCAAACGCCTCTGCCGAGCATGGCTCGGCACTACCTCAACCCTGGTCTCAGCTGACCAGCTTCAAGCCGATCACGCCGGTCACGATCAGACCGATGCACAGCAGCCGTGGCCAGCTCGCGCTGTCGCCAAACAGGATCAGACCGGCAATGGCCACGCCAACGGCGCCAATCCCGGTCCAGACCGCATAGCCGGTGCCTACCGGGATCGTGCGCAGTGCCTGGGTCAGCAGCCACAGGCTGATGCCGGCAAACACCACGGTGAACGCACTCGGCCAGAGCCGGGTGAAACCTTCGCTGTACTTCAGGCCCAGCGCAAAACCGATCTCGAACAGGCCCGCCAGCAGCAGGTAGATCCAGGGCATCGCCAACTTCCTTTACATGAAAACACGACGGCCCGATGCATGAGCACCGAGCCGCCGTCGACAAACGTCTGCATCACTGCAGGGCGGGCCGTCCCGCCTGTTGTTGCGCAGAACCGGCAAGCCGGCGCTGCGCAGTTAGTGCTTATTCGGCCAGGTTGCGACCGTGGAACAGCTCTTCGATCTCGCGGCGCAGCAGCGCCTCGATCTTCATGCGTTCCTTGAACGACAGGTTCTTGGCCTTCTCTTCGAACAGGTACTGGTCCAGGTCGAAGTCCTTCAGGTGCATCTTGGTGTGGAAGATGTTTTCCTGATAGACGTTGACGTCGAACATCTCGTAACGCGACTTGATGTTCTTGGCCAGGAAGTTCTGGATCGAATTGATCTTGTGGTCGATGTAGTGCTTCTTGCCCTTGATGTCACGGGTGAAGCCACGCACGCGGTAATCCATGATCACGATGTCCGATTCCAGACTCTCGATCAGGTAGTTCAGCGCCTTCAGCGGCGAGATCACGCCACAGGTGGCCACATCGATGTCGGCACGGAACGTGGCGATACCTTCCTGCGGATGCGTTTCCGGATAGGTGTGCACGGTGATGTGCGACTTGTCCATGTGCGCGACCACGGCGTCGGAGATCAACTCCTTGCCAGCGGCCTTCTTGTCGATCACCGGCTCCTCGGAAATGAGAATTGTGACCGAGGCACCCTGCGGGTCGTAATCCTGACGCGCGATATTCAGGATGTTCGCACCAATGATCTCAGCCACATCGGTGAGGATCTGCGTGAGACGATCGGCGTTGTATTCCTCGTCGATGTACTCGATATAACGCTGGCGCTCCTCTTCGGTACGCGCATAGCAGACGTCATAAATGTTGAAGCTCAAGGCCTTGGTGAGGTTGTTGAATCCTTGCAACCTCAGGCGAGGCAACGGCTTGACCACGGCGGTCGATCCTGTAGATGGTGGGAAAGGCGGAAGTATGGGGCAAAGTGGGGCGCTGTGATACTTGCTCCTTTATGCCCGTTTGCCCCTTATGCTCGGCCTCGTTAAGCTTGCCCATTAAGCAAGTTCATCCAAACTGTGAACGCCATCATGAGCCTAGGTAACGCCACCACCGTGTCTAACGTGCGTCTTGCCTCCAGCCCGCTGGCGCTGGATATCGCTACCATCGACCGCTTTCTGGCCCACAGCCACCGCCGCCGCTACCCGGCGCGGACGGATGTGTTCCGCCCGGGCGACCCCGCGGGGACCATGTATTACGTGATCAGCGGCTCCGTCAGTATCATTGCCGAGGAAGACGACGACCGTGAACTGGTCCTGGGTTACTTCGGTGCCGGCGAGTTCGTCGGCGAGATGGGCCTGTTCATCGAGTCGGACAAGCGCGAGGTCATCCTGCGCACCCGCACCCCCTGCGAGCTGGCTGAAATCAGCTACGAGCGCCTGCATCAGCTGTTCCTGGGCCCGCTGTCCGTGGACGCGCCCAAACTGCTGTACGCCATCGGCTCGCAGATCTCCCGCCGCCTGCTGCACACCAGCCGCAAGGCCAGCCGCCTGGCCTTCCTGGACGTGACCGACCGCATCATCCGCACCTTGCACGACCTGTCCAAGGAACCGGAATCGATGAGCCATCCGCAAGGCACCCAGCTACGCGTCTCCCGCCAGGAGATCGCCCGCCTGGTGGGTTGCTCGCGGGAGATGGCCGGCCGCGTGCTGAAGAAGCTCCAGGCCGACGGCCTGCTGCATGCCCGCGGCAAGACCGTGGTGCTTTACGGGACGCGGTAGCACCCGCGCTGATACGTATTCACGTATCAACCCCATGGTTTGCGGGGCAAACCATGGGCCCCGGTTCATCAGCTCCCAATTCCCCGCGCCTGTCGGCGCGCCCCCTTTACCAAAGGGGGCTCTCTGGACTGATCTACCTCGGGAAAACCCTTTGCCAGCGCGCTGGTAGCCCGGGTAAGCAACGCGCACCCGGGGGCTCTTCGCGCGTTGGTGACGATTCCGCCAGGCACCCTACCTTGCCTGCTTCCCGGGTGCGCTGCGCGTACCCGGGCTACGCGGTCTGATACGTACCCGGCCTACCCGGCCTGATACCTATTCACGCATCAATCCCATGGTTTGCGGAGCAAACCACGGGCCCCGGCTCATCAGCTCCCAATTCCCCGCGCCTGTCGGCGCGCCCCCTTTACCAAAGGGGGCTCTCTGGCCTGATCTACCCCGGGAAAACCCTTTGCCAGCGCTCTGGTAGCCCGGGTAAGCAACGCGCACCCGGGCTCTTCGCGCGTTGGTGACGATTCCGTCAGGCACCCTGCCTTGCCTGCTTCCCGGGTGCGCTGCGCTTACCCGGGCTACCCGGTCAAAGTGTGATGTCTGTCGGCGCCAATAATCTCATTCACCCTTGCGAAGACCAGGATCCCGCAATGGCTCGATGCAGCCCCCGGAACGTCATTCCAACAACCCAGGCGCGTGGACATTTCGCCGACATAGCCGTGAGTTAGCGTCCATTCGGCGCTGATACGGGTCAGGAATCAACCCAAACCATTACTTACCGATGTAGCTTTCCTTGACCTGCCCAGCTGTGGCCCGCAGTCTTGGGGAATGGAATTTGGCAATGAATTTTACTGGTTCATCCTGATCGGCCTGGGTGCGCAGCTGGTGGATGGCGCACTGGGCATGGCGTTCGGGCTGATCTCGTCGTCGGTACTGCTGAGCATGGGGCTGCCGCCAGCGGCGGTCAGCGCCAGCATCCATACCGCAGAAGTGTTCACCACCGGTGCTTCGGGGGTCTCGCACCTGGTTGCCGGCAACGTGGATAAACGCCTGTTCTTCCGCCTGGCGGTGCCCGGTGCCATTGGCGGGGCGATCGGTGCCTACGTGCTTACGCAGCTGCCCGGCGACGTCGTGCGGCCGTTCATCTACCTCTACCTGCTGGTGCTGGCGATCTTCATCCTGGCCCGTGCGGCGGGCAGGTTCGTGGCCAAGCAGGAAGTGAAACGGGTTCCGGTCCTGGGCTTCTTCGCCGGCCTGCTGGACGCCACCGGTGGTGGCGGCTGGGGGCCGGTGGCCACCTCCACCCTGCTGGCCCGTGGCGGCCAGGCCCGCACCACGATTGGCTCGGTCAACGCAGCCGAGTTCGTGGTCACCTTGTCGATCTCAGCCACCTTCCTGCTGTCGATGGGTTTGCAGCACCTGTCCATCGTCGCCGGCCTGCTGGTCGGCGGCATGATGGCCGCACCGGTGGCGGCCCTGTTGGTGAAGCGGGTCAAGGAGCGCTGGGTGCTGATCGCCGTTGGCGTGCTGGTGCTGTCGATCAGCCTGTTCCAGATTGGAATGGCGGTGGTGAAGCTGCGGGGGGCTTGAGGCTTGGCACTGCTCCACCAGACTTCGCGCGGACATTCGGAGCCCCTCTCCCGCTTGCGGGAGAGGGGTTGGGGTGAGGGGAGCTTTTGACTTTGCCTTAAAGCCTCAAGAGCCCCCTCATCCGCCCTCCGGGCACCTCGCTCCGCGCCCCGGCCCCGCCTAGCACGCGGGGCGTACGAACAGTCACGAGCCTTTGCCTCGTAAACGCCTGTTCTTAACCCCGCTTGCGGGAGAAGGGATGTTGGCTCCGGTAGGCTCTGCTGGTGCGTCCAAAGCTCCCCTCATCCGCCCTGCGGGCACCTTCTCCCGCAGGCGGGAGAAGGGATGTCGGCTCCGGCAGGCTCTCCAGGTGCGTCAAAAGCCCCCTCATCCGCCCCCCGCCTTCGCGGGGGCAGGCTCTACGGGCACTTTCTCCCGTAAACGGGAGAAGGGATGCCGGCTCCGGCTGGATCGTTGCTTGCCCCGCTATGGATTACTTGGGCAGCGGCTTGCCGCCGCGCCCCGGGCAGCCCCAGTTGAGGATCGGGGTGCCGGCCGGCAATACCTTGCCGAAGTACGCCACCCGCGAATGCTTGGGGTTGACCACTACCGGCGCCTTGGCGGCCTTCAGCAGCGGCAGGTCGGCGGTGCTGTCGGAGTAGGCGATGGCAATGTCGCCATAGCCGCGTTCACGCAGCATGCGCATCTTTTCTTCGTTGTGGCAGTGGCGGGTGGCACCCATCGCGCCCATGCGCGGCCCCACTTCGCTGCCGATCACCGGCACGCCCTGTTCGGCCACGAAGGCGAGGATGGCGCGGGCCAGCTCCGGCGGTGCGCCGGTGGCCACGATCACCCGGTCGCCGGCACGACGGTGCGCGGCGAACACCTGCAAGGCATGCGGCAGCAGGTGCTGGCGGATCTCGTCCTCGTGCTTGAGCACGTACTGGTCGATCACCTTGTTGAACTCACGCGCCTGGTGCAGGCCAAAGGTGGCGATCCAGACATAGCCGGAAATGCCAAATCGACGCGTCGGCAGCATCGCTACCAGCGGCCCCAGCAGCGGCGTGGCGAGGATGGCGACCAACAGCCGCAGGGGATTGCGCTTGATCAGCCAGGCGAACAGGTGGCTGCCGGAATCGCCGTCGTACAGGGTGTGATCGAAGTCGAAGACGACCAGTTGCGCGTCGTCACGCGGGTTCGGGTAGGGATCAGTCATGCCGGGAAGAATAGCTGACGCAGGCCCTCGCCCGGCTCTTCGACGCGCATGAAGGTCTCGCCGACCAGGAAGGCATTGACCCCGGCATCGCGCATCAGGGCGACGTCGGCCGGGCCCATGATGCCGCTCTCGGTGACCAGCAGGCGGTCGCGCGGCACTGCGTCCTTCATCGACAGCGTATTGTCCAGCGACACCTCGAAGGTGCGCAGGTTGCGGTTGTTGATGCCGACCAGCGGCACCGGCACCTGGATGGCGCGCTCCAGCTCGTCGATATCGTGCACTTCCACCAGCACATCCATTCCCAGTTGCATGGCCAGATCCGACAGCTCGGCCAGCTGGCGGTCGTCCAGCGCCGAGACAATCAGCAGGATGCAGTCGGCACCGAGCACGCGCGCTTCATAGACCTGGTACGGGTCGATGACGAAGTCTTTGCGCAGCACCGGCAGCGTGCAGGCCTCACGGGCCTGACGCAGATACAGGTCGGCGCCCTGGAAGAAATCCACATCGGTCAGCACCGACAGGCAGCTGGCGCCGCCCAGTTCGTAACTCACCGCGATATCAGCCGGATGAAAATCCGGGCGGATCACGCCCTTGGACGGACTGGCCTTCTTTACCTCGGCAATCACCGCCGGGTCACCATTGGCAATCGCCGCGTTCAGCGCATTGGCGAAGCCGCGTACCGGCGAGGCATCAGGCAGACGCGCCCTCAACTCGGACAGCGGCACGTTGGCGCTGCGCTCCGCTACCTCCTGCACTTTGCGGGCGAGGATGGTGTTGAGGATGTCGCTCATGGATCTGCTTCCTGGAAGACGGGCGTTGCTGACGCGGGTGATTGGGGGATTATCAGGGATTGCCGGCCAGCGCGCGGCTGGCGGCAACATACTGCTGCATGCGCGCGCGGGCGCTGCCATCGGCAATCACCGCGCGGGCGCGGGCCAGGCCGTCGGCGATGCTGTCGGCCACACCGGCCACATACAGGGCGGCGCCGGCGTTGAGGGCGACGATATCGTTGGCAGGGCCCGGCTGGTTGTCCAGCACCGCGCGCAGCATGGCGATGGACTCTTCCGGGTTTTCGACCTTGAGGTTGCGGCTGGCCGACATGGCGATGCCGAAGTCCTCCGGATGAATCTCGTACTCGCGCACCTTGCCGTCGCGCAGCTCACCCACCAGGGTGCCGGCGCCGAGCGAGATTTCGTCCATGTTGTCGCGGCCCCACACCACCAGTGCGCGCTCGGCACCGAGCTCGCGCAGCACGCGTGCCTGGATGCCGACCAGATCCGGGTGGAACACGCCCATCAGGATATTGGTGGCGCCAACCGGATTGGTCAGCGGGCCGAGGATGTTGAAGATGGTGCGCACACCCATTTCTCGGCGTACCGGCGCGACCACCTTCATTGCCGGGTGGTGCATCGGCGCGAACATGAAACCGATGCCGGTCTGCTCGATGGCTTGTGCAACCTGCTCGGGCTGCAGCTCGATCACCGCGCCCAGCGCTTCCACCGCATCGGCGCTGCCGGACTTGGACGACACGCTGCGGTTGCCGTGCTTTGCGACCTTGGCGCCAGCAGCAGCGACCACGAACATCGAGCAGGTGGAGATGTTGAAGGTATGCGAGCCATCGCCACCGGTGCCGACGATGTCGACCAGATGGGTCTTGTCGGCGACCTGCACCGGGCGCGCGAACTCGCGCATCACCGTGGCCGCGCCGGCAATCTCGCCGACGGTTTCCTTTTTAACGCGCAGGCCAGTGAGGATGGCCGAGGTCATGGTCGGCGATATCTCGCCACGCATGATCTGCCGCATCAGGTCGACCATCTCGTCGAAGAAGATCTCGCGGTGTTCGATGGTGCGTTGCAGGGCTTCCTGCGCGGTGATGGTCATGACAACTCCAGAATCAGGAAATAACGATGTAGTCGCTTTGGCTGTGGATGCCGGCGTGCGCGCCTCGTAGCAACTGCACGTGCAGGCCACCGATCGGCCCGACCGGCAGGCAGTTGTCCACTTCCAGCAGGGCATCGCGGTGCGGCTTGATCCACTGCGCCTCGGCCTGCGCCAGCGCCTTGCGCTTGGCTTCGGCCGCATCAGCAGCGACCACCAGCAGATAGCGATGCGCTTCGCCGAACTCGCCTTCGACGTAACCGCCGAGGTTGACGAAGAACAAGGTCGGCGCGTCGGCCGCAGGCGCGTCATCGCAGATGCGCACCTGCCAGTCGTCGACGCCATCGACCGTCATCCATGAATCCAGATGCAGGCCTGCAGCCTCGCCGAACCATTGCTGGCGCAACTGCGGGTAGGTCTGCTCGATAGTCGGGCCAACCCCGAACACCACGTCGTGCACTTCGGTATTGGCACGCGCATGGCGGCCACCGAGCATCACCACGAACAGGCGGAAATCTTCCAGGCTCACGGCGTCGGCCTCGCGGTAAGTGCCAGACGCAGGCCGAAGCCGATGAACAGCACGCCGGCCAGCTTGTCCAGCCACTGCATGCCACGCGCGGCCCAACGGCTGCTGCGCACACGATCGGCTGCCAGCACGTAAGCGGCATTGATCGGCAGCGCGTTGACCATGAAGATCAGGCCCAGCAGCGCGAACGCCAACGGCTTGTTCTGCACCGACGGCGCGATGAACTGCGGCAGGAACGCCAGGAAGAACAGCACCACCTTCGGGTTCAACACATTGGTCAGGAAGCCACCGGCGAATACCTGCCACCACGAACCGGCACTGCCGCTGCTGGCGGCGATATCGGCCTGCAAGGTCGATTCACCGGTGTTGCGCAGCAGGCGCACGCCCACCCACAACAGGTAGGCCGCGCCGATCCACTTGATCACCGTGAACAAGGTAGCCGAGGTCGCCAGCAACACACCCAGACCCAGCGACGCCAGCGCCACATGCACCAGACAACCGGCACTGATGCCGGCAATGGCGGCGAAACCGGCACGGCGGCCGCCACGCAGCGAGCGGCTGATGATGTACAGCACATCCGGGCCCGGCGTCAGGTTGAGCAACCAGCCGGCCAGCATGAACAGCAGCAGCTGGCTCGGCTCGATCAACATGTGCGGTCCAGGAAGTTCTTCATCAGCGCATGGCCGTGCTGGGTAAGGATGGATTCGGGGTGGAACTGCACGCCCTCGACCGGGTACTCGCGGTGGCGCAGGCCCATGATCTCTTCCATCGAACCGTCCGGATTCTCGGTCCAGGCAGTGATCTCCAACGCCGCCGGCAGCGTGTTCTTGTCCACCACCAGCGAGTGGTAGCGGGTGGCTTCGTAACGGTCCGGCAGACCGGCGAACACGCCCTTGCCTTCATGGCGGATCGGCGAGACCTTGCCATGCATGATGTTGCTGGCACGGATCACGTCACCGCCATAGATCTGGCCGATGGCCTGATGGCCCAGGCACACACCGAAGAGTGGAATGCTCGGGCCGAGCTGGCGGATCACCTCCAGCGACACACCGGCTTCGTTCGGCGTCTTCGGGCCGGGCGATACCACGATATGCGATGGCTTGAGCGCAGCGATCTCGGCGACGCTCATCGCGTCATTGCGCACCACCTTCACTTCGGCACCCAGCATCTGCAGGTATTGCACGAGGTTGAAGGTGAAGCTGTCGTAGTTGTCGATCATCAACAGCATGATTCAGTTTCCATCGCTAATCAGGAATATGGCGTAGACGTTTTCGGTGTAGGTGATTGGACCAGCTATCAGCTGCTCACCGGGGGGGCGTATCGCATAACCCACACTGCGGCTACCGGTAACCTGTACCCGGTCGAGCGAATCGCCCTCCTTGAGGAAGGCGTCCGCTCTGTTTGCATTCGACCAGCTGCCAGCCTGTACACCGTAGGCAAAGCTGGGGGCAACATCTGAAATCGTATAAAGGCCGATGATCTTCGCGCCGTAGGCATCGGCGAGCCCCTTGGCAGACGCGCGCGTCTGCGCAGCCGCTTCGGCCTTGAGTTCGGCACGCAGCCGCGCTTCACCCGAATACATGGGCTTTGCGGTGCTCACCTGTACTTCGCTGCTGGCATTCAACTCAGCAAGAAACGCCTGCAACTGCTCTGGCTTTTCGAAGGAACCTTCCAGATCACGGCTGACGGCGGTGCCCACAAACACTTCTTCATCGTCCTTGTAACGCGTGGATGGCTCGATGCTCAGGTTATCCATGCGTACCGTCTCGGCGATGGCGCCGTGCTTGGCGAACAAGGCCATGGTCCGCTCCGCATTGGCCTGGACCTTGCGACGGGCGATGTCGGTCTGCATATCCACCGACTCCAGCGCGATCTTCACCACGAAGCGATCCGGCATCACCTTGCGGCTGGCATCGCCCTTCACCAACAGATGAGGCTGTGACGGAATGGAGTTGGCCTGCGCCCACGCTTGCGGAACAGCGGCAAACAGCAGCGATGACCACAGCAACATGTTCGACAGCTTCATGCGGCGCTCCTTGTCAGGGTGAGAGGGACAACGGTGAGATCACTACGGTGCAGTCACGGGCCGGTTACAGCCCCTTCGCCGCCTGTGCCACCGCACGGAACAGCGCGCGGCCCTTGTTCATGGTTTCCTGCCATTCGGCATCGGGATCGGAGTCATAGACCACGCCGCCGCCGGCCTGCACGTACAGGTAGCCGTCCTGGATCACCGCGGTGCGAATGGCGATGGCGGTATCGGCATCGCCGTTCCAGCCGATGTAGCCGACCGCGCCCGAATAGACATTGCGCTTGACCGGCTCCAGCTCGCGGATGATCTCCAGCGCGCGGATCTTCGGCGCGCCGCTGACGGTGCCTGCCGGGAAGGTCGCGCGCATCACGTCGCTATAGCTCAGGCCGGCCTTCAAGGTGCCGGTGACTTCGCTGACGATATGCATGACGTGGCTGTAGCGCTCGATCACGAACTGCTCGCCGACCTTGACCGTGCCCGGTTCGGCGACGCGGCCGACATCGTTGCGCCCCAGATCGATCAGCATCACGTGCTCGGCGCGCTCCTTGGGATCGGCCAGCAGCTCGACTTCCAAGGCCTTGTCCAGCTCAGGTGTGGCACCGCGCGGACGGGTGCCAGCGATCGGGCGCACGGTGACGATGCCATCGCGCAGGCGCGCCAGGATTTCCGGCGAGGAGCCGACCACCTGGGTGCCCCCAACATCGATGAAATACATGTAGGGCGAGGGATTCAACGCACGCAGCGCGCGGTAGACATCAATCGGCCGAGCGCGGAACGGCACGCGCAGGCGCTGGCTGGGCACCACCTGGAAGATGTCGCCAGCGCGCACGTATTCCTGCGCCTTGCGCACCACCGCGTGGTATTCCTCGCGGGTAAACGAGGACTGGAAATCCTGCTCGTCGATGGCATCGGACACCTGCGACTGCGGGTAACCGGCACCGCCCTGGCGCAGGCGGTGCGCCAGCTCGTCCAGACGACGGTTCGCGCGCGCCCAGGCCTGCGGCTGCGCCGGGTCGGCGTGCACGATCAGGTACAGGCGGCCCTTGAGGTTGTCGAATACCGCCAGCTCTTCGGACAGCATCAACAGGATGTCGGGCGTGCCCAGCTCATCAGGCTTTTCGCCCGCGCCCAGGTGCGGCTCGATGTACTGGATGCACTCGAAACCGAACCAGCCAACCAGGCCACCGGTGAAGCCCGGCAGGCCGTCCAGCTGCGGCACCGAATACTGCTTGCGCAGCACTTCCACCTCGGCCAGCGGGTCGGCCACCTCGCGACGCTCGACGACTTCGCCCAGCTCGCTGACCTCCAGCGTATGCCCGCGGAAGCTGTAGATGCGGCGTGCCGGCAGGCCGATGATGGAATAACGCCCGAAGCGTTCGCCGCCTTCGACCGATTCGAACAGATAGGTATAGGGGCCGTCGGCGAGCTTCAAATAGACCGAAAGCGGCGTGTCCAGGTCGGACAGCACTTCGCGGACGACGGGTACGAAATTATGCGGGTGTGCGCTGTGGCCTTCAGCGGCCAGCTGCTGGAACTGCTCTTGCGTGATCAAGACGGCTTTCCTTCCGGGAATCGACGGTGGCGGTACGGACGACGGCAACGGGCCACCATCGCCACCAGCGGCGAGCGGAAGAAAGGGAACGCTTGGTCGTCAGAATGGGCACCGGGCCACTCTACCGCAAGATTGGCGCCCGGTGTGCATCCGCAGCATGGGGATTTGCTTGCAGCGGCAACGATTCAGCTGCCCAGCAGGGCTGTTGCGGCCGGCAGATGCATGCGTACCCGCCCGGCCACGCACTGGATATGGAAGCGTCGGGCCTGCAGCGGTTCACCGTCCAGATTCAGGGTCAGCGGCTGCTCGGCCTCGATCCACAGCTCGCGCAGCCGTGCACGTTCAGCCACCTGCTCCAGCGCCGCATGCTTGCCTTCGCTGAACAAGGTGCCGAGGGTGGTCATCAGTTCGCCGGACAGCTCCGGAATGATGCTCAGGTCCAGCAACCCGTCATCCAACAGCGCATCGGGGCATAGCTGCTGGCCTCCTCCAGCCTGGCGGCCATTGCCGATACCAAGTGCGATGAAACCGCCCTGCCATTCGAAATCCTCGCCACGGATGCGTGCCTGGATCGGCTCGATCCGCCCCAGCTTGCCGATCCCGGTGATCACGTAAGCCAGGCCACCGAGCATCTTCTTCAGGCCCTCATGGGTTTCCACCGTCACTTCGGTGCCAAAGCCGCCGCTGGCCAGGTTGGCACACCAGTGCACCTTGCCATCACCCTCGACACGCAGCAGGTCGATGGCACGCGCCGGCGTATGTGCTGGCAGCTGCAATGCCGGCAACGGTTCGAGCGGAATGCCGGCAGCGGTGGCGAAGTCGTTGGCGGTGCCCAATGGCAGCAAGGCCAAGGCCGGCAATCGCGAGGCATCCTGCCCCGTGTGCGCCAGCGCCTCGGCGACTTCGCTCAAGGTGCCGTCGCCGCCGCCTGCAATCAGCAGCTGCGCCTGCGCGGCGATGGCTTCGCGCACATAGCGTTCGGCGTCACCGGCTTCCCAGGTCACCCGCACCTGCAGACCCTGCCCTTTTTCCCGCATCTGCGCCACTGCATCGCGCACGGCATCGTCGCCAGCGGATTTGCCATTGAGGATCAGGTACCAGGGCGCTGCTTGCATGCGGATCTCCAGGGAAGGCGCGCAGCCTAGCAAGGGGATTGCTGCAGGCGGGTGAATGTCACTGTGTTGTCACAGCGCATCCGGAGAATGAAAGGCCATAGCAAGGACGATGGATGGAGGCAGGATCAGCCTCCGATGATTCCCCGGCCGCAACGGCAACGTTGCGGCTTTTTTTTCGCTTCACCGGTAGAGCCGAGCCATGCTCGGCTGGGGCATTACCGGGGAATTCCAAAGATCACAGGTGAAGCCTTTGCCGAGCATGGCTCGGCACTACCTTGGCATTGTCGGTGAAGCCTCTGCCGAGCATGGCTCGGCACTACCCTGGCATTGTCGGTGAGGCCTCTGCCGAGCATGGCTCGGCACTACCTTGGCATTGTCGGTGAAGCCCCTGCCGAGCATGGCTCGGCACTACGGTTCAGCCGCCTTTGGCGAATTTCTGCAACGCTTCACCCTGCAGGCGGTAGACCGTCCACTCGTCCTGCGCTACTGCACCGGCAGCCTTGTAGAAATCGATGGCCGGGGTGTTCCAGTCCAGCACCGACCATTCGAAGCGGCCGCAGCCCTGTTCCACCGCCAGCCTGGCGATGTGCTGCAGCAGGGCCTTGCCGGCCCCGCTGCCGCGCGCATCGGGGCTTACGTACAGGTCTTCCAGATAGATGCCGTTGCGACCCAACCAGGTCGAGTAGTTGTAGAAGAACACCGCGTAACCGATGGCCTGACCACCGCGTTCGCAGATCAGGGCCTGTGCCTTGGCATCGGCAGCAAACAGGCTGGCACGAATGCCCGCCTCATCGGTCTGCACCGAGGATTCCGCTTTCTCGTAAATGGCCAGCTCGCGGATGAAGTGCAGGATCAGGCCTGCGTCATCGGCGATGGCCGGACGGATCTGCACTTCAGCCGCGCTCATCACTCAGCCTCGCGCCGCAGCAACATTGCCGCGCATCTTGCTGATCATCTCGGCGTAGTTGGGCGCGTTGAAAATGGCCGAACCCGCTACGAAGGCATCGGCACCGGCAGCGGCGATCTCACCGATATTGTCCGCCTTCACGCCACCGTCCACTTCCAATAGCACCGGCTTGCCGAGCTTGTCGATCATCGCGCGCACTGCGCGCAGCTTGTCCAGCGTCGACGGGATGAAGGCCTGACCACCGAAGCCCGGGTTGACCGACATCAGCAGCACCAGGTCCAGGTCTTCCAACACCCAGTCCAGCACTTCGACCGGCGTTGCCGGGTTCAGCACCAGACCGGCCTTGCAGCCATGCGACTTGATCAGCTGGATGGTGCGGTGGACGTGGCGGCTGGCTTCCGGGTGGAAGCTGATGATGCTGGCACCGGCCTCGGCGAAGTCCGGCACGATGCGGTCCACCGGCTCCACCATCAGGTGCACGTCGATGGGCGCGGTGACGCCATGCTTGCGCAGCGCCTGGCAGACCATCGGACCGATGGTCAGGTTGGGCACGTAATGGTTGTCCATCACGTCGAAATGGACCCAGTCGGCGCCGGCGGCCAACACGTTGTCGACCTCCTCGCCGAGCTTGGCGAAATTGGCCGAGAGAATGGACGGGGCGATGATGCAGTTGGACATGACGGAGCCTTTCAGCGCTTGCGCAGGGTTTTGATGCGGTCGTAGGCGGCGTTGATCTGCCGGGCCTTCTTCTCGGCCTGGGCGCGCAGCTCGGGGGCGGCGCCGGCCACTTTGTCGGGGTGGTACTGGGACATCAGGCGGCGGTAGGCCAGGTCGATCTCGGCGTCGGTGGCGTCGCGGGGGACCCCCAGTTCACGGTACGGCAGGTCCTTGCCCAGCTTGAACCAGTCGCTATCGAAGGCATGCCCCAGCAACAGGCCAATTATCCCGCCAAACAAGGGGTTGGGCCTGAAAAGCAGGGCCCCGGCAATGAAACCGAACAGTTTTCCGTACCAGCGCATGGGTGGGCGAATGGCCTGAGGACAATCAAGACGTGCATTTTATGCCACAGCGGCCCAATCCCGCCGTACACTAGGCCGCCCGCCGACCAGCCGCGGGCCCTGCGGGTCCTCCAGACCCGGGTCCTCCACGCCGGCGGCATTCATTGCCAAGTCCCAGGAGTGCCCGTGCCGACCACGCTGTTGCAATCCGATCTTCCCGGCCTGCCCTTGCGCCATCGCGGCAAGGTGCGTGATGTGTTTGATATCCCGCGCGAACGTCTGCCAGCCGGAACACCCCCGGGCGAATACCTGTTGATGGTTGCCACCGACCGCCTGTCGGCATTCGACGTGGTGCTGCCCGACCCGATCCCGGGCAAGGGCGAGATGCTGTGCCAGGTGTCCAACTTCTGGTTCGCCAAGACCGCGCACCTGATGCCCAACCACCTGACCGGCATCGACGTGGCCAGCGTGCTGCCCGAAGGCGTGGACCCGGCGCTGTACGCCAAGCGTGCGGTGGTGACCAAGAAGCTCAAGCCGGTACCGGTGGAAGCCATTGCCCGCGGCTACGTGATCGGCAGCGGCTGGAAGGACTACCAGCGCACCGGCAAGATCAGCGGCATCGCCCTGCCCGACGGCCTGCAGCAGGCCGAAAAGCTGCCCGAGGCCATCTTCACCCCGTCGACCAAGGCGGCAGTGGGCGACCACGACGAGAACATCGACTTCGACGCGATGGTCAAGGCGGTTGGCGCCGACATGGCCGAGAAGGTGCGTGACGCGACCCTGCGCATCTACAAGTTCGCCGCCGAATACGCGGCCGAGCGCGGCATCCTGCTGGCCGACACCAAGTTCGAGTTCGGTACCGATGCCGATGGCCGTCTGTACATCATGGACGAGATGCTGACCCCGGACTCCTCGCGTTACTGGCCGGCCGACGAATACCAGGTGGGCATCAGCCCGCCCAGCTACGACAAGCAGTTCGTGCGCGACTATCTGGAAACGCTGGACTGGGACAAGACCGCGCCGGGCCCCGCCCTGCCGGCCGAGGTGATCGAACGCACCCGCGCCAAGTACGCCGAAGCGCTGGAAAAGCTGGCCGGCATCAGCGTCGACTGATTCCTGCAGTACCGGTCACGGATGCGCACGGCCACCGTGCGCATCCGTAGGGAAGCCGCGCTATGCTCTGCCAGTCAACCCGGGAGGGAACGTGGAATGAGTATTGCGCGACCGGTGGATCGTTATTTCGCCAGCTACTCCGGCGATCACGTCAACCACACCAACCAGGCCATCCACGTCATCGCGGTGCCCGCGATCCTGTGGTCAGTCATCGCCCTGCTGTGGTGCATCCCGCCGCTCGTGCCGTGGTTCCAGCATGGCATCTGGGCGGCGTTCGCCATGTTTGGCACCTGGGCCTATTACAACCGGCTGTCGCGCCCGCTGGGCATCGGCATGCTGATCATCTTCTTCGTGTTCGGCTGCATCTGCCGGCTGCTGGAAGACCGGCTCGGCATCCAGACGCTGCTGTACATCGCCATCGGTGTGTTCGTGGTGGCATGGATAGCGCAGTTCATCGGCCACAAGATCGAAGGCCGCCGGCCGAGTTTCCTCACCGACCTGACCTACCTGCTGATCGGCCCGATCTGGGTGCTGGCCAAGCTGTTCCGGCAGTTCGGCTGGCGTTACTGAGTGCGGCGGATACATCCGCCGCGCTGTCTCATTCCTGACCCGGCACCCGGGAACACGCATCCCTGCGATCAGGCTATGCCTGTGCTGATTCCGGCGTCGCAATGAACATCGCCGCCTCGGCCACGAAGGCGCACGGCGCATAGCCGAAATCGCGGCGTGCCGGTTCGATATCGAATGCCAGCGGCTCGGTCATCCGCGCCAGCGCGGCGGCATTCATGCCCTGCAGGCGCCCGCCGGCATGCGCAAGCCGCAAGGCCAGCTTGAACAGCGGTGTGGGCAGGCGCAGCAGACGCGGCCGCGAGGGCAGACAGGCCAGCGTCCGCCGCACCATCTCGGCATAGCCCAGCACTTCGCCACCGCCCAAGGCATAGGCCTGCCCTGAAGTGGATGGATGCGGCAGTACCTGCATTGCCGCGTCAGCCAGATCCTGCACATGCACCGGCTGGCGCAGGCCATTGGCATTGGCGGGCAATGCAAAGAAACCGGTACGCGTGGCCAGCGCCGCGATCTTGGTGAGGGTCTTGTCGCTGGCGGCACCGTAGACCAGGGTTGGCCGCAGCACCGTCGCCGCCACGTTCCGCGCTGCGGCGCTGTCAAACAGCAGGCGTTCGGCTTCGCGCAGACGCCGCGCGACATCGCGCTCGGCCGGCTCGGACGAGTCCTGTTTCACGTCCACGCTGGTCGAGCCAAATGCCACCACACGCGGTGCAGCAATGGCCGAGGCGGCATACCAACGCGCGAAGTGATCCAGCGGGCCGCAGCTGAAAACCGCGTCCACGGGTTGATCTGCCAGATTCGTGCTGGACAGATCGCCGAGCTGCCACGCCACCCCGGGCATGGGCTCACGCGCCTGCCGGGTCACCGCTGTTACCTGCCAGCCCGCCGCAACCAGGTTCGCCAACAGACGCTTGCCGATCTGACCACTGCCGCCAAATACCAGCGCGCGGCGTTGGTCCGCGACACTGCGAATATCGTTCTCCATGCGATGAAGGATAGGCGAAGCACCCCCGATTCCGCAGCCATCAACGGGATTGAGCGCCGCGCTGTGGGAATTGCGGGAGCGGCGGCTGTGGGAGCGGCGTGAGCCGCGAAGCGGGTGTTGCTGAAACCCTTGGCATCTTGTGCCATCTGATCTTGTGCCATCTGATGATGTGCCAGCTTCGCGGCTCACGCCGCTCCTACAAAATGCCGGACTACGCGCCACCAAGGTAGCCCGGTTGGCGCAGCGCATCCGGGCTACCGATGTTGCTGAAGCCCTTGGCATCTGCGCAACCTGATGATCCACCGGCTTCGCGGCTCACGCCGCTCCTACAAACGGCCAGGCGGCTGCACCGCATCGGATGGCGCCCAGACAACCCGACGCGACGCACCGCTTTCACGTTTTCGGGCCGGAGCCACTGGCAGCACTGGCTCCGGCTATCTAACCCGAACGGATCATTCAGAAAAAGTCGCGGATCGAAAAAATCGCCTGTTAGACTGCAAAACCCCTTTCTGAACCGCGCCCTACATGACGCCAGTCCTGTTGCTGCTGCTTGCGCTGCCCTTTCTGCTGGCAGCGGCCATCGCCCTGATTGGCCGCCTGTCACGTGGCGCAGCCGCATGCCTGGCGGGCGCGGCACCAGTACTGGGCCTGGCCCTGCTCGGCAGCGTCACCCCCGCCGTGCTCGATGGCGAGATCGTCCGCAACAGCTGGCAGTGGCTGCCGCAGATAGGCCTGGACTTCAGCCTGCGCCTGGATGGCCTGGCGTGGATGTTCACCGGGCTGGTGCTCGGCATCGGCGCGCTGGTGGTGCTGTATGCGCACTATTACCTGTCGGCACAGGACAGCGCGCGCCGCTTCTACAGCTACCTGCTGCTGTTCATGGGCGCGATGCTGGGCATGGTGCTGGCCGGCAACCTGCTGTTGCTGATGGTGTTCTGGGAACTGACCAGCATCAGCTCGTTCCTGCTGATCGGCTTCTGGTCGCACCGCAAGGACGCCCGCGAGGGCGCGCGCATGGCCTTGATCGTCACCGGCGGTGGCGGCCTGGCGCTGCTGGCCGGCGTGCTGCTGATCGGCCGCATCGTCGGCAGCTTCGACCTGGACGTGGTGCTGGCCTCGGGCGAGCTGATCCGCAGCAGCGCCTTGTACCCGTGGGCACTGCTGCTGGTGCTGGCCGGCATCTTCACCAAGAGCGCGCAGTTCCCGTTCCACTTCTGGCTACCGCAGGCGATGGCCGCGCCGACCCCGGTGTCGGCCTACCTGCACTCGGCAACGATGGTGAAGGCCGGCGTGTTCCTGCTGGCGCGCCTGCACCCGGCGCTGGCCGGCAGCGAGCTGTTCTTCTATGTGGTCAGTGGCATTGGTGCGCTCACCCTGTTGATCGGCGCCTGGAATGCGATCTTCCAGCATGATCTCAAAGGCCTGCTGGCCTATTCGACGATCTCGCACCTGGGCCTGATCACCCTGCTGTTCGGCCTGTCCACGCCGATGGCGGTGGTGGCCGGCGTATTCCACATCCTCAACCACGCCACCTTCAAGGCCTCGCTGTTCATGGCCGCCGGCATCATCGACCACGAGACCGGCACCCGCGACATGCGCCGCCTCGGCGGCCTGCGCCGCTTGATGCCGATCACCAGCGCACTGGCCATCGTCGCCTCGCTGGCGATGGCCGGCATCCCGCTGCTCAACGGCTTCCTGTCCAAGGAAATGCTGTTCGCCGAGGCCCTGGCCACCCAGGGCCCGGACTGGATGCGTTCGGCGATCAGCGTCGCCGCGCTGCTGGCCGGCGTCCTCGGCGTGGCCTATAGCCTGCGCTTCGTCCATGACACTTTCTTCGGCAAGGGCCCGGTCGACATCGACGTGGTGCCGCATGAGCCGCCGCGCTGGATGAAGGTGCCGGTGGAAGTGCTGGTGGTGATCTGCCTGGCCGTCGGCATCGCCCCGGCGCTGACCATCGCGCCGGTGCTGCACACCGCCGCCGCATCCATCCTCGGCGCCTCGATGCCGCAGTACAGCCTGTCGGTCTGGCATGGCTTCAACCTGCCATTGGTGATGAGCGCGATTGGCGTGGTGGGCGGTATTGCCCTGTATTTCGGCCTGCGTCGCTTCACCGACCTGTATGCCGCGCGCAACCGCCCCACCGGCAAACACCTGTTCCATCGCGGTTTGGACGCCTTGTTCGGCTTCGCCCACGCCGTCACCGCCGCACTGGCCAATGGCAGCCTGCAGCGCATGCTGTTCGCGCTGGTACTGGTGGCCGTGATCGTTGCCGCCGCGCCTTACATCGCCAATCCGGTGATGCCGGTGTGGCCGGCCCCGCAGTCCATGCCCTTGCTGGGCTGGACACTGTGGCTGGTGATGCTGGCCTGCGCGTTTGCCGGACTGTTCCTGTACCAGCAACGCTTGCTGGCGGTGATCGTGATGGGCGGCACCGGCCTGATGGTGGCGCTGACCTTCGTGTTCCTGTCGGCCCCCGACCTGGCCCTGACCCAGCTGATGGTGGAGATGGTGACGCTGGCGCTGATGCTGCTGGGCATGAACTACCTGCCCGCACAGTCGCCGCCGGAGCACGCACGCTGGCGCAAGCGTCGTGATGCGCTGATCGCCATCATCGCCGGCGGCGGCATCGCCGCGCTGGCCTACTCGCTGATGACCTTGCCGCCCAACACCATGGCCGGGGAGATGCTGCTGCGTTCGCTGCCCGAGGCTTATGGTCACAACGTGGTCAACGTGATCCTGGTCGACTTCCGCGGCTTCGATACCTTTGGCGAAATCACCGTGTTCGGCATCGCCGCACTGGTGGTGCACGCCATGCTGCGGCGTACGCGGATGGCACCGGAGCAGATCATGCCGGGGCCGCCGATCAAGCTGCCGGTGCCGGCCGACCTGGCCCAGATCATGTTCCCGCTGACATTGACGGTATCGATCTTCCTGTTCCTGCGCGGCCACAACGCGCCGGGCGGTGGCTTCGTCGCCGGCCTGGTGCTGGCGGTGCCGCTGCTGATCCAGTACGTGATCCAGGGCACGGTGTCGGTGGAGTCGCGCTTCGGCTTCGACTACATCCGCTGCATCGGCCTGGGCCTGTTGATCGCCCTGCTCAGCGGCGCGGCGTCGATGCTGTTCGGCGTGCCGTTCCTGACCAGTGGTCACCTGGACCTGCACCTGCCGCTGGTCGGCGAGGTGCCATTGGCCAGCGCCATTGGCTTTGATACTGGCGTCTACCTGGTGGTGTTTGGCGGGGTGATGCTGATCCTGTCGATGATGGGCACCATCAAGCCCTCGCGCACCCGCAATGCCCGCAACGGCGAAATCGATATCCACCGCCGTTCGGCACGCACCGGGGAGATGCACTGATGGAACTGGCACTGGCAAGCGCCATCGGCGTACTGGCCGGCATCGGCATCTACCTGCTGCTGCGTGCGCGCAGCTTCGATGTGATCCTGGGCATGACCTTCCTGTCCTACGCCACCAACCTGCTGATCTTCAGCGCGGGGCGGCCAGTCACCGGCAAGGCGCCGGTGCTCAAGGACGGCGTGGCCACCAGCCTGGTGCATTACACCGACCCGTTGCCGCAGGCGCTGGTGCTGACTGCGATCGTGATTGCCTTCGCGATGACCGCGGTAAGCATCGTGCTGGCGATGCGCAGCCGCAGCGACAACCACAGCGACCATGTGGACGCGCATGAACCCGAGCTGCCGGCAGCCGATGCCGCCAAGGCGGAGGGCGGCGCATGAACCACCTGGTGATCCTGCCGATCCTGATCCCGCTGTTGGGCGCCGCGCTGTCGCTGTTCATCGAGCACCGCCGCTATGGCCCCAAGGTGCAGCGCACGGTGGCCTGGGCCAGCATGGCCGCGCTGGCGGTGGCGGTGGCGCTGTTGATCGTACAGACCAGCCAGGGCCAGATCTCGGCCTACCTGCTCGGCGACTGGCCGGCACGGTTGGGCATCGCGCTGGTCGCCGACGGCCTGGCCGGCTGGATGCTGGGCACCACCCTGCTTCTGGCCATCGCCTGCCTGCTGTACGCCTGCACCGGCTGGGACCGGCGCGCACCGCACTTCCATGCGCTGTTCCAGTTCCAGCTGGTTGGCCTCAACGGTGCCTTCCTGACCGGCGACATCTTCAACCTCTTCGTCTTCTTCGAGGTGATGCTGATCGCCTCCTACGGCCTGCTGCTGTCCGGCGGGCGTGGCCTGCGCATGCGCATCGGCCTGCACTACGTGGTGTTCAACGTCACCGCCTCGACCCTGTTCCTGATCGCGCTGGGCATGCTCTACGCCACCCTGGGCTCGCTCAACATGGCCGAGATCGGCCAGCGCATCGCCGAGCTGCCGCCCTCGCACCTGAAGCTGGCCAAGGCCGCGCTGGGCCTGCTGTTGCTGGTGTTCTGCTCCAAGGCCGCGCTGCTGCCGATGTACCTGTGGCTGCCTGAGTCCTATGCGCGTGCGCCGGCCGCAGTTGCCGCACTGTTCGTGATCATGACCAAGGTCGGCCTGTATTCGGTGCTGCGGGTGAGCTCGCTGTGGTTCGATGCCGATGCAGGGGCGATGAGCGGCTACGGCAGCGATTGGCTGTTGTGGGCCGGCATCGCGACCCTGGTGGTTGGCGCGCTGGGCGCGCTGGCGGCCACCCGCATGAGTGTGCTGGTGGCCTACCTGGTGGTGGTATCGGCGGCGACGCTGTTCATCGCCTTCGCGCTGGGCAATGCCGGTACGATCTCGGCCGGCCTGTATTACCTGCCGCACAGCACCTTCGCCGCCGCCGCGCTGTTCCTGATCGCCGACCTGATGCGCCGCCGTCGCCAGCAGGCCGACCGCCGCCGCGAGCATGAACTCACCGTACTGCCGGGCAAGACCGTACCGGGCCTGTTGTTCCTGTTCGGCGCGGTGGCCGTTGCCGGCCTGCCGCCGCTGGCCGGCTTCCTGGCCAAGGCCGCGCTGCTCTCGGCCGTACCCGATGCGCATACCGCGGTGGTCTGGAGCGCGGTGCTGGGCAGCAGCCTGCTGGTGATCATGGGCCTGGCACGTACCGGCATCCGCCTGTTCTGGCACGTGCCCGGTGACGATGACAGTGCCCCTCCACCGGAGCCGGACGAAGCCCCGGCACGCCCCTTCGAAACCGCCGCCACCTGCCTGCTGCTCGGCTATGTGGTGCTGATGACGGTGTTCGCCGGGCCGCTGATGCGCCAGACCGACGCCATCGCCGCACAACTGCTGGCGCCGGATCAGTATCTGCAGGACGTGCGCGGCACCACGCCGCAGGTGAGGCAGCCATGAGCGAGCGTCGCCCCCTGCTGCGCCGGATCTTCCCCTCGCCGGCCCTGTCGATCACCGTCGTCGCCTTCTGGCTGGTGATGTCCGACAGCTTCGACCTTGGCCAGTTGGTGCTGGGCACGCTGCTGGGCATCGTGATCCCGCTGTTCGCCGCGCGCCTGGACCGCGAGTTCGCCCGCCTCGGCTCACTGCGGCCCATCCCCAAGCTGCTGGCGGTGGTGCTGTGGGACATCCTGGTGTCCAACCTGCGCGTGGCCGCGCAGGTGCTGGGCCCGGAGCACAAGCTCAAGCCCGGTTTCATCTGGGTGCCGCTGGACATCGCCAACATCCACGGCATCGCCGCGCTGACCAGCTTCATCACCCTGACTCCGGGCACGGTGTCGGCAGCCCTGTCCGAGGACCGCCGCCACCTGCTGGTGCACGTGCTGCACCTTGAGGACCCCACCGCCCTGATCAACGAGATCAAGAGCCGCTACGAAGCGCCGCTGATGGAGATCTTCCCGTGAACGGTTACCAGATATTCGAAACCACCCTGGTGGTGTGCATGCACATCGTCGGTATCGCCATGCTGCTGGCGCTGTGGCGGCTGCTGCGCGGCCCGACCGTGCCGGATCGCATCCTGGCACTGGACACCTTGTCGGTCACCGCCATCGCCGAGCTGATGCTGTTCGGCATGTACCTGGACTCGGCCATCTACTTCGAGGCCGCATTGATCATCGCCATGCTGGGCTTCTGCAGCACCGTGGTGCTGAGCAAGTTCGTGCTGCGCAGGGATATCGTCGAATGATCACCTTTCTGCAGATCGCGCTGTCGGCGCTGCTGGCCTTTGGCTGCTTCTTCATCCTGGTCGGTGCACTCGGCCTGGTGCGCTTCTCCGATTTCTTCAAACGCCTGCACGCACCGACCAAGGCCAGCACGCTGGGCGTGGGTTGCGTCTTGGTGTGCTCGGTGGCGTACCACATCTTCCTCGGCCAGGACCCGCAGCCACGCGAGCTGCTGATCACCGTGTTCCTGTTCATCACTGCCCCGATCAGCGCCCACCTGATGGCCAAGGCCGCGCTGTCGCTGATGATGGAAAGCCGGCCGGAGCCGCCGAAGGAATAGTGCCGGGCACAAGCTCCACCGGTAGTGCCGAGCCATGCTCGGCATGAGGCCTGCCCGGCAACGCCCTGTAGTGCCGAGCCATGCTCGGCTGGAGCCTTACCGGGAAATCCACTGCCGAGCATGGCTCGGCACTACAGATGCAGCGTCAGTGCAGCAACGCCAGTTCCAGGCCGACCCACGCCAGGAACGCGACGAACAGCACCGCGCCTTCGCCGCGGCTGATCTTCAGGTCGCCGCGCAGCATCGGGTACAGCATCAGCACGAACACGATCGCTGCCGGCAGCTCCAGGCGCACGAACGAGGCCGGCAACGGCATCGGCCGCAACGCCGCCATGCCGCCGATCACCACCAGCACATTGAACAGGCTGGAACCGATCACGTGACCTACGACCATGTCGCCCTGGCCGCGTCGTGCAGCGGCAATGGCCGCGGCGACTTCCGGCAAGGCAGTACCGATGGCCACCGGCAACAAACCGGCCAGCAACGGCGACATGCCCCAGCCCGCACCAATCACCGGCGCTGCCTGCACCACGAAACGCGCGCCGTAATACAGCACCACCGCCGCGATGACCACGCGGATCAGGTTCAAGCCCAGCACGGTACGAGTGGTGGCGTAGTCGGCGATGCTTTCCTGCAATGCCACGGGCTCATGCCGCGCCCGCTTCAGCAGGAAGACCAACACCCCGACAAAGCCCAGCAGCAACACGATGCCTTCAATGCGGCTGATCGCGCCATCCAGCCCGAACACGATCAGGGCCAACGTCGCCACGGCCAGCAATACCAGCAAGGGCGACAGCACACGCGTACGCACCATCAGCGGGAAGGCCAGCGCGGCCAGGCCCAGGGTCAGGCCGACATTGACGATATTGCTGCCGACCGCATTACCCAGCGCCAGCTCCTGTGCACCCACCGCAAAGGCACGCGCATTGACCACCAGCTCCGGCAACGAGGTACCGAAGGCCACCAGCAGCAGACCCGCGACGAAGGGCGAGGCACCGAAGCGCTGGGCCAGGCCGGAGGCCGCCTTGACGATGGAATCACCGCCCAGGGCCAACAGCACCAGCCCCAGGACAAACCATGCGATCGCTTCGAACATTGCGCCTCCCTCCCCTGCAGTGATGACGGCGGTGCCGGGAGCATACCCGCGCTACCGCCTATGGCCGCAGCAGGGTATCAGCCACAGCCTTCCACGTAATCCACCTGCGGCGGTAGGCCCACGCGCCACGTCGTGGCCTTGCCGTCGGCGCCCAGCTCGAACACCAGTGCGCCCTGGCTGCCATCCGTTGCCGGCACCCGCAGCACCTTGCCGCCTTCCACGTACTTGTGCGGCTGCAGCGGCTCGGCCTGCGGGTAAAGCGCCTGCAACTGGGCCAGGTCCATGCCGATCCTGCCACCACCCGGTGCCGCGGTATCGCCACCACGCACGTCGTAACGGAGAAACCTGCCGCCCTCCACCATGAAGAACGGCCCACCCTCGCTGTGCGCCGCCGGCGACAGGTAGTAGCAGGCGCCATCGGCCGCCGCGTCGCCCTGCAAGTCGGAGCCCCAGACCGTGCGCAGCTGCTCGACATCGATCCCAAGCTGGGCTGCGCCATACCCCTGCCAGTCGGCATCGCTGCCTGTCGCCGGCGCGGTGCTGACGGCATCTGCCGCCTGCGCCTGCGCCTGCGCCGGCGTCGCGGCGGCGGCAGGCGCTACCGGCTCGGCAGGCGGCGGACGCTCGCAGGCCACCAGCAGCACGGCGAACAGTGACATCGGCACGGCAAAACGATTCATGCGACAGCTCCGGACAGGTCCCTGGCCGAGTCTAGCCGCAAGCAGGGGCGGCCCGCGCGAAGACAGGCTTGTCATCGGGGTTTCACCTGATGGCGACAGGCTGGGCGCCTACGTCGCCCGTGCCCAACGCCATGCAACCGCACAAGACCGAACTTGGCCACACCGTGCTGCAGACGCACCGTGCCGCGCTGGACCTGCGCCAGCGGCGGGCGCTGATCCTGTGCGACGGCAAGCGCAACCTGGCCGAACTGAGCGGCATGCTTGGCAATGACGTGCCCGAGTTGATCGCGCAGCTGCAGCGCGACGGCTACCTGCAGGTGGACCCGCCACCTGCGCCCGCGCCTGCCCCACTCCCGGCTGCCCCCGCTGCAGCCGCCGAGGCCGTGGCTGCAGCATCGGCACCGCAGCGTGCGCCTGTGGAGCGGCGGCGCTCGATGGTGGCCGCCCGCATCTACGTGCTGGATATCCTGGCACTGCAGCGCAATCCCTTCGCGGCGCAACTGCACAAGCTGCTGCAGGCCGCACGCGAAGAAGGCGACACGGTGAACGCACTGAAGCTGGCGCTCAGCCATCTTCCGGCAATGACCTCCGACGGCTATACCCAGCGCGTGCGTGGGCGCCTGCAGGAAGTGCTGCCGGAAACGCATCTGGCAGCGGTGCTGGAACCAGCACCGCTGCCAGCCTGACTCAGCCCTTCGGCAGCGCGAAGTTGTTGCGCAGCCCACTCCAGCAGGCCTGGTAGCCGCGCTGGCGGTGCGCGGCCTCCATTGCCTGTTCGGTCGGGCAGATCACGCCACGGGTTTCGAACATGAAGGCCATGGTGTCGGTGATGACGTCGGGCTTGGACAGATCGGCCTGCGAGGCCTTGTCGAAGGTGGCCGCATCCGGGCCATGGCCGGTCATGCAGTTGTGCATCGAGGCACCGCCCGGTACGAAGCCCTCGGCCTTGGCGTCGTAGGCGCCGTGGATCAGGCCCATGAACTCGCTGGCGATGTTGCGGTGGAACCACGGCGGGCGGAAGGTGTTCTGCGCCACCAGCCAGCGCGGCGGGAAGATCACGAAATCCAGGTTGCTGGTGCCCGGGGTATCGCTGGCCGAATGCAGCACCAGGAAGATCGACGGGTCCGGATGGTCGTAGCTGATCGAGCCGATGGTGTTGAAGTGGCGCAGGTCGTAGCGGTACGGCGCGTAGTTGCCGTGCCAGCCGACCACGTCCAGGGGAGAGTGGCCGATGTCAGCGCGCCACAGGCGGCCCTGGAACTTCGCCACCAGCTCGAACTCACCATCGACGTTTTCGTAGGCGGCGACCGGGGTTTCGAAATCGCGCGGGTTGGCCAGACCGTTGCTGCCGATCGGGCCGAGGTCGGGCAGCTTCAACAGCGCACCGAAGTTCTCGCAGACATAGCCACGCGCCTGGCCATCGGGCAGCTCCACCGCGAAACGCACGCCGCGCGGAATCACCGCGATCTGCTGCGGTTCGATCTCGATCACGCCCAACTCGGTGCGCAGGCGCAGGCGGCCGAGCTGCGGCACGATCAGCAGCTCGCCATCGGCGTTGTAGAAGTAGCGACCGCGCATGTCGGCATTGGCCGCATACAGGTGGATGCCGGCGCCGCTATGGGCTTCGGCCGAGCCGTTGCCGCCCATCGTGTACAGGCCCTCGACGAAATCGGTGGGCGTGGTGGGCAGCGGCAGCGGGTCCCAGCGCAGCTGGTTGGGCGAAGCGGCCGCATGGCTGAAATCGCTGTGCAGGCGCGGCTGCTCGAACGGTGTGAACTCACCGTGCATCGCCGCCGGGCGGATGCGGTACAGCCAGCTGCGGCGGTTGCTGCCGCGCGGCGCGGTGAAGGCGGTGCCGGTCAGCTGCTCGGCATACAGCCCGTGCGCCACCTGCTGCGGCGAATTGCGACCCACCGGCAAGGTGCCGGGCACAGCCTCGGTGGCGAACTCATTGCCGAAGCCGGATTGATAAGCGTTGCTGACCATGGTGACGGCCTATGTTTTGCGATTGAGCCCCTCTCCCGCTTGCGGGAGAGGGGTTGGGGTGAGGGGAGCTTTTGACTTGATCCTAAGGCAACTGGCGACCTGGGTGCGGCGGAAATCAACAGCAACTGCAAGAGCTTGCCCTCACCCCAACCCCTCTCCCGCAAGCGGGAGAGGGGCTTTGAGCAAAGGCTTCGAGCAAATGCCTCAAGCAAATGCCTCAAGCAAAGGCCTCAAGCAAAGCGCTTACAGCACACCACGGTCCATCTGGTCGCGCTCGATGCTTTCAAACAAGGCCTGGAAGTTGCCTTCGCCAAACCCTTCATTGCCCTTGCGCTGGATGATCTCGAAGAAGATCGGGCCGATGCAGTTCTTGGTGAAGATCTGCAGCAGCTTGCGCTGCTTGGTTTCCGGGTCGGCGTCGATCAGGATCTTGTTCCTGCGCAGGCGCTCGACGTCTTCGCCGTTGTTCGGGATGCGCAGGTCGACCACGTCGAAATAGGTGTCCGGCGTATCCAGGAACTCGATGCCCTGTGCACGCATCGCTTCGACCGTGTCGTAGATGTTGTCGGTGAAGCAGGCGATGTGCTGGATGCCCTCGCCCTTGTAGGCATCGAGGTATTCGTTGATCTGGCTCTTGGGGTCGGAGGACTCGTTGAGCGGGATGCGCACGATGCCGTCCGGCGCGGTCATTGCCTTGGACACCAGGCCAGTCTTGGCACCCTTGATGTCGAAGTAGCGGATCTCGCGGAAGTTGAACAGGCGCTCGTAATAGTCCGACCACTGCTGCATGTTGCCCAGGTACAGGTTGTGGGTCAGGTGGTCGATGAAGGTCAGGCCGAAGCCGACCGGGTTCTGCTCGGCACCGTCGATGACCTCGTAGTCGGCGTCGTAAATGCTGCCGGCAGTGCCGTAGCGGTCCACCAGGTACAGCATGCAATCACCGATGCCCTTGATCACCGGTGCCGGTACCGCGCGGGTTTCGGCCAGCAGGTCCACTTCCTCGGCACCGTTGCCCAGGGCCGCCGACAGTACCTCGGCGGCCGGCTTCTGGAAGCGGATGGCGAAGCCGCAGGCGCTCGGGCCATGCTTGGCGGCGAAGTCGGCGGCGAACGAATTGGGCTCCTCGTTCACAAGAAAGTTGACGCCGCCTTGACGGTAGACGGTAATAGCACGCTGCCGGTGGCGGAGTACGGCCGTGAACCCCATGTTCTTGAAGTAGGCGTGCAGCTGGGCAGCCTGCCCAGCCGGTGCGGCGAACTCGACGAACTCAAAACCATCGATGCCCATCGGGTTTTCAAAGGTGGTGACCTGCATGCCCAGGTTGGGCGCGTTGGATGCGGTTGGGGTATTCATGGGTTGCCTCCGGGAGCATGGCGGTCGCCGGGGTACCGGCGATGAAAACAGGAAGATCCGCCGCAAAAAGCGGGTCTGGACCGAAGGTTATAGTTTCACATGAAACCACCATCAAGGTGCACTGCAGCATGAGCTCTTCCGATTACAGCAAGTCCACCAGCATCCGCGCCTCGCACGTGTTGCTGGATCTTGAGCAGTTCCTGCCTTACCGCATCAGCGTGTTGTCCAACCGGGTCAGCGGCAACATCGCCCGGCTGTACGGCGAGCGCTACGGCCTGGCCATTCCCGAATGGCGGGTGATCACCATCCTGGCGCTGTACCCGGGCTCCTCGGCCAGCGAAGTGTCCGAGCGCACGGCAATGGACAAGGTGGCCGTCAGCCGCGCCGTGGCGCGCCTGCTGGAACGCGGTTTCATCAAACGCGAGACCCATGGCGATGACCGTCGCCGTTCGGTGCTGGCGCTTTCTGCCGCAGGCTTCGAGGTCTACGAGACCATCGCGCCGATGGTGATCGAGATGGAACGGCGCCTGATGTCGGCGCTCACCGAGGAAGAGGAACAGGTACTCGAACGCCTGATCACGCGCCTGGCCGACGCCGGCCTGCAGCGCATGAACGAGGGTTGATCGTCAGCGACGATCAGCTCAGGTGCTTGCGCCGCGCATAGATCCACGGCGCGGCAAGGGCCGCGATCGCACCACCTGCAAAACCCAATGCCGCCGCCACCGCCGCCGCTTCCACGCGGCCGGGCAACGCCAATGCTGCAAGCAGCAACAGGCCGGCCGGCAGACCGATGAACGAGGTCAGGAAGAACCGCCAGCGCGGCACCCAGGTGTGCAGCTGCATCAGGCTGGCGCCGGTCCAGGCATCGTTGGCCTGGTCACGTCCAATTTTGTCCACAAGCTTGACCAGGTCGACTTCGGCGGCGCCCTTGCCCATGCGCGCCAACGCCAATGCCGCGTCAACTTCGGCGGGTGCAGGCCAGTTGGATGGCCATGCCTGCGGCGCCGCCACGCCATAAGCCGTCAGCAATGGCAACGACAAGGCCGGCACCGGCAATGCGCGCAGTCGACGCTTGTCCATCACACACCAGAACTGGGTCAGACCGCCGTTGCTGACCTGATACAGCGCCAACTGCTCCGGCGCCGGATAAGGCAGCGCGGTCACCCGGGCGGCCATCGATTCCACGCCCATCGCGCGCAGGAAACCGACACGGCTGCGGCCGGCGTGTGTCCAGCCCAGCCCCAATGGCGACAACAGCATGACTTCGGCGTGATCGCTGACGCCGCTGTTGGCGCGCTCATCGCTGGCCAGATAGGCTGACAAGGAATTGGGTTCGGCCACATCGGGCTTGCCCCAACGCTGCGAATGGCCGAGCAGGAACTTCAGCGGCACGCGCGCAGCGATGGTCTCGCCACGTACGTTGTCGGAGGCGAACGGCACCACGCTGGCAACAAAGGCACGCAATTCGTTGCCAGGCGACGCGCTCCATTCCGGCGGCAACAGCCCGGCCAGCAGGCCGTTGCGCGCAACCTGGTCGATCTGCTCCTTCTGCTCCACCAGCCGGGTGACCGCCGACTGCAACATGATGTTGGGCGGCACCGCCGCCTGTGGCAGCCGGTAGCGCGGCGGCGGTGCGGACTCTTCCGGTGCTGCGCTTTCGTCCAGCAGTTCGTCCACCGTGGGCAGGCTGGTACTGGCAAGGTCCTGCTCAACAGTGGCGGTGCTGGAATCGGGGCTGGCAGCTGGCTGCATGATGAGGAAGGGCAAGACGCCGGATGCAGAGGGATTGATCCGTTAGCGGCCGCGCGCGAACAAAATGAAGACGACGGCTGTTGCCCCCTCCCTTGCGCATCGCGCAGGGGAGGGCTGGGGAGGGGTGCTTTGGCTTTGGCTTTGGCTTTGCTTCCAGCCGACAGCTAACAGCAAAATCAAAGGCACCCCTCCCCAACCCTCCCCTTGGCCTTTGGCCAAAGGGAGGGGGCAACGAAAACGGCGCCTTTCGGCGCCGTTTTCGTTCAATCACATCGCAGCCTTACTTCGCCGGCGGTGCCCATTCCTTCAGGAAGGCATCGAACTTGGCGCGGTCATAGCCCTTGCCTTTTTCCAGGTCCCCGGTGAACTGCGAGTGCAGCAGCTTGCCCTCGGCGTCCAGCACGAACAGGTGCGGATAGCCCTTGATCTCGGGGAAGCGCGACAGGAAGGCGGCGTTCTCGTTGTCTTCGCTGTAGTTGACCTTCATCCACACATAGTTGGCATCGCGGAAACGGCGCAGCTCCGAATCGCCTTCCATGAAGGCATCCAGCAGGTGGCACCAGGAGCACCACTCGCCGCCCACGTCCAGCATGATCCGCTTGCCACCACGCTGGGCCTCGACCTTGGCCGTTTCCAGGTCAGCGACCGGGTCACGGGCCGGGTCGAACTGCGCATTGAGCGCAGCCACCGCAGCGATATCCGCTGCGGTGGGGGTGTTGCCCGATGCCACCGGTTGGCTGGTATCGGCCACCGGTGTCTTCTGTTCGGAGGTATCCAGCGGCTGCACTTTCTCAGGCTTGGCAGCGGGCGGTTGATTGCAGCCGACCAATGCCACGCTGAGCAACAGGGGAAACATTCCAAACAGCAGTTTCATCGCCAACTCCTTACTTCACGCCATGCATCAGTTTCTGCACCAACGGGGCGATCAGGAACAGCAGCACGCCGCCACCGATCAGGATCCAGAAGCCCATGGTGTAGCCGGAATGGGCCGACTGCACGGTCATGCCGCCGGCGCCACTGACGTGACCGGCAAACAGGCCCGCCAGATTGTTGCCGATGCCGGTGGACAGGAACCAACCACCCATCGCAAAGCCGACCAGACGTACCGGTGCCAGCTTGGTCACCATCGACAGGCCGATCGGCGACAGGCACAGCTCACCGATGGACTGGATCCAGTACACGGCGAACAGGGTCCAGAACGGGATCTTGTTGGTGCCCGGGTCCAGCAGGCTGGACAGGGCGAACATCAGCAGCAGGAAGGCCAGGCCATTGAAGATCAGGCCCAGGCCGAATTTGCGCGGGATCGACGGGTTGGCCTTGCCCAGGCGCACCCACAACCAGGCCAGGACCGGCGCCAGGGTGATGATCGCGATCGAGTTGACCGACTGGAACCAGGCGGTCGGGAAAGTCCAGTCACCGAACTGACGGTCGACGATGCGGTCGGCCAGGAAGGTGAAGGAACTGCCGGCCTGCTCGAAGAACATCCAGAACAGCACGTTGAAGGTGAAGATGATCAGCATGGCGATCACGCGGTTGCGCGAGACCTTGCCTTCGCGGCTGCCTTCGACCAGCAGCATGATGCCCAGGCCGATGAACATCACCGTCAGGATCACCTGCAGCACGTTGGCGCCGGCATTGAGCAGGCCGTACATCACCGGGATGGCAACCAGGCAGGCGATGGCGGTCTTGATCACCGGACCACTGCCCTGCTTGTCCGGCAGCGGCGCACCGATACCCTTGAGGTGGCGACGCTCCAGCTGGAACCAGAACAGGCTGATCAGCATGCCGACGCCCGAGGCGATGAACACCATCTTGTAAGCCGGCATGGCGTCGGTGCCGAACACCTTCTGCGCCAGGATCTGGGTGAGGATCGGCGAGATCATCGCACCCATGTTGATGCCCATGTAGAAGATGGTGAAGCCCGAGTCACGGCGCTCGTCATCCAGCTTGTACAGCTTGCCCACCATCGTGGAGATGTTCGGCTTGAACAGGCCGTTGCCGACGATGATCGTGGCCAGGCCCAGGTTGAACACCTGCGGATTGGGGATGGCGATCATGAACAGGCCGGCGGCCATGATCACCGCGCCCATCAGGATCGAGCGTTGGTAACCGATGATCCGGTCGGCCGCGTAGCCACCGAAGATCGCCGCCGCATACACCAGCGCCAGGTAGGCACCATAGGTGTGATTGGCCGGGGTTTCGCCCGCTGCGTTGCCGCCGTGGAACTGCGCCACGATGTACAGCACCAGCGCCCAGCGGATGCCGTAGAACGCAAAGCGTTCCCAGAACTCGGTCATGAACAGCATCCACAACGGACGCGGATGGCCGAGGGTGGTCTTGAACTCCGGCACGGGCGCCGGGGTTGATGCGGAATTCGGCGCGGCAGCGCTCATGCGGTGTCCCCTGGTGATTCGGTGGGTAAGTGATGCAAGCAAGTCGGCCGGAACCGGCGCGACGGGCGAGGATCACAGAAGCGTCGGCTTCACGTCAAATACATACTGCTGCAACCAAGTGCTGCGCCAGGTCCGCGCGGGGCCACCGGGGCCTCGCCCAGGACCCCGCGCAAGTGGCTGAATAGGTTGGATTTTCAATCCCGGAATCAGGTTCAGGCGTCGCCACGGATGGTGGTGCGGACTTCGAACAACTCGGGGAAGAAGGTCAGCTCCAGCGCCTGCCGCAGGAAGCCCACACCGCTGGAACCACCGGTACCGCGCTTGAAACCGATCACCCGCATCACGGTGCGCATGTGCCGGAAGCGCCACAGCTGGAACTGGGTTTCCAGGTCCACCAGGTCCTCGCACAGCGAATACTCACGCCAATAACGGTCGGTGTCCTGATAGATGTTCTCGAATACCTGGCGCAGGGCCGGGTCGCTGATATGCGACTGGGTCCAGTCGTGGCCTTCATAGGCCGCCGGGATGGCATGGCCGAAGCGCGCCAGGTAGGCCAGGAACTCCTCATACAGGCTGGGCGCTTCCAGCACCTCGCGCAGCTGCGCCTGCCCTTCCGGGTCGTGCGCAAACACATTGAGCATGTCGGCGTTCTTGTTGCCGAGCAGGAACTCGATATAGCGGTACTGCAGCGACTGGAAGCCCGAGGACGGGCCCAGCACATCGCGGAAGCCCATGTACTCGGAGGGGGTGAGGGTTTCCAACACCGCCCATTGCTCGGTCATCAGGCGCAGCACCTGCTTGGCCCGGGCCAATACCTTGCGGCACTGCCAGACCTCGTCGCGCTGCATATGCGTCCGCGCCGCGCGCAGCTCATGCCCCAGCAGCTTCAGCCACAGCTCCGAGGTCTGGTGCTGGATGATGAACAGCATTTCGTCGTGGTGCGGCGGGTTGGACAGCGGCTGCTGGGCCGACAGCAACTGGTCCAGGCGCAGGTAGCCCCCGTAAGTGAGCCGGCCCTGCAGGTCGGTATGGATACCGGCTTCGAGCTCACGCTGGTTCTTTTCTACGGTCATCGGCCTGGCCATCGGATGGGGCGGCAAGGGTAACGCAGCGTTGGACCTTCTGTAGTGCCGACCCATGGTCGGCAAGGGGGTTACCGGTAATGCCCCTGCCGACCATGGGTCGGCACTACGCCCCCTCCCTTTGTCGAAGGCAAGGCGAGGGTTTGGGAGGGGTGCCCTGGATCTGGCTTCCGCGCAAACGGAATCGAAACACGCGCAAACCCAAGCAGCGCGACAATGTGCCGTTCCTGTTGTCACAGACTGAATACGTTGGAATTGCTCGCCCGGATCTCGTTGCGCGGAACAAACCTGGCCTGTGCCCGGTCAATCTTGTTGCGGCGCAGGACGGCTTTTTCGGACTGAGTCCTTACCATGCGTAATTCCTATCATTTGAAACCATCTGTTCAAGGTGTTGCTGCAATGACGGTTTCCGCCCAGTTCCAAATCGATTACCTGCAGTACCTGGATGCCGACGGCAACCTGGTACGTGACGATCTCCCCGCCTCGCTGCGTGAGCCGCGCTCGCTGCTGCCGATGTTCAAGCAGATGCTGGCCACGCGGGTGTTCGACACCAAGGCCGTGGCGCTGCAGCGCACCGGCAAGCTCGGCACCTTTGCCTCCTGCCTGGGCCATGAAGCGGCCCACGTCGGCATCGGCGCGGCCATGAAGAGCGGCGACGTGTTCGCCCCCAGCTACCGCGAGTACGGCGCCATGTTCATGCGCGGCGTGCGCCCGCGCGACGTGCTGATGTACTGGGGCGGCGACGAGCGCGGCAGCGACTACGACCGCAACAGCGATGCGGCCCGCGATTTCCCGATCTGCGTACCGATCTCCACCCAATGCCTGCATGCGGCCGGCTCGGCACTGTCGTTCAAGCTGCGCAACATGCCGCAGGTTGCAGTCACCGTCTGCGGTGACGGCGGCAGCTCCAAGACCGACTTCTATGCCGCAGTGAACTCGGCCGGCGCCTACAAGCTGCCGCTGATCCTGTGCGTGGTGAACAACGGCTGGGCCATCTCGGTGCCCCGCTCGGCCCAGACCGGCGCCGAGACCCTGGCCCAGAAGGGCCTGGCCGGCGGCCTGTTCTGCCTGCAGGTGGACGGCAATGACCTGATCGCCGTGCTGGCCGCGATGGAACAGGCACGCGAGCGCGCCCTGTCCGGCCAGGGTGGCACGGTGCTGGAATTCCTCACCTACCGCCTCTCCGACCACACCACCGCCGACGACGCACGCCGCTACCGCGACGACGCCGAAGTGAAATCGGCCTGGCTGAAGGAGCCGCTGATCCGCCTGCGCAAGTACCTGACCGCGCACGGCGTGTGGAGCGAGGAAGAAGAAAAGAACTGGATCGCCGAATGCGGCACCCGCGTCGACGAGGAGGTCAACGCCTACCTCAACTGCCCGGTGCAGCCGGTCGAGGCGATGTTCGACTACCTGTATGCCGATCCGCCGCCGGACCTGCTGGCGCAGCGTGCTGCCGCCATCGCCCTGGAGCAGCGCCATGGATGACATCAAGCGCAATGCTGCCGTCACCTCGGCCAGCCACGATCACGGCGTCGCGCACAGCGCGGCGAGCAACAGCGGAGACACCCCGATGACAGCCACCCCGATCACCCTCATCGAAGCCGTCACCCAGGCCCTGGCCTGGGAAATGGAGCACGACCCCTCGGTGCTGGTGCTGGGCGAGGACGTGGGCGTCAACGGCGGCGTGTTCCGCGCCACCGCCGGTCTGCAGCAGCAGTTCGGCCCGCAGCGCGTGCTCGACACCCCGCTGGATGAAACCACCATTGCCGGCCTCACCGTCGGCCTGGCCGCGCAGGGCATGAAGCCGGTGGCTGAAGCCCAGTTCGATGGCTTCGTCTATCCGATGGTCGATCACCTGATCTGCCATGCCGCGCGCCTGCGCAACCGTACCCGTGGCCGCCTGCATTGCCCGATGGTGCTGCGCGTGCCGTGGGGCGGTGGCATCCGCGCGCCGGAACACCACAGCGAAGCCAACGAAGCCATCTTCACCAATGTGCCGGGCATGCGCGTGGTGCTGCCGTCCAGCCCCCAGCGCGCCTACGGCCTGCTGCTGGCCGCCATCCGCGAGCCGGACCCGGTGATCTACATGGAGCCCAAGCGCATCTACCGCCAGTACAAGGAAGTGGTCGCCAACGACGGCGAAGCCCTGCCGCTGGACGTCTGCTTCGTGCTGCGTGACGGCACCGACGTCACCCTGGTCACCTGGGGTGCACAGGTCAAGGAAGCACTGGAAGCAGCCGACAAGCTGGCTGGCGAAGGCATCAGCGCCGAAGTCATCGACGTGGCCACGCTGCGTCCGCTGGACTTCGCCACCATCGCCGAATCGGTGGCCAAGACCGGCCGCTGCGTGATCGTGCAGGAGGCACCCAAGACCGCCGGCTTCGGTGCCGAGATCGCCGCGCGCCTGGCCGAGGAATCGATGTACGACCTGCTGGCACCGGTCGAACGCGTTGCCGGCTACGACACCCACATCCCGCTGTTCCGCCTGGAAATGAAGTACCTGCCCAGCGTTGAGCGGATTGTGAGCGCCGCCAAGCGCGCGGTCGCGGCGGGCTGACATGCTGGCACGCTTGATTGGCAGCTACCGCAGCCAATACCGCAACCCCCTGCAGTTCCGTACCGGGCAGATCGTCGAGCTCGGTGTCCGCGACGAGGAATGGCCGGCCTTCGCCTGGGTGAAAACCAGCGAAGGCAGCGCCGGCTGGGCGCCGGTCGCCTGGTTGCAGGTATTGGACAATGGCCGTGCCGAAGCGCTGCGTGACTACAGCGCACGCGAGCTGGACGTTGACCGCGGCGAGCAGGTACGGCTGCATCACGAACATGGTGGCTGGTGGTGGTCCGAGCGCGCCGATGGCGCGCAGGGCTGGCTGCCAGCGCGCGAACTTGAATTGCTGGAAGAGAAACTCACATGAGCCAGACCAAGAATTTCAACCTGCCCGACCTGGGCGAAGGCCTGCCGGACGCGACCATCGTGGAGTGGTTCGTCAAGGAAGGCGATGTGATCAAGCTCGATGAGCCACTGGTGGCCATGGAGACCGCCAAGGCCGTGGTCGAAGTGCCCTCGCCCTATTCCGGCAAGGTACTGAAGTTGGCCGGCGGCGCCGGCGACATCGTCGTCACCGGCCACGTGCTGGCGAGTTTTGAGCTCGACCCCAACCTGCCGCAGCGCGCCGAAGGCCAGGACACCGGCCATCACCACGGCGCGCCGGCCGAGGCTGCGCCTGCACCCGTCGCCGCGCCGGCACCGGTGGTCGCCGCTGCCGCCGAACGTGCCGACGAAGGCACCGTGGTTGGCGCGATGGTCAGCTCCAATGCCGTGCACACCGAACAGGCCGTGGCCGTCGGCGGTGTGAAGGCGGTACCGGCCGTGCGCGCGATGGCGCGCAAGCTCGGCGTCGACCTGGCCCGCGTGCGCGCCACCGGCGCCGACGGCGCGGTGACGATGAATGATGTGAAGCAGGCGGCGGCGAATCCGTCCGCTTTGCTCCCCTCTCCCGCCGGGAGAGGGGCTGGGGGTGAGGGTCCGACCTCTAGTAGTGCAACTGCCGTACCCTCACCCCAACCCCTCTCCCAGGGGGAGAGGGGCTCAAGCGCCCGCACCCCGCTGTCCGCCGCCGGCAAGCCGATGCGTACCGCCCCTCCGGGCGTGGTCGCCAAGGGCCAGCCGGAACCGCTGAAGGGCGTGCGCCGCAACATGGCGCGGGTGATGGCCGACGCACACAGCAAGGTCGTGCCGACCACGCTCAGCGACGACGCCGACATCCATGCCTGGGCGCCGGGCAACGACATGACCTCGCGCCTGGTCCGCGCCATCGTCAGCGCCTGCCAGGCCGTGCCTGCGATGAATGCCTGGTTCGACGGTGACAACCTCACCCGCACCCTGCATGCGCAGGTCGACATCGGCATCGCCGTGGACACCGACGACGGCCTGTTCGTGCCGGCCCTGCGCAATGCCGACATGCTCGATGCACGTGGCGTGCGCGAAGGCATCAACCGTCTGCGCCAGCAGGTCGAAGACCGCTCGATCGCGCCGTCGGAGCTGAGCGGCTACACCATCAGCCTGTCCAACTTCGGCATGTTCGCCGGCCGCTACGCCACCCCGGTGGTCGTACCGCCGTGTGTGGCCATCGTCGCCGCCGGTCGTGCCCGCTTCCAGGTCACCCCGGTGATGGGCGGCATCGAAACCCACAAGGTCATCCCGCTGTCGGTCACCTTCGACCACCGCGCCTGCACCGGCGGCGAAGCCGCGCGCTTCCTGCGCGTGCTGATCGACGACCTGGCCAAGGCTCACTAACAATTTGTTGGTAGTGTTGTTTGAGGCCCGCAGCGATGCGGGCCTTTTTTTGCCTGGTATTTGCATTGGGCACGCTTGTGCCTTGCTTTGGGTCTGCTTGCTAGAAGCTTCC
>NZ_DAMBKV010000003.1:91691-211851 GCF_032066555.1 Stenotrophomonas sp.
CCTCACCCCAACCCCTCTCCCGCAGGCGGGAGAGGGGCCAGCAATGCGTCGGCTGCCCTCACCCCAACCCCTCTCCCGCAGGCGGGAGAGGGGCCAGCAATGCGTCGGCTGGTAGTGCACTAGCCCCTCTCCCGCTTGCGGGAGAGGGGTTGGGGTGAGGGCAGCACCTGCTCGTGACCTTTCGCCCGATCCCGACAAAAAGCATCACCCACCTGTAACGCCAACCCGCCATCCGGGCGCTACGATTGGCCCATCCCACATCCTTGCCAAAACCACCATGGGCACCTGGATCTGCAGCAACTGCAAGGAAGTCAACGAAGACAACCGCGACCAGTGCTGGAAATGCGGCACCCGTGCCGATGGCGCCCCGCCACCACGTGGCTATCAGGCCGATGACAGCCGCAGCTGGACGCAAGCACCGCGCTTGATCGACTGCCCGCGCTGCCCCGGGATGCAGATGGAATTCATTGGCCGCAAGCGCTTCCATGAAAGCACGCAGACCATGCCGTTCCTGCTCGGCGACATCGGTGAACTGTTCGGCAACCGCGAGGAATTCGACCTGCATGCCTGCCCGAGCTGCGGCAAGGTGGAGCTGTTCCTGTCCAATCGCCTACGCTGACCCGCACGCCCACAGGCATGCCGCCGATGCGCTTCCACCGCTGCCTGATCCTGCTGTTCATCGCGGTGTACCTGCTGATGCTGTTCGGCGGTGCCGCACTCAAACCCGGCTATTCGCCGCTGTCACAGTACATCAGTGAACTCGGTGCGAGCGGTAGCGCGCATGCGCGCTTGATCAGCCTGTTCGGCTTCATCCCGGTGGGAATCCTGGCCGCACTGCTGTTGTGCGTGTTTGCCGGAAAGGTACCCGTGCGCGGAGCAAGTCGATTCGGCTACTGGCTGCTGATGTTCGAACCGCTGGCATGGATAGGTTCGGCGTTGGCGCCCTGCGACTTGGGCTGCCCAACCAGCGGAAGCGTTTCGCAATCACTACATACCCTGCTCGGCGTGTTCACCTATCTGGGCACTGCACTGGGCCTGCTGTTGTTGGCCACCACGCCCGCGATCCGCCCAGGCACACGCCTGTTGTGGATTGCGCTGGCAGGACTCTGGCTGCTGCTGTTCGTCCTGATGGGGATCGAACCCCTGCAACCTTGGCGCGGGCTGCTGCAGCGCCTGGCCGAGTGGAGCGTCTACGGCACGTTGTGCATCAGCGCCTGGCGACTCGCCACTCCCGTCCCTGTCGCCCACACCGCAGTAACACGCGCATCCGGATAGGCGGTGTACGCTGCGCTCCTCTGTCACCGGAGCATCCGCATGAGCCACCGCAGCCGCCTGGCCGGTTTCATCATTGATTGCCAGGGCACCGACAGCGATGTCGCCGCCGCGTTCTGGGCACCCGCACTCGGCCTGAAAGCCGAGCCCGGCTACACCGAGGACGATGGCGCGCAGTACGCAGAACTGACGGGCGCGCCGGCCGAACTGCATGTGGAAGTGCAGCGCGTCGACCACGCATCACGCGTGCATCTCGATATCGAGGCCGACGATATCGATGCCGAGGCGGATCGGCTCGAAGCATTGGGCGCACGCCGCATCGGCAAGGTCAAACGCTGGTGGGTGATGGAAGCCCCCACCGGCCATCGCTTCTGCATCGTGCAGATGAAACATCCGGAACGTGGCGCAATACCCAACATCTGGAAATAGCGCGGAATTTTCACGACAACAGGCATTGCGATGTGCTGGAATGCCGCCCCAACTTCAATGAGTCAACAGCATGAGTTTGATCACCGGAATGATCGTGGGCGCACTGGGCGGCCTGGCCCTGGTCAACATCCTCGCACTGATGGCAAGGAACAGCGGCAGGCCGCATGACCTCACCACCTTCAGCTCCGATGAGAACGTGCTGGCCAAGGTTGATGCCTGGGCAAGCCAGCAGGGCTATCGCCTGGTCCGCGACATCGATGGCACCCGCGTCTATCGCAAGGGCAACAACATCCTGACCTCGCCGATGTATCTGGAAGTCACCCGCGATGGGAACAGATACACCGTCAAAAGCTACACCCAGATCAATGGTTTCATCCTCCGCGGCGACATGGCGCTGACCGGCGACACCTTCATCGCCAAGCTGCCACGATCCATGGCCAAGAAGGCGCAGAACCTGCTGTTCGCGTCCTTGAACGTACCCGGCCTGCCCTGAGCACGGAACAGCGCATTCGCCGCCTGCAACGCGCAACCGGGGATAATGCGCGATCTCCGCCCACCGGAACCGCAGCAATGCCCCCTTCTGTTTCGCTACAAAACGCACGCGTGCTGGTTGCCGGCGGCAGCCGCGGCATCGGCCTGGCCATCGCCCAGGCCTTTGCCCGCGACGGTGCGAAGATCAGCCTCTGTGCGCGTGGTGCAACGGCACTGCAACAGGCTGCCGAATTGTTATTGCGCGATGGCGCAGCCGCCGCGCACACGCAGCAATGTGATCTCGCCGATCCGATGCAGATTCAAGCCTGGATCGATGCCGCTGCAACCGCGCTGGGTGGCGTCGACATCCTCATCAACAATGCCTCCGGCTATGGCAACGGCAATGACGATGCGAGCTGGCAAGCGGGTTTCGATATCGACCTGATGGCCGCGGTGCGCGCCAACCGCGCTGCCCTGCCGCATCTGCGCCTGAGTGCGATGCCGGCCATCCTCAACATCAGCTCGATCAACGCCTCGGTGCCGACGCCACGCGCAGCGGCCTACTCCGCCGCCAAGGCCGCCTTGAATTACTACACCACCAGCCTGGCGACCGAGCTGGCGCGTGAGCGCATCCGGGTCAACGCGTTGGCACCGGGCTCGATCGAATTCCCCGGCGGACTGTGGGAGCAGCGCCGCAGCAGCGCACCCGAACTGTACGAACAGATCCGCAACAAGATCCCGTTCGGTGGCTTCGGCAATGTCGAGGATGTGGCCAACACCGCGGTGTTCCTGTGCTCGCCGGCAGCGCGCTGGATCACCGGCCAGGTGCTGGCGGTGGATGGCGGGCAGTCACTGCCGGCCTGAGCCTCGCCTGCCGTTTGTGGGAGCTGCTGTTTGTAGGAGCGGCGTGAGCCGCGAAGCCGATGCGCTCACAGATCCCCGGCTTCGCGGCTCACGCCGCTCCCACAAACCAACCAAGCCCAAGCAAGCTCAACCAGAACTCACACCAACTCCGCCGACCCCACCACCCGCATGCCCGGCTGCGGATCCAATACCGCCTCCACCAAGGCGTCGGCAATCCGCGTGGCCGGATTGATACGCCAAGCGCGCGGCAGCACAGGCGCCAGTGCTCCCAGCACCACGCTGGCCAGATGCTCGCCGGCTCGCCGTTCGACGCGGTCGCCGCCAATCAGGCCCGGACGCACCAAGGTCAATGAGGCAAACCCCAGCGCGCGCAGGTCCTGCTCCAGCTCGCCCTTGACCCGGCTATAGAACACCAGCGAACGCGGATTGGCACCGGCCGCCGAGTTCAAGGCAAACACCTCGCAGCCATTGGCACGCGCTGCGCGTGCAATCACCAGCGGATAGCCATGGTCGATCTGCCGGAAAGCCTCACGCGAGCCGGCCTGTTTCATCGTCGAGCCCAGCGCGCAGATCACCGCATCCACCTGCCAGCCCTGCGTCACCGTCGCCAGCGCGGCAAAATCCAGCACCGGATTGAGCAGCTTGGGGTCGGTCCGCGCCAGCGCGCGCCGGGTCGGTGCGATCACACCGCTGCAGCGTGGCTCGGCCAACAACCGCTGCAGTACCTGCGCCCCGACCAGACCGGTCGCGCCAGCCAGCAATACCCGCATGATGTGCTCCTGTGATCGGCTGCCATTCAAGCCCGCTGCTACCTTGCCGATAATGGGGCTTGGACACCACCTCCGGTTGCGCACGGGCGCAGCCACAACCCGCCCGGACCCCTGCGCAATGGCCGACAGCCCCGACGACTCCTCCACCTCCCGCAGCAGCGGGCTGGGCCGCATCCTGTCCCGGCGGTCCGCGCCGCAGGCGGCTGCGGCGGTCGAGGTGGTAGCCAACGGAGGCGGCGGCATGGCGATGCTGCAGCGCTTGTTCATCGGCGCCAACGCGCCCGAATCAGTACTGGCCGCCTTCGCCCAGGGCATGTGCACCCTGCCCGGTGAACTCGGTGACATGGGCCAACGCCTGCACAGCGCGCATGCCGAGCAGGACTGGGAACGCTACGGTCGCCTGCTGCGGCAATTGATCGACAAGTACATCCGTACCGTCGAACTGGAAGCCTCCCACACCCGCAACAGCCAGGCCGAGCAGCTGCGCGACATGCTGCGCGACACCCTCGGCGCGGTGCTGGCCAGCCTGATGCAGCAGTCGCCTGAGCTCGAACAGCAGGCCCAACGCATGGGCGAGGAACTGCGCAGCTGGCGCAGCGGCCAGCCGTTGCAGCCGGTGGCCATCCATCTGCGCGAACTCTGCCACCAGGTCGGCGTGCGCAGCAGCAGTCTGCAGGAACAGCGCGACCTGCTGCTCAACCTGTTCGACATGCTGCTGGAGAACATCTCCGAGCTGCTCGATGGCGACAGCTGGCTGCAGGGCCAGATCCGCTCGATCCGGCAGCTGCTGGCCGGGCCGCTGGACGCCAACTCGCTGGAGCAGACCCGCAACGACCTGCGCGAAGTGATCTATCGACAAGGGCTGCTGCGCGAAGGCATCGACCAGTCCAAGCAGGCGATGAAGGACCTGATGGTCGACTTCGTGACCCAGGTGGACGGCATGGTCACCGAAACCGGGGAATACCACGACCGCATCGCCAGCTATGCCGTTGCGGTGCGCCAGACCCGCAGCATCTCCGACCTCACCCAACTGCTGCAGGACGTGCTGCAGGACACCGCGCGGGTACAGGAGCAAGCTGCACGTGCGCGCGACCATCTGGCCAATGCCCGCGCCGAGGCCAAGGCCGCCGAGCAACGCGTGCAGCAGCTGGAACGGGAGCTGGAAGAAGCCGGCAGCCAGCTGCGTACCGATCCGCTGACCGGCGCCCTGAACCGGCGCGGCCTGGAGCAGCAGCTGGGCGAGCTGTTGGCCGACCACAGCACGCCACTGAGTCTGGCCATGATCGACCTGGACCACTTCGGCCAGACCAATGCCCGGCACGGCCACGCTGGTGGCGATCAGGCCCTGCGCCATCTGGTGGCGGTGACCCAGCAACGCCTGCGCGGTCGCGACTGCATCGCCCGCCTCGGCGGTGACGAGTTCGTGCTGGTGCTACCCGGGCTCAACCGCGCCGCCGCGCTGGAAACCCTGCAACAGCTGCAGCAGCAGCTGGCGCAACGCCCCTTCCTGCATGAGGAACAGCGCGTGCAGGTCCGCTTCAGCGCCGGCGTCGCCCAGGCCCTGCCCGGCGAAGCCCTGCAGGCCCTGTTGCAGCGGGCCGACCAGGCCCTGTATGCGGCCAAACGTGTCGGCCGCAACCAGGTGCTGCCCGCCAACTGAGTCACCCCGCAGCGGAAATCCGCCCGGGGCTGTGATATTTCCTGCGCTGGTGCGAATCACCCGGGCATGGACATCACTGCAACCGACCCCATCGTCGACCTGCAACACCGCTTTGCCCAGTTGCTTAGCCAGCATCAGGGCATCGTGCTCAAGGTTGCGCGTGGCTATTGCGCGCACCTTGAAGACCGCCGCGACCTGATCCAGGAAATAAGCACCCAGGCCTGGCGCGCCTTTCCAGGTTTCGATCCGCAACGGGCGCAATTCAGTACCTGGCTTTACCGCATCGCCCTGAACATCGCCATCTCCCAGCTGCGTGGCCGCGAACTGCGGCGACACCACCACAGCGAAGCCACGCTGGATGACGACCTCGCCAGTGTTGCCGACAACGCCGAAGACAGCGCCAGCCTGGCCCAGCTCAATACCTTGATCCAGCGCCTGCCGGCGCTGGACCGGGCCCTGCTGTTGCTGCATCTGGACGATTGCAGCCACCGCGAGATCGGCGATGTACTGGGCATCAGCGCCAGCAATGCCGCCACCCGCCTGCACCGGCTGCGCCAACAACTGCGCAGCCACTTCAATCCTGCCGACAGCGCACGAGACTGACACCATGGAACTCGACGAACTCAAGGCCAGCTGGGCACAGCAGGCGCAACGTATCGATCAGCTGGAAACCTTGGCCCTGCAGGCCTGGCAGCAGCCGCGCAAGGCCGGTGTGCGGCGCCGGCTGCGCTGGTTCAGTGGTCTGCAGCTGGCTTGGCTGCTGGTGTGGATCGTAGTCACCGTGCTGGCGGCGAGTTTCTGGGTGGAGCACCGTCAGGTGCCGCAACTGCTGCTTACAGGGCTGGCCTTGCATGTGTACGGCATCGCTGCGATCTGGGTGTCGATCACCCGCGCCTTGTTGGCGATACATGCAGATGCTGCCGAGGCACCGGTGCTGATCCAACAGCAACGACTGGCGCGGCTACGCCGCTTCACCGCAATCACCGAACTTGGCCTGGGCCTGCCGTGGTTTTGGCTGTGGCTGCTGGCCCTGCAATGGGGCAGCGTGCAATGGCTGGGCCTGGATCTGTATGCGATGGCACCAGCGTGGTTCCTCGGCAGCTTGGGCTTTGGCGTGGCGTTGATGCTGGGCAGCATCGGAGCTGCCCGCTGGACGATGCGACGCTTGCCGGCCAGTCATCGTCTGCAACGCTTGCTGGACAGCCTGTCCGGGCAATCGTTGGCCCGCGCGCAGCAGCAGCTGCGGGAATTGGAGCAGGGCCTGCAGTGAACTGCGGCGGTGTTGCTGTCTTGTGGGAGCGGCGTAAGCCGCGAAGCTGGCAATCTTTCAGATACTGCCAACGTCGGCACCATTGCTGATGCCTGAAGCATTTCCTGCTTCGCGGCTTACGCCGCTCCCACAATCAAGGCAGAAATGCCGGCTTCAATCCGCCGCTTTCGCCCCGCGCATACGCTGGACCAGGGTCACCACGGTCAGTACCACTGCACCGATGATCACGCCCACCACCACGCTGCCCAAGGCATTGGCCAGCCATTCCAGATTGGCCGGTGCCAGGCCGACGATGAAATGATGCAGGGCCGGAATCGCGTGCACCAGGATGCCGCCACCTACCAGGAACATCGCCGCGGTGCCGGCAATCGACAGGCCGCGCATCAACCACGGTGTGGCATACAGCAGGCCACGGCCAAGCGCCGCCAGCGCGCGGCCCTTGTCCAGCAACCAGGCCCCAACGTCATCAAGCTTGACGATGCCGGCCACCAGGCCATAGACGAACACCGTCATGCCCAGTGCAACCGCAATCAGGGTCACAACCTGCTGACTGAACGGAGCGTGCGAGATCACCCCCAGCGACAGCACGATGATCTCCGCCGACAGGATGAAATCGGTACGCACCGCGCCCTTGATCTTGTCCTTCTCGAACGCGACCAGATCCACCTTTTCATCGGCGATGGCCTTCAGCCGCTCGGCCTTGTGCGCCTCATCCTCGTCCTTGGAATGCAGGAACTTGTGCGCCAGCTTCTCCACGCCTTCGTAACAGAGGAAGGCACCGCCGATCATCATCAGCGGGGTGATCGCCCACGGCAGCCATGCGCTGATCGCCAGCGCCGCCGGCACCAGGATCGCCTTGTTGACCAGTGACCCCTTGGCCACCGCCCACACCACCGGCAACTCGCGGTTGGCAGTGACGCCGGTTACCTGCTGCGCATTCAAGGCCAGATCGTCACCGAGCACGCCGGCGGTCTTCTTGGCAGCGACCTTGGTGAGGATGGAGACGTCATCCAGCAACGCGGCAATATCGTCGAGCAGGGCAAACAGGCTGGCTCCAGCCATGGGTCACCGTAAGGTCATAGGACAGGGGAAGGGGGATTTTCACTCATTCGTGCCCGCTTCGGTGCGCAAGCCCACGTATTCACCCCCCTGCAACCCCGCTGCGGCCACACTGCAGGCTCGCCCGCCTGGGAGAACCCCGCTTGATGGAACCGACCAGCAGTGACAGCCCGACCACCGTCGGCGGCCTCAGCCGACGCCAGCAGATCGTGCGCCTGCTGCTGCGCTACCGCCATTCCGGTGTGTTCTCCGGGATCTCGCTGGATGGCGAAATCCCGCGCCTGGGCCGGCCACCGGCCGCCGGCAACCCCACCCAGTTCGTTGCCGACCTGGAAGCGCTGGGCACCACCTTCGTCAAACTCGGCCAAGTGCTGTCGACCCGCCCGGACATGATCCCGCCCGAATACGTGGCCGCGTTGGAACGCATGCAGGAAAAAGTCGCGCCGATCCCGGTGGAACAGATCCGCGCGGTGATCGAGGACGAACTGGGCGCGCCGGTCAGCAAGCTGTTTGCCTGGTTCGACCCGCAGCCGCTGGGCAGTGCTTCCATCGCCCAGGTCCACCAGGCCGAACTGCACGATGGCCGGCAGGTTGCCATCAAGGTACAGAAGCCCGATGTCGCCGCCCAGCTGCGTTCGGATATCGGTGTGCTGCGCAGCTTCGCCACTGCCGCCGATCACCTGACCCGGGTCGGCCGCAAGGTGCGCTTCTCCGACTGGCTGGGCGAGTTCGCCAAGACCCTGCGCATGGAGCTGGACTACGAAGCCGAGGCTGCCAATCTGGCGCGCTTCGGCCAGCACCTGGCGCCCTACCCCGAACTGTGGATACCGCAACCGGTGTGGGACCTGTGTGGACGCCGGGTACTGACCATGGAACTGGTGCAAGGCGTGCGGGTGGATGCGATCCCGCCGGTACGCCGCACCGAGCAATCGATGGTGCCGCTGGCTGCGGCGCTGGTGCGGGGCTACCTCGACCAGATCTTCGTGCACGGCGAAATCCACGCCGACCCGCATCCCGGCAACCTGCGCGTCACCCCAGAGGGCCGGCTGGCGATCTTCGACCTGGGCATGGTCGCGCATGTACCACCGCGGCTGCGCCAACGCCTGCTGAAGGTATTGTTCGCCGCCGTGGATGGCCGTGGCGAGGAAGTGGCCGACGAGATCATCGGCATCAGTACCCGGCTGGAGGACTATGACGAGGAGCGCTACCTGCGCGAGACCGGGCAGATGATTGCCCGCTACGCCGCCAACGGCACCTTGTCCGAAGGCCATGTGGTGCTGGAGATCGTGCGCATCGCCACCGCCAGCAACCTGCGCACGCCACCGGAGCTGAGTCTGCTCGGCAAGGCGCTGCTCAACCTGGAAGGCGTGTGCCGCTTCCTGGCACCGGAGATGGAAACCCGCAAGGTTGTCGAACGGCAGCTGCAGCATGTGATGCGCGCACATTTCCGCAAGTCGTTCTCGGCGGCCAACCTGGCCAGCGAGGCGATGGAGCTGCAGCAGCTGCTGCGCAACGGGCCGCGCCGCATGTCCGACATCCTCAGCGTGCTGGCCGAAAACCGCCTGCAGATGAAGGTCACCGGCCTGGACGAATCGCGGCTGATGGAAAACATCCAGAAGGTGGCCAACCGCATTGCCGCCGGCCTGATCACCGCTGCCCTGCTGCTGTCCTCGACGCTGCTGATGCGCGTGCCTACCCGCTGGACGCTGTTCGGCTACCCCGCTTTTGCAATGCTGCTGTTCCTGCTGGGCGTGATCATCGGCCTTGGGCTCATCGTCAGCTCACTGCTGTTCGATCGGCGCACCAGAGCACGCGCCCGCGAAGAACGTGGCCATCGCTGAGTGTAGATGCGGCATCCGTAGCCCGGGTAAGCGCAGCGCACCCGGGAGCACATGGTGCATGCAGCAACGCACCGGCAGCGTGGATATGCGCTTGCCTTGAACGGACGCAGAAAAGCGCCGGTCATCTCCCTTCAATCCATTGCCAGCCCCGGATGCGCTGCGCTTACCCGGGCTAGGTGGGTGCATGAACAGTCCGATTGCAGCTTGAGAAGCGACAACAGAAGTTTCCAACCACTGAAATCAGGCAAAAAGCACACTCTCTCACCAAAGATCACAGTATTCGGCGTGCCGCACATAACGCGCAGCTGATGATGAAAGCTGCTGTGCCGTCCGAACATTTCAGTCAGGTTACGGCAGGCAAGATCCAGATGCTTCTGCCACAGCACTGAAACAACAGTGTGTAGAGCGATGACGGCCCAGGTCGTCACCCCCTGTCTCCGCTACCCACGTGACCGCATGCATTGGATCATCTGGCTGTCTCTGGCAGCACTGTTCGTATTGTTGATGTTGTCGCCCACCCTGGCGCGCTTGAAGGCTGGCCTGCTGTCACTGCTGCTGTTGGCGCTGAGCAGTTGGTGGCTGATAGACAAACTCAGTGGCGATGGCATCAATTCGGCCACGCTGTACCACCTGCGCAGCGACATGGAAGGCGCCGGTGTGGGTGACTTCAGCGCCTACATCATCGGCTTCATCGGCCTGGTGATCGTCTCGCTGACACCGTTGTTGTTGCTGCGTGTGCGTCGCCTGCAGCGCCCCCGTCATGGCCTGGCGGTGTTCGGCGGCTTCACCGCGTTGTTGCTGACAACACTGCTGCTCAGCCCGCTGTACACCGATGGCAAGCGCATCTATCAGCAGATGCAGCCGGTGGACTACAGCGCGGTAGCGCCGGAATACCAGCTGCCATCAAAGGCGCTGGCGCAGCGGCCGAACATTGTCTGGATCTACGGCGAGAGCCTGGAACGCACCTATTTCAACGAAGACGTCTTCCCCGGGCTGATGCCCAACCTGACCCGGCTGGCCGGCGAAGGCCTGGATTTCCGCAACATCGCCTCCGCCGACGGCAGTGGCTGGACCATCGCCGGTCTGGTGTCGTCGATGTGCGGCGTGCCGCTGACCACCGCGCAGGGCGACGAGAACAGCATGGGCCGCATGGGCCGCTTCCTGCCCGAAGCCTTCTGCCTTGGCGACTACCTGAAGCAGCAGGGCTATAGCAACCACTACATGGGCGGTGCCAACGGGCAGTTCGCCGCCAAGGCCGACTTCCTCAACTCGCACGGTTTTGACGATGTGCGCGATCTGGAATGGTTCCAGCAGCAGAACATCGCCAAGCGGCATTTCTCCAATTGGGGCGTGCACGATGACGTGCTGCTGGAGCGTGCCTACGAGCGGTTCCTCGAGCTCTCGGCGAGCGGCCAACCGTTCATGCTGACCGCCTTGACCATGGACACCCACCATCCGGCCGGGCATCTGCCGGTTGCCTGCAGGAACACGCGCTATCGCAGCGCACACGGCAATATCGGCCTGCTCAATGCACTCAAGTGCAGCGACCGCTTGATCTCGCGTCTGGTCGACCGCATCCGCAGCAGCGCATTCGCCGACAACACGCTGGTGGTGGTGGCCTCCGATCATCTGGCCATGCCCAACGACCTGAGCCATGTGCTGGAAAAGCAGAAACGCGAGAACCTGCTGCTGTTCCTGGGCAACAAGCTGCAGCCGCAGCAGATCGTTGCGCAGGCGGGCACAACGCTGGATTCGGGCGCCACCGCGCTGCAGCTGCTGGACCCTGCGATCGATGCGATCGGCTTTGGCCGCTCGCTGTTGAAGCCGGCACCCGCGGCAAGCGCCAGCGTCGCGGCGACCAGCGGTGATACGAGGACCTACGCACGCTATAGCGCGTTCGCACGTTCGCTGTGGCTGGGCGAGCAGACCCGCATGTTGCGCCTGGACAACGACCAGGTACTGGTGGGCGTGCAGAAGGTGCAGCCGCCGGTGCTGCTGGAATACGACCAGCAGTGGGACCTGAAATCGGTGTACCTGGAAAACACCTCGCGCAAGTTCGAGGAGGCCGATCCGCAGCACCGCCTGGCCTATGTCGACCGCTGCACCGCGTTTGAAGATGGTTCGGCCGATGGCCAATGGTGTGCCTTGCTGCTGGACAGCGACCAGGGCATGCGCCTGTACCGCGATGCGCAGCTGCGCCGTGGCATCGCCGTGGATGCGCCGTTGCAGGCGTTCAGCGGGCCCCGTCCCAGCGTGCGCCAGTCACGCATGATCAGCCGCCAGCCGCGCCACACAACCCCCGGTCGTTATGTGCTGGAGCTGTATGCCGCACAACGCCCGCAGCGCGGCTTCTGGGTGGAAGCGGTGGCATCAAAGCGCAACGTGGTGGTGGCCCAGCAATGGGTGCAGCCCGATGCCGATGGCCGCATCCGCATGCCGCTGGGCGTGGACCAGGAGATCGACGACCTGGAGATCCGCGCCTGGTTGAACCATGCCGAGCAGTTGGCCGTCGACGACTATGCGCTGCTGCCGACCAGCGAGCATCCGCGGTCGTGATGAACATTCGTGCTTTTGTGGGAGCGGCGTAAGCCGCGAAGCTGGGCATGCTGCAGTGAACAGCATGCCCGCAATCTGAAAGACCATGAGCTTCGCGGCTTACGCCGCTCCCACATTCCGACAAATCCCGGTAAAGCCCCTGCCGAGCGTGGCTCGGCACTACCTAGGCCTGCGGGGGATCGCGCACCAGATGGATGTCGGTCGGAGTGACCAGGGCGATGCCGGCGGCAGCAGTCTGCTCCAGCAAGGCGAACAGCACCTCACTGCGGGTTCCGTATACGCTCCGCGACGATGACACGTAGGCAAAGCTGTTCACCGCCACCTGTCCGCCGCTGATCGAATCAATGAAGAACGACGGTGCCGGGTCGATCAGCACCGTCTCGTTGGCGGCATAGATCCCCAGCAGCAGCGTCCGCAGCTTGCCCATGTCGGTGCCCAGTGGCACCGAGAACTGCACCTGGATGCGGCCCAGCGCATTGGCCATGGTCATGTTGCGGATGGTCTTGGTGATCAGCTCCGAGTTCGGCACGATCAGCGTGGAACGATCACCCACCTGGATCTCGGTGGAACGCACCGAGATACGGCGGATGTCGCCCTCCTGGTCACCGATCTTGATCCAGTCACCAATCTTCACCGGCCGCTCGGCCAGCAGGATCAGGCCGGAGACGAAGTTCTGGGTGATCGCCTGCAGACCAAAACCGATACCCACCGACAAGGCGCTGGCCAACAAGGCCACCTTTTCAAAACCAATGCCCAGCGCCGCCAGGGCCCACAGGCCAGCCAGCACGATGCCGAGGTAATGCGCCACCGTGCTGATCGAATTACGCGCGCCGATATCCAGGTCGGTCTTGGGCAGGTAGGTATCCACCAGCCAGCGCTGCACCACCCGCATCAGCGCAAGGCCCAATACCAGCACCAGCACCGCGCTGATGATCGAGGCAGGTGTCAGCAGGTTGCCGCCGATCTTGATGCCGGCCGACAGGCGTTCCAGCCAGCCATACAGGGCGCTGACATTGCCGAATGGAGCAACAAAGGCGGTGATGCCCAGCATCACCAGCGCGAGCCGTGACGTGGCCGACAGCAATACACCGGCCTGTTCCAGGCGGTTGGAGGACAAGCCGGTCGACAGCCGCAGCATGCGCCCGGCAGCACTGTCCGGTGCCAGCAACCACAACGCGAAGTCATCGGCGAAGCGCGTCAGCAACGTCGTCGCCAGCACGATCACCGTGCCCCAGACCATCTGCTGGGCGGTGAACATGGCGAAATTGAGGTAGCCGAGCAAGGTCGCCACCAGCGCGGCGAAGATGCTCAGGTAGCCGCCCAAGCGCGCCACGATCAGCCAGCCACTGCGCGGCGCACGCGGCGAGCGGCCGCTGTTGGTGCTCTCCGCTTCCGCCTGCGCGGCTTCGGCCGCACGGCGTCGATGCAGGCCGGCCAGGGTCGCCAGCATGCTCATGATCAACACCACATAGGTCAGTGCGATCAGGCCGTCCAGGGTCACCGTGCCCACCGCCGAAGTGCGCGCAGCGCGATTGACGTCGCGCAGCAGCATGGTCAGCCAGGTCAGGCTGGCCGCGCCCCAGGCAAAGCGGCGCAGGCGGGCGGCGGCGACATCATCGATGTCCAGCAGGCGCCAGGTCGGCCGTGATGGCACCAGCAGGCTGGCTGCCACGGCACCGATGAAGGCCGCCACGAAGGTGGCGACGACGAACATGTCGGCCACCGATTCCAGCCGCGGTGCGATCGCATCGATTGCCCGCAGGCTGGCCACCAGTACCGTGGCCGCCAGCCCCGGCAGCAAGGTGCCGACCAACAGCAGCCACACCGCAAGACCGGTGCGACGCAGGCGTCCGTCCGGGGCACGTTCGGAAGCAGCGTAGCGGCGACCAAGATGGCGCAACCAGATGCGCAGCGGGAACAGCATCAGCAAGGCCAGCGCCGCGCCCAGCAGCGGCATGCCCCAGCCCTGCTTGCCGGCCGCCTTCAGCAAGGCATCGTGGGCCTGCCGGTACAGCGACTGGAAGCGCGCAAGATCGTCCGGCACATGCTCGCCGAACTCGCGCCACAGGGCCGGCGACAACGGCGAGGCCACCTTGCGGCCCATCTGCTCGCCAAACTGCTGGGCGCGCATCTTCTCGATGGCTTCGTTGGCCTGCTTGGCCTCCTCCGCCAGCAGCTTGCCGCGCTTGATGTCGGCATCGATCTGGCTGCGCTGCTGGTCCAGCAGCTTGCGCTGGCGGGCAATACCGGAATCTTCGCCGCCCTCGGGTGCCGGCCCCAGTTGCTCGATGCGGGCATCGAGCTGGGTCAGTTCCGGCTGCAGCGCGGCGACGCTGGCCTCGGCCTCGCGCTGCGCCTGGCTGGCACGCTCGGCCAGGGTTTTCAGGGTTTCCGGTGCATCGGCATCGGTGACCGCGCGTTTGACCGCCGCCACCGCGCGAGAAGCCTGTTCGATACGGGTCTGCGGGCTGCTATCGGCCGCCGCACCTTCGGGCGCGGCCCAAGCCACATTGCTGGCACCCAGGCCAAGCAGGAGGACAAACAACAGCGCGCGCAGCGGATGCGAAAAACGATGGGCAGGCAAGACGGAGCACCGGGTCGCGCGGACCACCGCGCCTGCCCGGAACTATATGTCAGTGCGTGTTCACTTCCTGCAAAAACACGTCACGGTGCTCAGTATTCCAGTGCCAGTTCGACGATATGGTGGCGGTTGAGTTCGTAGATTTCCTGGAACTCGTCCTCGGTCAATTCGGCCGGTGCATAGACCGCCACCGGTTCCCACACCTGGGTGGTCGGTCGTGGCTGGCGCGGCCCGGCCCGCAGGGCGAAGCCCTGGCCGTCGTAATGGACCACCTCCGGCAACTGCTCCCAGCGTTCGCGTGCATAGCGGTTCTGCCCCTTGAGCAGGATCACGACAAACATGGCGGACTCCCGTCTTCGGATGGCGACAGCCTAGCGCAGCCATGTTTGCCTGGCGCGAAGGCCGCTTCGCGCATGAATGCAGGCCTTCAGGCAACGGCGAGACGACCTCCCGGGCACGGGCGCTTAACCATTGCTGCCTTATAGCTGGACCCCCGACGCAGCCGCCTGCGTGAACGCCAGAGAGGTTTTCCATGCATCAACACCCTGAGCTCGCCACCGTTCCCCAGGTGGACCTGCAGCGTTACCTGGGTACCTGGTACGAAGTTGCACGCCTGCCCATACGCTTTGAACCCGAAGATGCCACCGACGTCACCGCCCACTACTCTCTCAATGAGGATGGCAGCGTACGGGTGCAGAACCGCTGCCTGCACGGCGGCAACCTGGAAGAATCCATCGGCCAGGCCAAGCCGGTCGACGACACCAACAGCCGCCTGGAGGTCAGCTTCCTGCCCGAAGGCCTGCGCTGGATTCCCTTTACCAAGGGCGACTACTGGATCATGCAGCTGGACGCGGCCTATACCGCTGCCCTGGTCGGCAGCCCTGACCGCAAATACCTGTGGTTGCTGGCACGCCTGCCGCAGATGGATGCCACCACCCGCGACCACTACATCGCCTATGCGCAGCAGCAGGGCTTTGATACCGCAGCACTGATCCACACGCCACATACCGGCCACCCTACCGCCGGCTGAGCGGCGGCCCCCGCGATGACCGGAGCTGTGCATGGACCTGAAAAGCGGCTATCCGTTCTGGGCCATCAAGAATGGCCTGATGCACGCCTTCCCCGCGCTGCGGCGGGACCTGCGCTGTGAGGTGGCGGTGATCGGCGGTGGCATTACCGCTGCCCTGATTGCCGACCAACTGGTGTGCCACGGCCACGATGTCGTCGTCATCGAGCAGCGCGACATCGGCTGGGGTTCCACCGCCGCCAGTACGGCGCTGCTGCAGTATGAGATCGATACGCCATTGCGCGAGCTGGCCAAACGCCATGGCATCGACGCCGCACTGCTGGCCTATCGCGCCTGCGCGCAGGCCATCGACGAACTGCAGGCGCTGGCCGAGCAGGTCCGCGGCGTGGATTTTCAAAGCACCCTGAGCCTGTACTACGCCAGCCGCCGCGGCCATCTGCGGCCGCTGCTGGAGGAATACGAACTGCGCGACCGGCATGGCTTCGCAGTGGAGTGGCTTGATGCCGACGGTGTTGCCGAGGAATACGGTTTCGCCGCACCCGGCGCCATCCGCAGCACGCCGGCCGCGCGCATGGATCCCTATCGCATGACCTACCGTCTGTTGACGCGGCTGTTGGCACAGGGCGCGCAGGTCTACGACCGCAGCAGCGTGACCTCGGTAACGACCGGCGCCCGCCGGGTCCAGCTGCGCACCACCCACGGCGTGCAGGTCGACTGCGAGCATCTGGTGGTCGCCTCCGGCTACGCCGCCCAGGACTGGCTGAAGCAGCGCGTGGCACGCAACCGCAGCAGCTATGCCGTCGTCACCGATCCACTGCCGCCGGCCCTGCTGGGACCGCTGCGCACTACCTTGATGTGGGAGACCGCCCGCCCCTATCTCTACCTGCGCAGCACGGCCGACAACCGCCTGCTGGTGGGCGGCGAGGACGACGCGATCGATCTGCCAGCGCGCCGGGATGCGCAGGTGGATCGCAAGGCCGCGCGCCTGCTCGCCAAACTGCGCCGCCTGTTCCCGCAGCTGACCGTCCAACCCACCTTCGCCTGGGCCGGCACCTTTGCCGAAACCGAAGACGGCCTGCCCTTCTTCGGTGCCCACCCACAGTGGGGGCCGCGCGTGCATTTCGCCATGGCCTATGGCGGCAACGGCATCACCTATTCGATGCTGGGCGCCGGCCTGATCCGGGCTGCCATCGAAGGCCGCCGGCACCGCTTGGCGGAACTGTTCTCCTTCCGGCGCCTGAGCTGAAAGTTCCCCGCCGGCGACGGCTATCGACAGCCATCGTTCAACGCTTTTCTGTTAGCGTCCGTGTTGCCCGCCAGCACGGCGTGGTCCCAGTTCCGGAGCGCCTGCAACATGATCCGCACATCCCTGATCGCCGTCCTGTTGTTGGCCCCCGCCGTTGCCATGGCGCAGGATGATGCCACCAGCGCCGCAGGTGGCCTGGACCTGAGCGTGCCGCAGGCGCCGCTGCGTTACCTGGGCGAAACCTACAAAGGCGATGCACCGGGCACCTATTACGGCGACCACAGCGGTCGCGGGTTGGCCAAAAAGGACAGTCCTGGCGCCGAGGTAATGGATGACAAACTGCAGGTACATGGCGCGGTCAGCGCCGGTATCGGCTATTCCAAGGCCTACGGCAACAGCAATTGGCAGGCCGTGGACCTGAACGTGGGCAAGAACTACAACACCGACGAAGGCCAGAGCCGACGGGTGAACCTGAACATCCACATGAGCAAGAGCGAAGGCCCCGGCCCCTATGGCTACGGCCCTTACGGCCCCGGCCCGGGTTTTGGCCCCGGTCCCTGGGGCGGCTGGTAAGCCCAGCCCCACCTACTTCTGGGGTGACTGGTACGCCCGCCAAGGCGGCCATTTAGCGGCCGGCGTGCATCCACAGGCAATCCAGCGCATCCAGCGCGATGTGCACCAGCAGGCCGATGCCGAACAGGCGGGTGCGCCTGGGCACGGTCAATCCCGCGTAGACCACGATGGCTGGCGCCGTATGCAGGGGATGGAAGCCGATGCTGCAGCGGTCGGGCGCATAGATGGGATCGGCCAGCAGGTGGTCCAGGTCGATCACCCAGCCCAGCAGCAGCAACAGCCAGGCCTTGCCGAACTGCGGTCGCCAGAACAGCCAGGCCAGCAACGCCGGCACCGCCAGATGCAGGCACAGGTGCAGGATCGCGCGTGAACTCATTGCCGGCCCGCCAACGACAGTGCGGCAGACCGGGGCCTTACGGGCTGCACGGGAACGGGGACGTGTGGGAGCATGCGGGCGGACTTTGCTGAACCAGCCCCGATTGTAGGCTGGGGGCTCGCCAGTGCGGCGTTACACTATGCCCCCGCCGGCATCTCCGCCGCGGTGGTTCCGGAGTGGCAATGATCAACAACGACGTACTGCGCAGCATCCGCTACATGCTCGACCTCAGCGACAGCATGGTGGTGGACACCATCCATCTGGCCGATTCCAGCTTTGAAGTGGATGCGGCACAGGTGCACGATTTCCTGCGCAAGGACGACGAGCCGTTGTTTGAAGCCTGCCCGGACGCGGTACTGTCGCGCTTCCTGGACGGCCTGATCTACCACTACCGTGGCCGCGACGAATCGCAGCCGCAGCGTCCGCCGGAAAAGCGCATCACCAACAACATCGTGCTGAAGAAGCTGCGCGTGGCCTTCGAACTGAAGGACGTGGACATGCATGTGATCTTCGAAAGCGCCGGCTTCCCGATGTCCAAGCCGGAGCTGTCGGCGCTGTTCCGCCAGCCCGACCACAAGAACTACCGCGAATGCGGCGACCAGGCCCTGCGCAACTTCCTCAAGGGCCTGACCCAGCGCGTACGCCCGGCGTAAAGCGACTGTGAGATGTGGGAGCGACAGCTCCCTTGTGGGAGCGGCGTAAGCCGCGAAGCTGACAATGCATGCGCGCCGGAGAGTCTCTTCGGGCGGTATGGCGTTGACCGCTGCTTCGGCACTAACTGTGGCTTCGCGGCTGATGCCGCTCCCTCAAGCGCTGCAAGAGCCGCGAGACCCGAATCAGTCTGACCGTTTACAGGATGCGGTACACCCGTGCCTTCGGCAGGTCTTCGTCCACCTGCAGGAACCAGCGCCCGGCGATGCCCGGAATCACGTCGATTTCCGGTGACTGCAAGGCAGTGCGCAGGCGCATCTGGCCCTTCAGCACCTTCCATTGCTGGCCGTTGGCCAGCACGAATACCGTGCCTGGCCCCCAACCTTCCACCGTTCCCTGCACGCTGCTGTGCACAGGGCCTTCTTCCAGGCCGATCTGCATGGGCGCAGGTGTGGGTGTGGCAGCGGCCGCTGTGACCGACGCAGTTTCGCTGAGCATGCGGTTGAGCAGCTGCAGCTGCTGCGCGCTCAGGCCGACCTGCTGCAGCTGTTCGGCACTCAGGCGCTGCTCCAGTGGCAGGTAGTCACGCTGCTGGCTCCAGGCCAACGGGGGTGTCGACAACAGCATTGCGGCGAGCAGCAGGCGGGTTTTCATTCTCAAGGTCCTTCCGGCCGGTGCCGGTTGAGGCGCACTTTGCTGCAGTTTGGTTGCAGTGGTGTTACATGAAGCAAAGCAAGAGCTTGCCCTCACCCCAGCCCCTCTCCCGCGTGCGGGAGAGGGGCTAGTGCACTGCGAGCGCAAGCAATACGAGCCCCTCTCCCGCACGCGGGAGAGGGGTTGGGGTGAGGGGAGGCTTCCAGCTGAAGATCTCAACCCCAAACCTTCGGCAAAAGAAAAGGCCCGGCATAGCCGGGCCTTCCTTCGCAGCATCACGCCAAAGCGTCAGCGCGTCTTACCAGCTGAAGCGCGGACCCACGGTCCACTGCTTGTCACCGTTGTTGAACATCTTGATGTCGCCATTGATGCCCCAGTTCTGGTTCAACTTCACCTGGCCACCGAGACGGCCATAGAAGTCGCCTTCCGGGCTGATGCCGTGCTTCTTGCTGAAGTCTTCGTAGCCAGCCATTGCATACACTTCAGCGTGCTTGCCGAATGCGGTGCGGATGCCGGCTTCAGCGCTGTAGCCGTTGAAGTCCAGGCCCTGGGCGAACTTCTCGTCGTACTTTTCGTAAGCCGCGCGAGCAACGAAGTCGGTGGTCGGCGCGATTTCCTTGTTGAAGCCGGCGCCAACGCGCCACTGCTCGATATCAAGGTTGGTGTGCGAGATTTCCTGGCGGGTGTATTCACCGAAAGCGTGGAAGTTCGGCAGGAACCCGTAGGAACCCTTTACGCCCCAACCTTCTGCCTTGCCGTCGGCCGAGGTCTTGGCGTAGTCGGCTTCTGCATAGTTGTAGGACAGGCCGTCAGCGGCCGAAGCGGCGAACGGGAGGGCGGCAACCAGCGCCAGGGCAATCAACGAAGTCTTCATGGGGTACTACCTCTGCATTACTGAGCTTGATGGCACGACAGCAAACAGCTGTCTGCGTCCGGATGTAAGTTTTCCGTTAGACGCCCCAACAAACCCTGAAACCACGCCTGCAATAAAACGCCGATTTTTGGCTTTTATTCAGGCGTTTTCTGGCACGCGCGGCGCGCGTGCACTTTGCATCTCGTTCATTTTCACGATTGCGCGCAATAATCAACGAGCGCGCTTGCCGGCGGAGACGCCGCCAAAGGTGGTTGGCAATGCGCTGTCGTGCAACGGTACGCCAGTCTCGATATCACGCAGGATCGGGCAATCCGGGCGGTCATCGCCGGCGCAGCAGTTGGCCAGTGCCTGCACGGTCTGCACCATGCCCTGCAGCTCGGCGATGCGCTGTTGCAGTACCTGCACGTGCTCCAACGCCATGCGCTTGACGTCGCCACTGTGGCGCGAGCGGTCGCGCCACAGTTCCAGCAGTTCGCCGATGCGCTCCACGCTGAAACCCATGTCACGCGAGCGTTTGATGAAACCCAGCGTATGGATGTCGCGTGGCGCGTACAGGCGATATCCCGCATCGGTACGCGCAACCGGCCCGATCAGGCCGATATCCTCGTAGTAGCGGATCATCTTGGCGGAAATGCCGGAGGCCTTGGCGGCCTGGCCGATGTTCATGCCTTCTTCCATCGTCATCACTCCTCAGGCCTGCATCTGCGGGGCACGAAAACGCTTCAGGCGCAGCGCGTTGCCCAGTACGAACACCGAGGAAAGCGCCATCGCACCGGCCGCGAACACCGGCGACAGCAGGATGCCCCAGACTGGGTACAACACGCCGGCCGCGACCGGAATCAAGGCCGCGTTGTAGACGAAGGCCCAGAACAGGTTCTGGCGGATATTGCCCATCGTCGCCTTGCTCAGCGCAATGGCATTGGGCACGCCCTGCAGGCTGCCGGACATCAGCACAACGTCAGCGGCCTCGATCGCCACGTCGGTACCGGTGCCGATCGCCAGGCCAACATCGGCTTCGGCCAGCGCCGGTGCGTCGTTGATGCCATCGCCTACATAGGCCAGGCGGCCGTGCTCAGCCTTGAGCCGGCGCACCGCATCGACCTTGCCTTCCGGCAGCACTTCGGCAACCACTTCGTCGATGCCGAGCTGGCGCGCGATGGCCTCGGCGGTGCGGCGGTTGTCGCCGGTGATCATCGCCACCTTCAGGCCCAGCGCATGCAGGCTGGCGATGGCGGCACGGGTATCGGACTTGATCGGGTCGGAGACGGCGATGATGGCTGCCAGGCGACCATCCAGCGCCGCGTACAGGGGGCTCTTGCCTTCTTCGCCCAGACGCTGCGCATCGGCGGCGAACACCGCCACATCCAGACCGAGCTTCTGCATGAAGCGATCAGCGCCCACTTCCACGCGCACGCCATCCACAGTCGCACGCACACCGTAACCAGTCACCGATTCGAAGGCATCCACGGCCGGCAGCTGCAGGTTTTCCTGCTGCGCGGCGGTGACGATGGCGCGGGCAATCGGATGTTCCGAGCGGTCTTCCACTGCCGCCACGCGCGCCAGCACATCACTGCGCTGGAAGCCCTCGGCCAGCTGCAGGTCGGTCAACAGCGGGCGGCCTTCGGTCAGCGTGCCGGTCTTGTCCACCGCCACCACCTGCGCTTCCTTCAACAGTTGCAGCGCCTCGCCCTTGCGGAACAGCACGCCCAGCTCGGCGCCACGACCGGTGCCGACCATGATTGAGGTCGGCGTCGCCAGCCCCATCGCACACGGGCAGGCAATGATCAGCACCGCCACCGCGTTGACCAGACCAAAGGTCAGCGCCGGTTCGGGGCCGAATATCAGCCACACCGCGAAGGTCAGCAAGGCCAGGCCCATCACGATCGGCACGAAAACCAGGGTGATGCGATCGACCAGCGCCTGGATCGGCAGCTTGGCGCTCTGCGCCTGTTCCACCAGGCGGATGATCTGCGCCAGCACGGTCGCCCCGCCGACGGCGGTGGCACGCACGCCGAGCGCGCCGGTCTGGTTGACGGTACCGCCAATGACGTTGCTGCCCGGCGCCTTCTGCACCGGCACCGGCTCGCCGCTGATCATGGATTCATCGACATAGCTGTCGCCATCGATGACCTCGCCATCCACCGCGATGCGCTCGCCCGGACGCACTTCGATCACGTCACCACTGGCGATCTGCTCCAGCGGCAGCTCGACCACGCTGCCATCGCGACGCACGCGCGCGGTCTTGGCCTGCAGCTTGAGCAGGCGCTTGATCGCCTCGGAGGTGCGACCCTTGGCCTTGGCCTCCAGCACGCGGCCGAGCAGGATCAGGGTGACGATGACTGCGGCGGCCTCGTAGTAGACGTTGACGGTGCCGGCCGGCAGCAGCCGCGGCAGGAAGGTCGCCACCAGCGAGTAACCATAGGCCGCCAACGTGCCGACGGCGACCAGTGAGTTCATGTCCGGCGCGGCACGCAGCAGGGCCGGGATGCCCTTCTGGTAGAAACGGCGGCCCGGGAACACCAGCACCAGCGTGGCCAGCACGAACTGCAGCAACCAGCTGTTCTGGGTGCCCAGCGTGCTGGCGATGAAGTGATGGAAGGCCGGGATCAGGTGCCCGCCCATTTCCAGCAGGAACACCGGCAGGCTGAGCGCCGCCGCGATCCACAGGTCCCGCTTGAGCACACGCAGGTCGTCGGCATGGCGCTGTGCCTGCTGGTCCTCGTTGCTGCCGGCACTGCCGATCACGCTGGCCGCGTAACCGGCTTTCTCGACGGCCGCCAGCAGTGCGGCCGGATCGGCTGCGCCCTGCACGCTGGCGCGCTCGGTGGCCAGGTTGACGCTGGCCGACTGCACGCCCGGCACCGCCTTCAGCGCGCGCTCGACGCGGCCGACGCAGGACGCGCAGGTCATGCCTTCGATCAGCAATTCCTGCGCGGCGGGGGCGCTGACCTCGTAGCCGGCCTTGTGTATCGCCTGCACCAGCGCCTCACGCGGCACACTGCCGTCGGTCTGCACGCTGGCGCGTTCGGTGGCCAGATTGACGCTGGCCTGGCTGACCCCGGGAATGGCCTTGAGCGCACGCTCCACCCGCCCCACGCAGGAGGCGCAGGTCATGCCTTCGATCATCAGATCTTCGGTGGCAGGGCCCGATTTCTGCTTGCCCGGACTGGCGATGCTGCTCATCGGCACGTCTCCATTTCGACTGTTGGAGGCACCTTAAAGCTTCCAACGATGGCAGGGTCAAGCGCTCTTTATCGCTTGACCTTCCCATCGTGGCAAGCTGCAAGCTGGCTCCCACCCCAACGGAGAAACCCCATGAAACTGCATATCGAAAGCATGACCTGCGGCGGCTGCGCACGCAGCGTGACGGCCACCATCAAGGACGTGGACCCGGCCGCCACGGTCGACATCGACCTGCCCGGCAAGAACGTCAAGATCGAGTCCAGCCTGCCGGTGGAAAGCTTCACCAAGGCACTGGAGGAAGCGGGCTTCCCGCCGCGGTAAGCACCACGTTCATGATCTGTGGTTTGTGGGAGCGGTGTAAACCGCGAAGCTGATGGACTTCCGGCGCATGGAATCGCCGGATCGCCATGGACCATCGGCTTCGCGGTTTACACCGCTCCCACAAAACCATCAGCCCCAACGTCCTCTCAGCGCGCGCGTTTCCACACTTCGCGCTCGACCCGGCGCTCGCCGTCCCAGCGCTCCAGCGTCCACACATCGCCTTCCAGGGTGTAGCGGAAGCTGTAGCTGCCGCCGTTTTCCAGCGGATACGAGGCCATCAACGGCGTCTCCACGTACTGCCCGTCCCCACTGCGATAGGTGCCCGAGCCGCCGGCCCAGAACTTGCCATCGCTGGTGGTGGTGAAGGCAAACCGGCCATCGGCCAATATCTTGGTGCCGGCCAGCTTCTGGCTGGCGTAATCCACCACCGCCCCTTCCGGGTTGACGAACTCCCCGGACTGCAGCTGCCAGGCGCCCTGCAGACCTTCAGCGCCCTGCAGACCTTCAGCGCCCTGCACGCTGGCGGCACCCAACATCATTGCAACGGTGGCGAAAGAACGCAGCAGCATCGGCAAGTCCTGATCGGGATGGGCCCGCATTGTGCGCATTCTCGCTGCCTGCGCGCCAATATCGGTTCATTGGCAACCTTTGCCGTAGCGCTATGATTGCCGCATTACAGGAATCAACGGCGGCGACAACGTGCAGACCCTACTCACCCCGGTATCGATTGGCGAACTGATCGACAAGATCACCATCCTCGAAATCAAGGCCGAGCGCATCACCGACACCGCCAAGCTGGCCAATGTGCGCACCGAGCTGCAGGGCCTGTGGCCACTGTGGCTGTCGCAGCAGGAAGCGCGCCCGTCGCTGGCCACGCTCAAGGACCAGCTCAAGGCCATCAACGAGCGCATGTGGGAGATCCAGGACCGCCTGCGCGAGAAGGAAGCGGCGCAGGATTTCGGCGCGGAGTTCATCACCCTGGCGCGCGGCGTCTACGGCACCAATGGCGAGCGCATCGTGGTCAAGAACGAGATCAACCGCGTGGCCGGTTCGGCGCTGGTTGAAGAGAAGCAGTACCAGGGCGAGTAAATCGCTGAGCCCCCTCCCTTTCGCGCAAGCGAAGGGGAGGGTTGGGGAGGGGTGCTCTTTGCAACAACCTCAAAGCCTCAAGCCAAAGCCAACCCCAACCCCCTCCAGCCTCCCCCTTGGCTGCGCCAAAGGGGAGGAGCAAAGCGCTGGCCCCCTCCCTTTCGCGTAGCGAAGGGGAGGGTTGGGGAAGGGTGCTCTTCGCAACAACCTCAAAGCCTCAAGCAAAAGCCAACCCCCTCCCAGCCTCCCCCTTGGCTACGCCAAAGGGGAGGAGCAAGGCACTGGCCCCCTCCCTTTCGCGTAGCGAAGGGGAGGGTTGGGGAGGGGTGCTCTTCGCAACAACCTCAAAGCTGCAAGCAAAAAGCCAACTCCCTCCCAACCTCCCCCTTGGCTACGCCAAAGGGGAGGAGCAAAGCCAGGCTTGGCGCAAAACGCTTAGAACGCTATCTGCGCCCACACGCCGGCTTCATGGCTTTCCAGCGACTTCGTCGCCGTTTCCTGCTTCAGCTGCTTGCCCACGGCGGCCAGCCGCAGGTGCTTGTTCGGTTTCCATTCCACGCCGACCATGTGGTACCGCTCGCGGGTGCGCGGATCGATGTCCAGACTCATCCGGGTCTCCTCGTGGCGGCTGAACACAGCGTACTGTGGACTCAGCTGGTAGCTGCCCCACACCGACCAGCCACGCTGGTCATCGCTGCCCGGCTTGACCACCCGGGTCCAGTCTTCCGCACGGAAGTACTGGGCGCCGATCCGCCCCCGCTCCCCCACCCAGCTGGCCATCGCATTCCAGCGCTGGGCAGTGTGCTCACGTGGTCGATCACCCGCATCCAGCGCGCGGGTACCGCGGTAGCCGCCCAGCGCCAGCTCAACACCCTTGGCCGGTGCCCAGCCCACCCGTGCCTCGACGTCCGGGCGCTTGCCCAGACGCGGCTTCTGGTAGCCACCACCGGTGACCACCGAAGCGGCATAGGTGAAGTCGCCGCGGGTGTACTGGCCGTGCACGCCGTAATCGGCCGCGTTGCCCATCTTGCTGCGGGTGATCAGGGCACCATCGACATAGCGGTAACCATCACGCGCCGACTCCTGCTGGATCCACGGCAACGGCGCATTGCCCAGCCGCAGCCAGTTGCCCTTGCCGAAGCTGCGCTGCAGATAGGCGTGGCGCAGCCACACGTCGGTAGGATCACTGTTGCGCAGCCACTGCACATCGGTGGTGACCTGCGCCGACCACTGCGCGTTGAAACGGTGGTCGACGGTGATGAAGGTACGCTTCAGATCCAGCGCCAGACCTTCATCGTCGGTGACCACGCCATCACGATCCAACTGGCTGGCGTTGACGAAGATCTGTGCCGACACCTTGGTGGCCGGCGCGGCGTCCTGCGCCCAGGCAACTGCCGGCAGACAAAGCACGGCCACTGCGCTGGCTACTGCATTTCGGGATACAAACGGCATCACAACTCTCCTGGTGCCAGCCGGGACTGGCGGTTTGCGATCAATCGGGTATGTCTTTGGCCTGCGGTCTGGCTGCGCGGCACTCGGAAAACACGTGTCTCCGGCCGTTGCTTCGGGCTCGCCCGTCCCCTGCGCTGACGACGGCGGCAGGCGCCGAACCGAGGGGACGATGCAATGTTCCAAGGCTGCCCGCCGCTGCCCGTGGGCAGCTTGCCGGCACCACCCGTGAACGAGGCGTTCTCCCATAACGGCAGCGACAGCCATTCATTGAACGCCGTTGTGGCCTTGCCCGCGGCATGGCGTGCCATGACTGCCGTGGGGAGACAACCATCAAGCCCCTCCCTTCGGCTGACAGCGCCATCCGGCCTGCCCCAACGCATTCCGCCAAGCTCGTTCATGTTTCCTGCCCTGCACGAAGCAGGTCCATTGTGGGCAAGCCGGGGCGCACTGGCCCTGATGATTATCAACCTCGCGGTGATCTGCCGTTCGCAGGAATTTGGCGCGGCCGAAACATTGCCCGGCGCAGAATCGATGTTGCCTGTTACCGCTGTTTCACCAAAGACGGCCCCACGCCGCCCGTCCCACGAGGCCCGCCATGTCCTACGTTGATGGTTTCCTGGCCGCCGTGCCGCTGGTCAACAAGGCCAGGTTCATCGAGCACGCCCATATTGCCGATGCGCTGTTCATCGAATTCGGCGCCCTGCGTGTGACCGAATGCTGGTCCGACGATGTGCCACACGGAACCCTGACCGATTTCTACCGTGCCGTGCAGGCCCGGGACGATGAAGCCGTGGTGTTCTCGTGGATCGAGTGGCCAGACAAGGCCACCCGTGACATCGGCATGCGCAAGATGATGGAAGACCCGCGCATGGATCCGGCGACCAATCCGATGCCGTTCGACGGCAAGCGGCTGGTCTACGGGGGTTTCCTGCCGGTAGTGCACCTGGGCGAGTAAACCGCTGCGCAGAATGCGCAACGGCGTAGCCCGGGTAAGCGCAGCGGACCCGGGGCCTATCTGCGCAAGACCGGCAAGACTGTGTGGATTTCATTCCCCGGGTGCACTGCGCTTACCCGGGCTGCGAAACTGCTGTGAGCGTGCAGGAGCGGGGGAAGAGCGCCGCTGACCCCGCGGTCAGCGCCCGCCCCCCAGCACGAGGAGCATCACCAACAGGCCGACCACAGCACCCAGCACCGCGAAGAAAATCTTCCACGCGCTGTAAGGGCGTTCGCCTGCCAGTTGCCCGGTATAGCCATTGGCCAGCACCTGGAAGCTGCGCCTGCCGTAGGTGTAACTGACCAGCCATACCGGCACCAGGATGTGTTTGAAGGTGCGCCTGCTGTAATCGGCCTGCACGCGCAGGTTGCGCTGGGTGTCGCCAGGCACCTGCTCGGAACACAGGCGATGCGTCTGCGCCTGCATCTGTTCCTCACCCTGCTCCGCAGCCTGACGCAGATCCACCTGGTAGCGCTCCACCGTCCACCCGCGCACGAACTCGGGCGAGTACGGCTTCAGGTCGCTGGTGGTCGGAAAGCGCCCGATCTTGGCCAGCAGTTCCGGATGCACGCCTACCGTGCCCGGCACCAGTTCATCATCGAAGAAATGCTGCAGCGAGCCGGATGCGGGTTCCCAGCGTATGCGGCGTTCCTGCCGGGTCTGGGTGTTCCCCTGGGAATCGCGGTAGCTGACGGTGACGTAATAGTAATAGCCAGCCTCGGCGGTCCAACGCGCCGCAACATGGGCGTCAAACGTCCAGTAAGGCAGGTAGACGCCCTTGAGCGTATCGGTCAACGCCGCGCGCTTGAGCTTGCTCGGCGCAAACCAGCGCGTGCCGTACCACCGGCGGATGCTGTCACGTACCTGGCCATCACTGATCTGGAACGGCAGCACGCTCTGCGGGGTAATCGCATCACCCAGCGATTCATGCGCGATGATCGAGGGCGAGCCGCAGAATTCGCAGCGGTCGGCCACCTTGCCATCGACGAACACCGAGATCGCATGGCAGCTCTGGCATTGCACCTCGCGCGGCTGTGCACCGTAACCGCGTTGTTCGGCCGGGGTTGCCGCCATGCTCTGCAGCATGCCAACCACGCCGCCTTGCGGTAACGGTGGCAGCGGAGGCGGGAGGGCTTCCTCCGCCTGCAGCCGCTGCAAGGCGGCCAGCAGGTCCTGCTCGACCACGCCGGCGCTGCCATCGCCCACGCCTTCGGCCGCCGCCGACAGCGGCACGATGGTGCCGCAGTAAGGACAGGCCAGGGCTTGCTTGGTGGCGTTCCATTGCAGGTCCCCGCCGCATTCCGGGCAGGGGTGTTTGCCAACTGTTGCGTTGTTCATCAGCCGCGCAGGAACTCTTCCAGTGCCGAGCGCGCAATGCGGGTGGCATTGCCGATCTTGCGTGCCTTCAGCTCACCGGCGGCAATCGACGCCATCACGTCCTCGACCGACACCGACAAAGCCTGCGCGGCCTGCTCGGGGGTGAGTACGTCCAGCGCCGGCGCATCCGTGCCGGCAGCCGGCAACGGCGGCGGCACCGCCGGACCGGGCACCACCGGCGCACCGGTCTGCATGTTGCGCATCATTTCCTGCGCCATGCCGAAGCCCATCGCCATCTGTGCCGGCACCGCGGCGGCAGCGGCACCTTCACCACCCTCGCCCATGCCATGGCCCATCTGGTACTTCACGTAGTCGTTGAGGTTGCCGATCACGCCCATGCTGGAGCGCTTGTCGATGGCCTGCTCCACTTCCGGCGGCACCGACACGTTTTCCAGGATGAAGCTGGTGATCTCGATGCCGTACTTGCCGGACATGGCCGGGTTGATGATCGGCAGCAGCGCCTCGCCCAGCTCGGAGTAGCGCGCCGCCACATCCAGCGCCGGCACGCCGGCCTTGGCCAGGGCTTCGGTGAACACGCTGACGATGCGCGAACGCATGGTGTCGGCAAATTCATCCAGGCGGAAATTCTGGTCGGTGCCGGCCACTTCCTTGAGGAACTTGGGCGGGTCGACGATGCGGAAGTCATAGGTACCAAAGGCGCGCAGGCGGACCACGCCGAAATCGGCGTCACGCATCATCACCGGATTGGCGGTGCCCCACTTGTTGCCGGTGAACAGGCGCGTATTGAGGTAATAGACATCGCACTTGAACGGCGACTCGAAACCGTACTTCCAACCCAGGATGGTGGACAGCACCGGGATGTTCTGGGTGCTCAGGGTGTGCTTGCCGGGGCCGAACAGATCGGCGTACTGGCCGGCGGCGACAAACTGCACCATCTGCGATTCGCGCACGATCAGCTGCGCGCCGTTCTTGATCTGGCGGTCCTCGTCGGGCCAGCGGTAGGACAGCGTGTCACGCGAGTCATCGGTCCATTCGATGATCTCGATCAGTTCCTTCTTGATGAAGTCCAGAATGCTCATGCTCGGTCCCTAGTCGACAAGGCTGTGATTCTACGGCGGGAATGTTAAGAACGCGCGTGACGCCACGCAGACATGACTGGGCGCAGCATGGCCGCATCTTCCGGACCCGCAGGTACGCCATGCGTGTACTGACCCTGTTGTTGACCACGCTGTTCGGACTGGCCCTGGCGACAGGCGGCGCCTGGTTGCTGGCCCTGCACGGCAGCCCGTTCTACCTGCTCAGCGGCCTGCTGCTGTTGGCCGTGGCCTGGGGCCTGTGGCGCCACCGACGCTGGCCGACCTGGTTGTACGCCGGTTGGCTGCTGGTGCTATTGAGCTGGTCGCTGTGGGAAGCCGGCCTGTACTGGTGGCCGCTGGCCACGCGCCTGGGCGTACCTGCCCTGCTCGGCCTGCTGATGGCCTTGCCGGCCTCGCGCCGTTCCAGCCCGCGCGGCTATACCGGCCCAGCCGGCTGGCCGGTGCTGCTGGCCTCGCTGGGGGTGGCGGCGGTGGCCTTCGCCGGCATCCCGCGGCATCTGCATGAGATCGATGGCCAGCTGCCGATGGAGATCGTCAACGCCACCCCGGCGCTGGGCGACACCCCGCAACCGGAAGGCGAATGGCAGGCTTACGGGCGCAGTGGCTATGGCCAACGCTACTCGCCGCTGACGCAGATCACCCCGGCCAATGTCGGCCAGCTGCAACTGGCCTGGCAGATGCAGACCGGCGACGTGCGCCTGCCGCAGGACGTGGGCGAGACCACCTACGAGGTCACCCCGCTGAAGATCGGCAATACCCTGTATCTGTGCACACCACACAGCCTGGCGTTCGCGCTGGATGCGGACAACGGCAAGGTGCTGTGGAAGTTTGATCCCGGTGCGGGCATGGAGCCGCAACGCCAGCATCAGACCTGCCGCGGGCTCTCCTATTACACCGAGCCGGCTGCCAACCCGTCTGTGGCAGCAACAAACGCGACCAGCTGCAGCAGCCGCGTGTTCCTGCCCAGCGCCGATGCCAAGCTGCATGCGCTGGATGCACAGACCGGCCAGCATTGCCCGGATTTTGGCAACAACGGCGTGCTCGACCTGCTGCACAACATGCCGTTCAAACAGGCCGGTTATTACTACTCCACCTCACCGCCACTGGTGGCCGGCGGCAAGGTCATCGTCGCCGGCGCAGTCAACGACGACTATGCGATCAACTCGCCCTCCGGGGTGATCCGCGCCTATGACGTGCACAGCGGCCAGCTGCTGTGGAACTGGGACTCGGGCAACCCCACCCAGACCGCGCCGCTGGATCCGAACAACCCCAACCAGATCTACACCCCCAGCTCGCCGAACAGTTGGTCGGTAGCCAGTGCCGATGAAGCATTGGGCCTGGCCTACTTCCCGATGGGCAACCGCACCCCCGACCAGCTTGGCATGTACCGCAGCCCGGCCGAGGAAACCTATGCCTCTTCGGTCGTGGCGCTGGATATCGCCAGCGGGCAGGTGCGTTGGGTGCAGCAATTCGTCCATCACGACCTCTGGGACATGGATACCCCGGCGCAACCGGTGCTGCTGGACCTGGACCTGCCGCAAGGCCGCGTGCCGGCGCTGGTGCAGCCAACCAAACAAGGCGACGTGTATGTGCTGGACCGTCGTGACGGCAAACCCCTGCTGCCGATCAGCCAACGCACCGCACCACAGTACGTGGACATTCCCGGCCAGTTCGCCGCACCCACGCAACCTGCGTCGGCGCTCAGCTTCGAACCCGAACCGCTGCGCGAGGCCGACATGTGGGGCGCCAGCCTGATCGACCAGATGCTGTGCCGCATCCAGTACCGGCAACTGCGCTATGACGGCCGCTATACGCCGCCGACGTTGCAGGGCAGCCTGATCTATCCGGGCAACTTTGGCACCTTCAACTGGGGCAGCGTGGCGGTGGATCCGCAGCGGCAGGTGATGTTCGGCATGCCCACCTACCTGGCCTTCGTGTCGAAACTGGTGCCAAAGCAGCAGGCCAGTGGCCGTGCGATGAACAAGGGCGAGCATGGCCTCAATGAGAACAAGGGTGCCGACTACGCGGTGGAAATGACGCCTTTCATGTCGCCTATCGGCGTGCCCTGCCAGGTGCCGCCATGGGGCACGATCGCCGCCGCCGATCTGCGTACCGGCAAGATCGCCTACCAGCATCGCAATGGCACCATCCGCGATCTCTCACCTGTGCCGCTGCCGATACGCATCGGTGTACCCGGCATTGGCGGACCGATGCTGACTGCGAGCGGCGTGGCCTTCATGAGCGCAGCCACCGACGACAACTTCCGCGCCTACGACCTGGCCAGCGGCAAGGTGCTGTGGGATGTGCGCATTCCGGCCGGTGGACAGGCCACGCCGATGACCTACCTCAACAGCCAGGGCGAGCAGATGGTGCTGCTGGTGGCGGGTGGTCATGGCTCGACCGGGACCAAGGCGGGCGATTATGTATTGGCGTACAAGTTGAAGAAGTAGGGGCTTCTACGAGTGGAGCGGGAGCAGAAGCACCCCTCCCCAACCCTCCCCTTGCCTTCGGCAAAGGGAGGGAGCGCAAGCAACAGCCCAGCGCTGCACGATCCGTCCCCTCCCTTGCGCAACGCGCAGGGGAGGGTTGGGGAGGGGTGCCTTTCGCGAGGAACCCGATCAGCCCAGATCAATCCGCGGCACGTCATACCACTCCGCATCCGGAAACCGCTTCAACACCCACTCCCGAATGAAGCCGCGGCTGTCCGTCGCAATCACTTCATCGCTACTGTCATCACGGCTGTTCCAGGCAACGCCATGCAACATGATCCCGCGCGCGGCAATCGCCTCCAGCGACAACAGCGTGTGGTTGATCGAACCCAACCGCCCGGAGGTCACCAGCAACACCGGCCAGCCCTTTTCGGCAACGTAATCAATCGTCAGCAGTTGCTCGGTCAGCGGCACCATCAAACCGCCGGCACCCTCGATCAACACTGTCTCGTAGCGCTCACACAAGCGCGCTGTAGCGCTCTCGATTGCAGAAAGATCCAACGCCCTGTGCTCCAGCCGCGCGGCCAGATGCGGCGACGCCGGGTAGGCGAACAGCGCCGGCATCGTGGTGCCGTCACGGTCCTCTTCAAACAAGCCAGTGCCCATGATGCGCCGGTGCAGCAGGATGTCATCGGAAGCGGCCACGCAACCGGTCTGCACCAGCTTCTGGGTGATCACGTCCTGGCCCTGCTCGGAACATTGCCGGGCCAGCCAACCGGTCACCACGGTCTTGCCGATCTCGGTATCGATACCGCTGACAAAAACAACCTTGCCACTCATGCGCGCATATCCTCTTCCTGCAGGCTGGCCACCAGCGTGACCATGCCATCACACAGCTGCTGCAGCTGTGCATCATCGATTACAAACGGCGGCATCACATAGACCAGCCGACCGAACGGCCGGATCCAGATGCCATGCTCCAGCATCCGCTGCTGGATACGTTCCAGCCGCAGCGATGCCTTCAACTCGATCACGCCGATGGCCCCAAGCACGCGCACGTCGGCTACCTGCTGCAGGGCACGTGCAGGTGCCAGACTCTCCTCAAGACGACGCTCGATCGCCGCCACCCTGCCCTGCCAATCCTGCGACAGCAGCAGCTGTACCGAGGCCAGCGCCACCGCGCAGGCCAGCGGATTGGCCATGAAGGTCGGCCCGTGCATGAACACACCGGGCTCGCCGCTGGCGATCACATCGGCAAGCTCGCGCGTGCATAGCGTTGCGGCGAGCGTCATGTAGCCGCCGGTCAATGCCTTGCCGATGCACAGGATGTCGGGGCTGATGCCCGCATGTTCACAGGCAAACAAGCGCCCGCTGCGACCGAAGCCGGTGGCGATCTCATCGCAGATCAGCAGTACGTCGTGCTCACGGCACAAGCGTGCCAGCTCGCGCAGGTACTGTGGATGGTAGAAACGCATGCCACCCGCGCCCTGCACCACCGGCTCGATGATGAAGGCGGCCAACTCATGGGCGCTTTCAGCGAACAGCTGCGCAAGCGGTGCGATATCGGCTGGGTTCCAGTCCTCGCCGAAGCGCGTCTGCGGCGCGGGCACAAAACGTCGAGTCGGCAGTGAACTACCGAACAAACCATGCATGCCGGTAACCGGATCGCAGACCGACATCGCGTTCCAGGTATCACCGTGATAGCCCGAACGCGTGGTGGCGATATTGCACTTGCCCGGCTTGCCGCGCGCCGCCTGGTACTGGATCGCCATCTTCAGCGCAACTTCCACCGACACCGAGCCGGAGTCCGCGTAGAAGATCGCGTCCAGCCCCTTGGGCACGATCTGCAGCAGCTGCTTGCCCAGCGCGATGGCCGGCTCGTGGGTAAGCCCGCCGAACATCACATGTGACATGCGGCCCAGCTGGTCAACCACAGCCTGGTTCAGCTGCGGATGGTTGTAGCCATGAATCGCGCACCACCACGAGGCCATGCCGTCGATCAGCCGGGTGCCATCCTCCAGCTGCAGCAGCACGCCATCGGCGCGGGCGACCTTGAGCACCGGCACCGGGCTGCCCAGGGCGCTGTAGGGGTGCCACAGGTGTTCACGGTCGAATTGATCAGTCAGCATCGTTCAGTACAGCTCTCGCCGCGGGAAGGCGGCTTGCAGGGGGCGTACCTTACCGCTTGCGCGGCTGCCCTGCATGCATCAGCGGCAGCGGGTCGAAGGGGCCATCACCGCCGTAGATGCCGTAGTGCAGATGCGGCGGCGTACCGCGCGCATTGCCGCTGTCACCCACGAAGCCCAGCACATCGCCCGCCTGCACGACGCGCCCATAGGCCAGCCCCGGCGCCCAATCCTGCAGGTGCGCGTAGTAATGCCGTTGCCCGGCCGGCCCGATCACCCATACCTGGCGCCCGCCCAGGCCACTGTCTCGCACCGCCGCAACCACGCCCGGGGTAGCGGCGACTACCGGCGTGCCGCGCTTGGCGAAGATATCCACGCCATGGTGTTTGCGCTCGCGCCCGCGTGGTGCGCCGAAGGTATCTGCAATCTGCCGCGGTTTGATGCCTTGCACCGGAACGGCTATCGCTGTTGGTGCCGGCAGGCGTGAAAGCTTCCAGCCTTCGCGGGCGACCACGCTGAAGGGCTGTCGCCACAGCCAGCTGGCGACCAAGGCCAGCACCATCAGCAACAACACGATACGTACGGCGCGCGGCCACTTGTTTCGTTCGGAAGACTTCAAGATTCGCCCAAGCTGTGTGTTCGAGATGGCGCAAGCTAGCAGCAGCCAAGCTGACATTTCCAGCACTTTCTTGCTGCCGACCGCAGGCAACCATCACTTCAAATTCGCTTCACATTGGCCGCATATCCAGCACATGCAGTGCATCTAGAATTCGTCGCCACCCCGCCAACAAGCAGGCATTCCGAAGATGGACATTCTCTACTTCGTCGCGCGGACACCAGCACTGCCGGCGACGATGTATCTGCTGATCCTGGTTGCCGCATGGTATTTCAGTCGATTGCTGTTCGATGCGCTTTCCATCCTCGGGTTCATTGGCTTGCTGATGGCTTTCCTGGCCAGCGACGGTGAAGCTGCCATGATCATTGCCGTTGCCGCGTGCACACACCTGTCGCTAAGCTTCGCCGGCAACAGGAAGCAACGTCGAAGCGAAATCAACAGCGAAGCAATTGCTCCCACCAACAAGCCTTGAGCGCCCCGATGCAGGAGCGACGTCAGTCGCGAAGCGCGTAGATCGTGGGATCGCCGTTGGTTTGACTGCCAACTGATGCCAGCTTCGCGGCTCACGCCGCTCCTACACAATGCGGTGCCGCTCATTCTTGTAGGAGCGACGTCAGTCGCGAAGCTCGTAGATCGTGAGATCGCCGTTGGCTTGACTGCCAACTGATGCCAGCTTCGCGGCTCACGCCGCTCCTACAAGAGCGTGGCATCACGCTCATCTGAAAACTTTCAGAACGATGCCTGCACCGCGGCCTCCCAGCGCGTACCGGCGGCCTGCCCCCCAAACAGCTCACGTGCGTGCTGGTCGGTGAAATGCCCGCTCAGACGCAGCTCGACCGGCGCCGCCACTGCCCATATGGCGCTCAGTTGGCCGTGCGCATAGCCACCGCCAACCGCATCCTGCAGCTGGTACCAGGCGGCGGCGGTCTCCACACGCAGGCGCGGTGACAGCGGCACGCGCGCGCCGACCTGGGTGTACAAACCATCCTGGCGGGTGCCCAGCGCCTCCGGCGACCAGCCCAAGGCCAGCCAATAGTTGTCCTTCCAGGTCAGCGTGGCATTGAGCTCGGTCCAGTTCAGATCGACCGTTGTCGCCGGATAGCGGTAGTGCAGCAGGTTGGCATCCAGAGCCCAGTCGTCGGCCAGCTTGCCGTTCCAGCCGACGATGAAGTCCAGCTCGCTGCTGGCATGCGTTTCCGGTGCGAACTCCACACTGGAGCCGGACACAGCCGCATACACCCCGCTGTCGCCAGCCACACGGAAACCGGCCTGTATGGCAGCGTCACCCTGGCTTTGGGTGGAGCCGCGCCAGACATAGTCGCTGGTCAAGGCAGCGCTGCCGCCGGTATCGATGGCCAGTGCATCCGCGCTGGCGACGAGTGCAACGAAGGCAGCGAAGTACAACGAAGAACGTGAGCGTTTCATGGGGTTTCCGAATGGGGCCACGCGAACTGCGCAGCGATGCGGAATTGTTCACGCGACGCCCATAAACCGGCGATGGCGACAAGCCGCGCGCCGCATCAAATCTGCGTAAAACCGGAAAGCCCTGCGCCTGCGTCAGTTCTCGCGCGTGAACACCTGCCGGGTCGCACCCGCCGGCATCGGTTCGGCGAAGACGGGCTTGATCTCCAGCGGTCCCCAGTCGCTTTCACAGTGGGTGAACTGCCACTGGCTGGGTTTGAAACGTGCGGCTGCACCATCCGGCTCACCGGTCGTGAACTCGGCCTGGATGTCATAGTCGATCAACGGTGTATTGAACCAGGCGACCTCACCGGCCTTGCAGTCGATGAACGGACGCGAAGGATCGACCACCCAGTCGCCACTCTCCGGATCGGAGTGATAGACCGGGCTGATGCGTTGATCGGCAGTCAAGCGCACATGCCCGGGAGATGTTTCAAGCACATCAACCCAGAGACCTGCCAGCTGCACCGGCTCCGGAAACTGCAGCGCTTCGAGCCCCCGCAATCCCAATGGCCGTTGTGGTTCGCCGTTGTCGAAGACATCGCGGCGATTGACCAAGGTGCCCTTGGGCACATTGAACTCGCCGTACTGGAAATCACGTTCCAGCACGAACTGGGCGCGGCTGCCCCGCTGCCAGCTCTCGATGGCGAACTCCCGTTTGAACTGGAAGGTCTTGTAGAGCAGCAGCCCCACCCATGCAGCCACCAGTACCACAAACACCGTGGCCAGCCGCACCGTCCAGCTGAAGAACGCGCGCCAATCGCCGTTGCCTTGGCGCCGGAAGCACCATGCCCTCACCAGCAGGCCAATCGCCACTGCAGCGCCCAGCAGCGGCAACACAAAGACCAACAGCAGAAACGGCCAGGAAATCAACGGTCCAGGAATCATCACGCACACAACGGCAGAAAGCTGGTCCCATCCTACCTTCCCTGTTCCGCTGCATGCACCTGCGGCATGAGCACCAAACAAATCCGCATCAGCCGACGTCCAAACAACCGATCCGGACTCATGTAGCACACGGAAAACGCGGCAAAATGGCCTCCCCTCCACGCAACCACGGCCATGAAGTCCAGCAGCAAGCCCCTGCACCCTCTCCGCAGCTGGTTGAGCATCGAGCGCAACCAGACCAGCCACGGAGAGAAGTGGATCTCGGCGCTGGGCGCGCTGATCGGCATCAGCGTGGTCTACCAGCTCACCCATTGGTGCTTCCCGGGCGGCTTTGGCAACCATGCCGGCGGCGCGATCCTGCTGGCCTCGATGGGGGCAAGCGCAGTGCTGGTGTTTGCCGTACCGCATGGCGCCCTGTCGCAGCCGTGGGCGGTGATCGCCGGGCATCTGGTATCGGCCTTCATCGGCGTCAGCTGCCAGCTGATGTTTCCCGAACAGGCCTGGACCGGAGCGCTGGCCGTGGGCCTGGCCGTCGGCGCCATGCATTACCTGCGCTGCATCCATCCGCCCGGTGGCGCCACCGCGCTTGCCGCGGTGATAGGTGGCAGCGATGTGCATGCACTTGGCTATCACTACCTGCTCACGCCGGTAGCGATAAATGTCGCCGCCATCCTGTTGGCCGGGGTAGCGTTCAATGCCTGCTTCGCCTGGCGCCGCTATCCGGTGCACCTGCATCGGCGTCGCCAGCAGACCGTGAGCATGCCGTCCTCGCAGCGCCACGTGGATCTGACCCAGGAAGACTTCCACGCCGCCATCGGCCAACTCAACTCCTTCGTCGACATCACCGACGAGAACCTGACCGAGCTGTTGGAACTGGCCAAGCAGCATGCCGAGCGCGATGCCTTGCACCCGGCGCAGATCGAACCCGGCCGCTGCTACAGCAATGGCCGGCTCGGACGTGCCTGGAGCGTACGCCGGGTATCGGTGACACCGGCCCTGTCCGGGCCCTCGGCCGATCGTCTGGTATATGCGGTGGTGGCCGGCGATGGCATCGGCGATATCGGCCATGCAACCGCGGCCGAGCTGCGCCAGTGGGCGCGCTTCGAAGTATCGCTACGTGAGGGTGGGCGCTGGGACAAGCTTGGCAACGCTTGACTCCGCCAGCCGGCCGACACCACGCGTTACCAGGATTCAGAGCGAGAACAGTTCCAGCACGGCACCGAACAGAGCGATCGGCAGGCGACAGGAGAGCGATTCATGCATGCCGAACCAGTTGCAGGCAACCCAGCCGAACGGCATCAGCAGCAATCCCAGGATCAGCGCGTCGGTGATCCAGTTCCAGTGCTGCCGGCGCACCAACTGCAACACCGCGTCCACCAAGAATCCCACCAGCATCAGCAGTGCAACAGCCCCCAACAGCAAGGCAATGCCCAGACCGGTATCACCGCGATGTTGTTGCGTGGACGCATACGCGACGGCCATGCGCGTGTACAGCAGCAACGCCAGCAAGGGCGTAACGAACGCAGCAATGCGGATCACAATCGACCACGGATAACGCGAGTACCAGGCTCGGCGCGGCGAATCAATCACGATCGGGCGCCCCCAAGGGAAACAGATGGCGGTAGACGCGTGCCTCATCCACCGCACGCGCGAAGGACGGACGCTGCAGCAGGCGCTGGCGGTAGTCCAGCAGTAGCGGGTAGTCGTCGCTGATGCGGTGCGTCCAATCGGCGTAGAACAGCGAAGGCGCTGCGGCACAGTCGGCCATCGAGAAGGCCTCACCACAGGCCCATCGACGGCCCGGCAGCTGGCTTTCCAACCAGGCGTAGGCAAGTTCCAGCTTCTGCACACTGAAAGCGCGCGCCTCATCGCGCTTGCCATCGTCGCCACTGAGCGCGCCGTTCACTGCATGCTGCACCGGGCTCATCACATGCAGGTCGAAGAAGCGATCATGGAAGCGTACATCCAACGCCTGCATCGGATCCTCGGGCAGCAATCGCACCCGCCCGGAATGCTTCAACTGCAGGTGTTCGATGATGATGCTGGTTTCCACGATGCTGCGCTCGCCATCGAGTAGCAGCGGGAACGTTCCCAGCGGCCAACGCTGCAGCCATTGGCCGATGTGCTCTGGCGTGTCAGGGCCGAGTTCGCGGAACTCGAAGGCGATGGCGTTCTCGTACAGCGCGATCAGCACCTTCTGCGTATACGAGGAAAACGGATGACCGTAGAGCACTAAAGACATGACGAAGTCTCCATTATCGGAATCGCAGCGGGATATCCCGCTTCCTGGACAGGCTCTTCACTGCGTGCAGCCTGCATTATCCGCTGGCTGCTGACCCGGCGCGCATCGCCAGTCCACAGTCGCTGCCAGCCGGTTGCCCGCTGAAGCGTTCGGCGATCCAGGCGATGGCACGATCCGCCGAGGCAATCGCCGTGGTGGCATGGCCAGTGTCTGGCAGGCGCAGGTAGTTCACGGCAGCACCGCGCTTGCAGGTCTGCTCGAAGAAGTTCCAAGTGACCGGCGTCGCCACCAGGCCGTCTGCATCGGATTGCACCAGCAACAGCGGTGCCGAACCGGCCGCCAGCGCCGTGATCGAATTGCGTGCCATCAAACCATCCCAAGGTGCGCGACCGCTCAGATCCAGACTGCCCAGGCGCGCGCGCAAGCGCAGCAGGCGCACCAGCGCCGCCGCCGAGAACGGATCGCCCTCGCAACCGCTGGTGGCACGCTCGATCACGCCACGCGTTGTCCTGTTGGCGATGGTGGAGAGATCCGCACCGTAGACCTTGGACCAGCTGCGGGCAGTGAATGCGGTCAACAACCCGCGTACCGTCGCATCGGCACGCTGCATATTGGCCGCCAGATCGGTGGGTGGCGACACCGCGACCACGCCCTGCAACTGCAGATCCGGCGCATAGCTGCGCGCACGTTGCGCGCTGAACAATGCTGCATGCCCGCCCTGCGAATGGCCCCACACCGCGAAGCTGCGATTGGCGCCCGCCGCCGGGATCGCTGTTGCCGCGCGTACCGAGTCCAATAGCGCCGCGGCGGTGGCGTCACCGGCCAGATACGCATGCGGCCCACGCGTACCCAAGCCGGGATAGTCACTGGCCACCACCACCCAGCCACGGCCCAGCATGTCGGCCAATCCCGGGATCCGGTCCAGCGTTCGGATGGGTGTACAGGCCGGATCGATGCCCACCGTGCCATGCGCCCAGGCCACCACCTCACGTCCTTGAACCGGACTTGGCCCGTCGGGGGCGATCACCACGCCGGTGGATTGGGTCGGATCGCCATCGACATCGGTGGTTTCGTAGCGTATGCGCCAGGCCTTCGCGCCGGCGGGTGCGCCCTCGCTGGCGATCGCCTCCAGCAGCTTGCCCGGTGCCGCAATCGCTGGGGCACTGCCCAGATGCAGCAGAGAGACCAACACCAGCCAGCGCATCACGGCGTTCTTCATGCGTTCCAGTCCCTGGGGCATCCGGTTGCGCTGATGCTAGCTCAAACCGCGCGGCAAGTTCGACGAAGGCGTGTCAGTTCCCGACCTCGCCCCCCGAGATCAAAAGGCGGACGGCAACTGCGCCGTTACAATGCCGCGCCAGCATCCTGTTTGCCGCAGCCCTGCAGCTGCGGCCGCTGCCGTCATCTGGAACCGAACTCAATGACACTCTCGCTTCTGCCGCAGAACATGCTTGGCCATTGGACGGACCGCACCCCCGCGGTCTGCGAGTTCCAGCACGGCAGCACATTGATCTTTGTCGAATACGTCGGCGCCTATCCATTGGAGCGCAAGCTGGCCAGTGCCCAGCAGACCATCGACGATGCGTTCGCGGAATGTGCCTGCGCGGTCGCCTTTGCCTCCGCGGTCTCCGCTGCAAGGCATCCCGCTTTCTGGAAGCATGCCAACCGAATCGCCCTGACGCAGGCATTGCTGATCGTGTTCAGCATCCGCTACGTTCCAGATTGCGATCAGCCCATCTATGAGATTTCGTGGAACCCACGCTTCCGAGCGGAATCCGGCGTCGCGTACTCTGAAGACTGGCTGGAGGAAACCGTTGAAGTAGTCGCCCCCATGGATCTTGAGTTCATCCGCGTGAAGCGGATCGGCAGGCACCAATATCAGCTTCTGGATGGATCGCCGGCCTAGAACTGCCCCCGCTCCACACCCTGCCTCCACGCCTCCGGCCGCGGTGTCCATTCGCCCTCGCCAAGCACGGCCTCAAGCAGGTTCTGGATGGGATAGCCCAGGTGCTGCTGCGCGGCCAGGCCGCCATCGTTCATCTGCGCCGCGGCCACGAAGGCGCGGAACGCGCGTTCGTCGCCTGCTGCAAGCGCGGTGATCTTCTTGGCCAGGTCGTAGGAGAGCCGGTTGCCATCGTCCGCCGCCAGGAACGACTTGCCGGACCAGAAGGCCTGGATGCTGTCCTGGTTCCAGTAGGCCGCGTGCTGGGCGGCAATCTCGTGCGGGAAGTACATCTGCGCGCCCGGTGCAGCCAGCTGCGGGTACAAGGTGTGTTCGGTATTCACCGCCAGGCCCTCGTTCAACCACGCCGGTATCGGCAGGTGTTGCAGCAGGCAGTGGGTGAGTTCATGGGCAATCACCGGCTCCATCGAATCGATGATCTCCAGTGGCATCACGAAGTGGCCGTAGCCGGCCTTGATGAACATGCCCGATGACATGGCGTACTCGCCGCCGTCCGGGTAGTAATGCGATACGTAGGCGTAATAGTCCTCCTGGTCGGCAAACACCATCACTACATGCTTGCCAAGACCGGGCGCGACTGCGAGATCGCCAAGGCTGCGATTGATCCGCGAAAGCAGGCGCTGGCAGGTCGCGAGGAATACCTCGCCGGGCCTGTCCATCAGGTTCGACAGCAGCAGGAAGTCCGCGGACTCGGTGATGCGGTAGTGCTCCCCCAGTTGCTGGTTGAGCGCTTCCAGCCACTCCTTCGCCGCCGACGTGCGATGGATATGCGTCGCGTCGGCATCCATTCCCGTCGGTGCGTCCTCGCTGATACGTTCCCAATCCGCGATGGGCAGCCGGGTGCCGTCATACCAATGCATGCGCACCGGAACACGCGGCAATGGCGCTACTTTCGCAGACCTCTTTTCGCGAGACAGGTGCGTTGCCAGCCAAGCAATCAGGATGAAGACCACGAGGAAGAACGCCACCGCATAGAGTGCGTCCTTTCCTTTTTCCCTGTCATCAGCGAACGGACCGACGTCTGCAGCCGCTACAACCGACGGCAGCACGGTATGCGCAGCATCATCCGAAGCCGCCAGTGAACTGCCGATGCCGGGTGCCAGCAGAGCAGGAATCAAGAAGAATTTCATATTGCTTCATCTACCTGTGCCAAACCAATTCCAATACTGAAGTCACTTTCCATCCGATCTATTCATCTGTCTGCGGTAGCTTCCGAAGCAGGAAGCCACCGCACCCGTCGCTCCGGAAGAGCCGCACAGCGGCACCTGATTCTGTGGGAGCGGCGTAAGCCGCGAAGCTGGCCATCCCTCCCATCTGCATGTGCCATGGATCTGGGCCGTTTGAAATCATCGGCTTCGCGGCTTACGCCGCTCCCACATGCAACTGTTGCTACCGCGAGCCCAACACGAGGAAGTACTTCTCGTCCTTCCCTGATCCAACCCGCAAGCAGCCATCGTCCGTCTTCCGGTCCAGCGCATGATCCCGATCCAGCGCCAGATGCCGGAACACCACACCGATATCACCAGACGCGGTTACGATCCATGGCGTTTGGCAACTGTCGCCATCGCCACTTGCAATGATGGCCTGCAACAACCCGTCAAACCCAAAGCGCACATCCGCATCATCGTCGGCAAGGCTTTCCAGCGCATGCAAATGCAAGGGATACCGCCGCAGAAAATCCTGGTAAAGCTGCATACGCGCGCCAGCTGGGCCGCCCGCCTCACCCAACGCAGCAAGCTGGCTGCGCAGTTCGAGATAGCCCTCGGCCGCCGCCAGCTCATCAGCCCCGTTGAATGGCGAGCTGGCTTCGGCGGGTGTCGGCCCGAGTTCGCGCCGCAACCATGCGCCGTAGTAAAGATGGGCGAACTCATTGGCGCCAAGCCCCTTATCACGAGCGATGAATCGGGCCAGCAACTTCGGATGGAACGTTGCCTGCTCAGGCTCCAACACCGCGTCCGCGCGCACGCCAGCGACGATCGCCATCATGTCCGGCCCTGCCGCATCACCGCGTGCCCACAACTGGCGTCCCGCGCGATAGCTCATCGGTGCTACAGGACCGTCATTCGTGCTTCCATAGCGCCGGACCAGCAACATCACATCGGTCCCGGCGCTATGTGTATAGCCGTCAACCGCCAGGACGTCGTCGTTCCAATCCGATGCAGCGTTCTCCCGACCATCCAGCGCCACCTCGCGGAACAGCAGGCAACGATTACCGGGCAGCCAGGTGTTCGCGCATCCAGCCGATGTCTCCTTGATCTGCAGCAGTCGTTCCGCTCCCTGCACACCGTAGTGCGCATCCTGCGCAAGCGCCGTCCCTTCGAAACGCAATACCCCGCCAAATGCGTCGCCAAGCTCCAGTTGCGGCCGGTCCTTCTTCGCCTGCTCAACGCGCATGCGTAGCGCATGCCCGCCGGACAGCATCTGCAGCAGGCGCAGCTCAGCGTTGTAGGCCGGCTTCTGGCAGGTCAATGCAGACGCGCGCTCATGCGGCTGCCTGCGCAGACTAAGCTGCCAGGCCACCTCGCGCTGCGAATCAGCGCCCTGCACCTGATAGCGCCGCAGCACCACCTCGCCATCCACCTGCCGCTTGCATAGGCCGCTATGCACTAGCAGAGACGGTTCCGCTGACGGGCCTTTTTCCTCGACACCGAATTGCAGCAGCGGCGCATCCGCGCCCTCGCCGAACCAGGTTCGCGGCATTCCGTCCTTGTCCACCGCAGTGAGCAAACGCCAGCGGTAAAGTGGAAGCAGCTGTTGATAGCGCTGGGCGGTCTGACGTGCTGCAGATTCGTCGGGGTGCGTTGGAGGTTGCGCCAGTGCAGCCGGCATTGATGCGGGCTGTTGCCCAATCGCCAGTGCGGGCAACGCAAGTACAGCAAGCGCGATCGCCGTGCGGATTCCGGACAAGCGGCGAAGACGAATCGCGGTCATTCCACATCTCCCTATGTGGCTCTGGACTGTCGAACAGTCCAGAGCGCCTTCAACAATCGGCTCAGTCAATCAATCCTGCTATCGAACTTCGGTGCCCCTGTTGCCGCTGAACGCCGACCCTTCGCGACGAAGGTAACCGGGCATTTCCGCGATCTCAGGACTCCACCTCACATGTCGCTTCATCGGTGAGCAGCGCGGGGTCTACCGGCCGGGTGGTATCGATGAGCGCACGCTGCTCCTCCGTCGGATCCCCCAACCACCAGACCTGGCAGCGCGAGACCAGGCGGCCAACCATTCGGGCTTGCTCAGGCTGGTAAAGCATCGCCAACTGATGCGTACCGCACTGGTGTGCCTGGCAGGCCGTGTAATACCACCATGTTTCCTGGCCCAGCAGCTTCGGGACGCCAGGCGCGCTGGGGCCACTGAGCAGACGGTCGCGCTGCGAAGGCACATCCGGATCGGCGGTGTCACCCTGCGCGGCCTCTTTCAGCAACGCATCGAATGCTGCAGTCACTTTGGCATCGGCACGCCCACAGTTGTCCACGCTGTTGCCACCTACCAGGGTGAAGAAGTAAGTGGCCAGCGGGTTCTCTTCGCAGCTCGGCTCATGATCGAAGCCTGCCGGCGTGGGGACATCGCTATCACCCTCCTCATACGGCGCGGAAGCAGTGTCTTCAGGTTCATTCGTCACACCAACACCGCCGGATGCAGCCGGTTCCTGCGCCGCTACGGCGTCGGCGGCAGCATCATCGGCCGCAGGCACGGCTGCCTGCTTGCAACCCAGCAGTGAACCCAGCGCCAAGGCCACCCACAAAATCCGCAACTTCATCTACCACCCCAGGTAATCAGCACATTGCATCCATGTCATTCCCGGCAATGCTGCGGGAATCTGCCGATTGTAGCTTCTGCCTCCAGCGGCCGTGCTATCAGATTGAAAGCAAAAACCAAACCCAGCTCTTGTGGGAGCGGCGTAAGCCGCGAAGCCAGGAAGCCAGAGGAACCACACTTTCCGGAGCTGTCGCTATTTCCCGCAGCTTCGCGGCTTACGCCGCTCCCACAAGTCAGCTTCGCTTTTGTTTTATCGCAAGCACTCTCAAAGCAGCACGCTTCGCCGCACCGCTACTGCAACTGCACAGGCATGAGCCGCCGGCTAGCCAACCAGAACACCAGCGCAACGCCACAGGTAGCAGCACCCAACACACAGACGCCGCTCCACCCTGCGCGCGCATAGATAGCCGTGGTGGCAATCGCCCCCAACCCGCTGCCTGCTGCATAGAACAGCATGTAAAGCCCGACCAGCCGACTGTGCGCTTCAGGCCGCTCGCGAAGGATCATGCTCTGGTTGCTCACGTGCAGCGCCTGCCCACCAAGGTCCAGCAACACAATGCCGAACGCCAGCGCCCACAACGACACCGGCATCAACGACAACGGCCACCACGCCAACAACAGCACCAGCAGCGCCATCGCCGTGACGGTCTGGCCACGCCCCTTGTCCACCCAGCGACCCGCACCGGCAGCGCCCAGTGCGCCAATCACGCCCACCAGACCGAATGCGCCAATCACCGTGTGCGAGTAGCCATAGGGCGGCGCACTCAACGGCAGCACCAGCGCGCTCCAGAAGATATTGAACGCAGCAAACATCAGCAACGCCAGCATTCCCCGGATCTGCAGCACCCGCTCCTCTCGCAGCAGACGCGCCATGGAGCCGATCAGCTGCAGGTAGCCCAGCGCCGCCGGTGCCGCAGGCAGTCGAGGAAGTTTGCGATGAAGCAGGCCCGCCAGTAGCAGCATTGCCAGCGCGGAAACGACATAGACGCTACGCCAACCGCCCAGGTCGGCAACGCCGCCGGCGACCACCCGCGCCATCAACAGACCAATGAACACGCCGGCCTGCGCGGCGCCGACCACCCGCCCTCGTTCGTTGTCGCCAGCGGCACTGGCAGCGTAGGCGATCAGACCCTGCGTCATCGCCGTGCCGAGCAAGCCAATCGCCAACATGCCCAGCAATAGCAGCCACGGCGATCGCGCCCAGGCCACCCACAGCAGCGCGACCACCAAGCCCAGTAGCTGGACCAGCATCAGGCGGCGGCGTTCCATCCTGTCGCCCAAGGGCACGAGCAGCAGCAAGGCCAAGGCGCTGCCGATCTGGGTTGCGGTCACCACGCTGCCAACCGCCGCCAGACTGATGCCCAGCGATGCAGCAAGCAGGTCCAGCAAGGGCTGCGCGTAATACACATTGGCAACGCACAGCCCGCTGGCGATGGCGAACAGCCATACCAGACCGGCAGGCAGCGCCTGACCTACCCGACTCACAGCTGCCTCGGGGCATTCCAAAGCACTTTCCAAAGGCAGGTTCATGGCACACCTGAATCCAGTTGCATATCGCAACCAGATGCATGCTAGCGAACTGTGGTTTTAAAATGCAACTACAATGGATTCAGCCACAGGAGTCGCCATGTCCCGCCGCAGCCTCGAATCCGACTCACCCTGCCCGGTAGCCCGCAGCCTCGACCTTGTTGGCGACCGCTGGTCACTGCTTATCCTGCGCGATGCCTTCGATGGCGTCCGCCGCTTCGGCGACTTCCAGCGCGGCCTGGGCGTGGCCCGCAACATTCTCACCGACCGCCTGCGCAAACTCGTGGATGCGGACATCCTGCAGCTGCATGCCGCATCGGACGGCACGGCGTATCAGGAATACGTACTCACCCCGAAGGGCGAGAGCCTGTTCCCCCTCCTCGTCGCCCTGCGCCAATGGGGCGAGCAGCACCTGTACCAACGCGGCGAGCGGCATTCGCAACTGCTCGATAACCGCACCGGCAAGCCGGTTCCGTTGATGCGGCTGCAGGGTTCGGATGGGGCGTTGCTGGGAGCGGGGGATACGCGGGTTCGCAAGCTGAAGTGATGCCGCAGATGTGGCTTGAGCTGCGTGCTGCGGAACATCCAAAACCCGACTCTGACCCCGGTTTTCTTTCAGCTGCCAAAGCGTTGGGCGTAGCGGCTGACTACGTCGATATTCTGCTGCGCTACGGTCTGAATCTCCGGCGCAATCTCCGATTCCGCTACCCGCCGCCAGAACTGCTCAGCCAGTTCTGCGGCCCAGGCAATGAATGGCGCTTGCCCGGCCCTGCTGGGCGCATTGATGTTTACCGGTATGAGTGCGCGAATATTCCCGGTTTGCGCGGATGGCGCCATATACATCGGCAGCATGTCGTATGCAGGACACAAGGGTAGCGGGCCATCGTCGATCAGATGGAAACCGATGTTGCCAAGATGCATGTCGGTATTGCCGATCAACCGGCCGAACCAATGCAGCCGGGCCAGGTTCTCGGCGGTGCCCCGAGTGATCAATCGCTCATCAACGCGCTGCTCGCCGGCCAGCCCCCAGTCGCGCGGCCCCTCACCGATGAATGCTGCATCCAGCGCCAATAGCGAAACGAAACCGCGCCTGCCCAATACGTCCACAGTGCGATCAAACCGCTCCACTTCAAGGAACACATGTTCCTCGCTGCGCAGAAGCTGTGTGCGGGAAGCCGGGAAGCCGGCCTCGCGCAGCGTGGATAAGGCCAGATGCTCGCAGACGAGCAGATCCGCCCAACGCGCGCCCAACGGGTTCAACGACGGCAGCGCGAACTTGACCAAGGCAGCGTAGCGACCAGTAGTAGTAACAACAGTCGCGGTGAACTTGGGCTGCTCGCCTCCTGGAGACGAACCAACTTCCTCGCCATCCAGGGCTTCCTTTGCGCGTATAGCGTAGTCGTCGTGCCGGCTGGCTACGTCCACGCGATCCAGTGGCGCATCCACATCCAGCAACGCACGGTCGATGGCAGCCTGTCCCAACAACAAATCGCCGACACTGGTGCCGCCATGCAGGATGCCGAGCAGGTTGTCGCGCGACTGCCAGCTCTTCAAGTCTTCGGGCACACCCAATGCCCGTCCCAATCGATGCGCCATGGAACGACCGAGGAAACCCTGCGGACGCACATCATCCAGAAACCAGGGCAGCCCCGGAAAGTAGCCCGTCGGGCCATCTACTGCGCGCATCAGGTTCGGACGATCACCCGAGGGTTCAAAAAGGAAGCTGTCTCCACGCAGCGCGTGCAGGGTGCCCAGCTCTTCCATGTTCGCTTCCGCGTCCATCCGGTAAAGCGGCCACATGTTGGGCCGGACCAGCGCAGTGGCTACGTAGGCCGTGGCGCGCGCCTTACCAACCCGGCGCACCTGATCACCGGCCTCCGTGACCAACCGCGACAGGACCGGACGGGAGACGGCCAGCTTCTCGACCAACTCGCCGGCCGGCACCGGATCGCCGCTTTGAAGCAGATCAAGCAGTTGGAGGACGCTAGCTGAGGGAGGACGGGCCATGATCAGAGCTCGTTTCTTTACGATTCAAGAAACGATACTTCATGGCGACCACTGCTGCAATACACTGATCTATATGAATATTTACAACCTCTCCAGCACTAACATCGGTTCATTTCTTTACGATTTTTTATCGATATTGCGCTCTCTCTATGCAGCGGGGCCAGTTGGTTCTGGAAGCCCAAGACCCCTCAACGATCAAGGGCCAGAGCGGAAACCCCACTCTGACCCCGATTCCCCCTTCTTGATGTCCTGCCACAGCCTTGGATAGTCATCCGTGTTGGCGTCCATCTGGATCACCGCATGCAGATGTTCCGGCAGCACAACAGCGGCCAACACCAGGTGCGGAACACGCCGCGCGGCGTTGCGCCAAGCCTGCTTCAACGCATCGATCTCGCGCACCAGCAGATCACTACGCCGGTCCTGCAAGGTAACGGTGAAGAAGTAGGTGCCGCCGGCAACACGATTACGTCGATAGTTGACCATCGCCCCAGCGTAGCCGCATCACCGGACAACGCCCGCCCCGCGATCCGTAAGCAAACTACCCGCCGAGCCCCAGCAATCCGTAGCCCGGGAAAGCGCAGCGCACCCGGGATCGCACGATGCCCAGCATTGCATCGAATCCTGCAGCGAGAGCACATGTTTTCTTGGTATCGAGAGGAAACAGCAACAGCGAAAAAAAAAGCCGAACGCTAGCTCGACTTCTTTGCCCCTGCAGTCCCGGGTGCGCTGCGCTTACCCGGGCTACGTCACTTCTGGTTATTGAACGAGAATTTAGCGCCACTAGCCGCTAGTTTTTTCGATTCCTTGGACGTCAGATGCAGGTGCCGCGTACCTGTTCCAACCGATCCAGTTGATTCAAGAATGCCAAGGCCAGGTAACGAACGAGGGCCAGAGCGGAAATCCGACTCTGACCCCTGTTTTCCCCTTACCCGGGCTACGTTGCTGCCCCCGGTTTTTGTAGTCCGACACGCGGACTACGTCACCGGCAGCAATTCAAAGGGCCCGAGCGGAAACCCGACTCTGCCCCCTGTTTTCACCTGTTTTCAACGCTACTTAGAACAACAAATAGGCTTCACTGTCCGCAATCGTCGCTCGGACATAGCATCCGATTCACGGGATGACATACAAACCCCAGAATCGCAGACACGCTCCCCTTTGCACTCAGTATCCAGAGAACACTGTCTAATTAAACGTGCAAACTCGAGCGATCCAACATCCTCCCGAGGCTTCCTAAAACCCCAAAAAAGCAGAAAAATGCAAAATCCAAAAAAAGCAATGATAGGTAATTCCACCTTACCGTCAGACATTCTTCGCCTCCGGCTGCACGGCTTTCCCCCATTTCAACCTTGCCTTCGACAGAACCTCCCGAGCTTCATGCGCTATATCTGAAACTCCCGCCCCGTGCTTAGCCCCCTCGATTAAATCCATAGCTTTTTCGTATTCCACCACCCCCCGACCACCTGATTTTTCAGTAGCGAGCTGAGAAATACAACCCTTCGCAATTTCCATTGCGGACCTAAGATTATCTTTGTCTGAGCCTTCAAAATACCGAATAGCTGCCTTGGCGGAGCTTAGAAGAGCACCCCCATATTGCCCTGACTTTCTCAAATGAAGAGCTTGAACATGAAATATTCCAGCATCCGAAAGCTTGAACTGTTGCTGAGCCTCACTCCTGAACTTCTCCAATTCATCTCTCGTGCTATCAATCACCCCCGCCAGAGCAACGTCCTGTTCCCTTTTAAGATTTTCAAGCAAAACCAAAAGCTGCCTGGAGACCTCCACCGAGATACTCTCTTTAATGGCATCAAACTCTTTTCTCGCTTGCCTAGCTTGAAAGTAAGATATTCCGACCGGAACGATCACACCCACAACACCGAAAACTATACCTACTACAACAAGCGCTTGATCAAAAGCGCTCGAGTAATAGCTATGAACTTTCTCGAGTAAAAACACAGATTCAGCGACCCGATTCACACCCACACCTCCCCCCCAAAAAAAGCCCGGCTTCCGCCGGGCTTTATCTCACTTCGAATAATCTAAATCAACCGCACTTGCTATACCCACAATTCAAGCAAGTCTGGCAGCCGTCCATGATCACCAGCGCCTTGGTGCTGCACTTGTGGCACATGGTGGCGCTGGCCGGGAAGCTGCCGTTGTCGGCGGCTTCGGGGGCCACAGCAACATCAAGAGCTGCCCCTCCCTGGCCCTCCCCTTCGCTTTGCGAAAGGGAGGGGGCGAGCGCGGCGCTTTTCGCCGGCGCTGCGTTTACTTCACTGTTTTTTTTTGAGCGTTCTTCGAACTGCTTGCGCTTTTCGGCGATCAGGGCGCGCTGGTGGGCGCTCATTTCCGGATCCTGCAGCAGGCCGATCGACTTCATATGGTCTTCGACGATGGAGCCCAGCTCGGCCACCAGCGACGGCATGTACACGCCGCCGGCCTTGAAGTAACCGCCCTTCGGGTCGAACACGGCCTTCATTTCGTCAACGATGAAGGTGACGTCGCCGCCCTTGCGGAATACGGCGGACATGATGCGGGTCAGCGCCACGATCCACTGGAAGTGCTCCATCGACTTGGAGTTGATGAAGATCTCGAACGGACGGCGCAGTTCGTGCTCGGTGCCCTGGTTGAGCACGATGTCGTTGATGGTCACGTAGAAGGCGTGCTCCACCAGCGGCGATTTGATCTTGTAGGTGCTGCCGATCAGCACTTCCGGGCGCTCGATGCGCTCGTGCATGTGCACGATGTTGTCGGCCGGGGACTCGTCCAGGGCCACTGCCACCGGGGCCTTGGCCGCTGCTGCTTCACGGGCCTTGTCGTCCGGGGTGATGACGGAATAGCCCTTGATTTTTTTGTCGATCTTGACGGCCATGGTGCGAGTCCTGGTTATGCGTTGCTATACGGATTGGCAGCAACCCCGTCCCGGGGGACGGGGTGCGCGGTGCGGCTTACTTGCGGGTCGCCTTCTTGGCGGCCTTCTTCACTGCGGTAGCCTTTTTGGCAACCGCCTTCTTTGCGGTAGCGGCCTTCTTGGCCACGGTCTTCTTGGCCACGGCAACCTTCTTGGCAGCGGTCTTCTTGCTGACGGCTACTTTCCTGGCGACCTTCTTTTCAGTGGCCTTCACCGTCTTCTTGACGGCGGCGACCTTCTTGGCAGCCTTCTTTTCGACCTTCTTCACTGCCTTCTTGGCAGCGGTGGTCTTCTTGACGACGGCCTTGGCAATCTTCTTCTCGGTGGCCTTCACCGACTTCTTGGCGGCAGCAGCCTTCTTGCCGACGGCCTTGGCGACCTTCTTCTCGGCAGCCTTCACCGTCTTCTTGGCCGAGGCGACCTTGCTGGCGGCCTTCTTCTCGACCTTGGCGATGGCCTTCTTGGTGGCCGCACGCTTGCCGGCACCCTTCTTCTTCAGCTCGGTGGCTTCAGCCTGGGCGTTGGCCTTGGCGGCCTCCAGCTTCTGGCGCACCGAGGCGACCTTCTTCTTTACTTCCTTCTTGGCGGCGGCCGCTTTCTTGGCGACGACCTTTTCGGCCTTCTTGACGGCCTTTTCAGCCTTCTTCACTGCCTTCTTGACCTTGGCCACCTGCTTCTTGGCGCCGGCCTCGACCTTGTGTGCACCGGTCTTGACGGCGGCCACGGCATCGCTGGCGGTCACGGCCAGGGTCTCGCCGACGTTGGCTGCGGTTTCTTTCACGTTCTCGGCAACCTGGGTTACGGTCGCGGTCACACCATTACCATTGCTCATATAGCCCTCCTCAGGGCATCGGGTCTTTTAACGTTGGCGATGCTATATCGAAGCCGATGCAACGTGAAACAAACGCGCAACAACCCGGTGGCGGTGAGACCACCGTCATGCCCTCCCAGCGCGCGGCCGGGAGGGCGATGAAGGCACTCAGAACTTGCCGTAGTAGCCTTCCTTGAGGGCGTCGAACAGGTTGGCGGCGGTGTGCATCTCGCCGTCGTACTCGATCTGTTCGTTGCCCTTGACCTCCACCACCTGGCCGTCTTCCAGCTCGAAGCGGTAGGTGGTGTTCTCCAGGTCCGCTTCCTTGACCAGCACGCCCTGGAAGGCGGCCGGGTTGAAGCGGAAGGTGGTGCAGCCCTTCAGGCCCTGCTCGTGGGCGTAGCGGTAGATGTCCTTGAACTGCTCGTACGGGTAATCGGTCGGTACGTTGGCGGTCTTGGAGATGGAACTATCCACCCACTTCTGCGCGGCGGCCTGCACGTCCACGTGTTCCTTGGGCGAGATGTCGTCGGCGCTGATGAAGTACTCCGGCAGCTGGGCGTCGGCCTCGTCGGAGAACGGCATGGCCTTGGCGTTGACCAGCTGGCGGTAGGCCAGCAGCTCGAACGAGAACACGTCCACCTTTTCCTTGGACTTCTTGCCTTCGCGGATCACGTTGCGGCTGTAGTGGTGCGCGAACGAGGGCTCGATGCCATTGGAGGCGTTGTTGGCCAGCGACAGGCTGATGGTGCCGGTCGGGGCGATGGAGCTGTGGTGGGTGAAGCGCGAACCGACCGTGGCCAGTTCTTCCACCAGCTCCGGGGCCACCGTGGCCACGCGCTGCATGTAGCGGCTGTAGCGGGCGTGCAGCACCTTGCCTGCGATCTTCTGACCGACCTTCCAGCCGTCCTTCTTCATTTCCGGGCGCTGGCGCAGCATGGCGGCGGTGACCGGGAACTGTTCTTCCATGATCGGGGCAGCGCCCTTCTCACGGGCCAGTTCCAGGCCGGTTTCCCAGCCGGCCACGGCCATGTCACGGGCGATGGCTTCGGTGAACTCGCAGGACTCGGTGCTGCCGTACTTCATCTTCAGCATGGTCATGGTGCTGCCCAGGCCGAGGAAACCCATGCCGTGGCGGCGCTTGCGCATGATCTCGTTGCGCTGCTGTTCCAGCGGCAGGCCGTTCACTTCGACCACGTTGTCGAGCATGCGGGTGAACACGCGCACTACTTCCTTGTACTCGTCCCAGTCGAACGAGGCCTTGTCGGTGAACGGGTCGCGCACGAACTTGGTCAGGTTCACCGAGCCCAGCAGGCAGGCGCCGTAGGGCGGCAGCGGCTGCTCGCCGCAGGGGTTGGTGGCGCGGATGTTCTCGCACCACCAGTTGTTGTTCATCTCGTTGACGCGGTCGATCAGGATGAAACCCGGCTCGGCGTAGTCATAGGTGGAGACCATGATCATGTCCCACAGGTGACGGGCACGGATGTGGCCGTACACCTTGCAGGCCACCAGGCCGTCGTCGCGGACGATGTAGTTTTCGTGGGTCGGCCATTCGCGCCAGACCACGTCGGTGGCGTTCTGGTCGACTTCGGCCTGTTCCTTGGTGTTGATCGGGAACACCAGCTGCCAGTCGGCGTCGTTGTTGACCGCGTCCATGAAGCCGTCGGTGATCAGCAGCGACAGGTTGAACTGGCGCAGGCGGCCGTCCTCGCGCTTGGCGCGGATGAAGTCCTTCACGTCCGGGTGCGACACATCGAAGGTGCCCATCTGCGCGCCACGACGGCCGCCGGCCGAGGACACGGTGAAGCACATCTTGTCGTAGATATCCATGAAGGACATCGGCCCGGAGGTGTAGGCGCCGGCGCCGGCGACGAAGGCACCGCGCGGACGCAGGGTGCTGAACTCGTAGCCGATGCCGCAGCCGGCCTTCAGGGTAAGGCCCGCTTCGTGGACCTTCTCCAGGATGCCGTCCATCGAGTCGGTGATGGTGCCCGACACGGTGCAGTTGATGGTGCTGGTGGCCGGCTTGTGCTGCTGCGCGCCGGCATTGGAGGTGATGCGGCCAGCCGGGATCGCGCCACGGCGCAGGGCCCAGGCGAAACGCTCATACCAGTAGGCACGCTTGTCGTCGGTCGCCTCGGCATCCGCCAGGGCGCGGGCCACGCGCAGGTAGGTGCCGTCGATATCGGCGTCCAGCGCTTCGCCCGCCTTGGTCGTGAGGCGGTACTTCTTTTCCCAGATGTCCTGCGAGGCAGGTTGCAGAGGGATCATGTCCGACTTGGTTTGATTGCTGACCACTTCCAGACGCACCGTACTCATGATTGTGGAAACTCTCCTGGGGCACCTTGCGGTGCGATTTTTCTTTTCCCAAACAGGCCAGGCTGCAAAGACAACGACGCGCAGGCGCGTACTTACGCGCCTGTCGGCGGGATGAGGGGATTCCGGGAACTACCGGTTTTCTGCATCACTGTCGCGGTCATTGCACGCCTTCCGTTGGGGTGCTTGCACCCCGAGCACTAAACCCTACTGCTTGGGGACGCTTTTCACATCAACCCAACATCTAGTGGGTGATGACCGGACCAAGCTTACCCACCCACGGGGTGATGTCAAACGAAAAATCTACCGCCGGACTATTGCAATCCGTGCAGGGCTTGGGCCTCTTGGGATTGCGGCGATGCAGAGGTTTCATTGCCGATTTAACCGCCCCCCGCCACACTCGCGTTCAGCAACCCGCCCCACCCCGGCGCCGCCCTCGGGCGCCCCCGCATGGAACCCCCGGCAATGCGACCCATCCCGACCCTGCTGACCCTGGCCCTGGCCGCCGCCTTCGGTGGCTTTACCGCCACCGCCATCAATGCCCACCTGGACAACCGCGCCGACGCCGCCTCGCTGGGCACGGTGTTGCCGACCACCGCCGCGCTGCCGGCCGCCGTCGCCGGGCAGGCGGTGCCGTCACTGGCGCCGATGCTGGAACAGGCCATGCCGGCCGTGGTCAGCGTCAATACCAAGCAGGTGGTGCGGGTACGCAACCCCTACTTCGACGATCCGTTCTTCCGCCGCCTGTTCCCGCAGATACCGCAGGAACGCATCAACGAGTCGCTGGGCTCGGGCGTGATCATCGATGCAGCGCGCGGCTATGTGCTGACCAACCACCATGTGGTCGAGAATGCCGACGACGTACAGGTCACCCTGGCCGACGGGCGTACGGTCAAGGCCGAGTTCCTCGGTTCGGACCGCGACACCGACATCGCCCTGATCCGCATTCCGGCCGAAAAGCTCACCGCGCTGCCGCTGGGCAACAGCGACCAGCTGCGCGTCGGCGACTTCGTGGTGGCGATCGGCAACCCGTTCGGCTTCAGCCAGACTGTCACCTCCGGCATCGTCTCGGCAGTGGGCCGCAGCGGCATCCGCGGGTTGGGCTACCAGAACTTCATCCAGACCGATGCCTCGATCAACCCGGGCAACTCCGGTGGCGCACTGGTCAACCTCAACGGCCAGCTGGTCGGCATCAATACCGCCAGCTACAACCCGCAGGGCAGCATGGCCGGCAACATCGGCCTGGGCCTGGCCATTCCGTCCAACCTCGCCCGCGACGTGGTCGAGCAGCTGATCACCAAGGGTGTGGTGGTGCGCGGCACGCTGGGCGTGGAAACCCAGAACCTGACCCCGCAGATCGCCCAGGGCCTGGGCCTGGAAGAAGCCCGCGGCGCGCTGGTGACACGCGTGCTGGCCGGCTCCGGTGCAGCAGCGGCCGGGGTCAAGGCTGGCGACGTGGTCACCGCGATCAATGGCCAGCGCGTGGACAGCGCGCAGGCCCTGCACAACTTCGAAGGCCTCTCCACGGTCGGCCGCACGGTTGATCTGGAAGTGCGCCGCGACGGCAAGCCATTGCAGCTCAAGGCCACCTTGAAGGAACAACCGCGCGCCGTGGCCGGCGACACGCTGGACCCGCGCCTGAGCGGTGCCACCTTCGCCGACCTGCCCGAATCACTGCGCCAGGCCGGCATCAACGGCGTGCTGGTCAGCGAAGTGGCGCGTGGCAGCCGCGCCGCGCAATCGGGCCTGGCCGGTGGCGATGTGATTCTTGCAGCCACCAGCGGCGCCTTCACCGACCTCGCCGGCTGGCGCGCAAGCTTCGGCCAACGCCCGCCACAGCTGGTGCTCAGCATCCTGCGCGGTGGCAGCCAGCGTGGCCAATTGATGATGCGATGATGCCCAGGTGAGCATCTTGTGCTGTCGGCGTAACGTTGTTTACACCCGGCAGCTGCTATTTGTTGAGTTCTGTTGCAACCGCGCGCCATCCGGCGCACCCGCTGAAACCAGGAGATCACGATGAGCCCCACCAATACCGAGAACATGAAGGAACACCTGGGCGAGGCTGGCGCACACCTGAAGTCCGCCGCTTCCGCCGCTGGCTCGGCCGTCAAGGGCGCTGCCGGCGCCGCCGGCGACGAACTGCGTCTGGGCAAGGCCAACATGAAGGCCGAATTGTCCGACAGCGCGCTATCCGGCCTGGCCGCTGCAGAACTTGGCGGTGCCGCTGCCAAGGAACAGGTCGATGCCTTGATGGACAAGGGCAAGGACCTGATCGACAGCGCCGCCGACCTCATCCGCGAGCGTCCGCTGGCCTCGTTCGGCGTGGCCTTCGCCGCTGGCTGGATCATTGCCAAGCTCGCCCGCAGCAACGACTGATCGGCGTGAGCGATAACGCAACACCGCCCACTGGCGACGATTCCACCCCGGGCCAGGCGCCCGGGCTGGAAGAAAGCATCCGCCAGGTTGGTGCCGCCGGCCGGCAGACGCTGGACTCGGCTTCCAACACGCTGCGCTCCCTGCGCCGGCTGGCTTCGGCCGACCTGGCCCTGGCGCGCAGCGCGTTTGGTCGCTCATTGGCATGGAGCGGCGTGGCCATCGTGTTCGGCGCCTCGGCGTGGCTGCTGTTGGCGGCCACGGCGGTGGCGATGCTGCAATACATGGGCCTGTCGCTGTTCGTCTCGCTGCTGATCCCCACCCTCACCAGCCTGGCCGTCACCGGCTACGCGATATGGCGGGTGTCGTACTTCTTCCACCACACCGGCATGCACGCCACCCGCCGCCAGTTGTCGCGGCTGGGTCTGTTCGACGAACCAAGTGGCGAAGACCCCGATGCCGAAGTGAAGATCCCCGGGGAGCACACACCGTGAATTTCGAAGCCCTGCAACGCCGCGTGCGTCGCGCCGAAGCCGTGGTGCAGGTACGTGGCGAGGAAGCCACCCAGCACTGGGACCGGCTCAACCAGACCTGGCGCAGTGCATGGACGCCCGGCCGCATCGTGGTTGTCGGTCTGGCTGGCGGCTTCCTGGCCGGCAAGCTGGAACCCGGCGGTGCCTTCAGCGGCAGCCGCTGGCTGCAGATGATCGGCTCGGTGTCCGGGCTGGTGGCTTCGGCCCAGGCCTCGGTGGCCTCGTTTGCCGCCGCCGCAGCTGGCATGGCCGCCAGCCAGGCGGCCGGTGCCGCCGACGATGCGGATCAGGCCGCAGCCGATGCCGAACAGGCTGCTGCACCTGCGGCAACCTCCGCGCAGGCAACGGCCCGGTCCCCGGACGCCTCCAATCCTGTGCCGCCGCGCGCCGCCGAAGCCGCCACGGAACTGTCAGAATCCTGAGCCGGGCGCGGCACCGCGCCGCGCCTTATCGTCCGGAGCATCGCCCGCATGTCCGAGCCGTTGCCTGAAGCTGCCGCTGCGGCGGCCGAACCTACGCCCCTGCCGCCGCGCCCGCGCGCACCAGCGGCGCTGGTGGTGCTGGCCACCCTGGCCGTTGGTTACACGCTGTGGGCCGCGCAGGAAGTCATCCTGCCGGTGCTGCTGGCGATGTTCTTCGCGCTGATCGGCAACCCCATCATCCGCCTGCTGCAGAAACTGCACCTGCCGCGTTTCCTCGGCGCGCTGCTGGTGCTGTCGGCCGGCTTGGCCGGCGCGGCCGTGCTGACCGTGCAGCTGGCCGGCCCGGCCACCGAATGGGTGCAGGAAGCGCCGCAGCAGATGCGGCAGATCTCGCGCAAGGTGCAGGACTTCGTCAAACCTGTACAGCAGGCCAACCTGGCGGCGGAGAGCTTCGCCCGCGCTGCCGGTGGCGAAGGCAACCGCAAGGTGCAGGTGATCCGCACTCAACTCGACGATCCCTACAAGGCACTGGTGCGCACGCCCAAGCTGGCCGCATCGGCGCTGGCGGTGGTGCTGCTGACCCTGTTCTTCATGATCTACGGCGAAAACCTGCAGCGGCACGTGATCGCGCTGCTGCCCAATCGCCAGCAGAAGCGCTTCACCGCCGAGATACTGCGCTCGATCGAGCGCGAGATATCCCGCTATGTACTGACCATCACCCTCATCAACGTTGGCCTGGGCCTGATCCTGTCCGGTGTGCTGATGCTGCTCGGCATCGCCCTGCCCGAAGCACTGCTATGGGGCACGGTGGCCGCGCTGCTGAATTTCGCACCGTATGTGGGGCCGCTGATCGGCATCGTGCTGATGCTGCTGATGGGCTTCGTCGAATTCCGCGATCCACTGACCGCCCTGCTGCCGGCGCTGGCCTATCTGGGCCTGCACACACTGGAAGGGCAATTGATCACGCCTATCGTGCTCGGCCGCAGCATGGCGATCTCGCCGCTGATGCTGATCCTGGCACTGATGTTGTTCGGCTGGCTGTGGGGCATGATCGGCCTGCTGCTGGCGGTGCCGCTGCTGGTCTGCGTGAAACTGGTGCTGAGTCGCGTCGACGGCATGCAAGGCTGGGCAAAGCTATTGGAGTAGCGTCGCTATTGTGGGAGCGGCGTAAGCCGCGAAGCTGACAATGCTGAAGCAACCAGCGCCTCTGCCAACTGATGATGTCCGTAGCAACGTAGCCCGGGTAAGCGCAGCGCACCCGGGGCCATTTGCAGACAACGTCAGACATCAGCGCGCGCCCACTTCCCGGGTGCGCTGCGCTTACCCGGGCTACGCCGCTGCAGCAATCCGGGGCCATGCCAACTGATGATCTGCCGGCTTCGCGGCTCACGCCGCTCCCACAAGCAAAATCGGGCAGCCTCGGCCCTACAGGCCCGGCTCATGGGCTTGGCGTAAAATGGCCGGATGAATTTCCCCGTACTCGCCATCACCCTCGATCTGGACGACACCCTGTGGCCGTTCGCTCCCATCGGTGCCCGCATCGACCAGGTGCTGCATGACTGGATGCTGGAACACAGCCCGGCCACCGCCCGCATGTACCCGGTCGCGGCCATGCGTGAACTGCGCGAACGCTCGTTCCGCGACAACCCGCATCTGCACTACGACCTCAGCGCGCTGCGCCGGCTGACCCTGGCCGAGGCGCTGGAAAAGAGCGGGGCCAGCATGGACCTGCTCGATCCGGCCTACGAAACGTTCTATGCCGCGCGCAACCAGGTCGAGTTCTATCCCGATGCGCTGGCCGCGCTGCGCCGTATCGCCGCACGCGTGCCGGTGGCTGCAGTGAGCAACGGCAATGCCGACCTGCAGCGCATTGGCATCGGCGAGTTGTTCGCCTTCCAGCTGGGCTCGCGCGAATTCGGTGCGGCCAAGCCGGACCCGGGCATCTTCCATGCCGCTTGCGAACGCCTTGGCGTTGAGCACGCGCAGGTACTGCACGTCGGCGATCACGCCGAAATGGACGTAGCCGGTGCGATGCGCGCCGGCCTGCGTGGTTGCTGGATCAACCGCGAAGAACATTCATGGACCCACACCGAGCTGCAGCCTGACCTGCAGTTCGACACCCTGACCGGACTGGCCGACTGGCTGGATGGCAACGCCTCCAACCCGCAGCGCTAAGCCCACGGCCGCCAGCAGACGCAAGAGAACACCATGACCCCGATTACCGCTTACACCACCGATTCCACCAACGCCCTGCCGCTGTACGTGCTGGACCGCGACGGCTTCGCCGCGTGGAAGGCACAGCAGCCGGCCGCCGTGCAGGCCTGGGCGGCAGCGCAGCAGTTCAACGCCGCCCCCAACAGCGTGCTGCTGTTGCCCGGCGACAACGGCATTGCCGGCGCTGTGCTCGGCGTTGGCGACCATGCCGATGCCTACGCCTATGCACATGCACCGTTCGCGCTGCCGGCCGGCACCATCTGGCAGGTCGCCAATGAACTGGATGCCAGCAGCAACGCCAACCTGCAGATCGGCTGGGGCCTGGGCAGCTACCGCTTCGACCGCTACCGCAAGCTCGCCCGCCCGGCCGCGCAGCTGCTGGCAAGCCCGGCCGCTGACGTTCTCGACGTGGTGACCGCCTGCCTGCGCGTGCGCGACTGGGTCAACACGCCGACCGAAGACATGGGCCCGCAGCAGTTGGAAGACGCCGCGCGCGAGCTGGCCGACGCCCACGGTGGCGAGCTGGAAGTGATTGCCGGCGACGAGCTGCTGGAAATGAATTTCCCCACCATCCACGCCGTTGGCCGCGCCTCGCATCGCGCGCCGCGCCTGATCGTGCTGCGCTGGGGCAACGCGGGTGCGCCGCATCTGGCGCTGGTCGGCAAGGGTGTGTGCTTCGACACCGGCGGTCTCGACCTGAAGCCGGCCGACGGCATGCGCAACATGAAGAAGGACATGGGCGGTGCCGCCCACGCCATCGCCCTGGCGGGCCTGGTGATGGCGCAGCAGCTGCCGGTGCAGCTGACCTTGGTGGTGGCTGCGGTGGAAAATGCCGTCGGCCCGGATGCCTTCCGTCCCGGCGAAGTGATCACCACCCGCAAGGGCATCACCGTGGAAATCGACAACACCGACGCCGAAGGCCGCCTGGTGCTGTGCGACGCGCTGACCTACGTCAGCGAGCAGAACCCGGACACCATCCTCGATTTCGCCACCCTCACCGGTGCCGCACGCATCGCACTGGGCCCGGACCTGCCGGCCTTGTTCGCCAATGACGACACCCTGGCCAACCAGTGGCTGCAGGCCGGCGACAGCACCCGCGACCCGGTCTGGCGCATGCCCTTGTGGCGTCCCTACCTGCGCTACCTCAACAGCGGCATCGCCGACCTGGCCAACGCCGGCTCGCGCATGGCCGGCTCGGTCACCGCCGCGCTGTATCTGGAGCGTTTCATCAACGAAGGCCAGGTGTGGGCGCATCTGGACGTCTACGCCTGGAACGACGGCGAACGCCCGGGCCGCCCGGCCGGCGGTGAAGCGCTGGCGCTGCGCTCGGCCTGGGCCATGCTGAAGACGCGTTACGGCGCATAAAGCGTCCCTGTAGTGCCGAGCCATGCTCGGCATTGGGGCACTACCGGTAACGCTTCAACCGTAGTGCCGAGCCATGCTCGGCATTGGGGCTCTATCGGTGAAGCCTCTGCCGAGCATGGCTCGGCACTACAGACGGCAAGAGCACCCCTCCCCAACCCTCTCCCCTTGCCTGCGGCAAAGGGAGGGAGCAATGCATCAAGCCTTCAGCGCCGCCAGCGACTCGGCCTGCAGCCGCTCATAGATCGCGAACTCGTCACTGACCGGCATACCCAATGCCTGCTCGAAAGCATCACGGTTCGCACGCGCTGCATAGGCCCGCTGTTCGCCACCACCAAGATTCGACTGGAAAATACCCGCCGCACTCACCGGCAGGAAATCCTCATAGATGATCGGATCAGCGCTGGCCAGGCCGCGCTCGATCAACACCTCCGCCGGCAAGGCACGGGTTTCCTGGTCCGCGGCAAGGCCCGCATCGGTCAGGCTGTAGCGGTAATAACCCAGGCCTTCGCGGCGCAGCGTTGCATGGTCATCCGGGAACGCGGTGAACGCGCCCTGCAGGCGCTGCATGTAGTCGCCACCGGCGCTGCCTTCGCCGCCGCGCGCCTGCGCAAGCAGGGCGTCATACAGATCACGGCCCTTTGGCGTCAGCGCCAGGCCGCGCTGTTCGATCTCACCGAAGCGCGCGGTATGGGTGCCGGCTTCGTTGTCGGCGCCCGAGGGGAAATGCACCATTTCCTCCAGCGCCTTGAAGCTGGTCTGGCGCAGCAGGATGGCGCAATCGCGGCGCGGCGGGCCTTCGATCACGGCCTTTGCCGCCAGACCACGCTCGTGCATTGCCGCCTGTGCGGCATCGATGTCCAGCGTGCGCGGGGTGAGGTGGTTGATATGCGGGCCACGGAAACTGACCACGTCGGCAACCAGACGGTGCGCGCCATGCAGGGCGTGATAGGTCTCCAGCGAGACGGTGGCTTCGTTGTGCCAGCGGAAGGTCTCCAGCGACTCGACGACGAAGCGCCAGGCATCGTCTTCGCTCAAACCACCGTCGCGCTCGCACTGTTCAATCAGCTGCAATGCGCCGGGGGTGAAGATGTTGCGGCGGGCGAGGATCTCGGCGGCCTGCTCGCGCAGCGCGGCGTCCTCGATCAACTCCAGCCGCAGCAGCGAGGTGAACACACGGAACGGGTTGCGGTTCAAGGACTCGCCGTCCACCGGCCGGAACGCAGTGGAGTGCACCGGCACGCCGGCCACCGACAGATCGTAATACCCCACCGGCTGCATGCCCATGACCGCGAACAGGCGGCCAAGCGTGGCCAGCTCCTGCGCGGTGCCGACGCGGATTGCACCATGGCGTTCCACGTCCAGGCGCTCGCGTTCACCACTGCGCTGCATCTGCGCGGCCAGCTCCGGCTGCGCGGCCAGGACGTCGGCGTTGATCGCGCCAACCAGTTCCACCAGCGTGCCGTACAACGGCACTTCGGTGCGGTACATATGCGACATCGCCTGCGAGAACAGGCTGCGGATGTGATCGGGCGAAACGAAACGGTCGGCGGTCATGACAAAGCGCTTTGACGCGAAATCGAAGGAACGCCATTTTCGCCCGGAATCGCCCCCTGCGCCTATCTGCAGGGCAGCAAATACCGCCGCGGTTTACTCCCCGGTGCTCTTGCGCGCCGCCGCCTCGCGCTGGGCGCGGTCGCCGAGCTGGCGCTGCAGCAGCGGATCCAGCGCTATCGGCCGGTCCCAGTGGTCGAAACTGGCGACGATGGCGTGGCGCAGGGCCCGCCAGCGCAGGTTGTCCGGGGCCGGCTGCAGGCCAGCCAACACCTCTTTCCAGCTGGCCTCGGGCTGCTGTGCGCGGGCCTTCACCGCAGTACGGCAGTTGCTGCCATTGAGCTTGCCCCAGAAGCAGGCCAGATAGACATCGCCGGGCTTCCAGCCATGGTCCTGCAGCAAGGCCTGCACATAGCCCGGGCGGGCACTGGCATAACGCGCCAGCTCATCGACGAAGGCCTCCGGGTAGCGCGCGGCATAGGCGTTGATATCGGCCAGCTGCTTGTCCACCCAGACATCACCGGTGGCCGGCGCGTAGACCTCGGCCACCGCTGCCGTTGCCGGCTGTTGTGCCAACAACGGCAAGGGCAGCACGGCAGCTGCCAGCAGACCCAGTCGCAGCAGCAACGCTGGCCGACGCAGGTGGTGCCGGGAGCCTGCCGCGCTCACCTCAGTTGCCCTGTGCCGCTGCAGCCTGCGCGGCGACCGCACGCACGGCTTCCGGCCACTGGTGGGCGGTGTCGGCATGATGCAGGCGCGGCTCTTCCGCGGAGACACCGTGCTCGGCCTCGTGTGCCCAGGTCATTGCGTACGGGGTATGGATGCCCCAGCCGCCCAGACCCAGCACCGGCTCGATATCCGAGCGCAGCGAATTGCCGATCATCACGAAACGCTCGGCCGGCATGTTGAACTCGGCCAATACCTTGGCGTAGGTCGACTGGTCCTTCTCGGAGATGATCTCGATGCGCGGGAACAGGTCCAGCAGGCCGGAACGCTCGATCTTCTGCTCCTGGTGGAACAGATCGCCCTTGGTGATCAGCACCACCGGGTATTCGGCAGCGATGGCAGCCACGGCTTCGCGGACGCCATCGATGACATCGACCGGATGCTCCAGCGTGCGCCGGCCGATCTCGACGATCTGGCGCAGGTCATGCGCGGAGATCTTCTCGTCGGTGAGCTCGATGGCGGCTTCCAGCATCGACAGGGTCATGCCCTTGGCACCGTAGCCGAACACGGCCAGGTTACGCCGCTGCACCTTGAGCAGATGCTGGGCGGTACCGGCGTCGTGCAGGTCGATGTAGTTGCTGAGGATCAGGCCAAACTCGTGCTCGGCCTTCTGGTAGTAGTCTTCGCTCTTCCAGAGCGTGTCATCGCCGTCGAAGCCGACCAGGCCGATGGCGGAGGGGGAGGTCTGCGTGTTCATGCCGCACAGGATAGCAATCTGCCTTGAAGTGAATAGGGGATTGCGTCTGGAAGGCGGAGGTTGGCTGGCTGGAATGGCAGCTCAAGCAAAGTGCAACGGCAAGAGCACCCCTCCCCGGCCCTCCCCTGCGCTGCGTGCAAGGGAGGGAGCGGACCGCGCAAACTGCTGGTGCACCGCGCAATGCCGCTTCTACCCCCTCCCTTGCGCAAAGCGCAGGGGAGGGTTGGGGAGGGGTGCTCTTCGAGCCCTACCCGGTTACCAATTACTTCTTATGCGCGGCCGCATAAGCGCGGTACTCCTCCGGTGTCAGCTTGCCATCCTTGTTGCCATCGGCTTCGTCGAACACCTGCGCCAGGCCGGCGTTGGCCTGCGACTCTGTCTTGGTGATGGCACCATCGCCATCGGCATCCACGTCGGCCCAGCTCTGCCCACCGCCGGCGGCTGCCGATGCCTTGGCGGCGCTGCTCGATGCACTGGCAGCAGCGTTCTGCGCCTGTTCTGCCGAATCCTGCGCCTGTGCAGCCTGTGCCTGCGCGGCGGCGGCCTGATCCTGTGCATCCTGCGCCATGGCCGGCAATGCGAGCGCGGAACCTACGATGGCAACCAGGGCGAACAGCGGAGTGCGATTACGTACGGTCATCAGGTCTTCCTCGTGTGTTGGCTAAAGCGCGGAAACTCCGCACGCCTCCACCCTGACAAGCAGCGACTGAATCGCTTGCACCCTGCAAAACCGCGAAGAACATCCTGTTAACCACTTTCGCTCAAACAGCGGTTACCGCCCTCGTTAGTCGTGCATGAAGCGAACGTAAGCCCGGGATTAGAGCGTTCCAGCCATCGCGCCTATGGCACGATCATGGCCACTCAATGCTCATGCGTAGTACCAGTCAAGGGTTGCCGCGAACTGAACAACACCCAACCCAGGCCGACGCCAAACGCTACCCCGATCAGTTCCAGCAGCACGCGCGTACCCAACTGGTCCGGATCATGGATCGAAGCCAGGGCCAATTTGGCGTACAGCGGTGACTGCAGGTTCACCATACCCAGCGAGAAAAGCTTCCAGCCATCGACACCTGCGGCGATGGCCGCTGCCATCAGGCTTGCGTAAGCGATGGCGTGACCGTTACGCAATCCCGTACGGCGGCACACCTGCCACCACAGCGCGAACACCACGAAGCCAACGGCCAGGGCAATCAAGCCCGCCTCCAGCGAGCCCAGCAGTCCGTAATGCAGAACCAGATTCATCGGTGCGGTGCGGTCCATTCGGGGAACCGCAGTCTACCCGCCCCTGCGCCGCTCAACGCACCGGGAAGTCATAGGCCGTGGTCGGCGTGGGCTCGGGCTTGAAGGTGTAATGCCACCATTCCATTGGATAGTTGGCAAAACCCTGCGCCTGCATCGCATCCAGCAGCAGCTGCCGGTTCTGCTTCTGCAACGCGCTGATATCGGGATTGGCGGTATGCGCCAGCACATCGAAGCGATCGAAGCCGGTGCCCATGTCCAAGGCGGTGCAAGGCATGCTGCGGCAATCCAGCACGCCCAGGTCCACCGTCGCCGCCCGGCTATGGCCCGAGGTTTCGGCGATGTAGCCGTCGAGCAGGCGGCTCTTGTCGATATTCGGGTAATAGCGCTGCTTGGCGATCTGATCCTTGCCATCGTGCACCCAGGCGACAAAGGACGTCACCGCGTGCACCGGCCGGTAGCAGTCAAACACCTGCAATCGATAGCCCTGCGCACGCAGCCCGCGCTGCACCCGCGCCAAGGCCTGCGCTGCCGGCTGCAGCAGATAACAGCGCGGTGCTTCATAGCCGGGGACGACGCGACCGGTGAAGTTGTCGGTGCCGGCATAGCGGATGTCCAGGGCGATGTCCGGGGCCAGCGCGGTGACATCGACGATGCCTGCCTGTGCCGGCGTCTTTGCCGCTGATACCTGCACGTGCTGGGCAGGTGCGGTGAGCGGCAACAGTGCCAGCAGCAACGGCAGCGATTTAGTGGCAATCGCCATGGCGTTGGAATTCCAGATCGGGGTAGTCATAGCTGAAGTCGATATCCGGGTCGATGGCGCGCAGGTGCAGCAGCGGGTGTTGTGCGTCGCCGGAAAAGTCCAGCCAGGCGTCGGCATCTTCGCCCAACCCCTGCCAGGCCACATACCAACGCTCACCGGCGCGCATCACCTGCCCGCTCATGCGCGGTGATTTGAGCGAGGCGAACTGCAGCTTGCCATCACGCGGGCACAAGGACACCTCGCCGAACCACGGATCTCGCCAGACGCCAGCCTTGCTGCCGAACTCGGCCGGCGTGGCCGGGCGTGCATCCGGCAATGCAGGGCGCACATGCCCTGCAGAACGGCGCTGCGCGGCAGCATCGTCAATCAACCTGGCGTAATGCAGCACGTCATTGTCCGCGGCCGGTGCGGTGTAATGCTTGAGCATGGCCTGCATCAGCGCCGTGCGTGCGTCTTCGCCCTCACCGTTGATCAGGATCACCACGCCGGTCTTGAGATCCGGCAGCAAGGCCAGCGAGGAATACATGCCGGACAAGGTGCCGGTATGCGCGACCTTCCACTGCCCATCCATATCCGACAGACGCCAGCCATAGCCATAGGCGTAGAAGTGCATGTTGTCCCAGTCGCGCAGGCGTTGGCTGATCGGCATCGGCATATGCGCCGTCCATAACGCACGCCGCTGGCCTGCATCCAGCCAGCCCGGCGCCTGCGCCGGGTCCAGCAGCACCTGCATCCAACGCAGCATGTCGTTGAGGCTGCAGCGGATTCCGCCGGCAGCCATCGACGGAAAGTCGGTGACCTCAGCCGGGTCGCGCTCGGCGGCGACGTTACCCTTGCCATCACGATGATGTGGCTGGGCGATATTGCCGAGCGCCGCGGGTGACCAGGCGCCAACCTGGCAACGCTGCATGCCCAGCGGCTGGAAGATCTCCTCGCGCACCAGCTGCGCGTAAGGTTTGCCGCCTGCGGCAGCGGCGACTTCGCCGGCCACCACATACATGAGGTTGTCGTAGGCATACGCGCTACGGAAGCTGCCGGTCGGCTTCAGATGCGCCAAGCCGGCAATGATGTCCTGGCGATCAAAGTTGTTCGGTTCGGGCCACAGCATCAGGTCGCCTGCGCCCAGGCCGAGGCCGCTGTTGTGGATCAGCAGATCGCGCACCTGCATGTTGCGCGTCACCCATGGGTCCTGCATGCGGAACTGCGGCAGGTACCTGGTGACCGGATCATCCCAACGCAGCTTGCCGGCCTGCACCAAACGCGCGAGCACCGCTGCGGTCATCGCTTTGGTGTTGGAGGCGATCTTGAACAGGCTGTCGTCGTTGATCGCTGCGCCCTCGCCCACGGCCAGCTCACCGCGGGTGATACGCCGCACCACCTTGCCGTCCTCGATCACGCCCACCGCAATGCCGGGCAGCTTATAGCGCTGCATCGCCTGGTCAACCAGGGCATCCATCCGCACAGGGTCGACGTCCGCTGCCAGCAGAGGATTAGCCAGCAGCATGGCAGTAGCGGCCAACAACAGTTTCAGTCGCATCGTCATCGTTCTCCACAAAAGCGAACGGCCCGCCGAAGCGGGCCGTTCTCAAACACTACATCAGAAGTTCCAGGTTACGACCAGGTTGCTGTAACGCGGAGCCTGCCAATGCGTACCTTCGCCGAAGTAAGGCATCTTCGTGCCCGGGGTGCTCTCGTAGCGGGAGTGCACGTTGACCACGGTCTGCCGGTTGAGCAGGTTGTAGACCGACAGGCGTGCCGTCAAGTCGATACCTTCCACCGGCAGGGTCCACATCACGCTGGCTCCGAGATCGATTACCCACGGCATGCGGCCAAAGGCACCGCGCCCGGAGTACTCCAGCTCGCGGCTGGCCCACGTCGAGCAGTTGGCTTTGCACAGCCAGCCCGAACCACCACCACTGTATTCACCCGGGCCGCCGGCATTGCGGTTGTCGTTTGGCCACACCACGCCAAACGCGGTGATTGGGCCACCCGAACGGGCCGATAGCGTGCTGCCGAAGGACCACTGTTCATTCAACTTGAACGCACCACGCAGCTTGAACTGGTGACGGGCATCATTGAAGGTCACGCCAAAGCGCTCGTTGACCGCCGGGTGATCGTAGTACTGCACCAGATTGGTGTCGTTGTAGCCGGTGTCCGAGTTCACTGGTCCTTCGATATTGCCTTCGCTCTTGGACAGCAGATAGCTGGCATTGAACGACCACTTGTCATTCCAGGCGCGGTCGATCTGGAACTCCAGCGCCTTGTAGGTCCGCTTGGGACGCTTGTAGCCCATGATGGTGCCGCTACCCAGTGCCTTGTAGCCGTCCTTGGACGAATCAAGGCTCACCCAGCTGTTGGTATCCGGGCACCACAGCTGATTTGTTTCACCCGGATTGATGATCGGCCAGTCACCCGAATACCAGTCGCAGCCTTCCACGTGGTTGATGCGCGCATCTTCAACGGCGCGGGTCATGCGGCGGTAGGTCGCATTGACGCCGTACGACCATTCTTCGTTGATCGCCTGCTGGAAGCCGAGGATGTACTCATCCTGGAACACCTGCTTCAGGTCACGCGCTACCGCCGTGCGAACGTCCGTGGGCGCCGGAGCATTGCCTTCGGTGTTGACCGGGCCGATCTGCTGGCCGAGCACCGGCACCTTGTAGGTACTGCCGTTTGAGCTCTGCTTCTCTTCCCACCCATTGAACGCGTAATACGTATGCTCATCGGTGGTGCCGCCACCAAAGTAGTCGGTGAGCTTGTTGGTGAGCGGGGTGTAGTAGCGGCCCGCGTTACCGAACACCTTCATCGAGCCATCGCCCTTGACGTCCCAGCTGAAGCCCAGACGCGGCGAGATCATGTCATTGAACTTGGACTTGGCGAAGGTGGCACCAGAGGCCAGCTTGTTGTGGAACTGGTCGAAACGCACGCCAAGGTTCAACAGCAGGTTCGGGGTGACGTTCCAGTTGTCTTCCAGATAGAACGCCTGCGCCTTGGTGCTGACCGGCGCACCGGTGACCTTGTAGCGCGCGTCAACGATATCGGTGATACCGGCAGGCAGCGTTACTCCGTTTACGGAACTGCCCGCGTCCACGGAGAGCACCTGGTAGGTGGATCCATCACCCGGATAGATGGTCGAGCTGACCGAATCCATCACCTCCTGATCCAGACCGAAACGAATCAGGTGATCACCCAGCGTCCATTCAAAGTCCAGGCGCGCAGCTTCACGCTTGTCTTCACGGTTGCTGATGGCGTCGTTGGTCGGGTGGCAGCCCACGCCTTCCTGTTCGCCATAGATCCTGCTGTAGCTGGACGCCACCGTGATGATGCTGCACTCGCCATCCGACGGGCTGTCACTCACTGCGCTACGCTTGTTGACGCCGTACATCGCCTTGGCAACGAAGTTGTCGCTCAGATGTCCGGTGTAAGTCAACGACCAGTTGTCGCCGCCGGAGGAGCCACTGCTCTGACCGCTGGATTCACCAAAAATGTTGGTATTCCAATCATAGTCGTCGTAGCTGGTGGTCACTGAATCCGACTTGTCGGAGAAAGCGAGAAACTCCAGCTGATGGTTGTCGCTGATGCGCCAATCGAGCTTGGTGCCCCAGAAATCGTTATTGCTCTTGGTCTTCCACGCTTCGGAGTTATCGAGGTCCTGCGACTTGCTGTCGCGGTTCTCATACATAGCGAAGAAGAACAACTTGTCCTGCATGATGGGACCGGACGCCCATACATTGGTCTTCGTCAGCGGGGCGCGATCTCGGCTGGTGCGGTTACGCTCGTCGATGCTGCCATCGCTGTGGAAATGATCCTTCTTCTCCGAAGCCCATGCCGACGGCTCCATGGTGACTTGCACGCCACCCTTGAACTCATTGCCGCCCGAACGGGTGATGGCATTGATGACGCCACCGGTGCTGCGGCCGAACTCGGCCGAGTAGCCACCGGTCTTGATCTGGAACTCTTCATAGAAGTTGAAGGGAACCTCCGAGAAACCCTGGCGGCGGTAGGGATCGGTAACGTTCAAACCGTTGATGTAGGCCACGTTCTCGGCTACGGAGGAGCCACCGAAGCTCAGACCACCGAAGCTCGAGCCGGAATCCACCACGCCGGGCGCCAGCAAGGCGACAGCGGCTACGCTCTGGTCCACCGGCATGCGCGCCAGTTCTTCGCGCTTGATGTTGAACGAAGATTCGGTCGAATAGACATCCACCCGATTGACGATCTTGGAGCCGGTTACCTGCACCGAGTCCAGGGTAACCGCGTTGCCTGCTCCACCACCACCCAGATTGACGTTGGTGGTGCCGCCCAGCGACACGTTGACCGCCACCGGCTCCTTGTCGACTTCCCCGTCGCGCTTGACCTGCAGGCTGTAGTCGCCCACCGGCAGCTGGCTCAGGCGATACGAGCCGTCAGCGCCCACGGTTACGGTACGGGTCAAACCCGTCGCCTTGTTCACCACGGTGATCTGGTCACCGGAGTTTGCGCGGCCGGCAATCGCACCGTTCGCACTCTGTGCCATCACGCTCGGCGCCATCACGCCGAGACAGGCACCCAATGCGACGGTCAGCGCCGCCCTTTTCAACATTTTCCTGTTCATCCCCTGCTCTCTCCTGCAGATGTAAATCGATAAGTAAGACAACGGTTACGACGTTCTATTACTTGGACTCCGGCGCCAGAACCTGCGACTGGAAGTCGTATTGCCACTGGTTGAAGTAAAGGTTCCCCCCTTCCCACTCAACCTCACCTCGTTGCAGATCAACGGTCTCCGAACGGAAGTGCTGCTTGGCAGGCACGAACGCGCGTGAGTAGTCATCGTTGAACGCGATGCGGTAGGCATCCAGCCCGCCGAAATAGAAATTGCGTTGTTCGGGCTGGTCGCTGTCCAGTGCACCCGTGCTTACATCCATCGGCACCCAGCCGTAGGGCGCAAGATAGAGCGCGCCCCAATCGTGCAGGTTGTTGTAGCCGACCTCGTTGTCCGAATACACCATGCCCGACTGCCAACGCGCCGGGATACCGTTCATCCGCAGCAGCGAGATCAGCAGCAAGGTCTGCTGGCCGCAATCGGCGTGCCCTGCATGCAATGCGTAATCGGAAATATTGCTGATCGTCGAGTACTCGCGGGCGCCGCCCCACGGAATCGCATCCACCGCGTCGAACAACTTCTTGGCGACGCGGTAGGGATTGGTTTCATTGCCCACCGCCTTGCGCGAGAACTCCCGCATGGCCGGGGTGAACACCACATGCGGTGCGCGCTCGGCCAGATAGGGCGCAAGCGCCGGGTCCCGCGGCGTTGGCAGCACCTTGTCCGGATCGATGATGAAGCGGCGCGCGGAAATGGTGAGCTCGTAGCTGACCGAGAACTCGGTCGGCGTGCCGGCTACGGCCTTGCGCTCAAGATAGGCGGTGCGCTGCAAGGTGTCTTCGGGTGCGATCTGCGCGCCCTGCGGCACGCTCGACAGCCATTGGATGTTTTCCTGCTGGCCGGGTATTGAACGCGGGTACGGCAGCCAGGCGCGCACGGTCTTTCCCGCCGGCACCGCATCGGCATCGACCTTGATGGACTGGGTGATACGCACGCGACGCGGGCTGATGCTGGTCTGGCCGCCCTGCTCCGATGCCTGGATCACCTCCAGATGGTGCGAGCCGAGTCGCTCATAAGGACCGGGCCGGGAAACACGCTTCTCCAGCGGCCGCCGGTTGGAAGCCTCGGCACTGAACAGGAACAGATTATTGGGGGCGCGCTTGAACCAGCGACGCTGGCCATCGATGTCCAGATGCTCGATCAGGCCGGCGTCGTCCCAAGCCTTGAACTCCTCGTCGCGCAGGTCGGGGACCGACTTGCGCACCGCCGCCTTGGCCTGCGCTTCGTCCAGAGTGAAATCCAGGCGGATACGGCGCATGCGCTCACGCTGGAACAGGTAGGCGGCGCGGCTGTCGGCATCGGTAGCGGGCGCGGCCAGCGCCTTGTCGATTTCAGCCTCCGCGCCGGCAAAATCGCCACGGTCCACGCGCGCTACCAACTCGGGCAACGCCGTCGATGGCGCCTCACCGGCATGGGCGATCCAGGCCAGGCCCATGCACAGGGCAGAGGCGAGGACCTTGCGGGCGAACGGTACGCGGGCAAAGCGGGCAGAATCGGCGTTTGAAGCCACGGCAACACTTCCACGTGCAGGGTGGTTAACGCTGTGTAACACGCACCCGACAGCGGGTCAATAATTTATTCTTGCTTTCGACGACGAAAGGAATAAGTATTCCTGAGCATCAACGAGGGGAGCTTCCCAATGCTTGCTTTGCCGCCGCTATCCCAGCGCCGACGCTTTGCCCCGCTGGCGCGGGCTTTGATCCTTGCCACGGCAGTGTGCGCCGGGCCGGCTTTCGCGCTGTCGCGGGCCCCCGTGGCCGCGATTGCTCCCACTTATGCCGGCATCATCGGCCTGGAAGAAACCCTGCTGACGCCGCAGCCCTGGATCAGCAAGCTGCCCAATGCCGACGCGGTGATCCTGGACCGCGCCGCCATCGATGCGCAGAACGCCCGCATGCGCCAGCTTGATGCTTCCATCATCGACCTGCACAAGCTGCCCACGCTACTGCCACAAGTACTGGTCCGCGAGCAGATCAACGGCATTTCCAAGGCCCCGAGCCGCCCCCTGTACGATGTCCATGGCAAGCTGGTCACTCCAGCCCAGCTGCAGGCGGTGACCGCCAACCTCGGCCTGGATGCGATCCCGGCCACGCGCCCGATCCAGTACGGGCTGGTGGTACACCGCGCCGCGCTGCGCGCCTTCCCCACCGAGCTGCGCGTATTCAGCAGCCAGGGCGAAACCGATATCGACCGCTTCCAGGAGTCGGCGCTGTTCCCCGGCGACGCCGTGGCGGTGCTGCATGAGAGCGCCGACGGCAAGTGGGTATTCGTCGCCAGCGAACGCTATGCGGCATGGATGGAAAAGCGCTTCGTCGGCATCGGCAGCGCCGAACAGGTATTCGGCTACGGTGCCAGCGGCCCGTATCGGGTGATCACCGCCGGCAAGGCGTTCACCGCACACACCCCGGAAGAGCCGCGTGTCTCCGACCTGCAGTTGGAAATGGGCGTGCGCGTGCCGGTGCTGGCCGACTGGCCGGTCATGGACCCGGTCAACGGCCAGCAGGCGCATGGCGGCCATGTGATCCAGCTACCGGTGCGCAATGACGACGGCAGCCTCGCATTGGTGCCTGCGCTGCTACCGCGCTCGCAGGAATCGTCCAGCGATTACCTGCCGCTGACCCAGGCCAACCTGATCACCCAGGCCTTCAAGTTCCTCGGCGAACGCTATGGCTGGGGTCATTCCTATGACACCCGCGATTGCAGCGGCTTCGTCTCCGAGATCTACCGCAGCTTCGGCGTGCTGCTGCCGCGCAATACCAGCGCGCAGGCAATCAGCCCGGCCTTGAACCGCGTGCCGTTCACCGACAAGGACAGCAAGGCCAAACGCAACGAGGCCATCGCCAAGCTGCAGGTCGGTGACCTGGTGTACATCCCCGGCCACGTGATGATGATGCTCGGCGAAGCCAATGGCATGACCTGGGTGATCCACGATACCTCCGGTGGCAGCTGGTTCGACGCCAGCGGCAAGCGCGTGCATGCCAGCCTCAACGGCGTATCGGTGACCCCGCTGCAGCCGATGATGGCCAGCGACACTGCCAGCTATATCGACCGCATGACCAACATCCAGCGCATCCGCCCGCAAGACACCAAATGAAGATCACCGACATCGAACTTGGCATGCTCCGCGTGCCGCTGAAAACCCCGTTCAAGACCGCGCTGCGTACCGTGGAAACGGTGGAAGACATCGTGGTGATGGTACGCACCGACACTGGCCACACCGGTTACGGCGAGGCGCCGGCCACCGCGGTGATCACCGGCGACACCCACGGCTCGATCATCGAGGCCATCAACACCTTCATCAAACCCCGCCTGATCGGCGAGGACATCAGCAACCTCAACCGCATCTGCGGCCTGATCCAGACCTCATTGGAGCGCAACACCAGCGCCAAGGCGGCGGTGGAAATCGCCATCTACGATCTGTGGGCACAGCTGCACAAGGCTCCGCTGTACCAGATGCTGGGCGGCGGCGACCCCGTGATCACCACCGACATCACCATCAGCGTCGACTACATCGACAAGATGGTGGCCGATTCGCTGTCAGCGGTGGAGCGCGGCTTCGAGTCGCTGAAGATCAAGGTCGGCAAGGACATCGGCCTGGACATCGAACGGGTCAAGGCCATCCACGCTGCCGTTGAAGGCCGCGCACTGTTACGCCTGGATGCCAACCAGGGCTGGACCGCCAAGCAGGCGGTGTATGCGATGAACGTACTGGAGAACGCCGGCGTCGTACTGGAGCTGCTGGAACAGCCGGTGAAGGCAGCGGACATCGCCGGCATGAAGTACGTCACCGAGCGGGTCAACACACCGGTGATGGCCGACGAGAGCGTGTTCAGCCCGCACCAGGTGTTCGACCTGATCCAGCAGGGGGCGGCCGACATCATCAACATCAAGCTGATGAAGACCGGCGGCATTTCCAATGCAATCAAGATTGCCGATATCGCCTCGTTGTACGGCGTGCCGTGCATGATCGGCTGCATGCTGGAATCCAGCATCAGCGTGGCGGCGGCGGTGCATCTGGGCGTGGCCAAGTCCGGCGCGATCAGCAAGGTGGATCTGGATGGGCCGTCGTTGAGCCAGTTCAATCCGGTGGTGGGTGGTGTGATCTTCAATGAATCGGAGATCAGCATCACCGACGCGCCGGGCCTGGGCATCATCGAGGTGCGCGGGCTGGAGATGATCAAGCCGTGATCACGCAGGCGGCAACCGGTCTCTCCTCGGTTGCCGCCGCCGTGATCGCGCATGCGCAAACAACAGCACCGGCAAAGCCCGGTGCTGTTTTGTTTTGGGAGGAGCGCCCCGACCCACGCATGAAGCTGGCTTCTGCTTCTGCTGTCGCCCCCTCCCTTGCGCGCAGCGCAGGGGAGGGTTGGGGAGGGGTAGCTTCTGCTTCTGCTTCTGCTTCTGCTTCGGCTTCGGCTTCGGCTTCTGCTTCTGCTCCGGCTCCGGCTCCGGCTTCTGCTGTTGCTGTTGCTGTTGCTGTTGCTCCAGCTTTTGCCCCACCGGGTCCCCTTCCGCAGCGACGCAGCCGCCGGACAGGACCCCGCAGGGGCGACGTGCATGGATGCACGTCGTTTTTCGACGAGACAGGGACGTCTCGTCGAAAAATCCCGGCGGCGGAGTGGACCCGCGACGCGCAGCGTCGTGGGCGCGTAGGCAGGGTGTGCTTTCTTTTGGTTAGCTTTTCTTTGCACAAGCAAAGAAAAGTAACTCGCTCCCCGAAGGGGAGTGAAAGCCCTTGCTTTGACTTTGACTTGCCCTTTGGCACCTCCAAAGCAGCTGCAACGGCAACGGCAAAACCAGAATCAAAAGCTTTCACCCTCCTTCGGGGCGCGAGCGCACCTTTGTTTGCTTGTGCAAAGGAACGTGGCCCAACGAGGCGCCTTTTCAACAGCCGAATGGCTGGTCAAGCACACCCTGCCTCCGCGCCTTCCGCGCTGCGCGCTCCAGGTCCACTCCGCTGGCAGGATTTTTCGACGATACATCCCTGTATCGTCGAAAAACGACGCACATCCCTGTGCGTCGCCCCTTTCGGGGTCTTGTCTGCCAGCTCCGTCGCTGCGGAAGGGGACCCGGTAGATCAAAGGCAAGAGCAACAGCAACAGCTACCCCTCCCCAACCCTCCCCTGCACTTCGTGCAAGGGAGGGGGCTGGAGCAACAGCAGAAGCAAAAGCAGAAGCTACCCCTCCCCGGCCCTCCCCTGCGCTGCGCGCAAGGGAGGGAGCGACGCATTGCTCCGCTTGCTTGCGCAATCCCTTAAAGTCATCAGCAGATAAACACCCATACGCCCATGCCACCTCTGGTAAAAATCCGCTCCGAACGCGAACAGATGTCGGCCATCGAACGGCGCATCGCCGACTTCATCCTCGACAACGCACACCTGCTGCGCGATTACTCCTCGCAGCAGCTCGCCAATGCCTTGGATATCAGCCAGTCCAGCGTAGTCAAGTTCAGCCAGAAGCTCGGCTTCAAAGGCTATCCAGACTTGAAATACTCGGTAGGCGCCGCCGTGGCCGCCGCAGGCAACGGCGAAAGTACCCGTTGGCCACCGGAAGACCAGCCAGGCGGCTACCTGCTGATCGCCGAGACCCTGCGGCGTGCCAAAGTGGCGGCCGAAGAAGAAACGAAGGCCGCCAACCCGCAGGCCGATGTCGAGGCCATCATCGGCTTGATCGATACCGCACCCAAGGTCTTCATCTACGGACTCGGAGACGATGGCCTGTACGCGCGTGAGTTCGCCATGCGCCTGTCACTGCTCGGCTTCCTCACCGTGCAGCATGCCGACCCCATCCTGATGACCGCCAACCTCTCGGCGGCCCGCCCCGGCGACGTGCTGCTGGTGTTCTCCGAGTTCGGCAAGCTGCCACAGCTGTGGCAGTTGTCGCGGCAGTTCCAGGAAGTCGGTGGCAAGGTCGTGTCGATCACCCGCCACACCGCCAACCCCCTGCGTGCACACGCCGATGCGGCGCTGGCCATCTGCGCGCATGACCCGCAGCCACCCATCGCGCAGCTGCTGTACCGCAGTTCGCTGCAATACCTGCTGGATTTCGTGTTCGTACTGCTGTGCCAGACCAATCCTGATCGGCAGCGGCAGCTGGCATTGAACCAGGAACGCATCCAGCATCTGATCGACAACTGACCCAGGAGCCGGCGCCATGCTCAGCTTGTTACACCGAAACTTCCGTCACCTGCTGGGCAGCACATTGATGCTGATTGCCCCGGTCAGCATCGCTGTGCCGCTGGCCACACCCATGGGCGAAGCACACCAGCTGATCGTGGTCACTTCTGCCGGCTGGGACACGCCCAATGGCCACCTGCAGGCCTTCGAGCGCACCGCCAGCGGCTGGAAAGCCCATGGCGCGGGTTTCGATGTCAGCCTCGGCCGTAGTGGCAGCGCCTGGGGCATGGGCGTGCACCCGCAACAGGCAGATGGCCCGCAGAAGCGCGAAGGCGATGGTCGCAGCCCGGCCGGCATCTTCGCTATCGGCCCGGCCTTCGGCTATGCCGAACACATCAGCAGCGCCATGCCCTACCAGCCGATGCTGGCCAGCAGCTACTGCATGGATGTCCCTGCCTCGCCGCTGTACAACCAGATCGTCGATGCCGCCAAGGTCGGCGAAGCCGCGGTCAAGGGTTCCACCGAGGCCATGCGCCTGGACCTGCACAACGACGGCGACCGCCGTTACCGCGAAGGTTTCGTCATCGAGCACAACCCAGGTGCGGTGCCTGGCCAGGGCAGCTGCATCTTCGCCCATCTGTGGCGCCAGCCCGGCGAAGCGACCGCCGGCTGCACGGCAATGGAGCCAGCGCGCATGTCGGCCTTGCTGGCTTGGTTGTCTCCCGACGCCAAGCCGCTGTTCGTGCTGCTGCCCGACGCCGAGTACCAGCGCCTGCAGCGCAGCTGGGATCTGCCCGCACTTCCAGAAACCACTCGTTGAGCATTTCTCCGTTACCGGGCATCTTCCCTTCCTTTAGCCAGACCTTCTCTTCATGACCGACAGCGCACCCGCAAAAACTTCCAAGGTCTCCGCGCCCGTCAAGGTGCTGATCGCGCTGGTGCTGGCCGCCATCGTCGGCCTGGCATTGACCGCCTACGACCAGACGCTGGCGCTGAAGATCGCCGACGTGCTGCGGCCAATCGGCCGACTCTGGCTCAATGCGCTGCAGATGACGGTAGTGCCCCTGGTCACCGCACTGGTGATCGTCGGCGTCAATACCGCCAGCAATGCCGCCGCCTCCGGGCGTACCGCCCGCAACGCGATCATCGTGTTCCTGATCCTGTTGGTCGGCTCGGCCGCTTTCTCCGCGGTGATCACCCCGTTCCTGCTGGACCTGCTGCCACGCGACGCCGACAACATCCAGGCCTTCCGCGACGCGTTGCGCTCGCCGACCACCGCAGCGACGCCGCTGAGCGCCGCGCAATGGATCAGCTCGCTGATTCCCAGCAATGCACTGGCGGCAGCCGCCTCCAGCGCGATGCTGCCGCTGGTGGCCTTCGCCATGTTCTTCGGCTTTGCCCTGAGCCGGCAGGAACCGGAGCGCCGCGACCGCATCCTGGACATCATCCGCATCATCGCCGACACCATGATCACCATCGTGCGCTGGGTGCTTTGGGCAGCACCGGTGGGCGTTTTCGCGCTGGTCTTCGTGGTCTGCGCCGAGGTCGGCATGAGCATCATCGGCGTGCTGGGCTATTACATCGTGCTGATGTGCGTGATCTACATCCTGATCACCCTGCTGCTGTACCTGGTCGCCCGCTTCGCCGCCGGCGAGCCGTTCGGCCGCTTTGCCCGTGCATTGGTGCCGGTACAGGTGATTGCCGGCAGCACGCAGTCCTCGCTGGCCTCGCTGCCGGCCATGATCGACAGCGCGCGCAACCGCCTGGGCTACCCACCGGCGCTCACCTCGCTGGTGCTGCCAATGGCGGTATCACTGTTCCGCATCACCAGCCCGGCGCAGTACATCGCCGTGGCCAGCTTCATTGCCTGGTTGTACGGCATTGATGTGCATGCCTCGCAGTACGCGGTGGCGGTACTGCTGGCAGCGGCGATCAGCATGGGTTCGACCGGCCTGCCCGGCCAGGCCAACTTCATGACCAACAACATGCCGATCACCCAGAGCCTGGGCCTGCCGGTGGAACCGCTGGGCGTGCTGCTGGCGGTGGATACCATCCCCGACGTGTTCTGCACCATCGGCAATGCCACCGGCGGTGTCACCGCAACCGGCATCGTCGCCCGGCACACGGCACAGCACCCGGAGCAGGACCCGGGCAGCGACAGCTGATCGGCTGCAGCCACTCCCGCCATCGGCGGGAGTGGCATTCACTCACTCCTGCGGCGGCAGCGGCGGGGTGCCGTAGGCCGCGTCGGCCGCCATCACGTCGCGGGTGTTCTTCTGCACCGCCACGGCGCCGAACAGCGACAACGCGAACGACATGCCGTAGAAGCCCTTCTCGCTCAGCAGCAGGGTCGCGTTCCACAAGCCAACCAGCAACAACAGCAGCGCACACAGCAGTGCGAACCAGCACAGGCTGTAATACAGGCTGCTCACCGGGATGTTCTCCAGGCGGTCACGCACGCTCTTCTGCAGCGACACCGCCGAGAACAGGCCGAACAGCAACAGGGTCAGGTAATAGCCTTTCTCGTTGAGCAGCATCTCGGCGTTGAACAGGCCAACCAGATACGCCACCGCCCCCAGCAGCAAGGCCGTCCACGCAGCGGCAATGAACGCGCCGGACGGGCGATAGATCTGATGTTTCGTCATGAAAACTCCTTTTTTTGTGGAACCACGAGCCCAGTATCCGCGGGCACTCGGCCGCTACGGTAAGCGATTCCATGCGGCAGGCCCATCCCCCGAACGGGCAGCATCGGTCGCCATGGTGTAAAACCCTGCACTGGTATCGCTTACCGCTTCCGGAGACCTCCATGCCCCGTACCCTCCTGCTCAGCATGACCCTGGCCCTGGCCCCCGCCCTGTTCACCAGCGCCTGTGCGGCCGACCCCGACCCGGCAGCAGAAGCGGCCGTGAAGCCCGCGCAGTGGCCGTTCACCGCCACCGAAGCCGCCCGCTTCAACGAGCCCTGGGCGATGACCTTCCTGCCCGACGGCAGCCTGCTGGTCACCGAGAAGGGCGGCAAGCTGGTCCATTTCGACCCGGCCAGCGGCAAGCGCGGCGACATCAGCGGCGTACCCACCGTGGCCTACGGCGGCCAGGGCGGCTTTGGGGATGTTGTTGTCCATCCGCAATTCGCCAGCAATGGCCTGGTCTATTACAGCTATGCCGAAGACGGCACGGATGACACCCGTGGTGCGGCCGTCGCCCGCGCCAAGCTGATCTTGAATGCCGACGGTAGCGGCGCGTTGAGCGACGCGCAGGTGATCTGGCGGCAGACGCCCAAGGTCAGCGGCCGAGGCCACTACGGCCACCGCCTGGCATTCGGCCCGGACGGCAAGTTGTGGATCAGCTCCAGCGAACGGCAGAAGTTCGACCCGGCGCAGGACATGAAGACCAACCTGGGCAAGATCATCCGTCTCAACGACGATGGCAGCGTGCCGGCCGACAATCCCTTCGTAGCGCAGGGCTCGCCCGCAGACCAGGTATGGTCGCTGGGCCATCGCAGCGTGCTCGGACTGGCCTTCGACGCCAACGGCAAGCTGTGGGAACACGAGATGGGCCCGAAGGGCGGCGACGAGCTGAACCTGATCCAGCGCGGCGGCAACTATGGCTACCCCATCGTCTCCAACGGTGACCACTACGACGGCCGCACCATCCCCGACCACGACACCCGCCCCGAGTTCATCGCCCCGGTGGTGACCTGGCGGCAGGTGATCTCGCCGGCCGGCTTCATCATCTACAACGGTGCATTGTTCCCGCAGTGGCAGGGCAGCGGGTTCATTGGCGGGCTGTCGTCCAAATCGCTGGTGCGTGTTGCCTTCGATGGCGACAAGGCCCGCGAAGCCGAACGCTTCGACATGGGCAACCGCATCCGCGAAGTGGAGCAAGGCCCGGACGGCGCCCTGTGGCTGCTGGAAGATGGCGCCAACGCGAAATTGCTGAAGCTGACACCAAAGGCAGGTTGACGCCCGCTCCCTGTAGCGCCGAGCCATGCTCGGCAAGGGGCCTCACCGGTAAAGCTTCATCTGTAGTGCCGAGCCATGCTCGGCATGGGGCCTTACCGGTAGAGCCCCTGCCGAGCACGGCTCGGCACTACAACTAAGAGCGCAGGCGTATCGCCAAACCTATCGCCTGCACGAATCCATAGCTGATCAAGGCCGCCGCCAATGCCAGGGTCAAGGGACTGGCGTTGCCCATGCCCGCCCCCATGCCCTGGCTGAAAGCGCCGCCATACCAACGCCAGGCCAAACGCCCCATCAGCAATACCGCCAAGGCGCCACCAATCCAGGGATTCGGTGTGTAGCCGACGCGGCCATCGCGCGAGCTGATCAGCGTGTGCCTGAGTGCGAACAAGCCCAGTCCAACTCCGGCGATCGCGCCGACAATAATCCCCAGCGCAACATGCGGGATGTAGATCGCCGCCGCTACCAGCGCAGCACCCACCAACGACAGGATGCCGATACGGACGGCGTTGCGAACCGGCCGCCACGGCTGCCAGCCGAAGTGGCGACGGATGCGCCGGTAATACAACCAGCCGAAACCGGCCGTCATCAACCAAGGCATGTAGACAGGCACTGCAGCAGGCATGAAACGTCCCCGTATGTAGGAGCGGCGTAAGCCGCGAAGCTGACAACGAAACAGACATCCGTAGTGCCGAGCCATGCTCGGCAGGGCCTTACCGGTAAAGCCCCACCTGTAGTGCCGAGCCGTGCTCGGCAGAGGCATTACCGGCAATGCATCAAAAGCCAACCCCTCCCCAACCCTCCCCTACGCCTGCGGCGCAAGGGAGGGAGCATAGTGCCGAGCCATGCTCGGCAGAAGCCTTACCGGCAGGGCCCCCTTGCCGAGCATGGCTCGGCACTACCGGAAGCAAAGCTTACCTCGCGTACATCGGTTTGAATCAGGGGCCCAGCAGCTCGAAGCTGACGGCATCCCCACTCACCGACGAAGCGCACACCCACACATCGAACAGTCCAGGCTCGGCGGTGTAATCACCGTCCACACCGGTAAAAGCAAGCTGCTGACGGTCCAGACGGAACTCCACCTCCACCGAGGCACCGGCTGCCACCATCACCTTCTGGAACGCCTTCAACTCACGCACCGGGCGTACCCGGCTGGCGACACGATCGTGCACGTACAGCTGCACCACTTCCTCACCCGTCACCGCGCTGGTATTGCGCAGTGTGGTGCGAATCACCAGCTCACCATCCCATGCCAACTGCGGCGTGCTCAGGCGCGGCGATTCATATTCAAAGCGCGCGTAACCAATGCCATGGCCGAACGCGTACAAGGCCGTATTCGGGAACTCGCGCCAACGTGATTTGAATTCCGACAGGGTCGGCAGTTCGGGCCGGCCGCTGCGTGGGTGGTTGTAGAAATACGGCTGCTGGCCCGAGGCATGCGGGAAGCTCACCGGCAGACGCGCCGAGGGGCTGTAATCGCCAAACAGGATGTCAGCCAAGGCATGTCCGTTCTGCGTGCCCAGGTACCAGGTAACCGCAATGGCCTGGGCATCGCGCACTGCGCCCTGCAGGGCCAGCGCGCGGCCGTTGCGCAGCAACACCACCAGCGGCGTGCCGGTGGCAGCGACGGCTTCGGCCAATGCCTGCTGTGCCGGTGGCAAGGTGATCTCCACCCGCGACTGCGCCTCACCGCTGTAGCGTTGCGGTTCGCCCACGGCCAACACCACCACGTCGGCGTGCTGCGCGGCGGCGACGGCGGCGTCGATGCCGCCATCCAGCGGCGCTTCCAATGCACAGCCCGCCACGATTTCCAACGCCGCTGGATCTTCCATGGCGGTGCGCACACCGCTCTCCAGCGTGACGTAACGTGACTTGTCGCCAAACAAGGTCCAGCAACCTTCGATGTTGTCGCGGTCCTGCACGAACGGGCCGATCAAGGCGATCTTCTGGCCCTGTTTCTTCAGCGGCAGCAACTCGGCTTCGTTCTTCAACAGCACCACCGAGCGACGTGCGCTGTCGCGGGCCAATGCATCGTGTTCGGCGATATGCGTCTGGTCGGCTTCGCGCGCAGGATCCAGCGAACGGTAGGGGTTATCGAACAGACCGATCGCATCCTTCAAACGCAGGATGCGGCGTACCGATTCGTCGAGCACCGCCATCGGCACTTCACCGGCGTGCACCAGACCTGCCAGATGCTGGTCGTAGAAACCGCTCTGCATGCTCAGGTCCAACCCGGCGAGGAAGGCCTTGCGAGTGGCATCCACTTCATCGGCCGCGTAGCCGTGTGCAATCAGCTCCATGTCGGCGGTGTAGTCGGAAACCACCACGCCCTCAAATTTCCATTCCTTGCGCAGCAGATCGGTCAGCAGCGCGCGATTGGCGCTGGCCGGCACACCATTGATGTCGTTGAAGGCGCTCATCAGCGACAGCGCGCCGGCATCCAGCGCGGCCTTGAACGGCGGCAGGTGCACATCGCGCAGGGTCTGCGGCGAGATATCCACCTGCGCGTATTCCATGCCTGCGGCGACCGCACCGTAGGCGGCGAAGTGTTTGGGTGTGGCCAGCAGCGAATCTTCGGCGGTCAGGTCATCGCCCTGGAAGCCACGTACGCGGGCGGCGGCGAATTCGCAGCCCAGCACCACGTCTTCGCCCGCCCCTTCGGCACCGCGCCCCCAGCGCTGGTCGCGGGCGATATCCACCGCCGGGGCATAGGTCCAGTGGATGCCGGCGGCGGTCGCTTCGACCGCGGTGGCGCGGGCAGTACGACGGGCCAGATCCGGTTCGAAGCTGGCGGCCTCGCCCAGCGGAATCGGAAACACGGTGCGCATGCCGTGGATCACGTCGGAAGCGAGGATGACCGGAATACCCAGGCGGCTTTCTTCCAGCGCCACCTGCTGGATGCGCCGGCCCAGCTCGGCACCGACGCCATTGAACAATGAGCCAACCCGACCAGTGCGTACCTGTTCCAGCACCTGCTCGGCGTTACGCACATTGGCCTCCGGATTCACGTCCGGAGCGAATGGCCGGACCATGTCGGCGAATACGCTGAGCTGACCGACTTTCTCGTCGACGGTCATGCGGGAAATCAGGGATTCAATGCGGTCGGGGGCCACCGGCAGTCCTTCATGTAAACGCTTTCAAGGCGGCGATTCTAGCGCTACAAGCGTGAAGCAGCCGCCGGATGGCTCCGCCTGTAGTGCCGAGCCATGCTCGGCAAGGGGGCATTACCGGTAGAGCCCCCTTGCCTGGCATGGCTCGGCACTATCGCTTCAGCCCCTCTCCCGCCTAGGGAAGAGGGGCTGGGGTGAGGGCTGCTTTTCGCTGGGAAAGCCCCTGTCGAGCATGGCTCGGCACTACGCCCCCTCCCTTTCGCGTGGCGAAGGGGAGGGTTGGGGAGGGGTGGCTTTTGGACTTGGCCGGTAAAGCCCCTGCCGAGCATGGCTCGGCACTACCCATCAGTGATCGCGCTGCTCGCGGGCGGTCATCAGCATGGCGTCGCTGGATTCCTGGAATACGTGCAGGCCGAATTCCGGCAGGATCGCCAGCAGGTGGTCGAACATGTCCGACTGGATGGCCTCGTACTTGGCCCAGGCGGTCGAAGAGGTGAAACAGTAGATCTCCAGCGGCAGGCCCTGCGGGGTCGGCGCCATCTGCCGCACCAGCAGGGTCATGTCCTGATGAATGCCGGGGTTGTTCCGCAGGTACAGCTCGACATAGGCGCGGAAGGTGCCCAGGTTGGTCAGCCGACGTGCATTGACCGGCTCCGGGTGCGCCTGCGCCACCTGCGCATTCCACTGCTGCAGCTCCTGCTGCTTGCCCGCCAGGTAGTCGTCCAGCAGCGCGATCTGGCCCAGTCGCTCCAGTCCACCGGCATCGAGGAAACGCACGCTGTGTTGGTCCAGGTAGATCGAACGCTTGATCCGGCGCCCGCCGGATTCCTGCATGCCGCGCCAGTTCTTGAACGATTCGGTGACCAGCTTCTTGGTCGGGATGGTGGTGACGGTCTTGTCCCAGTTCTGCACGGTGACCGTGTGCAGGGCGATGTCGATCACGTCGCCATCGGCGTTCTGGCTGGGCATCTCGATCCAGTCGCCAATGCGCACGCGGCCATCGCCGCTGATCTGCACGCTGGCCACCAGCGACAGGATGGTGTCCTGGAAGATCAGCATGAACACCGCCGTCGCTGCGCCCAGGCCAGTAACCAGGTGCAGCAGTTCCACGCCGACCAGGATCGCCACGATCGACAGGCCGGCGAATACGAACACCACGATCTTGACGACCTGCAGGTAGCCCTTGATCGGCTTGTTGCGCGCATCGGCGCGGCGTTCGTAGAAATCGTTGAAGGCGTCCAACGCGTGCGATACCGCCATCGCGATGGTCAGCACCGTCCATGCATGACACAGCGCCTTCAAGGCATGGACCAGGCCCGGCGGCAGCTCCGGCACGATGCTCAAGCCTGCGGCAAGCACCACCGACGGCACGATATTGGACAGCCGCGCGATCACCCGCAGCGGCTGCCTGGCGTTGTGATTGGGGCCGGAGAAACGTTCGATCATCGAACGCAGGCCACGCAACAGGATGCGCTTGGTGACGAAGTTGGCCAGCCATGCCACCAGCAGCAATCCCGCCAGCACCACCGCCGGGTAGGCCATCGGGTAGGGCGCCAGGATGTTTTCCAGCTGATCCAACCAGCGAATTCCCATTACCGCCATCGTGCACTTCTCCTTTTACTCGTACTGCAGAAACAACCTGCCCAACCGCATTGCTTGATCGGACAGGCATAGCTCAGGCCGCGCACCGCAGGGCGCGCGACCGGGTTACAACAGGCTCAACCTTCGCTGCGGCTGCGCTCGATGATCACGCCAACCGCGCGCGCACCGCGCACCGCGCCGGGCTTGCTCAGCTTCAATCGCAGCCATTGCACGTTGAATTCGTCCAGCACGATCTGCGCGCAGCGCTCGGCCAGCGTTTCCACCAGACCGAAATCGGAGGCGCGCACGAATTCCATCAGGCGCTTGCTGACCGCCTTGTAGTTCAGCGTGTCGACGATGTCGTCGCTGGCGGCGGGCTTGCGGTTGTCGAAGCCCATTTCAAGATCGAACACCAGGGTCTGGCGGATGCGCCGTTCCCAGTCGTAGATGCCGATCAGGGCGTCGATTTCCAGCCCTTCGATGAATACCTTGTCCATTGCATCCGTCGTATTGAATGAATACGACATGGTAACGGCAGCAGACTGAGCCTGCCGTGGACGGGCACGGCAGAGCTGCTTGTCAGCGCTGCAAGGGCGGCAACAACGCCATGTCCCAGCGCGGGGTCACCTTGATCTCGGCCGGACCGTGCTGGCCCGCTTGCAGGCGCAGGGCACCGGCGAAGGCGATCATCGCGCCGTTGTCGGTGCACAGTGCCGGCCGCGGGAAGCAGACCCGACCGCCGCGGCGCTGGGCATCGTCCTGCAGCTTGGCGCGCAGGCGCTTGTTGGCGCCGACGCCGCCGGCCACCACCAATACGTCGCAGCCGGCCGCATCCAGCGCGCGACCGCACTTGATCACCAGTGTGTCGACCACCGCGTCCTCGAAGCCACGGGCGATGTCGGCGCGGGTCTGTTCGCTCTGGTCGCTGTCGCGCCAGGCCATCAGCACCTGGGTCTTCAAGCCGGAGAAACTGAAGTCCAGCCCCGGCCGGTCGGTCATCGGCCGGGTGAACTTGTAGCGCCCCGGCGTGCCGATCTCGGCCAGCTTGGCCAGCTGCGGACCGCCCGGGTACGGCAGGCCCATCATCTTGGCGGTCTTGTCGAAGGCCTCACCGGCGGCATCGTCGAGGGTTTCGCCCAGCAGACGGTATTTGCCGATGGCGTCCACCGCGATCAACTGGGTGTGGCCGCCCGACACCAGCAGGGCCACGAACGGCGGCTCCGGCGGGTCGTCCTCCATCAGCGGGGCCAGCAGGTGACCTTCCATGTGATGTACGCCAATAGCCGGCACATCCAGGCCCCAGGCCAGCGACCGGGCCACGCCGGCGCCGACCAGCAGCGCCCCCACCAGGCCCGGGCCGGCGGTATAGGCCACGCCCTCGATCTCGGAGATGGCGATGCCGGCTTCGTCCAGGGTCTGCCGGATCAGCGGCAGGGTTTTGCGCACGTGGTCGCGGCTGGCCAGCTCCGGCACCACCCCGCCATACTCGGCGTGCAGCGCGATCTGGCTGTAGACGGCGTGCGCGCGCAGCGCGGCCGCCCCGGAAAGCGAGGTGTCGTAGACGGCTACGCCGGTCTCATCGCAGGATGATTCAATGCCAAGGACTTTCATAAGGCGTATTGTGGACCTCTCTGACGCCCCCGCCAAATCCCGGGGGTTGCACGGCTGCGCAAAGGGACTATAATGCGCGGCTCACCGGGTGTGTCCCGGTTTTTCTACTGAGTCCCCGGAGATTCCATGCCCAGCGTTAAAGTCCGCGAGAACGAGCCCTTTGAGTTTGCTCTTCGCCGCTTCAAGCGCACTTGCGAAAAGGCCGGCGTACTGGCCGAGACCCGCAAGCGCGAGTTCTACGAAAAGCCGACCCAGGAACGCAAGCGCAAGGCCGCTGCTGCCGTAAAGCGCCAGCTGCGTCGTTCCTCGCGCGACGTCACCAAGCGTCAGCGCCTGTACTGATCGTACGCAACTCCTGAACGGGGGGCTCCGGCCTTCCGTACTGGGGTGAAAGCCGGCACGCGCAAGCGTAGCCGGCTTTTTGCGTTCCAGATGCCAGCAATGCTGACGTCTTTTCCCATATTCCCGACCCAAAGAGGTGCTCCATGAGCCTGAAGCAACAGCTGACCGAAGACATGAAGGCCGCCATGAAGAGCGGCGACAAGCACTCGCTGGGCGTGATCCGCCTGATCAATGCCGCCATCAAGCAGCGCGAAGTGGACGAGCGCATCGAATTGACCGACACCGACGTGATCGCCGTGTTGGACAAGATGGTCAAGCAGCGCAAGGACTCGGTCACCCAGTACGAAGCGGCCAACCGTGAAGACCTGGCCGCGGTCGAGCGTGACGAGATCGTGGTGATCGAGCGCTACGTGCCGGCCAAGATGGGCGAAGCCGAGATCCAGGCGGCGATTGCCGCCGCCAAGGCCGAAACCGGTGCCAGCAGCGCCGCCGACATCGGCAAGTTGATGGGCGTGCTCAAGCCCAAGCTCGCAGGCCAGGCTGACATGGGCCTGGTGTCCAAGCTGGTCAAGCAGGCTTTGGCTGGCTGATTGCAGCTGCCAGGTTTGCGCGACAAGGCCCGCCAAGTGCGGGCTTTGTTGTTTTTGCCCTTCCGTCTTTTGTGGGAGCGGCGTCAGCCGCGAAGCTGGCAGTACTGGAATCACCGACCTGCCTGCAATCTGATGAATCCGTGGCTTCGCGGCTGACGCCGCCCCCACATCGTCAGGCATTGCCGGGAAAGCTTCTGCCGAGCATGGTTCGGCACTACGCCCCCTCCCTTTGGCCGCAAGCCAAGGGGGTGAAGAAGGTCTGCTTGCGCGGCACTGCCGCGCGACCTGATGAACGACCGAAGGCTATGTCTTCGGGCCGGACGGGCTGGGGAGGGGTTGGCTTCACCGCTTGTGATCTGGATCCAGCGTCGCGGCTGATGCCGCTCCCACATCGTCAGGCATTGCCGGGAAGGCCCCTGCCGAGCATGGCTCGGCACTACGCCCCCTCCCTTTGGCCGCAGGCCAAGGGGAGGGCTGGGGAGGGGTTGGCTTCACCGCTTCTGACGTGGATGTGGCTTCGCGGCTTATGCCCCCCACATCGTCAGGCATTGCCGGGAAGGCCTCTGCCGAGCATGGCTCGGCACTACGGACACCTATTCACCCGCCCCGAAGCCCGGCTTTGCTAGAACAGACACCTGACTTCACACGATCCAACCGATGCCTGTAACCCGCCCCACCCTGCATTCGTTCAAATCCCGGCTGGAGCTGCTGCAGCAGAGCCTGCCGGCCGCGCTGGTGCGCCGCTTCGTCGAAACCGACGTGATGACCCAGGCGGCATCGCTGGCCTTCTACACCCTGCTGTCACTGGCGCCGCTGCTGGTCCTGCTGCTGTGGCTGACCGCCTCACTGTACCCGCCAGCGCAGGAGACACTTATCGACCAGATCGGCTCGCTGGCAGGCGCCAGCGTCGCCGAGGTCGCCCGCACGGTGATCACCAACGCCAGTGCCCAGCCCGACCTGGGCTCGTTTGCCGGCATCTGGAGCCTGGTCCTGCTGTTCATCGGCGCCACGGTGGTGTTCGCCCAACTGCAGGCAGCCTTGAACCTGATTTTCCGTACCGACTCCAAGCGCTTCGAAGGCATCCTCGGCTGGCTGAAGAAGCGGGTGTTCTCGGCCGGCGTGGTGCTGGCACTGGGCTTCCTGCTGATCGTGTCGATGGTGGCCACCACCGCCCTGCAGGTGATCTTCTCGCACCTGCCCTCGGCGCTGCCGGCGGTGGGCTATGTGACCACCCTGCTGTTGTACGCACTGGGCTTCGCCTTCCTCTACCACTACCTGCCGGACCGGCCGGTGGACTGGCGCCAGGCCTTCCTCGGCGGCGTCATCACCGCGGTGCTGTTCACCCTCGGCCGTTACGCGATCGGGCTATACATCGCCAACGCAGCGCCAGGCAGCGCCTATGGCTCGATGGGCACGCTGGTGATCATGCTGGTGTGGATCTACTACGCCAGCGTGGTGTTCTTCGGCGGCGCGCTGATCACTGCGGTGATCGATGAGCGGGCGTATGCGCGGCGCAAGGCGGCATCTGAGGCCAAGGTGGATGTTGGGGCTTTGGACTGACGGCAAGAGCAGAAGCAAAAAGCCACCCCTCCCCAGCCAGCACCAGCCCAGCCTAGTACACTCCCCTTCCCCCCTTTCATCGCGCCCCGCCAACCGGCGGCGCTGTTCATTTGCCGCATGGCCCGACTTCCCGACGCGTTCATTGACGACCTGCTGGCCCGCACCGACATCGTCGAAGTGGTGGGCTCACGTGTGCCGCTCAAGCGCCAGGGCAAGGAATACGCCTCGCGTTGCCCCTTCCATGACGAGCGCTCGGCCTCGTTCACGGTCTCGCCGACCAAGCAGTTCTATCACTGCTTCGGTTGCGGCGCGCACGGCACCGCGATCAGCTTCCTGATGAATTACGACCGCCTCGAGTTCCTCGATGCGGTGGATGAACTGGCCAAGCGCGTGGGCATGGAAATCCCGCGCGAAACCAACGCACGCACACCCCAGCAGCAGGACGACAGCCGCGACCAGTACTCGGCGCTGGATGCCGCCACCCGCTTCTTCCAGAAGCAGCTGGAAGGCAACGAAAAGGCCCGCGCCTACCTCGATGGCCGTGGCGTGGATGCCGATACCCGCGCGCGCTTCTCCATCGGCTATGCGCCGGATGGCTATAGCGCGCTGAAGGACGCGCTGGGCAAGGACGAGCGGCGCATGAAGCTGCTCGAACGCGTCGGCCTGTTCTCCAAGAACGACCGCGGCCACGTCTACGACAAGTTCCGCGACCGGGTGATGTTCCCGATCTTCGATCGCCGTGGCCGTGTCATCGCCTTCGGCGGCCGCGTCATGCAGAAGGACGACGGCCCCAAGTACCTCAACTCGCCGGAAACCGCGCTGTTCCACAAGGGCCGCGAACTGTACGGCCTGTGGCAGGTACGCCAGGCCAACCAGAAGATCGAACGCCTGATCGTGGTTGAAGGCTATATGGACGTGGTCAGCCTGTTCCAGTTCGGAGTCACCCAGGCGGTGGCGACGCTGGGCACGGCGACCACGCCCGACCATGCCGAGCTGCTGTTCCGCAACGCGCCCGATGTGTACTTCTGCTTCGACGGTGATGCCGCCGGTCGCCGTGCCGGCTGGCGCGCACTGGAGTCGGTGCTGCCGCGCATGAAGGATGGCCGCCAGGCCTTCTTCCTGTTCCTGCCCGATGGCGAGGACCCGGACACCATCGTGCGCAAGGAAGGTGCCGATGCTTTCGATGCCCGGCTCAAGCAGGGCACGCCGCTGTCGCAGTTCTTCTTCGACGAGCTGAGCCGCGAGATCAATCTCGGCACGCTGGACGGCAAGGCACGCCTGGCCGAACGTGCGAAGCCGATGCTGGCGCAGATTCCCGATGGCGCTTTCGGCGACCTGATGAAGCAGGAGCTGGCACGCCTGACCGGCATCGGCAGCACGGCAACAGCCGCCGCACCTGCAGCGCGGCCACCGATGCGCAACAACGCGGTGCCTGCGCAGAAGCGCAGCCTGGTGCGTGCCGCCATTGCCATCCTGCTGCAGCAGCCCTCACTGGCGATGAGCCTGGAAGGCCATCACGCCATCGGTGGCCTGCGCCTGCCCGGCATCGAGCTGCTGGTCGAGTTGTTGAACCTGGTGCAGCAGCGCCCCGACATCAGCACTGGCGCCCTGCTCGAACACTTCAACGAGCGCGAAGAACAGGCCGCATTGCACAAGCTGGCCGCGCAGGCATTGCCCGGCGATGAAGCGATGTGGGCACAGGAACTGCAGGACGCCGTGCTGCAGCTGGAGAAGCAACTGCTGGCCCAGCGTCTGGACGAGTTGCAGGCAAAACAACGCCAGCAAGGCCTGGACGATACCGACAAATACGAACTGCGCGAGCTGCTCAAGGCCCGCGCCACCCTGCGTCTGTGAGAACAACGGAGCATCCGCATGTCCCCCTACCGCCTGCCACTGCTCCTCACACTGCTGCTCTCCGCCAACGCCTTTGCCGGTGATGCGACGTTTCGGCAGCCACGCCCCAATCTGATCACCGCCGGCCAGCCCAGCGCGCAGCAACTGCGCGACGCTGCCGCCAATGGCGTCACCACCGTCATCGACCTGCGCCGGCCCGATGAAGATCGCGGCTACGACGAAGCGGCCCTGGCCGAACAACTCGGCCTGCGCTATGTGCGCCTGCCAATCGCGGGTGCCAGTGACATCACCGAAGCCAACGCGCGCACGCTGCATCGCCTGCTCAAGCAGGACGACGGCAAGACCCTGCTGCATTGCGCCTCGTCCAATCGCGCCGGCGCACTGCTGTCGGTGATTGACGCCCGCATCAACGGCGCATCGGCGGAGGATGCGCTCACACTGGGCCGCGACGCCGGCATGACCTCGTTGGAACCGGCCGTACGCGCCGCCCTGGAAACTCCCACCCCCTGATCAGGAGGCATTGCCGACATGACCCGCTGGTGGTCGCGACTGCGACCGGACAACTTCACCCTCGCCCTGCTCGCCACCGTCGTCCTGGCCAGCGTGCTGCCACTCACCGGCGCCGCCGCCAGGGGGTTCGACCACTTCACCGACGTCGCCATTGCCGCGCTGTTCTTCCTGCACGGTGCACGCCTGCCACGCGAATCCATCGTTGCCGGGCTGCTGCACTGGCGCCTGCATATCACCATCCTGGTCTGTACCTTCGTACTGTTCCCGCTACTGGGGCTGGCAACGAAGCCGTTGGCCGGCTGGGCGCTGACGCCCGAGCTCTACATCGGCGTGCTGTTCCTGTGTGCACTGCCCTCGACCGTGCAATCCTCGATTGCCTTCACTTCCATCGCCGGCGGCAATGTGCCGGCAGCAGTGTGCGCGGCCTCGCTGTCGAGCATTCTTGGCGTATTCCTCACCCCACTGTTGATGACCGTGTTGGCTGGCTCGCAAGGCGGCATGGCCAACCCACTGCATGCAGTGGGCGCGATCATGCTGCAGCTGCTGGTGCCGTTCGTACTCGGCCATCTGCTGCGGCCGTGGATAGGTGGCTGGATTGAAAAGCGCCGTGCCCTGCTGCGCTACACCGACCAGGGCACCGTCCTGCTGGTGGTTTACGCCGCCTTTGGCGAATCGGTCAGCGAAGGCCTGTGGAGCAAGACCCCGCCACTGTCCCTGCTCACTGCCGCACTGGTCGCGATCGTATTGCTGGCCATCGCCATGCCGGGCATCAGCTGGCTGGCACGGCGGTTGGGTTTCAACCGCGCCGACCAGATCACCATCATGTTCTGCGGCTCCAAGAAGAGCCTGGCCACCGGCGTGCCGATCGCCAAGGTGTTGTTTGCCGGTGGCAGCCTCGGCGCGATCGTGCTGCCGATCATGATCTACCACCAGATCCAGCTGATCGTCTGCTCGGTGGTGGCGCAGCGGTATGCGAAGCAGAACGCCGGAACAACGCAACAATGATCGACACCGAAGTTGGTAGTGCCGAGCCATGCTCGGCAGAGGCCTTACTGGTAAAGCCTCTTGCCGAGCATGGCTCGGCACTACATGAAGCAAAGCAGAGCTAACCCCTCCCCAGCCCTCCCCAGCCCTCCCCAGCCCTCCCCTTGCCTGCGGCAAAGGGAGGGAGCACAGCTGCATGGCGGCATACAAATGAAAAGGCCGGCTAATGCCGGCCTTTTCATTGCTTGATCACAACCAGGGCAATAGCCAATGGTCGACCAGCAGGAAGGCGAACAGCGCCATCAGGTAGACGATGGAATAGCCGAACATCTTCATGTTGAACATCTCGTCCGGCGGGTTCTGCATTTTCCAGGCGTACCAGAGGAAGACGATGTTCAACACCGTCGCCCCGCCCAGGTAGAACATGCCGCTCATGCCAATGGCCGCCGGCAGCAGCGTCACCACCGCCAGCACCACCGAGTACGCCAGGATCTGCTTGCGGGTATGCGGCACGCCGTGGGTGACCGGCAACATCGGGATCTCGGCCTTGGCATAGTCGGCGCGGCGGAAGATCGCCAGCGCCCAGAAATGCGGCGGGGTCCAGATGAAGATGATCAGCACCAGCAGCGAGGCGTAGGCCCAATCCGAGCTGCCCTGCATGCCGGTGATCGCCGCCCAGCCCAGCAGCGGCGGCGTCGCCCCAGCCAGGCCGCCGATGACGATGTTCTGCGAGGTCGCGCGCTTCAGGTAGACGGTGTAGATCACCGCATAGCCGATCAGCGAGGCAAAGGTCAGCACCGCGGTGATCACGTTCACCCACAGCACCAGGATGGTCATCGACAGCGCGGTCAACGCGCCGGCAAACACCAGCACCTGCCGCGGCGAGACCTTGCCGACCACCAGCGGGCGCCAGGACGTACGTGCCATCTGCGCGTCGATGCGGGCATCCAGCAATTGGTTGATCGCCGCAGCGGCCGAGGCCGACAGCCAGATGCCAAGGAAACCGAGCAGGCCGGTCACCACCTGCGCGATGGTCGGCAGGCCCGGAATGGCCAGGCACATGCCGACCAGGGCGGTGAACACAATCAGTGCCACCACCTTCGGCTTGGTCAGGTCCCAGTAATCACGCCATGTTGTACGCATCATTCACTCCGGGGCGCGCAGCCGCGCCAGCAGCGTGACCAATACAAACAACAAGGCAACCGCACCGCCGCTGTGCATCACCGCCACGGCCAGCGGCAGCGCCAGCTTGACGTTGAGAACACCCAACGTGACCTGCAGCAGCAACAGCACGATGACCGCAGTTGCCCAACCGCGCATGCCCGGCAAACGGAACATGCGCACCGACAGCACCAACAGGTACAGCGCCACCAACACGGCGAACATCCGGTGCGCCATCTGGATGGCGATACGCGAGGCCCCATCCAGCACGCCGCCTTCGTAATCCACGCCGATACCGCGCCACAGGGTGAAGCCTTCCGTGTAGTTCTGCTGCGGCCACCACTGGCTGACGCAGCGCGGGAAGTTGTCCAGCGAGGCACTGCCACCGCCGCAGGCCAGCGCCGCGTAGTTGGCGCTGACCCAGCCACCGAGCGCGATCTGCAGTACGACCAGGGCAACCGCACCGCGCAGCCACCAGCGCAGGCGCGGTGCCTCGGCCAGGGTGATCGGCAGATGCGTTGCCTTCCACGCCATCCACACCAGCATGCCGAACATCAGCATGCCGCCAAGCAGATGGCCCATCACCACGATGGGCTTGAGCAGCCAGGTGACCGTCCACATGCCGAGCAGGGCCTGGAACACGACCACCGCCAAGGTCAGCACGGCAGCGCGCGCCAGATCGATGTTGGACCAGCGCAGCGCCGCCAGCAGCAGGATCGCTTCACCGCCAATCGCCAGCACGCTGGAGGCCACATGCTCGCCGCGCATATACAAAGGTATCGCCAGCGCGACCAGCGCCGAGGCGGTGACGATCTGGGCGATGCCGTGCTTGCGCCGACGTGCCGCCAGCAAGGCCAGGGTCAGCACTTCAACGCCGAGCAGACCGGCCAGGAAACGGTGCACCTGCTCACGCCAGGCCTTGTGGGTTTCCAGCGGGCGGATCTCGCTGGCCACGTGCTGGGCGGCTTCCATCTGGGTCTGCGGCCAGGTGACGCGGCCATAGCAGGTAGGCCAATCCGGGCAGCTCAGGCCGGCGTCGGACAGGCGCACGAAGGAGCCGAACATGATGGTGCTCGCCGTCATGATCAGTGCGAACCACGCCAGTCGGTGGAAATTGCGGTACAGCGCCGGACGCGCGGAGGCATTCATCGAACGGAACTCACATCAGTTTCAACAGCTTGGATAGATCAGCCCGCAATCCACCCGGTTCAAAACCCGGCGCATAGCGGAATACCACAAAGCCATTGGGATCAATCATATACACCGGGATACCGGCCGGGTCATCCACCCCCGGCAGCTTGCCCCGGAACGCAGGCTGGGGCTGCAGCACCTTCAGTGCCGGCATGGCGGCCACCTGCTCAGGCGGCGTGCCCAGCCACAATATCTCGACATTATCCGCGTTATGGCCGAACAACTGCCACACCTTGTCCAATTGCTGCGACAAAGTGACGCAGGCCGGCGCACAGTCAGCCGGCGGCGCCAGCAGGATGCGCCAGTGGCGCTCGCCCGGATTCCAGTCGTAGGCCTGGCCGTTGGCCAGGTGCAGCTGTTCGCTGCGCAGGTCCAGCGCCGGCTGCAGCAGCTCGCCGTGGTGGCGGTTGATCTGCGGCGTCCAACCGGAGAAGCGCAGGATGCCGGCCAACGCCATCGAGCCGAAGAACATGGCGAAGATCAACAGCAATACCCGGCGGCCGCGGTTGCGGGTGGCGAGCTGGTCGGGGGTGAGTGCGTTCATGGTCAAGGCCGGGAATGGGGGGGGGGCGGGATTGGGGATTCGCAAAAGCAGTAGCGGAGGCAAGAGCAAAGGCTGAAAGCACCCCGCCCCGGCCCTCCCCTTCACCTTCGGTGAAAGGGAGGGGGAAATTCAGCGGCAACGGCAGGAGCAAGGCTCAAAGCGACGGCGCAGCGCTCTGCCCCCTCCCTTGCGCGTCGCGCAGGGGAGGGTTGGGGAGGGGTGCTTTGGCTTTGGCTTTGGCTTTGGCTTTGCCTTCCAAACAGCTCCAACCTATCCCCCATTTCCAGCTCCCGCCTTCCTGCGCTTCTTGAACTGCAATACCAGCGCAATCAACAACACCGCCAAGGCCATCGCGAACCATTGCACCGCATAGCCAAGGTGCCGCGAAGGCGGCAAGGTATTGGGAAGCAGGTCCAGATCGCGCGCATAGCCCAGCGGTAAAGCTGGGTCCAATCGCAGCACCTTGGGCGCCAGCGCGTCAGCACCCAGGCCCAACTGCGTGGCAATAGCGGGCAGATCCATCCGCGTCGCCAACCAGGTCTGCGGTTGCTTGCCGGCAGTCAATGCAGGGCCCAAGGCGATGCCAGTGGCAGGCGCAGGCGCCCACAACCCTTGCAGCGCCTGCGTGCCCTGCTCTGCGCTGATCATGGGCATGCTGCGGTCCGCAGGCAGCGGCAGCCAGCCCAGATCGATCAGCACGACGGCTCCGTCGGCAGCGCGCGCAGGCTGGTAGACCTTGATGCCAGCGCGACCTTCCCGCAGTTGGTTGTCCAGCAGCACGCTGCCGGGCAGGAACTGCAGCTGGTCACGCACCCAATGCAGGGAATCCGGGGCGGCGGCGGCCTGGGGCAGGCTGAGCGCGGCGTCGCGGCTGGGCGGCAATTGCGCAAGCAGGGTTTCTTTTTCGTGCTTGCGCTGCAGCTGCCAGCCGCCCAAGGCGCAGAACACGACCGCCACCAGCACCGCCACCAGCCAACCCAAGATCGCTGTGTGCTGTCGCGTCATGACAAGCTGCCGCCAAGCGGGTGATATAGCACTGCCCTTCCACCCTTCGAGCCACGCATGAATGATTCGTTGAAGACCTTGCTGGTAATCGCGTTCTTGATCGTCATCGTCTGGAATCTTGGAGCCGGCCTCTATTACCTGATGATCGATCGCGGCCAGACCAAACGGACGGTCAATGCGTTGACGCGGCGTATCGCGCTGTCAGTGGTGCTGATCCTGCTGGTTGCCCTGAGCATCTACATGGGCTGGATCAAGCCGCATGGTGTTGGCGGTTGAACATCGCAGCAGCCGCACTGCATGCAGCGCGGCTGCTGACACCTGTTACAGCACGTAGACAAACAGGAATAGCATCAGCCACACCACGTCGACAAAGTGCCAGTACCAGGCGGCTGCTTCGAAACCGAAATGGTTGTCACGGGTGAAGTGACCCTTGGCGGCGCGGAACCACATCACCGTCAGCATGATCGTGCCCAGCAGCACGTGCGCGCCGTGGAAGCCGGTCAGCATGAAGAAGGTGGAACCGTAGATGCCCGAGCCCAGGGTCAGGTTCAACTCCTTGTAGGCGTGGATGTATTCCTCGGCCTGGAAGAACAGGAACACGCAGCCCAGTACCACCGTCGCACCCAGCCAGATCAGCAACTGCTTGCGGTTGCCCGCCTTCAGTGCGTGGTGGGCGATGGTCAGGGTCACGCCCGAGGTCAGCAGGATCAGCGTATTGAGCAGCGGCAGGCCCCAGGCCGGAATGGTCTGGAAGGCACCACCGATGTCGGCCGGGCCGTTGGTCGGCCACGCTGCCGAATAGCCATCCCACAGGTATTCATTGGTGAGCACGCCATGGCCTTCACCGCCGAGCCAGGGCAGGCCCATGTTGCGGGTGTAGAACAGCGCGCCGAAGAAAGCGGCGAAGAACATCACCTCGGAGAAGATGAACCAGATCATCCCCATCCGGAACGAGCCGTCGACCTGGCGGTTGTAATTGCCGCCCACCGATTCGCGGATGACATCGCCGAACCACAGGAACAGGGTGAACACCAGCATCGCCACGCCGGTGAAGAAGGTCCAGCGGCCCCAGCTGGCGTCGTTGAGCCAACTGGCCACCCCGACCATCATCACCAGCATCGCGATCGATCCTACAAACGGCCATTTGCTGCTGCTTGGCACGAAGTAGACGTTGGGATCAGGCGTGTTATGGGCCATGGCGTTGCTTCCGGGTCCGTGATCAGGGAGCTGCGTGTGCGGCGGCCGCGGCGTTTGCCGGGGCCAGGCGTTCGGTCAGCGCATCATTCTTGTAGAAGGTGTAGGACAGGGTGATCGTGTTGACGTCGGCCGGCAGGTCCGGGTCAACGATGAAACGTACCGGCATGTCGCGCTTCTCACCGGCCTGCAGGGTCTGCGCGGTGAAGCAGAAACATTCGGTCTTGTTGAAGTAGCCCGAGGCGCGTGCCGGCGCCACCGACGGCACCGCACTGCCAACCAGCGCGCGGTCGCTGTCGTTGCGGGCGAAGTACAGGGCTTCGTTCAACTCGCCCGGCACCACGTCCATCGTCAGCTTCTCCGGATGGAAGGCCCACGGCAGCTTGGAATTGACGCCACCATCAAACTCCACCCGCACGGTGCGCTTGCCACTCGCCGCGTGCGCGTTGGTTTCATGCGTGGTCGCGCCACGCTCCAGGCGTACGCCGAACACTTTTTCGCAGGCGATGCGGTACAGCGGCACCAACGAGAAGGTCAGCACGAATACCGCGAAGGCCACGCCGATCAGCCGGCCAAGGCCGGCGTTCGGCTTGGGTGCGGGCGTCGGCGTGGTCAACTCGCCAGCACCCCGGACAGGATGAAGCCGACATAGACCGCTACCGCGATCAGGCCAACGATCAGCGCGGTGCGCCGCGAACGGCGCCTGCGCAAGGCCAATTCTTCAGCCTGGAAATGTTCATTGCTGCTCATTGCCAGCCTCCTCAGTGCGTCACGTCATCATGTGCCAGGTCACCCGGCTTGATCACCGGCGGCACGGTGAAGGTATGCGCCGGCGCGGGCGACGGAATGGTCCATTCCAGGCCCTTGGCGCTTTCCCAGGCACGTGCTTCGGCGCGCTTGCCGTTGCGCAGCGAGGCCAGCAGGATCGCCGCCATCATGAACGGCGTCGCGAACATGCCGAACGCACCGATCGAGCTGATCAGGTTCCAATCGGCGAACACCGGGTTGTAGTCCGGGATACGCCGCGGCATGCCGGCCAGGCCAAGGAAGTGCTGCGGGAAGAACAGCAGGTTGACGAACACCATCGTCCACCAGAAATGGAACTTGCCCCAGAACTCGTTGTACATGCGGCCGGTCCACTTTGGCCACCAGTAGTACACCGCAGCAATCAGTGCCAATACCGCGCCGGTCACCAGCACGTAATGGAAGTGCGCCACCACGAAATAGGTGTCGTGGTACTGGTAGTCGGCCGGCACGATCGCCAGCATCAGGCCGGAGAAACCACCGATGGTGAACAGGATCACGAACGAGATGGAGAACAGCATCGGCGTTTCAAACGTCAGCGAGCCCTCCCACATCGTGCTGACCCAGTTGAACACCTTCACCCCGGTCGGGATCGAGATCAGCATCGTGGCGAACATGAAATAGATCTCGCCACCCAGCGGCATGCCCACCGTGAACATGTGGTGGGCCCACACGATGAACGACAGGAAGGCGATGGCGGCGGTGGCGTAGACCATGGCCTGGTAGCCGAACAATGGCTTGCGGCTGAAGGTCGGCAGGATCTCGCTGACCACGCCGAACGCCGGCAGGATCATGATGTAGACCTCGGGGTGACCGAAGAACCAGAAGATGTGCTGGTACATCACCGGGTCACCGCCACCGGCGGCGTTGAAGAAGCTGGTGCCGAAGAACTTGTCGGTCAGCAGCATGGTCACCGCGCCAGCCAGCACCGGCATCACCGCGATCAGCAGGAAGGCGGTGATCAGCCAGGTCCAGCAGAAGATCGGCATCTTCAACAGGTCGATGCCCGGCGCGCGCATGTTGAGCACGGTGGCGATGATGTTGATCGCGCCCATGATCGAGCTGACACCGGCCACGTGGATGGCGAACACGCTGAAGGCGACGTTGTAGCCACCCTGCAGCGACAGCGGCGGATACAGCGTCCAGCCACCGGCCGGCGCACCGCCGGGCAGGAACAGGGTCACCAGCAGCATGCCGAAGGCCACAGGCAGCAGCCAGAACGACCAGTTGTTCATGCGCGGCAGCGCCATGTCCGGCGCGCCGATCTGCAGCGGGATCATCCAGTTGGCGAGGCCGACGAAGGCCGGCATCACGCCACCGAAGATCATCACCAGTGCATGCACGGTGGTCATCTGGTTGAAGAACTCCGGCTTGACGAACTGCAGGCCGGGTTGCGCCAGCTCCAGCCGGATCACCACGCTCATCGCCGCGCCGACGATGAACATCGTGAAGCTGAAAAGCAGGTACAGCGTGCCGATGTCCTTGTGATTGGTGGAGAAGAACCAGCGCTCGAAGAAGCCCTGTTGGTGCCCGTGGTGATCGGAGTGGTCCACTGCGGTATTCGCCATTGCAACTACACCTCTTTATCCGTTTTCAGGCATCGCGCCGGCAGCACCGGCACGCAGTGGTATCAGGCACCGGCCGCCGCAGCTGCGGCGGGTGTAGCGTCGGGTTGGGTTGCAGCCGGCGTAGCCGCAGGTGCCGGCTCGGCAGCAGGTGCGGGCGCAGCCTCGGTAGGCGCGGCAGGCGCAGGCTTGCGCGAGGCCAGCCAGGACTTGAACTCGTCCTTGGACACGGCCTTGACCACGATCGGCATGAAGCCATGGTCCTTGCCGCACAGCTCCGCGCATTGGCCGCGGTAGACGCCTTCGGTTTCGATGTTGGTCCAGCGCTCGTTGATGAAGCCCGGCACCGCATCCTGCTTCCAGCCCAGAGCGGGCACCCACCAGGCGTGGATGACGTCATCGGAAGTGATGACGAAACGGACCTTGGTATCCACCGGCAGCACCAGCGGGTTGTCCACGTCCAACAGGTAATGCGGATCGCTGGCCATGGTCGGCACGCTGCCGCTCTGCCGCACTTCGTCGGACTTGCGGTCCAGGCGGCTGGTGAAGGCGACGTCTTCACCCAGGTATTCGTACTTCCACATCCACTGATAGCCGGTGATCTTCACCGTCATCTCGGAATCGCGGGTGTCGTACATGGCGATCAGCTTGGCCGTGGCCGGCCAGGCCATCACTACCAGGATGATGATCGGGATGACGGTCCAGATGATTTCCGCCTTGGTGTTGTGGCTGAACTGCTTGGCCACCGCCCCCTTGGACCTGCGGAACTTGAAGATGGCATAGGCCATGGCGCCGAACACCAGCACACCGATGACGGTACATACCCACAAGGCCACCATATGTGCGTCCCACGCCATACGCGAGGTATGGGTGACGCCCTTGCCCATATTGAGCTGCCATTCCTTGGGATCGGCCGATTGCGCCCATGCTGCCTGCGCCGACAGCATCATCGCTGCCGCTGCCAAACCGTGTTTCAACTTCGCGCCCCACACGCTGCTTTGCTTCATTGCCTAGACCCTTGACGTCATCGGTTGCTGCCATTGCTGGCCGCGAGCAAGCCTTCAAGTGTCACCGCAAGTTCCCGACGTTCCACGGGCGCGAGGAAACTCCCCACTTCCACCCACTTGCCGCTGGAAACCAGCAGGACCCGTTCCTTCCCGGCCACCACCCGCACCCAATAAGGGTGCGCATGGAACACCGGCGAAACTCCGGTTGCGGGAATTACTTCCACGCAGTCCGGTCCTACCCGGATCTCTTCCTGGCGATTGCTGCTGCGCCAACATGCGCGCAGGGCAGCAGCCACCAGCAAGCCATGCAACAACGCGAAGACGGGTGCCAAGACGTTTCCGGACAACCAACCCAAGCCTGCCGAGAACGCCATCAACCCAGCCAACGCCGCAAACAACTGGACGAACTGCCGAGCACTGAGTGCCCGTGGGGGGTGCAGTAACAACTGCGTCCCTGAGCCATCGGAACCTTGCCGAAGCACCTGGATCATCGCAGCCGCGTCCATACCGCGGAAATCGAGTTCGATGGTAGCCCTGCCCACGCTCGCCCGGCAAGCTTCCATTCATCATCGTCATCAATGCTGCAGTGCACATCAAAACTGTGCCGATATCGTCCAAGCACGTCGATTTAGATGACGGAATCGGCACAATCAAAATCACCTCGCTGAATATTGCAAAAGCGCCCACAGGCCAGTGCTTTCACCCTGCAAACGGACGCCCGCAGGGGACTAGGAAATCCGCCGCCGAAGATTAAAATGGCCGAATCCAACTGTGGCCGAGCGCATGAACGCAACACCTTCTCCTGATGTCGCCTCCCCTACGTCAGCGGCCCCGCCGCTGCTGACGCCCGAGCTGCCGCCGGCGCCATCCGCGCTGCGCCAGGCCATCACCGATGCATGGCTGAAGGACGAAGCCAGCCACGTGCGCGAGCTGCTGGAACAGGCCCGCCTGCCCGCTGCCGAACAGGCACAGGTACAGGCCACCGCCGCCGACCTGGTGCGCCGCGTGCGCGCACGCGCCAAGAACCAGGGCGCGATCGAAGCCTTCATGCGCCAGTACGACCTGGGCAGCGAGGAAGGCGTGCTGCTGATGTGCGTGGCCGAAGCCCTGCTGCGCATTCCGGACCAGGAAACCGCCGACAAGCTGATCCGCGACAAGCTGGGCGAAGCCGACTGGAAGCGCCACATGGGCCAGTCCGACTCGGTGCTGGTCAATGCCTCCACCTGGGGCCTGATGCTGACCGGTCACCTGGTTGACCTGGCCGATGCCACCAAGCGCGACGTGCACGGCGCCTTCAAGCGCCTGATCGGCCGCGTCGGTGAGCCGGTGATCCGTCTGGCCGTGCGCCAGGCGATGAAGATCATGGGCCACCAGTTCGTCATGGGCCGCACCATCGACGAAGCGCTGGCGCGCTCGCACAAGGGCGACAACAGCAACTACCGCTACTCCTTCGACATGCTCGGCGAAGGCGCGCTGACCATGAAGGACGCGCTGCGCTACCTGGAAGACTACCGCCGCGCCATCCATGCGATCGGCAGCGACAACATCGCCCGCGGCGGCAAGGCCGATGGCGACGTCACCACCTCGCACGGCATCTCGATCAAGCTGTCGGCACTGTACCCGCGCTACGAACATGCCAAGCGCGAGCGCGTGCTCAAGGACCTGGTACCGGGCGTTCTGGAACTGGCGCAGCTGGCCAAGTCCTATGGCATCGGCTGCACCGTCGACGCCGAGGAAAGCGACCGCCTGGAACTGTCGCTGGACATCATCGAGCGCGTGGTCAGCGATGCCTCGTTGAAGGGCTGGGCGGGCTTCGGCATCGTCGTGCAGTCCTACCAGAAGCGCACGCCGTACACGATTGATTACCTCGCCGACCTGGCCCGCCGCATCGGCCACAAGCTGCAGGTGCGCCTGGTCAAGGGCGCGTACTGGGATGCGGAAATCAAGCGCGCGCAGATCGAAGGCCTGCCCGGCTACCCGGTGTTCACCCGCAAGCAGAACACTGACGTGTCCTACATCGCCTGCGCCAAGCGCCTGTTCGGCCATGCCGATGCGATCTACCCGATGTTCGCCACCCACAACGCGGCCACCATCGCCACGATCAAGCAGATTGCCAAGGGCGGCGTGTACGAGCACCAGAAGCTGCACGGCATGGGTGATGACCTGTATGCCGAGGTGATTCCGGCTGACCGTTTGAACGTGCCCTGCCGCGTGTACGCGCCGGTCGGCTCGCATGAAGACCTGCTGCCCTACCTGGTGCGTCGCCTGCTGGAAAACGGCGCCAACTCCAGCTTCGTCAACCGCATCACCGATGAAGACGTGTCCATCGACGACCTGATCCGCGATCCGGTCGAAGCCGTATCTTCGTTCGCCTCCATCCCGCATCCCAAGATCCCGCTGCCGGTTGATTTGCTGCGCAGCCAGAACCACGACAGGACCAACTCCATGGGCATCAACCTCGCCAACGACAACGAACTGCGCGCCCTGGCTGAGCAGCTCAACGCCGCCATCAAGCCTTGGCAGGCGACGCCGCTGGTGCAGGGCGTGGCCCCGGGCACGCCGTCGCAGCCGGTGGTCAACCCGGCCGACAACCGCCAGGTCGTCGGTCACTGGCAGGCTGCCGATGCCGCCACCGTGCAGAAGGCGCTGGCCAATGCCGTCGCCGCACAGCCAGCCTGGAACCGCACCCCGGCCGCCAGCCGCGCCGCCATCCTCGAGCACGCCGCTGACCAGCTGGAAGCCCGCATCGCCGAGTTCATGGCGCTGTGCGTGAAGGAAGCCGGCAAGAGCCTGCCCGACGGCGTCGCCGAAGTGCGCGAAGCGGTGGACTTCCTGCGTTACTACGCCAAGCAGGCGCGCGAGCAGTTCGGCACCGCCGAGAAGCTGCCCAGCCCGACCGGCGAAAGCAACGAGCTGCAGCTGCACGGCCGTGGCGTCTTCGTCTGCATCAGCCCGTGGAACTTCCCGCTGGCGATCTTCCTCGGCCAGGTGGCCGCTGCCCTGGCCGCTGGCAACAGCGTCATCGCCAAGCCGGCCGAGCAGACCAACCTGATCGGCTACTACGCAGTGAAGCTGCTGCTGGATGCCGGCGTGCCGGAAGGCGTGCTGCAGTTCCTGCCGGGCGATGGCGCCACCGTCGGTGCCGCACTGACCGCCGACCCGCGCGTGGCCGGCGTGGCCTTCACCGGCTCCACCGAGACCGCCCGCGCCATCAACCGCGCGATGGCCGCACGCGATGCCGCCATCGGCGTGCTGATCGCCGAGACCGGTGGCCAGAACGCCTTCATCGCCGACTCCTCGGCGCTGCCGGAACAGCTGGTCAAGGATGCGATCGGCTCAGCCTTCACCTCCGCCGGCCAGCGTTGCTCGGCAGCGCGCGTGCTGTTCGTGCAGGACGACATCGCCGACAAGGTGATGGGCATGCTGTCCGGCGCGATGGCCGAACTGAAGGTTGCCGATCCGGGCGAACTGTCCACCGACGTCGGCCCGGTCATCGACGCCGATGCACTGCAGATCCTCAAGGATCACGCCGTGCGCATGGACGCCGAAGCCCGCCTGATCGCTGCCGCACCGCTGTCCGAAGCCGCCGCGCACGGCACCTTCTTCGCCCCGCGCGCGTATGAGCTGAAGGATCTGAACCAGCTGCACAAGGAGATCTTCGGGCCGGTGCTGCACGTGATCCGCTGGAAGGCCGATCAGCTGGATGCGGTGATCGATCAGATCAACGCCACCGGCTACGGCCTGACCCTGGGCGTGCACTCGCGCATCGACGAAACCGTTGATCGCATCGCTTCGCGCGTCAACGTCGGCAACGTCTACGTCAACCGCAACCAGATCGGCGCCGTGGTCGGCGTGCAGCCGTTCGGCGGCCAGGGCCTGTCCGGCACCGGCCCCAAGGCCGGCGGCCCGCACTACCTGCTGCGTTTTGCCACCGAAAAGACGGTGACGGTGAACACCACCGCCGCCGGCGGCAACGCCTCGCTGCTGACCCTGGGCGATTGATTCCAGCAGTGGCGTGATTGAGAAAAACCCCGCGCAAGCGGGGTTTTTCTTTGCCTCGCGAAAAGCTACCCCTCCCCAGCCCTCCCCTTCGCTGCGCGAAAGGGAGGGAGCGTAGTGCCGAGCCATGCTCGGCAGAGGCTTTCCCGGCAACGCAGCAGCACCGCAATGACTGGGGGAGCAGTGTCAGCCGCGAAGCCGGCATCATTGAACACCGCCATATCCAACACCTGATCAACCATCTGCTTCGCGGCTGACGCCGCTCCCACAATCGCTGTTTCAAACGGCTTTTTCCTTGCGAAGACCCACCCCTCCCCAACCCTCCCCTTCGCTGCGCGAAAGGGAGGGGGCTGTAGTGCCGAGCCATGCTCGGCAGAGGCTTTCCCGGCAATGCATCCATCTTGTAGGAGCGGCATAAGCCGCGAAGCAGATGATCCAACTGATTGCAGCGGCATCGGCGATTCCATTGATGCCAGCTTCGCGGCTGACGCCGCTCTTCCAAATGCATGGCGGCCTTGCCGTGCAACACACAAACAAAAAGCCCCGCTTGCGCGGGGCTTTCTGCAGGCATCAATTACAGGTCCGCTTAGAACTTGTAGTTGATCGAGGCAGCCAGGATGTCGCCGCCCACGTCGTACTTGCCCTTGACCACGTTGCCGGTGGCCGAGGTGACATTGATGCTCGGCTCATCGGTGAACAGGTGGGTGTAACCGAAGTTGAACTCGGTCTTCTCCGACGGGGTCCAGCCGAGGCCAACCGACAGCCACTTGCGGGTCACGTCCGGCACGCGCACGTCGCGGTGCTCGATGCTGGTCGGCGACTCGTCATAGGCCACACCGCCACGCAGGGTGATGGTGTCGGACAGCTTGTACTCGGTACCGATCGAGCCAAAGGTGGTGTCGTTGTAATGGAAGCCCAGGGTGTTGTCCGGCTGGTTCGAAGCGAAGTCGACGGTGACTTCGTCGAAGGCGGTCTTCCACGCGGTGCGCGAGACGTCACCCATCACCGTCCAGCGGTCGTTGATGCGGTGGGTAACGCTCATCGAGAACGAGGCCGGCAGGGTCACCGTGGCCTTGCCCGAGGTGTCCACGAACAGGCCGCTACCCGGCTGGCCGAGGGCAACCGAGACATTCTGCGGAACGGTGAAGTTGGCCTTGCCACCGGTGATCTTGTGCTCGACCTTGGAGCGGTAGCTGAAGGCGATGTTGGTGTTCTCGGTCGGGCTCAAGGTGGTGCCGAGCACGTAACCGACGGCATTGTTGTCGCCTTCGATGGTGACGAAACCATCGGCGCTGCCCGGGAAGAAGCCACCCGCAGCAGCGGCCTGGCCAGCTGCAGCAGCAGCGGCGGCAATCTGCGCCGGGGTGCGGCCGGCGGCAGCAGCAGCTCCGGCAGCACGCTGCTGGGCGGCGCCGTTGACCACGGCGCCCATGTCCAGGGCGTTGGACAGTTCGATGGTCAGGTGCTCAACGAACACCGACGCACCGAACGACACATACGGGTTGACGTCGTAAGAGAACGCCGCGCCCAGGTCGATGGCCTTCAGGTCGGTGGTCACGCCGCTGTAGCGACCCACCCAGTTCTTGTCGTAATCGGTCTTGAAGCCGAACGGTGCAGTCAGCGACAGGCCGAAATGCATGTTGTCGTTCTCACCGAACGGCAGGTGGAAATACGCGGCCGGGACCGGCGCGATCATGCCGGCGTCGCCGCCGTTGCCACCGGTGATCTCGGTGCCGGTACCCGGGCCACCCGGGCCGGAGTTACGGCCGGAAGCCTTGGTGAAATCCGCGGAGAAGCTGATCGCGCTCAGGTCAGCCTGGAACTGGCGGCCATCGAGCAGGCGCATCGACGCCGGGTTGGTGGCGACAACCGAAGCGTCGTCCCATGCGCTGGTGGAACCAGCAAAAGCACGGCCGAGACCCTTGGCACTGTTTTCCTTCAGCTGGAAGGCAGCAGCATTGGCGTGGCCGAAGGCCAGCGCGCCGGCGATACCGACAGCAAGGGCAGTTACGCGGGCAATAGCAGAAGCGGTCATAGTGGAAGCTCTCTCCGTAAACGGTAATGGTCGTTTTTGCGCCTGCACTCCCAAGCAGCCAGGCCGCTTGACAGTGCGCCGGAGTCCCCTCCCGACATACGACGCCGTATGCAGTATCACCCACGCTGGTTAACTAAACAATAACGACGAAAGACATATTCCCAGCCCGTCCCGGGCGGGACCGGGTTAGGCTTCCGGACTCATGTTCGTCTCCATTCCTTCCAGAAATAAGTCAGGCCTGCGCTGGGCAGTGCCCCTGCTTTGCCTGACCCTGCTGGCCGCCTTTCTCTGGTCGATCTCACGGCCAGATGAGGCGCGGCGCACGCTATGGCTGGACTGGGGCGCCTTGGCCACCGGCCTGGGCAGCAGTCGTGACTGGTGGGCGGCACTGAGCGATGGCAGCGTATTAAGGCTGTTCACCGCCTTGTTCCTGCACGCGGACTGGTCACACCTGCTGGGCAACCTGGTGTTCCTGCTGATCTTCGGCCTGCCAGCGGAGCGGGTACTGGGGCCGTGGCGCTTGCTGCTGCTGTTCCTGTTCGGTGGCGCAATCGCCAACCTGGCCGCGCTGTATGTGATCGGCTCGCCCGAGCGCACCATCATCGGCGCCAGTGGCGCGGTCTCGGCCTTGATGGGCACGTACCTGACGCTGTTCCCGCGCGCCAAGCTGGGCGTGGTTCTGCCCTTGGGCCTGTTCCTGGAGTTCGTGCGTGCGCCGGCCTTCCTGCTGATCGGCGTGTGGGCGGCCCTGCAGGTGGTGTTCGCCTATATCGGCCCCAGCTTCGGCATGGTGGCCTGGTCGGCGCATGTGGCCGGCTTTCTGTTTGGCGTGGCGTACGGGCTGTATGTGCGTGCCGCGATCGCCCGGCGTCTGCGCAAGCGCAAGGGCTTCTAGCCCTGCTTTTTTTTGTGGGAGCGGCGTGAGCCGCGAAGCCGGTGCCCCATCAGGTCACCGGCTTGCCTGCAGTTCATTGATATCGGCTTCGCGGCTTACGCCGCTCCCACAAGAACACCGATATAGCCCGGGAAAGCCCCTTGCCGAGCATGGCTCGGCACTACAGGGGCTCGTCTTCCGCTGCAGGCTTTTCCTTGGCTTCCGGCTTCGTGGTCTCTGCCGGCACCGCAGGCTTCACCTCCGCCGCTGGCTTCGCCTTTGCCGCCGCGGCGGCCTGCGCTGCCGCTACCGAGCCGGGGTGCTTGAGTTCCTGCAAGGCCGACTGGATCGGCGCATCGCCCGGCAACACCACGCCGGCCTTGCTGCCGGCCGCTTCGTCATCACCGCGTAGATGCCCGGGCAGCTTGGCTTCGCTGTAATCGCTCAGGCTGGCCGGCAGGTCGTTGGGCGCGTCGGCCGGGTCCGGCATCAATTCCACATCCGGGACGATGCCGGTGGCCTGGATCGAGCGTCCGCTGGGCGTGTAGTAACGGGCGGTGGTCAGTTTCACCGAGTCGCCGTTGTCCAGCGGCAGCACGGTCTGCACCGAACCCTTGCCGAAGCTGCGGCTGCCAACCACGCGGGCACGGCCATTGTCGCGCAGGGCACCGGCCAGCACTTCCGAGGCACTGGCCGAACCAGCGTCGGCCAGCACCACCATCGGCGCCCCCTTCAGCAGGTCGCCCGGGGTGGCATCGAACCTGGCATCACTGATCGAGATCCGGCCGCGGGTGCTGACGATGCCGCCCTTCTCCAGCAGGTCATCGGCCACCTGCACGGCAGCGGTCAGCAGGCCGCCGGGGTTGCTGCGCAGGTCCAGCACCAGCCCCTTCAGCTTGCCGCCGGCCTGCGCCTGCAGCTGGTTGAGCTGCTTCTGGAAATCGGCACCGGTGTCGGCCTGGAACGTGCTGATGCGGATGTAGCCATAGCCCGGTTCCAGCATCCGGCTGCGCACACTGGTGACGCGGATGGTCTCACGCATCACGGTGACGTCGAAGGGCTTCTGCTCGCCGCGGGCGATGGTCAGCACCACACTGCTGCCGGCCTTGCCGCGCAATGGTTCGCTGGCATCGATGGCATTGATCGGGGTGCCATCGATGGCCACGATCAGATCGCCGGCCTTCAGTCCGGCACGCGCGGCCGGGGTGTCGTCGATCGGCGATACCACCTTCAAGGTGTTGTCCTGCTGCAGGACCTCCACACCGATGCCTTCATAGGCACCGCTGGTCTGTTCGTCGAAGGCTTCTGCATCTTCCTTGTCGAAGTAGGTGCTGTGCGGGTCCAGCTCCAGCAGCAGGCCGCGCACCGCCGACTGCATCAGTTTCTTGTCATCCACCGGATCTACATAGGCCGCACGCACGGCGTTGTAGACCCCTACGAAGCGGCGGATCTCGTCCAGGGGTACGCGTGAGGTGACCGATTCCTTGGCATCGGGATCGTCCGCCTTGGACACCTTGTCCGGGGCGCTCTGGGCCAATGCAACAGCCGGTGACAGGGCCAACAGCAGGGCAGCAGCAAGACGGGCTACACGCATGAACCACTCCATGAGATTACGGATGCGCAATAACCGCGCTGGACCCGATTATGCGCGAAGCCCGGCTAAATTCTTGTTGAATCGACGCATCTGGCTGCGCCAGCGCTCAGCCCGCGTTACTGCCGCTGCAGCCAGGTCGAGGGATCCACCGGTTGGCCGTTGCGGCGCAGTTCAAAATACAGCGCGGTCACGCCCTGCCCCCCGGAGTTGCCGACCTTGGCCACCGCATCGCCGCGCTTGATGGTGGCACCGGCATCCTTGAGCAGGGTGTCGTTGTGCGCGTACAGGCTCATATAGCCGTTGCCGTGGTCGACGATCAGGATCATGCCGTAGCCGGTCATCCAGTCGGAGAACACCACGGTGCCGTCGGCTACCGCGGTCACCGTGCTGCCGGCCGGTGCGCCGATCAGCACGCCGGCGCTGTTGCGCCCATCCGGCAGGCGACCGCCGTAACGGGCCAGCAGGTTGCCCGACAATGGCCAGCCCAGCCCGCCCACGCGCGGCGCAGGCGCATTGGCGACCACTCGCGGCGGTACCTTGCCCGGCGTGGCCCGTGCCGGACTGCGTGCGGAGCCGCCGCCATTGCTCGCCGCGGCCTGGCGGGCCTGCTCGGCGGCGCGGCGCGCGGCGGCACGTCGCTCGGCTTCGGCACGGGCGGCGGCGGCACGCAGGCTCGCCAACACCTGCTCCAGCGCGCGCGCGTCCTTGCCCAAAGCCTGCTCGCGCTGGCTGCGGTCCTGGTAGCGGCTGTCCAGTTCACTCAATACAGAAGCCCGCTGGCGACGGTCCTGGGCCAGCGCAGCGGCCTGTTGGCGCTGCTGTTCGCGAGCCTGTTCCAACTCTTTGCTGCGCGCGACGATCTGCTGCTCGGTCGTGTTCAAGGCCTGCAGATCGGTGGTCAGCCCGGCGATTGCCCGCGCCCGCTCACGCTGCAGATACCGGTGATAGGCCAGCTCGCGATTGGCGTCGGCCACGGTGTCCTGCGACAACAGCAGTTTCAACGGTGCGTGGTTGCCCAGCTGGTAGGCACCGCGCAGCAGCGTGGCCAGTTGCTGGCGTTGCTGGGCCAGCCCGCTCTCCAGCGTGCTTCGACGCTGCTGCAAGGCCGTCAATGACTGTTGTTCCCGCTGCACGGCCGCTTCTGCCTCGGCCACCGCGCGGCCGCTGCGGGCAACCTTCTGGTCGGCCTCGCGCAGGCGCTGGCTGGCCTCGCCACGCTGCCCTTCCAGCTGCCGCCGTTCCTGTGAAACGCTCTTGAGCTCGCCACGCAGTTGCTGCAGCTTCTTCTCGGTGTCGCGCGAGTTGTTCTGCGCCAGCAGTGGCCCGGCCAGCAGCGCCAGGACCAGCAGGCAAGCACCGCGCCACGGCGGCAGGGCCGCACATCGCAGGGAACTGGGCTGTTGACTGGGCGGGTGCAAAGAGGTTCCAGTGACTTCAGGCAGATGCGGATTGTACCCAAGCGTGGTGCCATGCCACCCAGTCCATCGGCATTTCCATCCCGGAGATATCATGAAACGTCTATTCCTGCTCCTGCTGCTGAGTACGACCGCCCCGCTGGCCATGGCCTCTGAGGACATCAGCAAGGTCAATGGCAGCATCCAGACCCAGGCCGGCACCACCTACGGCGATCTGGAAACGGTCAACGGCAGCATCCAGCTGGCCGCCGGCGTGCAGGCCAACAGCGTCGAAACCGTGAACGGCAGCGTTCGTATCGAAGACAACGTGCAGGCGCACAGCATCGAGACGGTCAACGGCGCGATCCGCGGCGGTCGCAACCTGGTGCTTACCCACGGCCTGGATACGGTGAACGGCGGCATCTATGTTGACCGCGGCAGCCGCATCGGCGGCGACATCGAGACCGTCAACGGCAGCATCGGCCTGGTCGCGGTGCAGTTGGGGGGCGACATCGAGACCGTCAACGGTGATATCACCGTGGGCATCGACTCGGTGGTGAAAGGCGGCATCAAGGTCAATCGCCCCTCGTTCGGTATCTCGTTGACCGCACCGCGCAAGCCGCGCATCGTCATCGGCCCGAATGCGGTGGTCGAAGGCCAATTGGTATTCGAGCGCGAAGTCACCTTGCTGGTACATGACTCGGCCAAGATCGGGCCTGTGACCGGCGCCACGCCGCAGCGTTTCGACAGCGAAACCGCGCCGCGCTGAACGCGCATTGCAGGCCAATCCTGCCTAGAATCCGGGTTCGACCTTGCAACCCGGAGTTCCCATGCAACGCAAACTGTTGTTGTGCCTGGCCGCCACCGCGGCACTGGCCGCCTGCAAGCAGGAGGCACCGGTACCGGCGGCCTCCGCGCCCGCACCCGCCCCGGCACCGGCGCACACCTTCGCCGGTGGCATCAATGCCGCCGACTTCGGCGAGCTGGTGAAGACCCTGGCCTCGGATGAATTCGAAGGCCGCGCCCCGGGCAGCAATGGCGAAGAACTGACGGTCAACTACATCCGCGACCAGATGCAGCGCATCGGCCTGCAGCCGGGCAATGGCGACAGCTGGTTCCAGGAAGTGCCGATGACCGAGACCACGGCCAACCCGGCTACCGTGCTGAAGATCCAGCAGGGCCAGGCCAGCCGTGACCTGGTGTTCGGCACCGACATGGTGATCGGCACCCGCAGCGGCCAGCCGGAAATCAAGATCGACAACAGCGAACTGGTCTTCGTTGGCTACGGCGTGGATGCACCCGAGCAGAACTGGAACGACTACACCGGCCAGGATTGGAAGGGCAAGACGGTGGTGATGTTCGTCAATGACCCGGGCTTCCACACCGACGACGCCACCTTGTTCGATGGCAAGCGCATGACCTATTACGGGCGCTGGACCTACAAGTTCGAGGAAGCCGCACGCAAGGGCGCCGCCGCTGCGCTGATCGTGCACGACAGCGCTGGCGCTTCCTATGGCTGGGATGTGGTCAAGAACTCCTGGGGCGGTGCCCAGTACGACCTGCCCGCCGCCGAAGACAGCCAGCCACGCCTGCAGGCACAGGGCTGGCTCAGCGCCGAGGCCGCACGCAAGCTGTTCGCCGATGCAGGGTTGGACCTGGACAAGGCCTACAAGGACGCCAGCAAGCGCGGCTTCAAGCCGGCACCGCTGAATGCCAGCCTGTCGCTGGACCTGAAGAGCACCATCGCGCAGAAGAAGTCGCGCAACGTGGTCGGCGTACTGCCGGGCAGCAAGCGCGCCGACGAAGCCGTGCTGTACATGGCGCACTGGGACCACCTGGGCAAGCACGAAGGCGAGGAAGGCGACAACATCTACAACGGTGCGGTCGACAACGCGACCGGCGTGGCCGGCATCCTTGAAGTGGCCGATGCGATGGCGCACCAGCAGACCCCGCCGGAACGCTCAGTGGTGTTCCTTGCCGTGACCCTGGAAGAATCGGGCCTGCTCGGTTCGCAGTACTACGTGAACCACCCGACCTTCCCGCTGGACAAGATCGCCGGCGTGATCAACATCGATGCGATGTCGGTCAATGGCCGCGCGCGTGACCTCACCGTCACCGGTTTCGGCAGCTCCGAGCTGGAAGACCTGCTCAAGCCGCTGGCTGCCAAGCAGGGTCGCACCCTGCATGCGGAAACTTCGGTGCAGAGCGGTTTCTACTTCCGCTCCGATCACTTCAACTTCGCCAAGGCCGGCGTGCCGGCACTGTATGCCGATGGCGGCGAAGACCTGATCGACGGCGGCGTCGAGGCTGGCAAGCGTGCGGCCGAAGCCTATGGCAAGGACCGTTACCACGGCCCGAAGGACGAGTACGACCCGGCCACCTGGAAGCTCGACGGCATCGTCGAAGACCTGGAACTGCTGTACGGCGTTGGCCAGCAGTTGGCCGGCGGCGACGCCTGGCCGAACTGGTACCAAGGCAACCCGTTCAAGGCCAACCGTGACGCGATGATGAAGAACAAGGACAGCAAGGCGGCCAAGTAAGCCGCTGCTGGTCGCGAACAGGAACGGCGCCCTTGGGCGCCGTTCCTGTTCATGTGCTTGCCCGTCGATGCAAAGCGGCGACGCTGTAGCCCGGGTAAGCGCAGCGCACCCGGGAGCCGGGGATAGCCGGCATTGAAGGCAATGCGCAAACAGCCCCGGGTGCGCTGCGCTTACCCGGGCTACGGGGGCTGCCTAGGCCGCCGATGTCTCCACGCGGGCACTGCGTGCCTTGCGCACGCCGGCTACCGCGAACACCACCAGCCCGGCCCAGATCAGGCAGAAGCCAACCAGTTGGCTGGCATTGAAAGCCTCGCGGAACACCAGCACACCGACCAGGAACTGCAGGGTCGGCGCGATGTACTGCAGCAGGCCAACCACGGTCAGCGGTACCCGCCGCACGCCGAAGGCGAAGGCAATCAGCGGGATCGCGCTGACCGCACCGGCCAGCACCAGCAGCACGTCGTTGCCGATGCCCCAGCCGGAGATGAAACCACCGCCGTGGCCGCTCTCGGCCCAGATCACATAGGCCAACGCCGGTGCGACCATGAACAAGCTTTCCACGCCGAGCCCGCTCACCGCATCGACAACCACCAGCTTGCGCAGCAGGCCATACAGGCCAAAAGTGATGGACAGGCCAATCGCGATCCACGGCGGGCGCCCGCTCTGCCAGGTCAGCCAGGCCACGCCCAGCGCCGCCAGCGCTACCGCCAGCCACTGCAGCTTGCCCAGCCGCTCGCCCAGCACCATCACCCCAAGCAGCACGCTTAGCAGCGGATTGATGAAATAACCCAGGCTGGTCTCAACCACGTGGCCGGCATTCACCGCCCAGATGTACAGGCTCCAGTTCAGCGCGATCAGCAGGCTGGACAGGCCCAGCAGCCAGAACCGCCGCGGCGTTGCCCATACCTCCCGCAACCAGCCCCAGCCGCGCACGATACCCAACCCGCCAACCAGCAGCACCGCACTCCAGACAATGCGATGGGCGATGATCAGGAATGACGGCACCTCCTTGAGCAGATGCCAGTACAGCGGGAACAGGCCCCAGATGACGAAGGCCAAGGTGGTGGCCCACAGGCCATTGCGGATTTCGCTGTTGCTGTTCATGTGCGACGCAGCCTTGCAAGGGTGATGACCACGACGCCGGCCAGAATCACCGCCATCGCGCCGAGATCGGAAATGCTGAAACGCTCATGCGCGATCCACGCACCAAGTGCCACGGCAATCACCGGATTGACATAGGCATAGCTGCTGGCCAGCACCGGACGCACGTTGTGCAACAGCCAGACGTAGGCGGTGAAGGCGATGATCGAGCCGAACACGGTCAGGTAGCTCACCGACAGCAGGCCCTGCAGGCTGGGCCAGGCAGTGATGCGTTCGCCGCGCAACAGGCCGGCACTGACCAGGATCAAGCCGCCACACAGCATCTGCCCGGCGGCGGTCATGAACGGCGATGGCAGATCGCGGCCCCGTGACCAGATCGAGCCCGCCGCCCAACCCAGCGGCGCGATCAGCAGCAGGATCAGCCCGGTCGGGGTTGCGGTCAGGCTGCTGCCAGCGTTGAGCCAGACCACACCGACGAAGCCGACCGCAATACCCAGCCATTCGCCACGGGTGACCTTGTCGCCACGGATGGCCGAGAACAACGCCATCCACAACGGCACCGAGGCCACCGCCACCGCGGCCAGGCCGGACGACACATCGCGCTCGGCCAGCACCACCATGCCGTTGCCGAGGAACAGCAGGCACAGGCCCATCACCGCCAGCGTCTTCCATTGCGCACGGGTCGGCGCGGCAACACCGCGCCAGCGCAGCAGGGCATAGAGCACACTGCCGGCAATGACGAAGCGGGTACCGGAGATCACCGTCAGCGGCGGCAGGCCGCTTTCCAGCGCCAGATGGATGCCCAGATAGGTCGATCCCCACACCACGTAGACCAGGAACAAGGCCAGAACTACAAGGCCACCCCTGGGAGGAGCAGCCGGTGTGGAGTCGGGGGAGGACATGAGGCGGTGCCACCATTCGGGGGAAGGTGAATTCTAGGGCACCGTGGCACAGAGATCAGTCTGAAAAACGGCATGCTGTATTCGCCTGGCAGGTCCACCTACATCATCCTTACACCGTCTGCGGTAGCTTGAAGCCGACCACCGCGCCGCCGGCTGCATCGCCCGGCCCCGGCCATCACGCGAGGACATCGTCTGCATGAGTACCACCACCGCACCCGTGGCGGCCGCCACCGAACGCGCCGCCCTGCGCCGCTCCATCTCCAACACCTTGAAAGGCTCGGCCGGCAACCTGGTCGAGTGGTATGACGTCTACGTCTACTCGGTGTTCGCGGTGTACTTCGAGTCGCAGTTCTTCTCGGCCGCCGACAAGAACTCCACGATCTACGTGTGGGCGATCTTCGCCGCCACCTTCCTGATGCGGCCGATCGGTGCCTGGTACTTCGGCCGCTTCGCCGACCGCTACGGGCGCCGTCGCGCCCTGACGGTATCGGTGACAGTGATGGCAGCCTGCTCGTTCCTGATCGCCATCACCCCGACCGCGTCCCAGATCGGCGGCGCTGCGGCATTGATCCTGCTGTTCGCACGGCTGGCACAGGGTTTCGCCACCGGGGGCGAGTACGGCACCAGCGCCACCTATATGTCCGAGGCAGCCATCCCCGGCCGACGTGGCTTCCTCTCCTCGTTCCACTACGTCACCCTGGTCGGCGGCCACGTGCTGGCCCAGTTGACCCTGCTCGGCATGCTGCTGCTGTGGGACAAACCCGAGATCTCGGCCTGGGGCTGGCGTATTGCCTTCGGCATCGGTGGCGTTGCCGCCATCGTGGTGTTCTGGCTGCGCCGGAGCATGGACGAATCGCTGACCTCCGACTCCATCGAAGCAGCGAAGGACGGCCGCGCAAAGGCTTCCGGCTCGATGTACGAACTGTTCGTGCATCAATGGCGGCCGTTGCTGCTGTGCTTCCTGATCACCGCCGGCGGCACGGTGGCGTTCTACACCTACTCGGTGAACGGACCGAAGATGATCCAGAGTGCGTTTGCCGGCAACGACGTGATGACCGGCACCGTGATCAACCTGGGCGTGCTGACCTTTCTGATGCTGCTGCAGCCGGTCGGCGGCTGGCTGTCGGACATCGTCGGTCGCAAGAGCCTGCTGGTGTTCTTCGGCGTCGGTGGCGTGCTCTACAGCTGGTACATGATCACCCAGCTGCCGCAGCAGCATGATCCGCTGATGGCCTTCCTGGTGCTGGCAGTCGGCTTCGTCATCCTCACCGGTTACACCTCGATCAACGCAGTGGTGAAGGCCGAGCTGTTCCCCACGCATGTGCGTGCATTGGGCGTGGGCTTTGGTTATGCGATGGCCAACTCATTGTTTGGCGGCACGGCGCCGTTGCTCTATCAGGGCGCATTGAAGACCGGGCATGTGGATACCTTCGCCATCTATGTCACCGCAGTGATCGCGGTGTCGCTGGTGGTCTATGTGTTCTTCCTGAAGAACAAGGGGCCGAACTGGTTGGATGGTACGCGGCGGTAGTGGCTTTGGCTTTGGCTTTGGCTTTGGCTTTGGCTTTGGCTTTGGCTTTGGCGTTGCTTCTAAGCCGTCATTCCCGCGCAGGCGGGGTATTCAACCGACGAATGTCGGGTCATCGCTCTGCGCACTTGCTTTTGCTTTTGCTTTTGCTTTTGCTTTTGCCCGCATCACGCACGATGCAAACAGCAAAGACCAGAGCGATTCCCGCCTTCGCGGGAATGACGGCATAAAAAGCAAAGAGCAAGAACAAAACCGGCGGACTCAGTCCGCCGGTCTTATCATCACTTAGCGCCGGGCAACATCATTCAACGCCGGGCGGCATCACTCGCTTCACGCGCAGCCTCGAACTCCGCACCCTTCTGCCACGTCGGCCATTTTCTGCTGTTGGCCAACTCCAGTCCCATGTCGTAAACCAACAAGGTATCGGCAGCCAAGCCACGCGCATCCCACTGCGGCGTCCACGCGTCACAGGCCTGGTGGTAGCACTTGGCGAAATAGGCATCACGCAGCGCGCGGCCGGCGGCAACGCCGCCGTCCAGCTTGTCCAAGCCGGCGCCGACAGTGATCGCCGGCACACCCTTGCGGGCAAAGGCAAAGTGATCGGCGCGGTAGAAGAAGCCAGCCTCCAGGTTCGGATCCGGTGACCAACGACGGCCTCGTGCCTGGGCAACGCGCTGCACATCGTCTTCCAGCGACACCCGGCCATTGCCCCAGGTCGCTATGTCGGCGGTTTCGCCATCCGGGCTGAACATCTCGATGTTCAATACCGCAACAGTGGTCTCCAGCGGTGCCAGCGGGTGTGCGGCGTAGTAGCTGGCACCGAGCAGGCCCTTCTCTTCGGCCGTCAACGCGATGAAGTACAGCGAACGCTGCGGACGCGGGCCGTCGGCGAACACGCGGCCCAGCTCCAGCACCGAGGCCACGCCGGTGGCGTTGTCGATGGCGCCGTGGCGCACGGTCTGGCCGTTGGCGTCCGGCTGGCCGATGCCGAAGGCATCCCAGTGCGCCGAGAAGATCACCGATTCCTGCGGATGGCTGCTGCCTTCCAGCTTGGCCACCACGTTACGGGTGACCACGCGCTCACGCTTGACCCAGAAGCTGGTGGTGAGGCTCGCGTCGCCCAGCTCGACAGGACGGAAGTCAGCCTTCATCGCCTTGCGCTTCTCGGCCTCGAAATCGAGGCCAGCGGCACTGAAGATGCGCTCAGCCAGGGCCCGCTGCATCCAGCCGCGTACCGGCGTATGCGCAGCCTGTGCCTCGTCGTTGCTGCGCTCGATATCGAACAGCGGCGAGGTACCGGAAGCCTTCACGGTCGCCCACGGATAGGCGGCCGGAGCGGTCTCGTGCACGATCAGCACACCCTCGGCACCGCGCCGTGCGGCTTCCTCGAACTTGTAGGTCCAGCGGCCGTAGTAGGTCACCGCCTTGCCATCGAACGCACCCGGCGCATCGGTCTCGAAGTCGGCATCGTTGATCAGCACGACGGCGATCTTGCCGCTCAAATCCAGACCCTTGTAATCGTCCCAATGCCGTTCCGGCGCGGAGATGCCGTAACCGATGAACACCAGCGGCGTGTCCTGCTGGTCGACTACACCGAACGGGCTCAGGCTCTGCAGGGTGATGTCCTCACCGTTGACCAGCGGCTGCGACTTGCCGTTCAAGCTCAGGCTGGCCTGCACCGGTCCGTCCACTGTTGCACGGACCAGCGGCACTTCCTGCACCCAGCTGCCGTCGGTGCCACCCGGCTGCAGGCCGGCCTTGCGGAATTCGTCGACCAGATAGTCGACGGTGCGCTGCTCACCGGCCGAGGCCGGGGCACGGCCTTCGAATTCGTCCGAGGCCAGAATGCGGACATGCCGTGACAGTGCTTCCGGATCGATGCCGCCGCCGGGCAGGTCATTGGCCGCCGAGGCGATGCCGCCGACAAACAGGCAGGAAGACAGCAGCAGGATGCGCATCGGATTCACGGCAACTACCAACGACAGAATGAATGGCAGATTCTAACCGCCATTGCCCTTGTAGGCGCGGCAGCGCTGTAGTGCCGAGCCATGCTCGGCAGGGGTTTTACCGGGAATGCCCCTGCCGAGCATGGCTCGGCACTACACCCCCTCCCTTTCGCACCGCGAAGGGGAGGGCTGGGGAGGGGTGAGCTTCACCGCCTCTGCTCTGGTCGTGGCTTCGCAGCTGACGCCGCTCCTGCATTGATCTGCGGCATTGTCGGGCAAGCCCCTGCCGAGCATGGCTCGGCACTACACCCCCTCCCTTTCGCACCGCGAAGGG
>NZ_DAMBKV010000003.1:211951-280365 GCF_032066555.1 Stenotrophomonas sp.
GAGGGTTGGGGAGGGGTTGGCTTCACCGCCTCTGCTCTGGTCGTGGCTTCGCGGCTGACGCCGCTCCTGCATTGATCTTCGGCATTGTCGGGAAAGCCTCTGCCGAGCATGGCTCGGCACTACCGGCGTTTTTCGCGATCCAGCCAACAGGCCAGGCCTTGCGCGTTGAGCTCGATATCCATTGCCAGTACCCGCAGCACTTCAGATGCGTCCAGCGGGCTGCCCTGCAATCTCAAGCGCGCTACATACAGCGCACCCAGCGCATCCACCAGCAGTCGATGGCGCTCCGGTTCGCCGTTGCAGCGCTGTGCGATCGCCACCATTGCGTCGATCTGCGCGTGCAGTTCCTGCGCCAACCGCGCCGTGCCTTCGACCCGGCCGTAATGGGTCAGGTACATCCCCTCCGGTGACTCCTGCATCAAGCGCAGGATCGAGGCATGCATCGCCTCCGGCTCGAACTGCACCGGTGAGGAGGTGGGAATGATGAAAGCACCACCAGCGTGGTCCAGCTCGCGATACGACAGGCCAAAGGTGTCGCCGGTGAACCAGCTGCGACTGGCCGCATCCCACACGCAGAAGTGATGCCGTGCATGTCCCGGCGTATCCACGCAGACCAGCTCGCGACCCGCCAACAAAACCCGATGCCCGTCCTCGGCAACCACCACGCGCTCGGCCGGTACCGGCACGATCTGGCCGTAGCTGCGCGCCATCTCGGCTTCGCCATACACCGCCGTTGCACCGGCGATCAGCCGGGTGGGGTCGATCATGTGCTGGGCGCCACGCGGGTGCACGACCAAGCGCGCATTGGGCAGCTGCTGCATCAGCGCACCGGCACCGCCGGCATGATCCAGATGCACATGGGTGACGATCAGCCAGTCGATATCCGCAGGCGTCAGCCCCGCCTGGGCAACGCAGGCCAGCAGATTCGGCAGCGAATGTGTGGTGCCGCAATCGACAAACGCGCCGCGTCCATCCTGCACGATCAGGTAGGCCGCATCGAAGTGATCGCGCTGGAACGCGGTATCGATGGTGTGGATGCCATGGGCAAGGGACATGCGGCAACTCCGGCAGAAACTGGCTTCGATCCTGCCAGTCGCTGCTGCGTCACTCAACCCGGACTTTTGTCGCAGCCGCGTCAGCTCAGCGCTGCAGTACGCGCGGACGCAGCAACAATGCCAGCACCATTACCGCCAGAAAGCCGCCGTAGGCATACAGCACGGCCAGGATCTGCTTCCACAGGCCTTCGGCCACCTCGGTGGCGCCCACGTGGTAACCCCACAGCATGAAGCCGATGCTGGCCACCAGGGCCAGCACCAGCATCGCTGCATCAAACAAGGTGCGTGTGCGTGTGCGCGGCTGGCGCGGGAACCACCAGTACAGCGCCCCCATCACGCAGAACCAGGGGAGAAACAACAACAACGACAACCAGGCCATCGACGTGCTCCTCCGCAGGTGTTTACTCCTTCGCTGCAGCCTCGCGCAGTTCGCGCAACGCCGCCAGCACCGGCTCCACTTCCACTTCGACCTTGAACAACTCGCTCTGCAGCGCATCGCCCTGCTCGGCCTGCTTGAGCACGGCGATCAACTGGCCGGCATCGCGCGGCGAGTCAAAGCCCTCGCTCTGGATCAGCAGCGTGCCTTCGCCATCAAGCAGCTTGAAATAGAAGCGGCCGTCCTTCTCACGGTACTGCTTGAACAGCGGCAACGCCGCCTTGGCAGCGGCCGCCGCCTTGGGCTTGTCACCGGCGGCGGACAGGTCACGCAGGCCGACGGCGTGGCGCAGCTCCTTCAGCAGCGGGATGGCGAACTGCTCGCGCAGCTGCTGGCCACGCTTGCGCAGGATGGCTTCGATCTTCTCGGGCTCGGCCATCAAGGCGTTGTAGCGCTCGCGCAGCGGCGACAGCTCGGCGTCGATGCGCTCGAACAGCTGCTGCTTGGCGTCGCCCCAGCTGATGCCGTCGGCAAAGGCCTTGGCAAAGGCAGCGGTCTGCTCCGGGCTGGCGAAGGCCTGGTACATCTGGAACAGCGCCGAGCCCTCGGTGTCCTTGGGCTCGCCGGGCAGGCGCGAGTCGGTGAGGATGGAGAACACCAGCTTCTTCAGCTCCTCGCGCGGCACGAACAGCGGGATGGTGTTGCTGTAACTCTTGCTCATCTTGCGGCCGTCCAGGCCGGCCAGGGTGGCCACCTGTTCGTCGATGATCACTTCCGGCAGGGCAAAGTATTCCTTGCCGTAGACGTGGTTGAAGCGCTGGGCGAAATCGCGCGCCATCTCGATGTGCTGGATCTGGTCACGACCCACCGGCACCTTGTTGGCGTTGAAGATCAGGATGTCGGCGGCCATCAGCACCGGGTACATGAACAGGCCGGCGCTGACGCCTGCGTCGTCGTCCAGCTGCTCCTCGCGGTTCTTGTCCACCGCCGCCTTGTAGGCATGGGCGCGGTTGAGGATGCCCTTGCTGGCGACCACGGTGAGGAACCACATCAGCTCGGTGGTTTCCGGGATGTCGCTCTGCCGGTAGAACCACACCTTGTCCGGGTCCAGGCCGCAGGCCAGCCAGCTGGCCGCGATCTCCAGGGTCGAACGCTGGGTGCGCTCGGGCTCCTGCGCCTTGATCAGGCTGTGCAGGTCGGCCAGGAAGAAGAAGCTCTCGATATCCGAGGCCTGGCTGGCGGCAATGGCCGGGCGGATCGCGCCGACGTAGTTGCCGAGATGGGGAGTGCCGGAGGGGGTGATGCCGGTGAGGACGCGGGTAGTCATGTAAACCAAGCTGACGAGCGGATGAACCGGGCCAGTGTAACCGCCCCAGCCTGTCCCCGCCCTCAACCCCATTGCCCGCACCCGGCCGTTTGAGGTCATGTACCCCGCCAAGGAGCCTGCCATGTACCGTTTTCTAGCCAGTGTGTTGTCGGTTGTCGCGCTATGCGGGTTCAGCCCGGTACGGCCAGCAGATGATGGCCCGGTGCTGCTGTCGGTGATCGACCGTGACGACGGACGGGAGCTGGACCTGTACCCGCACCGCGGCCAGCAATGGGTGGCCGGCAGCCCGGGTCACCGCTACAGCGTGCGCATGCAGAACCGCAGCGGCGAGCGCGTGCTGGTGGTGCTGTCGGTGGATGGGGTGAATGCCATCACCGGCCAGACCGCCTCACCCAGCCAGTCCGGCTATGTGCTGGAGCCCTGGCAGAGCAGCGAGATCACCGGCTGGCGCAAGTCCAATGCCGAGGTCGCGCAGTTCGTGTTCACCGCCTCCAGCGACAGCTATGCCAGCCGCACCGGCCGCCCGGCCAATGTCGGGGTGATCGGCATCGCCGTGTTCAACGAGGCGCGCCGGCCGGTGTATGACGTGCGCCCACTGCCAGCGCCAAGGCCCATGCCGCGACCGATGCCGCAGTACGAGGACCGCGCCGAGGCAAGTGCCAATGCCAGCGGACGCGCCGCCGAAGCCGCTGCGCCCAGCGCGATGGCCAAGAGCGAATCGCGGCAGCGCCTGGGTACCGGCCACGGTGAGCGTGAGTGGTCAAGTTCGTCATTGACCAGCTTCGAGCGTGCCAGCCGCAATCCGATACAGGTCAGCGAGGTGCGTTATGACTCGCGGCAGCGGCTGGTGGCGATGGGCATCCTGCCGCGCGGTTATCGTCACGTGGACAACTCGCCACAGGCGTTCCCCAGTGGTTTCGTGCCGGATCCGCCGGCGCGTGGCCGCTGAGCGAGAAACCAGACAGCCATTGATTTGTGGGAGCGGCGTAAGCCGCGAAGCTGACGCTGCTCAAGCTCTCAACAACCATGTCATCTGATGATGCCCTTGCTTCGCGGCTTACGCCGCTCCCACAAAGGCAAAAAAAGAAACCGATGCCAGAGGCATCGGTTTCTTGTTGAGGCAAGTAGCTTCTCTCAATCACCCCACATCAGTGGTAATCCGGGTATTCCTTGTGCAGCGCCTTCTGGAAGTCGCGCACTTCGGTTTCGGCGCGGTCCTTGGCCCAGCCGTAGCGTTCCTGCAGGCGACCTGCGAGGTATTCGGCGTTGCCTTCGGCCACCTTCATGTCGTCGTCGGTGATGTCGCCCCACTTGGCCTGCACCTTGCCCTTGAGCTGGGTCCACTTGCCGGAAATGATGTCTTTATTCATTACGCTGCTCCTTTCGGGGGATACGCGGTTGATTCGCGTGGGACCACTTTCGTCGACCCCCCGTTGGCGTCAGGTCCAAGTTTCGTTGTGCGTTGCTGACCTTGGTGAACGTCGCTTCAGCTAACGGATTACGAGCATGAAAAAGGCCGGCATTGCCGGCCTCCTTCATTCATCTGCAGGACCCTGCCGGATCAATGACCCTTGGCAGCATCCTCGACCTTTTCACCGGCCTTCTGGACGTCCTTGCCTGCGCCGGCAACGGTATTGCAACCAGCCAGCACTGCGACCGAGAACAGCGACAACATCATCAGGGCAACCAAACGCTTCATGTGTTTCTCCTGTGGTGGTTCCATCGGTGCGGTCCACAGCGGACCGCGTGTTCATCAGCACTTGCCGTCTTTGCAATCCTGCGCCTTGTCTTCGACCTTCTCACCGGCCTTCTGCATGTCCTTGCCAGCGCCCGCCACGGTATTGCAGCCGCTGAGCATGCCAACCGAGAACGCGCCCACCAGGGCCAACATCAACAGTCGCTTCGTCATTCGTCTCCTCCTCCCTTTCAAGGCCGATGCCGTGGCCGGTAACCGGCGGCAGGCACTTCGTGTGTGAAGACGAATCTGGCGGCTGGGCCGTGTGCTCCGCGTGAAGCCGCGCAGAACACGTTCAGTGATGTCGCCCGATTGTTAATCCCGCATCAGGGTGGATTTGCCGAACAGGCTCTCCACCAGGTCCACGGCCAGCTCGGCGGTGCGGTTCTGGTGATCCAGCAGCGGGTTCAGTTCGACGATGTCCAGCGAGCCCATCAAGCCGGTATCGGCAATCATCTCCATCACCAGCTGCGCCTCGCGGTAATTGACCCCGCCCGGCACCGTGGTGCCCACGCCCGGCGCGATACTGGGATCGAGGAAATCCACGTCGAAACTGACGTGCAGGTGGGTATTGGCGTCGATGCCATGCAGCGCCGCTTCCACCGTACGCTTCATGCCGGCTTCGTCGATATGGCGCATGTCGTAGACATCCACCCGGTGCTGCTTGATCAGGCGCTTTTCTTCCGGATCGACCGAGCGGATGCCGATCTGGTGCACCTGCCACGGCGCGATCGCCGGGGCGCTGCCACCGAGATGGGTCAGCCCTTCCGGGCCCAGGCCACACAGGCAGGCCACCGGCATGCCATGGATGTTGCCGGACGGGGTGACATCGGAAGTGTTGAAGTCCGAATGGGCGTCCAGCCACAGCACGCGCAGCTGCTTGCCCTGCTCACGGCACCAGCGCGCGACCGCGGTGATCGAGCCCACCCCCAGGCAGTGGTCGCCACCGAGCATGATCGGCAGGCGGCCATCCTGCAGTTCGGCATAGGTCGCTTCCATCAAGGCGTGGTTCCAGGCCACCACCTCGTCCAGATGGCGATAACCTTGCACCGGACCGGTCCACGGATTGCGCGGGCCATCCAGGTTGCCGACATCACGCACCTCCACGCCGCGTTCGGCCAGGGCCTCGGGCAGGCCGGCAATGCGCAGCGCCTCCGGCCCAAGACGCGCACCGCGCGCACCCGCGCCCACATCGGTAGGCACGCCAATCAGCGACACCGGACGAAAACCAGCCATACCACCTCCGTTGCAAATGAAAGCAGTTTAGCGAGCGGCACCTGAAAGACCTTGCGGCAGCGCGGCAAACCCTTGTGCTGCCTGCGTTCCGGCCCTTCCCCGCGGATCAGGGCCAGCGTAGCTGGGCGACATTGCAGCCGTGCACACGCCCGCGTTCAGTGCCTACCGTTCCCGCACGCAGCTCACGACACCGGCGGCTTGGGATCCCAATTGTCCGGCGTCACGATCTTGGGCAGCTCGGGGTCGGCGATGTAGTTGGGCGACATGATCTGTACCCCGGCCGCATTGAAGGCATCCTGGATGTTGGCGTGCAGCGCGCTGAGTATGTCCGCGCGCAGCGGCAGTTCAACGATGTGTACGCGCAGCACATAGGCTACGTAGAAGTCGTTGAGCGCGGTCTGCAACACGTAGGCAGGCGGTGCGTGCTGCACATGCCCGGTCCTGCCAGCCGCGTCCAGCAGCAGCCGATGCACCTGCCGCCACGGCGTGTCATAGCCGATGGTCACGCCGGTTTCCAGCCACATGCCGGCCGCCTGCGGGTCGCGCGAATAGTTCAGCAGCTTGCCGCTGAGCACATGCATGTTGGGCAGGCTGACCTCCACCCCGGTAAGGGTGCGGATGCGGGTGGTGAACAAACCGATCTGTATCACCTGCCCTTCCACATCCGCCACCTTGACCAGGTCGCCGACCGACATCGTCCTTGAATACAGCAGGGTGAAGCCCGCCGCTGCCTGGCCGACGATGCTCGATCCGCCCAGCGAAATCATCACGCCGAGCAGCACCGTCAGGCCCTTGAACGCATCACTGCCCGAGCCGGGCAGATAGGGATAGGCCATCACCAGCGCAAACAGCCAGATGCCCGCGACGATCAGCTTGCGGCTGGGTTCGGCCAGTTGGCGGTCGATGCCGAACAACTGGAAACGCCCATGCTGCACGCCGCGGAACAGGATGCCGATGATCTGGCTGGCCAAGCGTGCCAGCAGGAAAATGATCAGCGCCGTCACCAGCCCCGGGATCGCCGCCACACCCGCCCACAACCAGGCTTTGGCCTGGGCAGCGAGCCATAACGTCATCGTCGTTGCCCACGGCTGGGTGTAGTCGAACTGATGGAATACATAGCGCAGCCATTCCTCGGCCAGCACCAGCAGCGCCACCAGCAGCAACGCGCGCGACAACCAGTCGGCCAGCGCATTGGCCCCATGCAGCATCTGCCGTACCGGCACGCTACGCAGCGTCCCCGCCTTTTTACCCACCCAGGCCAGCATCGCCGCCCGCAGCTGACGTGCCAGCCAGGCCATCACCCAGGCCAGTGCGGCGGCCAGTGCCGTGGCGACAAGGCTGTGCAGCACACCGCGAAGCACCCGTCCCGGCGCACGCTCGCGCTCGGCGGCGGCGACCGCCTCGCCCAGCCGGCTGCGCACCTCCTCGCGTACCTGGGCCAGACTCTGGCCTTGCGCGGTATCCACATCGGCAGGCGTGATGAGGGTGACGACTTCCCCGCCGAGCAGCAGGATCGCACCGGCGGCTGTGTCGTTGAAGGTGACGCCGGGCGTACCCGGCTCCTCGACGATGCGTTTGATGTTGAATTCGGCAACCTGCGCCCGCTGCAAGGGCGAGCGGCCCATGAACGCGCTGCGGAAAGTCAGGATGTCGCGGTTGTAATAGCGCACCGTCGCCGGGGCCTGCGCCTGGGCGGTGCCTTCTTCGGTTGCAGCCAGCAGCGGCGCAGGTGCAAGCAGCAGCGAGGAACACAGCACAAGCAGCAGCCATGCCATCAAGGTGAACCCGCGTGCCAGTAGTGCTGTTTCGAGGCTGCTCCGGAACATCTTTCTGCTTCCCCGCAAGAAGAGATGACTTGCCGCTGGCGTGTTGCGTCGACCCGCTGCCAATCAGCCCCCACAGGCCGCAGGGTACGCCAGCTACGCCCGTGCTACATCATCGCACCGCGGCAGGCGGATTGCCTGCCATCACGATCTAGCCACTATCGTCCAGGGTGCACCACACTCGCCCGCAGCAACGTAGCCCGGGTAAGCGCAGCGCACCCGGGAAGAACGGTCCAGGCATCCGTATCCGCACCAACCGCCCCGGGTGCGCTGCGCTTACCCGGGCTACGGCCAGCCATTGATCTGGCGATGCTTGCCGCGGCTTTCTGCTGATGTTGCTGGCCTTGATATTGGTCAGTACCGGCGGCGACGGATGGGCGGATACTCGCTGCGTGGACACTTCCAGGACCCGCGTGCAGCTGTTCAATGCGCCACACCGGCTGCTGTTCTTCATTGGTGTCTGCAATCTCGGCCTGGCGATGGCTTGGTGGGCGCTCTGGCTGGCCGGCTTGCAGCTGGGCAGCCCCCTGCCCGTACCCGCCGTGCCGCCTGCCTGGCTGCATGGGCTGTGGATGCAGTACCTGGTGCTGCCCAGTTTCATCTTCGGCTTCCTGTTGACCGTGTTCCCGCGCTGGATGGGATTGCCTGCACTGCCGCGGTGGCAATACGCAGGCGTTGGTAGCGGACTGTTCGGCGCGCAGATCGCGCTGCTGACCGCCAGCAGCGGTTGGCAACCCGGGATGTGGTTGGCCCTGTTGCTGGCGGCGCTGGGATGGGCATTCGGGCTGGTCGTACTCGGCCGCCTGCTGTTGCAGGAGAAAGGCCGCACCTGGCATGCGTGGTCATGCTGGTCCGGCTTGCTGATGGGCTGGATCGGCCTGCTCGGTTTCGCCGCCGCTGCCACAGGCGCTGATATCCGCTGGCAGGCACTGAGCGTGTCGCTTGGCACCTTCGGGCTGTTGCTGCCGATCTACGCAAGCGTCGCCCACCGCATGTTTCCGTTCTTCGCCGGCAACGTGGTGCCGGGCTACCAGGCATGGCGGCCACCACAATGGTTGGCGATCCTGTGGGGACTGTGCCTGCTGCATCTGGCCGGGGAACAGCTGCAGCAGCCACTGGCGACGCTGCTGGCCGATGCGGGCCTGCTGCTGTTGTCGCTGTACTCGCTGTGGCGTTGGTGGCCGCGCGGACCCAAGCCGCCGCTGTTGAGCGTGCTTTTTTACGGACTGGCGTGGTGGCCACTGGCGATGCTGCTGTATCTGCTGCAGGACATAGCCGCGCTTGCCGGCCATACCGGCTGGCTGGAACGCGCACCGCTGCACGCCTTGGCGATCGGCTTGTTCGGCAGCCTGCTGGTGGCGATGGTCACCCGCGTTACCCAAGGCCATTCCGGGCGTGCACTGGTGATGCCGGTGGTCGCATGGGTCGCCCTGCTCGGCCTGCAACTGGTTGCAGTGCTGCGCATCCTGGCGGCGCTACTGGATGATCCCTGGCATTGGCATGCCGTCGCCGCCGCAGGCTGGCTGCTGGCGCTTGCGCCGTGGTTGCTGCGGTTGGGATGGATCTACTGGCGCCCGCGTGCGGATGGCAAAGCGGACTAAGCAACTGCATCCAACAAGCCGCACAGATCGCGCGGCACCGCGCTCAGACCTGCACGCGGCCATCAGCCAGATGCACCACCTGCTGGCCGAACATGTCCACGTCCTCCGGATCATGGCTGATCAGCAGCAGCGGGATGCCGGTCTGGTCCAGCACCGTTTCAAGCTCCTGGCGCAGATGCGCACGCAGGGCGTGGTCGAGTGCGGCGAACGGCTCATCCAGCAGCAGTGCCTGCGGCTTGGTCACCAGCGCCCGCGCCAAGGCGGTGCGCTGACGTTGGCCGCCGGAGATCTGCGACGGCAGCAGGTCACCGAGGTGATCGATGCGGAACGCCTGCAGCCATTGTTCCACTGCATCAACGCGGCGGGCGCGCGACGGATTCAACAGACCCTGCTGCAGGCCGAAGCCGACGTTCTGCCGCACCGTAAGGTGCGGGAACAAGGCGTAGTCCTGGAACACATAGCCGATGCGGCGCCGTTGTGGTGACAGATTGATGCCGGCAGCCGCATCGAACAGCGCTTGCCCGTGCATGCGGATCACGCCGGCGTCCGGCCGCAGCAATCCGGCCACTGCCTTCAAGGTCAAGCTTTTGCCCGCACCAGACGGGCCGAACAACACAACGTTGGGCTGTGTGCAACGCAAGGCCGCCTGCAGCTGGAACTGCTGTCCAGCCGCACTCAGTTGGCGCTGAACATCGAGCTCAAGCCACATTGCGCGCCCCTTCCTGCCGCCGCCCGACCAATCGCGCGGCAAGCAGCAGCACGCTGATGCAGACCAGCGAGGACAGCAGCACCAAGGCGTTGGCGCGACCGTCATTGCCGGCCTGCACCGCCTCGTAGATGGCGATGGACAAGGTCTGGGTGCGGCCGGGAATGCTGCCGGCGACCATGATGGTGGCGCCGAACTCACCCATCGCACGGGCGAACGCCAGCAGCAGGCCGGCAAGAATGCCGCGCCATGCCAGCGGCAAGGTCACCCGGAAGAACAGCGCCAGCTCGGACACGCCCAAGGTACGCGCGGCCTGCTCCAGCTGCCCATCCACATCCTCGAAGGCCGCACGCGCCGGCTTGAACACCAACGGAAACGACGCGACTGCGGCAGCAATCACCGCCGCCTGCCAGGTAAACACCAAATTGATGCCGAAGCTGTTTTCCAGCCATGCACCAAGCGGGCCCTTGCTACCGATCAGCACCAGCAGGTAATAGCCCAGCACCGTCGGCGGCAACACCATCGGCAGGGTGAATACCGTGTCCAGCAACTCACGGCCGGGAAAGCGCCGCCGCGCCAGCAAGGCACCAAATCCAACACCGAGCACGAGGTTGATCGCGGTCGCCCAGCCGGCCACCTTCAGCGACAACCACAGCGCGCTCCAGTCCAGATCCACCATCAAGGGCTGCCGAAGCCGTGCCTGTGCAGGATGGCCTGGCCCTGCGCCGAGCGCACGAAGGCGATGAAGCGCTTGGCTTCGGCGGCGTTGCGGCTGGTCTTCACCATTGCCAGCGGATAGCTGATGCCGCCTGCAACCGGCACCTGGAAGGCGCGCTGCACGCGCTCGCTCATCGCCTGCGCGTCGGTGGCGTAGACGAAGCCGGCATCCACTTCACCACGCGCCACATAGTCCAGTGACTGACGCACGTTCTGGGTGCTGATCATCTTGGCCTGCACTGCCGGCCACACACCGGCCTGCTGCAGCGCGCCGCGTGCGTAGCGGCCGACCGGCACGCTGTCGGGGTTGCCGATGGCAACGCGCTTCACATCGGCCCTGGCCAGTGCCGCCAACGTGGTCGGCTTGTTGCTGGCCTGCGGCGGCACTACCACCCACAGGCTGTTCTGCGCGAACACGTGCTCGGTCGTTGGATCAATCAGGCCTTCGGTGTTGGCCTGCGCCATCGTGGCCTGGTCGGCCGAGGCCAGCACATCGACCGGCGCGCCGCGTGCGATCTGCTGCAGCAAGGTGCCAGAGGCGGCAAAATTCAGGTCGACCTTCGTGCCCGGATTGGCCTTCTCGTACGCGCTGGATATCTCGCGGAAACTCTCGGTCAGGCTGGAAGCCGCCGAGACCGTCAGGTCAGCCGCGCCTGCCGGCAGTGTGGCGGCCAGCAACAACAACGCCCACAGCTTGTTCATGCATGCATCCTCGGTTGGGCGTCACTCGCTTGCGTCATCGGTGGCCGCCATCAGCGCCAGGCGCTCCGGTTGCAGCAGGATGATCTCGCGCTGCTTCACCGCGATGACTTCTTCGTCGCTCAAGCGCCGCAGCACCCGGCTGGCGGTTTCCGGGGCCATGCGCAGGTAGTTGGCGATCTCGGTGCGGGTCATGGTCAGGTTGAAGCGGTGTGCGGAAAATCCACGCCGCGCGTAGCGGTTGGAGATATCCAGCAGGAACGCGGCCATGCGCTCCTCGGTACGGTAATTGGCGGCCAGCAGCGCCGCCTTGCCGATCTCGGCGCTGAGCAGGCTGAACAGCTTGGCCTGCAAGCCAGGCATGCGACTGGCCAGCATGCTGATGCGCGGAAACGAGATGCGGCACAGATGCACGGTATCCAGCGCCACCGCATTGCAGGGATAGCGCGAACCGTGGATGGCATTCAGACCGATCACTTCGCCCGGCAGCGAAAAACCCAGCACCTGTTCATTGCCCAGGCTGTCGTCGACAAAGGTCTTGACCATGCCCGCACGCACCGCGGCGATTGCATCGAAGGGCTCACCCGCGCGGAAGATGTAATCACCGGCGTGGTACGGCCCGACGTGGTCGACCATCACGTGCAGCTCGTTCAGCGCGGTCTTGTCATAGCCCTGCGAGCTGCAGGCATCGGAGAACGCACAGGTCGTGCAGAAATGCAGCGCGTCACCGTCGCCGGCAGCGGCTGGATTGGGCGTCGCGGTTCCCAGAGGACCGCGCGGTGGGGGGGTGGGTGACGTCATTCCGTTTTCAAGCAACAGCGGCCAAGGGGCGGAAGCACGCTGCGATCATACGCCACAGCAGCTCACCTTCGTTCTGGATCAGCAGCATATCGCCGTCACGGCGCACCCAGCCGCGGTCGATGAACATGCCGACACGCGCCCATGCGTGCTCGAAACAGGCGTCGAATGGCTGCGCGTTGCGCCATTCGAAGGCGCGCATGTCCAGCGCGTGATCGCAGGCCAGGCTCTGCACCACCTCATCGGTCATACGTTCATGCTCGGAAAGAATAAGTCCGGAGGATATGCCAGGCTGGCCAACCACCAGGCAGGCGCGCCAATGGCTAGGCTCCGGCTCGATGCGGCAGATGACATCGCCGATCTGGCTGCAGGCGCCCACACCGATGCCGAGCAGGTCATGGCGCTCGCGCCGCGGTACCCCGAGCAGGTCGCAATGGCGCTGGCCGTCACCGTTGCGCAGCGGCATTGGCAGGTCCGGCCGCTGGTAGTGGTCGCCACCCAACGGGCGGTAGCCGGCCGCCCGCAGCAGCCGCCACGCCTGCAGCCAGTCCGCCGGCAACGGGTATTCGGGCAGCAAGGCAGGCGATGGCAGGATGATGCGTTCGGGTGCCAGCTCCAGCACACGCTGCAGCCGCTGCAGGAACGACACATCGGCGTAGCAGGGCACGCGCAGCTGGTAGTAACACGCGGTGAACGCGGCCTGCTGGGCTTGCGCCAGCATCGCCGGGCCATCGATGCCGGCATGGTCGATCACCGTCATCCGGGTACAGCCGACCTCGCGCAATGCAGCCGGTGCGACATCGCTGGCCGCATCCAGCCGCACCTCGACCTGCGGTCGGGCGATGGTGCACAGCTGCTCCGGCACCGCGTCCAACAGGCGGCCCAGCAGGGAGGGTGGCAGGTGCTCGACAATACCCGGCTGCAACACCATGGCCGCCACTTCGCGGTCGCTGGCCAGCATGTTGGCATGCAGGCGCAGGCATACCAACAAGGCATCCAGCACGTTCTCTGCGCGTTCCAGCTCATGTGGGGGTGCGCAGAAACCCAGGGTCAACGCACGTGGAATCAGATGCTCGTTGCTGGCCTGCATGGCCGCACGCCAACCCGCCTCGGCGAAGCCCGGGCTCAGCTCCGCCGGCGCCGGGAACAGCACGTGCGCGGGTTGTTGCAGCAATGCAACATGCAATGTGGCGTCATCCATCCCGGCGGTCTCTACTGACATGCAAGCATCCTCGCGCAGCGACCGCCGGGTTTCACTGATCTGGATCAAGCCCGCCGCTGTTTCTCCGCTGCGGCGGCATCGATGGCTTCGGGCAGGTCGGTCTCGCGATCGAGCTGCGGGAAGTTGCGACGCTCCATCCGGCGGATGGCGAAATGCATCCAGGTCAAGGAAATGCTGACCAGCACGAACAGCAGCATGAAGCAGCTGCTCCAGATGCCGAGCGCATCATTCAGGGCGCCAAACACGATGGGCAGGATGAAACCACCGAGCCCCCCGATCATGCCGACCACGCCGCCCACCGAACCCACGTGCTGGGGGTAGTAGACCGGGATGTGCTTGTAGACCGCGGCCTTGCCCAGCGACATGAAGAAGCCGAGAACGAATACCAGCACGGTGAACAGGGTCACGCTGATCGCCAGGTGGAAGCTGATCTCGCCGTGTATGCCCTGCACGATATAACGCGTATCCGGATAGGCCAGGATGAAGGTACAGATCGACGACACCCCCAGCGTCCAGTACATCACCCGCCGCGCACCGATGCGGTCGGACAGCCAGCCGCCCACCACCCGGAACAGGCTGGCCGGTATCGAGTAACAGGCGGCCAGCACGCCAGCCGTGCCGACGTCCATGCCGTAGGCGCCGACCAGATAATGCGGCAGCCACAACGCCAGCGCGACGAAGCCGCCGAACACGAAGAAGTAGTACAGCGAGAAGCGCCATACCTGCAGGTTCTTCAGTGGTGCCATCTGCTCGGCGAAGGACATCGGCTTGACGCCGCTGCGGCGACGGTCCTCCAGCGAGGGATCTTCCTTGCTGAACAGATAGAAGATGATGGCGGTGACGGCCAACCCGACCGCCCACAGCTTGGCCACCATCATCCAGCCCGAGGCCACCATCACCAGCGGTGCCAGCAGCTTGGTTACCGCCGAGCCGATATTGCCGGCACCGAAGATGCCCAGCGCGGTGCCCTGCTTCTCGGCCGGGAACCACTTGGACACATAGGTGACGCCGACCGAGAAGTTGCCACCGGCGATGCCGACGAACAAGGCCGCCAGCAGGAACTGCGGGTAGGTCTGCGCATAGGTCAGCAGCCAGGTCGCCACCGCGCCGCACAGCATCACCAGGGTCATCACCTTGCGCCCGCCGAACTGGTCGGACCAGATGCCGAGGAAGACGCGGATCACCGAGCCGGTCAGTACCGGGGTGGCGATCAGCAGACCAAACTGGGTGTCGTTCAAGCCCAGCTGCTCGCTGATCTGGATGCCGATGATGGCGAAGATCATCCACACCGCGAAACACACGGTGAAGGCGAAGGTACTCAGCCACAGCGCACGTTGTTGTTCGCCGCTGCTGATGTTCTGCAAATTCTGGCTCATTGCCGCTCCTGGGGATTACGTCTTACTCAGCCTGTGCTTCGATGTCTTCCAGCCCACGCACCGGGTAGCGCTCGCGCAGTTCCAGCAGGAACTGCTGCACGTCGCGCTGGCGCACCTGTAGCTCCAGGTAGTCGCTGATCTGCGGCTGCACCTGCTCGAAACTGAGCGCCGTACCGGCTTCCAACGCATCGATGCTGACCACGTGGTAGCCCCAGCGCGATTCCACCGGGAAACCTGCCAGGCCCTGCCGCAGGCGGAATACCTGGCGGTCAAACTCGGGCGTGGTCTGGCCGCGTTGCAGCCAACCCAGCTCGCCGCCTTCGCTGCTGGACGGGCATTGCGAGTGGCGCGCGGCCAGATCGGCGAACAGGTGTGGCTGCTCCAGCAGTTCGCCGATCAGCTTCTCGGCCTGGGTGCGTGCCTTCAGCCGGCCGGCGATATCGTCAGCCGGCGCCGCCAGCAGGATGTGGCGTACACGGATGCGGTCCGGTGAGCGGAAGCGCTCGGGATTCTGCGCAAAGTAACGCTGGCAGTCATCCTCGCTGGGCACCCGGTCTTCCAGCGTCTGTTCGATCAGCAATTGGATGCGCGCTTCCTCGCTGGTCTCCTGGCCAACGCCGGGGGCATCGGCCAGGCCAAGCCGCTCGGCTTCCAGCCGCAGCAGCTCGCGTACCACCAGCGCACGCGCCGCATCGGCACGCGACTGCTCCGGGCGCATCGCCCGGTGGTATTGCATCTCGCGGGCGATATCGGCCTCGCTGATCGGTGTGTCCTGCACGTACAGGCTGCACGGTGCCGGTTGGCCAAGGCTGCGCGGGCCGTCATCGGCGTCGTGATGGTGGCCGGCCTCGGCCGGCACCGGTGTCTGCGAGTCGATGACGGTGATGGGGAGAATGCGTGGCAGGCTGCCCATGGCTTACTCCCGCGGACCGTAGCGCAGCGTGGCCTGGCGACGACGCACCACCTGATACGGGCGCCACAGGTAGCTGATCGGCACACTCCACACATGCACCAGGCGGGTGAACGGGGCGATCAACACCAGCGTCAGGCCGAGGAAGATGTGCGCCTTGTAAACCCAATGCACGCCTTCGACATAATCGGCCGCGCCGGCACGGAAGGTGACGATGTGCTGTGCCCACTCGGCCAGCATCACCATCACCCCGCCATCGAGATGGCCGGCGGAGACCTTGATGCTGTACAGGCCAAGACAGAGCTGGGCGAACAGCAGCACCAGCACCAGCGTGTCACCGAAGCTGCCGATTGCGCGCACCCGCGCATTGGTCAGCCGGCGCACCAGCAGGATGGTGATGCCGACGAAGCACAGCGCGCCGAAGAAGCCACCCACCACCATCGCCAGCAACTGCTTCTGCGAAGATGTGATGAAGGGCTCGTACAGCGCGTGCGGGGTCAGCAGGCCGACGAAGTGGCCGCCGAGGATGGCGATGATCCCGATGTGGAAGCAGTTGCTGCCGAAGCGCATGCCGCGGTCGGACAGCAACTGGGTGGAGCCGGTACGCCAGCTGTACATGGCCTTGTCATAGCGCGCCCAGCTGCCGATCAACAGCACCGCCACCGCGATGTAGGGATAGAACTGGAAGGCGAACTGATTGAGGTAATTCATGGCTGGATCTCCCGCGGCTGCGCGCGTGCCGGTGAACGATGGGGTGGATCACAATCCTGCGAAGGTGCATCGGCGCCAAAGCGCACCGCTTCCTCTTCCCACAGGCGGTCCATGGCTTCGACGGTGTCGTCGCGCACTTCTTCGCTGGCCCGCTGGCGCAGCACGGCCAGGTTGACCTTGCCCTCGCCCGCCTCGACCAGGATCTCCAGCAGCACCGCATGCGGCAGCTGCCGCTCGGCCGCGCGTGCGGCGAGCATGCCGGCGATGTGGCCGATGTGGTGCAACCAGTCCTTGGCTTCGGCCTGCGGCCGGTGCGCAAGGTATTCCAGCAGTAGCGGCAGATAGTCCGGCAGTTCGCGCGCATCCAGCTCGAATCCGTTCTTGCGATAGGCATCGATCAGGTCAACCATGGCCTGGCCGCGATCACGCGACTCGCCATGGATGTGTTCGAACACCAGCAGGCTCATCGAGCGGCCACGGTCGAACGTGGCCAGCCAGCGGTCCTGCGCGTCCAGCGGGTCGGTGGCGAGCAGGTCACGGACGAAGGCCTGCAACTGCCTGCGACGGGCCGGCGACAGTGCCGGATCGTCGCAGGCCTCGAGCAGCTCCTCGCCATGCTGCCAGAGCTCGTCACGCGGATAGTCCAGCAATACACCAATCAGCTTGAGCACACTCATTTCACCACCTCATGCCGGTGCTGGCGGTTGGGATGTACCGCGAAGGTGGTGCTCTTGCGCTGGGTGAACAGGTCAGCCGGGCTGTCGCCGTTGCAGCCATTGCCGAAGGTGAAACCGCAGCCGCCACGTTCGCCGAAGGCGTCGTTGGCGTACTCACGATGGGCGCTCGGAATGACGAAACGGTCCTCGTAGTTGGCGATGGCCAGGTAGCGGTACATCTCTTCCACCTGCGCCGGGGTCAGCCCCACCTGTTCGAGCACGCGCATGTCTTCCACGCCATCCACGTTCTTGGCGCGGCGCCAGGCGCGCATCGCCATCAGCCGCTCCAGGGCACGGATCACCGGCGCTTCGTCACCGGCGGTCAGCAGGTTGGCGAGGTAACGCACCGGGATGCGCAACGAAGCGATATCCGGCAGCTCGCCGCTCATGCCGACATGGCCACGCTCGGCCGCCGATTGGATCGGCGACAACGGCGGCACGTACCAGACCATCGGCAAGGTGCGGTATTCCGGGTGCAGCGGCAGCGCCAGCTTCCAGTCGATGGCCAGCTTGTAGACCGGCGACTGCTTGGCCGATTCCAGCCAGCTGTCGGGTATGCCTTCGGCACGCGCAGCGGCGATCACCGCCGGGTCGAACGGGTCCAGGAAGATGTCCAGGTGCGACTGGTACAAGTCCTTCTCCGCCGCCACCGATGCGGCCTCGGCAATGCGGTCGGCGTCGTACAGCATCACCCCCAGGTAGCGGATGCGGCCCACGCAGGTTTCCGAGCACACGGTGGGCTCGCCCATCTCGATGCGCGGGTAGCAGAAGATGCACTTCTCGGATTTGCCGCTCTTCCAGTTGTAATAGATCTTCTTGTACGGGCAGGCCGACACGCACATGCGCCAACCACGGCACTTGTCCTGGTCGATCAGCACGATGCCGTCTTCCTCGCGCTTGTAGATCGCGCCGGAGGGGCACGCAGAAACGCAGGCCGGGTTGAGGCAGTGCTCGCATAGCCGCGGCAGGTACATCATGAAGGTCTTCTCGAAGGCGCCGTAGATCTCCTTCTGCACCTTGTCGAAGTTGTAATCGCGCGAACGCTTGGAGAACTCGCTACCGAGGATTTCCTCCCAGTTCGGGCCCCACTCGATCTTCTCCATGCGCTGGCCGGTCAGCAGCGAGCGCGGCCGTGCGGTCGGCTGATGCTTCAGCTCGGGCGCGTCGTGCAGGTGCTGGTAATCGAAGTCGAACGGCTCGTAGTAGTCGTCGATCTGCGGCAGGTCGGGGTTGGAGAAGATCTTGGCCAGCATGCGCCAGCGGCCACCGGCGCGCGGCACCAGCTTGCCGCTGCCGTTGCGCACCCAACCGCCGTTCCACTTCTCCTGGTTTTCCCATTCCTTGGGATAACCGATGCCGGGCTTGGTCTCGACGTTGTTGAACCAGGCGTACTCCACGCCTTCGCGCGAGGTCCACACGTTCTTGCAGGTGATCGAGCAGGTGTGGCAGCCGATGCACTTGTCCAGGTTCAAGACCATCGCAATCTGGGCACGTACTTTCATCACACCACCTCCCGTGCGGCGCCGGTTGCACTCGAATTCGCGTCCTCACCATCCAGCCAATCGATCTTGTCCATCTTGCGCACGATCACGAACTCATCGCGGTTGGTACCGCAGGTACCGTAGTAGTTGAAGCCCCAGGCCAGCTGCGCGTAGCCGCCGATCATGTGGGTGGGCTTGAGCACGATGCGGGTCACCGAGTTGTGGATGCCGCCACGGGTGCCGGAGATCTCCGAACCCGGCACGTTGATGATGCGTTCCTGGGCGTGGTACATCATCGCCATGCCCGGCATCACCCGCTGGCTGACCACCGCACGTGCAGCAATCGCACCGTTGACGTTGAACAGCTCGATCCAGTCGTTGTCCTCGATGCCGGCATTGCGTGCGTCGTCCTCGCTCAACCAGACGATGGGGCCGCCACGCGACAAGGTCTGCATGATCAGGTTGTCGCTGTAGGTGCTGTGGATGCCCCACTTCTGGTGCGGGGTGATCCAGTTCAGCACGATCTCCTTGTTGCCGTTCTGGCGCTTGTTGAGCAGCGGCTCCACCGTGCGCGTATTGACCGGCGGCCGGTAGCTCATGAAGGCCTCACCGAAGTCGATCATCCACTCGTGGTCCTGGTAGAACTGCTGGCGGCCGGTCACCGTGCGCCACGGAATCAGTTCGTGCACATTGGTGTAGCCGGCGTTGTAGCTGACGTTGTCGTCTTCCAGCCCGGACCAGATCGGCGAGGAAATGATCTTGCGCGGCTGCGCCTGGATGTCACGGAAGCGGATCGCCTCGTGTTCCTTGCCCACCGCCAGATGGGTGTGCTCGCGGCCGGTGAAGGTGCCCAGCGATTCCCAGGCCTTGACCGCGACATGGCCATTGGTTTCCGGTGCCAGGTGCAGGATCACTTCGCAGGCATCGATGGCGGTATCGATCGCCGGCCGGCCCTGGCTGATGCCTTCGTCCAGCACGGTGTGGTTGAGCTTGCCGAGGAATTCCACCTCGTGCCTGGTATCCCAGCTCATGCCCTTGCCACCATTGCCGAGCTTGTCCAGCAGCGGGCCCAGCGAGGTGAACTTGCGATAGAGGTTGGGGTAGTCACGCTCGACTACCGCCATGCTCGGCATGGTCTTGCCGGGAATGGCCTCGCACTGGCCCTTCTTCCAGTCGGCGACGCCGAACGGCATGCCCAGTTCATTGGGCGTGTCGTGCAGGGTCGGCACCAGCACCAAGTCCTTCTCGACACCGAGCACGCCCGGTGCCATATCGCTGAGCGTACGCGCGACGCCCTTGAAGATTTCCCAGTCGCTGCGCGATTCCCAGGCCGGGTCCACTGCCTTGGACAGCGGGTGGATGAAGGGATGCATGTCCGAGGTGTTGAGGTCGTCCTTCTCGTACCAGGTGGCGGTCGGCAGCACGATGTCCGAGTACAGCGCGGTGGTGCACATGCGGAAGTCCAGCGTCACCAGCAGGTCGAGCTTGCCTTCCGGTGCCTCGTCACGCCACTTCACGCCCTCGGGCTTGAGCGCGCCCATCTCGCCCAGGTCCTTGCCCTGCAGGCCGTGACGCGTGCCGAGCAGATGCCGCAGCATGTACTCATGGCCCTTGCCGGAGGAACCAAGCAGGTTGGAGCGCCAGATGAACATCATGCGTGGGTGGTTCTGCGCGGCATCCGGATCGGCGAAGGCGAAGTCCAGCGAACCGTCCTTGAACTTGGACAGCGCGTAGTCGGCCGGTGCGATGCCGGCCTGCTCGGCCTCGCGCACCAGCTGCAGCGGATTGCGGTCCAGCTGCGGCGCGCTCGGCAACCAGCCCATGCGCACCGCGCGCAGGTTGAGGTCGGCCAGGCTGCCGCTGTACTTGGAGGCATCGGCCAGCGGCGACAGCAGTTCTTCCACCTGCAGCTTCTCGTAACGCCACTGCCCGGTGTTGAAGTAGAAGAACGAGGTACCGTTCATCTGCCGCGGCGGGCGGCTCCAGTCCAGGCCGAAGGCCAGCGGCTGCCAGCCGGTCTGCGGGCGCAGCTTTTCCTGGCCCACGTAATGCGCCCAGCCACCACCGGTCTGGCCCACGCAGCCACACATGACCAGCATGTTGATCAGGCCGCGGTAGTTCATGTCGTTGTGGAACCAGTGGTTCATGCCGGCGCCGACGATGATCATGCTGCGCCCATGGGTCTTGTCGGCGGTGCGGGCGAACTCACGGGCGATCTCGATCACCTCGGCGCGTGACACGCCGGTGATGCGTTCCTGCCAGGCCGGCGTACCCGGCACGTTGTCATCGAAGCTCTTGGCGACATTGCCGCCACCGAAGCCGCGATCAACGCCGTACTGCGCCAGCAGCAGGTCATAGACCGTGGCGACCAATGCTTCGCCGCCATCGGCCAACTGCAGGCGGCGCAGCGGGATGTTGCGCTCCAGTACGTCCTCGGCCGGTGCGGCGGTCCAGCCATCGCTCTCGATGCCGCCGAAGTACGGGAAGCTCACCGCCTCGATGCCGTCGTGGATATCGGCCAGGCTCAGGCGCAGACGCGTGTCATGGCCATCGCTGGCCTTTTCCTCGATGTTCCACTTTCCCTTCTCGCCCCAACGGAAGCCGACCGAGCCGTTCGGCACAGTGATATCACCGCTGTTCTCGTCGAACGCCAGCGTCTTCCATTCCGGATTGTTGCTCTCGCCCAGCCCGCCCAGCTCACTGGCGCGCAGGAAGTGACCCGGCACCAGCCGGCCATCGGCGCGGCGCTCGATGCGCACCAGCATCGGCATGTCCGAGTACTGGCGGCAGTAGTCCTGGAAGTACTGCGAAGGCGTGTCGACGTGGAACTCGCGCAGGATCACGTGGCCGAAGGCGAACGCCAGCGCCGCGTCGGTGCCCTGCTTGGGATGCAGCCAATGGTCGGTGAGCTTGGCCAGCTCCGAGTAGTCGGGGCAGATCGCCACCGTCTTGGTGCCGTTGTAGCGCGCCTCGGTGAAGAAGTGCGCATCCGGCGTACGCGTCTGCGGCACGTTCGAGCCCCAGGCGATGATGTAGCGGCTGTTGTACCAGTCGGCCGATTCCGGCACGTCGGTCTGCTCGCCCCACACCTGCGGCGAGGCCGGCGGCAGATCGCAATACCAGTCGTAGAAGGAAAGACAGGCACCACCGAGCAGCGACAGATAGCGCGCACCGGCCGCATAGGACACCATCGACATCGCCGGGATCGGCGAGAAGCCGACAATGCGATCCGGGCCGTATTCCTTGGTGGTGTAGAGGTTGGAGGCGGCGATGATCTCGTTGGCCTCGTCCCAGTTCAGCCGCACGAAGCCGCCCATGCCGCGGCGACGCTTGTACTCACGCGACTTGGCCGGGTCCTGCACGATGCTGGCCCAGGCCTCGACCGGTGACAGGGTCTTGCGGGCCTGCCGCCACATGCGCAGCAGCGTGCCACGGATCAGCGGGTACTTCAGCCGGTTGGCGCTGTACAGGTACCAGGAGTAGCTGGCACCACGCGGGCAGCCACGCGGTTCGTGATTGGGCAGGTCCGGGCGGGTGCGCGGGTAGTCGGTCTGCTGGGTTTCCCAGGTGACCAGGCCGTTCTTGACGTAGATCTTCCAGCTGCAGGAGCCCGTGCAGTTCACGCCGTGGGTGGAACGTACGATCTTGTCGTACTGCCAGCGGGCGCGATAACTGTTTTCCCAGTCCCGTCCTTCGCTCTTGCTGAACCCATGGCCGTCGGCGAAGGGTTGTGGATCCCGCTTGAAGAACTGCAAGCGATCAAGGAAATAGCTCATGGTGAATCTCCGTTCGCAAACTGCTGCATCGTGGCTGTGTGTTGCATCTGGCTGCGGTGCATTGCTTTCTCAGCAGGGGGTTTCAGCCCCGCGCCGGTAGTACCACCACCAGGTAACCGCCAGGCAGGTGATGTAGAACGCAATGAAGCCGTACAGCGCCATATCCGGGCTGCCAGTCAAGGTGATGGAAGAGCCATAACTCTTGGGGATGAAGAAGCCGCCGTAGGCACCGATGGCACCTGAGAAGCCGACGACCGCGGCCGACTCGATGCTGGCCTGGTGCGCGGCGGCCTTCTTGCCTTCGGCGCCTTCATTGGCCGACAGGCGCTCGTGCAGCGTGCGGAAGATCACCGGAATCATCCGGAAGGTGGTGCCGTTGCCGATACCGCTGAGCACGAACAAGGCCATGAACGACAACAGGAAGCCGTAGAAGTTGCCACCCTGTCCATCATTCGGCAGGAAGTGCAGCACGCCGAATACGGCGGCAATCATCAGCGCGAACACCCAGAAGGTCAGGCGTGCTCCACCCCAGCGGTCAGCCATGCTGCCGCCCACCGAGCGCATCAGCGCGCCCAGCAGCGGGCCAATGAAGGCATAGGCCAGTGGATTCACGTCCGGGAACTGACTCTTGACCAGCATCGGGAAACCAGCAGAAAAGCCGATATAGGAACCGAAGGTGCCGATGTACAACCAGCACATCAGCCAGTTGTGCTTGCGGCGGAAGATCACCGCCTGCTCGGAGAACGACGAGCGCGCACTGGTCAGGTCATTCATGCCGAACCAGGCGGCCAGCGCGAAGAAGGCGATGAACGGCACCCAGATGAAGCCGGCGTTCTGCACGAACAAAGGCGCTCCGCCGTCGACTACTGCCTGAGGGGCACCGCCCATCGCACCAAACACACCAACGCTGATCACCAGCGGTACCACTGCCTGCGAGACCGATACGCCGACATTGCCCAGGCCTGCATTCAAACCCAGCGCCATGCCCTGGCGCTGCTTGGGATAGAAGAAGGAGATGTTGGACATCGACGACGAAAAATTCGCGCCGCCGAAACCACACAGGATGGCGATCAACACGAACACCCAGTACGGCGTGGCCGGGTTCTGCACCGCGAAGCCCAGCCACAAGGTCGGCAGCAGCAGTGATGCGGTCGACAACGCGGTCCAGCGGCGGCCACCGAAGATCGGGATGACGAAGGAGTAGAAAATGCGCAGCGTGGCGCCGGACAGACTGGGCAGGGCCACCAGCCAGAACAGCTGGTCAGTGGTGAAGGCGAAACCGATCTTGGGCAGGCTGATGGTGACCGCCGAGAACAGTACCCACACCGAGAACGCCAGCAACAGCGCCGGAATCGATATCACCAGGTTGCGGGTGGCGACCTTCTTGCCGGTGCGTTCCCAATAATCGGGATCCTCGGGCTTCCAATCGCTGATGACGCGACCGGGACCGGCACTGCTCTGCTTTACGACATCGCGACTGGCACTCATGCATCGCTCCAAGGCTGTTTTATACGGCGCTGGCTTGCTGTGCGGTTGCTTGCCCAGTCGCCACGGCGTCATTAAGCCCGGCGCCCCCTGGGGCAGTCTTGATCTTGATCAATCCAATGGCGCTCTCGTGCCACCTACCTGACAAATATCAACCGATGCTTACGGCGTCGGCGTGATTACGACGTTGAACGCCACGTTGACGCACGCTGTCACGTACATCCACATCGAACTGAAGCTGCAGCGGCAGTGCCTGCGTCGGCAGCGCGAAGCTCAGGCCGTCACGGCAAGGCAAACGTGCCTGCAGCGCCAGCACGTCTTCGCGCGGCAGCTTGATCACCAACGTGGTTGCATCACCATCCAGCAGCGCCTCCGCCGTGTCGTGCAGCTGCAGGCGCTGCGACACGGCTCCGGGCGTGCCCAGCCAGGTCTGGTTCTCCAGTACCTCGCCAGCGAGCAGGCGTGCCAGCTCGCTTTCATCAATGCGCAGCCGTAGCGACTGCGACTGGATCTGGACTTTCATGACGCAACTTCCTCCCATTGGCGGGGGGTATTGCAATTCACAAGGCGGGCACCGGCACCGGCTGGCAGCGGCAGCTCCAGGCCGCCGAGACGGCGTTGGAACATGCGTAGCGAGCGTGGCCCGTCTGTACCCGTGACCATTTCAAACAGCAGACTGCGGCAAGCGCCGTCGATGTTCAAGTACATTGGCACCGGTTCGCCTGAATACGTCACACAAGGCGCTGTTCCATCACACAGCTGTCGCAGCAGTGACACATCCAGCAAGGGCATATCCACCGGCACTACCCATGCCGGTCCGTCGGCTAGCGTCTCCACTACGCTGTAGAGGCCGCCCAGCGGGCCGCAGCGCGGCACCGCATCGGGGACCGAATCGAAGCCCGGATAGTCACCACTCACCTTCACGGGCTGGGCACCAAGCGCACTGAGCAGCGCACAACTGTGTTCAAGCAAGGTCCGTCCACGCCACCGCAGCAGCGCCTTGTCCTGGCCCATGCGACTGGAAAGCCCGCCGGCCAGCACGATGCCGGCGACCGGCGCTGGTTCAATGCGAGTGGTCGTGGACATGCCCATCGATATGCGCGTGCTCGGTATCGGGCTGGCACAGGCTGCAGCCTTCGCTCCATTCACTGTCGCCGTCCTGGTAATGCTCCTGCTTCCAGATCGGCGAACGGTGCTTCACCCCTTCGATCAACTGCCGGCAGGCGCGGAACGCTTCGTCACGGTGCGGGCTGCCGGCGGCGACGACCACGGCGACATCGCCGACTGCCAGCCGGCCCTTGGCATGGGCCACATAGAGTTTTATGCGCGGGCCGAAATCGGCAGTGATCTCGGCGATCTGTCGCTGAAACTCGTTCAACACCAGCGGTTCGAACAGGTCATAGGTGATGCCCAGCACTGGCCGGCCCTGGTTCAGATCGCGCACCTTGCCGATGAAGACATCGATGCCCCCGAAGCCCGGATCGGACACGGCGGCGATGCCTTCGGCCGGATCAATCACCGCATCGGCACGGTCCACCACTTTCCATACACTCTCGAAGCTCATTTCAGCCTCCACTCACTGGCGGCAGGATGGCAACGCGCCCGTCGCCGGGCAGCACATCGTTGTCGCGCAGAACGCGTTGTTCATCGGCAAATGCCGAGTAATCGACCAGGCCGGCACGGAACTGCGGGTAGCGCTGCTGCAGCAGCGCGCGCAGCGCCCTGCGCAGGTCGATGACTTGCCCGCCTTCAACCGGCACGCTGATCTCACGCTGCGGGTCCAGTTCCGAAAATGCACCAAACAGCTGCACGACTATCTCTTTCATGACATCTCCAACGGGCTGAGCTGCACCGGCTCGCGGTGGCCCCAGCCCTGTACGCGTACCAGACTGCCAGCCGTGGCCAGATCACCCTCGCCTTCCAGCACCACCCACGCATTGGCGCGCAGCATGGTCTTGAGGCGGAATGACTCCTGCCCGGCCAGCACACTCACTCGCAACTGCCCGCTGGCATCGGCCTGCACGCGTGCGCGCGCATGGAAACGCAGGCCCGGTGGCTTGCGCACGTCGGCCTGCAGCGGCAACTGCAATACCTTCTCTTCTGCGAGGCCAAGCATTTTTCGCAGCACCGGCTCGACGAAGAAGCGCAGGCCTACCGCAGCGGAGATCGGGTTGCCCGGCAGGCCAAAATACAGCGTGCCATCAGCCAGCCGCGCGAACAGCAGCGGCTTGCCCGGGCGAATGGCGACTTTATGGAAGATGATCTCGGCGCCACGCGCGCGCAGCGCATCGGGAATGAAATCGTAGCGCCCCTGCGATACCGCGCCGGTGCTCAGCACCACCTGCGCACCGGCGCCCAAGGCCGCGTCCAGCGCGGCGTCAAAGGCTGCCACGTCATCGCTGACCACGCCATTCCAGACCACATCAGCACCCGCAGCACGCAGGCGGCTGACCAGGAACGGGCGATTGCTGTCGCGGATCTGCCCGGATTGCAGTTCCGCAGTCGCATCGCTGACCAGTTCCTTGCCGGTGCTGATCACCGCAACCTGCGGTTGCTGCTGCACCTGCACGCTGGCAACGCCGAGTGCATGCAGCAAGGTCATCGCATTGACGTCCAGCAGCGCTCCCGCAGCCAGCACGGTTTCACCCTGTTCCACATCCTGGCCACGCAGTCGCACGTGCTGCCCGGGCTTCACTGTTGCCTGCAGACGCACCCGGGTGGGACGGCCTTCAACGGCCTCCAACACTTCCACCTGTTCAACCGGAACCACGCTGTCCAGGCCCGACGGCATGCGCGCGCCGGTCATGATCTCCCAGGCCTGCGCGGAATCGCCGTCTGCAGCGGCGGTATCGCCTGCGGCCTGCCAACCCTGCACCTGCAGCACACTGCCCGCCACCACCGGTTGCCCGTTCGCGCACAGCGCGAAGCCATCCATCGCGGCGTTGTCGAACGGCGGCAGGTCCTGCGCGCTGTTTACCGGTGCAGCCAGTATCCGGTCGGCGGCAGCAACGATCGCGACCTGTTCACTACGCGCTGCCGGTGCGGCTGCCAGCAACTGCTGCAGCGCCTGCGCATAACTGATCATGCGTGCGAGCCCCCATCCATCATCGCCAAGGCATGGCCGAGCACGGGGGTGAGGATGTTCATGCACTGTGCGGCGGCACGCGGACTGCCCGGCAGGGCGATGACCAGCAGATAGTCCAGTTGCACGACTTCGGCGCGGCTCAGCCAGGCCATCGGCGTGTGCTGGGCACTGAGTCCGCGCAGCATCTGTGCCAGTCCGGGCACCGGGCGCCCGCCCAAAGCCTGCAAGGCCTCGGGCGTCAGATCACGCGGGCCCAGGCCGGTACCGCCAGTGCACAGGCAAAGACGCACACCATCGGCAGCCAGCGCGCGCAGACGCGCGACCAGCGGTTCGATGCCGTCCGCCAATACTTCATTGCTGACCACGTCACCGCCCAGCGCTTGCAAACCCTGGACCAATACCGGCCCGGATTCGTCGACGTAATCGCCACGGCTTGCGCGGTCGCTGAGGGTGATCACCGCACAGCGCGCGGCCCCCAGAGTCTTGGGCGGGCGTGGCCGGAAACGTTCGAGCTCGCCGGCATCCATGCCCTGCGGGTGTGTCCACACGCCGCTCTTGCCGCCTTCCTTGAACAACAGGCGGATCCCACTGATCTCCAGCGCAGGCTCGACCGGCTTGCTCAGGTCATACAAGGTCAGCAGCGCCGCGTTGACGCCGGCCAGCGCTTCCATTTCCACGCCGGTGCGCGCTTCGCTGGCACACTCGCACCAGACCCGGATCGCCTGGCGTTCTGGCACCGGCGCGCAGTACACCCGCACCAGCTCCAACGGCAGCGGATGGCACATCGGCATCAATGCCGAGGCCATCTTGGCGCCCTGCAGGCCGGCGATCTCGGCCATCACCAGCGCATCGCCCTTGGGCAGGCGACGCTCGACGATCAACGGGTAGGCAACAGGCCCTGCAATCAGCTCACCTACCGCCACCGCGCGGCGACGGGTGATGCGTTTGTCGCGTACATCGGCCATGTGGAATGCCGCACTAATCTGCCCACTCATTGCGTGTTTCATCCTCCAATCGAGGCCAGGTGCGGGGTAAGCCCGGTCTGGCCGAAATGCAGTCCATGCCCGGCTGCCTTGAGCCCAAGCTGGGTGGTGATGCGCGCCAGCAGCGCGTCCTGGTCGTCGTCGGACTGCAACAGCGGGCGCAGCGCCACGCCGAAGTCTCCGAACAGGCACAGCCGCAGATCACCACGCGCGGTGATCCGCAGGCGGTTGCAGCCTTTGCAGAAATCCTTTGAATACGGCGCGATGATGCCGATGCTGCCGCGATAGTCAGGGTGGGTGAACTCGCGCGCCGGGCCGGCATCGGCACCGCGTTTGCGCTCACTCCAACCGGCCATCAACAGTTGCTCGATGACCACGTCGGCGCGCAGATGATGGCGCTCGAAATACTCGCGGTTGTCACCGGTGCGCATCAACTCGATGAAGCGCACGCTGATCGGCCGGTCGCGCAGGAATTCCATCCATGCCGGCAGCTCGTCATCGTTCAGCCCGCGCAGCAGCACTGCGTTGAGCTTGATCGACTGCAGGCCCAGTTCCTGCGCCAGGGCGATGCCCTCCATGATTTCAGGCAGGCGGTCGTGGCCAGTGATGGCGTGGAAGCGTTCACGCTGCAGGCTGTCCATGCTCACGTTCAGCGCGGTCAGGCCGGCGCGATGCCAGCCGGGCAGGTGCCGCGGCAGCAGGCAGCCATTGGTGGTGATGGCGACCTTGCGGATGCCCGGCACCTTCGCAACCGTGGCGATGATCTGGGTCAGGTCCTTGCGCAGGCTTGGCTCGCCGCCGGTCAGGCGGATCTTGTGCATGCCCAACGCGGCAAACGCACGCACCAGCCGCTCGATCTCATCCACCGCCAGGAACTGCGGCCGGCCATCGGCCTGGTAACCGTCGGGCAGGCAATAGCTGCAACGGAAGTTGCAGGCTTCGGTCAGCGACAGGCGCAGATAGGGAAAGCTGCGACCGAAGCCGTCGGTGAGTTGGCTCATGGCTGTTTCACCTCCTGACTCCACGTTTCCACGCTCGCCCGGCATGCCGGGATGCCCTCGCCTGTATTGAATGGCTGTCAGCGTACGTGGGCTATTGCGACGATGGCATGACTTAAATCAATCCGGACTCCCGCCAGACCTTCGGCAGCTGTGGCAGCATGAGCTCTCAACGGCTTCCTCCTTGTGAACACCACCATGATGCTGAGTGATTTCGACGACCTGTTGCGTGCCGCGCTTGAGCAGACCGAGCCACAACGCCTGTTGTTCGTATTCGTCAAAGCCGAACTGCCCGAATCCCCCACCGCCGATCAGCATGCCCGCCACAACAGCGGCGAAGGCGGCACCCTGAGCCCGGTGCTGTGCGTGGACAAGGCCCCGCAGGAAGTCGCCTCGTTTGCCGCACTTGCCGCGGAGTCTGCCAACACCGGCCTGGCCTGGGACCTGGTGTTCGTTGCTTCGCTGGACGGGCGTGCCGGCGTTGCTCCTTCCAGCGATGAAGCCGCGCAGCCGCTGCGGCTGATGGTCAACGCCATCAACGACGGCCAGATCAGCCGCTTCGCCGCATTCGACCGCGACGGCGCCCCCGTGCAGTTCTACTAGGTGGCCAACTGCAGAAGAAGGAAGAACACCACCAATACGGTATTCAGGCCCCAGGCCACAGTCAGGCCGCGCGCGGCCATGCCGTAATTGGGATTGCGTGCACTGGGGGCCGCCCGCCATACCGTCGGGATGATCCAACCGGTATAGAGCAGCAGCACCGCGAACAGACCAAGCAGCAGGGGCGTCCTGCCCTGCGCCAGCGCCCACAGCGCAGCGCCCCATAACAGGTTGCTGGGAATCACCCCCTGCAGCCAGAACACCCGCCACAGACGTGAGGGCGGCAGCTTGTCGCCCGGGGCAGTCATCGAACCTACAGCAGTCATGATCGGGACTCCTGAGTTGCGCAGCACTGTACCCGAGCTTGCACCTGTGGAGCGGGCGGGTCAAATCCGCTGACGTTCCACAGCTGTCAAGCGCACTGTCAGGCGCCTCGGCGATGTTGCCGCCGACGACGTCCGCCCCGCTGCGCTCCGACAGCCGACCTACCTTCCAGGTGCCCGGCACACGGATGCCGGTTACGCCGGCTGCCCAGGCCAGCGCTGCATCTGTCGCGACGTCGCGATAGCCCCGCATCAGCGCCCCATCTACGCCATCTAGTCCGAACAGTCGCGACAGATCGCGCGGGCTGGTTCGCCTTACCCTCGCTACCCATAAGCACCGACGGGGGTGCTGGCCGCAGACCGCTGCAGCCAAGCGCAGGCAGCGCAGGAATGAAAGCGCCGCCACAGGACAGCCGTGTGTCCCGCCGTGCAGGTTGCCACAGACACTCGCCGCCCGGCAGGTGCGCCGCCCGCCCTGGCAATAGCAGGCGCGGAAGGCCGCCGGCCTGCGCGTGCAGCCGCGAAAGACGAGCTTCCGCACCAACTAATGATGGAGATGAACCCATGTATGACCAGCACGAGCTGGAACGGGTATTGGCCCTGCAACGGGAAAGCTTTCTGCTGCAGGGCGATCCCAGCCTGCAGGAACGCAGCGCGCGTACCAGCCGGCTGGCGCTGGCGCTGCTGGAGAACATAGATGCCCTCAGCGACGCCCTTTGCGCGGACTATGGCTGGCGCGCGGCGGTGGTTTCCAAGGCTTTCGAAGGACTCAGCTGGGTACAGGATATCGAACAGTCATTGCACGAGCTTGCGCAATGGATGGCCCCGCGCGAAGTACCCGGGGGCTTTGTGCAGGCCAAGCCAAAGGGTGTTGTCGGAGTCATGGGTGCATGGAACTTCCCCTTGGCCTTGACCCTTCAGCCCGCCATGGCGGCGTTGGCTGCAGGTAATCGGGTGATGTTGAATTTCCCCGAGCAACACCCGCGTACCGGTGCCCTGCTGCGCGAAATAGTCTGCGCGCGCTTCGACGAGAGTGAAGTAGCGGTCTTCAATGGCGATATCGACACCGCGCGGCAGTTCTCCGCGCTGCGCCTGGATCACCTGTTCTTTACCGGTTCCCCGCAGGTAGGCGCCTTGGTGTCACAGGCGGCGGCAAAGAACCTGGTGCCGGTGACGCTGGAGCTGGGCGGCAAGAACCCCGTCGTGGTGGCGCGTGACGCCGACCTGCTGCTGGCGGCGACCCGTATCGTCTCGAGCCGCCTGCTGAATGGAGGCCAGGTCTGCCTCTGCCCCGACTATGTATTCATCCCCGATGAGAAGTTCGAGGAATTCGTTGGCCACCTCAAGGCCAGGATCCGCAGTATTGCAGGTGACTACCTGCACAACCCGGCGATCGTGCCCAGCGTCGATGCGCGCAACTATGCACGCGTACTGGCCCTGATCGACAACGCCGTCGCGCTGGGGGCACAGAAACTGGAGCCTCTGGCAGACACCCAGCTTCGTTATCTGCCCGACCCTGCTTCACGCCGGATCGCGCCTACCCTGTTGGTCGACGTGCCCGAGGCCGCCGAGGTCAACCACCATGAAATATTCGGCCCGGTACTGGTAGTGAAGCGTTATCTCGATGTGCAGCAGGCCATCGATTACATCGCACGTCATCCCGCCCCCCTCGCCGCCTATTGGTTTGGCGGCGACGGCGTCGATTTCCGCCACTTCCTGGACCATACGACCAGCGGCGGGGTAAGCCGCAACGATGGCTTCCTCCATGGCCTGCTGCCTGGAGTGCCGTTCGGTGGCATAGGCAACTCCGGCTCGGGGGCCTACCACGGCCGCGCTGGCTTCGACACCTTCACCCATTACCGCGCGGTCGCCAACGGCGCCGGCGAACAAGGTGTCGCCGACGGCTTCGTCAGTGGCGCGATGCTCGGCCCCGCCGCGTTGGCCGGGGTGGACCGCAGCATTGCCGCAGCCATCGCCGGATTCAGAAGGTCTGCTGGGTTCTGAGGCACGCCGCGTTTGCCAACCGCCAATGTCCGCTGGCGCACTCAACCGCGCAGTGCGGGTGACTCAATCCGCATCATCCAGAAGACAGCGCACCAGCTTCTCGACCAGCCGGCTCACCTGCTTGCGATCGATCTCGGCCCCCACCGCACTGCGCACCATCACACCGTTGAAGATGGCCGAAATCATGTTCATCCGCAGCTCGACCTCGGCCGCATGCATGCCCGCCGGCAACCCGACCCGGTTGGACAGCGCCATGAACTCGCCGGTCACCACCTTGTCGGACTGTCGCAGGATGCGCTGGATGGCCGGGTTGCGTGCGGCTTCGGCGGCCAACTCCAGTTGCAGTTCCAGATAGGCGGGGTCCAGGCAGCGATCGACCGAATCGGCGACCTGCCGCGTTACCCGGGTTGCCAGGCTGCCGCCGCTCTCGTCTTCCTGGAGCTTGCGCGCAAGCTCGGAGATGTTCTGCTCCTCGCGCTTGGCAATGGCCTCGACGATGGCTTCCTTGTTCTCGAAGTAGTGGTAGATGTGCCCCGGGCTCATCCCGGCCGCTTTCGAGATCTTGGCGATGCTGGTGCCGTGGAAGCCATTGCGGCGGAAGCAGGCACTGGCGGCATCCAGCACCTGCTGGCGGCGCGCCTCGCCTTTTTCCTGACCTGACGCAGCGCTGCTGCTCGCATTCATGAAGTGCACCTTGGGATGACGTGACCAGATTTGCGCATGACCGCAGCCAGGTTGTGTAGTACGATCATTCTAGTTAGAACAATCATTCTAATTCAGTTCGGCATCCGGACCCACGCCGGCCGTCGAGGCAAGCACAACGGAGCCTGTCCATGACCACCTTGCTGAAAGACATCGCGGTACTGTTCGACGCCAGCGAAGCCGGGCAACAGATCCTGGATACGGCAGCGCGGTTGGCCGGCGGCCATGCCGCACATCTGATCGGCATTACCGCCCTGGCCCAGCAGCCAGCCTCCCTGCAGGCAGGCTTTGCCAAGGGCGAGGCATTGCATGAGGTGATCGTCCGCCACCAGTCGGTGATGGCCGCGCGGGCGTTGCAGCTGGGGCAGCGCTTGAACGACACGCTGGGGCGCCATGCTGTCAGTGGCGAACTGCGGGTGATCTCACACGCCGAATCCAGCAGCGAGTCTTCGCTGCATGCCCTGTACTGCGACCTGCTGGTCGTGAGCCATCCGAACATCCCGGCCTCGCCGCTGACCTGGTCCGCTCCACAGATACTGCAGCAATCCGGCATCCCGATCCTGATCGTGCCGCGCGACTGGGGTGACAAACCCATTGGCAAGAACCTGCTGGTCGCATGGAATGGCAGCAGGCAGTCACGCCGCGCCATCGCCGATGCCATGCCGATGCTGGTCAATGCGGCCGAAGTCACCCTGTTGATCATCGACCCGGAACGCAAGGCCGACCTGCACGGCGACGAACCCGGCGCGGACATGGCCGCGTATCTCGCCCGCCACCAGGTCAAGGTCAACCTGCAACGGCTTTCCTCGTCGGGCACGCCGGTGGCGGATGTGATCGTCGCACAGGCAAAGGCGGCGCACTGCGACATGGTGGTGCTCGGTGCCTATAGCCGGCCCAAGTTGAGCGAGGTGCTGTTTGGCGGCGTGACCCGAACCCTGTTGAGCGAGGTGCCCGTACCGTTGTTCGTCTCCCAATAGCCCCACGTTTGCTTCCCCACACCAAGTAGCGTCTGCCACATGCATGCAAGTCTGTATGCCCAGCCACCGAATCTCCTGCTGACTCTCCTTCAGCAGGGATGCCTCCCGGTCTCTCCCCCGGCCGCGGAGTGCTGCAGTCCACGGACTGCGCGAATGTCGCGATGACATCCGCGCCGGGAGGCGGTAGAGCCCCGCCTCCCGGCTTTTCTTTACCGCAAGCGTCCGCTACCTGCCTGAGGACGGCCGTGTTCAGCGCCGGTTTTGGCGCAACTGAGATGCTGCAGATCAGCGTTGCATGCATGACGATCCATCCCATCCACGCAGGTAGCAACCAAGCTCCCGACTCCTAGAATCAAAGTGCCGAGATCATCGCGGCAGGGCTGCCGTCTCCGGGTCAGCCAGGCGAACCATTCCGTTTGAGTAACCTGCAACAGGAAACATCAATGAACGTCCGCGAACTCCTGCAGTCCAAGAAGCAAACCGTTGTCACCATCGATGCGGAAGACACCATCGGTGCCGCCGCGCACAAGATGAGCGCGCACAGGATCGCCGCACTCGTGGTGATGAAGGACGACGTACCGGTAAGCATCATTTCCGAAAAGGACATCGTACGCAGCGTGGCCGACGATGGCCCCCAGGCGGGACGCCGGGTCATTTCCAGCCTGCCGTCGACGGGCCTGGAAGGCATCGCCCCCGAGGCCAGCCTCAAGCAGGCGATGGCCTTGATGACGTACTCGCGCCACCGTCACCTGATGGTGACCGAAGATTCAAGACTGATCGGCATCCTCAGCCTGGGCGATATCGTCAAGAACCTGCTCAGTGAACTCGAACTTGAGAAGGCCGTGCTGCAGGACATCTACACTGCCGCGCACTGAACCGCGCATACGCTCAAACCGGGGCCCGCGTGGCTGAGACGCGCAGGCTCCACCCTTCACTTCGGCCGGATCGACAGCAGCGGCATGCCAGCGATTGCACCGCCACCTTCGCGACGCAGCGCGAACTGCTTGCGGTATCGCGGTTCAAACCCGCATTCAACGCGATCCTGCGTCGCCATCTGCAACGGCCACGCGCTGGAGAGAACCGCTGTTCTCCAGCGCTGTCGACCGTTGCCGGCGAGGCAACACACATGCCCCCAATCAGGGGGGGGCCGCGGTTATCGACGCTGCGCGCGCTTGGCCAACTCGATGAGCATCCGCGACGCCAGGTACAGGCGTGGCGGGATGGAATCAATCTCGATGTACTCATTGCGTGCGTGGTAACCCCAGCCTGCCAGGCCCAGGCCTTCCAATACCGCGGCATGGCCCGACCGCCCTGCGAAACCGGCATCGGTGCCGCCGTTGGTGGTGGGATGCATCAGCAACGTGCGGCCGTCGAGTTCGGCATAGATCTCCTGTGCCAGGTCCGCCAACTCACGACCACGTTCACCCGCCACGTAGATCGGCCGCAGGGGCTCCAGCGTCACCGTGGTGGTGGTATCCGGCACCGCGTGGCTTTCCTTGACCTTGGCCTGCAGTGCCGCCAGCAGATTGGCATTGCTGTCGGTCTGCGTGACACGTGCATCACCCCCCACTTCGGCGCGTTCCGGAATCTGGTTCCGCGCCGTGCCGGCATTTGCCGTGGTCCAGTTGAGCTGCGCACCCGGCACCCCGGTGGCGACGTCCTTGGTCTGGATGATCTGATGGGCCAACTCGACGAGTGCGTTGCGGCCCTGCTCCGGAGCCGCGCCCGCGTGTGCGGACAGACCCTGCACCGTCATCCGCACCTGCGAAGTGCCGGCGGCACTGAGCAGCACGCCTTCGCTCTCGATCACCGCCTTGGCCGGCGATGGCTCGAAGGACAACACCACGTCATGTTCGTCGGCCAGCTTGGCAATGGTTTCGCCTGAGCCCGGCGAGCCGATCTCTTCGTCTGGATTGAACAACACCGTGACCGTCGCGTAATCATTCCAGCCGCGCGCCTTGAGCAGGGCCAGTGAGTGCAGGATGACCGCGATCCCGCCCTTGTCGTCGGCAATACCTGGCCCGTACAGCAGATTGCCCTTCTGCTGGAAGGGCTCCTTTTCCAGGATGCCGCGGTCATAGACCGTATCGGCATGCGCGATCAGCATGACCTTCAGCTTGCCGTTGCCGCTGAAGGTACCGCGGACCAGATCCGGTCCCCCGGCAGCCGACGCAACCCGCTCCACCTTCGCATCCAGCGCGCTCAGCCGCTTGTCCAGATAGGCCATCAGCTTGCCAACGCCCTCGTGGTCGGTCGAACCCGATTCCACCGTCACCAGATCGCGCAGTGTCTCGATCACCGCCGGTTGTTGCGCCATGGCCGCGGACCGCAGCTGTGCATCGAGCTGCGCCGCTTGCACCTGTGCCTGCGGCCCCATGACACCTGCCAGCAACATGCCGCTGAAAATCGCCGTACGTAGAACGCTCATGCATCACTCCTGTGGCAACGATTCGACGCGATGATAACCGCCGCAATCGGCGGTTCACCCCACTGCGCACTTGCAGGCTGGTGCTCGGACAGCGTCCCGGCCGGTCGCGGCTCCCGGGCAATCGCGCCCCAACGCCGCCCTGATCCGCATTGCCAGCGCACGCCGCCACAAAGTGCCAGCGCCCAGGACGGCTCAGCTTCGCGCAAGTCAGCAAGGTTCCGGCCCGGAGCTTGCCGTTTGCACGATGAAGGCTGCGGGTCTGCATCCAGACCCGACCTGGACAGGCTTGGTCTCGCTGCCCACGGAACGTAAGAGCCCACCATGGAATGCCTGCACCGGGCTCCTGATCCGTCCTCGACACCCTTCACCCGAAACACGTCCGGCCGAACCGATCGGCCTTCCTCCCGCGGCCGGCCAGCCATGGCCGACGGCCCCGCCCGCCGTCAGCCGGCTTCCCGTCGCTGGAAGACCTTCGCATCGCATCGGCCGCGGCCTTGGAGGTTCCCGACCGCATCTCTTGAGGCCGGTTGCGGACTGTCATAGAGTGCGCGCAGCGTGCTTGCCGTGCCCTTGGCGTCAGAAGGGCCACTGTCTTGGAGACATGTGGGGGAGTACATGGAAGAGGGAGATGCCTACGAAGCTTCCACCCGGCGATCGCTGGACCGCCGGTGGCTTGCGTTCGGCCTGGGCCTGTTGGGCATTGCACTGGCCGTACTTGTTGGCATCACGCAGCATCGCGACAACCAACAACACCAGCGCATCCGCTTCGACCAGGTTGCCAATGCAGCTACCACTACGCTGCAGACACAGCTGACGATGTTCGACCAAGGGCTGCGTGGCGCCAGGGGAGCGATCATTGCCGCCGGCCCACAGCTGGACCGCGACCGTTTCCGCGCCTATAGCGCATCGCGTGACTATGCACGTGAGTTCCCGGGCATTCGCGGCTACGGATACATCCAGCGCGTCGCCGCGGAGGACCACGACGAATTCATCGAGGCCGCGCGCAGCGACGGCATGCCGGATTTCCAGGTGCATACGCTGGCGCCCAACGATGGCGAGCGCTTCGTCATTCGCTACATGGAGCCGATGACCAACAACGAGGCCGCCCTCGGACTGGACATTGCTTCCGAACCGGTGCGGCGTGCGGCGGCGGAATACGCCGCGCGCAGTGGCCAGGCCTCGTTCACACCACCCATTACCTTGGTGCAGGAAGCTGGCCTGAAGCGGCACGGCTTCTTGCTGCTGCTGCCAATCTACGCCTCCCACACACCTCCGCCCACCGCTGAAGAACGATGGATGGAAACGCGTGGTTGGGTGGTCGCGCCGCTGACGATCGATGCCGTGCTTGATCGGCTGGAGCATGAGGAACGTTCCTACGCGATTGCACTCACCGATGTAGGCGAAGACGCCAGCAGTGGCCCCTTCTACACCAGCCCCGATTTCGACTCCCTGGATCCCGCCGCGCCGCAGTCGGAACGCCACATGAGCATCTATGGCCGCAACTGGCGCGTGCAACTCAAGGCGCGCCCGACCTTCGTCCCAGGTCTGGGGTTGCCTACGCCGTGGCTGGTCTCGCTGGTGGTCGCCGGGCTGGGCTTGCTGAGCGTCGCGGTCTGGTATCTGGTGACTACCGCACGCGTGCGACGGCGTGCGGCGTTCCTGGATCACGCACAGCTGCTGGCACTGGTGTCAGGCTCAAGCGAGACCATCATCGCCTGCAACCCTGTTGGCCGTATCACCTTGTGGAATGCGGCTGCGGAGAAAACCCTCGGTTACGCAGCGAGCGAAGCGCTCGGCCGCCGCATCGACAGCATGCTCGTTGACGAGGCCGGCACCCCCGCTTTCGATGATCTGTCCACCGACATCATCGGCGAACCGCACCAGCTGCGCCGCAAGGATCACGGACTGGTCGATGTGCTCGCCAGCCTCTCGGTGATCCGCGACCCCGCCGGTCATATGCAGGGCGCATCATTTTTCCTGCATGACATCTCCCACCATCTGCGTGCCGAGGAGCAGTTCAGGCGCGTGGTGGAGGCTTCGCCCAGTGCGATCCTGATGGTCAATGAAGCCGGCAGCATCCAACTGGCCAATGCGAAGGCCGAAGAACTCTTCGGCTACCCGCGGGAAGAACTACTGGGCAAGACCATGGATCGCCTCCTGCCATTGGAGACGCGTGGCCACCACGCCGGCTACATCGAACGCTACTTCCAACAGCCCCAGGCGCGCCCGATGGGCGCCGGCCGCGATCTCTACGGGCTGCGGCGCGATGGTGCGCGCGTACCGGTGGAAATAGGCCTGAACCCGATAAACACCGCGGAAGGACGTTTCGCGCTCGCCTTCATCATCGACATCACTGAACGCAAACGGCATGAGGAAGGCATCATGCGCCTCAATGCCACCCTCGAGCAGCAGGTACTGGATCGGACCGCGCAGATACGCACCTACTCCTCCCGCCTGGGCGCCATCCTGCAACATGCCGGCTACGCCATCATCGTCACCGACCTGCGGGGCCGGATCACGCTTTTCAATCCCGCGGCGGAGCGCATGCTGGGCTATGACGCCAATGAGATCACCGCCAGCGATACCAATGCCGATCGACTGCACGACGGAGAAGAGCTGCGCTCGCGCGCGTCCGCGTTGTCGACGCAGCACCACAACAACGTCGGTGCATCCTTTGCGCAGATTGCCGCCCTCACTACCTGCAAGGGCAGCGACATCGCCGAATGGACGTATGTATGCGCCGACGGAGAGCGCCTTCCCGTCGCGCTGAATGTAAGCACCCTGCAGGACGATCAGGGAGAGGCATCCGGCTACCTGGTAATGGCCTCGGACCTCACCGAGCAGAAGCAGCGTGATTCGGCACTGCACCATGCCATCACCGCCGCCGAACAGGCCAATCGCTCCAAGAGCGACTTCCTGGCAAACATGAGCCATGAAATCCGCACGCCCATGAATGCCATCCTGGGCATGCTCTACCTGTTGGACCGCGCTGACCTGCCTGCTTCCGCGCAGGACATGACCCGCAAGATCAATGTGGCGGCACGGTCGTTGCTGAGCATCATCAACGATGTGCTGGATTTCTCGAAGATAGAGGCCGGGCGGATCGAAGTGGAGCACGCTCCCTTTGATCTGGCCGAGGTGCTCGACAACGTCGCCACCCTCATGGCCTCGGCAGTGGATACGCGTGCGGTGGAAATGCTGGTTTCGCCGACACCGGAAGGTGCGCGCTACCTGCGCGGCGATGCCCTGCGCCTGGGCCAGGTACTGGTGAACCTGGTCAGCAATGCCATCAAATTCACCGAGCGCGGTGAGGTAGGGTTGCACGTCGCTCGCCAGCCCTGCGCGGATGAGCGCAAGATCCGCCTGCGCTTCTCCGTCTTCGATACCGGAATGGGTATCCCGCAGGAGAAGCAATCCATGGTCTTCTCCCCGTTCTCGCAGGTCGACTCATCGACCACACGACGTTTCGGCGGCACCGGCCTGGGCTTGAGCATCTGCCGGAAGCTGGTGGCATTGATGGGAGGCACGCTGGAGGTAGAGAGCAGCCCTGGCCAAGGCAGCACGTTCTTCTTCACCCTCGACTTTCCGCTGGCCAGCGCGCCTGGCGAAAAGCTGCCCATACAGGGCCCGTGGCATGTACTGGTCGCGGATGACCATGATCTGGCGCGCGAGCACCTGAATACACTCATCCGCGGCTTCGGCTGGACAACCGAGGAAGTCGAATCCGGCCTGCAGGCCGTCGAGCGTGTCACCACGTCCACCGCCAGGCATTGTGATGTCGTCCTGATGGATTGGCAGATGCTGGGAATGGACGGGCTTGCCGCCGCCGCGGACATCCGCCGCCGGGTACAGACCGCACAGCAACCCATCATCATCATGGTCACGGCTTTCGAGCGGAAGCTGGTTGACGACGAGGCCAACCGGGCCGCGGTTGATGCCGTGCTGACCAAGCCGGTCACCGCATCCGTGCTCTACAACGCCATCAACGAAACGCTGGCCCTGCGAAATCCTGCGTTGCGCACGCGAAGCAGCGCCGTGCCCTCGAGCCGCCGACTGGAGGGCTGTCGTCTCCTCGTGGTCGACGATAGCGAGATCAACCGGGAGGTTGCACAACGCATCCTGGAAGACGAAGGCGCCGTCGTGGAGCAGGCCTGCGACGGTCGCGCAGCCCTGGACCTGCTGCGCGACAAACCCGATCGTTGCGATGCCGTGTTGATGGATGTGCAGATGCCGGTGATGGACGGCTACGAAGCTACCCGCCATATCCGGGCATCACCCGAGCTCCGGGCATTGCCAGTCATCGCACTTACCGCAGGGGCGTTCAGAACGCAGCAGGATGCGGCGTTGACGGCAGGCATGAATGCCTTCGTCGCAAAGCCATTCGAAGTGCCCGACCTGGTTGCGGCCATCCTCCGGTGCACGCGTGCTGCGTCGGAACCACGCCCGTCACAACCGGATCTGCTGCAAACACATTCAGAGCATGCGGTTACATCAGCGCTTGAGTTGAGCAGCATGCCGCTGCTCGACGTCGACAAAGGGCTGGCCTACTGGCGGGAGGACGGCCCTTACAAGCGGAACCTCGCGCTGTTCGCGAGGCGCTACGAACGTGCGGTGGAGGGAGTCCAAGCCAGCCTGGCCCGGCATGACACACCACAGGCACGCGCCGACCTGCACCGCATGCGCGGTGCAGCTGCATCGCTTGCGTTGTCGCGCCTGGTTGCCGCCTGCGCCGACGTCGAGGAATGCCTGGCACTGGAATTGGACGCCGCCGACGCGCTCCGGCGAATGGCATCCGTGCTTGAGGGAACATTGGCAAGCCTGCATCACTACTCGCAGGCCGATGAAGGCGATCAGCGCCCTGCCACTGCCCCTCCATATGCCGATCCGATCAATGCGCTTGAAGAATTGCTCGCCGCCTTGGACAGCGCCAGCCCGGAGGCAATTGAGCATGCCCTCCACCGCCTGCCGGCCGGGCTACCTGACGATGTCCGGCGCCGCATCGTGCTGTGTATCGAGGAGTTTGATTACCGCACGGCCGAACATGAGGCCCGCGCCTTGTTGGAGAGCCTCAACACCCATTCCCCCCCTGTCCAATCATCAACCCAGGATTGACGGACATGCCCAGCGGCCCGATCCTCTGCGTGGACGACGAGCCCAACAACTTGGCGCTTCTTCGCCAGATTCTTGGAAACGACTACACGCTGGCCTTCGCACGCGACGGCGAACAGGCGCTGCGCGTCGCCGCAAAACACACGCCAAGCCTGGTTCTGCTGGATGTGGAGATGCCTGGCATGGATGGTTACCAGGTGGCGGCCGCGCTCAAGGCCAATGCTGCCACCGAGCACATTCCGGTCATCTTTGTCACCGCGCTGAACCGGGAAGTGGACGAACGTGCCGGCTTCGCCTGTGGCGGGGTGGACTACATCACCAAACCCGTTTCGCCCTTCATCCTGCGCGCGCGGGTGAACACGCATCTGTCGCTTGTTCGCGCCTCTGCGTTGAACAGCAGCTACCAGGATGCCATCCAGATGCTCAGCGTGGCGGGGCATTACAACGATTCGGATACCGGCGCGCATATCTGGCGCATGGCCGCCTATGCCCGCGTTCTGGCCGAAGCAGTGGGCTGGGAGCTCCCCAGGGCGAAACTGCTGGAGCAGGCCGCGCCGATGCATGACACCGGCAAGATCGGGATTCCCGACGCCATCCTCAAGAAGCCGGGCAAGCTGGACGCAGGCGAGTGGGAGATCATGCAGCGTCACACGCTGATCGGCTTCGAGATTCTCAGCCGCAGCAAGGCGCCCTTGTTCGAACTGGCAGCCGAGATCGCCCTCAGTCATCACGAACGCTGGGATGGAACAGGCTATCCACACCGTCTGGCTGGCAGCCGCATCCCGGAATCGGCGCGCATCGTGGCGATCGCTGATGTGTTCGATGCCCTGGCAAGCCGGCGTCCCTACAAGGAGCCGTGGCCGGTGGATGCCGTCGTCGAAAAGATAAGGGAAGGCCGCGGCAGCCACTTCGATCCGCAGATGGTGGATGCCTTCGGAAACTGCTTGCCGGGCATCCTGGAAGTAAAGCGTTACTGGGATCAGCAGGAAGCCGGACCGGCCGCGGCTACTGACCCGCCAGCACATTGAGCTGAGGCGGTGCGCGGGCCGCACGCCGACCCGCCGGAGTGACAATGCCACCGGGACAGATAGGCGGATGTCCAGAAGCAGCAGCGGTGTGCTTATCTGCTCCCTCTAGCCGCACAAGCATTTGCCTTGACTGTCCGGGGTTCAATTACCAAACAGAACACCCATTCATTCCCTCTGGTCGAATGGCTCCTTCTGGGCGTTGGCGGTAGGTAGCGCGCCTGCTGAGCCGCCGACGCTATCCCAGACACTTTTCGCCCCTTCAATGCTTAGCCCGCGCATGAGCGGACTATCCGCCCGATTCGCTGCCACTACCCGAAGCTGCGACGACGCTGCGTGCGCTGGAGCGGATCCACCAGCACCCGATTCCATTGGCGGTGGGGTTCAACCAATACGGCAGCAAACAGTATCTGCTCACCGCCAACGATCTGCTGGCGGCGATTGCGAGCCGTATCGCTGGCGATCTTGCCAATACCAGTGACGCCGAGTTCGGTGCTGAACAGAGGGACGGCAGCTGGATCGCGGATGCATGAATGTCGGTCGACGACTTGGAGCGCATCAGCGCCCATTCCACTGGCCTGCGGTGACGCCTGCTCACCGCCTCCCAGGTTCAGGTCGGATGCAAGGCAGGCGCATCGGCCTGTCGGGTTGAACCAGACACCAATCAGTACCATTGGCTGCCGGCGCTGCATCCAAACCCTGCAGCACCGCGTATAAGCGACACATGACCAAGCCGAAAAGGACCAGCAAGCGCCATGCAGATACGTAGACAGCTCCTCGGCTTCTCTGGCTGGTTCCTGGTCACCTTTCTCGCCGCAGCGCTTGGTGCGCGGGCCTCCATCTCCGCCTCCAGTTTCTACGCCGACCTTGTACTACCCACATGGGCGCCACCGGCGAGCCTGTTCGGACCGGTGTGGACCGCCTTGTATGCGCTGATGGCGCTGGCGGCATTCCTTGTCTGGCGAGAGCGCGGCTGGCGTGCAGCTGCCTCTGCGTTGACCCTTTACCTGCTGCAGTTGGGCCTCAACACCTTGTGGAGCTGGCTGTTCTTCGGCTGGAAACAGGGCGGGTTGGCCTTCGCCGATATCCTGTTGCTCCTGGTGTTGATCGTCGCCACGCTGGTTGCGTTCTGGCGTATCCACAAGGTCGCGGCCTGCATGTTGCTGCCCTATCTTGCCTGGGTGGGCTTTGCCAGCGTGCTCAACTACGCGGTCTGGCAGGCAAATCCCGGGCTGCTGTAGGCAGCCCAAACCCTTGCTGCCGCGGTACCGCGGCAGCCGGCTTACCCCGCGTCGGCATTCCCAAGCTGATTGATCTGCCTACATTCCACAACGGCAGGTGGATCAGGCATGCCTGCCAACGCGATCATCGCGCGGCCCAGAACCAGGTTGCTGGTGAACATCGACGGCAGGACAGCCGCTGTCAGCTGCATCATTGGCCCGCCAACCACATACAGCGGCTTCAGCAGCGCATGCCGGCTGCCGGTGCCGGCAACCGGTCGCACCCCGCCTGGCCGCAGCATCACCGTACGTCCCGGCAGCCGGGCCAGTGCCCGCTCCGTTTCGCCCTTGATGCGCAATGGCATGAGGTGGCTTTCAGGATTGGCGTGCGCACCCGACACATACAGGAACATTCCCTGTGGATTGGCTGCAAACCAGGTCTGCGCAACTGCCAGTGTGGTGTCCAGCGTGACCCGCCGGTAAGCGTCTTCCGCTGTGCCCAAGGGCGGGGCGCCGGCGCAATAGAAGCAGGCATCGAAGCCCACCAGGTCGGCCTGGCGACGATGGGCCTGGAGGAAGTCATCCAGCACCAACTCCTCGGTTGCCGTGACCAGGCCGCCGGCGTGTCGCACCAGCGCGACCGTGCGTCTTACATGCACGGAGCCAGCGCAGGCCAACGCGACGCCTTGACCAACCAGCCCACTGGCTCCGGTCAACACGATCTTCAGCCGCCCGCCATCGTTCACCATTGCCCTCTCCATGCGAACTAGAGTTTGACGAAGCGCTGCACCTTGCGTGCCAACCAGCCACTGAATACCAGCGGTGCATCCAGTGCCGAAACACAGATGCACGGCACACCGGGCGCGGTCACCGGCTGGTGTTCCACCTCGGCATCCAGGTCCGCCACATCGCCGGGAGCAAACAGCCCCAGCGCGTCGTTGTACGAACCACGCAGGACCTGGGTGAGTTCACTGCGGCCATGGCTGTGCATGGGCAGGCATTTGCCCGGCGCGATCTTCAACATGATCAGCGACGGCATCTGCCGTGCACGGATGCAATGCACGCCCGGCGCCATCCAGCGCCAGCGCAGGCTCGCCAGCGAGTCGCCGAAATACGGATGCAGCGATGCCGGTAGATACTCCGGGTCGGCCTGCGGTCGCTCCGGCGGTGACTGCCGCTCCAGTGGCGGCATCGCGGGCGGGTCCACATCCATCAGCTGCGCCAGCATGGCGGCGCGCAGTGTGTCGCGCCGTGTATCGTCGAGCACGGGCTGGGTCTGTTCGAGCAACGCCGAGCCAAGCGCTTCGGCATCACGCAGACGCTGGCGGCAGTGCGGGCACTGCTCAAGGTGGGTACCGGCAACAATGCTCAACGGTGCCTGCAGCGCGCCGGCGGCGTAACTCATCAAGGTGGACTCATGCAGGTGGTGGTGCGGATTCATGACGCACCCCCGACCTTGGACTGCAGCAACAGGAAGGCCCGCCGCAGATGTGATTTGACCGTACCCAATGGCATTCCCAACGTCTGCGCGATCTCGCCGTGGCTCTTTGCTTCGAAGTAGGACATCCGCACCAGCCGCGCCTGCACCGCCGACAACTCGTTGATGCGCTGGCGCAATCTCGCATGATCGGCGAACTGCTCGGCGCTGCTGCGATCAAGCACATCGGCCGCGGCCGCGTTCTCCACCGCCGCCTGCACCAGCGTCCAGCTGCGCTCGTGGCGGACACGATCGATATGCAGGTTGCGCGCGATGCGGTACAGCCAGGTACTCAGCGCGCCCTGTGCCGGATCGAATTCCGCGGCCCGCAGCCACAAGCGCAGCAGGCACTCCTGCGCCAGTTCCTCGGCCACCGCCTCCGGAGCACCCAGGCCACGCAGGTATACGCACAGGCGCGGCATGAAGTGGTCGTAGATGCGCATGAAGCAGTCGCGATCGCGCAGCCGCGCCACACCGTCCATGTCACCGGCCCAGTTCATTGGCTCTTTGCTCAGCTGCTGTGAACTGGACACGATCCGGGCGGTGTCTAAGGGGGAAGGGAGGTTGCGGGGATCAGGGTACATCTGCGTGGGCAGGGCTGCAGTGAATGTGTTGTCCTTCCTACGCGCGGTGGCGGCGTTTGGATGCACCGCCGTGCCTGCATCCAGCGGCTGGCCTCGCCCGTAGGCAGGGAGAGCTCATTCCGGGATGCCCCCATGCGCATGGCCTGCCTGTTGCTGTTCCTGCCCTGCATGGCGTCGGCAGCGCCGTTGCTGCGCGGTGAAGGCGTTGCCACGACCCGCGACGGGGCCGTGGCCTACCGCGAGGTACATTGGCAACGCGGCGCCGGCGACGCAGCCGAGCGCTGGGTGCACTACCTCTGCCCCGACGGCCAGCCCTTCGCGCGCAAGCACATGCAGGTCAACGGTACCGCCCAGGCACCCAGCTACCGCTGGGAGGATCGCCGTAGTGGCCAGGCCGCCAGCGTGGCAACGACGGGAGGCGTCGTACAGCTGAACTGGAAAGAGGATGCGGCGGCGAAAACACGGGCGCAGCGGCTTCCGCTTCCGGCCGATGCGGTGATCGACGCCGGGTTCGACGCCGCCGTGCGCGCGCACTGGCAGCAATTGATGCAGGGCGAGCGGCTCAGCCTGCGGTTCCTGGTCCCCAGCCGCCAGCGCTACTACCCGGTACAGGTGCAGCGTGTCGGCGCGGTCCGCTGGCAGGGGCTGGATGCCCAGTCGATCCAGGTGCAGCTGGATGCCTGGTACGGGGTGGTCGCGCCGCGTCTGGCGCTGGTCTATGCCGATGCCGATCGGCGCCTGCTGGAGTTCCACGGTACCAGCAACCTGCGCGATGCCCGCGGCGACTACCCGGTGGTGACCGTGCGCTTTGCGCAGAAGGCAGTGGAACGTCCACTTGCGCAATGGCAGGCCGAGCTGCAGCAGGCACTGGTGCCGCGCTGTGCCGCCATGCGGGGCTGATTCGAATGGAATCTTCATTACGCTGCATCCAATCAGCGCCGCGCGCCGTAGAGAAGGGCAGGAAACCTCTCGAGATACGCGCCATGGCACCCGCTGCGCCCCTTCCCCGCCGACGCGTGGCCCTGCTGCTTACGATCCAGCGCTGGTTCGACACCGCCGGTAGCGCTGACGTCGTTGGCGAGACGCAGGCGGGCGATCGCATCGATTGGATGCGCGCCCTGCCCTTCGCGCTGCTGCACATCGGCTGCCTGGGGGTGATCTGGACCGGGTCGTCGTGGACGGCAGTTGCTGTCGCGCTGGCCTTGTATGCGGTGCGGATGTTCGCGATCACCGCGTTCTATCACCGCTACTTTTCCCACCGCACCTTCCAGACATCGCGCGCGGTGCAGTTCCTGTTCGCCCTTGTCGGCGCCTCCAGCGTGCAGCGCGGGCCGCTGTGGTGGGCGGCGCATCACCGGCACCACCACCGGCACGCCGACCAGCCGCTGGACCCACATTCTCCGCAGCAGAAAGGCTTCTGGCGCAGCCATGTTGGCTGGTTTCTGACCCGTGACGCCTTCGCCACCGACCTGCAGCGCGTGCCGGATCTGGCCCGCTTCCCGGAACTGCGCTGGCTGGACCGCTTCGACACCGTGGTACCGCTGCTGCTCGCCGCTTCCCTTTATGCACTGGGCGCGGCGCTTGAACGCTGGGCACCGGGCCTGCAGACCTCCGGCATGCAATTGCTGGTCTGGGGATTCTTCATTTCCACAGTGATGTTGTTCCACGCCACCGTCACCATCAATTCACTGGCCCACCGCTTCGGTCGCCGTCGCTTCGACACCCGCGACGACAGCCGCAACAATTTCTGGCTGGCGCTGCTCACCTTCGGTGAGGGCTGGCACAACAACCACCATTTCTTCCCCGGCACGGTGCGCCAGGGATTCCGCTGGTGGGAGATCGACCTGACCTGGTATGGCCTGCGGTTGATGGCGATGCTGGGCCTGGTCAAGGAGCTCAAGCCAATCCCGGCCTGGGTGCTGGCCAAGGCGAGGAACTGACATGCGTATCGCCGTCATTGGTTCGGGAATTGCCGGGCTGGCCAGCGCCTGGTGGCTGGATGGCGCGCATGAAGTCACCTTGTTCGAGGCCAATGACTACCTCGGCGGCCACACCCATACCCATGCACTGCAGGTGGACGGGATACCGATGGCCGTGGATACCGGCTTCATCGTCTTCAACCCGCAGCACTACCCGCTGCTGAGCGCGCTGTTCGATGAGCTTGGGGTGGAATCGCAGCCGACCACGATGAGCTTTTCCATGCACAGCGAGCGCAGCGGCGTGGAGTACAACGCGACCTCGCTCGACGGCCTGTTCTGCCAGCGTCGCAACCTGCTGTCGCCACGCTTCTGGGGCATGCTGCGCGACCTGCGCCGCTTCTACCGTGATGCGCCGGCGCTGCTGGATGGCGGCGCCGGCCCCACGCTGGGCGAGTACCTGCGCAGCCAGCGTTACGGCGAGGCCTTCGTCGAGGAACACCTGCTGCCGATGGCATCGGCGTTATGGTCCTCGCCGACCGCCACCGTGCGCGATTTCCCGGCACGCTACCTGGTCCAGTTCATGGCCAACCACCAGATGCTGCAGGTCAGCGGACGCCCGCAATGGCGCGTGGTGAATGGCGGCTCGGCACGCTACATCGACGCCCTGCGGGCACGCTGGCAGGTGCGCGAACGGCTTGAATGCGCGGTCTGGAAGGTTGAGCGCGAAGCGGACGGGGCGTGGGTCCACAGCGCCGCAGGCGTTGAAGGCTTCGATGAAGTGATCATGGCCTGCCATAGCGACCAGGCCCTGCGCCTGCTCGATGACGCGGACCCGCTTGAGCAGCAGATACTGGGCGCCATCAACTACCAGCACAACGACGTGGTGTTGCATACCGATGCCTCCCTGCTGCCACGCAGGCGCAAGGCGTGGGCGGCCTGGAATGCGCACGTACCGGACGCAACCGACGCACCCTGCACGGTCAGCTACTGCATGAACCTGCTGCAGGGACTTCCAGGCGATACGCCGCTGGTGGTGACGCTCAACGACAGCGCACGGATCGATCCGGCCAAGGTGCTGCGCCGCATGCGCTACGCGCACCCGGTGCACGACCACGCCGCGGTGGCGGCACAACAGCGCTGGGCCGATATCCAGGGCCAACGCCACACCTGGTTCGCCGGCGCGTACTGGGGCTGGGGCTTCCACGAAGATGGCATACGCAGTGCCCGCCGCGTGGTGGATGCATTGACCACGCGCAGGCCAAACGCCTTCTGGCTGCCGCAGCCGGAGGCAGCCGCATGACCAACAGTGCGATCTACCTCGGCCATGTGCTGCATCGCCGCCATCTGCCGCATCCACATGCGTTCCGCTATCCCATCGCCCAGCTGCTGCTGGACCTGGACGAACTGGAGCAGGTATTTGCCGGGCGCTGGCTGTGGTCAGTGAACCGTCGCAACCTGGCCGAATTCCGCCGCAGCGACTATTTCGGCGATCCGGCGCGGCCGCTGGCAGATGCGGTGCGAGACCACGCTGCAACCGTGCTTGGCCATCGGCCGGCCGGACCGGTGCGCCTGCTTACCCATCTGCGCGTTGCCGGCCACGTGTTCAATCCGGTCAGCTTCTACTACTGCTACCGGGCCGATGGCGTCAGCCTGGACTGCATCGTGGCGGACATCACCAACACGCCATGGAAAGAACGCCACGCCTATGTACTGCCTGCGGCAACCGCGCTCAGCAACGGCCGGGCACTGCGCTGGCAGTTCGACAAGTGCTTCCATGTTTCGCCGTTCATGGCGATGGATTGCCGCTACGACTGGCGCCTCACCGCGCCCGGCGACGACCTGCAGGTGCATATGCAGGTATGGCGCGAAGGCCTGCGCCAGTTCGACGCCACCCAGTCCATGCAGCGCCACCCGCTCAATGGCGCCGGTTTGGCGCGGGTGCTGGCCTGCTACCCGCTGATGACGCTGCAGGTGGTCGCCGCCATCCACTGGCAGGCATTGCGGCTGTGGCTCAAGCGCAATCCGGTCCATGACCATCCTTCCCTCGCCGAGAAAACGCGATGAACCAGATGACTTCCTCGGTGGCCCTGCCCCGGCCCGGTGCGCTGGATGCACTGCTGCGACGCCGGCTGCTGGCCGAGCTCGCACCACTGCGTGAGGGTTGCCTGCGTGTGCGCGACGTGCTCGGCGAGGTAGTGCTCGGCGATGCTTCCGCCCAGCTGCAGGCCACGGTGACCATTGATGATCCCGCGTTCTATCGCAAGGTTGCCGCACAAGGCAGCGTCGGCGCTGGCGAGAGCTATATCAACGGCGACTGGCGTTGCGATGACCTGGTCACGCTGGTGCGCATCCTGGTGCGCAACCGCGACCTGCTGGACGGCATGGAACGCGGCCCCGCGCGTATTGGTGGCTGGCTGCTGCGTGGCTGGAACCGGCTGCGGCGCAACAGCCGCGAAGGCAGCCGCCGCAACATCGCCGCGCACTATGACCTTGGCAACGATTTCTTCGCGTTGTTCCTGTCGCCAGACCTGATGTATTCGTCGGCATTGTTCGCCGACGAGAGCACCTCGCTGGAGCAGGCCTCGCAGCGCAAGCTCGATCGCATCTGCCAGCAGTTGCAGTTGCAAGCCGGCGACCGCGTGATCGAAATCGGTACCGGCTGGGGTGGTTTCGCCCTGCACGCCGCACGGCACTACGGCTGCCATGTCACGACCACCACGATCTCGGCCGAACAGCACGCACTGGCCGTGCAACGCGTGCACGAGGCGGGGCTGCAGCACCGGGTCACCCTGCTGATGCAGGATTACCGTGATCTTGAGGGCCAGTTCGACAAGCTGGTCTCGATCGAGATGATCGAGGCCATTGGCGCCGAGTACCTGGACACCTACATGGCCACGCTGCAGCGCTTGCTCAGGCCCGATGGCGTCGCGCTGCTGCAGGCGATCACCATCGAAGACCATCGCTACGAACAGGCCCGGCGTAGCGTGGACTACATCAAGCGCTTCGTGTTCCCCGGCAGTTTCATCCCCTCGATTGCGGCGATCCTGGCGGCGAAGACCCGCGCCAGCGACCTGCAGCTGGTGGCCCAGCACGACTTCGGCTACTCCTATGCTTTGACCCTGCGCGCCTGGCGCCAGCGCTTCATGGCGCAGCTGCCTGCGGTGCACGCACAAGGCTTCGACGCGCGCTTCTGCCGGCTGTGGGAGTTCTATCTCGCCTACTGCGAGGGCGGCTTTCTGGAACGTTCGATCGGCGTCTCCCACCTGTTGCTGGCGCGGCCCGGCCATCAACCCGCCGCCAACGCCGGGCTGATCAGCTGACATGCGTCGGACCCTGCTCAACCTGCTCGGCAACCAACTGGTCTGGCTGTGCGCCGTGGCCGGTGCCGGACGGGGTTGGCAATGGCCGGCGCTGCTGGCCTCCGCCCTCTACATCGTCAGCCAGCTTTACAACGCCGCGCAGCCGCGGACCGAATTTCGCCTGCTGCTGCTCGCACTGGTGTGCGCCTGGCTGGTCGATGGGCTTGCGGCAGCAAGCGGTCGTGTCGGCTACGCCGCTGCGCCGTTCGGCTGGGCACCACCGCCATGGATCATGGCGCTATGGGCCGCGTTCGCGATGACACTGACCTGCTCGATGGCCTTCCTGCAACGGCACTGGGCGCTGCCAGCAACGTTCGGCCTGCTGTTGGCGCCGCTGGCCTATCTATCCGCTGCACGCGGCTTTGACGCCGTGCATTTTGCCGCGCCCGCCTGGCATGGTTTGCTGCTGCTTGGCATCGGCTGGAGCGTGGCGCTGACGCTGCTGGTCACGAATGCGCGCAGGTGGAACCGCAGTTCAACACAAGGGCAACCAACAGGTGCTTGCACATGAACAATCTGGGCTGGGTGCTGTTGTACGCCGTGGCGATCATGCTTTGGGGCTGGGCTTGGCAGCGCCGCCATCGCAATATCGGCATCGTCGATGTGCTCTGGGCCAAGGGCCTGGCTGCCGCTGCGCTGCTGCTCGCGTGGTTGGGCGACGGCGCAGCATTGCCGCGCATCAGCTTGGCCGTGCTCGGCGGATTGTGGGGAAGCCGGCTTGCCCTGCATCTATGGCAGCGCGTGCGACACGAGTCCGAAGATGGTCGCTACACGTATCTGCGCGAACATTGGCACAGCCATCAGGGCAAGATCTTCGGCTTCTTCATTGCCCAGGCATTGCTGATAGTTCTGTTCGCGCTGCCGTTCGTCGCGGTGGCCGGCAATCCGCACACCGATGGCTACATCTGGGTGATAGCAGCAGGTTTGGTTTGGCTGCTGAGCGTGCTCGGCGAGTCTATTGCCGACCGCCAGCTTGCGCGCTTCCGTGCTGTGCCAGCCAACAAAGGCCGCACCTGTCGGCAGGGGCTTTGGCGCTACTCCCGGCATCCGAACTATTTCTTCGAATGGCTGCATTGGTTCACCTACGTGTTGCTGGCCGTTGGCTCACCACTGTGGTGGCTGGCATGGACCGGCCCGGTACTGATGTACCTGTTCCTGCGCTACCTGAGCGGCGTGCCCTTCACCGAGAAGCAGGCGCTACGCAGCCGCGGTGAAGACTACCGCGCTTACCAACGCAGTACCCCGATGTTCTTCCCCTGGTTTCCTCGCACCGCCAAGGAGCAATCGCCATGAATGCAGCCACGCAACTGGATTCCGCCATCCATGCCGAGCCCGGCCTGACCGGCTGGGCCGAGCGCGGTTGGCTGCCGGATGCCGCACTGCGCTGGGGCATCCGCCGCCTGTGCGCACAGCGCCTGGAGGAGGAATCGGAGGAAGGCCTGCAAGCGCAATCGGAGCGGTTCAGCCGGCGCATCGCCGAGTTGTCCAGCAGTCCGCTCGCCCTGCATGTGGATGCTGCCAACCGCCAGCACTACGAAGTACCTGCGGCGTTCTTCCAGGCCTGCCTTGGCCACCGCTTGAAGTACAGCAGCTGCTACTACCACACCGGCACCGAGACCCTGGATCAGGCCGAGGACGCCATGCTGGAGCTGTACGGGCAACGCGCCGGGCTCGCCAATGGCCAGCACATCCTTGAGCTGGGCTGCGGCTGGGGCTCACTGACCTTGTGGATGGCCGAGCGCTATCCTGGCGCGCGCATCACTGCAGTCTCCAACTCACACAGCCAGCGCAAGCACATCCTCGCCCAGTGCAAGGCACGCGGCCTGGACAACGTCGAGGTGCTGACCATCGACGTCAACCAACTGCAGCTGCCTGCCGCCACGTTCGACCGCTGTGTATCGGTGGAGATGTTCGAGCACATCCGCAACTACGAACGCCTGCTTGGCCGCATCTCGCGCTGGCTGAAGCCGGACGGCGCCTTGTTCGTGCATATCTTTGCCCATCGCACGCATATGTATCCGTTCGACACGATGGGCGAGGACAACTGGATGGGGCGTCATTTCTTCACCGGCGGGTTGATGCCGGCTGCCGATACCCTGCTGCATTTCCAGGGTGACATGCAGCTGCTGCAGCGCTGGCTGCTGGATGGCCGCCACTATCAACGCACCGCCAACCATTGGCTGCAGCGCCAGGATGCCGCCCGCGAACAGCTCATGCCGCTGCTGGTGCAGACCTACGGCAGTGATGCCGCGGCACGTATCTGGTGGCAGCGCTGGCGCATGTTCTGGATGGCCTGCGCGGAGCTGTTCGGTTACGACGACGGCCAGCAATGGCTGGTGGCGCACTACCTGTTCCGTCCCCGCTGAAAAAGGACGCGCGCATGCGAACCTTGCCACTGCTGTCGATGCTGTCCATCGCCTTGTTCGGCGCTGGCTGCAGCAATCTGGATACGCGCCCGATCCCGCGCCCGGCATCGGTGGATGTTCCGCGCTTCATGGGCGACTGGTATGTGATCGCGCATATTCCGTCGCGACCGGAACGCGAAGCCTTCGATGCGGTGGAAAGCTATGCACCGCGGCCCGACGGACGTATCCAGACCACCTTCACCTACCGCAAGGGCAGCTTCCAGGCGCCGCTGAAATCAATGCACCCCATCGGCAAGGTCGAAGCCGAAGGCAATGGCGCAGTCTGGGGCATGCAGTTCATCTGGCCGATCCAGGCCGAATACATCATCGCCTGGGTGGACGAAGGTTACAGCCAGACCATCGTCGCCCGCAGCAAGCGCGACTACGTCTGGTACATGGCGCGCACCCCGCAGGTTTCGGAAGCGGACTATCAGAACGCGGTGAAGCGCATCAAGGCCATGGGCTATGACGTCAGCAAACTGCGGCGGGTGCCGCAGTCGGCCCGGTGAGGCACAAGAGCTAGCATCGAAACAAGGATGTTGGTGACAGTGATCTACTGCTGACGAAGGATACGGTCCAATACGCAGCCGTCATCTCCTGATTTGGATTGCACTCATGGACGTGCCGGATCGCATCGCGGGATAAGAACCCCGCCGTCGACGGTCGCAATCAACGGCGCACCGCCCTTGGCCTTGCTCCAAACCTTGCCAGCATACCGGCCGGCAAGCGGACGCCAGCCCTGTGGGACGAACACGAAGGTCCAGGCACCCGCTTCGCCCTGCACGATCCTGGCGTGGCAGGTCACCACGTCGCTCCATTCCCGCAGCTCAATGACCACCTCGCAGGGCGTCGGCGTGCCCATATCGTAGGCAGTGACCGCGGCGGCAATGTTACGACCCGCGCCGCGATCAGACAGCGCGACGACGCAGAAGAAGACTGTGAACAGCAGTGGCAGTGGATGCCAGAGCAGCAGCGCGGCAATCGCACACAGCACGGCGATGGCCAACAACCAATAGTGGAAACGAGCAATGATTCCATTCGCCAGTCCACGCCGAAACCTGGCTATCTGTTCCTCGACGGACAAGTCTCTCAACGCCACTCCTCCCGAGGCAGGCGCGCAACAAGTGCGCTCTTGACCACCAGTGCCAAGTTTGCCACGTGCCGCCCCAAGCCAGGCAAAGGTATGACGCGACCGCCTGCCGACCAGCCACAATTCGGCGTGCGCTGGATCGATCAGTTCCTGCGTTGGAGGTTGGGACACGGATCATTGGCCGGGCATGCAAGAAGCGTTGCATCATGTCCGCCGAAGTTGAAGGAGCAGTTCGTGAAGGGAAGAGCAATAAGGCTGGCCACCCCGGCCGACATCGACGCCATTTTCCACATCCGTACCAGCGTTCAAAAGAATCATCTGTCGCTTGACCAACTTGCCGAGGTGGGAATTACCCATCAGGCGATTCAACAGGCGATTCTGGAGGCTCCATGCGCCTGGGTCGCCGAGGTAGATGGCGTACCGGTTGGCTTCTCGATGGCGGATGTCGTAGACGCTTGCGTGTTTGCCGCCTTCGTCCTGCCGGAGTTCGAGGGGCTGGGCCTGGGCCGTAGCCTGATGAACAAGGCGGAGGAGTTCCTGTTCCAGCACCACCAGACGATCTGGCTGGAAACAGCTGAAGCCAGTCGCGCCAGCGGTTTCTATAGAGCCCTGGGCTGGCAGCACGTAGAGGACTTGCCGGAAGGTGATGTCCGGTTTGAAAAGCACAGGAGGTAGTCAGGGACGCCTGCGCTGCAAATCCGCAGTTCGGCGCTGAACGGCGCTGACGAAATGCCTGGGCCCGTACGCACAAAAGCCCGCATCTCTGCGGGCTTTTTCATGAATTCCGGACGTGCCTGGACGCCATGGGATCAGGCGATGGTGCCGCTTATCCGAATCGAACGGATGACCTACTGTTTACAAGACAGTTGCTCTACCAACTGAGCTAAAGCGGCAAGGCGTGTTACGTGCTGCGGTTGCGCGATGGTAGCGCTGCAACCCGAAGAAAGCGCAATCAGACAATGCGCGCTTCCTGACCCCCGCCGTGGCGGGGCGCGCCATTCTACCGCAGACGCGCACAATCCAACGACTGTTGTTGGGCCGCAGCGGCACGCTGCTTCAGGCTGGCCGGGGTGGCGGCACCGGCGGTAGCGGTGTCCACCCACCAGCTGGGGGCGATTTCGGTGCCACTGGCGGCCAGTTTGGCCGGGAAGCCGGCAGCGGTCAGGCTGGCCAGGCGGCGTTCGGCGCCTTCGCGGTTGCGGTACTGCCCCAAGGCAACGGCATTGGCTTCCTCGCCCTGGGAGACGATGAAGTAATCGCTGAAACCGGCCTCGACGATGCGCTTGGCCGTGGCCTGGGCCTCCTCGCGCGAGGCGGCCGGGGCGATCAGCACCCGGTAGCTGCTAGCTGCCTTGCCGGGCACTTCGCGCAGGCGCGGGCGTGCGGCATCAGTGCCCAGCGCGCTCATCGCCGCCTGCGCCTGCGCCTGCGTGGCGTAAGGACCCAGGCTGGCGCATTGCACGACGGCTGGCGGCCTGATCTCGGCAGGCTTGTTCTCGGCGGGCTTGGCCGGCTCGGGCTTGGCTTCGACCGCTGCAGTGGCTGCTGGCGGCTGTGCGGCCGGCTTGGCTTCCGCAGCTGCAGCCGGCGCAGGCGTCGCGATCAGCGCTGCAGACGCGGAAACCTCGGTTCCAGCAACGACCGGGGCTGCTGGACCGACCTTGCCTGGCGCCGGCGAAGGAAGCACTTCCAGGCTGGCGACGCCGGGCTCGGCGGGCGGCACGACAGCGACGGGCTCAGCGCGCGGCGCCAGCCACCACAGCGCGACACCTACGTTGAGGATGGCCAGCAGGACGATAAGGAGACGGGTCAGCATGCGGTGATCCTACCGGTCACACGCGCCGTGGTGAACAGCCCAGCGCGCAAGCCCATCCAGCACCAATGCCGGTCGGTAGTCGGCGTCGGGCAGCAAGGGCAGCAAGGGCAGCAACGGCAACGCGCCGCCACCATGCACCACCAAGGCCGGCGCACTGCCCAGCAGTAGCTGCGCCTGGCGCAGGCTGCGCTCGACCAGTGCCACGGCGGCGCCATCGCAGCCGGACGCAAGCGCATCGGCGGTGTCGTTGGCGAACTCGGCGTAGTCACCGCCCGTGGCGGGCAGCTGCACGGCGCGCGCGTGCAGGGCTTCACGCATCACCGTTGGCGACGCACCAATGCGGCCACCACGGTGCAGGCCATCCGCGTCGATCAGATCGATGGTAAGGGCGGTGCCGACACCGACCACCAGCACCGATTGCTGTGCCGGTGCCACCGCCAGCAATCCCAGGAAACGGTCCACGCCGAATTTCTCGGGGCGTGCATAGGCCACGGTCACGCCCGCACATTGCGGCAGGGTCCTGGCCACCTGCACCTTGGCGAAGCGGGCCTGCAGCATCTGCATGACTTCTTCGGTCAAGGTCGCCGAAGCAACGCTGGCTACCCAGGCGGTATCGCCTTGCGGCAGGGCTTCCAACGCGCTGGCAGTCATCGCCTCGGCGCCATGCGCCCAGGCCTGCACGCTACCGGCGCGAGTACCGTGCAACGGTGCGAATTTGAAACGCGAATTACCCAGGTCAAACAACCAATCGCTCATGCCGCCCTCACGCTGACTTCGCCGGCATGGAAACAGGTTTCCCGCCCATCAATCTCCACCTGCAATGCGCCGTCCTCGGCCAGCCCACAGGCCACGCCATCGTGCAGTACACCGGCCTCCTCCACCCGCACCGCGCGGCCCTGGAGTACATCCATGGTCGCGTAGCGTGGCAGGAACGGCGCCAGGCCATGCTGCTCGAACTGTTCCAGTGCCGGCAGCAGCGAAGCCAGCAAGGCCGCCGCCACGGTGTTGCGCGATACCTGGGCACCAGCCAGCGTATCCAGATCGGTCCAGGGCTGGCTGATGTCGGCAGCGCTGGCCTGCGGCATGCGTACGTTCAAACCCAGTCCGATCACCGCCCGCGCCGGCCCGGCGAATTCGCCACCGCCTTCGACCAGCAGGCCACCGAGCTTATGGCCGTCCACGACCACGTCATTGGGCCATTTCAACCCGGCATGCTTGAAACCCAGCGCATGCAGCGCCTCCACCACCGCCACGCCGACCGCCAGGCTCAGCCCGCCCATCCGCGACAGGCCGCCGCCGAAGCCGCGCGACAGTGAAAGATAGATGTGTGCGGCCAGCGGCGAGGCCCAATGGCGGCCGCGACGGCCGCGGCCTCCGGTCTGGCGTTCGGCCAGCAGCACCGCGGTTCCGCGCTCAGGCGCGCTGCGCTGCAGCAATTCGGTGTTGGTCGAGCTCAAAGTCCACGCTGTTTCCAACCCGGACAGCAGCGGCAGTACCGCCGCCGGCAGGGCTGCGCGGATCTGTTGCGGGTCCAGCAATTCCAGCGGCTGGGCCAGCCGATAGCCGTCGCCAGCGCGCCCTTCGATCACCACGCCAGCAGCGCGCAGCCCTTGAATACGCTTCCAGACGGCCGCCCGGGTCAATCCCAGCTCACGCGCCAGCGCATCGCCGGACAACGCCCCGGCACCCAGCTTGGCCAGCAATTGGCGGTCATCCACAGCAGCTTCCTCACAACAGACCGGGAAATTATGCGGCAAGGCCCGGGGAGCGCCCAGCGTCGGCTCCCAATTCCGGAGAAAAAGCAGGCTAGAATCGGAAATTCGCCCGCCCTTGGATGTTGACGATGCGCCACCTCGCTCATTGCCTGATCCTGCTGCTGGCGCCGGTTGCAGCGCAGGCTTCGGACGCGCTCGGCGGCGCTGGCCAAAGTGCGTGCAGCTACGCGCCGGCCGAAGTGGAGCGGGTGGCGGCCCCGGCCGCCGCGGTTGGCATCGCCAACGCCCCGCCGGCCACCCCGGCCCCGGCCAAGACCGCTACCCCGCGTGCTGCCGGTGGTGGAAGCGATGAGGATCTGCTGCCGCGCCTGCGCGCACCGCGCTGGCACCGCTTGTTGCCCGGGATGTTCCGCTGATCCAGTCGTTGCTGCGCTGGTGGCAGCGCACGCCGCCTCCACTTGATGACGCACTCTGGCAGCAGACCTGCCGGCACTGCCTGTGGTTGTCCACGTTGTCCGCCGAGCGCGAGCGCAAGCTGCGGGCGCTGGTAGAGCTGTTCCTGCAGCGCAAGACCATCACCCCGGTTGCCGGGCTGGAGCTGGATGCCGGCCAGCGCATGCTGCTGGCAGCGCTGTGCTGCCTGCCGCTGATCGAGTTCGGTCGCGAAGGCCTGCATGGCTGGTCGGAACTGGTGGTCTACCCGGATGCATTCCGCGTGCGCCAGACCCATACCGATGCGGCCGGGGTATTGCACGAGTGGGACGACGAGCTGATCGGCGAGGCCTGGGGCAGCGGCCCACTGATCCTGTCGTGGGCCGATGTGCAGGCTGACATCGCCGATCCGCAGGCCGGCTTCTGCGTGGCCGTGCATGAGATGGCGCACAAGATCGATGCGCTGGATGGCGCCATCGATGGCACACCGCCGCTGCCGCGCGAATGGCAGCGGCAATGGGCGCGGGATTTCCAGCAGGCCTATGACGCGTTCTGCGCGCAGGTGGATGCGGAGGTCGAAACCGTGATTGACCCCTATGCGGCGGAAGCGCCGGAGGAGTTTTTTGCGGTAGTCAGTGAGTACCACTTCTCCGCACCGGAACTGCTGGCGGAGACAATGCCGGCGGTGGCCGCGCATCTGCGGCGGTTTTATGGGCCGGTTGAGGCTGCGCTGCGGTAGAGCTAGAGCTAGAGCAGGATCAAAAGCGAACCCCTCCCCGGCCCTCCCCTACGCACTGCGTGCGCAAGGGAGGGAGCAGGCTTCGCCCCCTCCCTTTGGCGCAGCCAAGGGGAGGGTTGGGGAGGGGTCGGTTTTTGACTTTGCCTTCAGCTCAAGCGCAAGAAGCACCAAGAACACGCACGCGGCCGGCAATTCCCAGGCCTGTTCCGGAACTAGATACCCGGCGGCAAGGTCACTTCAAAACGGGCGCCGCCCAGCTCTTCCGAACGCTTGACCTGCAGTTCACCGCGATAGGCCTTGATCAGGTCCTGCACGATCGACAGACCAATGCCGTGGCCCTGCACGCGCTCATCGCCGCGCACGCCACGCTGCAGCACCTTGGCGATATTGTCCTCGGCAATGCCCGGGCCATCATCGTCCACTGCCAACGCCAGGCCTGCGCGCTTGCCATTGCCAGCGGTGATCGGCTTGGCGGTCAGCAGCACGCGTCGGTTGGCCCACTTGAAGGCGTTCTCCAACAGGTTGCCCAGCAGTTCCTGCAGGTCGCCCGGCTCGCCGTAGAAGTTCACCCCCGGCGCCACCTCGAACTCGCAGAACACGCCCTTGGCGGCGTAGACCTTCTCCAGCCCGCGCACGATTTCCTCGGCCGTGGTTTCGATCGGCACCGGCGCGGAGAACAGCTTGTGCCCGGACGATGCCGCGCGTGCCAGCTGGTAGGACACCAGGTTGTTCATGCGCTGCAACTGCACGCCCACTTCCTCGCGCAGCTCGCTCTCATTGCTGGTACCGCTTTCCAACTCGTTGCGCAGCACCGCCAGCGGTGTCTTCAGGCTGTGCGCCAGATCGGCCAGGGTATTGCGCTGGCGCTCCAGGTTCTCGCGCTCGCTCTCGATGAAGGCGTTGATGCTTTCGGTCAGCGGCTCCAGCTCGCGCGGATGCAGTTCGCTCATGCGTTCGCGTTCGCCGCGCTGCACGCGGGTCAGTTCGTTGATCACGCGCTTGAGCGGGCGCAGGCTCCACTGCAGCACCAGCGTCTGCAGCAGTAGCAGGATCAGGCCGGTAACACCCAGCCAGAACCACACCGCCGCACGGAAACTGCGCAGCTGCATGCCCAGCGCGCGCGAATCCTCAAGCACATAGATGGTGTACGGGAACTCGGATTCGGGCGCGCCATCGCCGCCCCATACCAGGCCCATGCCGTAGCGATAGACCTCGCCGGGCGTGCCGTCGATCTGGGTGATGGGCAAGGGACCTTCGAATACTTCCTCGCGCGGCTTGAGCGTGTGCTCGCTCACGTCCGGCAGCATCGGGCCTTCGGCCGACATCGAGTTGGCGACATGGCCGGGCATCACCACCTGCAGGTACAGGCCGCTGCCGGGCACATCGAAACGCGGATCCGGTGGCTGTTCGCGGATGTACAGCGAGCCATCACGGGTGAAATCGATGCCACCGGCATAGGCGGTGGCGTAGTTCTTCAGGCGCTCGCTGAGGTTGTCACGCGCTGTCTGGCCAAAGGCCGCATCCAGCGCGTAACCGGCCAGGGCCAGGAAGGCCACCAGGCCCACCGACGCCGCCAACAGCTGGCGGGCCTGCAGGGAGCGGGGCCGCCAACGCTTCAATAGCCACTGACGGCCCGTCATCACGCTCTACCCCTTGGCGGGGCTCAGCCCTCGTTGCGCGGAATCGCGAAGCGGTAGCCGCGACCACGCACGGTTTCGATCGGCTTGAGCTCGCCGTCCGGGTCCAGCTTCTTGCGCAGACGGCCGATGAACACTTCCAGCACGTTCGAGTCGCGGTCGAAATCCTGCTGGTAGATGTGCTCGGTCAGGTCGGCCTTGGAGACCAGCTCACCGGCATGCATCATCAGGTATTCCAGTACCTTGTACTCGTAGCTGGTCAGGTCGACATTGCTGCCGGCCACGCTCACCGTCTGGGCGGCCAGATCCAGCGCCACCGGGCCACATTCCAGGGTCGGCTTGGACCAGCCAGCGGCGCGGCGCAGCAGCGCGTTGACGCGGGCCAGCAGCTCTTCCACATGGAACGGCTTGACCAGGTAGTCATCGGCGCCCTGCTTCAGGCCCTCGACCTTGTCCTGCCAGCTGGAACGTGCGGTCAGGATCAGCACCGGGAATTTCTTGCCCTCGTCACGCAGCGCGCGGATCAGCTCCATGCCCGACATCTTGGGCAGGCCCAGATCGATGATGCCCACGTCGAACGGCACTTCGCGGCCCATATACAGGCCTTCCTCGCCATCCTGAGCGGCATCCACGGCAAAACCTTCGCGCTTGAGGCGGGCCGCAAGGGTTTCCCGCAGCGGGGCTTCGTCTTCAACCAGAAGGATACGCATGAACTCTCCCTAGTACTTTGGGCCGGCCAAGCGGCCAGCGTGTGTATTCAAAACCCACAACCACTATCGCTGTTCAGGAGTTATCGCCGCGTGGTGGCAGCTCCGCCCGCTGGTCGCGCGGGTGGTCTCGTGAAGGCGAAGGGTCGTCCATGTAGCGTACGCGCCCACGGTCATCCATGTATTTGACACGATTGATGTCGCGGCCGTCATACGGCACGCGCTCGGCGCCAAGAATGCGCCCACCGGTCTCGCGTTGCACGCGCCGCACGGCATCGGACAGCGAGCGGTCTGCACCGCCCTGACGGCCCGCGCGTGCAACGCGCTCACCGCCGTCCATGCCACGGGCGTGCTCGCCCCGCGATTGTTGCGGCTGCTGCGCCGACGCCACGACCACGCCCGGACCGGCCACGACCAACGTGGCAATCAGGGCGACCAGCAGACGACGACGGGAAAGCGAATGCATGGGACAGATCCTAGCGGACGGCGAGGCAACGTTCAAAATTCGTAAACCACGACCCCTGAAAATTTCCCCGAGGCCTTACGAAATCGAGCCAAATTCTTGATTTTTAGGGGTGAATCCGATCTGAACCCGTCCCCTCGCCCTGCCTACTCGTTCAGCAAGCTGACCAAACATGTCCTGCGGCGCCGCCTCCATCGACCGCTCAGGCAACCCGTGCGGCCTGCTGGCGGGTGACCTCCAATGCCTGCTCGACCAGTGCCCAGTCGGCACCCGGCCGGTGCGCGCCCTCGCTGAGCACCTGGCGGAAACCGCGTCCACCCGGCTGGCCATGGAACAGGCCGAGCACGTGGCGGGTGATGTGCTTCAAGGCCAGGCCGGCACCCAGCTGTGCCTCGACATAGGGCCGCAGCGCAACCAGCAGTTCCTCGCGGCCGCGCAGCGGCTGCCCGGTCTGCGCGCAGTCCAGGGCATGCAGCACGTAGGGGTCGTGATAGGCCGCGCGGCCGAGCATCACCCCGTCCATGTGCTGCATGTGCTGCTGTGCGGCCTCGACCGTGGCGATGCCACCGTTGATCACCAACGGCAGCGTCGGACGCTCACGCTTGAGCTGGTAGGCCCATTCATAGCGGAGCGGCGGGATCTGGCGGTTTTCCTTGGGCGACAAGCCCTTGAGCCAGGCATTGCGGGCATGCACCACCACCATCGCGGCGCCGGCCTGGACCTGCCGATCCACAAAACCGGCAAACACGTCGTAGTCCTTGTCCTCGTCCACACCCAGGCGGCATTTGACCGTGATCGGGATATCCACCGCCGCCACCATCGCCGCGACGCATTCAGCAACCAATTCAGGTTCACGCATCAGGCAGGCACCGAAGCGCCCGGCCTGGACCCGGTCAGACGGGCAGCCACAATTGAGGTTGACCTCGTCATAGCCCCACTCGGCGGCAATTCGGGCAGCCTGGGCCAGCGCATCGGGATCGCTGCCACCCAGCTGCAGGGCCAGCGGCTGCTCGACCGGGTTGAAACCGATAAGCCGCTCGCGGTCGCCATGGATCACCGCATTGGCATGCACCATCTCGGTATACAGCCGCGCGCCCGGCGCCAACAGCCGGTGGAACACCCGGCAATGCCGATCCGTCCAGTCCATCATCGGGGCGACGGACAGGCGCAGGGAGTCGGCGTAGCGGGTGGCAGGCGAGGCGGAAAGCTGGGACATGATCGGATCGAAAGTCAGATGGCTGTGCGGCCTCAACGGGCGCCAGCGGGGAACTCGGGCTGCAAAGAGTAAACGACCGGGCTGAACCACGCCGCTCCGTGACCTCCGCAGCCACCCGACGGCCCCGTGCTGAACCACCACAACTCAGCCCAGGCAGGATGCATGGGCGCGTCCCGGTAGCTGACCGTCTATCCCTGCCCCACCCCTGTCCACCGCCTCGTCGTGGGGTCGCGGCTGACGCATTTGCGCGGAACATCGCCCGGCGATTCAGCCCACTCTTACGGTCTGCGGCGATAACAGGCGGGTAAACGTCACCGATCACAGCACGAGCCGTCCCTTGGATACTGCCACCGCTCCCCGTTCCGACCTGCTGGCCGGGCTTTCCGACGCCCAACGCGACAGCCTGCTTGCCCGGATGCGGCGACTGCAGCTGCGCAAGGGCGAGCACCTGGTACGCCAGGGCGAGGCCGCCAATCATGTCTACTACGTGCTGCGCGGGCGCTTTGAGGTGCTGCTCGGTGGCCGTCACCTGGTGGCCGAGATCGGAGCAGGGGAACCGGTCGGCGAGATCGCCTTCTTTGGTGGCCTGCCGCGTACCGCCGATGTGGTCGCCAGCCGCGACTCGGAGGTATTGGAACTCAGCCGCGACAGCTTTGAGCATGTGTCGGCGGCGCAGCCGGACTTCACCCAGTCGATCCTGCGCATCCTTGGCCGACGCCTGGCCGCCACCACCTCGGCAGCGGCTGCGATGGCACCACGCATCGCCGATGCAATCGGGCTGTGCCCGGCCGGCAGCGCCCCCATCCCGGCGCAGCTGGTCGAACAACTGCTGCAGGCCTTGCAGGCCAGTGGCACCGCCGCCAGCGCCCTGCGTGCACGCGACCTGCCCGCCGACGTCGTCGCCGACAACGAGCAGCAGCTCTCGCAGTGGCTGGGCCTGCAGGAACACGCCGGCAACAAACTGGTGCTGGTCGCCGGCGATGGCAATGACGTCTGGGACCGCGCCGCGCTGCGCCACTGTGACCAGTTGCTGCTATGCGGCCGCCAGGACCTGGCGGAGGCCGGCCCGGTACCGCTGAGTGCGCTGGAAGCCTATGCCCTGCCCCTGTTCCGGCCGCGCCAGGTCGGCCTGCTGCTATGGCGCGAACAGGCCGGCGATGCCATCCGCCACACCCGTCATTGGCTGCAGGATCGGCCACTGCACTTGCACCATCATCTGGCATTGCAGCAACCACGCGACTACGCACGGGTGGCGCGGCTGCTGACCGGACGCGGGCTGGGTGCGGTACTGGGCGGCGGCGGTGCATTGGGTGCCGGCCATATCGGCACCTTGCGGGCGCTGTCCGAGGCCGGCATCGAACTGGACATCATCGGCGGCACTTCGATTGGCTCGGTGGTCGGCCACGCTTACGCCGCCGGCCAGGACGCCGCGGCGATGATGCAGGACTACGAGCAGTTCTTCCTGCGCAACAAGGCGCTGGGGCGCTTCACCCTGCCCTGGTACAGCCTGCTCGACCACCGCCACCTGGATGCCTGCATGCAGGCACAGCTCGGCGATGCACGCCTGGAAGACCTGCCGCTGAACTACTTCGCGGTGGGGGCCAACCTGTCCACCAACGAGTTGGAAGTGGTGCGCCACGGCCTGACCTGGCAGGCACTGCGCATTTCCACCGCCATCCCGGTGGCGCTGCCGCCGTGGATCAACGAACAAGGACAGGTGCTGGTCGATGGCGGGGTGATGAACAACGTGCCGATCTCGGTGATGCGCGCCATCAAGAGCGGGCCCAACATCGTGTCGATGCTGTCGCCGGGCAACGAGTGGCGGGTGCGGAGTGCCTACGGCAACGTACCATCGCGCCTGTCACTGGCCTGGCAGCTGCTGCGCGGGCGGCGCAAGGGCGATGACTTCCCGCGTATTGGTGAGGTGGCGGCGCGTTCGATGCAGATCACCTCCGGGCGCATGCTGCGCGGCACCGGTCTTGGCAGCGACCTGCTGCTGAAACCACCCACCGTCCCGGGCATGGGCCTGCTCGCCTTCAAGCTGGGCCGTGCGCAGGAACAGGCCGGTTATGAATACACGCTGCGTTTCCTCGACAAGGCCGGCGGCCTGGACGGCATCAACGCCTGGCGCCGCGGCGAAGTGATGCCCGAGTTCGAGGATTGATGCGGCGCAAGGCACGCGATCAGGGCAAGGGGCCGAACACCATCAGCAAGGCCACCCACACAAATTTGCAGACGATGTGCAGCAGCTGGTCGACGTTGTAGCTGATGCGATGGCCGCACTTGAGGTCATCGATCAAAGCATGTGCCAGCGCCTCGAACAGGCCCAGCAACATGCTGCCGGTGACCCAGCCCACCACCCCACCGTGGATCACCGCATGCGCGCCCAATGCCTGGTACCACGGCACCCCGGCCAGCGGCGCGAAGCGGTTCTTGGCCCTGGACAGAAACTCGCCCTGCAACGGGTAATCCGCCAATGCATGGCCGACGATCAACAACACAAACGTGGTCAACGACGGAATCAGGGACATGTGCCGATCGGGTTCAGGTCAGGGGTTGAGTCTGGCACTACTTGGAGGTCGCCGTGAAGATGCCATCCCATTGCGTCGGCGGATGTTTGATCAACTGCTCAAGTCGCTGCAGGTAAAGCATGTGCAACTGCGTAAGCAGCTGCAGTTCGTACTGCGCCTGCAGTGCGCCGAGCGCACGCAGCGCAGCACCGAAATCCCCGCAGCGATACAGACCAAGAACCTGTGCGTGGGCCTGTGCCAGCGCCTGGAAATCCGCCTGCTGCGCAAACTGCGCATCGCCAAGCAAGGCAAACAGCTGCACCGGTTCAGTGCGTCCCACCACCCGCACCCGATCCACTTCCAGATAGGCCAGATCGGCAGCCTCGACGCGCACCGCATCGGTCACCATCACGGTGACGCCGTAGTACTTGGTCAGCCCTTCCACGCGCGAGGCGAGGTTGACGGTGTCACCAATGGCCGAATAGGAGAACCGCTGCTGCGAACCCAGGTTGCCGACGCAGGCATCGCCCAGGTTCAAACCCACACCGATGCGCAATGCGCTGCCGCGTTCGCGATTGAGCGCCTCCACCGCAGCCACCATGCCCAGCGCCGCCAGGCAGGCCTTGCGTGGATGCGCGGCGATGTCGACCGGTGCATTCCAGAACGCCATGATCGCGTCGCCGATGTACTTGTCGATGGTCGCTTCATGCGCCAGCAACACATCGGTCATCGGCGTCAGGAAGTCATTGAGCAACGCGGTCAATGCATCCGGGCTGAGATTCTCCGACAACGAGGTGAATCCGCGGATATCAGATAAAAGCACGGTGATCCGCCGCGTCTGGCCACCAAGCTGCAGGGCCTGCGCATCGTGCGACAGTCGCTCGACCAGCGCAGGTGACAGGTAGCGCGCAAATGCCGAACGCACGAAACGCTTCTCTCGGTTACCGGCAAACAGCAATGCCGGCAGCATGCTGACAAACACCGCCAGCAGGCATAGCAGTGCCGGCACCGGATCCAGCAACCAGGCGTGCCGGGTATACGCCCACCACGCCATGCCGAGCACACCGGCCAGCAACAGCAGAAAGACCAGCGAAGACAGCAGCGGCCGTGCACCCGCCAGCACCAGCAACAACAGCACACTGCTGACGATGGCAACCAGCACTTCCGCGCCGCGCGCCCAATCCGGGCGCTGCAGGGATTGTTGATTCAAGGCCTGGTCGATCAGCTCGGCATGCACATTGACGCCGGGTTCGGCCGCCGCCAGCGGCGTGGCAACGATGTCGCGCAGGCCGATGGCCGAGGTGCCGACCAGCACAACACGGCCCTCCACCTTGTCCGACCATGCCGCCGCATCACCCTGCAACAGCTGCCATGCCGGAATCACCGTCATATGCGGCATGCCCGAATAATGGACGCGAAAGCGGCCATCGGCGGCGGCTGGCAACTCCAGCATGCCGACCTTCACTGCAGTCAGCGCAAGCGGGCCAGCGGCGCTTTCACCGCTGGCATCACTGGAGCGCAGCACCAGGCCGGTTGCGCCCTGCGCGACGCGCAGGGCTTCCACGCCCAGACCGGGATAGAGCTGGCCATTGGCGGACGCCAGCAACGGCATCGCACGGATGATGTTGTCGTGTGCCGGCGGAAACGAAAAGCTGCCGATGCCGGTGGCCGCCGCGCTCAACGCCGGCAGATTGGACAACCCGCCTTCGAAAGCGGGCAGATAGCGGCGCGGGTCGCTGCCGGCGAACGACAGCCCGGCCAGCGGCGGTGACAATGCGCGCCGGGTTTCGCTCGACAGCGCAACCCCCATCACCACCGGGTTGCGGGCGATGGCCTCGGCGAACACGCGATCATTGTCCAACGGCGCGCCATCCGGCACCTGGACGCCGATGCCCTGCGCCTGCAGGCGCTGCAGCTGTTGTCCCAGCGAAGTACGGTCCGGTTCGGTGAACACCATGTCGAAGGCAATGACCGCCGCACCAAGACTGCCGACGGTATCGACCAGCTGTCCCATCTGATCGCGCGGCCACGGCCATTGCCCAACCCGCGCCAGCGATGCCTCATCGATGTCCACCACCAGCACGCCCGGATCAGGCGTGGCCGCACGCGGGGCGGCGCGCTGGAAACTGTCGAACAGCAGATCAGCCTGCCGCGACAGGCCATCGCGGAACGCGGTGTCGATCAGCAATGCCAGCAACAACACCGCCACCCCACCGAGCAGCAAGCTGGCGCGGCGCGGTCGCGCTGGCGTTGCCTTGCGGCGGCTCGACGACAGCGCGCTCACGGGGCGCCGGAAGCAGGCGTCTCACTGGTTTTCTTGCCAGCGAAGATGCCGGTGGCCGACCAGTTCGTTCCGCCTTCCTCACGCACATCGAAGGTGCCCAGCATCGCCGCGGTGTTGTCCGTGCCGTCCGAGGCGAAGCCAGCGGTGTAGCGGCCGAAATAAGGCGCGGCCATGGTGGACTCGATGGTCCCCGAGATCGCGTTGTCCGGCATGCCGGAAGCGGCTGAACCCAGGTCAAAGCTGCTGCCGAAACTGTGCCCATCGAAATTGGCGATGTTCAAGCTGCCGGTGCCGGCGGCAAAGTTCACTGTCGCGGTGAAATCCCCGGTCAAACCGTCGACGACCTGGTCATCACGATAAGCCGCACCGATCACCATGCCCGAATAGGTGGCAACGATGTTGGTCGGCAGCTCGGCCAGCGGGGTCAGCTTGCCGATGATCCAGTAACCGTTCTGTGCGACGTTCGGTGGCACATCCTCGCCCGGAATGCCCGGCTGGGTTCCCGGTACATTGATCGCCTCCCAATGTCCCCAGCTCAGGTAATCGCAGTTGCAGAGCAGGTCCGGGCTTCCGTCCACGCGCAGGCTGCCTTGGTTGCTTTCGAACTCATAGCTGCGGTCATGCAGATAGTCACCCGCACCTGACAGGGAGGCACCGTTCCAGGACTCCGGCGCAATGCTGGCGGTGAAGGTACCGGCGGCAGCATCGAACTGGAAGCTCGCGGTGCTTGTGGACACTGCCGTGTTGCCGGCATAGGCAGAGGCGAAGCCTTGCATGATGCCGTTCAGCGTCTTGGGCAAGTCTGGTTCTACTGGTTCTACTGGTTCTACTGGTTCTACTGGTTCTACTGGTTCTAC
>NZ_DAMBKV010000003.1:280465-295198 GCF_032066555.1 Stenotrophomonas sp.
CTGGTTCTACTGGTTCTACTGGTTCTACTGGTTCTACTGGTTCTACTGGTTCTACCGGTTCTACCGGTTCTACCGGTTCTACCGGTTCTACCGGTTCTACCGGTTCTACTGGTTCTACTGGTTCTACCGGGTCTACCGGACCTACAGGGTCGACCGGCGTCACCGGATCCGGCGGTGTGGCGCGGCGCTCGAGCTCTGTCTCGAGCTGCGATTGCCCGGGGCTGTCGCCCTGCGCAGCAGGCAGCAATGCCAAAGGCCCCTGCCCCGGCACAACACCGGGCACACCCAGCGCCGGCCCCATCGGAGCGCCGCTGAACCCGGCACGCGCGTTTGGCTGTGCCTCCAGCCCACCGACATTCTGGTCCTCACCCTGCGCCGCTGGCAGCGCCGCCGCCGGATCAACCGGCGCACCGCCGCCATTGTTGATCAAGGCACCATCGCCGTTGGAACTGAAGCCCGTACCCGGTTGGTGCAGCACCACCGCCGGTCCCTGCGCCGGTTCGAAGCGTGCCTCATCGCCAAACTCGAACTGCCCGATGGCACTGCCTGCACAACCGGCCGCCGCATCATCCACGCACAAACCCAGAATGCCGCCACGGATGCCGGCCACGCCGACCGGCGTCTTGATCTTCACTCCATCCGCGCTCTTGGACGCCGCACCGCCAATGAAACGCATAACCCCGCGCGACATGCTGCCAGCCAGCTGCGCCGTTCCCCGCTCGGGGTTGTAGACGAATTGATCAATCACCAACGACGAACGCGGGCCGATGGTGAAACTGGAACCGTCCACCAGCAGCACCTGCACCACGCCCTTGGCGTCGGTCTGGAAGCGCTGGTTGCGCAACACGTTGTCGCCCAGTCGCACCACCCGCGGTGCCGTCGAACCGAAGTAACTCTGGGCATCCGGCGCGACCGCCGCCGCAGTGCCCACTTTCTCGGCCGAGGCCGGCGCCACCGCAAGCAACAGGCCCGCAATTACCGCTACCGGTAGATGGATACGCATCGCTGGAATCCTCAGAACGCCTGGATCACTGAAAAGCCGGCAAACCGGTTGTTGTACTCGCGCAGTGCATAGTTGGAATGCAGCCGCCGGTAGCCGGCATACAGCTGCAGATCCGTGCCGCTGCGCAGCTGGATGGTCTGCACCGCCTGCAGCACCAATTCGTTGCCGCGTTGGCGCGTATCGCGGCTGACCACCGTCATCGGCACATCATTGCGCCGCCGCGCTGCCTGTGCAGTCACCGCCAGCATCCACGGTTGGCTGCGTTTGCCGAGCAAGGCGGGGTAGCGATAGTTCACGCCGACGTTGAAGCGCGGTTCCCAATAACTGTTGAACGCGACCTGCGCCTTGCGCCGCTCGACGCCAGGATTCAGCAGCAACTGCCAGTCATCGGCAAGCTGACGGCTGTAGCTGACGCTGGCACGGTAGCGGTCACCCGAATAGGCCTTGGCACTGGCCATGTCCGCGGCCGGGGTATAGCGCTCATCGCGCCAGTCGACATTCGCCGCCAGCAATGATTCACGGCCTATCGGCTTGCGGAAGGCGACCGCCAATCCTCCCGAATGCATGTAACGCGTGCCATCCAGCCAGGTCTGCCCCAGCAGTCCGGCAACCGCGATACGGGCGTCACGCCACCCCCAGCGGTTGAGTGAAATGTCCGGCCCCAGGCGCAGCTCCAGCCCGTCGCTGCCCAGTTCCCCCAGATCGCGATAGCGACTGGAGGCTGCGGCCAGCGACACATCCAACACATCGCCCTGTTTGGACAGCGGCTGCCGATAGCGCAGCAAAGCGCCCAGTTGCAGACTGCTGTCACTGGCTGCGCGCGAATCGGGAGCCAACTCGAAATCACGGCCATTCAAGCTGATGCTGTCACGGTCCGGCGCACCGTTGGCGTTGCTTTCCGCGCGTGCGCCGATGCTGAGCATGCCGCTGAAGCCGCCGCGCTGTTTGCGCTCACCTTCAATCACGGCCATATAGCCCGCGATGCGCCGACGTACTGGATCCGGTGTCTCCGGCAATGCCAGCACCCGGTCGAACAGCTGCCGCGCGCGCGGATAGGCACCCAGGCGGAAATACAGCGCCGCAAGCTCCAGTTGCAGCCGCGGCGTCGCCGGCCGCACGATCAGCATCCGCTCGTAAGTGGCGATCGCCGCCTCGTAATCACCGAGGCGGGTGGATGCCACCGCATAGGCGAAACCGGCATCCAGGTCCGCCGGATCGTCGAGGATCTTCTGGAACAGTTGCCGCCGCTCCGTTTCCAGCTGCGCGACCTCGCTGACCGGCACTGCCGCCGGTACGTTGTAGAAATGGTGCTGCGCCAGCGCCGTGCCGCCAGGCAAAAAGCACAGTACCGCCGCCAGGACGGCAAGGCGCGCGCGTCCCCGCCGCGCGTCCAGCACATGTCCCTCCGGGCGACGGTACTGCCCCCCCATGCTCCGTGATTCCACAATGGCCTCCTGCATCGCGGTTCCGGCTACCGGCTCGATAGCCCAGGCGCAATGTGCGCGGAGTGTATAGAGGCACCGTAAGAACACCGCGCGGTCGCGACCTTGGCGTAAGACCTCCCCGGCTAGAATCAACGCCCCACCCGTCGAGTCCGCTCAATGAATGCTTACGCCCTGTTGGCCTGCGCCATCGCCCTGGAGGTGCTCGCCACCTCGCTGCTCAAGGCCTCCGATGGCATGAGCCGGCTATGGCCCACCGTGGGTGCGCTGCTCGGTTACAGCGTGTGCTTCTGGCTGTTGGCATTGGTGATGAAGACCATCCCCACCGGCATCGCGTACGCGATCTGGTCCGGCGTCGGCATCGTGTTGATCTCGTTGATCGGGCTGTTCGTGTTCAAGCAGAAGCTTGATGCGGCCGCCATCGTCGGCATTGGCCTGATCTGCGCCGGGGTGCTGGTGATCAACCTGTTCTCACGTTCAACGGCACATTGAGCGATAGAGCCGAGCGTGGTCCGCCGTTGCCCCCTCCCTTTTGCGTAGCAATGGGGAGGGCCGGGGAGGGGTGCTTTGGCTTTGCTTGCTTCGCGGCTTACGCCGCTCCTACGAGATTGTTGGTAACGCCTCTGCCGAGCATGGCTCGGCACTACCGCCGTTGCTCCCACCCTTTTGCGTCGCAAAGGGGAGGGGTGCTTTGGCTTTGCTTGCTTCGCGGCTGACGCCGCTCCCACAAGATTGCTCGCCACGCCCCTGCCGGGCATGGCTCGGCACTACCTTGCTTCCATCGCCGCTGGCTTAAACTGTGCTTCCCCGCGTGAGGAAGTTGTCGATGTACGGAACCGACGTTGCGCTGCTGGTAATCGATCTGCAACCGGATTTCATGCCCGGCGGTGCCCTGCCCTGCCCGCATGGCGACACTATCGTGCCCGGCATCGCTGCGCTGTTGTCAGCACGCCACTACCACACCGTGGTTGCCACCCAGGATTGGCACCCGGCCGATCACGCCTCGTTCGCCAGCCAGCACCACGGGCGTAAACCATTCGACGCCATCGAACTGCACGGCCAACCACAAACCCTATGGCCAGACCACTGCGTCCAGGGCACGGAGGGAGCAAGTCTGGATGCACGGGTGGACTGGAAGCACGCCGACCTGATACTGCGCAAAGGCACACAGCGGCTCGTGGACTCCTATAGCGCGTTCCGCGAGAACATCGGCCCGCAAGCCACCCGTGCCCCCACCGGACTGGCCGGCTGGCTGCATGAACGCGGCATCCGCGAGGTCCACGTCTGTGGCCTGGCACGTGACTACTGCGTGCTGTGGAGCGCGCAGGACGCGGCCATCAGCGGCTTCCGGGTGCGCTTCCTGTGGGAGCTGACCCGGCCGGTAGTCGCCGCCAGCGACGAGGCCACGCGTATTGCATTGATGGAAGCAGGTATCGAGATCGGCTGAATCCGGGCCGGATTCAGCGGAACACCACCGTGCGGTGCCCGTTGAGCAGGATGCGATGCTCCACATGCCGGCGCACCGCCCGCGCCAGTACCAGCGATTCGGTATCGCTGCCCAGCTGCACCAGATCGCGCGGCGTCATCGCGTGATCCACGCGCGCCACGTCCTGCTCGATGATTGGGCCCTCGTCCAGGTCCGAGGTCACGTAGTGCGCGGTGGCGCCGATGATCTTGACCCCGCGCGCATGCGCCTGGTGATACGGCTGGGCACCCTTGAAGCTGGGCAGGAAGCTGTGGTGGATATTGATTGCGCGGCCCGACAGCGCCTGGCACAGGCGCGGCGACAGGATCTGCATGTAGCGCGCCAGCACCACCAGATCGATGCGTTCACGCTCGACCAGGTCGATGATCTGCTGTTCCTGCTGCTCGCGGTTCTCGGTGCTCACCGGCAGGTGATGGAAGGGCACGTTGTAGGAACCAGCCAGCCCGGCGAAGTCATTGTGGTTGGAGGCCACCGCAGCGATATCCACCTTCAGCTGGCGGCTATGGGTGCGGAACAGCAGGTCATTGAGACAATGGCCCTGCTTGCTGACCAGCACCAGCAGGCGCGCGCGGCGGCGCGCATCATGCAACTCCCATTGCATTGCGAACTCTTCGCCCAGGCCCTGCAGCCTGGCGCGCACCACCGGTTCATCGCCCGCATTGCCCATGTCGAAATGCACGCGCAGGAAGAAGCGGCCGCTTTCATCATCACCAAACTGCTGGGCATCGAGGATGTTGCAGCCCGCCTCGAACAGCAGGCCGGACACGCGATAGACAATGCCGGTGCGGTCCGGGCAGGAAAGAGTGAGGATGAAATCGGGACGCATGGCCAACAACATTTATCGGTGGGGTCGTGGAAAGTAACCGTTCCAGTCGATCCCCGGCAAAGACAGTTGCAGCTGACACGGTTTGCCCGTCGGCCTGCTCAGTGCGGATGTACCGTCAGCGCCACCAGTCGCATCACCACCGGCCGCACCATTAGCACGCAGCAGAATGCGGTTGGCATCGCCAGGCAGTAAGCCGACAGCACCCGCGCCGGGAACTGGCCATCGATGCCGGCATTGGCGGCCGTGATCACCAGGCACATCAGCATGGCCATGATCGAGGCCATGAAGAACGCGAAAACAACAGGCGTGGTGCGCGCATGCAACTTCCAGCGGGCAACGGCGACGGAACGGGGGTCTGGCATCCAGCGGGATCCATGCATGCAGCAATCAGGCGCTGCGGGCCGGGCACGATAGTCGGCAAGCCGGCGGACGGCTAGATCGCGTCGGCTTGGCGCTTTATAAAGATTTACTTTGCAATCCTCCCGGAAAATGCCGAGCGGCATGAACATCCTCCACGCCATCCGCAGCTTCATCCGCACCGCCGACGCCGGCAGCCTGGCCGCTGCCGCGCGTACCCTGGGCATCAGTGCGGCAGCGGTGGGCCAGAACATCGCCCGCCTGGAAGCCTATCTGGGCGTGCGCCTGTTCAACCGCACTACCCGCCAATTGGCGCTGACCGAACGTGGCGCGCTGTATCTGGCGCAGGTGCGGCATATCGAGCGCGACCTGCAGCGCGCCCAGGCAGCGGTGACCGACCCCGATGCGATGCCGGCCGGTCGGCTGCGCATCGCCAGCAGTGCCGCGTTCGGCCGGCATGTGCTTGCACCATTGCTGCCGGCCCTGCAGCAACGTTATCCGCGACTGGAAATGGAGCTGCTGCTGGCCGACCGCAGCGTCGACCACGCCCATGAAGACGTGGATGTCAGCATCCGCATCGAGCCGCAGCTGGAGGAAGGCCTGGTGGCACGGCCCATCGCGCAGGTGCCATTCGTGTTCTGTGCCGCACCGGCCTATCTGGCCATCGCCGGCACACCGCGTACACCCGATGAGCTGCACGAGCACCGCTGCCTGCTGTTCCGCTATCCGCTGGATGGACGCTACCTGCGCTGGGGTTTCGTCCGCGACGGCCTGCGCTTTGATGCTGAGGTACAACCAGCGCTGGTCAGCGACGATATCGATGCCCTGGCGGCGATGGCCGCACGCGGCGGCGGCATCACCCGGCTGGCGAGCTTCGTCGCCTCCCCGTATCTGGCACGCGGTGAGCTGCAGGCCTTGTTCCAGGATGAGGCCAGCAGCGATGCGCAGGCCTCACCGGAGCCGATGCGCCTGTTCCTGTGCGTCAGCGACCGCCGCGACCTGACCCCGAAAGTGCGCTCGCTGCTGCAGCACATCCTCGATGCCCTGCCGCCTGCCTGGCGCATCGACATCGACCACGCCTGAGCGCCAGCTTCCGCACCGCTGGCGCCTTCGCCGGACGTCAGCCTCGTTGGTCGAGCTTGAACAGACCGCGCGCTTCATGGGGTTCGCAGCGCATGTATTGCGGCGACACCGTCACCTGCGCGCCCAGCGCTGCCGCGGCATGCCACGGCCAGCGCGGGTCGTAGAGAATGCCGCGGGCGATGCCGATTGCGTCGGCCTTGCCATCGACGAGGATTTCCTCGGCATGCGTCGGCTCTGTGATCAGGCCCACCGCGATCACCGGCGTGCCGATTTCGGCCTTGATCGCCGCCGCCTGCGGCACCTGGTAGCCGGGCTCGACCGGAATCTGCTGGCGCGGATCCAGCCCGCCGCTGGACACATGCAGGAAGTCGTTGCCGCGTGCCTCCAGCGCCTTGGCCAGCACGATGCTCTGGGCGACATCCCAGCCGCCTTCTACCCAATCGGTAGCAGAGATGCGCACGCCCAGTGCAACGCTGCTCGGCACCACCGCACGCACCGCATCGAATACCCGCAGCAACAGGCGCATGCGGTTTTCCAGCGAGCCGCCGTAGGCATCATCGCGCTGGTTGCTCAGCGGCGACAGGAACTGATGCAGCAGGTAGCCATGCGCGGCGTGCAGCTCGATCAGCTCCAGACCCAGCCGCACCGCGCGCCTGGCGGCAGCGACAAAGTCTTCGACCACGGCTTCGATGCCGGCATCATCCAACGCTTCCGGGATCGGGTCTCCTGCTTTGAACGGCAACGCCGACGGCGCCAGCACCTGCCAGCCGTGTTCCTGACCCGGGGCGATCGCGCCACCACCGTCCCACGGGCGCGCAGTGGACGCCTTGCGCCCGGCATGGGCCAGCTGCACGCCGATCGGCATGGTCGACCAGCGTCGCGTCGATGCCAGCACCTTGCCCAGCGCCGCCTCGGTAGCGTCGTCCCATAGGCCAAGATCAGCCCAGCTGATGCGCGCACGCGGCTCGATCGCGGTCGCTTCGATGATCAACAGGCCGGCGCCGGACTGCGCCAACTGGCCCAGATGGATCGTGTGCCAATCGGTGGCCTGCCCGTTTTCGGCCGAGTACTGACACATCGGCGCGATGACGATGCGGTTGGAAAGGGAAAGCGGGCCTAGCGACAACGGTGAGAAAAGCTGGCTCACGTGGGGAACGTCCATCAACGGTGGGGGCGCCCATTGCACGCCGCGCCGGCCGTTGATTCAACCGGCGTGATGGATCACTGCGTCTTGGTGCCGTCCAACAGGAAGGCAAGTGCCTGGGCGCAGGGCATTTCCACCTTCAACGACAGCAGGTGATCGGCGCGGGTACGGCCCAGATTGACAGCGGCCACCGGCAGGCCCGCCTTGGCGGCGGCATCGACGAAGCGGAAACCCGAATACACCATCAGCGACGAGCCCAGCACCAGCACCGCATCGGAACGCTGCAGATGTTCATGCACGGCGGCAACACGCTCGCGCGGCACGTTCTCGCCGAAGAACACCACGTCCGGTTTAAGCACGCCACCACATGCATCACAGGCCGGCACGCTGAAGGCGGAGAAATCGGCTTCCAGATCAGCATCACCATCGGGCGCGATGCCGGCCTCCAAGGTGTCCCAGCCCGGGTTGGCATCCAGCAGTCGCTGTTGCAGCAGCTCACGCGAGCTGCGTGCTTCACAGCCCATGCAACGTACCTGGTCCAGTCGGCCGTGCAGATCGATCACCGTCTGGCTGCCCGCCGCCTGGTGCAGGCAATCCACGTTCTGGGTCAGCAGCAGCTCGATGCGACCATCGGCTTCCAACGCCGCCAGCGCACGGTGCGTGCCATTGGGCAAGGCCTGGCCGAAGCGCGGCCAGCCCAGCAGGCTGCGTGCCCAATAACGCTTGCGTGTTGCTTCCTCGCCCATGAAGGCCTGGTAGGTCACCGGCGGCGTGCGCTTCCATTGGCCATCGCGATCGCGATAGTCGGGAATGCCGGAGTCGGTGCTGCAACCGGCACCCGTTACCACGAACAGGCGCCGATGGCCGGCGATGAATTCCGGCAATTCGGTGATCACTGCCGGCGACAGACGCCCGGTCGGTACCGATGAAGTGGTCATCACCGCGCAGCTCAGGCCTGCGTCGGCAGCGCCGGCACGGTGGTCGGATGACCTTCGCCATCCAGCGCGATCATCACGAAGGTGCCTTTGGTGCAGAGCGCACGTTCGCCGTTGTGCAGGTCTTCGGCGATCAGTTCGACTTCCACATGCATCGAACTGCGGCCAACCTTGACCACCCGGCCGATGGTTTCCACCATCTGCCCGATGCGGATCGGCAGCTTGAAATCGACCTGGTCCGAGCGTGCGGTGACCACGGTGCAACGGGAATAACGGGCCGCAGCGAGAAATGCTGCCTTGTCCATCCACGCCAGCGCCTGGCCGCCGAACAGCGTGCCCATATGGTTGGTGTGGTTGGGGAAGACGATTTCCGCCATGCGGACTTCGACCGGCGGGTTCGTTTCGGGAATGGGGGTCATGGGGGTGTCACCTGTAAGTTGGCGCAGATGATACGCCCGCAAAGCTGTGCAGCTTGTGTACGCAGCTGCAGATAGCTTTTGTAGGAGCGGCGTGAGCCGCGAAGCCGATAAAGCCTCAGAAGCCTGCGACGCATCCCTCCCAAACCCTCCCCTTCACCTTCGGTGAAAGAGAGGGAGACCAGTAACGCCGCAGCACTTCGCTCTGCCCCCTCCCTTCGGCGCAGCCGAGGGGAGGGCTGGGCAGGGGTGCCTTTGCTGTTGCTGTTGCTGTTGCTGTTGCTGGGAGCTTCCGCAAAAAGCTGCAATCGAGCGCTACGTGTAGAGCCCAAAGCACCCCTCCCCAACCCTCCCCTGCGCTCCGCGCAAGGGAGGGAGACAAGCGCGCTCCCTTCACCTGCGGTGAAAGGGAGGGAGCCAAGCGCGCTTCGCGCACGGGAGAGCGTCGCTCAGAACGCCATGTCGAACGCCACTTCGCCCTGCACGCCCACCTGATAGGCAGAGGCGCGGCGCTCGAAGAAGTTGGTCAGTTCCTGCACGTCCTGCAGCTCCATGAACGGCAGCGGGTTGCGCACGTTGTACTTCTTGGCCATGCCCAGTTTCAGGAAGTGGTTGTCGGCGCAATGCTGCAGGTACTGACGCATGTCGCGGGTGGAAATGCCAGCCACGCCACCGGACAGCACGTCCTCGGCAAACTGCACTTCGCAGTCGATGGCCTCTTCCAGCATCTGGTAGACCTCCTGCTCCATCTTCGCGTCGAACAGGTCGGGTTCTTCGGCGCGGATCTTGCGTACGCATTCGAAGGCGAACTCCATGTGGCAACTCTCGTCGCGGAACACCCAGTTGGTGCCCGAGGCCAGGCCCGGCAGCAGGCCGCGCGAACGGAAGTAATACACATAGGCAAACGCAGCAAAGAAGAACAGGCCCTCGATGCAGGCGGCGAAGCAGATCTGGTTGAGCAGGAACTGGCGGCGGTCCTCGCGGGTTTCCAGACGCTTGGTTTCCTGCAGCGAGTCGATCCACTTGAAGCAGAAATCGGCCTTCTTCTTGATCGAGTCGATGTTCTCCACCGCGGCAAACGCCTTGAAGCGCTCTTCCGGATCCGGCAGGTAGTTGTCCAGCAGGGTCAGGTAGAACTGCACATGCAACGCTTCTTCATACAGCTGGCGCGACAGGTACATGCGCGCTTCCGGCGCATTGAGATGCTGGTACAGGTTCAGCACCAGGTTGTTCGACACGATCGAGTCGCCGGTGGCGAAGAACGCGACCAGGCGGTGGATCAGGTGCTGGTCGGCCGGCGACATCTTCTGGTGCAGGTCGGTGATGTCGATCTGGAAATTGATCTCTTCCACCGTCCAAGTGTTCTTGATCGCGTTGCGGTACATCTCGTAGAAGTCCGGGTAACGCATCGGACGCAGGGTCAGCTCGAAACCAGGGTCCAGGAGCATCGGGCGCCGCCCTTGCACAGGAGTGAGTGAAGAGGAGTGAGAAGTGAGAGTAGCGGCCTGATCGATATCGGCTGACGAAGACATTTGGATTTTCCTTATTGGCTTTCTTTGTCCAGAGGAGAAATTGAGTAGACACTCATCTTCTGGAGGGGAAATGCATTACCGGCAAACCATCATCTGGCAAAAAACGATGCATCTGACGTTGGCGATATACCGGCTGGCACCACTGCTGCCGCGCGAGGAGGTCTACGGCATGCGTAGCCAGCTCACCCGGGCCGCCACCTCGGTACCGGCCAATATCGCCGAAGGTTGGACCCGTGAATCGAGCGCAGAGAAAGCACACTTCCTTGCCATCGCACACGGATCATTGGCTGAACTCGAAACTCTTTTGACCTTATGTGAACAGCTCGACTGGTTTCCAGTTGACCAGACTGCGGTACCCCGTAGCCTGATCAACGAAGCCAGCCGCATGCTGACCACCCTGCGGAGGAGGAGAAGGAGCGAGAAGTGAGGAAAATAACGAGAGAATGCAGCGCTTGCTTTGTTCCCTCTCACTCCTCGCGCCTCTTAACTCACTCCCGCTTTACTGGCAGGCCTCGCAGGCTTCCGGGTTTTCCAGCGAGCAGGCCACGGCTTCGACCGGGGTGTAGCTGCTGACCGTGGTCTTGGCGATCTTGGTGGCCGGACGCGAACGCAGGTAGTAGGTGGTCTTGATGCCCTTCTTCCATGCGTACATGTACATGGACGACATCGCACCGATGTTCGGGCTTTCCATGAACAGGTTGAGCGAGGCCGACTGGTCGATGTAGGCACCGCGGTCGGCAGCCATGTCGATCAGCGAGCGCATCGGCAGTTCCCAGGCGGTGCGGTAGATATGCCGCAGGGTTTCCGGGATCTGCGGCAGGTTCTGGATGGAACCGTCAGCGAGCTTGATCGCATCGCGCATTTCCGCCGTCCACAGGCCCAGCTGCTTCAGTTCGGCCACCAGGTGGCGGTTGATCTGCAGGAAGTCGCCGGACAGCGTCTCGCGCTTGAACAGGTTGGACACCTGCGGCTCGACGCATTCGTAGCAGCCGGCAATCGAGGCGATGGTGGCAGTCGGGGCGATGGCGATGATCAGCGAGTTGCGCAGGCCGTGCTGCTTGATGCGCTCACGCAGGGCGTCCCAGCGCGCGGTGTCTTCCGGCACCACGTTCCAGGCGTCGAACTGCAGCTCGCCGTGGGCGGCGCGGGTATCGTTGAACGAGGGGTGTTTGCCACGTTCCTGGGCCAGCTCGCAGGACACTTCCAGGGCGTGGAAGTAGATGGTCTCGGCGATCTTGGCCGACAGCGCGCGGGCCGGTTCCGAATCAAACGCCAGGCGCTTGCGGAAGAACACGTCCTGCAGGCCCATGCAGCCCAGGCCAACCGGGCGCCAGCGCAGGTTGCCGCGGCGGGCGGTTTCAATCGGGTAGAAGTTCAGGTCGATCACACGGTCGAGCTGGCGCACGGCCAGGCGCACGGTCTCGGCCAGCTTCTCGAAATCGAAGTCGCCGTGTTCGTCGATGTGGTTGCCCAGGTTGATCGAACCCAGGTTGCAGACCGCGGTCTCGTCGTTGGAGGTGATCTCCAGGATCTCGGTGCACAGGTTGGACAGGTGGATCACGTTGCCGGCGCGCAGGGTCTGGTTGCTGGCCAGGTTGCACTTGTCCTTGAACGTCATCCAGCCATTGCCGGTCTCGGCCAGGGTGCGCATCATCCGCGAGTACAGCTTGCGGGCGGATACGCTCTTGCGGGCCTTGCCCTGGGTTTCGGCCTGCACGTAGGCCTGCTCGAACGCCGGGCCGTACAGGTCGGTGAGCTCGGGCACCACGCGCGGGTCGAACAGCGACCATTCCTGGTCGGCCTCCACGCGCTGCATGAACAGGTCCGGCACCCAGTTGGCCAGGTTGAGGTTGTGGGTACGGCGCGAATCGTCACCGGCGTTGTCGCGCAGCTCGAGGAAGTCCTCGATGTCGGCGTGCCAGGTTTCCAGGTAGACGCAGGCCGCGCCCTTGCGCTTGCCGCCCTGGTTCACTGCGGCCACCGACGAATCCATCGTCTTCAGCCACGGCACGATGCCGTTGGAGTGGCCGTTGGTGGACTTGATCAGCGAGCCACGCGAACGCACGCGGGTATAGCTGACGCCGATGCCGCCGCTGAACTTGGACAGCTGGGCGATGTCGGCATAGCGGTCGTAGATGGATTCCAGCGAGTCCTGCGGCGAATCCAGCAGGAAGCACGAGGACAGCTGCTCGTGGCTGGTGCCGGCATTGAACAGGGTCGGGCTGGACGGCAGGTAGTCCAGGCTGCCCAGGCGCTGGTACAGCGCCAGTGCCTCGGGCACGTCCTCGCTCAGCGCGCTGGCGATGCGCAGGAAGAACTGCTGCGGGGTCTCGATGACCTTGCGCGTATGCGGATGCCGCAGCAGGTAGCGGTCATACATGGTGCGCAGGCCGAAGTAATCGAAGTTCAGGTCGTAGCCCGGGTCGATCGCATCGTTGAGCTTGCGTGCATTGACCTGCACGAAGTTCAGCAGGCGGTCGTTGATCAGGCCCACTTCGTGGCCACGGCCCACCGACTGCGAGAACGCATGGATTTCCTGCCCGGAGACTTCCTTGGCGATGAAGTTGGCCAGCAGGCGCGCGGCCAGGCGGCCGTACTCGGGCTCTTCGCCGATCAGCAGGGCGGCGGTACGGATCGACAGCTCGTCCAGTTCCTGGGTGCTGGCGCCGTTGTACAGGCCGGAGATGGTGCGCGTGGCCACCCGCATCGGGTCCACCGCGTGCAGGCCTTCGCAGCAGCGCTGGATGGCACGGACAATCTTGTTGAGGTCTACCGGCTCGGTGCTGCCATTGCGCTTGGTCACGCTCATGGCGGTGGCGGTCGGCGGCGGGGTCAGTTCAAAACCGGCTTCAGCCGGAGCGACGTCAGTATGAGTGGCAGTCACGACGATGGTGTCCTTGCAAACGTTATGCACGCAGCTCCTGCCCGCGCAGGAAGCAGAGCCGGTACGGAGCAGCGAGCATGGAAGGACGGCGTCGCAGCAGCCGCGACTGCCCGCGACCCAGGGTCGGCAGCAGTACGGCACCACGTCACCAGCCGTCTTCCCCTCGAAGACACCGCAGCCGGCACCACGCGGTGTGCATCGCGTGGCTGTCGGCAGGTCTTCGGACTCATGGGCAGGAAGGCGGGGGCCTTCTCCTACTCCGCCGCTTCCCAAGGCCTGTGCCTCAGTGCTGTTGGCGGGGTCGTTCCCAATTACCGCTGCGGGGCAGTGCCGGACTAGCCTTGAAGGCATCACCGGCTTCCCTATTAATCCGACGGAAAATTCCGCCAGAACCGACGGGGCACAAGATAGTGGGGGTGTATGACAGGGTCAACACCAAATCTAGTATTTCTTTGCCAAGCCTTGCGGCACAAGGCCTGGACTGTCCGGCGCCCGGGCCGGACACTGCAGCCCGCTCGAACGGAGTGCGCAGTCAAGCCTTTTACAGAGTTTTTTTGTAGGGAAACCGCCTGAGTTGATAGCGTAAATTTCTGATGAAATTCCGGACGTGACTTCCGGCCTGCGCCAGCTGCGACAGGAGCCGCCAAGCTGCGTCCATGTTCACGGCAAGGGATCCATGCCATGCGCCTGTCTTCCATCGCGGTCTCGCTTACCCTGCTGCTGCCGCTGGCGGCCCAGGCCGGCACGGTCAAGGCGCCTGAGCTGTCCGCCGATCAATGCGGCGTATCCACCGACTACAACGTGCTGGTCGACGGCGGCGGCATCTGGCTGCGCCGCAATACGCTGCCCATGCGCGAGATCGTCTTCCACGACGGCCAGCTGAGCATCGACAACCGCATGCAGACGGTATCGCCCGCCGATGCACAACGTCTGCGCGCACTGGAGGATGGCGTGCGCCGGCTGATGCCGGCGGTGACCGGCATCGCCACCGAGTCCGTTGGCATCAGCTTCGATACGCTGGACTCGGTTTACGAAGGCCTCACCGGTAACGCCAACTCCCGCAAAGTGCGCAAGTTGCGCAAGGAGGCCGAGCGCTTTGTCGAACAGACCATCGGCCGCGGCCGCTGGGACCAGGACCTGTTCAATGAAGGTTTCGAAGCACGGGTGCAGGATGCCGCCGAGAGCCTGAGCAGCTCCATCGCCCGCAGCATGCTGTGGGCGGTATTCACCGGTGGCGGGGACAAGCTGGATGCGCGCGCAGACAAACTCGACGCCGAACTGGAGCAGCGTCTGGAAGGGCGCGCTGCCGCCCTGGAGCAGCACGTGCGCTCGCTGTGCACGCAGGTACAGGCGCTGGATAGGCTGCAGTCTGCACTGGAGTTCCGCCTCGATGGCCAGCCACTGCAGATGATGCGCGTGAGCGGCGATGACGCGACGATGGCGGTGCGCGAAGACCGCCAGGACGACAGCATTCCGTTACCCGCGCGGTAATGCCCACCTCCTGTAGTGCCGAGCCATGCTCGGCAGGGGCTCTACCGGCAAGGCCTCTGCCGAGCATGGCTCGGCACTACGGAACCCGGCTTTGGAGGAGCGGCGTAAGCCGCGAAGCTGGCAATGCTGAAAGG
>NZ_DAMBKV010000003.1:295298-297298 GCF_032066555.1 Stenotrophomonas sp.
CCGCAGAAGCCTACCCCTCCCAACCCTCCCCTTGCCTGCGGCAAAGGGAGGGAGCAGCGTAGTGCCGAGCCATGCTCGGCAGACGCTCTACCGGTAAGGCCTCTGCCGAGCATGGCTCGGCACTACGGAACCCGACTTTGTAGGAGCGGCGTAAGCCGCGAAGCTGGCAATGCTGAAAGGCCGCAGAAGCCTACCCCTCCCAACCCTCCCCTTGCCTGCGGCAAAGGGAGGGAGCGTAGTGCCGAGCCATGCTCGAGGGAGGCAGCACAGCTCGCTCAGCCCTTCGGCAGCTGCGCCAGCTCCTCGCGCACCAGCTTCACCACCAGCTTGTCCAGGGTGTCGACCGAATAGTTCTCCACCTCATGCACGGTCTCGCTGCCCGGACCGCTGGAGGGATCACTGGCGTCCTTGTAGGTCAGGAAGATGAATCGCCCGCCGGTGTACTGCGCGATCTGCCGCTGCGCGATCTCGCCGGTCGTGTCCTGGCCGGATGCGGCAACGCTCAACACCTTGATGCCCTTGCCCAGCGCCGCCAGCATGGTCTGCTCGTAGCGCGGCTGCGGGTAGTCCATGTGCGGCGGCGCATCGGCCAGTGACACCAGCAGGCGGGTAGTTGAAGCACCGCGCCAGTTCATTGCCTGCACCGCGTGGTCAAAGGCCTCGTTCATTGCTTCCGGGTAGTCACCGCCACCATTGGCGCGCACGCCATCGAGCACTTTCTGGAAGCCGGCAACGTTGTTGCTCAGGTCCCAGCCACGCACGAAGTATTCGTCACCGCGGTCTCGGTAGGTCACCAGCCCCAGGCAGATGTCCGGGTTGGAGGGCAGCTGGGCGATGTCACGGACGATGCCCTGCAGTGAATCGCGCAGCTTGTCGATTTCATCGGCCATCGAACCGGTGGCATCAACCATGAACACAAGATCGAGCTTGGCCCGGGCTGGCAGTGGCGCATCGGCTACCACAACCTGCACGGCATTCTTCTGTCCGCGCTGCAGGGCCGAGGTCACCGTCTTGCCTGCGCGTCGCACCTGCACCTGGTAGCTGGCCGAATCGCGGTCATCAAAGGCATTGGGATGTATCCACACCTGGCCACCGGCATCGGTGCGCGCCCACATCCGCGCGCCGTTGCGGGCGGTAACAGCCACTTCCGCATCCGGTACCGGCCGGCCCTGTGTATCCACCACCTGCAGGCGCTGGCGCACGCTGACATCGCGTCCGAGCGTATTGGCCTCTTCGTGACGCTGCAGGAATTGCCGGAAGGCGGTGAAGTCGGCATTGTCATCGACCACCCCAGCGGTCACCTGCTGCTGGCGCAGGTGACCGCTGGTCGGCGCGACGGCCATCGGTATTTCCGCGGCGGCCGGTGCAACCTCGGCCATCGCATCCGCACTGACCGCAACCGGCGGTGGCGGTGCCGCAGGCGCAGGCATCGGAGCCATCATCTTCGCCATCGCGCGCGAACCGTCCCCACGACGCAGGCGAACCTCGCCCGCGGCGATATTGTGCTGCTGCGGCCTGGGGCTGGGATCGGCAACCTCGCGCAGCACCGGCGTGTCGCTGCATACCGTGGCGCTGGGTGCCTGGAAGTTGGGCTGGGTCTGGCGCGTACGCTGGAGGGTCGGCGCCTTGAGGTCGCCGCTGTCTTCGGCCACCGGGAACGGGGTGTGGCGGACCGACGCGGCTACCGGCAGGCCGACCAACAACGTCACTGCCGCGGCCAGCGCGATGTTACGAACCGCCGGCCTGTTTGAACCCTTTGCGCTACCCATGATTCCTGCTCCTTGCGGGCCGCGTGATGCGGCGTACGGGGATAGGAACGGATGGGAATGGGGAGTGGGGTTAAATCTGCTCCCTCCCTTGCACAACGCGCGGGGGAGGGTTGGGGAGGGGTTGGCTTCTGATCTTCGGCGCTGTCGACAACGCTGCTGTAGTGCCGAGCCATGCTCGGCAGAGGCTTTACCAACGAAGAAGCTGCCCTCACCCCAACCCCTCTCCCGTAA
>NZ_DAMBKV010000003.1:297398-331347 GCF_032066555.1 Stenotrophomonas sp.
ACGGGAGAGGGGCTTGAAGCTGTAGTGCCGAGCCATGCTCGGCAGAGGCTTTACCAGCGAAGAAGCTGCCCTCACCCCAACCCCTCTCCCGTAAACGGGAGAGGGGCTTGAAGCTGTAGTGCCGAGCCATGCTCGGCAGAGGCTTTACCGGGAATGCCCTTGCCGAGCATGGCTCGGCACTACATTGGGATTGCTGGGAATGCCCCTTGCCGAGCATGGCTCGGCACTACCGATGGATATCAATTCCGGTGGGCGGTGCCCAGGTATTCGGCGCTCTGCATCTCGATCAGGCGGCTGGCAGTGCGCTCGAAGGCGCCGGCCAGGCGGGTGCCGCTGTACAGCAGGGGCGGTGCGTCCTGGGCGGTGCAGACCAGGTTGACCTGACGGTCGTACAGCTCATCGATCAGGTTGACGAAGCGGCGCGCGGCATCTTCATTCATGCGATCGAAATGCGGGATGCCACCCAGCAGCACGGTGGTGAACTCGCGGGCGATCTCGATGTAGTCCGACGGCCCACGCGGGCCTTCGCACAAAGCTGCGAAATCAAACCAGGCAATGCTCTTGCCACGGCCACGCACCGGGATCTTGCGGCCTTCGATCTGGATGTTGCCGCCGCGTGCTTCTTCGGCACCGCTCAACTCCTTCCAGCGTCCGCCCAACCACGCATCACTCTCACTATCGAGCGGCGCACGGTATACCGGCGAGCGGGTCAGCGCGCGCATGCGGTAATCCTCGGTGCCCTCGGCATACAACTCGACGCAATACTTCTCCAGCAAGGCAATCGCCGGCAGGAAGCTGTCGCGCTGCAGGCCGTTGAGATAGAGGTTTTCCACCGCCGTATTGGACGTGGTCACCAGAGTCACGCCCTCGGCGAACAGCCGCTCCAGCAAGCGTCCCAACAGCATCGCATCGCCGATATCGGTGACGAAGAACTCATCCAGCACCAGCACGCGCAGCTTGTCTCTCCATTGCTGGGCGATCCTGGCCAGCGGATCGCTCTGGCCCTGGTGCTCATGCAGCTGCTCGTGGATGCCACGCATGAAACGATGGAAGTGGGTGCGGTACTTCTGCTCGATCGGCAGGCCGTCGTAGAACAGGTCGACCAGGAAGGTCTTGCCGCGGCCAACACCGCCCCAGAAGTACAGGCCCTTTACCGGCTCGGGCTTCTTCCAGAACGCGGACAGGCGGTCCAGCCAGCCGTCCTGCGCACTGTCGACGATGGCCAGATGGATGCGGTCCAGCTCGGCCAGCGCGGCATGCTGGGCAACATCGTCGCGCCAATCGCCGCGGGCCACGCCGGCGGCGTAGCGTTGTGAGGGGGTCATTGCATCCATGCTCAGTTGCTGCCGTCGGGCAGCCAGCGCCGCACTTCGTGCTGGATGGCGCCGCGCAGGTCGATCAACTTGCGGTGGAAGAAATGCGAGGTATCCGGCATGCGCACCAGCTGCGGCGGGTTCGGCAGTGATTCCAGCCACTGGTACACGCCCTGCGCGTCGACCACTTCGTCGGCATCACCCTGCACCACCAGCCAGTTGGCCGGCGGCTGCACTTCGGAAAAATCCCAGGTGCGGCGGCCCACCGGCGGCGCGATCGAGATCAAGGCCTGCGGCTGCAGCTGCGCGGCGGCGCGCAGCGACACATAGGCGCCGAAGCTGAAACCGGCCAGCCACAGCGCGGCATCCGGGCGCTCGCTGCGCACCCAGTTGACCACCGCACGCAGGTCATCGGCTTCGCCTTCACCATTGTCGTAGGTGCCGACCGAGGCACCGACGCTGCGGAAGTTGAAACGCACCGTGGTGATGCCCAGGTCGCGCAGCGCGCGCGATACCATCGTCACCACCTTGTTGTGCATGCTGCCACCCTCGATGGACAGCGGGTGGCAGATGACGGCGATGATCGGACGCGCGGCGGTCTCGCCATCAGGCAGGTCGACGCCGACTTCCAGCGGACCGGCCGGGCCGTCCAGCATCAGCGTCGCCGATTCGTGGGGGAATGGGAGAGTTTGCATACGGCCATAATAGCGGCCCCGTCCGGCGGCTTCACGCCCGCCCTTCACAACTGCCCCAATCCATGCATTTCCTTGTCCTGAGTGTGATCTGCAGTGTTCTGGTATCGGTGCTGCTGAAACTGGCACCGCGTCGTGGCGTCGATATCGCCCAGGCGGTGACCTGGAACTACCTCGCCGCCAGCGTGCTGTCGCTGCTGTTGCTCAAGCCGTCGCTGCAGTCGCTGCAGAGCGGGCACACGCCGTGGTTGGCGTTGCTTGGCCTGGCCGTGGCCTTGCCCGGCATCTTCCTGGTGCTGGCCCGCGCGGTGCGCGAGGCCGGCATCGTGCGCAGCGACGTGGCCCAGCGGCTGTCCTTGCTGCTGTCACTGGCGGCCGCCTTTCTGCTGTTCGGCGAACAGGCCAACGGCTGGAAACTGGCCGGGTTGGGACTGGGCTTGCTGGCGATTGTCGGTGTGACCGCGCGCGATGGCGGCAGCGCCGAACGCTCGCGTTCAAGCTGGGGCTGGTTGCTTGGAGTCTGGGCCGGCTTTGCCTTGATCGACATCCTGCTCAAACAAGTTGCAGCGGCCGGCACGCCATCCACCGCGGCCTTGCTGGTGAGCTTCGGCATCGCCTTCGTATTGATGCTGGTTTGGCAGCTGCAGCGGCATGTCAGCGGCAACAGCCGGCTGACGCTGGGCAATCTCGGTTTTGGCCTGCTGCTCGGGCTGCTCAACTTCGGCAACATCCTGTTTTACGTGCGGGCGCACCAGGCGCTGCCACACAGCCCGGCGACGATTTTCGCGGGCATGAATATTGGCGTGGTGTGTCTGGGTGCGCTGGTCGGCGTGCTGGTGTTTGGTGAGAAGACCAGCGTGTGGAATCGGCTTGGCCTGGCGCTGGCGGTGGTGGCGATTGGCCTGATTGCGCGCGGGACGCTTTAGAGACAGGAGTGAGTGAAGAGGAGTGAGGAGTGAGATACAAGCTGCTGCCCTCATTGCTCCGGCTCAGGCTTGCGCTGACGGTGCGCGGGAGTTTCGGGTTATGAACGGATGGAAGGGAGCGAGAAGTGAGAGACAGGCAGAAAGCGAGCAGCTCGCTGCTTTTCTCACTCCTCACTCCTCTTCACTCACTCCTCACTCCTCTTCACTCACTCCTGGCCCTCAGGGCTCAAACCCCAGCAACAACGGATCATGGTCCGAGCTGCGCCACGGCCCCGGTACATTGCGGCCCTGGTAACCCACCTCGTCCGCCTCATCGGCATTGATATGCCACTCGGCCGCACCCTTCAGCCGCGCCGCCATGCCCGGGCTGAGCAAGGCGTGATCCAGGCGACCGGTCAAACCGTTGTAGACGTAGCTGTAAGGCTGCTGCACGCCAGCCACCTTGAACGCGTCCTGCCAGCCATCGGCATTCAAGGTGCGGATCGGGTCTTCCATTGCATAGGCGTTGAAGTCGCCCAGCAACACCGCATCACGGCTGCCGGTACCGGTCGGATCTTCCTGCAGCCAGCTGTGCAGCAGCTTGGCGGATTCCACGCGGGTGGCGTTCCAGCAACCCTGGCCGTCATTGCGATCAGCATTCTCGCCACTCGCTTCCGAGCAGCCCTTGGACTTGAAGTGGTTGGCCACCACCACGAACGGCGTGCCCTTGCGGCCCATGCGGAAGGCCTGCGCCAACGGCACGCGGCTGCGCTCGCCGAACGGCTCGCGCTCCAGCACCGCCGGCTTGCCGACCGGGCTCACCCTTGAGGCGCGGTAGATGATGCCGACACGGATCGGGTTGTCGCCCGGGCCCTTGCCGGCATCGACGAAGCGCCAGTCGCCCTCCTTGCCCTGCGCCGCATTGAGCGCGCGCACCAGCTGATCGATCGCCGAGCCCGGGCCGTAGCCGTCGTTCTCCAGTTCCATCAGCGCGGCAACATCGGCATTGAGGCTGCCGATGGTGGTGATCAGCTTGGCCTGCTGCGCCGCCTGCTGTTCGGCGGTCTTGGCGCCGCGCAAGGTCGGATAGCCGCCGCCCTTGCCGTCGCCATTGAAGTAATTCTCCAGATTGAACGCTGCGATGCGCAGGCCGCCAGCCACCGTCGGTGGCTGCTGCGGACGCTCGGCATCCACCACGACCGGAGCGGTCAGCTGCAGCCGATAGCCGCCATCGAAACGCTGGTCGACGATGCCCTGCACGTCGCGCAGCTGCGCGCCGCTGCGCAGCAGCTGGTCCGGCGCCAGATACGGCACCGCACCCGGATCGCGCTTGCCGCTGGCATCGTCCAGGCGCAGGCGACGGCGGTTGTTGTCGGCAATCACCGCGGCTTGTTCGGGGCTGCCGGCGGCGGCCACTTCGCTGGGCTGCCACAGGCGGCCGCCGAAGGCAGCGGTCAGTTCGCCGTAGCGCGAGAGCTGGTCCTGGCCAGCCACGGTCAGGCCGGTCGGAATGCGCACCTGCATGCCTTCCAATGCTTCCCAGTTGGCGGGGACATCGGTCAACACCAGCGGCGCCGGTACGGGCCGCGCTGCAGCCGGGTTGACGGTCTGGGCCTGCAGCGTGGTCAGGCCCTGCTCGCTCTTGCCGGCGGCCTGCTCTTCGACGGTGCCGGTAATGCGCAGCCACTGGCCGACCTGCACGGTCTGCTCCTTGGGCAGGCGCACGAACATGGCATCGGAAGTGGCGGTATCAGCATCTCCTGCGTCCTGCACGAAGATGCCGCCCAGGCCATCGCGCATATCGGCGGTCACCGCGCCCTCGATGGTGACGGTCTTGCCCGCGTACGGGCTGTGACCGGTCGTGCCCTGCACGCTGCCGATCGGCAGTACAACGGGCCTGGAGGGGGCAGCCAGCGCCGCGCCGGAACAGGCGGCAGCCAAGGCCAGGGCAAGCAAGCTAGGGGTACAACGCATGGACGCACTCCGGGGAAGACGGAAACACAAAGCGCCGCCCTGGTGGGGCGGCGCCGGCTATTCTGCAGCAATCGGGCCTGTTGCCAGCTGCGTGAGTCTGGCGGCTTTCTATTTCAGATTGGCCAGCATCCAGTCCACAGTGGCGTGGATCTGCTCCTCGCTGAGCCCAGCATTGCCGCCCTTGGGCGGCATGATGCCGCCGTCCGGGCCGGTATAGCCCTCGATGGCGTGTTTGTAGAGGGTGTCCTTGCCCTGTGCCAGGCGCTGATCCCAGTGGCTGTGGTCCAGGGTCGGTGCTTTGCCAACGCCGGTGGTGTGGCAGGCGGTGCACAGGCTGTCGAAGATGGTCTTGCCGTCCAGGGTGCCACCGTAGGCCCCGCTGGCTGCTGCCGCAGCGGCAGCTGCTGCTGAAGCGGCAGCCTGTGCCGATGCCCCGGTGGCGCCGGCGTACACCGCACCAATGGGGGCGATGCGTTCCTCGATGCGTTTGGTCGCGGTCGGCGACACTTCCTTGGGAATGACGTGCTGCAGGTAGGACGCGAAGATGATCAAGCCAACCGTGATGACGGCCAGGATGGCGATCACGATGGAAAAGCGTTTCAGGAACTCAAGGTCGTAATTCCGCACGTCTCATCACCCCGGGCGAGTTGTCGGTGGACCAGCAGCTGCTGGGCGAGTATAGACCAGCGTCCGCCCGCTCCCGCAATGCCCTGAACGCGCACACAAGTGCGGCATTGCAGCATCCCGCAGGGCTTACAGCACTCACTGCGGCATCGGCGCACCGGCTGCGCGCAGGCACAGCGCACTGATCGCAGCGACCAGGTGTTCGCCATCGCGCAGGCCGTCACGGCTGGGCGCGGTCGGCCCAACCAGGGCTTCGGTGAAGGCACCGACGATGCAGGCCGCGCTGATCTCCAGGTCCTGCGCCGGCAGCTCGCCAGCGCGTACGCCGTCTTCAAGGATGCGCTTGAACACGTCACCGAACAGACGCCGGCAGCGGATGCGCTCGGCCTCCACTTCCGGGTCCACCGGCTCGGCGATGAAGGCATAGGCCAGGCCCGGGCCGGCCATGGCGCGGCGCACGAACGAGGCTACCGCCAGCTGCAGCCGCTGCGGCGCCGGCAGGGGCTGATCGGCAATGGCGGCGAGGATCTCCAGCTCGTGTTCCACGGCGAAGGTCAGCACCTCCACGAACAGCTCGGCCTTGGACGGGAAATGCCGGTAGATCAACCCGGTCGAGACCCCCGCCTCGGCCGCCACGGCGGTGATCGGCGCATTGCGATAGCCACCTGCGGCGACCAGCCGGCGGGCGGCGACCAGGATCCGCTCGCGGTTGCCCGCCAGCCGTTTTTCCATCAATTCCGAGCGCTTGTAAGCCATTTGTTGATTCTATGTTCAATTTTTGAATTTGTATTCACTTTTTGTCCGGGAGCCGCTAGGCTGCGCGCAAACGCCCGTGCCGACGGCCTGCCCGTCTCCCCAACCCGGGGCGCCCCTTATCGCCAAGCAGTACCGGAGCCAGCCATGCACGTCCCCACCCTGAATTTTGATCTGGGCGAAGAAATCGACATGTTGCGCGAAAGCGTGGCGCAGTTTGCCGCCGCCCACATCGCGCCACTGGCCGCCGAAGCCGACGCCAGCAACCACTTCCCCAACCAGCTCTGGCGCCAGCTCGGCGAGCAGGGCCTGCTGGGCATGACCGTGGAAGAAGAATACGGCGGCAGCGGCATGGGCTACCTGGCGCATGTGGTGGCGATGGAGGAAATCTCGCGTGCTTCCGGCGGCATCGGCCTGTCCTATGGCGCGCATTCCAACCTGTGCCTCAACCAGCTGCGCAAGAACGCCAGCGAAGCGCAGAAGCACAAATACCTGCCCAAGCTGTGCAGTGGCGAACACGTCGGCGCGCTGGCAATGAGCGAGCCGGGTGCCGGTTCGGACGTGGTATCGATGAAGCTGCGCGCCGAGCTGCGCGGTGATCACTACGTGCTCAACGGCAACAAGATGTGGATCACCAATGGTCCCGATGCCGACGTGCTGGTGGTCTATGCCAAGACCGACCCGGATGCGGGCTCACGCGGCATCACCGCCTTCATCATCGAGAAGGGCATGAAGGGCTTCTCCACCGCGCAGAAGCTGGACAAGCTGGGCATGCGCTCGTCCAACACCTGCGAGCTGGTGTTCCAGGATTGCGAAGTGCCGGTCGAGAACGTGCTGGGTGCAGTTGGTGGTGGGGTCAAGGTGCTGATGTCCGGCCTGGACTACGAGCGCGTGGTGTTGTCGGGCGGCCCGCTGGGCCTGATGTCGGCGGCGCTGGATGTGGTGCTGCCCTATGTGCATGAGCGCAAGCAGTTTGGCGAAGCCATCGGCAGCTTCCAGCTGATCCAGGCCAAGTTGGCCGACATGTATGTCGGCCTCAATGCCTGCCGCGCCTATGTGTATGCGGTGGCCAAGGCCTGCGACCAGGGCCGTACCACCCGCCAGGACGCGGCCGGCGCCATCCTGTATTCGGCCGAGAAGGCAACCTGGGCGGCAGGTGAAGCCATCCAGATCCTCGGCGGCAACGGCTATATCAACGAGTACCCGGCCGGGCGCTTGTGGCGTGATGCCAAGTTGTATGAGATTGGTGCCGGTACTTCGGAAATCCGCCGCATGTTGATTGGGCGCGAGTTGTTCCAGAAGACCGCATGAATGACACAAAGCAGAATCAAAGCGGAATAGAAGCCCCTCTCCCGCCTGCGGGAGAGGGGTTGGGGTGAGGGGAAGCTCCTGGCAAGCAGGCCCAATGCTTTAGAAGCTTCCCTCATCCGCCCCTGCGGGGCACCTTCTCCCGCAAGCGGGAGAAGGGACGCAACAGCAACAGCAGAGCAACGGCAAAAGCAAAAGCCAAGCAACAGCAAAGCAACAGCAAAAACAAAAGCCCTGCTGCCATGTTTCCGCGCAGACAAGCTCCAGAATCCAGGACCTCGGCCATGACCGTACTCACCTCCCAGCTGCAACCCGGCAGTGACAGCTTCGAAGCCAACCGCGCCGCGATGCAGGCCCAGGTCGACGACCTGCGCGCAACACTGGAAGCCACCGCGCGCGGCGGCAGCGATGCAGCCCGGGCCAAGCACAGTGCGCGCGGCAAGCTGTTGGTGCGCGAGCGCATCGACGCCCTGCTCGATCCCGGCAGCCCCTTCCTGGAGGTCGCGCCGCTGGCCGCGCACGGCATGTATGCCGATCCGGTGCCCGGCGCCGGCATGGTCGCGGGCATCGGTCGCGTCTCCGGGGTGGAATGCCTGATCGTTGCCAACGATGCCACCGTCAAGGGCGGCACCTACTACCCGGTGACGGTGAAGAAGCATCTGCGTGCACAGGAAATCGCCCAGCAGAACCGCCTGCCCTGCATCTACCTGGTCGACTCCGGCGGTGCCTTCCTGCCGCTGCAGGATGAGGTCTTCCCCGACCGCGATCATTTCGGCCGCATTTTCTACAACCAGGCCAACCTGTCGGCACAGGGCATCCCGCAGATCGCCTGCGTGATGGGCAGCTGCACGGCCGGCGGCGCCTACGTGCCGGCAATGAGCGATGAAACCGTCATCGTCAAGGAACAGGGCACCATCTTCCTCGGCGGCCCGCCGCTGGTGAAGGCCGCCACCGGCGAAGTGGTCAGCGCCGAAGAACTCGGCGGTGCCGACGTGCATACGCGCATCTCCGGTGTTGCCGACCACATGGCCGACAACGATCTGCAGGCGCTGGCACGGGTGCGTTCGATCATCGCCAACCTGAACTGGCGCAGGCCCGACGCAGGCGTTGCGCTGCAGCCCAGCGAGGCACCGCTGTTCGACGCGCGGGAACTGTACGGGGTGATTCCCAGCGACACCCGCAAGCCCTATGACGTGCGCGAGGTGATCGCTCGCATCGTCGACGGCTCGCGTTTCGATGAGTTCAAGCCACGCTATGGCAACACGCTGGTCACCGGCTTCGCGCATGTGCATGGCCATCCGGTCGGCATCATCGCCAACAATGGCATCCTGTTCTCGGAGTCCGCGCTGAAGGGCGCGCATTTCATCGAGCTGTGCTGCCAGCGCAATATCCCGTTGCTGTTCCTGCAGAACATCACCGGCTTCATGGTCGGCCGCAAGTACGAGCACGGCGGCATCGCCAAGGACGGCGCCAAGCTCGTCATGGCGGTGGCCAATGCGCGCGTGCCGAAGTACACGGTGGTGATCGGCGGTTCCTTCGGCGCCGGCAATTACGGCATGTGCGGGCGCGCGTATTCGCCGCATTTCCTGTGGATGTGGCCGAATGCGCGCATCGGGGTGATGGGCGGTGAGCAGGCGGCGAGTGTGTTGGCCACGGTCAAGCGTGATGGTATCGAGGCCAAGGGGGGGGCGTGGTCGGCTGATGAGGAGGATGCGTTCAAGCAGCCGATCCGTGATCAGTTCGAGTCGCAGGGTCATCCGTATTATGCGAGTGCGCGTTTGTGGGATGACGGGGTGATTGATCCGGCGGATACGCGCAGGGTGCTTGGGTTGGCCTTGGCTGCCAGTCTCAATGCGCCTGTGCAGGACACGCGGTTTGGTGTGTTCCGGATGTGATGGCGTGAACATCGCTCTGACAGCAACAGCAAAGGCTTTCACTCCCCTACGGGGAGCGAGTCACTTTTCTTTGCTTGTGCAAAGAAGAAGTAACCAAAAGAAGCGCCCTTTCAACAGCCGAATGGCTGGTCAAGCACACCCTGCCTTCGCGCCCACGATGCTACGCATCGCGGGTCCACTCCGCCGGCAGGATTTTTCGACGAGACATCCCTGTCTCGTCGAAAAACGACGCACATCCTTGTGCGCCGCCCCTTCGGGGTCTTGTCCGCCGGCTCCGTCGCTACGGAAGGGGACCCGAAAATCAAAGTCACAAGCCAGAGCAAAGCCCGGCCCCCTAGCCTCCGCTTTTCGCCACGCCACCGCCACGGCACTCAACGGATAAAACCATGTTCAACAAAATCCTGATCGCCAATCGTGGTGAAATCGCCTGCCGTGTTATTGCTACCTGCCGTCGCCTTGGCATCGCTACCGTAGCGGTGTATTCGGATGCCGATCGCAATGCGCGACATGTACGCCTGGCCGATGAAGCCATCCATATTGGCGCAGCGCCCGCTGCCGAGAGCTATCTGCGCGCCGAGGTCATTCTCGATGCTGCGCGGCGCAGCGGTGCGCAGGCCATCCATCCGGGTTATGGCTTTCTGTCCGAGAACGCAGGCTTCGCGCGTGCCTGTGATGCTGCTGGCATCGTCTTCATCGGGCCGCCAGCCAGCGCCATCGATGCGATGGGCGACAAGAGCTCGGCCAAGGCATTGATGCAGACCGCCAACGTGCCGCTGACGCCGGGCTATCACGGCGAGCGGCAGGAGCCCGAGTTCCTGCGCGCGCAGGCCGATGCGATTGGTTACCCGGTGCTGATCAAGGCCAGCGCCGGCGGTGGTGGCAAGGGCATGCGCAAGGTCGAGGCCAGTGCCGACTTTGAAGCCGCGTTGGCCAGCTGCCAGCGTGAGGCGCAGGCGTCGTTCGGCAATGCACATGTGCTGGTGGAGAAGTACGTCGAGCGCCCACGCCATATCGAGATCCAGGTATTCGGCGATAGTCACGGCAACGTGGTCTATCTGTTCGAGCGCGACTGCTCCGTGCAGCGCCGCCACCAGAAGGTGTTGGAAGAAGCACCCGCGCCCGGCATGACCGCCGAACGTCGCGCCGCAATGGGCAAGGCGGCTACCGATGCCGCACGCGCAGTCGGTTACGTCGGCGCCGGCACGGTGGAGTTCATCGCCGGGCCGGATGGCGACTTCTATTTCATGGAAATGAACACCCGCCTGCAGGTCGAGCACCCGGTCACCGAGTTGATCACCGGCACCGATCTGGTCGAGTGGCAGCTGCGCGTGGCCGCAGGTCAGCCGCTGCCGAAGGCACAGGAGCAACTGCAGATCCACGGTCACGCGATCGAGGCACGGCTATACGCCGAAGACGCCGACCGCAGCTTCCTGCCTTCGACCGGTACGCTGCGCCATCTGCATCTGCCACAGCCCAGCGCCAATGTGCGTGTGGACGCCGGTGTCGAGCAAGGTGATGCAATCACTCCGTACTACGATCCGATGATCACCAAGCTGATCGTATGGGACGTGGACCGTGCCAGCGCCTTGCAGCGCATGCAGCAGGCGCTGGGCCAATGCCAGGTCGTCGGTGTGACCACCAATGCCGCCTTCCTGCGTCGACTGGTGCTGACCGACTCGTTCCGTAACGCCAACCTCGATACCGCCTTGATCGATCGCGAGCGTGAGGCGCTGGATATCCATCACGTTGCTGCCAGTGACAATGACTGGGCGCTGGCGGCCGTGCTCGCTGTAACCAACGATACGCCGCACGACAACGACGCATCTCCGTGGGCTATCGCCGACAGCTGGCGCCTTACCGGCCCCGCAGCACGCTTGGTGACGCTGGAACACCTGGAGCAGCGCAAGCAGCTGCAGGTGCGCGACAGCGTTAACGGCTGGCACGTGCAGGCCGGCGACGCATCAATCAGCGTGACTGGAAAAGCCGACAGCACTGGCTACGCCCTGCAGCTGAGTGAACGCCTGCAACGCGGCAACGCGATCCGCGAAGGCAATACGCTGTACGTCTTCGGCAACGAACAGCAGCGCTTCAACATCCACGACCCGGTCGCCGAAGCCGACAACAACAACGACCACGGCGGCAGCCTGCTGGCACCGATGCCCGGCCGCGTCGTCACCCTGCTTGTGCAACCGGGCAGCACGGTCAGCCGCGGCACGCCACTGCTGGTGATGGAAGCGATGAAGATGGAACACACCCTGCAGGCGCCGGGTGACGGCACCGTGCATGGCTTCCGCGCCAAGGCCGGCGACCAGGTCGCCGATGGCGCGGTGCTGGTAGATTTCGAGGCGGGCTGATTGCCCGTCAATAGCGCATCAAGATACTCACGATCAAACGGCGGACACCCGCTGCCAGATCCGGCCTGCAGGGTCCAACTCAACGTTCTTCATCTCGGCGGAGCGCCAACCAAAGCCACAAACGGCCAATACGCCGTAGTCCATAGGGTCCAAGCCCAACACCTTTTCCATCTCGACCTCGTTGACGGCTGCGGTTACAAACGCACCAAGCCCCCGCGCAGTAGCTGCCGTGTAGATTGCCTGCGAGATATGGCCTGCATCCAGCACAACCACCCGATAGGCCTTCATGTGCTTGCGGTACTTCCAGAAATTCCGCTGAAATCGGCAAACGAGCGTCACCATGACCGGGGCATCTGCAAACCAATGCTGGCCAGCCACGAGTCGATGTGAGAATCCATCCAGGTCATCTGGCTGCCCCGGCACAAGCGCCAGCTCATGCGCCACCGAATGATAGTGATAGATTCCTGGCGCCAGCCCTTCGACATCGCGGGCGATGATGTACGCCTCCAAGGGATGTAGGCCCCCACCTGAAGGAACATTCTTTTTCAGGAACCGAGCGTCATGTCCGCTTTCAACCACCGCCTGGGCCATCAGTACGCCCTGCAGCATTTCAGCGAGCGAACTCAAAGAGAGCGCGCGCGAACGGTCAAAGTTCCTACAGGTAACCCGCTGCACGGGCAACATACACGCAGCATCATCGCTCAGGCGCGGCAGTGCGACAGCACCGGGCTGTCTGAGCGGCGCCTCCGGCGGCGGTGCGCCAAGCTTACGCACAAGATCCTGCGCGGTAAGCATCTGATTGCTTTCCATCTCACCGACACTATCTATTCCATCCCATCTGGAGTGCCGATAATGAATGGCTGATAGCGGCCACCAGTAGTTGTTGCGGATGCGACGGTCGGACTCGACTGCACGACCGCCAAGCCCTTCATCCAACATCATCAACCCGAGTTCAACCAAGTGCGCTACCAGTGCACCGCGCTCTGGATCTTCCGGCATTGGCGCCCATTCCTCGGCACTGCTCTCAAGCAGCAGCATGCACGCTGGCAGCTCCAAGGTGAATATCGTATCCAGATGCGCAGAATAGACGCGGATACGACGCTCGTACTCGATACCATCACCTCCGGATATCAGTGACTCCAATGAGAACACTGTCTGCTCTTCCGGAAGAACAGCAACGGCATGACAACGACGATACTTCATTGGATACCTTCTTCTGCTTCTTGCATCTTGCACAACTTCAGCAATCGGAGCATCTCCGTTCGCCAACTCCAAGCCTGGTGGAGAACGCAGCATTCCGGCAGCTATAGCGACAGAGCAAACAACATCCGGATACACCCATGGTGTCGCTGCCCTAAGTCAGGCAGCAGCTGCAACGTTTCGTTCAAGCGCCGTATCAACGAAGCAGAACGCGATCGAAAAAATACTGTTTGACGTCAAAGAGTCAATAACGCGCTCTCTGGTACAGAAAAGTACTTCAATGGAGGCGAGTTTTCCCGGCATTGAACACCGGCTTGCTGCGGCTGCAGCCTCTGGACTTATCCGCAGCATGGCTTCCGACGGGCAACGCTGGAAAACATCGCGAAAGCCCTCATCTGAGGTCAACAGATCCATCAGCTTCCTCGCGTCCGTCAAGCTAAGCGGGGACTTTTCAATCACGACCGGATGTATGCTCATTTTTAACTCCTTTTGCCCTGGATGGATCGCCAAATCGTTCCACTCACATGGATCAGCCACTGACAACGCGTGATATGCGCACGAACATGGACAACAAGCTTATTTGACTCGATTGCCCGGGTTCCGCCTAAAGTTGGCGTCCGGCCTGCCGCTACCAATCCATTGTGAATGCAAGCCCGCTATCGTCCTTCTTTGTTATCTCACCATCAACCAAGGTCGCTCCATGACTTCCAATGAAAAGAGTCCGCTCTCACACCTCGACGCGATCAAGCTCCTGGACTTGTTGATCAACGACGAAGGTTTTCGTTTGCAGTTCGAACAGGATCCTGCAACCGCGCTGCTCAAGGTCAGCGCCGAGGCTGCCGAAGCCGGAAAGCTGTGCAAAGTACCTGGCCGCCTGGCGTCAGCGGAAAAGCTTGCTTCGACAAAAACTCTTATTGCATCGGAGCTAACCGAGCGCGGGCTGTTCTACCAGCCCTACATGTTTGCGGCAGAGCCGAAATCACCGCAGATCTGATTTCCCCGCCGTTGGTCGCAGGCACCCAGCAGCCAACGGCGTTCCAAGACTGTCCCTGACATTCAAGGCCTGCAGTGGCGCCGATCCGATCCACTCGGCATAAGCGCGCCCGCGATGTTTTTGCATCCAGGATGCTTCACGCTGTTGCCCGTCCTTGTCTCCTGCATCGGCATATGCCTGAGCCAGCAAACTGTGCACCTGGAACAACTCTTCGCCGTTGACCAAGGGCTGAAGGCGCGCGACAGCCCCTGCCGCGTCACCCGACATCCTCAGCTGATTGATTTCGACCAGGTCAATCATTCGAAGCGCTGACAAATCATTGGACTCTCGGGCAGCCCGCTTCAGCGGTGGCAGCCTCTCCGTGACATTGATGCCGCTGCCCATCCGCTGGGCCGCGTAAATTGCGGCACCAGCAAGAAAGCGCCGTCCAGCAGCATCTCCGACATCCATCTCACCAGGTCCGTGCGCGAGGCGATCAAGTATCCGTCCCACTTCCCGGTTTGAGGCACAACTGCCTGCAGCAGCCTTGGTAACCAAATCGGCAACATGCATGAAATCGCACATGAATGACGATTCTGGACAAGCAGCCGCTGCCGCTTCCGAAACGGCCAACGCATCTGTATTCCGTCCTTGATCCAACGCCAGCGCAGCCGCATCCAACTTGAGCCCAGGATCCCCGGGTGGGAGCAACCGCAGCATCTCGTGCGCGCCACTTTTGTCTCCGCTGGCCGCCATCGCGGTCACCAGATAGCGACTCATGCCAGAAGCTGGAAGCGCATCCGGGTCGCGCAGCAGCAGCAACGCCGGATCGATCTGGTCCTGCGCCAAACGGATTCGGCCCAACAACCGCAGAACGCCACCCCGCTGTCCGCTTTGAGGAATATCGGCCCTGGAGGCGAACTTCGCAGCTTCGGTATAGCGCCCCAGCAAAAGTGCCGCAGCCGCGGCGTTGACATTGGCACCCTGATGATCTGGATACAGCTCAGCCAGCACTGCCCATGCCTGGAACGCCTCACTACCACTCCCCGAAAGCAGGTCAGCGCTCCATGCATCCATATAGAGCGCCTCACGCGTCGTCAACCGGCTACGAAACTCCGTCGCCGCCTCAAGCTCCTTGCGCGCATCTTCGTATCTACCGAGGTTGACCAGCGCGCGCATCTTGCCAAGACGTGCCATGGCGAAGCCACCATCGACGCGCGTCGCCACGTCAAAATACTGAATTGACTTTTCTGCCTCGCCGCTTGCATAGGCGGCTTGCGCGGCAGCATAAGCATGCAGTGCGTCAAGATTGGCCGTAGCCACTTTGGGCAGCGGAGCCGAGGACTTTTCCACGTCGGCAAGTGCCTCGCCCAGCCGACCACGTAGTTGCCCGATGACATCATCGATCGATTGCAACACCGTGGAGGTTCCAATACCACTGGAATGCACCGTATAAACAACCCTGCCGGACTCGGGTTCAACCACGTCCACCGATACCTGCAACTTTCCACTCGACTCGCGCACCACAGGTATCAGCACTGCACGCGCGCCCTCACGCACCGCAATACCGGATGCCGTCACTCGATCAATCGCGCTCCCTTCGGGCAACAGCATCCGGGTCAAGGTATCGCGCGCCTTGAGCTCACTCAGGATGTTCACATAGCGCGATTGCTCCAAGCCGATGCGAAACGCACGATTCAAACCGTCACCCAGGAGCTGGTTGTCGGTCAGATTGTTAACGTCCCCAATCACCACCCAATCCCGCTCGGCAAACGCAATGGCTGGCTCGGGCCGCACCAATACCCACGCGACTGCACCCACAGCAACCACCAGCAACAACTCGGCAACCAGTGCTGCCGGCCGCCGCCATAGCGGCAGTCGTCGCCACGCCTTGTTGGAGCGGGGTGGCATGCGCAATGGCGCGCTGCCCGCTGCGCCTACCTCAAACACTTCCTGCGGTGTCGGCAAGCCCTTGAAGTACCAGCGCCCGTGCGACTTCCATTGCAGGTTCGCACCGCGCTCGCCCAGCTCGCGTTGGCCGGCGCGCAGCAGCGCTTCCGCTACCGCAGACAACAGGATCTGATTCGGACGCGCCAACGCCATCAGCCGGGCTGCGGTGGGCTTGGCCACACCCTCCACCTCCAGCGGCTTGGCGCCGGCGGCCACCGCATCGTCATCGTTGCGCCAGAACAGCACGTCGCCTACATGGATGCCGATCCGCGCCTGCAACGGCAACTTGCGCTCTTTGCCGATCTCGGCCAGCGCATCCAGGTAGTCCAATGCAAAACCCAGGCCTTGGGTAGGCACATCGAACAGCAGGAACATGCCATCGGAACGGTCGATCAACCGCCCTTTCCAGCGCTGCAGCAGTTGCAGCGCGCGTACGTCCAGCGTGCGGAACAACTCAGCGGCGGCGGCATCACCGATCCGCGCCGTCAGCGCCACCGAATCGCAAAGATCGGTCAGCACCAGCGTCTTGAGCTGGCGATCGGATGAGAGCGGGGCAGTCGCGCTGGTCATGATCTATGCCGGGCAATCCATGCACACCGGACTATTCCCGGCACCACTGCGCGCGATTGCCGCCTTCGCGCTTTGCTTCGTACAACGCCCGGTCGGCGCGGGAATAGGAGTCGTTCCAGTGGTGATCTTCGTTGATCAACACCATGCCGATGCTCAGCGAGCAGGCGCCAATCGTCGCCCCCGGATAGGCGATCAGATGGCGCACCGCCTCCAGCACGAACTCGGCGGTGCGCGGCAGGCTTTCGGCGTCCGCATCCATCAACAGCACGCAGAACTCATCGCCACCCAGACGGCAGGCGATATCGTCCTTGCCCGCCACCGAGGCGAGGATACGGCCGAAGCACTGCAGGGCATGGTCACCGGCAAGATGCCCGTAAGAGTCGTTCAGCCCCTTGAAGTCATCGCAGTCCAGCAGCAGCAGCCCCTTCGGACGCTGACCGGAACGATGCGATTTCTGCAGGTAGGCCGTGAGCGCACGACGGTTGCTGAGCCCGGTCAGGTCATCGTTGTAGACCAGTTCGCGGGTGTGGTGCAGCTCGTGGTTGGCGCTGTACAGATTGCCCAGCGCGGTTTCCAGTTCATTGTTGCGGCGGCTGAGCTGGGCGATCAGGCGCTGCTCGCTGGAGACCACCCGCGACAAGGTACGACGCAGGAAGAACACCACCATCGCCGGGTCCTGGTCGATCAACCGATGGAAGTTGGCATGGGTGATTTCCAGCAGCACGCTGTCGCAGTTGGCGCGCGCATCACAGGAACGGGGATGGCGCTCGATCAATAGGCCAAGTTCGCCAAAGAAATCGTTGCTGCCCATGGGCTTGGGCGCCAGGCCGGCACCGAAATCCAGGCTGATGGTGCCGCTGACGATGATGAACATCGAGCTGCCCAGGTCGCCACGGCGGAACAGGACCTGGTCGGCATGCAGGGTGCGGCGAACGCCGTACTGGGCAAACAATGCGAACTCTACCGGGGACAATTGCGCACGCAGCACCGCCCCTCCCGTCGACGCAGCGACGGAAAGTTCAGACTCCAGTGCCAAACCCCCTGTTCCCATGCCGCTCATTCCCTGCCTCATGGACTGCTCGCCCATCTCAGACGAGTAATCTCGCGAGCCTATCATCAAAATAAACGGTTTTGTGACCCCCTACACCATTTGACGCCAGGCGACGCCAAAAAAAAGAAGGGGCTCGTAAGAGCCCCTTTGAAACGACCTCATCAGCGCCCTCAGGCGGCCTTTTCAGTCTGGAACTGCTCTTCCTCGGTCGACCCGGTCAGGGCGGTGACGCTGGAGGCGCCGCCCTGGATCACCGTGGTCACATCGTCGAAGTAACCGGCGCCCACTTCCTGCTGGTGCGAGACAAAGGTGTAGCCCTGCTCGCGGGCGGCGAATTCCGGCTCCTGCACCTGCTCCACGTAGTGGCGCATGCCCTCGCCCCGCGCGTAGTCGTGGGCGAACTTGAAGGTGTTGAACCAGTTGATGTGGATGCCGGCCAGGGTGATGAACTGGTACTTGTAGCCCAGCGCGGCCAGCTCGTCCTGGAACTTGGCGATGGTCTTGTCGTCCAGGTTCTTCTTCCAGTTGAACGAGGGCGAGCAGTTGTAGGACAGCAGCTTGCCGGGGCTGGCGGCGTGCACGGCCTGGGCGAACTCGCGGGCGAAGCCCAGGTCGGGGGTGCCGGTCTCGCACCACACCAGGTCGGCATGCGGGGCATAGGCCACGCCGCGACTGATCGCCTGCTCCAGGCCGTTCTTGACCCGGTAGAAGCCCTCGGCGGTGCGCTCGCCGGTGACGAACGGGGCGTCATTGGGGTCGAAGTCGCTGGTCAGCAGGTTGGCGGCCTCGGCATCGGTGCGGGCCAGCACGATGGTCGGCACGCCCAGCACATCCGCCGCCAGGCGCGCGGCGGACAGCTTCTGGATCGCCTCCTGGGTCGGTACCAGCACCTTGCCGCCCATGTGGCCACACTTCTTCACCGCCGCCAACTGGTCCTCGAAATGCACCGCGGCGGCACCGGCGGTGATCATGTTCTTCATCAGCTCATAGGCATTGAGCACGCCGCCGAAGCCGGCCTCGCCATCGGCGACGATCGGCAGGAAGAAGTCGATCGCGTCCTCGGCCTTGACCTTGCCGTCGATGATGTTCTTCCACTGGATCTCATCGGCGCGCTGGAAGGTGTTGTTGATGCGGCGGACCATGGTCGGCACCGAGTCGTAGGCGTACAGCGACTGGTCCGGGTACATGGTTTCGGAGGTATTGCCGTCGGCAGCCACCTGCCAGCCGGACAGGTACACCGCTTCCAGCCCAGCCTTGGCCTGCTGCATGGCCTGGCCGGCGCTGATCGCACCGAAGGCGTTGACGTAGCCCTTCTTCGCGCTGCCATTGACCAGTTCCCACAGGCGCTCGGCGCCGCGCTTGGCCAGGGTATGTTCCGGCTGCACGCTGCCGCGCAGGCGCACCACGTCGGCGGCACTGTAGGTGCGCTTCAGCCCCTTCCAACGCGGGTTGGTATCCCAGTCCTGCTGCAGGGCGTCGATCTGTTGCTGATAGGTGCTCATCGTGTCGTCCTCAAGTCGAATGCGTACGTAGGGGGAAGTCGGGTCAATCGATCTGCCGGTAAGCCGGCAGGGTCAGGAACTCGGCCAGGGTGTCGGCGCGGCTGAGCTGGTCGAGCAGGCCGATGGCCAGGGTGATGCGGCCGCCACCGGGCAGCGCGGAGGTGTCGCCGAGGCGCGCCGGCAGCGCGCGCAGGGTGCTGTCCAGCAACGCGAGGTCGATCGCGGTGCCGTCATCCAGATGCTGGTTGCCGGCATGCAGCCACTGCCAGATCTGGCTGCGGCTGATTTCGGCGGTGGCCGCGTCTTCCATCAGGTTGTGGATGGGCACGCAGCCGTTGCCGTCCAGCCAGGCGGCCAGGTAGCGCACGCAGACTTCGACGTTGTTCTCGAAGCCGGCGCGGGTGACGGTGCCGCTGCACGGGGCGATCAGTTCATCGCGGTTGGCCTGCACGTCACGGCGCAGCACGTGGTGCTGGTTGGGGCCGGACATGTGCTCGTCGAAGATGGCACGCGCCACCGGGATCAGCGCCGGGTGTGCCACCCAGGTGCCGTCGTGGCCGGCGGTGACCTCGCGCAGCTTGTCGGCGCGCACCCGCGCCATCGCCTGCTCGTTGGCAGCGGCGTCGTGGTTGATCGGGATCTGCGCGGCCATGCCGCCCATCGCATGTGCGCCACGGCGGTGGCAGGTCTTGATCAGCAGTTCCGAATAGGCCTTCAGGAACGGCTGGGTCATGGTCACCTGGCCGCGCTCGGGCAGCACCTTGTCGCGGTGACGGCGGAAGGTCTTCAGATAGGAAAAAATGTAATCCCAGCGACCGCAGTTCAGGCCGACGATGCGGTCGCGCAGCACGTACAAGATCTCGTCCATCTCGAACACCGCCGGCAGCGTCTCGATCAGCACGGTGACCTTGATCTGCCCCTGCGGCAGGCCCAGCATGCCTTCGATGTGCGACAGCGCGGTCTCCCACAGCGCCGCCTCTTCCATCGACTGCAGCTTGGGCAGGTAGAAGTAGGGGCCGCGGTCCTTGTCCATCAGCGTCTGCGCGTTGTGGAAGGCAAACAGCGCCGCATCGAACAGGCCGCCGGCAATCGGCTGGCCGTCGATCAGCACGTGCTTCTCGTCCAGGTGCCAGCCACGCGGGCGCACGATCAGCACCGCCTGCTCGTCGAACGGACGCAGTGTGTAGTGCTTGCCCGGCCCCTTGGCGGTGGCCGGCGCAGTGAAATCCAGGTCACCGCGCACCGCCGCCTTCATCGTCTGCTGGCCGGCCAGCACATTGCGCCAGGTCGGCGAGGTCGAATCCTCGAAGTCGGCCATGAACACCTTGGCGCCGGAGTTCAGCGCATTGATGACCATCTTCGGGTCGGTGGGCCCGGTGATCTCGACGCGGCGGTCCTGCAGCGCGGCCGGGATCGGCGCCACGCGCCAGTCCTCCTCTCGGATGGCGCGGGTATCGGCGCGGAAATCCGGCAGACCGCCCTGGTCGAAGAAGGCCTGGCGCTCGCGGCGGGCCGCCAAGCGTGCCTGCCGGCCCGGCTCCACCGCCCGGTGCAGCGATACGAGCAGGCCCAGCACGCCGGCCGGCAGCAGCGCGGACTGGCCGGCCAGCTGGGTGGTCAGGGTGATGCCCGGGGTCGGGCGGGGGGCGGACTGCGGCGTGGCGACAGCGTGGGCGACGGCGGACATCGGAAGTTCCTGCGGGTGTCGGGGAATCCAACGTGCCGCCGCAGGGAGGTATTTAACAAAACAGTTTTTGCAATGTTATCTATAAGTTGTGCTAATACTGACATCGCCATGCCCACCAAGACGCCCGTAACCCCGCGTTTTTCCTACAAGTCTGATCGGCTCAAGCCGCTGCGGGCGTTCCTGCAGACGGTGCGCCTGGGCTCGGTTTCACGTGCCTCGGAAGCGCTTTTTGTCAGCCAGCCGGCGGTGAGCCTGCAGCTGCAGGCGCTGGAACGGGAGCTGGGGGTGGTGCTGTTCGAGCGCAGCGGGCGCCGGCTGGTGCCTACCCGCGAGGGTCAGCTGCTGTACGACATGGCCCAGCCGCTGGTCGAAAGCCTGGACGGGCTGCTGCCGCGGTTCCGCGAGAAGGTCAGCGGGCTGGATGCCGGCGAGCTCAATATCGCCGCAAATTCGTCGACCATCCTGTATCTCCTGCCCAAGATCGTCGAAAACTTCCGCCAACAGCACCCGGATGTGCGCCTGACCCTGCATAACGCGATCAGCGCCGACGGCACCGACCTGCTGCGCAGCGACGCCGCCGATCTGGCCATCGGCTCGATGATGGATGTGCCGGCCGACCTCAGCTACGCGCCGGTCTATCGCTTCGAGCAGGTCCTGATCACGCCGCCCGACCACCCGCTGGCGAAGAAAAAGAACCTGACGCTGGAAGACCTGTCGCCGTGGCCGCTGATCCTGCCGCCGCGCCGGCAGATCACCTGGCGGCTGGTTGACCTTGTGTTCCAGCAGCACCGCGTGCCGTATACGGTGGCGCTGGAAGTGGGCGGCTGGGAGGTGATCAAGCAGTACGTGGCAATGGGCATGGGCATCAGCATCGTCACTGCCCTGTGCCTGAACGACAGCGACCGCGACAAGCTGGCGACGCGGGCGATGAGCGATTACTTCCCCTCGCGCAGCTATGGCGTGGTGGTGCGCCGCGGCAAGGTGTTGTCGCCGCAGGCCCGCGCGTTTGTGGAGCTGATCCAGCCGGACCTGTTTGCGCCGCGGCAGTACGACGATACCGGGCATTCGGAGCGTTAGGTTTTTTGGTTTTGCCCTTGAGCCGTCATTCCCGCACAGGCGGGGCTTTCAACCAACGTATGTTGGGTCATCGCTCCCGCTTCTGCCCGGCTCTGGCCTTTGCCCTGGCCCCCCTCACACCCCGCATGGAGCGATCCCCACCTACGCGGGGACGACGAACTGATGGTTGGTCGGTAAGGCCTTCGCAGCCTAGACTGCCGCGATGTCCCTGGAACTCCGCCACCTGCGCTATTTCCTGGCCGTCGCCGACACCCTGCACTTCGGCCGTGCCGCCGAGCGCCTGGGCATGTCGCAACCGCCGCTCAGCCAGCAGATCCGGCAACTGGAAACCCTGCTCGGCGCGCAGTTGTTCGTACGCAGTCACCGCCGCGTGCAGCTCACGCCCGCTGGCGAGGTGTTGCTGGACCAGGCGCGCGACATCCTGCAGCGCGTGGACAAGGCGGTGGACACGGTACAGCGTGCGCAACGTGGCGAGAGCGGCGAACTGCGTATCGGCCTGACCCGCGCCACACCGCTGTCGCCGCAGATACCGCGCGCGATCTTCAGCTACCGCCAGCAGCACCCGCAGGTGCAGATGCAGCTGCGCGAGATGAACAGCCTGCGCCAGATCGAGGCCCTGCTTGCCGACGAACTGGACGTAGGCATCATCCGCAAGCGCGTGCTGCCGGACGAACTGGTGGCACAGCATCTGTTTGATGACCCACTGGCGCTGGTGGTACATGCCAGCCACCCGGCGCTGCGTGGCAAGGACCCCGCGAGCGCGCGCCTGTCGCTGAAGCAATTCGCACTCGACCCGTTTGTCGGCTTCTCACGCGACTCGGGTGCAGGCATCCACGACCATGTGATCACCCTGTGCCGCAATGCCGGCTTCAGCCCGCGCATCGTGCAGGAAGCCGGCGAGTCATCGACCTTGATCAGTCTGGTCGCGGCCGGGCTGGGCGTCTGCGTGCTGCCCGCCTCCTGCAGCCACATCCAGGTGGAGGGCGCGTGCTTTGTCGCACTGGCAGACCGTGGCGCGGCGTCGGAGATCCAGCTGGCGCGGCGGCGTGAAGCGGTGACGCCGTTGTTGCGGCAATTCATTGCGTTGTTGCGGCAGGGGGTAGCTGGGTAACTGGCAGGGTGGAAGTAGAGGCAAGAACAAAGGCCAAAGCCAAAGCCAAAGCACCCCTCCCCAACCCTCCCCTGCGCTATGCGCAAGGGAGGGGGCAAAGCTCAGCCCCCTCCCTTTGCCGCAGGCAAGGGGAGGGTTGGGGAGGGGTGCTGTTAGCTGTTAGCTGTTAGCTGTTAGCTGCTAGCTGCTAGCCGTTAGCCGTTAGCCGCCAATCCTCACCGAACCAGCAACAACCCCGTCGCATCCTCCAGCCGCCGCCACAACCGCCAAGCCGCACCCACACCAGCCAACGTCAGCACCAAACAGAAACCACACACCCCCGCCCAGCCCCAGTGCGTATAGAACACGCCACCCAGCGCACCCACCACGCTTGAGCCCAGGTAGTACGAAAACAGATACAAGGCCGACGCTTCCGCACGCAGTGCACCAGCACGCACACCCACCCAGCTGCTGGCCACCGAATGGCCGCCGAAGAACCCAAACGTCGCCAGCGCGATACCCATGGCCATCGCCGGCAACCACGGCATCGCCAGCAACACGATGCCCGCCAGTACCAGGCCGAATGACAAGGCCAGCACCGGTCCTCGTCCCAAGCGATTGGCAAGCTGCCCCATCCACGCCGAACTGACGCTACCGACCAGATACACGGTGAAGATCAATCCGACCACGGTCTGGCTCAAGCCATAAGGCGGCGCCAGCAGGTGGTAACCCAGATAGTTGTAGAGCGTCACGAACACGCCCAGCAGCAGGAAGCCGCAGGCAAACAACCAGGGCAGCGCGGCATCGCGGAACAAGCCTGCGAAACGTGCCGGCAGTTGCGCCGGCTCGGCACGCTTGGCACGGAAATGGCGCGATGCCGGCAGCTGTGTCCACAGCGCCACGCTCGCCAACAACGCGATCACGCCGACGGCTGCAATACCGGCGCGCCAGCCCGAGTGGTCGGCCACCACACCGGCGATCAAGCGCCCGCTCATGCCACCCACCGCGTTGCCGCCGATGTACAGGCCCATCGCCAGGCCCAATGCGCGGCTGTCCATTTCCTCGACCAGCCAGGTCATCGCCACCGCAGGCACGCCGCTCAGGCTCAGGCCGAGCAAGGTGCGCAGCAGCAGTATGGTGTTCCAGTCATCGGTCAGAGCGGTGGCGAGCGTGAGCAAGGCAGAAGTGAGCAGCGAAACGACCATCACCGGGCGCCTGCCGATGCGGTCGGAAACCATGCCCGCCACCAGCATCGCAACGGCCAACACGCCGGTGCTTGCCGACAAGGCCAGGGCGCTGTTGCCGGCGCTGATGCCGAAGTGGCTGCTGAAGCCCGGCAGCAGCGGCTGCACGCAGTACAGCACACCAAAGGTGGCAAAGCCGGCCATGAACAAGGCCAGCACCGCACGCCGAAACTCGGGCGTGCCCTGGCGGATGTGCGGGAGTTCAGCTGCCGTGTTCGGCGGGGTGATCGGGGCCAGCGATTGGTTGCAGGCTGGCGTTTTGCCGGGTTCGCGTTGCATTGCTTCCTGGCCTGTAACGGCAGGCCGGTTTATTGGAGATGCGGCAAGCTTGAACCTGCGGATCGAGTCGATCCATAACCTGCTGTGTACGGATTAATACTTAAAACGTATTAATTCAGCATCTGCAGTGCCGCAGTGCTTTGAACAAGCATCGAAGCACATCCCTTCTCCCGCCTGCGGGAGAAGGTGCCCCGCAGGGGCGGATGAGGGGGCTTTGGGCTTTGGGCTTTGGGCTTTGGGCTTTGGGCTTTGGGCTTTAGCTATTGATCATGACTCTCAAGCTAGAAGCTTCCCCTCACCCCAACCCCTCTCCCGCAAGCGGGAGAGGGGCTTTAGCAAAAGCAATGGCAGGCGCTGCGCTCCTCAGCAACCACAGCCCTTCCAACCCGGCTGCTTGCTGGTCTGGCCGATGCCCGGGTTGAAGGTATTGCTCGGGTCCAGCTGCTGGTAGAACTGCGCCAGCGCCGGCTTGGCCGGATACAGGTGGCCGACATTGTGCTCGGCCGGGTACTCGGCGCCGCGCTCATCCAGCAGCTTCCACATCGCATGCTCGATCGCCATCGGGTCTTCGCCCTTGCGGGCGATGTAGTCCTGGTGGAATACATGGCACAGGAAGTGGCCGTAATAGAGTTTGTGCAGCAAGCGCGCATCCAACTCGGCCGGCAGCTGCTCGAACCAATCGCGGTCGTCACGGCGCAAGGCGATATCCAACGCGACGATGTCCTGCACCTGCGCACGATGCACTTCGCGGTAACGCACCGCCGCGCCAGCCACTGCGAACCGGTGCAGGAAGGCCTTGCGCCCTTCGTCCGGCGTGCAGTGGAAGTAGCCGCCTTCATGCCCGGCGAAGAAGCCGCGCAACCACTGCTCGGTCGCCGCCGCATCCTGTGCGGAAACCTTGACCAGCAAGTGGTGCTCATAGCGCTGGCGGAACTCGCCCATGCGCTTGGGAAGATGCGATGGCAACAGTCCGGTCAGCAGCTGCAGCGCGTGATCGGTGACTCCGCGCAGCCCCAAACGTTCGAACCAACCATCGACCCGGCTTTTCAACGCGAATGCCGCCGGTACCCGCGCGGTGCCGAGCTTGTCGATCAGCAGGAAGGTGTCCTTGCCGTAGCGCTCGCCAATGTCATAGGCGACGCGGTGGATGTACTCGCCGGAGATCGGCAGGCGCTCGAAGCCGGTCAGCAGCTGGCGGCGAATCGCGGTGAGGCTTTCGGTGCTGTTGCTGCCGATATAGAACACCTCGGCCGCTTCCTTGGCGAAGGTATCCAGGCGCACCGCGAATACAGCTAGCTTGCCAGCCGAACCCGCGGCTTCGTAATGACGGCTGGGGTCGGCGTTGAAGCGCGCCGGCGTTGTCGCATCCACTTGCCGCACCTGCTCGGCATAGCGGGGATCGGAGCCGGCGCGGTCACCATCGTTGCGCACATCGCCAGGCTGGTAATCGCCAGCCTGCAAGCGCTGCAGAATTTCCTCCGGGCTGTCGCCCAGCGCGATACCCAGGTGATTGACCAACTGCAACTGGCCGGCCCCATCCACCTGCGCATACAGCGCCATCTCGGTATAGGCCGGACCGCGCCGCACCAGCGAGCCACCGGAGTTGTTGCAGACACCGCCCAGCACCGAGGCGCCGATGCACGAAGAACCAATCACCGAATGCGGCTCGCGCCCAAGCGGTGCCAGCGTCTGTTCGAGTCGGTCCAAGGTTGCGCCGGGCAGGCACAGCACCTGCCGCCCTTCATCGAGCAACTGCACGCCGGTCAGGCGCAGCGTACTGATCAGCACGATCGGCCGCCCGTAGTCATTGCCGTCCGGCGTCGAGCCCCCGGTCAAGCCGGTATTGGCCGCCTGCAGGATGATCGCCGCCCCGCCCTGCACGGCTGCCTGCAGAGCGCGCCACATCTCCAGCAAGGTCCCTGGGCGCACCACGGCCAGCACAGCACCGTCACCGAAGCGGTAACCCTTGCGGAAGCGACGTGTTGCCTTGTCGCCAGTCAGCACATGGGCGTCACCAACGGCGCTGCGCAGCTGTGCCAACAGTGCTTCGTTCGCACTCATGCCAGGTTGACCAGCGAATCGCGGCCGATGTCGGCAATGCGACGTGCGCCGGTCAGCGTCATCGCCACACGCATTTCCTTGGCGATCAGGTCCAGCAGGTTGGCCACGCCGGTCTCGCCCTGCGCAGCAAGTGCGTAGACGAAGGCACGACCGAGCAGCACGCTGTCAGCACCGAGTGCGAGCATGCGCACCACATCCAGACCGGTGCGGATACCGGAGTCGGCAAGAATCTTCAGATCGCCCTGCACCGCGTCTGCAATCGCCGGCAAGGCGCGTGCGGTGGACAACACGCCATCGAGCTGGCGACCGCCATGATTGGACACCACGATGCCATCGGCGCCAAAGCGCACTGCATCGCGCGCATCATCCGGATCGAGGATGCCCTTGATCACCATCGGCCCCTTCCAGAATTCGCGAATCCACTCCAGGTCCTTCCACGAAATCGACGGGTCGAAGTTGTTGCCCAGCCAACCGATGTAATCCTCCAGCCCGGTCGGGCTGCCGCGATAGGCGGAGATGTTGCCAAGATCATGCGGACGGCCGAACAGGCCTACGTCCCAGGCCCAGCGTGGATGCGTCATCGCCTGGCCGATGCGGCGGATGCCGGCATTCGGGCCACTCATGCCCGAATGGGCGTCGCGGTAGCGCGCGCCCGGCACCGGCATGTCGACGGTGAACACCAGCGTGGTGACGCCGGCAGCCTGCGCGCGCTCCAGCGCGTTGCGCATGAAGCCGCGGTCGCGCAATACATACAGCTGGAACCACATCGGTCGTTTGATCGCCGGCGCCACCTCTTCGATCGGGCATACCGACACCGTCGACAACGTGAACGGAATGCCGCGGCTGTCCGCGGCACGCGCCGCCTGCACTTCACCGCGACGTGCATACATGCCGGTCAGGCCGACCGGTGCCAGCGCAACCGGCATTGCCAGCTTCTCGCCGAACAGCTCGGTTTCCAGGCTGAGCTCGGACATGTCGCGCAGGATGCGCTGGCGCAGCGCGATGTCGGACAGGTCGGAAACATTGCGTTTGAGCGTGTGTTCGGCATACGCGCCGCCATCGATGTAGTGGAACAGGAACGGCGGCAGACGACGCTGCGCGGCCGCACGGTAATCGGTGGAGGCGGAGATGATCATGGGTCAACCGTGGGGGGAAGGAAGCCGCGAAGCGCGGGCACGCCGCGCCTCGTCTTCATCGAGCGTGCGCAGGGTCGTGTGCACGAACTCAAGATGGGTATGCGCTGCGGCACGCGCACGCTCTGGATCGCCGGCCAATACCGCATCCATCATTTCGCGGTGCTGGTCGGACAAGGGGGAAAACGTCGTCGATGCGGTGTAAAGCTTTTCGCGGCTCTGCGAGATGTTGGTCTGCAGCAGCTCGAACAGGCCACGCATCACCTGCAACAGCACCAGATTGTGCGAGGCCTCGGCGATGGACAGGTGGAAGGCGGCATCGGCGCGCGCTTCGCCGCCCGGATCGTCCTTGCCATGCGCGTCCATCATGGTCTGGAAGGCCTGCGCGATGCGTGCGCGGTCCTCATCGGTAGCCCGTAGCGCCGCATGCCAGGCGGTGGCGCCTTCCAGCGCGTGGCGGATCTCCAGCACGTCGAAACGGTACTCCGGATCGCCCTGGAACAACGGCAGGTAAGGCACCAGCGGCTCATCCAACGCCTGCCGCGCACGTGCTGCCGGCTCGGCCACATAGGTGCCACCGCCAACCCGCGCCACCAGCAGGCCCTGGCTGCCAAGCTGGGCAATCGCCTCGCGCAGCGCCGTGCGCGAGACCCCGAGCTGCACCGCCAGTGCGCGCTCGGAAGGCAGCCGGTCACCCGGCTGCAGTTGTTGTTCGTCCACCAGCACGCGCAGCTGCGCGGCCACCTTGTCGGAAATACGCTGCGTACTCATGCCGACATTGTGGCCCGAAGCTGCCCGGCGTTGGCGGATGCGCGCGGCCATGGCTCAGGGAATCATCCAGGTCAGCCAATAGGCCTGCGCGGTAGTGATCAGACCGACCATTACCGTGAAGATCAGGCTGTGCTTGACGGTGAAGCGGAACAGGTCCGATTCCTTGCCGGCCAGGCCCACCGCCGCACAGGCAATGGCGATGGACTGCGGCGAGATCATCTTGCCGGTGACGCCGCCGGTGGTATTGGCCGCAACCAGCAACACCTCGGACACACCGATCTGCTGCGCGGTAGTCGCCTGCAAGGCCGAGAACAAGGCATTGGACGAAGTATCCGAGCCGGTCAGGAACACGCCCAACCAGCCCAGGAACGGCGAGAAGAACGTGAATGCCTTGCCGGTATGCGCAAGCGCCAAGGCCAACGTTGCCGACAAGCCGGAGTAGTTGGCGATGAAGGCGAAGGCCAGCACCATGCCGATGGAATAGATCGGCATCTTCAGTTCATTGACGGTCTCAGCGAAGGTGCGCACCGCCGCACGTACCGGCATGCGCAGGTAGAGGATGGCGATCACCGCCGCCAGCATGATCGCGGTGCCGGTGGCCGAGATGGCATCAAACTTGTACACGGCCTCGTAGGCGGTGGGCGCGTTGACGATCGGCGGCATCTTCTGCACCAGCTGGTCCAGGCCCGGTACCGGCAGCTTCAACACCCAGCTTTCCAGCGGGCCACCGGCGGCGAACAAGGCCTTGAACGGCTTGATGCTCCACAGCGTCACCATCGCGGTGAGGATCAGGAATGGCGACCACGCCTTGGCGATCTGGCCGGCGCTGTAACGCGGTGCAGCCGATGCCTGCGCGGCCGCCTCGGCGCTGGCGTCGGTCTCGAAGCGGAAGATGCGCTTGGGCTGCCAACGGCGCAGGAACAGCGTCAGGCACACCAGCGATGCCAGCGAGGCGGTGATGTCCGGCAGCTCCGGACCGATGAAGTTGGAGGTCAGGTACTGCGCGATGGCGAAGGAGCCACCGGCAACCAGCACCGCCGGCCAGGTTTCCTTGATGCCGCGCCAGCCATCCATGATGGCCATGATCCAGAACAGCACGATGATGGTCAGGAACGGCAGCTGGCGGCCGGCCATCTGCCCGATCTCGAACGCATCCAGGCCGGTGACCTGACCGGCGACGACGATCGGAATGCCCATCGCGCCGAAGGCCACCGGCGCAGTGTTGACGATCAGGCACAGGCCAGCGGCAAACAGCGGCTTGAAGCCCAGCCCGACCAACAATGCAGCGGTGATCGCCACCGGTGCGCCAAATCCTGCGGCACCTTCGAGGAAGGCGCCGAAGGCGAAGCCGACCATCAGCATCTGCAGGCGCTGGTCTTCGGTCACCGACAGGATCGACGCGCGGATGATCGCGAACTGCCCGGTCTTGACCGATACCTTGTACAGGAACACTGCGCCGATGATGATCCAGGCAATCGGCCACAGCCCGTACAGGAAGCCGAACCCGGCTGCACCCAAAGCCTGCGAAACGGGCATGCGATAGAACAGCAGCGCCACTGCCAGCGCGATGGCGACGGTGATGGTGCCGGCCAGCCAGCCCTTCATGCGCAGCACCGCCAGCGCAACGAAGAAGAAAGCGATCGGCAACAGCGCGATCAGGCTGGACAGCCAGAGGTTGCCAGCGGGGTCGTACAGTTGTTCCCAGGGCTGCATGCAGATTCTCGTCAAAGGCGAAAGGCGGCCCACCCGCAGGTGGCGTGGCGGTGGTCGCGAATATTGGTATTACCAATATTCAATCATTCCGACCAACGAACCGCGATTGAATCGCCGTTGCCGCGAAGATCCTATTAGACCATAGGGTTAGTGAAGGTAATTGGTATTACCAATCAAGCATGGATCTTGTGGGAGCGGCGTCAGCCGCGAAGCCACTGGTGCCGGCGAACCGCATGGATGCGATGGCAAACAGATAAGGGCTGGATTGATGTCAGCTTCGCGGCTGACGCCGCTCCCACAAAAAAAACAAAAGCGAAGGCAAAAAAAACGGCACGTCTCCGTGCCGGTTTCTTCTTCGCTGTCGCCAGTTACAACCGCTGCCACTCCGGCCCATCACCGCGCCGCCAATACACCGCCACCGCCTTGCCGTAGACCGTATCGGCATCCACCAGACCGAAGAAGCGGCCATCAAAACTGTTGCCGCGATGATCCCCCACCACCAGCAACTTGCCGGCCGGAATGGTGATGCCGTTGATATCCGGACCACCGCCATCCTCCAGATCCAGCTGCACCTGCTTGTTGCCGAACAACTCCTGCGCCACGTCCTGACGCAGCGGCTGCTCGTTGATGGACAGATAGCCGTCGTGCAGCTGCACGCGGTCTCCAGCCACCGCAACCACGCGCTTGATCAGGCGCGTGCCATCGGCTGGCGAATCGAACACCGCCACGTCACCGCGCTGCGGTGACTGCCCCGCCCACAGCTGCACATCCGTGAAAGGAACGCGCAGGCCGTACGCACGCATATCCACCACCACCCGATCACCCGGCTGCAGCGTCGGCTGCATCGAGCCACTGGGTACCTGGTAGTGATTGGCCAGGCTGTCGCGGGCGGCAAACAGCAGCAGCAACATCACGCCCAAGGGCAAGGCTTCACGTCGCAGCCAGGCCAGCACGGGATGGGGCGATGCAAGGGACGCAGTCTCATTCATGGCTGATCACCAACTCCGGGGACGAAACGAGTTGACCACCAAGTCTGGCCGAAGTTCCCCAGGGTCACAGCGCCGGGACCGCACACTTTGCTACGCAGACTTTACGCCGTCGCGCCCAGCCGCCCTCGCGATTTGATGCCGCCGCGGCGCATCGTGGCACCACCGCGCCGCAAGGCGCTTGAACGTGGTGCTACATGAGCGTTTTACTGATCCGGCATACCCGCAACCCAACAGTGCCGGATGCATCCCTTCTACCCACACAGCTCGCTGGTCAGCCGCTGCAATGCCTGCATTGCGGCTCACTGCCTGCGTTGGCCCGGTGCCTGGATAATGCCCGACAGCAGGCACCAAGCTGGGTGCTGATCGAGAACACCGCCACCGACGAGGCGCAATGGGCGCTGCACGGCCGCAGCGTCTGCAGCGCACTGGATGCGTTGCCCTCGCCGTACATCGAAATCGCCCGCAGCGATGCAGATACGCTCGAAGCCCACCTGCATCCGCATCATGCCGCGACCGCATTGGTGGTCTGCAGTACCGGTACCGACGAGGCGCGACGCCTCTCACTGGCGATCACCACGCGCCTGCTCAGCAACGTGCAAGGTGCCTGAGCCATGGCCATCTTCATCGTACGTGGGCCGGACGCCAGTGGCGCCTTGCTGCAGGCGTGTACTCCGCTGCCCAGCCCGGTCATGAGCGCACTGGTGCGTCGCACACTCGATGTCGGCATCAGCGTTGCGCAGCGCAACTGCCGCTCCGAACAAGAGCTGCTGGACGCGCTGTGCGCAGCCGATCACAACCCGAGCGACGTGATCCTGTTGGCCCCTGCCGCCTGCGTGCACAGCGCCCGCCTGCAGCGCCTGCTACCTCGCCTGCGCAACGCCTATGTGGAGGTACACGACGACGCCAGCGACGCGCCGCAGTCCTGCCTTCCCGAGCATCTCGGCCAGCGCCTCGGCATCGCCCAAGGTTATTGCGCGCAGAGCTATGTGCTGGCGATGGAGCTTGCGCTGGAACACCTGTGCTGCAGCGACGTCGGCGACCGTGTGCACGTAGGCACCTGAGATGGATGCGCACCGTTACATCGTGGGTTATGAGGTCTACCTCGACGGCCAGCCGTTCTGGTGGGGCCATCTGGCCGTGCAGCTGCAGGAGGCGGATCCGATGCTGCTGCATCCACAGGCACTGTTGGATCATATCTGCGCGATGGCCGCCCAGCGCCACGATGTGCCGGCGGCGCAGGTGCGGTTGAAGATGATCAGTCGGTTGTAGCTGATAGCTCCTCTCCAACGGCTTCGCGACTCATGCCGATCCTGCACGAGGCTGGTGGATTGCCTGGAATGCTCCTTGCCGAGCATGGCTCGGCACTACCTGCAGACGTCGGCGCCGGGCATGGCGTGCTGATTCGCTATGATCGGCATACGCACCAACACACGCCCCCTGATGCGGCATGCGCTTCCCAAGGACGATCTCCAACATGAATAGTCTCTCCATGCTGCTGTGGCTTTCACTTGCCCTTGCCCCGACTGCGGCGGCGGATGCGGCCGATGAAGCGGCCACGCTGGCCATCGTCACTGCCGGCCATTGGCAGTCTGGGCAACAGCAAGGGGTCTATCGGGTGCGTCTGGAGAACGTCGGCTTCGAGCACGTGTCCTGCCGCGTCTGGATCGAATGGCTGGCGGCAGCTGCACCGGGGAAGCCACTCGCTTCGGTTGCCAAGGTGCCGTTGGCGGAAGCCTCCGACAGTTTCTGGTCATGCCCAGCGCGGAGCGGAACCGTGGTGCTGGACGATGGCACGCTGCAGCTCAAGCTGGTCCACGCCTATTCGCTGGAGCCGCGCGTATTCAACGTGACGCTTGGCGCGCCCGGAAGTTACCAACTTCACACCGACGCCCAGCCATAAGCGTGCTTTGCCGGCATTTCGGCAGCGAAGCTCTTGCTGGCGACGGAACAGCGCTGCAGAGACCTGCTGCGCACATACGCATTGATCATCGAAGGACCACATCATCGTGACGAACGGAATCAGCCACATTTTCGCGCCGACCACAGCCACCTCGCGTCTCGCCCTCCCCTGCCTGTTGGTGATGAGCACCGCGCTGCTGGGCGCCTGCGCGACGCGCCCCGGGCCGCTGGGCAGCTTGTCCAACATCGTGGTGACCGGCAATGGCGTCGACAATGAGCGCGATGCGCCCTTGTGCCAGGAGTTCAAACCCGAAGCGCCACAAGTGCGTGCGTTTTTCCGCAGCGCCGTGCTGATCACTCCACGCCAGGAACACGATTTCTTCCTGCACGGACCTTGCTACGTGCGTGGCACGCTTACCACCCGGTATGAGACCTGGCATTGGGAACTCCGCAATGGCGGCACTGCGCGGGTGACTTCCGCTGCGGGCGATGATTCTTTCCTGCTGGCCGATCCGCGCGAGGAATCGTCGCTTGGCGATGAGTGAGGCCTGCGCGGTTCCGTAGTGCCGAGTCATGCTCGGCAGCGGCCTTGCTGATAGTGCCCCTGCCGCGCATGGCTCGGCACTACCGCTTCTGCCCCCTCCCTTGCGCCGCAGGCGGAGGGGAGGGTTGGGGAGGGGTTGGCTCTTACAGCCTTTCAGGTGCCTCTGGCTTCGCGGCTTACGCCGCTTCTACAGGGCTGGTGGATGGCTTGGAAAGCCCCTGCCGAGCATGGCTCGGCACTACCGCTTCTGCCCCCTCCCTTTTGCGTAGCAAAGGGGAGAGTTGGGGAGGGGTTGGCTTTTGCGGCTTTTCAGGCGCCGCTGGCTTCGCGGCTTACGCCGCTCCTACAGGGCTGGTGGATGGCTTGGAAAGCCCCTGCCGAGCATGGCTCGGCACTAC
>NZ_DAMBKV010000003.1:331447-339795 GCF_032066555.1 Stenotrophomonas sp.
TTGGCTTTTGCGGCTTTTCAGGCGCCGCTGGCTTCGCGGCTTACGCCGCTCCTACGAGGCTGGTGGATTACTGGGAAAGCCCCTGCCGAGCATGGCTCGGCACTACCGCTTCTGCCCCCTCCCTTGCGCCGCAGGCGGAGGGGAGGGTTGGGGAGGGGTTGGCTTTTGTGGCCTTTCAGCGCTGCTGGCTTCGCGGCTTACGCCGCTTCTACGAGGCTGGTGGATTACTGGGAAAGCCTCTGCCGAGCATGGCTCGGCACTACCTTAGTAGCCTTCTTCTTCCGCGGCGGCTTCGCGCCCTTGTTGGCGGATCAGTGCTTCTTCGCGGGCATCGTTGATGGCGTGACGCACGCTGTCCAGGTCAACCGCACGTTCGTCCGGCGTGTACTGCCCGGTCAGGACGGTGTCGGGTAGCAGATCACCTGCCTGGAACAGCTCCCACATTTCCTCGCCATACCAGGTATCCAGCAACGCCGGCGCACTGCGGCCCAGGTAGGCGGTGAGGTTGTTGACGTCACGCAGCAGCATGGTGCGCGCGGCATTGTTGCCACCTGCACTGACCACCTGCGGGAAATCGATCACCACCGGGCCATCCGGCCCGACCAGCACGTTGTAGGGCGACAGGTCGCCATGGATCAGGCCGCAGCACAGCATCAGCTTGACCTGCTGCACCAGCACGGCGTGGAACTCGGCGGCCTGCTCGGCGCCCAGCTCCACCTCGCCCAGGCGCGCAGCGCTATAGCCCTCGGCATCGGTCACCAGTTCCATCACCAGCACGCCCTGGAAATAGCCAAACGGCTCGGGCACGCGCACGCCGGCATCGCGCAGCTGGTACAGCGCGTCCACCTCGGTGTTCTTCCACGCCGCTTCGGCCTGCTTGCGGCCGTAGTTGCTGGCCTTGCCGATGGCGCGGGCCTCGCGGCTGCCGCGGACCTTGCGGCCTTCCTGGTACTGCACGCGCTGCTGGAAACTGCGCTGCGCCATGTCCTTGTAGACCTTGGCGCAACGGACTTCATCGCCGCTGCGGACGACATAGACCGCCGCCTCCTTGCCGCTCTTGAGTGGTCGCAGCACTTCGTCGATGACGCCGTCGTCTATCAGTACCTGCAGTTGTTGGGGTGTTTTCACAGTGTCTCGGTGGATGCGGGTGGCGGTCCGATCTGCATCGAACGTGGGCCGTCCGGGTGGGATCAGGCGGGCATATTGTTGCCGATGGTACGGAAACCGGCCAGCCATGGACGTGACGGGGGTTCAGGCTGGGCAGTTCCGCCGGCACCTACGCGAACGGCCAGGCGTTGGGCCTGGCCGTTGGTCGGTGATCGCAGGTCGCAGGTCGCAGCAGGCTGCGCCCACCCTCTCCCCAACCCCTCTCCCGGAGGGAGAGGGGCTAGAGCGCACCCTCAGCGGCTGAGCACACCAGGGTTCATCAGGCCCTTGGGGTCGAGCTGGTTCTTGACTGCATCCAGCACGGCCAACGCCGCCGGGTCACGGCCGGCGCGGTAGTCGTAGAACTTGCCCAGCTGCAGGTTGGCAGCGCCATGCGCACGCATGGTGTCGGCGATCTGCCGCTTGAGCGTGTCGGCCGCCGCGCGTGCGTCCAGGTGTTCACCCGGGCAGCCGATGCGCTCGCGGTGGTCGGCATCGACGGTGCGCACGTGGAACGCATTGTGGCTGTCCGGCCAGTAGATGCAGGGCTCGATCACCACCGTCTGCGCGCCCACGCTGGACAGCAGGGTGCCGATGAACAGGCCGTGCTTTTCCATGGTTTCCTGCTCGCGCGCGAACAGGTCCTGCAGGGCGTTGAACATGCTGCTGGCCTTGGAATGCGGCACCAGCGCGTGCACCGGCGCCCAGCGCTCGCCCTGCGGGCCGAGCATCGAGTTCCAGGCCGCGAACGGATTGGCCGCCATCATCTTGGCGATCGACGGTTCGATACTTTCACCGAACTCGCCCACCAGCTTGCGCGCACGCGCCACGCGATCGGCTACCTCGGCGGCGCTGTCGCCTTCCAGGGTGATGTGCAGCGAGAACTGCTCCTGGTCAACGATGTCGCGGCCCTTCACCGCCAGCTTCAGGCCGGAGATCAGGCCGCCCTTCTTGATCACGTTGGTCAGCGCCTTGACGTCGTTGGACAGGCCGGCGCGGCGCATGCGCACACGGGTCAGCGCCGGGTCGAAGGCGGCCGTTTCGCTGGCCAGGCCATGCCGCGAGAGCACACCCAAGGCACCGAACAGACCTTCGGCCGTCGGGAATTGCCAGGACAGGTAGTCGATATGCGCATGCTTGGGAATGAGCTTGAGCACGATGCGCGTCTTGATGCCGAGCAGGCCGCAGTCGCCCAGGAACAGACCGGTCAGGTCCGGCCCGTACCAACGGAAGAACGGGCTGGTATTGGCCGCGGCCGCCGAACCGGTGGTGAGGATGTCGCCATTGGCGGTAACCACCTGCAGGCCCAGCACCACATCGGCCGAGCAGCCATAGCGCGCGGTGCCGTGGAAGATCGCGCCCTGCGACATGCCGCCACCCACGGTGGCATGCGAGCCGGACATCGGCCCGAAGTACGGCGTGCGTACGCCCTTGGCATCCAGCGCTTCCTTGAGCGCGCGCCAGGTGACGCCGGCCTCGACCACCACGTAGGCGTCTTCCAGGTTGATCTCGACGATCTTGTCCAGTGTGCCGGTGTCCACCAGCACGCTGGGGCTCTGCGCCGCGGTATAGCCGCCGGTGTAGCTCATGCCACCGCCACGGGCGATGACCGCCACACCGGCATCGGTGAGCTGCTTGACCGCATCGGCCAGCTGCTGCGCGTCGTTCGGGCGCAGCACGGCCAGCAGCGGCTTGCCCTGCGAATAGACGTCGGTGGAGAAGTACTCAAGCTCGCCCGCATCGGTGACGATGCTGCCGCCCCAGCTGGATTGCAGGCGGTCGATGACGGCGGTTGCGGTGTCGTTGCTCATGGGGGTCCTTCGGCTCAGGCAGACAGGGCGGCAGCGCGCCCCTGGTAATCGGATTCGGCATCGCCAACCACGCGCAGCGGCACCGGCAAGGCACGCAGGCGGGCAGCCAGGTCGGGGTGGGTGACATCGCGCAACAGCCCGTGCAGGCGGCTGCCCAGGCGCAGCAGCTCCACCACGTTGTCGTGCACCCGCGCAGGCGCCGGTGCGTCCACGCGGCGACGCGCGGCGGCGCTGGGCGGCAGCCACGGCCACAGCAGGTGGCGCTCGCGCTCCCACTGCCAGGCATCGCAGAGATAGCCACCGGCGCGATCAATGACAGTGCTCGGCAGGCCCTGCAGCAGCAAGGCCTGTTCTTCGGCGGTGAGCAGCCAGGGCGAATGCAGTACGACCTCGGCAACCGCTGCGCCCAGTACCTGCACCAGCGCAGGTACGTAGCCGGCGGCAGCGCCGTGCGCTTCGATCACCAGCGGCAGGGCGTTGTCGGCGGGAATGGCGGCGAGCAGTGCGGCCACCAGGGTGGCGGCGTCCAGCGCGCCGTCGCTTTCGCAGGACGCGCCATGGCCTGGCAGATCAGGCAGCAGCCAGGCGCTGTCGCCAGCGTCGATCTGCAACGGCGACAACGGTCGCGTGCCGGGGGCATGCAGGCACAGGCGCAGCACGCCCTGCCCTGCCCGTTCCCACACCGCCATGTCACCGGCGCCGGTGGTGATGATGCGGCGCTGCCAGGTGTTGGATGGCAGCGCCGGAGCGGCGGCTTCGACAAAGGCCGGTTCGTTGGCCAGGGTCTGCGCCAACCAGCCGTCCATGCCGTCCTGCATCGCGGGGATGCCGTTGGGTTCTTCAAGCACCGTGACATTGGCCGGCAGGTCGCGCAGGCGCGGCATATGTGCCAGCAGCGGATCACCATGGCGGTAAACCAGCCACGACGGCATCTGCAGCTCACCCAGCCAATGGTGGTCGTTGTGGCGGAACGCGGCGGCGTAACCGGCGCGATAGGTATCGCCCACGTCGAGCACGTCCATCACCGTTTCGCGGCTGCTTTCGGTGGTCTGAGGCGGAATCGCCATGGCCGCTTCGGCACGGCCGTCATACCAGGGGAAGTAATACTTCTGCTCACGCATGCGCGACCACAGCCAGCGCAGGTGGGAGCCATCCCATTGCGGCACGAACGGCGGCAGGTAGGCATCGCCGTACAGTGTGGATTCCTGTGGGGTGAACGCGGCATAGCCATCAACCACCAATGCGGCCACGCGGGTGGGATTGGCCCAGGCCAGCCAGGTCGCGATCAGGCCGCCGGTATGCATGCCGAACACGGCAAAACGCTGCAGGCCCAGCGCATCGACGAACTGCAGGGTTGCAGCGCCGAACTCGGCAATCGTCATCGGGTTGCCGGGCAAGGCATCGGAATAGCCGAAACCGGGCGTGTCCGGCGCGATCACCGTGTAGCGGTCGGCATAGCGCTGCTGCATCTGCGCCCACATCCGCGAGTTCTGCGGCGACTGGTGGATCAACAGCAGGGCCGGTCCACTGCCGGCGATACGGTAATGCACCTGCCGCCCGTTGACGGACACGAAGCGGCGTTGGATCTGGGTCATGCGTATTCCTTAAAGCCGTACCAGCGCCTTGCCCAGGTTCTCGCCCTTGAGCAGGCCAATGAAACCAGCCGGCGCAGCGGCCAGCCCGTCGTGGATATGTTCGCGGTAGCGCAGCGTGCCTGCGGCGATCATCTGCGCCAGCTCCGCGCGGCATTGCACGAAGTCGGCCAGGTGGTCGTAGACCACCAGGCCCTCAAGCCGTGCACGCGCACCAATCACCGGCCCCAGGTTGGGCCCGGCCGGGCGTTCAGCGCGGTTGTACTGGTCACTGAGCCCGCACAGCACCACCCGTGCCTGCAGGCGCAGCAGTGACAACGCGGCCTCCAGCACCGCGCCGCCGACATTGTCGAAATAGCCATCGATGCCGTCCGCGCAGGCGGCGCGCAGGGCTTGGGCAAAGTCCGCATCGCGATAGCTGACACAGGCATCGAAGCCGAATTCATCGGTGACGATGGCGCACTTCTGCGCGCTGCCGGCAATGCCGACCACGCGGCAACCGGCGGCCTTGCACAGCTGGCCGACGACGCTGCCAACCGCGCCGGCGGCGGTGGATACCAGGATGGTTTGGCCGGCCTTTGGCTGCAGGATCCTGCGCACGCCGGCCCAGGCGGTAAGCCCAGGAATACCGAGTACGCCAACGGCGGTGCTGGCCGGTGCCAGCGCCGTATCCACCACGGCGGCGGTGTTTGCATCAATGGTGGCGAATTCGGCCCAGCCGGTCATGCCGGTGACCACGTCGCCGATCTGGAAGCGCCCGCTGCGATCTTCAATCACCGTGCCGATGCCGTAGCCCGGCACGATGCTGCCCAGCGGCGGGCAGGGCAGCGCGTAACGGCCACCGAGCTGCGCACGCAGGAACGGGTCCAGCGACAGATGGCTAACCCGCACCAATAGCTGGCCATCGCCGGGCACCGGCAACGGCAGCTGCTGCAATTCAAAATCCTGCAGCTGCGGCAGGCCCTGTGGAACCTGCCGCAGGCAGACGGCCTGCATGGTGCTGTGCAGGCCGTCCATCATCAGAACGCGTTGATGCCGGTCAGCTCGCGGCCGATCACCAGCTGGTGCACGGTCTCGGTGCCTTCGTACGTGATCACCGACTCCAGGTTCAGCGCATGACGGATCGCACCGTGCTCGGTGGTGATGCCGGCACCGCCAAGCAGGTCACGGCACTCGCGGGCGATGTCGATGGCCAGGCGGCAGTTGTTCCACTTGGCCAGCGAGACCTGCTGCGGCTGCATCTGCCCTGCGTCCTTCAGGCGACCGAGCTGCAGCACCAGCAACTGACCGGCGGTGATGCGGCGGGCCATGTCGGCCATCTTGATCTGCGCGCTCTGGGTGGCAGCCACCGGGCGGCCGAACAGGATGCGCTCCTTGGTGTAGGCCAGCACTTCGTCCAGGCAGGCAATCGCAGCGCCCAGCGGGCCCCAGGTGATGCCGTAACGGGCCTGGGTGAGGCAGCCCAGCGGGCCCTTCAGGCCCTTCACGTTGGGCAGGCGGTTGGCGTCAGGCACGCGCACGTTGTCGAAGAACAGCGCGCCGGTCACCGAGGCACGCAGGCTCATCTTGTGCTTGATCTCCTGGGCGGTGAAGCCCGGGGTGCCCTTCTCGATGACGAAGCCCTGCACACCTTCGTCGGTGTTGGCCCAGACGATGGCGATATCGGCCACCGAGCCGTTGGTGATCCACATCTTGGAACCGTTGATCACCCAGTCACCGCCGTCCTTCACCGCGCGGGTCTTCATGCTGGCCGGGTCGGAACCGCCATGGGCTTCGGTCAGGCCGAAGCAGCCGATCACCTTGCCGCGCGCCATGTCCGGCAGCCAGCGCATGCGCTGCTCTTCCGAGCCGTAGGCATAGATGGGGTACATGCACAGCGAGCTCTGCACCGAAACGAAGCTGCGCAGGCCGGAATCGCCGCGCTCCAGTTCCTGGCAGATCAGGCCGTAGCTGACGCTGTTCAAGCCGGCGCCGCCGTACTGTTCCGGCAGCGAACTGCCGAGCAGGCCCATGTCGGCGATCTCGGGGATCAGCTCATTGGGGAAGCGGCCCTGGTCGAAGCAGTCGCCGATGATCGGCAGCACGCGCTCGTCGGTGAAACGGGCAACGGAATCCTGTACAGCGCGTTCTTCCTCGCTCAGCAGCGAACGCACGTCGAACAAATCGTAGGGGTTCAGTGTCTTCAGGCTCATTACTGTCTCTGGAAGGCGCATCCGCGCCCGGAAGGTAGGGGATAAGGTAGTTCAATCAGGCCGAAAGAATTGCTGCAGCTGCACGCTCGCCCGAGGTGACGGCCGCTTCCATGCCCGGAACCTGCAGCTCGGTCTGCTCGCCGGCAAAGTGGATGCGCCCGAACGGGGTGTTGGCCCAGCGCAGGGTTTCGGCAAAACGGCCCGGGGCGATCTCCGAGAACGCACCATCGGCCAGCGGGTCATTGCCCCAGCTGCGGGTCTCCAGCGGCAGCAGCGCGCCCTTGGCGGCCGGGCGCAGGCGCTCCATGGCATTGATGACCCAGGCAAACCGGGCCTCGCGGTCCAGGCTGTCGGCATGCTGGGCCATGGCACCGTTGAGCCAGACGATCAGGCGGTTGGTCTGGCCATCAGCGCCGGGCACGGCAAACACGCGCTGCAGCGGGCCATCGCCCCACAGCGACAAGGGCAGGCCGTCGTCTTCCCAGAACGCGCGGGTCGGATGCAGGTGCACGGTGGTCACCGCATTGGAGCGGCGTGCCGCCCAGACCTCCTGCTGGCCGACCGGCGGCGCCGGGTCGATGGCGATACGGCTGAGCGGGCCACTGGGCAGGGCCAGCACCAGGTGCGCGGCGCGGAAGCGGCGGCCGTCAAGGCAGCGCACCTCCAGGCCGGCACGGCCGGACTCGACCCGGCTGACCTGCGCGCCCAGCACCGGCGGCTGTGCCAGTGAGGCGGCCATCGCCTCCGGCAAGGCCTGGCTGCCGCCCTGCACCCAACCGGTGCCGCGCGAGCCGAACCGCCGCAGCGCATCGCGGCGCAGGGCATCCAGCGCGCTGATGGTCTGCAGCGAGGAAAAACTGTTGCCGATATCCATCCACTGCAGCGCCTGTGGCGACCAGCCCTTGCTGGCGATCAACTGCGACAGGGGGATATCCAGCGAGAGATTGGCAGGGTCGCGCCAGCTGTCCACTGCCGGCAGGCCGAGCTCGCCCATGGCGGTGGTCAGCAGCATGGGCGGCAGCAGGCTGTGCTCGCGGCCCTGCAGGGTATTGAGTGGGCTATCAGCCCATTGCGTGGCCGGTACCAGAGCATCGCCGATGGCCAGACCCAGACCGGCAGCGGTGGGCAGCGCGGCCGAGGGCGGCACGATATCCACACCTACGCGCTTGGCGTGGGCATGCACGCGCTCGTAGCCGGTGCCGACTTCCACCCCACCGATTTCAAAACGGATGCCGTTGCGCACCACGGTCTGCAGGCGGCCACCAACGCGCGGGTTGGCCTCCAGCACGGTGACGCGGGCGCCGCCGGCTTCCAGTGCATGCGCAGCGGCCAGGCCAGCCAGGCCGGCGCCGATCACGATCACATCGCTGCTCGGCACCTTGGCATGCAGCATGCCCGGCAGCAATGACAGTGCGGCCATGCCGGAAACTCCCTTGATGAAATCGCGACGTTGCATTGGTTCTGCCTGCTGGGTGCGGAGTGCTTTGTTTTGTTGCAGTTGCTGTTGCTTCAAATGCCGTCATTCCCGCGAAGGCGGAAATCGCTCTTGCTTTCGCTCTTGCTTTCGCTCTTGCTTTCGCTCTTGCTTTCGCTCTTGCTTTCGCTCT
>NZ_DAMBKV010000003.1:339895-346391 GCF_032066555.1 Stenotrophomonas sp.
TGCTTTCGCTTTCGCTCTTGCTCTTGCACACCCCTCCAGAAATTCAAAAGCAAAAGCCAGAGCGATTTCCGCCTGCGCGGGAATGACGATCTGATGGAGCATCGGTAAAGCCCGTTACACGCGGGCTGGGACGCCGCTAGACATCCCAGCCCACGCAAAACTCTTAGAACTTGTAACTGACCTCAACGCCATACATACGCGGCAGCGAAGGTGTCAAACCAAAATCGCGCAGGTTGGTCACCGCCAGGCCGGTCAACGGCGGCACCGCCGGCACTGCCACGTAGGCGTCCGGATTGATGGTGCGCTGTGCATCTTCCAGGGTGCGGTCGTTGAACGCGTTGGTGACATAGGCCGACACCTGCAGCTGCTCGGTCGGGCGGATGCTGAAGCGGAAGTTGGTACGGGTGGAAGCGCCGATATAGGCCAGGTTGTCGACCTGGATGTAACGCTTGCCTTCGTAGTTGACGTCCATGTTGGCGGTGTATTCCCAGCCATTGGCCAGTGCACCGTCATACATCAGGCCCAGCGTCGCCTTGTGCTTGGGCACGCGCGGCAGGGTGGCGCCGGCAGCATCGGCGGCCGGGTCAGCCAGTGTGGGTGCATTGCTGCTGGAGAACAGATCGGCCTGGTCCTGGCTGAGGAATTTCAGGATCTCGGCATCGGTGTAGGAGTACGCCAGACTGGCCAGCCAACCCTGCGCGAACGCCCACTGGCTTTCCAGCTCGAAGCCACGGATGCGCGACTCACCGACGTTGGTGGTGTAGCTGGTCGAGAACAGCGAGCCGTTCTTGCGGATCACCGGGCCGGTTTCGGTCAGCTGCTGGTTGGTCCAGTCGATCTGGTAGATGTTGGCGTTGACGCGCAGGGTGCCGTCCAGCCAATCGCTCTTCATGCCCAGCTCGTAGTTCCAGGCCTCTTCTTCCTTGTAGGTGCTCAAACCACGCGCGATCAGCGCGTCGCGATCGGCTTCCTGGAAGTCGGCGCGGTAGACGTCGGTATTGAAGCCGCCCGGCTTGTTGCCCTTGGACACCAGCCCGTACAGGTTGATGTTGTCCTGGGCCTGGTAGCTCAAGGTCCAACGCGGGGTGAAGCTGCTGAAGGTCTTGTCCAGCGCATACGTCTGGCGATAGGTGTTCGCACCGAGCACACGCACATCGGTGCCGCCCTTGCTGATCTCATCGCGAGCGTAGCGGCCTTCCAGCGAGGTGGTCCACTTGTCGTTGATGTGCCAGTTGATCAGGCCGTAGATCGCCTTGTTGATGGTCTGGTCATCCGGATTGGTCGGGATGGTGGTGACCACCTTGTTGCCGCCAATGGTGTAACCGGTCAGGTCACCGCCCCAGCCCGGCTGCGCATCCTGCTTGTAGTAATACGCGCCCAGCATGCCCGACACCGCCAGACTCTGGTCGGTGGTCAGGCGGATATCCTGCGACCAGTTCTTGACGCCGGTATTGCTGAAGCTCTCGAACGCGCCGCCGTAACCGCGGATGGCGCTGTAGTCCTGATCGCTGGCAGCGTAGGTCTCGCTCTTGTTGTAGGCCGAGGTCGAGGTCAGGTTCCAGCCATTGGAGAACAGATAATCCACCACCACGCTGGTGCGCAGCAGGTCGGTCTTGCGGCCGGAGAAGTAACCGGCGGTCTCGAATTCCCTGGTGTTCAGCGCGTAGTCCGACGGTGCCGTCAGCTCACCGCAGTAATAGCCGCGGCGGCGCGATTCCAGGATCGGATACAGGCCGAAGTACAGGCCACCGGTTTCTTCCGGCAGGTAGCAGTTGAGGTTGTCGCTGCCCAGGCGGGCGGCAGCGAAGTGCTGGTCGCGGCTCTTCTGCTTCATTACCCGTGCGGTTATGTCCAACGCCTCGGTCGGCGACCAGGCGATGGCGGCCATGCCGCTGATGGTCTCGGTGCCGTTGAGGTCCTTCTTGCCCGAAGCCTGGTTGTAGAAGATGCCGTCATTGCCGCGCTTGTTCAGGCTGACGTCGTAGCCGAACGAACCATCGTCATTGGCGCCCGAATAGAACAGGCCCATCTTTTCCTGGCCGTAGTTGCCAGCACCCAGGGTGAGCTTGCCGCCCGGCGCGCTGCCCGGGCGCTTGGTGATGAAGTTGACCGCACCGGAGAAGGTACGGCGGCCAAACGCAGCCGACTGCGGGCCACGGATCACTTCCACCCGCTGGATGTTTTCCAGGCCGTAGCTGGAGATATCGCCTTCGACGTAGATGCCGTCGATGAAGAACGAGGCATTGGCCTCGCCCTGGATGTTGGACATGCCGCGGATCACCGGGCGGTCGAAGCCGCGGCCGTAGCCGGACTTGAACGAGAAGCTCGGCGACAGGTTGGCGATGTCGCGCACGTCGGTCAGGCCCTTCTTCTCGATGGTCTGCTCGGACATGGCGGTGATCGGCAGCGGCATCTGCTGCAGCGGCTCGGACACGCCACGCGCGGTCACAGTGATCTGGTCCAGGCTGTGCACGCTGTCATTGCTGGCTGCCGGCGGTGCGCCCGCCTCGTCGCTGTCGGCAGCGGCGGCGTTGCCCGCGCACAGCAGCAGTGCGAGGGCGATCGAGGAGCACAGCAGGTCTGGCTTGATGGTCTTCATGGGATTCCCGACTGGAAAGTTTGATCGGAATGGATTGGGAGGATGGATGCGCCGTCTTGGGGGAGGGTTCCGTCCGTTGTTTCCGTACTTCAGTCCTGCTGTTTCGCCGCAGCGCCCTGCTTGAGCTGCTTGTAGTAGCTCCAGCTGGTGACGTTGGGTTGCACCCAGGTTTCGGGTGCGCGTGCGTACTCCGGGTAGCGGGTACGGACGAGTTCCTGGATGTCGGCAGGCAGTTCACTGACCGAGGCGCGCTTGTTGCCCTGCGCGACGTACAGCAGATTGCCCGGGCGGGTGCCCAGCTTCATCCAGGGGAGCCACGGCCCGACGCGGGTCCAGCCGTAGGTGACCGGCACGCTCTTCAGCGCCGGGTTTTCCAGATCCGCGCGCGGCGCGAAAAACATGAAGTGCTCCGACCCCATGTAGGTCGGGCCACTGGACTCGGCCGGGAACTCGGCCGGCTGCAGCGGGTTGGGATAGGCCAGCGGGATGTTGAGGGTCAGCATCACCTGGTCGCCGGCTTCCACCCATGGCAGGTGCAGCGGACGGCCCGGCGCATTGAGCACGGTGTTGACCGGGTCGTTGGCGACCTGCACCACCTCGTTGCGCTCACCCGAGAACGGGTTGTCCCAGCTATCGATGATCTTGCCGGTCTTCAGGTCGCGGTAGAAGGTGAGCTCGCGCGTGTACAGCCGCCACACGCCATCGGCCTGCTTTTCCGCACGGCAGATGTTGTAGCCCTCGAAGCCCAGCAGCGGCGCCGGCTTCTGCCCCGGCTCCTGCGCGAACAAGGTGCCCGCCCACCACAGGATCTCCTCCTGCTTCGGGTCCAGCGAGCAACGCAACTTGACCATGGCCTCGACGCTGCCCTGTTCGGACTGCAGATCCAGCGCTTTCGCCTGTGGCGAAAGTGCAATTGCGGCCGCCAGCAAAACCGATGACATTCGAATCACGTTCAACCCCTGTTTGAAGGGAGCGAAAAGGCCAAGGCCAAAACCGCTCCGGACCACACGCGACAGGCCCAGCGACCCATCAAAGATGACATATAGCTATATCATTAGTACATGTTTGTCCAATCATTTGTAACACCTTTGTCGCAGAGCCCGCGGCCTTGCTGGATGGCGTGAAAACCGCAGCCGGGAGGCCCCTGCCCGGATTGCGCAACATGCTGCTTTGCAACAAAAATTTGCTCGCCGGAGGTGTGAAATCCGGCACTGGTAATTGTCCGGACATTTGATAGATTCGGGAAATCGGTGGCGCTGCGCAGGCGCGGTTTCCTGCCCCCTGCCGGTGCTCCGGCAGGCCCGTGGCGGAAATTTCTGCCAGGTATGGTCCAGGTGCTTGACGCTGTCCGAATCTGCATGACATATAGTCATAACATTAGAACTTTAATACCTATCCAGGAGTCGCCATGAGCCAGCAAGCACTGCCCCCCAGTTGGCAGCACGTCGGCCGCCACGCGGTCTTTCCCGAAAGCGCACACGACGACACCGCGCGCTTTGACTTCCTGGCCAACCTCAATGGCTACCTGGCCACCCAGCTCAGCCCCAAGGTCAAGCTGGCCTACGAGCAGCGGGTGAAGCCGGCGTTCGAGAAGGACAAGGGCCGCGCCCCGGAAACCCGCCACGAAGTGCGCAAGGCGATGGCCACCGACGGCATCTACCAGACCTGGAGCGCCCTGCGCCGCAGCAGCATGGAAATGCGCCAGCAGGCCGGTCGCGGCCTGGTGCTCAAGCAGGTGGACGCGCTGATCGACAAGACCCGCGCGCTCAACGCCAGCGACGATGGCCTGCAGCTGGATGCCTCGGTGAAGGTGCCACGCTATTCCAGCGCGGTGGACATCCACTGCATGCCCGGCGGTTACCACACCGAGCTGCTGGCCGATGACGTATCGGCGGCCGCCAACTACGACTGCGGCATCTTCGCCACCACCGGTGGCATGCTCGGCCGTTACAACGATGGCGGTGGCCAGGCGCTGGCGCAGTGGTTGAAGGAGGAACACCCCGGCTTCAAGCCGCGTCGCATCCTCGATATCGGCTGCACCGTCGGCCACAACATCGTGCCGCTGGCACAGGCCTTCCCGGATGCCGAGGTGATCGCCATCGACGTGGCCGCACCGATGCTGCGCTACGCCCATGCGCGCGCCCGTGCCCTGGGGGTGAACAACATCAGCTTCCGCCAGGCCAATGGTGAAGCGCTGGACTATGCGGACGGTTCCTTCGACCTGATCACCACCGCCATGTTCTGGCACGAAAGCTCGGCCACGGCGATGCCGCGCAAGCTGCGCGAGATCCACCGCCTGCTGGCGTCCGGCGGCCTCACCGCCCACCTGGAGCAGCCGCAGTATCACGGCATGGACCCCTACGAGCAGTTCATCCGCGATTGGGATGCATACAACAACAACGAGCCGTTCTGGAGCGTGATGCACGAGTACGACCTGCGCCAGATGATGGCTGCGGCCGGCTTCGATGCCGAGCGTTATTTCGAAACCAAGGTCCGCGGCGTGGTCGATCGGGACATCTTCCCGGTGGCCAGCGAAAGCGGCGAAGACCACGGCCGCGCTGCGCTGTGGACCATGTTTGGAGCCTGGAAAGCATGAGCATCGATCCGATCGCCCTGGCCGGCAGCCGCGCCCGCGGCAAGCGTCCGTACTTCTTCAAGGACCCGGACGTGGAGCGCGTGCTGTCCATTGCCATGGCCATCGCCATGGAAAACGCCGTCACCCACCAGCGCCTGGACGCGCTGGAACGTTTGATCGAACAGAAAGGCCTGCTCAGCCGCGAGGAACTGGACCAGTTCCGCCCGGACCGTGAGGCCGAAGCCCAGCGCACGCTGTGGATGAAGGAATACATCGCCCGGGTGCTGCGCATCGTGCAGCAGGAGACCGAGGCCTTGGAAGGCGGTGCTATGGACGTGCCGATGGAAGAAGTGATGGACGCACTTCGCAACGAATGAGGCCAAGCCTCAACTGATGACATCAACACGACCCACAAGGAAACCGCAATGCCGAACATGCAACTGCACCTGCCGCTGCTGGCCCGCCACGAAGGCGTCTGGGATGGCGTCTACCGTTACTACGACGCCAACGGCGACAAGATCGACGAACACAAGTCGCGCCTGATCTGCCGCTTCCCGGCCGATGAGAACCTGCCCTACCACCAGACCAACCACTACAGCTGGGCCGACGGCAAGGTGGAAGTGCGCGACTTCCCGACCCGCTACGAGTTTGGCCGCGTCATCTTCGACAACGAGCTGATCTACGGCTGGGCCGCCGAAGTGCCGCTGGATGACTACCACCGCACGGTGATGCTGTACTGGAAGCGCAAGGGCGAGGAAGGCCTGGAGCTGTACGAAATGATCCAGCTTTCCGACTGCGGTCAGCTGCGCAACCGCATCTGGCATTGGTACAAGAACGGCGTACTGGTACAGCGCACGCTGATCGACGAAAAGTTCGTCAGCCGCGACTGGCAGAAGATCAAGGGCGAGAGCTTCAACGGCGACCCGATCTGACTTCGCAACTGAAATGATGACTCGGGGCGCCAAGGCGCCCCGAGTTTGTTGCGGCTGTGCAGCGCTGGAGTTTGCGATTGCAGCTGTGAAGCCCCTCTCCCGCTTGCGGGAGAGGGGTTGGGGTGAGGGGAAGCTTTTAAAGCTCTAAGAGCTCCCCTCATCCGCCCCTTCGGGGCACCTCGCTCCGCGCCCCAGCCCCGCGTAGCACGCGGGGCGTACGAACAGTCACGAGCCTTTGGCTCGTAAGCGCCTGTTCTTAACCCCGCAAGCGGGAGAAGGGATAAAGAACAACAGCAACAGCAACAGCACAAGCAACTGCAACTGCAACTGCACAAGCAACTGCACAAGCAACTGCACAAGCAACTGCACAAGCAACTGCACAAGCAACTG
>NZ_DAMBKV010000003.1:346491-359787 GCF_032066555.1 Stenotrophomonas sp.
CAACCAATATGATCCAGGCTATCAACCACCGAGGTACCCAATGAGCAACACCCGCAGACATTTCCTGGGCAGTGCCGCCGGCCTGGCCGCACTGGGCGCAGTCGGCCCGTCCCTGCTGGGTGCCTCGGCACCGGCACAAGCCGCCATGGGCAAGGGCCCGGATGCGCTCAACGAACGCACCGATGGCACCTACGCCACGGTTGAACTGGCCAAGCCCGCCTGGACCCTGGGCCTGGTGCAGTCGCGCGTGCACAGCTTCGATGCCAAGGAATGGAAGGCCGGCACCAAGCGCAACCTGGCGCATATGCTCGAGCTCATCGACAAGGCGCACTACCACGCCAAGCCCGACCTGCTGCAGTTCCACGAATTCCCGCTCACCGGCTGGCGCAAGTGGAACCGCAATGAAATCCTCAAGTTCGCCATCACCATCCCCGGCGAAGAAACCGAAGCCATCGCCGCCAAGGCACGCCAGTACGGCACCTGGATCGTGTTCGGCGCCTATGCCACCGACCCGGATTGGCCGGGCCATGTGCTGTCCATCACCACGATCATGAACGACAAGGGCGAGATCGTGGACAAGCACTGGAAGGCACGCAACCTCAAGGGCGCCTTCCCGGACTTCGAACTGTTCACCACCACGACGTACGACGTGCTCGACCGCTACGTGGAAATGTATGGCCGCGATGCCGTCGTGCCGGTCACCCGCACGCCACTCGGCAATATCTGCACCAGCTCCACCCAGCGTGAGCCTGAACTGTTCCGGGCGATGGCGTTCAAGGGCGCCGAAGTGTTCCTGCGTACCGCCTCCGGCGGCTTCTCGGACATGGATATCGCCGCCTGCGCGATGTACAACGGCGTCTACTCCTCCATCGTCAACAACTCGATCTCGCCGGACAACGGTCCCTATTTCGACGACCCGGGCTCAGGCGGCACCGCGCTGTACGACCCCACCGGCAAGGCCATCGCCGAAGCGCAGAGCAAGGAAGAAACCCTGGTGCTGGGCCGCGTGCCGATCGCCGAACTGCGTGCGCGCAAGCGCCAACCTGTCGTGCACATGGACCTGTTCCGCGACGTCTACGACACCTACCAGAACGCCTATCCGCCGAACCTGTGGTCGGAGTACCTGCCCACCTCGCTGGAAGACGCCGCCCGCTACATCCGCGGCAAGTCGCGCTGGAAGTAAGTTGAACCGACAACGGCGCCGTAAGGCGCCGTTGCTTCATTCGGCGCCACCACTGATTTCAGCCGATCGAACCAAAGCGGCTTCATACCGCAGCGCGCGGTTCGGCCCACAGCCACTCCAGCTCACAAGCAGCTGACACGGCACGGATCAAACTGAGCGTCGGTTCCGCGATGACGGAGTTGTTAATGCCAACCGTCTTCCATCTCGGCCTGCTGCTGTGCTGGGCCGTGGTGCTTGGCTATTGGGCCATCACCGCACTGCGCGCCAAACCGGTGAGCCGCAACGAGTCGCGTGCGCGGCAGTTCCTGGCGTACTGGCTGCCGTTGCTCATCGCGGTACTGCTGCTCGGTCCGGGCCAATGGTTCGGCCACAGCTGGCTGCGTGAGCAGTTCGTACCGCACGCCTTGCCGATCTACACCTTGGGCCTGCTGCTGTGTATGGCAGGTGCCGCACTCGCGCTGTGGTCGCGCTGGCAGCTGGGCCGCAACTGGAGCGGCAATGTGCAGATCAAGCAGGCACACGAGCTGATCAGCAGCGGGCCGTATGCACATGTGCGCAACCCCATCTACAGCGGCTTCCTGCTGATGTTCAGCGGCACCGCGTTGATGGTTGGCGATTGGCGCGGGGTGATCGCCGTGGCAATCGTGTTCGCCTCGTTCTGGGTCAAACTGCGGCAGGAAGAGCGCTTCCTCGCAGCCCACTTCGGGCCCGCCTACAGTGCCTATGCGGCACGCACCAAACGCCTGATTCCCGGTCTGCTGTAAGGCCTCAGGCGCCGCGCTCCGGGTCATCCTCACTACCGCGTCCTGCGCCGTAACCCAGTCCGGCGCCCATGCCCATGCCGGCACCCATCCCGCCCATGCCACCGCCGGCACCGCCGCCTTTGCCACCACCCGCGGCGTCCTTGTCGGCGCCTTTGCCCGCACCCTTGTTGCCGCTACCGCTGCCCGCCGGCCGCAGCGGCCCTTGGCGGGGAATGGCGACGGCAGCCGGTATCACCTCCAGGTCCAGCACGCTGCGGACGAAGTCGCGCAGTGACACCACCAGCTCGGCGGTATGGATCGGCCGGCCCTCGACCATATCGGTGGCAGCGCGCGCGGCCAGCCGCACCTGCTCCTCGGTGCCCAGCAGGATCACGTCCGACAGCGCCGCCTCCACCGCATCGCGGATGCGCCGCGCCCGCTCACCCGCCTCGCCTGGATCCGGGCTTGGCAACAGCAGGGCACCGTCGGCGGTCGTAGCGGTCTGTCCCTGCGCCAGTTCGGCGGCACGTCGGCGCAGATCGCGCAGGTGGCTGGGGTCAACGCTGAGATCACCTGTAAAGGAACCGCCCAAGGTCTTGTAGGCCGCAATCAGGGTCTTCAGCCGTTCGTTGATCTGGCGATTGGCGGCTTCGCGCTTCTGCTGCACCGCCTGCATCACCAGCAAGCGGATGCCGACGCCGATCAGGGTGATGATCGCCAGACCCACCAGCGTCGACAGCAGGCCCTGCCAGGAACTGAAATCCAGACCACGCATCCGCGCACCCGTTGCTGCAGGCGCACATGCGCGCCGGGACCTTCATCGTACCGGCAGCATGCCAATCCCCACCAACGGCACAGCCACTGCAGTGGGCGGACGCGGTATCGTGTCGCCCTCTTCTTGTCCTAGAACCCGCCGATGCCCAGCACGTCTCCCGCCCCGGCCACCGCCCCTTCGCAGAAACTGGAACGCGCGCTCAAGCCGCGCCAGCTGATCATGATGGGGCTGGGCAGCGCCATCGGTGCCGGCCTGTTCCTGGGCTCGGGCGTGGGCATCCAGGCCGCGGGCCCGGCGGTACTGATCTCCTACCTGGTGGCCGGCACCCTGGTCATCATCATGATGCACGCCATGGGCGAGATGGCCGCCGCACGGCCCGCCAGCGGCGCATTCTCGGTCTACGCCGCCGATGCCCTGGGTGCCACTGCCGGCGCCACCGTCGGCTGGTTGTGGTGGGCGCAGCTGGTGGTGGTGATCGCCGCCGAATCCGTCGGCGCGGCCGGTCTGCTCAGTACGGTCTGGCCGCAATTGTCGGTACCGCTGACCTCGCTGGCATTCATGGTGGTGTTCACTGCCATCAACCTGCTGGGCGTGCGCAATTACGGCGAGTTCGAGTTCTGGTTCGCCATCCTCAAGGTCGGCGCCATCATCGCCTTCATCCTGATCGGCATCGCGTTGCTGCTGGGCCTGCTCCCGAACGTGCCTTCGCCCGGTCTGGCCAACATCACCGGCCATGACGGTTTCATGCCCAAGGGCCTGGCCGGCATCGGCGCGGCGCTGCTGGTGGTGATCTTCGCCTTTGGCGGCACCGAGATCGTGGCCGTGGCCGCGGCCGAAACCCAGGACCCGGAACGCAGCCTGGCCCGTGCCATCCGTACCGTGGCCTGGCGCATCCTGGTGTTCTACATCGGCTCGATCGGCGTGATCATCGCCGTGGTGCCGTGGAACAGCCCCACCCTCAAATCGCCGTTCGCCGCCGTGCTGCAGGTCGCCAACATCCCCGGCGCGGCCACTGCCATCACCTTGATCGCGGTGATCGCCCTGCTGTCGGCGCTGAACGCCAACCTGTACGGCGCCTCGCGGATGATCTATTCGCTGGCTGAACGGGGCGAGGCCCCGCGCTGGCTGGGCCTGACCAATACCCGCCAGGTGCCGGTGCTGGCGGTGTTGGCCAGTGTGCTGTTCGGCTTTGCCGCCACCGTGCTGGAACTGGTGTTCCCGGACAAGGTGCTGCCGGTGCTGCTCAACGTGGTCGGCTCCACCTGCCTGCTGGTGTGGACCATCACCCTGGTCTCGCAGCTGATCCTGCGCCGTCGCGCCGAGCGCCTGGGTACGCCGCTGCCGTTCCGCATGGCCGGCTTCCCCTACCTGACGGTGCTGGCGCTGGCAATCCTGGGGCTGATCTTCGCGCTGCTGCTGAGCACCCCGGAGACCCGCCTGCAGTTCCTCTCGATGGCCGCCTTCACCGCTTTCATTGCGCTGTGCAGCGGCCTGGCAAGGAAGACCCGCCGCGCCTGACCATGCCAAATCAGCTGGCATTACAGCCCATCGCCACGATGGGCTTGTTTTAACGGGAAACTAACGGCAGGCTGCGCCCATCCGAGGCCAGTCATGCCGATCACAGACCCCCGCGTAGATACCTACATCGCCGATGCCGCCGCTTTCGCGCAGCCGATCCTGCGCGAGATCCGCCAGCGCGTGCACAACGGCTGCACCGCGGTGGAAGAGGCCATCAAATGGGGCATGCCGGCCTTCCTGTACAACGGCAAGCTGCTCTGTGGCATGGCGGCATTCAAGGCGCACGCCACGCTGGGGTTCTGGCAGCGCGAGGCGGGTAGCGGCGATGACACGGCGATGGGCCAGTACGGCCGCCTGCAGTCGCTCCGCGACCTGCCCGGCAAGCGCGAGTTCACCCGCCAGCTACATGCCGCCATGCAACGTATCGATGCTGGCGTAACCCGCCCGCGGGCAACCCCACGAGCGCCCCTGCCAATGCCTCCGGCTTTTGCCGAGGCGCTGGCCGGTGCGATGGCCGCCAAGGCACAGTTTGACGGTTTCAGCCCTGGCTACCAACGCGACTATCTGGAATGGATAGGCGAGGCCAAACGCGAAAGTACCCGCCAGCGGCGTATCGCCCAGGCCATTGAGTGGTTGTCCGACGGCAAGCGACGCCATTGGAAACATGAGACACATTGACGTGGGACGCGCCAACGATTCCACTTCCCCCAAATATCCCCCAATCAGCCCTGTTGCTACGCCATGATCGACCTAGAAAGCCTCATCCAGCGCTCCATCGACCCTGCATCCGTCAGGCTGGAAGGTACCCTGACAAATCCGCCGTCGTTCGGCGTGTATGCCATCGAGAACATCGATGACGGCAGCACCCATTACCGCTTCGGCAATCATCCGGTGCGCATGCACGAACTGGAGGACAAGTTCGGCAGCGCCGAGCTGGAGTACCTGTTCCTCAGCCGCGAAGACGCCGCTGCGATGACTTCGGCCCTGAACCGCCCCGAAGCGGACTGAACAAGCCGAGATAGCGCCGAGCCATGCTCGGCCGAGGCATTGCCGTGTAGTGCCGAGCCATGCTCGGCAGGGCCGTTGCCGGTGAATCCTCTTGCCGAGCATGGCTCGGCACTACATTTCGTTGCACCGGTGAAGCCTCTTGCCGCGCATGGCTCGGCACTACAATCGTGCGGGTTCTTGATATTAGTCATCGAGAAAGCAGGCCCGCTGCGCGGAACATGGAACTACCCCCGAAGCCGGATAGTTCGCACCATGCTCAGCCCCACCCAACGCGACCTGATCAAAGCCACCGTCCCCTTGCTGGAGACTGGCGGCGAAGCGCTGACCAAGCATTTCTATGGCCGGATGCTGAGCCAGAGCGACGTCGCGCGCCCGCTGTTCAACCCCTCGCACCAGAGCAGCGGCGACCAGCCGCGTGCGCTGGCCAACTCGGTGCTGATGTATGCCAAGCACATCGATCGCCTGGAAGCGCTGGGTCCGCTGGTGGGTCAGATCGTCAACAAGCACGTTGCCCTGCAGATCCTGCCGGAGCACTACCCGATCGTCGGCCACCACCTGTTGGCCTCGATCCGCGAAGTACTGGGCCCGGACGTGGCCACCGACGAGATCATCGACGCCTGGGGCGCGGCCTACCAGATGTTGGCCGACCTGCTGATCGGCGCCGAAGAAGAAGTCTACGCCGCCAATGAGAAGGCCCCCGGCGGCTGGCGCGGTGCGCGTACTTTCCGGGTTGCCGAGAAGGTGCCAGAGAGCGCGGAAATCACCTCTTTCCACCTGGTACCGGTTGATGGCGGCGCGGTGGTGGATTTCAAGCCCGGCCAGTACATCGGCATGAAGCTGGAACTCGACGGTGAGGAAACCCGCCGCAACTATTCACTGTCGCGTGCAGCCAATGGCGTCGGCTACCGCATCAGCGTCAAGCGCGAAGGCAACGGCAAGGTGTCCAACCATCTGCACGACAAGGTACAGGTCGGCGACACGCTGGAGTTGTTCGCCCCCGCAGGCGATTTCACCCTGGTTGCCGGCGAGCGCCCGATCGCCCTGATCAGCGGAGGCGTCGGCATCACCCCGACCCTGCCGATGCTGGAGCAGGCACTGGCCAGCGGCCGCCAGGTGCATTTCATCCATTGCGCACGCAATGGCCAGGTGCATGCGTTCCGCGAGTTCATCGCCGACCAGCAGAAACAGCACCCGCAGCTGCACAGCTACACCTGCTACAGCGAAGCCCTGCCGGGCGACGCCGCCGATGCCGACGGCTTCCTCAGCCGCGAACTGCTGGAGCAGTGGCTGCCGGCCGAGCGCGATCTGGACGCCTACTTCCTCGGGCCGAAGCCGTTCATGGCGCAGGTTAAGAAGCTGCTGCGCGAAGTCGGCGTACCGGAAGCGCAGAGCCGTTACGAGTTCTTCGGCCCGGCCGCTGCGCTGGAAGCCTGAGCGGCGCAGCCGCAAACGTGTGCGAGGTAGGAGGCCGGCGGGGAGACCCGCCGGTCTTCTTTGTTGTGGCGGCTACGCAAGCGCGGGCGGCAGCGCTAGGATGCGGCATCGCTCACTGCCCGGGGGAAATGCATGAACGTCTATGCCGTAGTGTTGGCCGCTGTATCGAGTTTCCTGCTGGGCGGCTTGTGGTACTCCCCCGTCCTGTTCGGCCGCGCCTGGAACCGCGAGAACGGTGGTGAAGTCCCGCAAGGGCATCCGGGCAAGGTGTTCGGCGTGGCCTTCGTGTTCTCGCTGCTGGCAGCGTTCGCCTTCGCCTGGTTTGTCGGTCCGCAGCCTGAGCTGCGCAAGGCCCTGCTATGCGGGCTGGTGGCCGGCTTCGGGATGGTCGCGGCCAGCTTCGGCATCAACTATCAATTTGCCCAGCGCAGCGGAAAGTTGTGGACGATTGATGGTGGTTACCACACCGTACAGTTCGTGCTGTTCGGCCTGATCCTCGGCCTGTGGCACTAAGCCAGCACCAACAGCCGCTACTGTTGCCGCTGCTGTTGCTGTTGCTGTTGCTGTTGCTCTAGCCCCCTCCCTTTGCCGCAGGCAAGGGGAGGCTGGGGAGGGGTAGCCTTCGCCTTTGCAGTTGCCTCTGCAGTTGCCTTTGCCTTTGCAGTTGCCTCCGCCTTTGCTCTACCGGGCCCCTTCCGCAGCGACGGAGCTGACGGACAAGACCCCGCATGGGGCGACGTGCAGGACGCACGTCGTTTTTCGACGATACAAGGATGTATCGTCGAAAAATCCCGGCAGCGGAGTGGACCTGGAGCGCGTCGCGCGGAAGGCGCGTAGGCAGGGTGTGCTTTCTTTGGGCCACCTTTCTTTGCACAAGCAAAGAAAGGTGCGCTCGCGCGCCGAAGGCGGGCGAAAGCTCTGCACTTGCTTTGGCTTTAGCTTTGGCTTTGGCAGCAACAGCTGAAGCCAGGGCTTTCTCTCCCCTTCGGGGAGCGAGTTACTTTTCTTTGCTTGTGCAAAGAAAGATAACCAAAAGAAACACACCCTGCCTCCGCGCCCACGCCGCTACGCGACGCGGGTCCACTCCGCCAGCGGGATTTTTCGACACGACATCCCTGTCGTGGCGAAAAACGACGTGCATCCATGCACGTCGCCCTTCGGGTTCTTCCCACTGGCTCCGTCGCTGCGGAAGGGGCCCGGTAAATCAAAGGCAGGAACAAGAGCAACGGCTAGAACAACCGCAACTGCAAAAGCTACCCCTCCCCAGCCCTCCCCTCCGCTTTGCGCAAGGGAGGGAGCGAAGCAGCGAAGCGGTGTTACGCCAGGTTTGCGCGTAGCCAGCGCATCACTGTTTCAACTACACCCAGCTTTTGCGGCACGTCCAAAGCAATTGCACGCGCAAAACCATCGGCGTTTCGAATGAACGTCTGGCGCGCGATACGCTGCGCCTGCTGCACCGTCGACTGCTGCCTGCGCAACTGCACGATCTGCACCGACGGCCGGCCCGGCGGCGCGAACTTCTGGTAGCGGCGCAGCTCGTCGGCAACCAGACCCACGTCGTTGTCTGCCTTGAGCTGACTCTCACCGGCCAACAACAGCTGTTCCAGCGCCGAACCTGCGACAGTCAGTACATCGCCATCGGCGATGAACATCGCGTGCGTCCCCAACAGCGCCAGTGCGCCATCGCGGTGCTGCAGTCGCTGCAGCTGCTGTGTCCACGGGAAAGTTGCGGGAGGGGTAGCCATGGCAGCCTGGAATAGTGGGAGGTGGCGAACTTTACGAGGTGGAACGGGGATGTTCCAGCGAAGAGTTTTCTCCCCTCTTTCCCCTTTCCCCTCTCCCCAACCCCTCTCCCGCAAGGGGAGAGGGGCTAGGATCCTGCACATTGAAGCATCGCTTGAAAGTGCAGCTTTGCTTCAAGCCCCTCTCCCCTTGCGGGGTGAAAGGGGCCTGCTGACGAACCGAAGGTTCGTGGCACCTCGAACGACCTTGCGCTCGCGCAAGGGCTGGGGCGCGGAGCGGGGGTTGGGGAGAGGGGTTGGAGGCAAGCCTCCTACCTCACCCAATCACCCGCTTGAACGGCGGCAGGGAATCAATGATGCGCTTGCCATACCGGCGCGTCAGCAGACGCGAATCCAGGATGATCACCCGCCCGGTATCGGTGGAGGTGCGGATCAAACGACCCGAAAACTGGGTCAAGGTACGCAACGCATGCGGGATCGCGATCAGGTTGAACGAGTTCAAGCCGCGGCTCTCGAACCACTCGCTCAAGGTCGAGGTCTGCGGATCGGTAGGCACCGCGAACGGCACCTGGGTGATAACCACCGTGGTGCAGGCCTCGCCCGGCAGGTCGAGGCCCTCGCCAAACGAGTTCAGGCCAAACAACACCGAGCCCTCGCCCCCCGCCGTGCGCTTGATGTGCTCGTCGATCATCTTCTGCTTGGCACCGTCGCCCTGCACCAGGATCTTCTTGCGCAGCGAGGCCGGCATCAGCTCGGCCACCTTCTCCATCTTCCAGCGCGAGGTGAACAACACCATGCTGCCCTTGTCCCAATCCAGCTCGGCCACCAGGTACTTGGCCACTTCCTTGGGATGGCGCTCGCGGTCATCCGGCGTCACCGGGAACTGCGGCACGATCAGCTCGGCCTGGTTGGGCAGGTCGAACGGCGAGGCCAGCGACACCATCTCCGCTTCCTCGGGAATGCCGTTGTCGATCGCCAATGACTGGAAATCACCGCCGCCGGTCAGCGTCGCCGAGGTCATCACCACCGAGTCCACTTCGTCCCACAGCAGCTTGCGCAGCACCATCGCCGCCGATACCGGCGAGCAGTGCAGGATGTAGTCACCATCGCGTGACATGGTCACCCAGCGCGCGATCGGCGGCTGGCCCTCCTTGTCCTCGCGGCGCCAGCCGGCCCACAGGTTGTATTGCTGCTCGACCATTTCCTGGGCCATGCCCAGGTTGCGCTGCAGGCGTTCGACCGCCGGATCATCCTGCTTGCCCTTGGCCACCGCCGAAGCCGCCGCCGTTGCCCAGTTGAGCAGGGTGCGGGTTTCATCGGCCAGTACTTCGATCGGCTGGCGCCAGGATTCGGGCAGGCGGCCATTGGCAGCGCGCCACATCGGCTCGCGCTCATCGGGCTGCGGAATCCAGACGTTGCCGATCTCGTCGCGGAACGCCTTCAGCAACTTGCTCACCCGCGAGGCCACATCGATGGCTTCGTTCGGCAGCAGGTTGCCGATCTTGTCCTTGTCCACCGCGCGGTAGGCGCCGGCAATCAGTATCTGCAGGCGGCCGGTGCGCTTGGCCATGTCGTCCAGCGGCAGGTTGGCCGCGCCCTGGTCGATGGCGACGTTGCCGATATGGTGGCCTTCGTCCAGCACCAGCAGCATGTCGCCCGGCGGCGCGATCAGCGGCTGGCCACTGTCGCTGTCGCCCAAGGACAGCGCCGACAACAGCAGCGCATGGTTGGTGACGATGATCTGCGCGTCGCGCACTTCGGTACGCGCACGCAGCACCGGGCATTGCGCCGAATACGCGCAGCGGCGGCCGGCGCAGGCCGAGGCCGGCGTGGTGATGCGCATGCGCAATGTGGGGGTGACATTCTCCGGCGCATTGTCCAGGTCGCCGTTCCAGCGGCCTTCGATGAAGGCCTTGGTCAGCTTCTCGGCAACGTCCATTTCAATCGGTGCCAGTGGCCGGTCGTAGAGCTGCACGTCGTCGCCGAACATGCCCTCCTGCACGCCCTCGCCCTGCGCTTCGGCCGCATTGCGGGTGCACAGGTAGCGGGTGCGGCCCTTGGCCAGCGCCACGGTGGCCTGCAGGCCGGTGGACTTGAGGAAGTTGGGGATATCGCGCTCGACCAGCTGCGACTGCAGGGCCACGGTGCCGGTGCTGATCACCAGCTTCTTCTTGCTGGCCAGCGCGATCGGCACGCCGGCAGTGAGATAGCCCAGGCTCTTGCCGACGCCGGTGGGCGCTTCCACCACACCGACGCCGCCGGTGCCCAACGCGCGCGACACCACGCCGATCATCTGGCTCTGCGAGCGACGCGTACTGAACCCCGGGGTGTTCGCCTGCAGTTTGGCGTAGGCGTCACGGATGCCGGTTTTCAGGTCTTCGGTCAGCGTCCGTGGTGCTTCTACTTTTTCCGTCACGCCAATCTGCCAGCAGCTCAATCAAGGCAGGCATTTTCCCATACCCGCCCGCATTCACCGAATGCGTTGCGGGCTCAGGCTTTGCCCGGAGCCTGCGGCCGCCGCAGGGCTTGCACCACTGCCCAGGCCAGCATGATGTAGCCCGCCGCTTCCAGCAGCGACAAGCCGATATGGCCGATGCTGAGCAGCGTATTCATCGCACCGATGCCGGAATAATTGCCGCTGGCAATGAGCACCAGCGGAATTGCCGTCAGCCCGCCGCCTATCAAGGTGACAGCCAGCAACAGGGACAATGCCCCCAAGGCCACGCTGCGCACCTTGCCACGCGGGCTGTCGAGCAGCATCACCACGGCAACGCCCAGGGCAATCATGATCGGCAGTCGGTAGCCGATGGAAACCAGCAAGGTGCTCAGCAATTCAGTAGCGTCCATGTCCTGCCTCAGTCCGCGGTGACCAACAGCGCATCACGACCACGCAGTTCGGCGTAGATCGCATCGGTTTCCGGGCGCATGCCATGCCACTGCTGGAAGCTCTCGGCGGCCTGTTCGACCAGCATGCCCAGTCCATCGAAGCTGTTGCGGCACCCCGCCGCCCGCGCCCAGGCCAGGAACGGAATCGAGGCCTCGCCGTAATTCAGGTCCACCGCCGTGGTCATGCTGTTGACCAGCGACAGCGGCAGGTTGAAGCCGCTGCCCTCGCCGCGTGCGGCCGAGGTTGCATTGATGATCAGTTCGAAGTCGCCCTGCTCGCGCAGCGCGTCCCAGTACGCGGAGATGGCACGGCCGGGTTCGCTCATCGCATCGACCAGCGCATCGGCGCGTTCGGGCGAGCGGTTGACCACGATCAGTTCGAGGATGCCGGCATCCAGCAAGGCCGGCGCCACACCACGTGCGGCGCCACCGGCGCCCAGCAGCAGTACCCGGCGGCCGCGCAGGTCAAGGCCGTGACGGCCGGTGAGATCACGCACCAGGCCGATGCCGTCGGTATTGTCGCCATGCCAACGATCCCCCTTGCGCAGCAGCGTATTGACCGCCCCGGCGCGGTGCGCGCGCGAGGTGGTGGTGGCACATAGCGCGAAGGCGGCTTCCTTGTGAGGCAGGGTCACGTTGGCACCCACGCCGCCATCGGCGGCAAAGGCTTCCAGTGCAGCGGCGAAATCTTCCGGCGAGGCTTCGATGGCGCGGTAATCCACCTCGATGCCATGTGCCTTGCCGAACGCGGACTGGATGCGCGGCGACTGCGAATGGGCGATGGGCTGGCCGAAAACTGCGTAGCGTGGAGCGCTCATTGTGATCCTCTGCATGACCTAGACTGGACGCGACCCTGCTGGCTGGACCCCTATGCGGACCCGACGTTTACTGCTCGCGCTGACCCTGAGTTTACCCTTTAGCCCCGTTGCCTCGGCGCTTTCCGAGTTCGGCATCGAAGGCATGGGGGTAGTTTCCACCCGCGCCGATGAAATCCGCGCAACGCTGTCAGCGGACGGGCAACGCATCATCTGGGCCAGCAACCGCGAGGGCGGTGCCGGCGGCTGGGACCTGTGGCAGGCGACGCTGCAGGACAAGCGCTGGATGGAGCCGCAGCCGCTGGCCGTGAACAGTGCCGCTGATGAGGTCGATCCTTTCCTCAGCACCGATGGCCGCTGGCTGTACTTCGCCTCCAACCGCAAAGGCGGCCACGGCGGCTTTGATCTTTACCGGGCTGCCGTCGCCGCCGATGGCAGCCTGGGCCGACCGCAGAACCTGGGACCTGCCGTGAACGGCAGGCAGGACGAACGCTCCCCTGCACTGGCCGACGATGGCCGGCTGTTGTTCTCCAGCAATCGGGGTGGTGGCAGCGGTGGCTGGGACCTGTGGCGTGCAGCGGCAGCCGGTGAGGGTTTTGCCGCACCTGTTGCCTTGGCCGGCATCAACACCGCTGCCGACGAGCTGGACGCGAGCTGGCTGGGTGGCGGCCGCGGCCTGGTGTTTGCCCGCGCCAACGCGTCAGGCGGCGGGCAGCTGTGGCTATCGCAGTGTCGGCAGGGGCAATGGGGTGAGGCGACGCTGCTGGGACTGTCGTTCAACAGCGCTGACGGCGACACACGCGGCGCGGCGATTGATGCCAACAAGCCCGGCGAACTGGTGGTCAGCGGCAAGGCGCGTTCGCCCAAGGCCGGCGGCATGGATCTTTACCGGATGAAGGCGCCGCTGGTTGATGGGGATGATTCTTGTCGCTGAGGTTTTACCGGCGGGGCAAGAGCAAAAGCTCACCCCTCCCCAACCCTCCCCTTCGCTACGCGAAAGGGAGGGGGCAGAAGCAACCCCTCCCCAACCCTCCCCTTGGCCTGCGGCCAAAGGGAGGGAGACAAGCGGCAGTACGGCAATTTGCCAGCTCGCATGATCAGCCCCCTCCCTTTGGCCGCAGGCCAAGGGGAGGGTTGGGGAGGGGTGCTTCTGCTCTAGAGCTTTTAGCGCTTGACGCCAGCCAACACCGCA
>NZ_DAMBKV010000004.1:0-70037 GCF_032066555.1 Stenotrophomonas sp.
AGCGCAACCTTGCCAAGGTTGAGGTCGCGAGTTCGAGTCTCGTTTCCCGCTCCAGATAGTGACCAGCAGATTCCATGTGATATCTGCAGGTAAAGAAAAGCCCCTGACGGGGCTTTTTTGTTGTCCGCGATTTACCTTCAGCCAACTGCTGCCGACATCGGCAGCAGTTGACGATGCGTGACGCTGCTCAGCGCGCGCCGTGCGCTGCAGGTTCCGCAGTGGGGGTGTGGGCCGCTGCACTCCATGCACGCAGCCCGATCACGGCAAGACCGAGGAAGAACACGTACAGCGCCGCGGTCACATGCAGTGACTTGAACAGATACGCGCCCACGTACACCACGTCGACCACGATCCACAGCCACCAGGTGGCGGTGTGGCGGCGTGCTTGCCACCACTGTGCGACCAGGCTCAAGCCGGTGAGTATCGCGTCCAGCCACGGCAGTGAGGCATCGGTGAGGCTGTGCATGCCGGCACCAAGCGCGATGCCGCCAAGCAAGCCGATGCCCAGGTCACGCAGCATCTTGCTGCGTGACAGGGGCACGATGCGCACGCTGCCTTCGTCGGCGTTGTGACGCCGCCAGTTGATCCAGCCGTAGACCAGGAAGACGGCAAAGGCGAGCTGCAGCAGAGTGTCCGAATACAGCTTGGCTTCGGCGAATACCAGTGCATACAGCGCCACCGACAACAGGCCGACCGGCCAGGCGACCATCCGCCGTTGCGCCATCAGCCAGACGCCGAGGATGCTGCATAGCGCGGCCGACCATTCGAGCGCGGCGCTGCTCACAGCGCGACGCTCACCGATACGCGTGCCTGTCGCGGTGCGCCCGGGAACAGGTAGTAGTCCCCCAGGCTGCTGCCGGTGTCGCGCCAGTAGAAGCGGTTGAACAGATTGTCCACCGACAGGTTCCAGCTCACTGCGTGGCCTTGCAGCTGGTGCTTGAAGCGCAGGCCAGCGTCGAACAGGTTGTAGCTCGGTGCGCGTACCGCGCCATCAGCGCGCGCGGTATTCGCCGATGCGTAGCGCCAGCCGCCGGTCAGGTCCAGCCCTTCAACGAAGGGCAGTGCATAGCTCAGGTGCACGCTGGTCCGCAGCTTGGGGACGTTGACCAGTTGGTGGCCTTCGTAGTCCGGCGTGCCGGTGTCGCGCGCACGTGCCTGCAATAGGCTGGCGCTGGCGACAACCTGCAATGCATCGGTGAGCTGGCCGTTGGCCGTCAGTTCCAGGCCGATGTGGGCCTGCTTGCCTTGCTCGACGAAGGTGTAGCCGACATCGCTGTCGTCGGGCTTTGCGTACTGGTAGGGCTGGGTGGTGCGGAACAGTGCTGCGCCCAGCGTCAGCTGCTCGGTGCTGGAATACTTCACGCCGATTTCGAGTTGTCGCGACTGCACTGCCGGCAGGAAGGTATCGGCGTTGGCGGTCCAGAACGGTGCTTCCTGGCCCAGCGAGATGCCTTCGACATAGCTGGCATAGGCATTGATGCTGTCGCTGGCCTTCCACATCACCGCGGTCTGCGGCAGAAAGCGCGACAGGCGGCTGCGACGTTGCGGGTTGCCGCGCTTGTCGTAGGCGCGTTCGTCCAGGCGCACGAAGCGGCCGCCGGCCAGCCATTGCCAGTCTTCATTGAGCTGGATGCGATCCAGTGCGAAGACGGCGGTCTGGCGGCTGTCGAGGCGGCGTGCGGAGGCGCCGGGCATCAGTGGCGAAGGCTCGAATACGGGCAACTGTTGGTCGTGGATGTTGACCGTGCCGACGTACTCGTTGACGTTGCGGCGCTTGTCCACGGTGCGGCGGAACTGGTCGGCACCCACGGTCAGCTGATGGCTGATGCTGCCGGTGTCGAAGCTGCCGCGCAGCTCGGCGCGCAGCTCCTGGTTGCGACGGGTATCGTCCGGGCTGCGGTAGTCGTAGATGTCGTAATCGCCATTGGGGGCGAAGTAATTGCCCGGCACGCTGCCATCGGCACATTCTGCGGCGTAATAGCAGCCATAGGCGAAGGCGACGTTGTCATCGATCACCGTGCGGCTGTGGCTGACGGCAACGCGGGATTGCCAATCGGCGCTGAAGTCGTAGGTGTGCAGCGCAGTGATATTGGTGCTGGCAATGCCTACCGGCTGCTGCCACGGCTGGTAACCGAGCAGGTGCTCGCGGTCCACGCCGGTCGGCAGTTTGCTCGCGCCCAGCAACTGGTAGCCGGAGGCTGAGCGCTGCGCGCTGGTCTGGTAGTTGGCATCCACTTCAAGCTTGCCGCGCTCGCCGATCAGCCAGTCGGTCGCCAGCGAATAGAAATTGCGGCGGCCATCGGCATGTTCGATATAGGACGCGCTGTCGTCCCAGGCGGCGTTGAAGCGCAGGCCGATGCGCGGGGTCAGCCAATGGCCGACGTCGATGGCGGCGTAGCGTGAGCCTTCGTTGTCGGTGCCCAGGGTGACGGTGCGTACTTCGGCCGGCCGCTTGCCGACGTAGTTGATGATGCCGCCCGGCGCCATCACCCCGGCCGCCAGGCCAGCTTCGCCCTTGAGCACTTCCACCGACTGCAGGTTCTCCAGCGCCAGCCGCTGTTCGCCGGCAATCGACATGCCGTTGAAACGATAGCCGGTGGCGGTATCCAGTGCGAAGCCGCGGATGGCGACGTTCTGGTAATAGCCGACCGGTGCATAGGCATCGCCCAGCGAAGCGTCATTGCTGGCCAGTTCGGACAGCGAGCGCACCTGCTGATGATCGAGGAAGTCGCGGTCCAGCACGTTCATTGATGCCGGGGTGCTTTTCCAGTCGCCGCTGCCAAAGCTGTTGACGCGGGCGTTGTCCGCTTCCGGCTGACGGGCCTGCACGCGTACGGCGGCCAGTTCGGTCGGCGAGTGTTCGACAGCCGCATCGAGGCCGGTGTCGCTGGCGTACAGCGGCAGGGTGGTGCTCAGGGCGAGGGACAACAGCGTGGGGCGCAGGCAGCGGTTCATTCGATTCGTCTTCAGGGAACAAGGGAGACGAAGCGAAGGCGCGCATGCGCAGCGCCAATGACGGCGCTACGGCTGCTGCTCAAAGCTCCCTACGCCGGTGCAAACCGGATCAGGTTCCAAGGGACTCTCTCAGCCTGGCAAATCCAGGCACCCCCGCTTCAGGCCGCCATTTCACTACAAATGCGAATGATTTGCGAGTCGGGCCGCTTCAGGCGGCGGCGTGCAGGGCCTGCAGCAAGGCTCGGCCGTGGTGACTGGCGAACCATTCGGGGTGGCCGAGCATGAATGGCTGCCAGGCGACATCGGCATTGGCGGTGGAACCGGTGATGCCTTCGAAATACTCCACTTCGGACAGTGCAAAGTCGAAATGCACCATTGGCAGCAGATCGGCAAGCAGGTGGACCCGCTCGGCCGACAATGGCAGTACTTCGCGGTAGCCGTCGAGCAGGGCCAGTGCGATATCGGTACGTACCGCTTCGGCGCCGCGCTCCAGTTCCAGCCAGGCCACCGCATTGCGTTCGATGGCGGTGGCCAGGTCGAACAGGGCGCTGGTGGGGGAGGCCAGGCCGAAGTCGAGCACGGCGCTGACCTGCATCGCGTTGTCGTCATGGCCCCACAGCAGGTTGGAGACATGCCAGTCGTTGTGCGCCCACAGCGGCGGTTCGGCCTGCAGGCGCGCGGATAGTCCGGTATGCCAGGGCAGGACGCTGCGCTGCAGTTGCTGCTCCCACGGGATGCGGGCCAGGTAGCGCGCCAAGCCGGGGCGATTGTCCAGGTCGGCGTTGAGTGCAGAGATCGGGTCTTCGGCCCTGATCAGCTCATCGCGGGCGACCAAAAGGTGGGTGCTGCGCTGGGGCGCGTGATAACCGGCCGAAGCGCGATGCAGGGTGGCCAGCATGCGGCCGGCGGCGCGTGCGCGTTCGCGCTCGGTCAGCAACGTCCACGACGGGGCGTCGCGGTACAGGTCCTGGCCAGTGGCGACGGCGTGCAGTTCGTAGGTCCAGTCGCCATGTTCGATCGCGGTTGCGCCGTGCTGGTTGCGCAGGAGTTCGGCAACCGGAACCCCTGCATTGGCGAGGTGGGTGATGAACCGGTGCTCCTCCTGCAGACAGGCGGCTGTACGGACCAAGCGATGATGCCGTTTGATGAAGACCTTGCCGTACGGGCCGGAGGCAATCGCGGCGGCCGACATCGGTCGCGGACTATGCCAAAGCAGGGCGCTGCCGGCATCCAGCTGCGGGTAGTGATCACATAGCCAGGCCAGTTCAGCCGCATCGATGGCGGGCCAGTCAGCGGCCACTTCATCATTGTTGAGGCCTTGCACGCGGTGTGATTGCTGGGTCATCGGAACAGGCTGGAGCAGGTGATGCGGCGGAGGCGCGATGGTACGCCAGCCCCGCCCAAGCTGCAGGCAGCACACACATGTAGTGCCGAGCCATGCTCGGCAAGAGCTTTACCAGCGTAAAGCTCCCCTCACCCCAACCCCTCTCCCGCAAGCGGGAGAGGGGCTAAAACCGTAGTGCCGAGCCGTGCTCGGCAGGGGCTTTCCCGGTGATGCCCCAGCCGAGCATGGCTCGGCTCTACAGGGATTGCAGAGCCGACGAAGACAGCCATCCAGCCTATGTGAAAGGAATTGTTAAAAAGCGCTGGCGCAGCCCTGCCGAAGTCTGTATGATTCGCCCACACCGCGGGAATAGCTCAGTTGGTAGAGCGCAACCTTGCCAAGGTTGAGGTCGCGAGTTCGAGTCTCGTTTCCCGCTCCAAATTGGAAAGGGCCCCCTCAGTGGGGTCTTTTCATGTCGAGGTGATGTTGTGCTTCGACGACGCAGTTGTTTGGCCTGGTAGCAGAGTGGTTATGCAGCGGATTGCAAATCCGCGTACGCCGGTTCGATTCCGACCCAGGCCTCCAAGTAGTAAGCACTAAAGCCCTGAGAAATCAGGGCTTTTTTGTTTTCTGCCGCTTGCGCCGAAATCCCGGGATGACCTGTTCAAGCGTGTGCGCTTATCCGCCACTCGCGTTCACGTGGCAAACCCGTGGGGGCATGCGTGCACTGCGTGTACTTGGGTTTGAGCGGCGACATCGTTTGTGCGGTTTGCTTGCCCAGCGCTATGCCTGCAAGCGGGAGGTGAGCGTGTGCGGCGTGGTTTGTTGGGCGCAGGCACTTCGGTCTATGGCACCTACCTTTGTCGACCCTCCGTAACTCAATGGCAAGCCAACTGAGAGTTTTCCGGTTCGTGGTATCCGCAGAACTCGGTAGGCATCCGTCCGCCAAGGTTGTCGGAGGGCTCTCGGCTTTGCATGGGCGCGCCTATCCAAGCGGTCGTACGATGTCCGCTTGAGGTTGCCGGGGCATATGATTGTTTCCAGGATCTCAGTGAAGGCAGTTCAGTAGAGAACGCCATGAAAGTGATTTTTGCTGTGTTGATCTTCAGCTGTTGCTCGCAATCAGTTCTCGCCCAAGAAATGGGTCTGTTGCCTCGTGCAGAGGATATCGCGACGGTGATTTCGTCTGAGCTCTCCAGGCAGGCAGAGCGGTCCCTGCCTGTCTTGTCTGCGCGCATCGATGTGGTTGACGCAAAGGCGCTGAAGCACGACTGTTCGCTGGTCTCGCCGGGATTGGTCGACTGCATGGCGTCAGGGAGCTTTGATGGCTTCCTGTATCTGGATGGAAGTGCCACTTCTGTCGCGCCGAGAGCTTTTGACGTGCGGCAAAAGCTTCGTCTCAGCATGATTGAGGGGGCCGGGTTTGTGCGGTTTGCTTGCCCAGCGCTATGCCTGCAAGCGGGAGGTGAGCGTGTGCGGCGTGGTTTGTTGGGCGCAGGCACTTCGGTCTATGGCACCTACCTTTGTCGACCCTCCGTAACTCAATGGCAAGCCAACTGAGAGTTTTCCGGTTCGTGGTATCCGCAGAACTCGGTAGGCATCCGTCCGCCAAGGTTGTCGGAGGGCTCTCGGCTTTGCATGGGCGCGCCTATCCAAGCGGTCGTACGATGTCCGCTTGAGGTTGCCGGGGCATATGATTGTTTCCAGGATCTCAGTGAAGGCAGTTCAGTAGAGAACGCCATGAAAGTGATTTTTGCTGTGTTGATCTTCAGCTGTTGCTCGCAATCAGTTCTCGCCCAAGAAATGGGTCTGTTGCCTCGTGCAGAGGATATCGCGACGGTGATTTCGTCTGAGCTCTCCAGGCAGGCAGAGCGGTCCCTGCCTGTCTTGTCTGCGCGCATCGATGTGGTTGACGCAAAGGCGCTGAAGCACGACTGTTCGCTGGTCTCGCCGGGATTGGTCGACTGCATGGCGTCAGGGAGCTTTGATGGCTTCCTGTATCTGGATGGAAGTGCCACTTCTGTCGCGCCGAGAGCTTTTGACGTGCGGCAAAAGCTTCGTCTCAGCATGATTGAGGGGGCCGGGGCTCTGGTGGATGGCGAGGAGGTTTAGCGCGCGACCGCTCCTTGCCGCGGCTCAGCTGCTTGTGCGCGCTGCGATCTCGACCTCGAGGTGGGCAAATGCACGCCACTCGATGGCTTGCAGCAGTGCGCGATCCGCCGGTGGCAGGGTGTTGCTCAACATGGCTGCACCGAAGTCGCTCAAAACTGCTTCGCCGGTGACCGGGTTCCACAGGATGTTGTGGGCGTACAGGTCGCCGTGCAGTATGCCGCGTGCATGCAGGTGCTTCAGCGCGCCACGGATGCAGCCCAGCAGCCGCTCGGCGATGGTCGGCGTAAAACGCGTATCTGTGGCATAGACATCACGCGTGCAACTGGCAAGGCTGGGTGGGCCGGCCAGATTGATGTAGTCCGGGGGGAGCAGGGGCATCGCCACCGCCAGGCGGCCTTCCGGGTGGCCTTCGACCGTTGCCAACGGTGCAAGCAGGTAGGGATGCCCGGCGGCGGCCAGGCCGGCAGCCAGTTCCGACTGTGGCGTCCCATCGCTGGTAAATGCCGCCTTGAATACCTTGATGGCCATCGACTGGCCGCTGCATGTGTGGGTGGCGCGATGGATGTGGCCGCTTGCCCCTTCGCCCAGCAGCGCGCCGATCTCCAGTTCGTCGTAGCGGATGGCGTGGTGATGCGCCTCTGCCAATGCAGTCTGCTCGGCGTTTGCAGTCAGTGGATTACCGGCCACCGCCGGCCACGCGAGGTTTGGCAATGCCAGCACGGTCGCGGGAATTTCCTGGAACCGGTTGCTGGCAATGCGCAGCAGCTCCAGTGCCTTGCAATTGCCCAGGTCGGGCAAGGTGGTGAGCTGGTTGCAGGAAAGCATCAGTTTCTGCAGCCGCGGCCGCTGTCCCAGCGCAGCGGGCAGTTCAGCCAGCTGGTTGTCGGAGAGGATCAACCAGCGCAGCTGCGCTGGCAGGCTGCGCTCGCTTACCCGGGTAAGCGCGCAAGCCTTGAAGCCGACCATCTCCAGCTGCGCGCAGTCGCCCAGCGCCGTTGGCAGTTGCGTAAACGGGTTGTTGGAGCAGAACAGGATGCGCAGCTTGTGCAGCCGCCGCAGGTCTTCAGGCAGTGAGCTGAGCTGGTTGCCGGAGAGGTCCAGTATTTCCAGAGTGTCAGCCAGTGCAAACAGCGCCTGCGGGAACTCGGTGAGGCCCAGGTTGACCAGCCGGACAGCCTGGGCGCCGGCGAGGGCGCCGTTGTTCAGATCTTCAAGGGTATGCATGCGCGGTGAGTGTAACGAGGCCGGCGGCAATGTCCTATGTGGAAGCGGCGCCAGCCGCGAGGCATGCGGATCAGCAGATGACGCTGCTGCCGGGTGCTTGCGCGTTGCCGGGTGTACGGTTGATGCCGCTCCCGCTGAGCAGGAGCAGCCCTGTCTCATCGAAGTGAGCAGCATTGCGCGCGGGTAGGCATGCTTCGTGGTGTGCTGTACTCCTTCAAGTCGCTCAAGACAGGCTTGTGGCCGTGAAGGCCGCCAGGCCGATGCACAGCAGCATCAGCGCCGCAAACGCCAACGGCTTGATCCGCCATCCGGATGCGTTGCCGCCTGCTTGGCAGGCCGGGCGGGCGCGATGGATGAGATCCAGGGGGTAGTGTTTGGCGGCCATGGTGTCGTCACAGGCATCCATGCAGTTGCCGCATTCGATGCAGCTGTCCGAGCGACCATTGCGGATATCCAGGCCGATCGGGCAGGCCGTCACGCAGGCGCCGCAATCCGTGCAGTCACCCAGATGGGCCGGGCTGAAGTTGGGCATCGCACCGGCAATGGCGGGGTGCGCGGCGCGGAATACGTAGTCGGCGGCAGTGGTTGCATCAAGCAGGCCGCGGGAGCGATGCAGCACGCTGGCGTTGTCCTGATCACGAGGGCCACGCGGCTCACCGCGTGGCGCGTTGTACTGGATGCTGGGGGTGCGTCCATCGCTGATCAGGCGTTGTACGCGGCTGTAAGGGCATAGGTAACTGCAGACCTGTTCATGCAGATACGCCACGTTGGCCCAGGTCGCCAGACCGTAAAAAATGATCCAGAAGCATTCCCAGCCGCTGAGCGTGAGCGTGAATACACCATGCACCAGTCCGCCGATTGGGGTGAAGTAGCCGACGAAGCTGATGCCGGTCCATAGCGCGATGGCTGCCCAGAGCGCGTGCCTCAGCGGGGTTCCCAGTGGCTTTGCCCAGCCTTGGAGATCAGTCAGGCGGGTCAGCCTGCGGAAAAGGCGGGTCAGTACCGTTTGTGGGCAGGCGTAGGTGCACCACAGGCGACCGTACAGGCTGGTGACAAGGCAGAGCAGGGCCAGTGCTGCCAGCGCCAGCCATAGCAGCGGCAGCGACTGCTCGGGTTGCATCGAGATGCCGGCAATCCGGAACTGGCGCGCATCAATGTCCAGCAGCAGCCAGGGTTTGCCATTCCAGTGCAGCCACGGCAGCCCGTAGAACGCCGCCAGCATCATCGTGGTGGTGAACTGGCGGAGCGTATCGCGCTTGCGGGCGGTGCCGGCGCAGGCTTCGCCGATACTGCGCACCGGCTTCATTCGAAGGATTCCTCCGGTTCGCGTGCCGGGCGCAGCAGCAGCGCGGTCACGCCGCAGGCGCACAAGGTGCCGGCCCAGAACATGAAGAATCCCAATGAATAGCCCAGTTCGCGGCTGATGACCTGTCGTGGGAAGCTGATCTGCTGCAGTTCCAACGGATCGATGAAGGCAAAGAACAACGCCGACATCACGGCAGCGGTGAAGAAGCTGGGCCAGACCACGGCGCCCAGGCGTTGGATCATCGGCAACGAGCGGCGGGTACTGGAGTCGACAGGGCTGGTCATTGAGGATTCCTGGGGGCCTCGTGGCGAAGGAATAGAATGGGCTGTGGCCACTGTGCGGGATGGCGGCAACTGGTGGCCCGGTGTGCAAGGCTAGGGGCTGTGCCGGTGGGCGTCGTTGATCCTGATCAAGCAGGGCACGGCCGGGTGTAGTCGATTCGGGTTAGGTGACAGGAGGTGTGTGGTGCGGGCTGGGCCGGATGTGTGCACGGAGGAAGAGGTCGAGCTGCTGGTACGGCGCTTCTACGCGCGGGTGCGCGAGGACGCGGTGCTGGGGCCGATATTCGAAGCGCGGGTGCACGATTGGGAGGCGCACCTGCAACAGTTGGTGGATTTCTGGTCGGCCCTGCTGCGTGGGACCTCGCGCTTCACTGGCGCGCCGATGCCCAAGCATCTGGCTATTCCCGGACTGGAGTGGCCGATGTTCGAGCGTTGGCTGGGCCTGTTCGCGCAGACCACGGCGGAGCTGGGCAATCCGGCGATGCAGGCGCTGGCCGACGAAGCCGCGGCACGGGTTGCCGGTTCCATCTGGCGCCGCTATCACGCCCCCTCGTTCCCGATACTCTGAACGTCAGGGTGGTTGGCTCCATTCATGAACGGGCCAAATTGATCTAACTCAAGGCAGGGGCATGCGGGCGCAGGCAAGCTGGCGCCATGAACATGCCGCTGCCGACCTCAAATACCCTGGGCTGGACCTTCGATGCAGACCTGCTGCGCCGGCATGATCGGCCAGGGCCGCGCTACACGTCCTATCCAACCGCGCCCCATTTCCATGATGGCTATGGGCAGGCGCAATTCTGTGCGGCGGTGGCGCGCAGCAATGTGGTGGGGCGACCGATGTCGCTGTACGTGCATGTACCGTACTGCAGCAGCCCCTGCTTCTACTGCGGCTGCAACCGCGTCATCAGTCGTGATCGCAGCAAGGGTGAGCGCTACGTCGATCAGCTGCTGGTGGAGGCGGGCGGGTTGGCGCCGCTGTTCGCGCGCGAGCGTGAAGTGGTGCAGCTGCACCTGGGCGGCGGCACGCCCAATTTCCTGGAACCGGCACAGCTGCGCCGCTTGATTGGTGGCTTGCAACAGCTGTTCAACTTCAGCCAGAGCAGCGCACGTGATTTCTCGATCGAGCTGGATCCGCGTTCGGTCAGCGTGGACGACATCGCTGTGCTGGCAGAGCTGGGATTCAATCGCGCAAGTCTGGGTATCCAGGACTTCGATCCGCAGGTGCAGCAGGCGATCAATCGCGTGCAGGCGGTGGATGAAACGATGGCCATCATCCAGGCCTGCCGCGACAACGGCATGCGTTCGGTGAATGTTGACCTGATCTATGGCCTGCCGTTGCAGACGCTGGCCGGCTTCGGCCGAACGCTGGATACCGTGATCGACGCGCGCCCGGACCGGTTGGCGATCTACGGCTATGCGCACCTGCCGCATATGTTCAAGGCGCAGCGGCAGATCCAGGACCGCGACCTGCCTGACCCGGAACAGAAGCTGGCGCTGCTCGGGCTGGCGGTCGAGCGACTGTCGGCGGCCGGTTATCAGTACATCGGCATGGATCACTTCGCATTGCCGGAAGAAGACCTGTCGCGTGCGCAGCGTGCCGGTAGTCTGCACCGCAATTTCATGGGCTATACCACCCATGCCGACAGCGATCTGTTGGGGCTGGGCGTCAGCGCGATCAGTCACATCGACAGCAGCTACAGCCAGAACCCGCGCGATCTCAAGGATTGGGAAGCAAAGATTGCCGAGGGCGGCGTGCCGGTGTGGCGTGGACTGGAGTTGGACAGCGATGACATGCTGCGCGCGGAGCTCATCCAGCAGCTGATGTGCCATGGCAGCGTGGACGGGCACACGCTGGCGCGACGGCATGGCGTGGATTTCGACAGTTATTTCGCCGAGGAGCTGATCGCCTTGCGGCATTTGCAGGACGACGGCCTGGTCAGCTACGGCGACGGCGTGGTCGCCGCCACCGAGCAGGGACGGCCCTTGCTGCGTTTGATTGCGATGTGCTTTGACCGCTATCTGAAAGCCGCGCAGCAGCCTGCGCGCTATTCGCGCGCCATCGGTTGAGGCCACGGTGGCGGCGGCGTTTGGCGCCGTCGCCAATCTTCGTGATTCACAATTGGGCCGCGATCAGGCACGCTATTGCGATGCCCGGATGGCGAAACTGGTAGACGCATCGGACTTAAAATCCGCCGGCCGCGAGGCCATGCCGGTTCGATTCCGGCTCCGGGCACAATGACTTAGGCGACTTTTGTCGCCTTTTTCATTTCCGCAATATCGAGGGGTGTTCCGCAATTCATCGGGTTGGGGTGACCTTGGCGCCGCGGCGCTTGCGCACATAGTGCTCGGTCATCACCACCGAGGAATGGCCGAGCTGCTTCTGAGCCTGGCGGATGTCACCAGCTGAATCGGTCTTGTCGGTACCGGCCTTTGCGCGCAGATCCCTGAACTGGATGCCTGTGATCTGGGCCCCTTTGCAGGCCTTTAGCCAGCGCCTGGACATCGCAGCCACGGTCATCGAGCGGCCATGCTCATTCACCACCAGCCGGGTGCTGTGGACGGTGTACCCGTGCTTCCGGACCCTGATCCTCTCCAGCAGCGCCGATAGATCTGCACTTACCTCGACCCGAAGCTTATGGGCGGTCTTGTTCTGCGTGAGGTGCACAGCGCCATCGCGCACGTCCATTTCGGTCAGGCTGAGGACATCCGCCGGGCGCTGGCCGAGCAGGTAGGCGAGGTCCATCGCATCTTGCACGCAGGCGTCCGCTGCTGCCCAAATGGCCTGGTACTGCGCGTCCTCGATGTAGACGTCGCGGCCGGTTTCCTTGAATCCCTTGATGCCGGCGCAGGGGTTGGGCAAGGCCGTGTAGCCGCGGTCGCGGGCATAGTTCCACATGTGCGACAACAGGGCCTTCTCACGGTTCGCGCGGACAAAGGCCGTGCCGCCCGAGGTGCGCCAGGTCATGTACTGCCGGACGTTCACCGGCTTGATGGCTTCTAGCGGGGCCGGCGGATCGCAGAAGAAGGCCTTCAGCTTCTTCAGCTCATCCTTATTGTCCTCAAATGTCCGCGCCGATTTCCGCGCGGCGACCTCGGCCATGTAGCGGTCGCACACCCAATCGAACATGATCTGAGGCGCTTCCGGGGCATGCGCGGCACGCTCCAGCTCCGCCCACTTCTGGATGGCCAGGCCGTAGTCGCTACCCAGCGATTCCTCGCGGCGCGGTGAGCCGCCATGGTCGTAGAAGTAGTAGGTCTTGGAGCCGCGCTTGCGAGGGCGAAGGCGAGGGATCGCCCCCGGCTTTGTTGGTTTCCTTCCCATCACGCTGCCTTGTTCGGCTTCCAAGAGGGTACAGCCGGCTGATCATGGGCTTGTCCGCCATCGACCGTTGACCGCAGCACCACCGGCCAGCCATGGGCATCCAGGTAATGCCGGATGCCGTTCTGTAGCAGGAAGGCAATCTGGCGCGCCTTCTGCGGGGTGCGGCACAGCTCGCCCACTTCTCGCTTGGACAGTGCAAGGCTGTCAGCCATGTTGCTCTCCTTCCAACGCCGCGCGGGCGCTCTTGATTCGGTCTTCGTTGGCCAGCTCCTGGGCGCGGAGCCGGATGATCTCGTCTGCGGCCGTGGCCAGCTGCTCGCGCAGGAAGTCCTTGGGCGGCTGCTTCATCCGCTTGGCCGGCTTGGGGAATAGCTGCGGGGTCGTCATGCGAAAAGGCTCAGTTGGGCTGGGGCATCGACCTGCAGCGCAGGTGCAGGCTGGGTCACCACCTTCACGGCACGGCGCTTCGAATCCGATGGTGCTGCCCGCGAGACGAGCTGCAGATAGTCGCCGTCACCGCGCATCTGCCACGGTCGGCCCTTGATCGGACAGACATCGTGACTCCCTGCGTCATAGTGATCCCCTGCTGGTCCTTCCCGATACCACAGGTGCACCTGATAGTGCGGCCTGCCGGCGTAGTGCCAGGAGCCGTGGTGAGGCCCAGAAACTTTCTTCACCGTGAAAAGTGGCACACACCGGTGCCAGTCGGCATCGGCGCCCGGTCGATCGGGTTGACCGCAGTCGGCGTTGGGCTCGTGTTTGTACCAGGCCCACACCTTGTCGCCGACCTGGAAGGGCTGCAGCTCTTCGGTGCTGGCGTGCGTATGGACCGGCAGCGGAGGGAAGAGGTCGCGGATCGAGAACCAGCACCCGCGACCGTTCATATCGCTGATTTGGGTCATCGCGAAGCGAGCTACAGCGATTACACCTGACCGCATGATGTAGAAGGCAGTCCCGCAAGGCGTTGGCCCACCCTCGATGCTTGCGAGGATCGTCTGGCGAGACCAGCCACGCGCCAGGCGACGAGAGACGATGCCTTCCGCGATTGCCCATGCATCCTCGGTATCAATGGTGTCGTCGCTCATACCGCATACCTCGTTTGCGGCCGTGGCCAGCTGCTCGCGCAGGAAGTCCTTGGGCGCCTGCCGCATGCGCTTGGCCGGCTTGGGGAATAGCTGCGGGGCGGTCATCGGCGCTTCCTTAGGATTGGAGCCGTATCTTTCTGGCCTCGCCCAGGATGCAGTTGGTGCAGGTCATTTTTATTGCTCGCCTCCGGGGTGCGAATTTGTGACGCGAGACCGGTCGCATTGACACTGAACGACCTATGCGGGACGCTCTTTGTCGAGTTCGAAACGGCGGGGTCGTGATGATCAGGTACGTCGAAGGCTGGCAGCTTCACTCTTACGTCGAGCATGGCTTGGACGGCCCGGAGGGGCTGGCCATTTCTGCGCGGCACTTGGCTCGCGACATTTTTCGCGTGAATCGGTTCGACCTGATCGATATTCCATCGACCCGAGAGGCGACCGACTTCATCGATAGCAGGCTGTTCGCTGTGATCGGCGTTACGGACGACGGACGCATTTTCTTCTAGATCACGCATCGCTCGCCTCCTCCCAGTCGTAGTCGTCCAGCTGAATATCCAACAGCTGCTTGCGAAGGTGCTCTCGATAGATCTCGGCACGCTCCCCGCAGTCGGTGTCGCATTCCAGATCGCCGCAGTGCGGGCAGCAGTGATCTTCGGGCACGCAGTTGTGACAGGCGTGCTGACCAGCGTGCCAGGTGCCACAACGACTCCAGCAGAATCCTTGGCCGCAGGTCTTGCAAATGCCAGCGTCACTCAGGTCCAGGTCGTTGTCACAGACGGCGCAAAGGCCGATGGGCATGTCCCTGGCCATCACTTCACCCCCTGCGGGCGGGCGGCGAGAGGTTTCCTTGCGCCCATGGCAAAATGCCGCCCAATCAACAGGGGGGCGAGCAAATGGAATTTCTTGGAGCGCTTAGTGATTGCTGGTGGCTTGGGAAAGAGTGCATTCCAAAATGGGAAGCATGGGCGGTCTACGCCGCAATTTCCGCGGCACTGGGTACCTGGGTTGTAGGATTTTTTGCGGGCTTCATTGCTTGGATGGCCTACACCCAGAGGGAGCGCGAGAGAACAGAGAACTCCGTTCTGGAGCTTTCCAAGTCGCGATCGCTTTACAAGCGCTGGGCGACCGAGATCCGCACTTGCAGTGTTGCTAATACTTTCGTGAAGAGCCACGGACCAACTGTGCTTACGCAACTTGAGGCTGGCAGCCAACTGTATCTGCAGGATTTGCTGGATACCCTCAATGACGTGCTTTTGGAGACGATTGACGAGCCAACGGGAGTCGATTTTTCGCCGGAGGATCTGAACCTGCTCACCAACTTCAAAGTCGCACACCGGAGGGCGCGGTCTGCAATCGGAGCGTGTCGGGAGTATCTGAAGGAAGGGCGTCCATATGCAGATGTTGCAGAGAAGTTTCGAATTCTCGCTATGTGGGTGGAAGATGTTGAGGGCCAGGCAGTGAATCTCAACGACCTGCTGCGACGAAATGAGCCTAGTTAGATTAGAGCTAGGTAGTTTTGAATCTTGGTTCGCATTCTTAAGATAGGTCTTCATTTCAGCCACGCCCCCGCGCCGTGGCTGGTGGGCTGCTCGTCGTCACCCGCCAGCTCAAGCTGGCTGTCAAAGAACCACCAGCCATCACCATCATCGTTGACGTGGCGCGGACCAGCGTCCGTCTGGATCGAGGCCGCACCGCCAAGGCTTTTGATTACGCGACCGGTCTGTCCGTTGGCGAGGTTCGCGTCCTCTGAGGTGTCATAGTCGGTGGCGATGATGCGAACACGGTCGCCAGTCTTGAACGCGCTCACGCCCCCCACCTCGGCGCTGGTGGCCTGCAGTTCTGCCAGCCGTTCGCTACGCGGGCGCATGTGCTGCATGTCCACGGTGATCCGGCCAAGCTTGTCGATCTCCGCGCAAGGCCACGGCACATCCGTTTCACGCGAACGGTTCTGCCGGATTGCCTCCTGTTCGGTGAAGCGGCCAGCTTCATCGAGACGGGTCACGTAGCCAGCGCCGTTTGGTGCCCACCACATCGGGCAGTTGCCGACGAAGCTCCGCGTGTCCTGGATGTAAAACATCGGCTCGGTCTCGCTGCCGCCCTTGGGGCTGCCGACAATCGCACTGATGGCTTGGCGAACCGTGGCGAGATGGATCGGATTCGGGTCAACGCTGGTGAAGTAGTCCTCAACGTCGCGCAGCTCGGGCAACAGATCGTTGTTCTCGTCGGTGCTGCCGCCCTCGGGGCTGGCGTCGATCAGTGGCAGCCAGCCGACCGGCGTGCCCTTGCCCTCAGTGAAGTGATCGTGATCCCAGCACCAACCAGCGAACTGCCAGCCGGCACGCTCGTCCTGGTGCACGTTGTCGTCGTTGCATGCTCCGATGGTCCACGCCGGGCCTTCGGTGTCTTCGGTGGCATGGTCATCGAACTGCACTAGCAAGCGCAGCATGGTGCCATCGCGCGGCGCGGTCGCCATCGGGCGCGGGGCAAGGTCGATCCCCGGCGCTGCGGGGGTGCTGGCCAGCGAATTTAGGTGATCGTCATACCGCACGAACTCCTGGTTCGGGGTGATGCCGCTGTGCGACGCAACGGCGAACACCGCCATGCCATCGACGTTCCGCCAACCCGTGATCTGTCCGCCCTCAACCGGCGCTGCCGCGATGGGGGCGGCGATAGCCGGAGAAGTCCCATCCAGCAGGATGCAGCCTTCCTCTTCCACGTCCACGCACTCGCAATAGAGGCCCGGGCCGCTGTGGCCGTTGTCGGTGTGGAAGATACGGACACGCGAGCGGTCATCGAACTCCACGTCCAACTCGGGGGAGCCCGCCATCAGCAACGCTTCGTGAAGCTGGCAGGCGGTCAACTCGATTCCACCCGCGTTGTAAGCCACCGCTTCCGGGGCCGCGGCGCTTTCGCCGCTGCGGTCATGCTCGATGGCCTTGTCCGCAGGCATGGTGCTCCAGTGTGGCCAGGTGCGTCCCTCGTTCTTTGTTTGCTTCACGACGATAGCGGAGATGATTTCTTGTGCTGTGGCGCCACTGCGCCAGGCGCCATCAAACGCAAGGATGATCACATCCACCCATTCGCGGAGGTCGCCCGGGTCGGCCTCGATCTCCAGCAGCTCCTTGCGGATGTGGTCGACGATGCCCGCCGCGCGGGTTCCGGGGCCGAATGTGTGCGCTGAGAAATAGCGCTGGCGCTCCAAGTGGGCGACGAGATCAAAGGGCGCTGCATCGCCAACGTAATTGGCGTTGTGCACCTGGCAAGGGTGGCGCAGAGAGCCGTCGCCGCTGGGGCAGGTACACGCGGTCGGGTTGGAATCAATCATCGGGAGGGTTCCTTCTTGATCCGGCGCTGCGAGAACTTCGCGCGGCCGGGTAGCTGTGGAATGAGGAGCAGCTGGTCGGTGGTGACGCTGTACCTGGCAACGCGGCAGGGTTTGCCCTTGCGGTTGTTGACCACGACTTCTGCCGAGTGGATCGGGTGGCCTTGCTGCCGCAGGTCGTAGATGCGCGCGCTGGCTCTGGCGATGCCCAGCTCCAGGAAGATCTCGGTAGCAGTCATCGGTCGTTTGGTGAGCGCTGCGAGCAGTTCGTCGCACTGGGCTTGGTCGGTCATGGGGGCCTCACAGACTCAGCTGCAGCTGGGCGAGCTCAGACGGGAATACGGATCGCTTTACTGGTGGCCTGCGCTTCGGCGCGCGCTGTCCATGCACAAGGCACCACTCCGCGTGCGCTTCTTCGAATGTGAGATGCCTGGCTGTGTTGCTGCAGGCGCATTCCACGCTGTGGCCGCCACCGGCCGATGGTCGGCGGAGGTCGAGCATATGGCGCGCTGCGTGGCCTTTGCTGCAGGGGATGATCGGTGGCTGCTCGGTGATCATGCGTTGCATGTGCATCTCCAGTTATGCGCCGTAGGCCAGCAGGGCGACTAGCGCGCCGAGGATCAAAGTGGCCCCTGCGACGATGAGCAGGAGCGCGCCGATTTCTGCAAGGACCCCTTTCACTGCGCTGCCTCAACGAAGGCGAGGTCATAGATGACGCAGTGCGCCCGGGCGGCCGAGGGGGAGTCGGCACTGACCGCAGAGAGGGGGACAACCGCAGTTGCCCGGGCGCATGCGCTTGGAACGGGGTAGGAGCCGCTGGCGACCGCATCGACGGCGTCGAGCGCGTCTTGCCAGTGGCGAGCCGAGAAGTCGGCGGTCAGTGCGACGGCAACGCCAGCGGCGCAGTTCGGCACGCGGTCGGCCGCGCGGAAGCCATTGAGGGCGGTTGCCGCGATGGTCCCGCGCAGTCCCCAGTCGTCGTGGTCTGCGAGCTCGTAGACGGCGAGGGCGGCGCAGATGCGCGGGCTGCTTATGACCAGGTCTGCCGGGATGGTCGCTTCACCATCGGTGGTGACCTCAGCGGCCGGGGAGGGCTCCGGATGGCCGGTGGCGGCGCAACCGCTCAGTGCGAGGCACAGAGCGGCGAGGGAGGTGCGGGCGGTTGCCATGAACCTGATCTCCAGCCCCTGCCCGGAATGGGTGTGTCGCGGGGCGACGGAGCACAATCTACGGAATACCGTTAGCCGTTGTCAACGGAATACCGTAATTTCGAACTTCGATTAAGTGAACAAATTCAGCTCCGGCTCTCCTGCAAAGAAAAACCCCGCCGAAGCGGGGTTACTTAATGGTCCTTCGATGCCTTTGAGAGCCTTTCGAGCTCGGCCGTCTGGCGGGACTTGCGCTCCTTCTCCGCGATCATCGCTGTCGTGAAGCGGCGCAGCTCTTGCCACATCCCTGGTAGACGGCCGCATAGCAAGGCCGTAGTTGTCTGTAGAACCGTCGCAGAAAAGAGCAGCTTGTTTTGCGCTGCGCCCTCGGCTATCGCACCTGCCACCCTGGGAAGAAGGGCAGATAGTGCGATAGCGAAGAACAATGCCCAGAGACGTCGCGACTTTACAGTCACCATGTCATCTAGCTGAATGCGCTGGATTGAGCTGAGACCAGCTAGGCCAGCAATGTCACTTTGGAGTTTGTAGATGAGGGCCACGACGGCAGCCACAAGAACGCCTTGGATGATCCAGGTGTCTTTCAGGAGGGCTTCCAGGCCACGATCAGAAAGCAACTGCGACGCAATGACCCCCGTAGCCAGCCCAGTGGTCAGCACTAGGATCAGGAGCAGGATGTTTTTGGTCGCATTGGTGTTCACTGAGGAACTATTGAGGTTGCTATAGCGTGGCGTAGCCATGAGTGCACCTTTCCCCAAAGGTCAAATTCATCAATCATCCCTGATTCAAGCACGCTCACCGTTAGGCTCGTCTGAACCTTCAAATCGGTGCCGCGCAAGGTTCCACCCTTATGAAGATGAACACGGGTCTCGTCCAGATCGAAGTGACGGCCGGCTACCGCCAGCTTTTGCATCATCTCAAATCCCTCATCGGACTTTCGCCGATTAGAGTAGTTCAGCTTTAGCGTTGCCTTAATGCGTTCATCCTTCCCAAGCGCCTTGGTTAACGGGACGTCTCCGAACCAGTCTCCAATCAGCGAACTGAGCATATCGGCGACGGGACCTACAGGGCGGACACTTTTGTAGCCGGGTACAGTCTCGCGATCCTTCGTCCTTCGTTGTGTTTTGACCATTTCCACGACTTCAAAGTCGAGTTCCGCCCCGATCGTCACGCTATCAACCGGATGCCTTGCCAGACGTTGTTCAGCATTTGCTGATTGCTGGTCGGCAAGGATCACGTAGTCGTCTGCTGCAATCTTGGAGTACTTCTTGAGCAGCCAATTAAGGTGTTCCTCAAGAGCCTTCGAACCCAAGTGCAACGCGGAAACGAACATCACGTGGGATGCAGAAAGCGCAAGGAACGTCAACGATTCAACAAACTCCCGGCGCGCTGCTCCGTCTTCCTCTGGAACAGCAATAGTGTCCAGCTTGTAGTCGCCAGTAGCGCTGTCTCTCTCCAAGAAATGCGCTTTCTGACCAACTGTGAACTGCATGAACTTCGCGGTGAGCATCCCGTTCGTATTACCGATTCCCGACAGAACGCGCCGCACCGCTTCACCTTCCTCCCGCGCATCCACGTTCTGCGAGTCGCGAATCGCATCAGCGACAATTGATTGCAGGTCCAGTGGTGCACCAGATAGCAATTTTGCTCGTTTGTAGTGCATTGCTCTTGGTCGATCTACAGCCATTACTTCCCCCTGTTAAAAATCCATTTTTAGCTTGACCATGGAAGGTCCGAGACCGTGTAGCTTTCAGTCGGCCCAGCCACCTATCCAGTGGACACGGCCAATGACCGTGATGGGATGCTTATTTGAATCCATGGCCTTAGGCTTCTTCCAACTGTGGTCGCCGGCGGGGTTGTCGCTGGCAAAGTAGACGCCGGCGTCCAAGACCATGGCGCGCTTCACGAAGTACTCGGGGTTGGCCGAGCCGTTGACTTGGATAACATAGAGCGCGCCGTCCACGACACGGGTGTCGCTGGAGTCGAAGAGGATGGCGTTTCCATCCCTGATTGTCGGTTCCATGGAGTCACCCTTGCCGTAGTAGACGTGCAAGGTCTTGTTCTCAGCGCTGCCCAGGATGCCGCGGCGGCGGAGGCTGGTCTTCTTGAACTTTAGGCTGTGAGTATCGGCGTACTCGACCGCCTCGGAACCGCCCGCACCTAGGCCGACCGCCTGGGCGTAGCCGACAACGTCGGTGTAATCCGAATCACCAGGAGTCGTAGTGCTGACGGCTTCTTTCACTCCCTTGCCGGTCTCGATCCACTCTGGACGGAGGCCAAGTCTCGCGGCGATCTTGTGAAGAGCCGTCGTGGATTTTGATAAGCCCAGCTCAAGATCCGAAAGGGTGGTTGCTGCGATTCCGGCGAATCGCGCAAGCTCGGCACGGGATACCCCCTGTGCTTCGCGCTCGCTTCTGATCCGGGTGCCAATGTTGTCCATGTACACATTTGAACGGAACTCCGTAACGGAATGCCGTTGACTGTAGACTACGGAATACCGTAACGTGGCGGGCATGGACAAATCCTGGGCGAGCATCATTGGGGAGCTTCAATCGGCTGGCATGACATATGTCCAGATCGGCGAAGCTATTGGTTCGGCTGGGTCGACGGTTGGAGATTTGGCTTCAGGTCGATCTCAGTCCCCTCGCGCAGCTAGCGCCCTGGCGCTCCTTCGGCTTCACGCCACTCGCTGCTCGGGTTCCGATGAAGAAACTCGACCGACACAGGTGGAGCAGGTCGCCGCCCAGATCGATGTCCGCATGAGTAAACGCGCGCTGCGCGCCCGGCTGGGCTTCACCAACGACAAGCAGCTGGCCACGGTGCTGGGTTTGCCTTTGGCCCAGGTTGAGAGCTGGGAGGAAGAGCGCGCGCTGCCGGGCGTGCCCGAAGTGCTGCGCCTGCTGGGCGTCCAGGCTCAGGCCATTGCCGAAGAGCCGCCAGAAGACCCCGACGAAACCCGAATCGTTCCGGTGGAGACCGCTTGAGATGAGTTCGATTCCGTCCATGGGAAGCAGTCTGGCGACCGGTACCGGCGATGTCATGAAGCTGGGGAGGCAGTTTCTGCCTTCGCGCCAGCAGGTGATCTACGGCTTCACCCACCGCCTGCTCAACGAAACGGCGATGAACGCCAACAGCTTCGCAATGCAGGTTGCGGAGAACTATTTCGCGATGACCGCGCCGCATATGCACGACAAGAAGGCCGTGCCGCTACGGATGGGGCGGGGCGACGACCTGGCCGACGCACTCAAGGCCAACGGCCAGGCGCTACGCCGCTACATGGATGGCACGGTCAAAACACTTCCGGCCGATCTGGAAGATGCGTGGGTGCTGAGCCTGCCGGAGCCTTACCGCAGCGACTGCGAGCGGGATCTGGCTGCGCGCCGCGGTCTGCTGCCGATTCGTTTGGCGTTGATCGCTGCAGACGCCGACACGGCCGGCATCGGCAACCTGATGACCGAGTTCGGCTCGTTGGTATCGGCGCTTACGCCGGCCACCGCTGACGGTCTCATCGATGAGCGCGACCGCCCACATGCTCGAAGCATCATCGAGCGCTGCAACGACGTGGTAATTGCAGCTCTGACGATTCAGCGTCGTTTCGTGGCACTCCTGGGTGGTGACAAGTGAGCCGGGCCATTCGCTACTCGCTGGTTGGCTTCACTGTGAATGAGCTTCGCGATGAGCTGGACAAGCGCGCCCGCGCCGCTGGGAAGCCGCCCCACCAATGGGACGAGAAGCGCACGGTGTATCTGGAGCGTCTGATTGCTGAAGCGACCGCAACCCTTGCAGAAGTTGAGGCGAACGGGTCACCGGGCGGCCGCTCCCGCTACATCCATCAAGCCCGCCTGAGTGGCATCCGGGAAAAGATCAAGAAGTACGAGGCCTGGCTTGTGTTGGCTAAGGCCGACGAGAAGAAAGCCGAGGCGCGCAAGCGCCCCTAACCGAATCCCGCCCCTCTAACCGTCAGGTAGCTCCTGGTGGGACAGCCGAACTCCTGCACGGTTGAGGGAAGCGGGTTTGCAGGAGGACGTAGGAGACATGGCATGACGTACACAAATCGAGCGGGGGGCTGACATGCAGGACGCACGCATCGCGACCGGCCTGTCGGCGCACCCGAAGACAAAGAAGTTGATCCGCGCGCTGGGGCAGGGCGGGGCATGGAACCTGATCTGCCTGATCACCTGGGCCGCTGCCAACCGCAGCGACGGGGACCTGTCGGGCATGACAGTGGAAGACATCGAGTTGGCTGCCGACTGGATTGGTGATGAGGGCGCATTCGTGTCCGAGCTGGTGCGGGTGCGCTTCTTGGATCAGGTCGGCGAAAACTACGCACTGCACGATTGGGCAGATCACAACCCATGGGCTGCAGGTGCGGATGCGCGCAGCGAAAAGGCGCGCTGGGCCGCGCTGTGCAAGCAGTACGGCCGGCCAGAGGCTGCCCGGCTGATGCCGGAGTATGCCAAGCGCATTGGGGCTGACTGCCTGCCGCAACCAACAGTAGTACCAGAGAGTGCTAGCGGATCACGACCGGCAGATTCTGGCAGTGCTAGCAGCAGCCAGACGCACTACCAAAAAGTGCTAGTAGCAGATTCTAGGAGTGCCCCGTCTCCGTCTCCGTCTCCGTCTCCGTCTCCGTCTCCAGAAGAGCCTAAATCCTCGCTTCGCTCGGATTCGTCATCGGCTGAGCCGAATGACGCCTCCGGTGGTGGGGTTGCTCCGCTGGACGAGAAGGCCCAGAGGCTGGCGGAGGTGACCAACGAGGCGATTGCCGCTTGGAACGCCTCGGCGCTGGTGAAGGGCAACGGTGGGCTACTCGCTGCCGTGAACGCCACCATCGGGCGAGAGAACCGTCGAGCGCAGGTGAAGCGATGCATCTCCATCGCTAGGGACATTTGCCGCGGCCAGGGCCACGACCGCATCCCAGCCGAGTTCTGGTCCGAGTACTTCGCCGTGGCGGCAAAGGATGACTTCCACTCAGGCCGGCAGGGTGGAGGGCGTGGGCACGAGAACTGGATGCCTGATTTCGAGTACATGACCCAGCCCAAGACGATGCTGAAGCTGTTCGAGCGTGAGGAAGCGGCCTGATGTATGACATCGACTCGACCGTGGACCAGCTGCGCCTCCCGCCGCAGAGCATCGCCGCAGAGCAGGCAGTGATCGGAGGCCTGCTGCTGCACCCGGGTTCCTGGCGCAAAGTGGAGGCTTCGCTGGCAGCGGACGATTTCTATCGCCGTGATCACCAGCTGATCTACCGCGCCATCCGGGACATGGTTGAGCGGGAGCGCCCTTTCGACGCCATCACGCTCGGTGAGTCGTTCGAGGCACAAGGCATGTCCGAGCAGGTGGACAGCGGGTACTTGATCCACCTTGCCGCCACTACGCCATCGGCAGCCAACATCGTTGCCTACGCCCAGGTTGTGAGTGACAAGGCAATCGCTCGCCGGATGATCAGCATCGGCACTGAGATTGCCGATGCGGCCTATGACCCGCACTTCGAGCCGGTCGAGGGGATCGCCGCCGCGCAGGTGCTGATGCAGGGTTTGGCGCCCAGCCAGACGGACGGACTTGTCCCGGTTACCGACACACTGCCGGATTGGTTCGATGACCTACGGTACCGGTTTGAATTGGGCACCTCGGTTACGGGTGTGCCGACGCCTTGGGAGGAGCTGAACGCCGCCACTCACGGGTTGCAGGACGGTGACCTGATCATCCTGGCAGGCCGGCCGAGCATGGGTAAATCCATTGCAGGCCTGAACATTGCGGACTTCGCGGCCCGAGATCGTCACGTCGCGGTGTTCTCGCTGGAAATGAGCAAGAAGCAGATGAACCGGCGTGGGATCTCTGCGGCTGCCCGCGTACCGCATGAATGGCTCTTGGCGCCAGCTGGCTCGGACGAGTACTGGGCAAAGGTTACAGCCGCCGTGAAGGATCGCCGCGCGCTGCAGCTCAGCGTAGATGACACTCCGGCCCTGCGAATCACACAGCTGATGGCACGTGCTCGCGCGCTGCATGCCAAGAAGCCGATCCGGCTGTTGGTGGTGGATCACATCCACGACTTCAAGATCGACGCCAAGCTGGCTCGATTCGAATACGGCGAGATTGCCCAAGGGTTGAAGACGCTGGCCAAGGAGTTCAATTGCCCGGTTCTAGCGCTGGGCCAGCTCAACCGCGCGCTGTCCAGCAGGCAGGACAAGCGGCCGAACATGGCTGACCTGCGCGAATCCGGTGAGATCGAGCAGAAGGCGGACATGATCATCTTCATCCACCGCGATGAGTACTACGACAAGAACACGCACATGCGGGGGATCGTGGAGTTGATCCTGGCGAAGGGCCGCGACGTGGAGGCGGGGAAGTCGATCTATCTGGGGAACGACTACGCTCACATGGCTTTGCGCGACCGTGATGGCCCGCTGCCAGCTGAGCCGGAGCCCGACCGCCCGACCGGGCGCACCGCCGGGAAGTCAAAGTTCTTTGGCGGCGGCCGGCGCGCGCATTTCGGGGAGCAGGACTGATGGCGATGCAGCACTCCACCGGCACCCCGACTGCAGCCGAGGCTGAGCGCATCGAACTGGCGAAGGCGGGCCCGTGCATGGCTTGTCTGATGCTCCAGATGGCCGGCCTTCTGTCCTCGCGCCGCGTGGTCTACGGCTGCGACTACAACCACGCCAAGAGCGGGAACCGCCGTCGTGGGCACTTCTTTGGCTTTGCGCTTTGCGTCTGGCATCACCGCCGGCACCCCAATGAGGGCAAGACCTTGGCCCAGACCCGAGCGATCTACGGGCCGAGCCTGATGGATGGCTCTCGGGCGTTTCACGAGACTTACGGCAGCGACGACGACTTGATCGAACAACAGACCCACGTGAATGAACTGAGGAGAGCAGCATGAAAGACGTTCGTGAGCTATTGGCGAGGTTTCACGCGTCCTCGTTCCGTCTTGATGCCGGTACCGGCACAGATGGTGGAGTAGGTACCCTGACCAACATCGATATCGCTGGGGCGCTCGGAATGGTGCCCGCTGGCCTTGGTCGGGACCTTCTGGAGTTGCTGTATGGGCCTGATCCGAGCCGCGCGGACATAGTTCGCGTGTTTCGCGGGATAACCCGGCTAGCACTTGAAGAGCGAAATCGCCGGTCGCGCAGTTTTATCGATGCTCGAACTCTATGGGGGATCACCGACTGCATCGCGAAGTTCGAGCGGGACCAAGACGAGAAGACCCGTCGCAATCTGGGTGTGCTGAAGGCGCGCGCTGCCGTGGCTCGTGAGCAGCTATTCCCGGACAGGCTGGAAGAGCGCATGCCGCAGATCGCTGCGATCACCATCGGCTACATGAAGGGTGAGCGGCTCAGCAATCGTGAGCGAGCGGCTGCCATGGGCATGAGTGAATCTGCTTACCGCCAGGCATGGGCAGCCGTAGTAGATTGGGTCCTATCACGAATCCTAGAGGCGGAGGCTGATGCCGCCCGCGATCTTCGGCGCAAGGCATTTGTGGAATGAGGACTTTCCCGCCCGCAGACTCCCCAGGAAAGTTCAAAAAGCGCAAGTCCCGTGACCTGTGATTGGTCATGGGGCAAGACTATCGGCCCCTCTGCGCCTCTCTAAATAAACAGAACCGCTTGTTTGGCACACAGTCCAGTTCTAATATCAGCATCCAAAACAGGGGGGCGCTACGCATTTTGGCGTTTTGCGTGTATTTCACAATGCCAGGTGTCACGTCTGGCTATTAGTACTAGATGCTCAGGGGGAACATGCTCGACTACTTTCGCGATCCGGCTTGGCAGTTTGTTGGCGCAATCCTAGCTTTAATAGCGATTGTTGCAACCGTCCTCGTCCATTTGATCCAGCGTCAAAGAAAGCGCTTGGCGTATGAAGTGGTGTCGCGCAATGAGCTGCTGACTGTGAAGGAAGAGCTTGAGAATAAGCTGCAGATTCTATTTGACGGTCAGCCAGCGAGAGACATATGCCTGATTGTCGTTAGGATTTCTAATATTGGAAATGTCGCCATCTCATCTTCCGACTACGAGAGGAACATCGTAATCGGCACTGGAACTACGTCCAAGATTCTCTCTGCCGCAGTGACAGAGATTGAGCCGGAGAACTTGGCGGTTGACATAGTTGCAAATGAATCTTCTGTCCAGATCAACCCAACTCTCCTGAATCCAAAGGATTCCATCAGTCTCAAGATTCTGGTTAGCGATTTCTCTGGCCGGATCGTAGTTGATGCAAGAATTCTCGGCGTCAAGAAGATTGAGAAGGCAGGCGCTCGAACTGGGGTTCAAGCGATCATGATGGTCCTGGCTCTCATCTTGATGCTCGTTGGAATATTCATGCTCGACCACTTTGATCCGAAGCCTGCGGTGAAACCGCCGATGCCCATTGGGGGCAAGATCGGAGGGGGATTGGTGATCTTGGCATACATAGCTCTTGTGTATGGCTCTATCCGAAATGGATTCATGAAGCAGATGGTGAAGAAGTGGGCCAGGATGTCTAGGAACTGAATTTATCGGAAGGGGTGCGGTTCAATTTTGACCACAGCCTCCTTTTGAAGTCTGCTCGGGCTTAATCTTCCTGCGTCCTCCCGCTCTTCACGTCTCGCGCAGTTGTAGGCTGCGCACATTTGCGGATAGATTCCTACCATCACGCGACGAAAGCCCGGCACAAGCCGGGCTTTTTCTTTTCAACCCGATCATCACCGCCCCGTAAGTTCCTCCGCTCGCCGTGAGGCGATTGGGGCCGGTGCCGCGCGCAAGCGCGCCAGGAACGCCATGACTGGCCTGCGCACCAGGCAGTGGTGGTGATCGGACCTTCTACGCCCGTCAATCCTCACCGGACCAATCATCGACCGCAGCCGGACTGTGGTGACGGGCACCTATGCCATACAGGGGATTCACCCATGAGCACGAAGCCAGAGCCGCGCGGCGTCCGGAGCAACAACCCGGGCAACATCGATCGCACCAAGACTGTGTGGCAGGGCGAGGATCGCAGCGCCGCTGCTTTGCGCCGTGAGCCGCGCTTCTGCGTGTTCGAGACGCCGCAGGCTGGTTTCCGCGCGCTGGCCAAGACGCTGCTGACCTACCAGAGCAAGCACGGCCTGCGGACGGTCCGCGACATGATCAACCGCTGGGCTCCCCCGGTGGAGAACAACACCGAGGCGTACATCGCCCAGGTGGCCCGGGAGGTTGGGGTTGGCAGCCGCGAGATTGTCAGCCTCAGCAAGCAGGTTCCCCTGCAGCGCATGGTGACGGCCATTGCCCGGCACGAGAACGGCGGGCTGTTCTGGGATGAGTCGGTGATCGAGGCTGGCGTGCGCCAGGCGCTGGCGTGATGGATGACGTCAGCATGTGGGGCGTTGGGAGTGGGGTAGGTGTCCTCCTCCTGCTGGGCAAGATGGCTTGGGACAAGTTCCTTTCACCAGAGGCCAAGGCCAACGACCGCCTGATCGGTCAGCTTGGCGAACGTATCGCATCCCAAGAGGCGCGGCTGGTGACGCTGGAGACTGGCCTGGATGACGAGCGCAAGGCTCGCCGGGACGCCGAGTCGAAAGTCTACGAACTGAAGATGCGGATCATGCGCATGGAGTTCGAGCTGAAGAAACACAACATCGAGGTGCCGCCGTGATCTACGTCGCGGCTGGCGCGCTCGCAGGCCTAGCTGTGGCAGCGCTGGCGCACTGGCACGGCGACATAGGAATGGACCCATGACAGCCCTTGTGGGCATGGAGGTTTGAGTGAACGTGCTTCGACGCCCGGGCTATGACGCTCTCTGGGGCTGGTTCGGGCTGAGCTATGCATCCTGGCTTCCGCTGCCACGAGTGCTTATGCACGAGATGCCGGACGACTGGCAGGCACGGATGACGGTGCTGCTGGAGGAGTTCGACGCGACGTTCAAGAACGTCCCGCGCTACGAAGTGCAGATCCAGCTCAAGCAGAACGGGCGGTTCGTACCAATGCCCGAGTGGATCAGCTACCGCCACCCGGACCGGGTAATCATCGAGGGCTTCAAATGACCAGGGCGCACATTCTCGCCGGCCTGCTGCTGTTCCTCGCTGGTTGCCTGCTGGGCCGGGAATGGCGGGACCGAAGCGCCGACATCGCCGCTGGCAAGCAGGAAGTGAAGCAGCTCACCAGCCAGGTGCTGGCGGAGCAGGGCGCCCGCGCGCTGGAACAGACCAAGGGCCAGGAGCTGGCCAAGATCGGAGCGAAGCATGAACAAGACCGTGAAGCGGCCGAGGCTGTCCCTGCTGCTGTTGTTGCTGACCTGCGCGCTGGCAACCTCCAGCTGCGCCGGCAGTGGGCAGCATGTGAAACCAACCGTGTGTCCGAGTCCGCAGCCGGCATCGCCGAACGTGATGCGCTCGCCGAACTACGAGCAAAGGATCAGGGCGATCTTGTTCGAGTCGGGCGAGACGCCGACGATCAGGTTCGTGCCTGCCAGGCCACCGTGAAGGCTGACCGGGGCCAGCCCCCAGAGTGAGGGCTGGCGTAATCGCTGGGCACTCGGCCCGAATAGTCGTTGGCATTCATACTCCAGCAATTCAAAGAAGGAGTAAGCGAATGGGCGGCTGGATCAGGTCGGGTTTGGAGTGGATCACTGCCCATGCTTGGGCGGGTGCGCTGTTGGGTAGCTTGGTTGGCTTGCTCGCCGTGCTATTGGGTGCGCTTTACAACGCCCGACTAAATAGAAAGAGAGACAGTCGAATGAGCCTTCAAGAGGTTGATAGCATCCGGGTGGCAATTGGGTCGGAGCTAAGGAGCTTCGCCCTGTCGATGGATGAGCGCTTTACTACCCTGCAGAGGTACATCGGAGAGCCCGATGGAAGGCCGGGTGGAGGAGAGATGGCCATTCGGCTCCGGCTGCCGCCTCCGGTGCTATATGTAGCCTTGGCGGGCCGAATTGGCATGCTGAAGAAAAATGAGGTGTTGGCTGTTGTGCAGGCTTGGAGCTTGGTTGATATGGCTCGCCTGCTACTGGAGGCGAGCATTGAGTCCATTGCGTCGGATAACACGGACAAGAAGCTTCTTCGCCAGCGTGTTGGCTTCGGGCTTGATGCTTGCGTTGAGTGCCACGAAGCTGCAGATCTTCTCATTGGCCCCGTTCCGCCACCTCAAATCGCCACCCTTAAAACTGAGGAGGAAAAGCGGCAATGGTTTCGGGATACCAGTCCAGGTGCGCGTTATGCGCGATGGAGAGTAAGTCGAATCAAAGGTAGTGCTGAGTCTGGAGGCGACGAGGCGTGATTGGCGGCGGCTGGGATGTGGAGGAGTTCTGATGGGAAGGTTGAAGACCATGCAGCCACGCCTCAAACCCGCAGGTCAGCGCCTCGCATGGGTTCCTACCCCGGGAGGTCAGCGCCTCACTGGCAGACGGCTACAGGCGCGCCGCCTGCGCATCTGGACGGCCAATCCAGCCTGTAAGGACTGCAACGTACTGACGCGCTACCCCGATGGTTTCGAGTTGGACCACGACGTGGCGCTGGTCAACGGTGGCGAGGACACGGATGCGAACTGCTGCGTGAGGTGCATCGAGTGCCATGCAGCCAAGACGCTGGGCGACATAGCCAAGGCGGGCCGACCGGTTCCACGGCGGTGATGTTCCACGCGAGGGTAGGGGGAGGGTCAAAGGTGAGAGCGATTCTCGACCGGAAACCACCTGTCCTCGCATGCGCATTTTTTATGCCGATTCAGGAGTAATCAGCAAATGGCGGGTAAGAAGGGGCGAAGCGGAGGGCCGCGCGCGAATTCGGGCGGTGCTCGCCCTGGAGCCGGGCGCCCTCCCAAGGAGCCCGTTTTGAACATGTCGGATCTTCTGCTGACGACTGATCCGCAGAAGTTCCTGCAAGGCGTAATGAACGACCAGGAGACGGATATAAAGCTTCGGGTGGATGCTGCCAAGGCACTTATGCCTTACCAGTACCCGAAGAAGGCCGGGGGCATCAAAGATCAAAAGCAGGCGGCTGCTGAGCGCGTGGTGGGGGCCGGGAAGTTCGGTCCAGGGCAAGCGCCGATGCGGCTGGTGAAGGGCGGTAAGGGATGATGCCCGCGTGGACGACGGCCTGTCCCGACTGGGAGCAACGCCTGATCGACCAGCGCGGCATCATCCCTCCGCCGATCTACCCCAACGAAGCAGAGCAGGCCCTTGAGATATTCAAGGCGCTGCGCATTGTGGACTTGCCCGGCAAGCCGACATTTGGCGAGGTGTCAGAGGAGTGGGTCTTCGACTTCGTGCGCGCCATCTTCGGCGGCTACGACGCGGAGACCGGCAAGCAGCTGATCCGCGAGTACGGCTTGCTGATCAGCAAGAAGAACACCAAGTCCACCATTGCCGCTGGGATCATGCTGACGGCAACCATTCTGTGCTGGCGCGAGGACGAAGAGCACCTCATCCTTGCCCCAACCAAGGAAGTTGCAGACAACAGCTTCAAGCCAGCGGCGGGCATGATCCGCGCCGACGAAGAGCTGCAGGCGATGTTCCATGTGCAGGAGCACCTGCGCACCATCACCCACCGGGTGAGCCGGAATACGCTCAAGGTGGTGGCGGCCGATACGGACACGGTGTCCGGCAAGAAGGCCGGGCGCGTCCTGGTCGATGAGCTATGGCTGTTCGGCAAGAAAGCGAATGCCCAGGCGATGTTCCTGGAGGCACTGGGCGGGCAGGTGTCGCGTGATGAGGGTTGGGTGATTTTCCTGACCACTCAGGCCGACGATGCCCCCGCAGGCGTGTTCAAGGAGAAACTGCAGTATTGGCGCGATGTGCGCGACGGCGTGACGTTGGACCCGGCCACCCTTGGCGTTCTCTATGAGTTCCCACAGGCGATGGTTGAGGCCAAGGACTACCTGAAGCCGCAGAACTACTACATCACCAACCCGAACATTGGCCGGTCGGTCAATGCGGAGTGGATCGAGGGGCAGCTCAAACGCCTGCAGAACTCACGCGACGGCAAGTTGCAGGAGTTCTTGGCCAAGCACCTCAATGTGGAGATTGGTCTGGCGCTGAGGTCCGACCGCTGGGCCGGTGCTGACTACTGGCTGGCGCGCGCGTTGCCGGGGCTTACGCTGGACAGCCTGATGGCCCGTTGCGAGGTCGTAACCGTTGGGATCGACGGCGGCGGCCTGGACGATCTGCTGGGGCTGGCGGTGGTGGGGCGTGAATCGAACTCGCGCAACTGGCTGGTGTGGACGCGGGCCTGGGCGCACCCATCTGTGTTGCAGCGGCGGCAGGATATCGCGCCGCGCTTACGGGACTTCGCTGCTGACGGTGATCTGGGACTGGTGGAGCAGATCGGTGACGACGTGCGAGAGCTGGCCGCGTGTGTTGCAGACCTTGAGGATGCAGGGTTGCTTGCTGGCGTTGGCGCTGACCCGGCTGGCATTGGCGCGGTTCTTGACGCACTGGAGGAAGCTGGCGTCCCGCAGGACAAGATCAAGGCTGTATCGCAGGGCTGGCGGCTCGGTGGCGCAATCAAGACAACCGAGCGCCGGTTGGCTGAGGGCGCGCTGCAGCACAGCGGGCAGCCCCTGATGGCCTGGAGTGTAAGCAACGCGAAGATCGAGCCGCGCGGGAACGCCATCCTGATCACCAAACAGGCCTCTGGCTCGGCAAAGATCGACCCGCTAATGGCGGTGTTCGATGCGGTATCGCTCATGGAGCTGAACCCCGAAGCGGGGAACGGCGTTATTTCACAAGGCTTCGTGGTGATGAACTGATGCTTGGACTATTTGGAAGCAGCCCGCGCCCTGACCCGCGAGACCGGGTAGAGCCGACCATCGGAAACGTGGTGGAAGGCGAGACAGTCTCGTCTTCCAGCGTGCGGATGTTCGAGATTTTCGGCAATCCGACGACTGCATCTGGCGCGGTGGTGACGCCTGACAGCGCGATGCGAGTTTCGGCGGTGTTCTCTTGCGTGAGCTTAATCGCAGGAGCCATCTCGCAGCTGCCGGTCCACGTCTACGAGCGCACGGAGGAGTCGCGCAAGCGGGCCGACCACGACTATTGGTGGCTCCTCAACGAGCAGATGAGTTCGGCTTGGCCGACAGCTGCAGCTTGGGAGTACCTGGTTGCCCAGGTCTTGCTGCGCGGCGACGGAATTGCTTACCTGAAGCGGAATCGCGCAGGGCAGGTGACCGCCATCTTGCCCTGGCCCCGCAACCAGGTGCAGATCCTGGAGCAGGAAAGGGACTCACCCCGCGATGAGCGCCGCCTTCAGTACACCTTCTTCGACAAGGAGGGGTACTTCACCGTCGATCAAGCTGATGTGCTGCACCTGCCCGGGTTCGGATTCAACGGTGTGCACTCCATGTCCGTTATCCAGTGGGGGGCGTGCAATGGAATTGGCATCGCGCTGCAGGGCGACGAGCACGCCGGGAAGTTCTTCAGCGAGGGCGGCAAACCCGAGGTAGCGATCACCACGACCGGCAAGATGACAACGGGACAGCAGGACGAGTTCCGCGATGCGTGGGTGAAGAAGTACGGCGGCAATCAAGGCAATCGAAGAATCCCGCTGATCCTGACGCAGGGGCTGGATGTAAAAGAGCTGACCATGTCCGCCGTGGACCAGCAGCTGCTGGAGTCACGGCAGTGGCAAGTGATCGACGTTGCCCGAGCCTTCGGGGTTCCTCCGCACATGATCGGCGAGACCACCAAGGCCAGTAGCTTTGGTTCGGGTATCGAGCAGATGAGCATTAGCTTCGTAAAGCACACCTTGGGACCGCACCTGAAGCGCTTCCGCGACGAGTTGAACCGCAAGCTGTTCCTGACCTCGCGCTTCTTCGTGGAGCACAACGTTGACGGCCTCATGGCCGGTGACTCCAAGGCGCAGGGTGAGTATTTCGGCAAAGCGCTCGGCGGCCCCGGTACACAGGGTTGGATGACGATCAATGAAGTTCGCCGGATGAAGAACCTGCCGCCCGTCGAGGGCGGGGACCGGCTCTATAACCCCACTGATTACCAGGCAGGGCCTGGCGACACCACCAAGAAGGACGAGAACGATGACGATTCCGAAGCTGCTGCAGCTGGCTAAGAGTAACGCCGCGGCATCGCAGCCGCTGCGTGCCGAAACCAGCGGGGCAGAGGCCACCGTGTATCTGCATGGCGTGATCGGTGGCTACTGGGGCGATATTGACGAAACCGAGTTCGTGAAGGCCCTGACCGCCTTGGACGTGGACACCATCCACCTGCGAATCGACTCGCCAGGCGGTGATGTGTTCGGGGCCCGGGCAATGATGACAGCCATCTCGCAGCACAAGGCCAAGGTCATCGCCCATGTGGACGGTCTGGCGGCATCAGCGGCTACCGGAATCTGCATGGCCTGCGATGAGGTGGAGATCACCCAAGGCGCAGGTTTCATGATCCACAACGCCTGGACCATCGCACTGGGCAATAAAGCCGACATGGCAAAGACGGTCGAGCTTCTCGGCAAGATCGATGCTGGGCTGGCTGCGGACTACACCGCACGCACTGGCAAGGATCAGGAGCAGATCACGCAGTGGATGGACGAGGAGACCTGGTTCACCGCCGATGAGGCCAAGGAGCATGGCTTCGCCGACCGTGTGGTCGAGGTGGTTGGCAAGAAGAAGGCAAAGAATCAATGGGATCTTTCCGCCTACGCCAACACCCCGGCTGCGCTGTTGGCCAAACCGAACAATGCCGCCCCCGATGACGGGGATATCGCGGCGCACCGAAATGCGCTCGAGCGGCGATTGTCGCTGCTGGAGCGAACCCCGGCCTAAGCGACTCCCGCTTGCCGAAACCGATACCGCCGAAAGGCGGTTTTTTATTGCCCAAAGAGGAATCAAGACCTATGGCTTTCAATATTCAGGCCGAGCGGGAGCGCCGCACCCAGCTGGCGAAGGACACCCGCAATCTGCTGGACACCAGCACCGGTGCTGGCAACACCTGGACCGCCGAGAACCAGGCCAAGTACGACGAAAACGTGGCCGAAATCGAGCGTATCGATGCTGCCATTGATCGTCACCAGAAGGTGATGGATCTGACCGCTGACAACGCCATGCACGATGCAGGTGTCCGTGAGCACGGTGGCGGCCGGAGCGACAAGAACGCGTCGAGTGACGTGCGCTTGTTCGACAAGTGGGCGCGCGGTGGCGACAAGGCGCTGAGCGCCGAGGAGTGGAAGCAGGTCAACGCGGCCATGTCCGGCAATCCGGCCGTCAACCCGGAGCAGGGTGGCTATACCGTCCCGACCACCCTGGCCGAGCAGATCCTGGACGCGCTCAAGGCCTACGGCGGCATGCGTCAGGTGGCGGATGTGTTCCGCACTGCTGGCGGCGAGCCGATGCAGTACCCGACCAGCGACGGCACGTCGGAAGAGGGCGAGATCGTTGCGGAGAACAGCTCTGCAACGGACGATGACGCTGATTTCGGCACCAAGGGCCTGCAGGTCTACAAGTACAGCTCCAAGGTCGTGACCGTGCCGTGGGAGCTGCTGCAGGACAGCACCGCCGATATCGCGGGCTTCATTGAGCGTCGCCTGCAGTCGCGCCTGGGCCGCATCACCAACCGTCACTACACGCTGGGCACTGGCAATAGCCAGCCGATGGGCCTGATCACCGCCGCTACCGTTGGCAAGATCGGCGCAGTCTCCGCGCTGCCGGTCATCACCTACGACGACCTGGTGGATCTGGAGCACAGCGTTGATACGGCCTACCGTGCGAACGGTCGCTGGATGTTCCACGACGACATGCTCAAGCTGATCCGCAAGGTGAAGGACGACCAGGGCCGCCCGATCTTCGTCCCGGGCTACGAGCAGGGCAACCCGGGCGGTGCGCCGGATCGTCTGCTGAACCGCGATATCCAGATCAACCAGCACGTTGCCTCCCCGGCCGCAGCAGCAAAGTCCATCGCGTTCGGCGACTTCAGCTACTACAAGATCCGCGACGTGATGGACATCCAGATGTTCCGCTTCAATGACTCCGCCTACGTCAAGAAGGGTCAGGTCGGCTTCCTGGCCTGGATGCGCACTGGCGGCAACCTGATCGACGTTGGCGGTGCGGTGAAGACCTTCCAGCACGGCGCTGCCGCCTAATCCACCAGTGAACGACGGCGGCCAGATTGGCCGCCGTCTGGAGGAAGTCATGTCGAAGAAGACGAACCAAGCGGCTCAGGCCGCCGCCAAGGCAGAGGCAGAGGTCGCGCCAGTAGGTCAGCCTGCGGATGTTGTGGAATCCGATTCCACGCCTCCCGAAGCCAGCGGCGCAGAGAGTGCGGAAGCCGTTGCGCAGGCCGATGAGGTGGAGGCTGATGCCGACGCAGGCGAGGACGACCAAGCGCACGTTGAGCCGGCCGAACCCGCCGAGACGGTTAAGGCCCTGGTGCTGAGCAACAACCACCTGGGCAACGTTGGCGACGTCATCGCTGTTCCAGCGGCCCACGCCGAAGCACTGCGCTTGGGCGGGCTGATCGATACCCATCCCAACGCCTTTCCCAAAGAGGGGTAAGCCATGCTGTACCTGATGACCGCCGCCACTGCAGAGCCGGTGACGGTCGCAGAGGCGAAGGCCCGTCTGCGGTTTGACGGGGATGCCCTGGACGCGGATATCAGCAAGATGATTTCCGCAGCCCGGGAGGTCGTTGAACAGCAAACGGGCTATGCGCTCGCTGACGCTTCCTATGCCTGGAGCCCGGGTGGCGCGGGAGATGTACTGCCGATCCAGCCCGCAACGGTGACGAGCGAGGCTGGTGCGAGGCCCATTCTGTTCACCACGACGCCAGGCCCCGCCCCGGAGGCGTTACGCACCGCAATCCTGCTGCTGGTTGGGGACATGTTGGCTAACACGGAGGCGTCAGTCTCTGTGCAGCTGCACGACAACCCGGCGTTTCAGACGATGATCTTCCCCTATCGACGGGTGCTGCCATGAGAGCAGGCGAACTGAACCGGCGAATCCTTATCGAGCGCCCCGTGGCCGGACAAGATGCAGCCGGACAGCCCGTGCCGGTCTGGGAGTTGGTCGATCACCTGTGGGCCGGCATAGCGGGTGAAACGGGGCTTGGCGCCATCCGGTCCGGACTGCAGGGCGGCGTTCCTGCGTCCATCGCGCGTTACAGCTTCAAGGTGCGCTTTGAGTCGATTAGTCGCCTCGGCATCGACGCTGGAATGCGGATTGTCTACGACGGCCTGATCTTCGACGTAAAGGGCGTTACGCGCGACCTAAAGGACAGGCAGGCGGCCTACATCTTGACCGAGCAGGGTGGGAACAGCGGATGACCATCAAGGCAAACGTTGACTTCAAAGATGCCATAGCAGGGTTGGATAAGCTGAGTGAGGTTCGCGCCAAGCTTGCCCGGTCGATGGCCGTCGCAGGCGGAAAGGTTCTCCGGGATGAGGCCAAGATGCGCGCGCCAGTAGGGACAGATGAGGGAGGCAGCAAGAATCCGGGCGGCCTGCAACGATCCATCTACGTGGCCTACCGTGATAAGGCGTCTACGACTGCAAAGCAGGTCTATGCGGTGAGCTGGAACGCAAAGAAGGCTCCTCACGGGCATCTGGTCGAGTTTGGGCACTGGCAGAGCCATGCCCGCTACAAGGGTAAGGACGGCAACTGGTACACGGGTGCGAAGCTCGCAGCTCCCAAGTGGGTTCCCGCCCATCCATTCCTGCGCCCGGCAATGGACGCCTCCATGGCCCAAGCCCGTGAGGTGATGCTCCAGCGTGGCCGCGAGCGTTTGCCGGAGCTGTTGGCCGGGGGAGGTGATGCCGATGAGCTATGAGGCCACGCTGTCGGGGCTCATTGGGCCGCTGCTCAATGGTGCGTTCTACCCCGACGTACCGCCGGACACGCCCTCCTACCCATGCGGGGTCTACCAGCAGGTAGGCGGCCAGGCGCTCTGGTTCAGTGAGGGGGCAATGCCCGGCCACAAGCACGCCCGCGTGCAGATCATCGTATGGGCGGATACGCGGCTGAAGGCCAACCAGCTGATGCGGCAGATTGAGGGAGCCATCTGCGGTCTACGCAATTCGGAGCCGTTTGGGGCGATGGTCGGCGGCTACGAGGACGCGATCAAAAAGTACAGCGCAAGACAGGACTTCGGGCTTTGGTATCCCGACCCGTGAACTACCCAATACCCGGCACCCGCCGGGCTTTTTATTGACCCAGCGAGGTAATCAAGAATGGCACTCAAGTTTCCCAAGGGCACCCAGTTCGGGTTCGCCAACCTGCTCAGCGCCGCCATTGCCGCGACGACCATCTCCAAGGCCGACCCGGCAGCGGCAACCGTGACTACGGATGCCGTCGATGAGGGCGATGTGGTACTGATCGAGGTTCCAGGATGGCCCATCATCAACAACCGCGTTGCGCAGGCCGGTGAGGTCACTGCCGGCGCGAGCGATTCGGTAATCCTCCGCGGTATCGACACCAGCTCGGCTGTCCTTTTCCCGGGTGCCAGTGGGGCAGCCAAGCTGTTCAAGGCGGGCGACTTCGTGGACTTCACCCAGCAGGGTGAGCCTTCTATGTCCGGGGGCGAACAGCAGTTCTGGACCGGCCAGATGCTGGAAGACCCGACCGGCCAGCAGATCAGCGTGCCGACCTACAAGAACGCCCGCGTGCTCACCATTCCGCTGTACTACGATCCCAAGCTGCCCTGGTACAAGGCTGCCAAGGAAGTGGACGCCATCGGAAAGCCCGTGGTTCTGCGCGCCAAATTGCCCGGAGGCGACGTTCAGTACCGCTATGGCTACCTGTCGTTCAACGGTGACCCCGCCATTGCCAGCAATACGCCGAATTCCAACACTGCGACCTTCACGCAGCTGTCGGAATCCACCCTGGTGGAGGCCGCTGAGTAATGTTCAAGGTCAAAGCCCCGGAGAAGATCGACACCACGCTCACCATCGCAGGCCAGGGCCGTGAGCAGAAGCTGAAGCTCATCTACCGTCACATGCTGAAGGACGAGTACAAGGCGCTCGTTGAAAAGCTGGCGGCTGGCGAGATCACGCCGACGCAGGCAATTCTCGATATGGTCAGCTCGTGGGAGGCCGACGTGGAGCTGGATACCGCTGGCGTGGATCTGGCCCTGCAGCATCAGATCGGCTTGGACACGGCGATCATCCATGGTTACGCCCAGGCCGTGCAGGTAGCCCGCAAGGGAAACTGACTGAGGCGGTGGGGGCGATGTACTGGCGCGCCCCCACCGAGGCCGAGCTTGCAGAAGCCGGCCTCAAGGCCAAGCACTTCAAACGACCGGAGGTGGACCTCTGGCCGGAATGCGCCTTGCCTTTCGAAATCTACTGCAGGGTCGCCACCCAGTGGCGCGTTGGCGCCGGCGGCCCAATCGGATTGGACTACAACGTCGTCTACTACGAGATGGACCGTGAGGGGCTGGCAGGGGAGCTGCGCGACGAAGTGATGGCCGGCATCCGCATTGTGGAGGCCGCGGCCTTGACCGAGTTCACTTCGCCCGGGAAGTAGGGGTTTGCTACCATCTGCCCCCTAATGCACGGGGCCTGAGACGTGGCACTGATCAAATGCACGGAATGCGGGAAGGAAGTTAGCGATAAGGCAGCCGCTTGCCCGGGGTGTGGTGCACCTTTGCCGGTGAAGTCTTTGGTTCCGAATGAGCCAGGGAACACGTCGGGAGCCTCCAGCCTAGCCCTGCTTGCAATGGTTATTGCAGGGCTCGGCTTAGCCGCATGGGCTGTGAAGTTCTGGATTGAGGCTCGTTCGGGTACTTGATTCGGCGCAACGTCTACCGAACCAACCCGTCTTTTTGGCGGGTTTTTTCTTGTCCAAAGGAAAGCCATGACCGATACCGCCATCGGCACAGCTCGAATTGAGATCGAGGTTGATACCTCCCAGTTCGACTCAGCAATCACCGCTGCCAAGCGATCTGTGGCTGACATGTCGTCATCGGCACAGCAGCAGTATCAACAACTATCGGCTGCGGAAAAGCGCCGTATAGACACGCTGGTTAAGCAGGCCGACATTGTTGGCATGAATAAGGCGCAGCAGATCGCCTATTCGGCCTCGCTGAGAACAAGTGGGCCTTTGCTTGATGAGATCACCAAAAAGCTAGCTAAGAACCAGGCGGCGGCCCAGGGCGCGACGACGGAGATAAACAAATACGGCGTTAGCCTGAAGCAACAGCAGGCGGCCATGCGTGGCGTACCTGCGCAGATGACTGACATTCTTGTCAGTTTGCAGGGTGGACAGCATCCGCTGACGGTCTTGCTTCAGCAGGGCGGCCAGCTCAAGGATATGTTCGGTGGCATCGTACCGGCTGCGCAGGCGCTGGGAACGCAGCTTGCGGCCATGATTAGCCCAGCGACGATAGTTGCAGGAGCATTGGCGGCCGTTGCCTACGCGGGCTACTCTGCAACTGAGCAACAGGCTGCGTTCGAAAGGGTTCTGATCACCACAGGTAGCTACGCCGGGGTTGCAGCGGACGACTACCAGGAGCTAGTCGCGCGGCTTGATGCAGTGGCAGGCGTGTCTCGCAGCGGCGCCTCCGATGCTCTAATGAAAGTCGCTGCATCGGGGAAGTTCGCGGGCGAGCAATTCGACTTGGTGTCGCGCGCTGCCGCTCGCATGAGTGTCACCACGGGTCAGGAAGTTGAGAAGACCATTTCCAAGTTCGAGGCGATTGCCAAGTCGCCTGTAGATGCTCTGCTGGAACTGACAAGCACGGAGCATTTCCTGACCCAGGCGCAGTTGGAGCGGGTGGTTGCCCTTGAGGACGAGGGCCGAACGCAGGAGGCGGTCGCCGAGGCTGTTCGAATCTACGGAACCCACTTGGATGAGGTGGCCGAGAAAGCAGACGAAACTCTTTCGGTGCTTTCGAGGTGGTGGCGAGAGGTTAAGGATGACACCTCGGCTGCGTGGGGTGAAGTTGGCGTCTATATGCAGCTGCTCGACCAACTGATTGAGAAGCAGAAGCTATCTAAGTCGTTGTGGGCTGGAGGCGAGGTCAGTGCATCTGGGGCGTTGCGTAGAGCCGGATTCGCCCAAGGAAATGCTGCGTCGCTGATCCCTGAAGGTTGGCTGTCGTCAGGCGCAACCCTTGCGAACGCCCTTGGCAAACAGTGGCTTCGCGGCAAAGTCGCTGAGGGGGACCTCCAGCAGTTCCCCGTAAACTCCACATGGGAGAACGCGGTTGATCCGATCGGGGCGAAGGACGCAATTGAAAAGGCCCGCGAGGAGAGGAAAAAGACCGAGGCGGAGTGGGACAAGTGGCAAGGGCAAAATCTGAGCAAAAAGGAGAAGCAGCAGGCCGAGGAGAAACGGATTCAAGCGGCAGGGGATGCCCTTGGCAAGAAGCAGAGCGAAATTGATGCTCAGATCGCGGCCTCGCGCCAGCGGTTCGCGGAGTCAGAGAAGAGGTCCTCTGGGAGCAAGGCGGCAGATCCTACCATCGCCCTAGCGCAGCGAATCAAGCAGCAGATCGCCCTGAACACGGAGCAGCTGCAGAGCGAAGCAAAGCTCACTACGAGCCAGCGGTTGCGCATCCAGGTGGAGCAGGAGCTGCTGAGCCTTGGCAGCAAGGCAAGCCCAGAGCGCCGCGCTGTATTGAACGCAATGCTGAAGGAGCTGGTAGCCAGCGGCGAGCTGGCAACGGCGCATGAGCGCGAGATCAAGGCCAAGGAGCAGCTTTCCAGGTTGAACGCGCAGATTGCGGTCAGCGAGGAGAACCGCCTCCGTGCCAACACCTTGGACCTGATGGGCTACGGTCGTGGCGGCGACGCTGTGGACATGCTGCGGCGGCAGCTGGACATCCAGCGCGAGTATGAGGACGGGCTCAAGCGCATCCGTGATAGTGGGGTGGCGGCAGACAGCGAATCTTGGCGGCAGCAGGAGACCACCCTGCGCGCGAGCCGTGACCGCATGTTGGAGGTAGAGCGGGATTACCAATCCCAGAGGCTGGCGCTTATGGCCGACTGGCGCGTTGGCGCGAACGCGGCCTTGGAGGACTACCTGTTCTCCGCAGCAGACGTGGCGAGCCAATCCCGCGACATGTTCGCCAACGCGTTCGGCGGGGCCGAGGATGCCATCCGCCAGTTCACCAAGACAGGAAAGTTCGAGTTCTCCGACCTCGCCGACTCGATCATCTCCGATCTGACCCGTATCGCGGCCAAGCAAATGATCACCGGCCTGTTTGGCAACATGATGTCAGGATGGCTTGGCGGCGGGGTGACGGCCACCGGCAACGCCTTGGTAAGCGGAGGCACGCAGAGCATCAATGCTGGTCTAACCGAGCGCTTGTTGTCTTTCGGAGGGGGACGTGCGTCCGGCGGGCGGGTAGATGCGCGCTCGTTCTATGAGGTTGGTGAAAGCGGCAGACCCGAGCTGTTCGAGCAGAATGGGCGGACCTACCTGATTCCCGGAAACGCGGGGCAGGTATTTCCTGCCGTGGCTCCAAACAGCAGGCCACTAGCGGGTGGTCAAACAGCTGTTACCGGTGCGCAGCAAATCAAGATAGAAGTCGAGAATAGGGGGCAGCCTGTGCAGGCTCAGGCAACGGCGCAGCGTCAGCCGGATGGTTCGACACTCATCAAGATGCTTATAGACGGCGTGGCAGATGATATGGCGAGTGGCGGCAAGACCTTGGCAGCGATCAAATCTCGCCTTGACGTTCAGGAGCGCGTGTAATGGCTTATTTCCCTACCTACGCGCAGATCCTGACCGATGGATTCACTGAATCCTTCGATCCTGCTGTCGAGCGCACCGACATGGAACGCGGCGTGCCCAAGCAGCGCCTGATCAACAGTCAGGTACTGGTGAAACTCAGTGCGACGCTGCTCTTCCGCTCGGCTGCAGACGTTGTTGCTTTTGAAGCGTGGTATTTCGACACCATCAAGCGGATTGGCTGGTTCCAGCTCAAGCACCCGCGGACTGGCGCACTGATCACCGCTCGATTTGAGAACGGAAGCATCGGCACGCTTTCACCCCTCGCTCCCGCCTTCTTTATCGCAAGCCGAACTGTCGTCATGGAGTATGTCCGTTGAGCACTTTCATCGAGCGCCGGCAGCGCGTCACCGATACTGCCGGCACGCTGCTGTTCCTTGAAGTATCGGCGCCGTCGTTCGCTGAAACCCTGCGGATCGTCAACGACACGCAGGACTGGACCAGCAACGGGGTGCTTTACACCGGTGTGCCCTTCGGGTTCAAGCTACCGGACGACGTGTCCGGGCAGGCGCCTCGCGCGGTGCTGACCCTGGACAACATCGGGCGGGGCATCACGGACGACTTGGAGAGCCTGCAGCCCTACGACGTCGTGCAAGCCAAGCTGATGATCAGCGATCGCGCCGACCCCAATGTGATCGAACGAACTTACATCCTGCCGATCACGCAGGTATCGGTGAACACGCGCACGGCCACAGCCAGCTGCGGCTACGACGCACTGATGCGGCAGCAGGCCGTGCGCCTGCGCTACAACCCGTTCACCGCACCGGGGGCGTTCTGATGCGACTGGCTGACGTTGAGCGCTTCACCCTGCTGCCCTACGACGAGCAGACGTTCGACTGTGCCGACCTCGTTGCGCTGGTGCAACGGGATCTGTTCGGCCGGCAGATCCAGATGCCCGGGCACCGCCCACGCGGCGCGGAGGGGCAGGCCGCCATCGGGGAGCTGTCCAGGCCCTATGCGCGACGAACGGAACTGCCACAGGACGGGGATCTCGTTCTCATGATCGAACACGGACACAAACGCCCCGGCCATGCCGGGGTTTTCTTTTATCTGGCCCACGAGGCGTGGGCTCTGCACGCGAACGAGAAGACGGGCTGCAGCATTCTGCACCGCGTCCGCGAGCTGCCCGATTTCGGGCTCAGGATTGAGGGCTATTACAGATGGGTCTGATGGAACTGCCGCGCACTGAGCCGGGCCAGCTGATCGTCACACCGCATCCGCTGCTGCTGGACGGGCAGCGCAACGTCGTGTGGGAGGCGCGGGCAGAAGAGAGCCTGTACGCATTGCTGATGCGCAACGTGCCAGAGCTGGACGGCCAGCCCTGGGCAGTTGCAATCGGCGGCGTGCCTGTGGAGCGCCACCTTTGGCATTCCGTCTTCCCAAAGCAGGGGCAGGTAATCGAGGTTCGCGGTGGCGTGGGTAAGACGGCGCTGGCCGTCGTAGCGATGATCGCGCTGACCTACTTCACCATGGGCGCTGGTGCAGGCTGGATCGCCGGATCTTTTGGCGTCGCGGCAGGTGGCGCTGCCGCGGCAGTGATAGGGGCAGGGCTGTTCATAGCAGGCTCAATGCTCATCAACAAAGTGCTCGCGCCGAAGCCCGCGAAGGCAGGGGGCCAGTCGCAGGACTCGGTCTATTCTCTGTCCGGTGCGCGCAACCAGCTTCGGCAGTATGAGCCTCTGCCCATGCTGTTTGGCCGTGTGCGCATCACGCCGGATCTGTTGAGCAAGCCCTACACCTGGTACGAGGGCAACGATCAGTACCTTGGCATGCAGTTGTGTGCGGGTATCAACGTGGGTCGCATTGAGGCGATCTACAACGGCGACACCCTGCTGAGCAGCTATGAGGGGGCCCGGGTCTACCACGCCGGCTACAGCCAGATGCCCGCCGAGCAGATTCCGCTCTACAGCAACGCCGATGTGACCGAAGGTGGCCAGTTGCTGGACACCAACAGCGACCCAAAGCACACGCCGAGCGCCTGGATCGAGCGCACCAGCTCCGCAGACACTGTGCGATTGATCGTAGGGCTGGAATACCAGCTCTATGACAAGAGCAGCAAAGGCAAGGACAAGAACAACACCGAGCGGGTTGAGGTCCAGTACCGCCCAACCGGAACCACTGGCTGGCTGCCGTTCGGCAGCTACACGATCACCAGCAGCAAGACCAAGGCCTATCGGGCCGGCTACGGAAAGGACGTCGCTCGGGGCCAATACGACGTCCGAGTGCGCACGGCAGGTCTGAACACCAATGGCAGTGGAGCGCAGGCTGCATTTACCTGGAGCACCCTGACCAGCGTTCAGGTGGACGAGGGCGACTACACGGGACTGTCGCGCAGTGGCGTCCAGCTGAAGGCGACCGGCCAGCTCAATGGCACCCCTGACGAACTGCGCGCCATTGGCTATGCCGACCCGATTCCGGTCTGGGACGGTACGGCGTATCACACTGTGGAAACCAGCAACCCGGGCGCTCAGATCCTCGCTTACGCGCGAGGGATCGTTCGGGAGGGGCGCTTGCTGGGGGGCATGGCGCTCGATGAAGCGCAGATCGATGTTGAGTCGCTCAAAGCGTTCACCCTGCACTGCGCGTCGAACGGCTACGCGTACAACTTCTATATCAAGGACCCCCGAAACCACGAACAGGTGTTGTCGGCCATAGCCCTGGCTGGTTTCGGTCAAGTCACTTGGGCCGGCGGCCGGCTGGGCGTTGTCTGGGCTGCCCAGGACCAGCCGTTGTCCGGCGTGGTCAACATGGGCACGATCAAGAAGGGACAGTTCCAGATCGACTACAGCCTGAGCAACGCCGCTGACGGTATCGAATACACCTACGTCGATGGCGATACGTGGGAGACGAAGACCCTGCGCGTTCCTGCGCCTGGCGTGACCACCATGCTCAACCCGGCCCAAGTGTCGGGCGAAGGTGTAACCAGCGAGGCGCACGCAGCAGAGCTCGCAAGGTGGCACCTTGCCCAGTCGCTGTACCAGTACAAGGACATCAGCTACAGCACGGACATTGAGCACCTGAGCTACCAGCGTCTGTCCCTGCTGGCCCTGCAGCACGATATGACGCAGTGGGGGTTTGGTGGTCGGGTCGTCGGGGCGGTGAATGACGCTGGAACCGTCACCCTGGCCCTCGACGAGCCCGTGCCAGCGCCGACCAGCGGTGTTGCGTACATCGGGCTGCGAATTCCTGGCGAGCGGGTGTATCGGGTGCTGCGGGTCAAGCCATTCGCTGGTGAGTCGAGCACTATCGAGTTGCTGGACGGTTGGCCATCTGACGCCGCGCTGCCGGGTGGCGTTGCGGACAATCCTGCGCACGACACGTTGTGGATCTACGACTTCAAGCAGACGCCGGGTTTGCGCGTCCGCGTTGTTGGCATCGAGCCGGAGAGTGACCTCAAGGGCGCGAGTGTTCGGGTGGTGGCAGAAGGTCCCGAGTTCTGGGTGTACGTGAAGACGGGCAACTATGTGCCGTCCCCGAACGAATCGCAGTTGCCGACGCGGCCTGTCGCTTCAAACCTGCGCATTACCGAGCAGCAGATCGCACAGGGCAATACCCAGTTCACCGAGCTGACCGCCACGTTCGATATCACCGGCCCAGTCGGCCATGTGCTGGTGCTGGCCGCGGGCCCGAATCAGGAGCTGCAGGAAGTCACGCAAACGCAGACCCGGACGGCGACCTGGCGCATTCCACAGGCCGACGTGTACAGCATTGTGGTGCGCCCCTTCGCCCCCGATGGGACCGCGGGCGTAGCTGTGTCAGCTACCTACGCGACCGCAGGGGCAGACATCCCGCCGGTGCTGGTGGATCTGTTTGATGTGCAGGAGCTCAGCGGGGGTGTGCGCCTCTACACCTGGGGCTGGCTGGCCGAAACGATGCGCTCTGCGGACTTCGCGGGCGTTGAGATCCGCTACATTGCTGACCACGTCATCGCGCCTGATTGGGACGCGATGACCCCAATCGGCGACACCGGATATCACTCGGCTGCATTTGAGGCGGTGATGCCGGCGTCTGGCAAATGGACCTTTGCCTGCCGAAGCTGCAATACCAGTGGTGAGCTTTCCGTCGGTATGCGCATTATCCAGCGAACGCTCGGAAAGAACCTGGGGCAGAGCCTGGCGGACATCACGCTTGAGCAGGTCGCCCAGCAAGAAGCCATCGATGCCGCCCTTGCAGCGTCCCTCGCCGCCGAATTGAAGGCCGCCAAGTCGCTGGTACTGATGGGCGAGGAGTATGACGCGGCGAGCACGTACGTCTCGGGGGACGTTGTCTATTTCAACGGACGCATGTACCGCGCAAAGGCTGATGTTGAGATGGACACGCCGCCGCCGGACACGGATTACTGGGAGGATGTCGGCACCGTTACTGAGGCCCAGTCGAGCACGTCTCGGGCGGTCAGCCAATTGCGCACTGACGTTGACGAACAGGGCAACGAGTTCGCCGCCGCTATCGACCAAGTTGAAAGCGGCATGGCAAGCGTTACGAACGCTATCAAGGCTGTTGGTGGTGGTGGCAATTTGATTGCTAACGCCGACATGTCCGTTGACCTTTCGGGTTGGAATATTTCGTGGAATGACGGCGGTTGGCTTGGCCCAGCAAGGAACGCGGCAGGGGGTAACTACTATCCGCCAGGCGTTAACACCATATCGGCGTATCGTCCTGGTGTGACCGATCGCACTATGTACCTAGACATAGTGAACACAACACCTATTCCGGTGGCGGCAGGCAAAAGGTATTGTTTTTCAGCGTACATGAATCCGTCGCGCTGCTCCCAGCAAATATTCCTGGCATGGTTGGATGCTTCGGGCAATGTCATTTCGTACAGCCCTGCATCAGACTTTGTTAATCGTCACGGTGTGTCTTTACCCGGCAGCAACCTCGGTGTGAATTGGGTTCGAGGTAAGATAGTTGTTCTTGCTCCGACAAATGCGACCCGGGCACAACTAGTACTTAGAACAATGGCCGTCAGTGGGCAGGACACACCGTATCCGTTCTGGTGTCGCCCAATGTTCGAGGAAGTTGCACCATCGCAAGAGGAACCGTCCCCCTGGTCCATCGGTGGCCAGGAACAAGCGGCGTCCCAAACCGTAACGTTGGACGTGAACGGCTATATCAGCGGCACGCAGTCAATGAATGATGGAAAGCGCTCGTCGTTTTCAATCCTCGCGAATATCTTCCGTGTTATTAGCAGCGCAAGCAGTGGCCTTGAATGGCAGAACGGGTACTTGCGCGCTTACAGCGCCGGCATCCAACTCGTATTGGGTATTAACTTCGGTGCGGCGAGCAATCTGTGCTTCTGGTACGGGCCAAACGTCGGCGTGGGCAACTGCAACAAGTCCAATGGCACCATCTGGTTTGACAACACTGGTGGTGCCTACTTCGGCGGGTCGCTGTCCGCAGGCGTGAAGAAGAATGCGGTGCAGACAACGACCACGGTGACTGTCGGCACAGAGTTGGTGAATGGGCCCTTCGACACGAATGGCACCGTTCGCCAAGTAACGATCAGCTTCGGTCGCTCCACCAACTACGTCAGCAATGCTTTCGGTGCCGGTGGGTTTGTTGCCGGTGCTGGCGCAAACTCAGCATCTGTTGCGGTGTACCGGAAGATCGGCAACGCGGCAGAGACGCTGTGGCAAACCATGCCAGTCGGCGGGGGCATCAACATATTCAACGAGGGGGATGCCCCCGATCGTGCAACGGCCTATTGGTCGGGCTCGATGACAATCAACGACACGTCACCCGCTGCATCGACCGTTACCTATCGGGCGGTGATCACCGCCTTCGCATCCCAAGACATAAGCCACCCAGGCACGATCAACTCGATCACCACCACCCAAAATCTCTCGATCATCTCGGTGGAGAATTGATATGGAACCTCAGATGCAAGTAAGCGAAGCCGGCGACATTGAGCGTGTGTACGATCAACAGAACCGGGATGTTCTGATCGGCAGGCGGCTTGAGGTGCTCTTTGAGCCAAGTGTCGACGGCAGTCCTAGCTTCGACGGGAAGTTGATCTGGCATACCGAGTGGCAGCACTGGATGGGGGATGTTCTACGTGGCACATCCCTTGGGCCACGCATCGAGCGCACCATTGCGCAGGTGGCGGCAGGGGAGTTCGGCGGTGTGCCGGGGATGGATGTCATTGCCATGGTGAAAGCGGCATACGTGGCCCATGCATCTGAAGCGCTTGGCATTGGGGCCAGTCCGCTGGACACACTCCCTGTCGACGACGATAGTCAGGGTTAAACGAACCCCTGCAGGCTTCCCTCCGGCTTCACGCCCAGCTTCACTAGCCAAGTGGCCACCATTTCAATGATCGCCGTCTCGTCCTCAGGGTACTGATCTATAAGCCGCTCTTCGACCTCGTCGCAGGATGACCAAAAGCTCTCGGATTCGCCGTGTTGCTGCAGGGCGTGGCGGATCTCGTTGAATGCCAACTCGTAGTCAGAGGTCTGTTGGTTCATCAGGGTTGCTCGCTCGGATGCAGGCCAGAGCCTCGATTACGTCCCGGACCTGGTCGTGGAAGTGGTCCAGGTCCTCGACCGCCACTCGCGCCTCGATGACCTCGACTTCGCCGGCGACGATTTCCGCCAGATCGCCGGCATGGGCGGTTTCGGCCTCTGGCTTCAAGCGGGCGGCCATGTCCTGGACCCAGTGGTCCAGCTCTTCGCGGGTCATCTTGGTCATGCACGAATCCTATGCCTCGGGGGCGTTATGCTCCGGTCAAACGGAGGTGACGCGTGTGCTATTCAGCTCAGATCGAAGCCGACTACAAGAAGTTCGTCCGTGAATTTGGTGCCGTCGTGGATCTGGAAGTGTTCACACAGCTGTGGCTGCGTGACAACAACAAGACCCGCCGACCGAAAACGCCCAGGGCGCTGGACCTGTCATTTTTGCGCCCCGGTGACTCCAGCGTTGCCGCCATTGCCGCCGAGATTCGGGAATGGGACAACGAGGAAGTCGCACAGCTTGAGACCGACCTGACCAAGCAGACCGAGCGCCTGGCCGCCGCCGAGCAGAAGCTGGCCACCAAGCCCACGAAGACCGCGGCGAATGAGCAGCGGATTGCCGGCAACAAGATCGAGCAGATCAAGCGGAAGATCGCCGACCTGAAGCGCGCGAACCTGGAGGCGCGCGATTCCCGCATGTTCCCGGGCTACTACTGCCCGGTGTTGGTCAGCGAGGGCGGCAAGCTGGTCGTGAAACCGATGCGCTACCAGTGCCGGCCGGCTGGGAAGCCGGCGTTCTACGACGAGAAGTACCCGGGCACCTACAACGCGAGGCGCGACAAACTCGAAGGCTTTTGGAAGGGCCAGTTCGGGTACACGCACGGATTGATCGTGGCCAGCCGATTCTATGAGTGGGTCACGGTCGAAGGCGAAAGCAGGGAGCTTGAGTTCGTTCCGCGCACCGGGGAGGACATGCTCATCGCGTGCCTGTGGTCGCACTGGACCGACCCGAAGGGGCAAGAGGCGGATCTGCTGAGCTTTGCGGCGATTACCGACGAGCCAGAGCCGGAAGTAGCCGCCGCCGGCCATGACCGGACCATCATCAACATCAAGCCCGAGCACATCGAGGCCTGGCTCAACCCGGACCCAGCGAACCTATCCGCGCTCTACGCGATCTTCGACGATAAGCGGCACCCGTTCTACGAGCACAAGAGTGCGGCTTGAACGGTGGCGTGCTCAGTCCGGCTATTCTTCGGCTTGTTAGTCGGACCCAGCCAACCTAAGATCGAGCTGTACCAACGGGAAAGCCCGCCATACGGCCGTTTGTGGATAAGTCGTATAACCGGACCCACGGGTCCGTCTATTAGGTAATTAGGCCTTGATGGAAGCTTTACTGCCAGCTGTCTTTCTCCTATCAGGCTTGGTCACACTCCCGGCTTTCGCCATGTCCGCCTACTACTCGCGCACCTTCAACCGCTATTTGCGAATCGCTCATCCAGACATCTGGACTAAGATCGCTCCTGATCCAGCGACAGAGCCATCGGCTTCTGCTCCAGACGTTTTGTTCATAACAAAACGCAAGTACAGAGCCTTTGGCGACCCAAAACTCAACGCCCTGGGTGATCTGTGCTTCCGCTCCGGCTACTGGGCTGCCTCTGCATTTCTCGTGTTTGTTCTTTCTGGCGTCGCCTGTGCCACACTCAAGGCCTAACAGTTCATTCAAGTCGACGCCGCTTCGCGGCGCGGCTTAATTCCAGAGTTAGGTGCTATGGAGAGTTCTCAAACGTTCCCGACAAAGAGCATGGCCGTCTTATGCAGCTTGGCGCTACTCCCGGATGGCTCATTGAGGGTGGTACTCGATGACGCTCGTAAGGGCCAAGAACCCGGCGCTTGGGCATACGAAAGCTTGGTTACCTTCAAGGACTATTCACCTGGCACCCTTGAGGACTTGGCAACTCTCCCAGAGGAAGAACTGGCAAACTTTGGTCATTACGTGCTGGCCCGTCTGCTCGCTAGCAATGGGCTAAGCACCTAACAATTCATTCAAGCCGAGCCAGATTCGCGACAGCGCCTTGGTGTTGCAGCCCCGCCCATAGTCCCAGTTGCTGAGACGGCTCGCCGCCATGCTGGGTCATGCTTCCAACCCCGTACCACTGGCTTGATAACCCCGACACCTGCTACCTGTGCTTCAACTACGGGACCGTGGCGGTCCTAAGGCTGGAGGCGGGGAGGGTAGCTGGAACCCTCAACTGGCAAGGCCGGTCCTTCTGGTTCAAGGCCGGGTCCTACCGCCAGGGCAAGATGTGGGTTGAACGCTGGATCGCTGCACGGGGCAACGATCTGCCCAGCCGGCCGGTGAAGCCACGCCGTCGATCACGGGAGAAGATGGTGCTGCAGGCACTGATCAGCAAGCGGCCGGCGGCTGAGGTCAGGGTGCCCAGGTAAGGTTGGCGCAGCCCGGGGGCCCGCAACCAGCAGGTGCTGTACGCGATCTTCGACGACAAGCGGTATCCGTTCTACGAGCACAAGGTTGCGGCGTGACGCAGGCCTATGTGGCCGTTCGGCGCAACCTTTCTAATCTGAGATGCGATGAGCCCGGCATAAAGCCGGGCTCTTGGGTTGATCAGCCTACGATCAAGCTCCAGGGTATTTCGGAATTAGGGTACTTAAATCGAAACCCGTCATAGTCGGTTTGGACGGCAATCTGCCCGTGCTCATCTACCAACGTTTTCACTTCGACTTCCGAGATCGAGCGATTTCTGATCTTGATGCTGTCAACGCTGCCGGTATGGAGGCGTTTCCGCTGACTGGAAAGGACTTGAACTGAACGGCGCTGGCGGCCTGGCCCTTCCAGATACATCGCAAGTGATCCCATGACACAAATCTCCCTAATAAGTATCGGCATCGCCCCCGATTAGCTTCGGAGGATAGTGGGATAATTCCTTCACTTCCGTGAAAGGGAGGTCAAGCAGAGTTAGCGATAATTCAGCTGCGAGCAAACTTAGATGGCAGCACGGCGACACTTGAGCCGCGACATTGCCCCCTGGCGAAATACTCGTATCGATGCTTGCTATCAACGTAGGTCGATGAGGCGTAAGTTGAAGCGTCTTGGGAACTTGGCACGTACTACGAGGCGCCCGCAAGACTCATCCATATAAAAGCCCCTCCAAAAGAGGGGCCCCTAAGTTCGTTGCTGCCGAAAGCAGTTAGGTATCAGAATCGGCGTTGGCTGCCTGCAAAATTCCCAATGTCGCATTGACCAGCAAAGTTTGATGCGCCTTGGATGGTGATCTGGCCGGTGCGACGGTCGACATGAATCTTTGGCTTATTCATGCCGTTGAGGCGATATCCGGCAGTGATCAAGTCTGGTCCGACCACGAGGTTATCCAGCTCCCACCAGCCATGGTCACCGCCAGAATTGATCGGGGGAACTAAGCCCTGGCTCAAGTGAATCCGGCCATGGTCACCGTACAGCTCGATCTGTACGTCTCCGTTGAAGCCTTCCGTACTACTGTGGATGTTCTCACTAGTTTTCCACTTATGATCATCCTTGTCCCACGAGTAGGTGGGATCACTCTTAACTGTTGGTCGAGTTCCAGCGCCGTAACAGACAAGTACTAGCGATTGCGCATCACGACTAGTGGAGGTTGGAGATCGGGAATTGCTTTCCGATTGTCCTCCACAGTTGGCGGCTGGAACCGACTGAATCGAAGCGTATCGCCCGTCGACGGTGGCAACGGAGATGCACTGTGACGTCTTGGCCTTCCACCAGAACGTGAAGCGTCGGTCGCCAACTGTATTTGAATCGCGCACTTCGTATCCGCGGGAGAGGAGCTGGGTCTCTCCACCTGCGCCACGTGCATCGACAAGATCCGCTACGTCAGGTGGAGTCTCAGCGAACACAGGTGTGCTGGTCAACGCGATGGCAAGGCAGATTGGGAGCTTGAGGGTTCGCATTCGGGTATCGTCCTGATGGATGTGCGATCGGGAGGGCGAGAGTTTGTCCGCCGGCGTCATTGAATCGCGCCGCATGAAAATCCGCAATGCCCTCAGCAACCATCTGCCGATAAGAACAAGGGTTCGGCTGAAGAGCCCAGCGCCGCACGTGTTCAGCGATTCGCTACTGGCTGAGAATCCGGATAGATCTGATAGGGGCCGCTTACATGTGCCTTGTGAGCCACATGCAGCTGCATCCATTCATCGTTCGTCAGATACGTGAGGACTGTAAGGAGCTCTCCGTCCTAGTGTTTGTATCCATCTTTCAGCTTCTGAAGCTGTTCAGCAGAGGCCGTCATGCTCATGATTCTGTCAAGCACTGCCTCGATATTGTTTCGCAGCTCTGCCTCGTTGCGAGTTCCGCTTGCTGCAAGCAACATGCGCCTCGTAAGAATCTGTAGGGAGCGGAGCTTTTCAAGTCGTTGAGAGTAGGTCCAAGACTGAGATGCCATCGCCATCTCCAGTGCCAGATCATCGAACTCTGCACGCGCCTCATCGTAGTTCACGGTGTCACCTCGGGTGCTAAGAGCACCTGTCGTTCAACACCATAGACTCTTTCTATGTCGAAGATGTGAGGGTGGGTGTGCAGGGGGGCGGTTTACTTGCTGCCCTGCGATCTTTGCGCATACATAAGGATCATTTCCTCGTCCTCGGCAGCCGCTTTTACTGAGCTAGACCAACGGGTTACGGCACCTCTGTTGGCTATTAGATCAGCTAGTTCGGTGCAGAGACACTCGGAGCACGGCTGTCCGCCCGGACTACTTCTTCCACAGATTCGGCATGGTGCCATCGTGGTCTCCTGGGGAGGTCGCAGCTGATAGTTGATCCTGTTCATCAGCTCTTTGGCCTTTTGGGAGGGATTCATTTGGCACCTCAGTATTTAAAGAAAGAGCTGCGCCTTTCAGCGCAGCTCGGTCTACGGTTTAGCGATATGTCCTACTTTTGCTGCTTATGCTCTTCCTCGGTAGGGGCATCGTTGGCCGCAGCCTCTTTACGATCGCCATCATTCTTCTGAGTCTTCTCAGGGCCATCATCGGATGGCTTCTCAGCAGGAGGCGGCGAGGCAGTATTCATAGGGACGTTGTTCATTTATTACTCCAGTGCGATGAGGTCACCGCATTTGGAGTGTGCTCTTGATCATGTTAGCAGGAGATGCTTTTTTCGTGTCTCTCGATATCAAGGGCTCGCACTCAGCAATATGCCCCGACTCATACGTTGAGATCGGCGAGGCCTGTTTCCAACTTCTGAGACGGCGAAGGATCAGAATGGGCCATGCTTCCCAACGACTTCAAATGGGCCAAGGTCGCTGACTTCGAAAGCCAGCTGACCGCTATCTACGTCAACGACCTGGCTGTCTCCCGGCTGGTCGAACGGCTGGACGGGTCGTGGTTCGTCAACCTGGACTATCACCTGCCTCCACCAGACGGGGCTGTGCTGCATCCGCCGCGCAACTGCCGGAGCTACGAGACCGGCAGGGCAGGTTGCGAGGAATGGGTGCGGCGACACGAAGCCAAGCTGCGAGCCGAGACCGCTGAGATCGCGCTCAAGAAGTGGGGCCATAGGTAGTCCGACACGCCGGGGCTCGGCTGGCCCGTGAGGCGAGGGTGCAGAGCTAAGCTCAGCACTGCGGCGGAACGACAATTCGGACCGCAAATTATTCCTCGAGCTATTCCAGCAGGGACTGCCGAGCCAAGCTCGGCACTGTGAGGATTCGCTTGGAAGACGATCAGGTTGGCCGCCTGTTATCCTTTCCGCAATCCGATCACACGGCCTTGTCCTGCAAGGCTTTCGAAAGGTCAGTTTGGTGCGCTTTGCGGAACAGAAAACAGCCTGAAACCCTTGGTGCGTCTACATTTTTGTCCGGACTTAAAATCCGCCGGCCGCGAGGCCATGCCGGTTCGATTCCGGCTCCGGGCACCAGTTCGCAACCTCAGGGGATGGCATGAGCGCCGAGATCACCGCCGCGGCAGCGCCGCAGATTGCCATCATCGGGCTGGGCTATGTCGGCCTGCCATTGGCAGTCGAGTTCGGCAAGACGCTCGATACCCTGGGGTATGACATCGATACCGCCCGCGTTGCCGAGCTGCAGGCAGGACACGACCATACGCTGGAACTGGACGACATCGAGTTGAGTGCGGCGCTACATGCGCGCTATACCGCCGACAAGGCCGAGCTGGTCGCTCGCAATGTGTTCATCGTCACCGTGCCGACGCCGATCGACGCCTACGAGCAGCCGGATCTGGCCCCGCTGCGCAGTGCCAGTGCGTTGATCGCTGGTGTGCTCAAACGCGGTGATCTGGTGATCTACGAATCCACCGTGTATCCGGGTACCACTGAGGAAGTCTGCGTGCCCTTGCTGGAACAGGGTTCCGGGCTGCGTTTCAACGAAGATTTCTATTGCGGCTACAGCCCGGAACGGATCAATCCGGGTGACCGTCAGCGTCGCCTGCCGGATATCAGGAAAATCACCTCCGGTTCCACCCCAGAGGCCGCTGCGGTGGTGGATGCCTTGTACCGGCGCATCATCACCGCCGGCACCTGGCCGGCGTCGTCGTTGCGTGTGGCCGAGGCGGCCAAGGTGGTGGAGAACATCCAGCGTGATGTGAATATCGCACTGGTCAACGAGCTGGCGCTGATCTTCGACAAACTCGGCATCGATACCCTGGATGTATTGGAAGCAGCGGGCACCAAATGGAACTTCCTGCCGTTCCGGCCCGGCATGGTCGGTGGCCATTGCATTGGCGTTGATCCTTACTACCTGCTGCATAAATCCGAGAGCGTGGGTTACCACCCGGATCTGATCCATACCGCGCGGCAGGTCAACAACCGTGTGGTGGCGCATGTGGTCAGCCGCGTGCGCGGCTTGCTTGAAGAACGGAACAAGCCGCTGCAGAAGGCGCGCGTGCTGGTGCTTGGGGTGACCTTCAAGGAGGATTGCCCGGACCTGCGCAACAGCCGCGGGCTGGACCTGGTACAGATGCTGGCCGCGGCCGGCGCGCAGGTGGATGCCTTTGATCCCTGGGCCGATCCGCGCAGTGCGCATGACATGGGCGATGTGGAACTGGTGAAGGCACCGAAGCGGGGTGTTTATGATGCGGTGGTGTTGGCCGTGGCGCATCAACAGTTCCGTGCCTTCGACGAAGCGCAGATCCGTGCCCTCGGTGTGCCGGACATGGTGGTCTACGATGTGAAATCAGCCTGGCCGAGGCAGCTGGTGGACGACCGGTTGTAGAATCCGCCATCCGTGTAGGTCGAGGACGGTAATGCATCGTTATCTGGTTTATGTGCTGGCGTTGATTCTGCTGCCGGTGTCGTTGGCGCTGGCTACCCATTGGCCTGCCTGGTATTGGGGGGTCGGCCTGTTCGGATTGATGGCCTTGCTGGGCACCTGGGATGTGCTGCAGCGCCGCAGCGTGCTGCGCCGCAACTATCCGGTGTTGGCGCATTTCCGCTACGGCTTTGAATCCATCGGCCCGGAAATCCGCCAGTACTTCGTGCAGAGCGATCTGGAAGACGTGCCGTTCTCGCGCCAGCAGCGCCAGCTGATCTACCAGCGCTCGCGCAACGAGATGGACGTGGTGCCGTTCGGTACCCTGCGCAGCGCCTATGCGGTGGACTACGAATGGATCAACCATTCGCTGTCGCCAACCACCATCGCCCACCATGACTTCCGTGTGCTGATCGGCCCAGACTGCGCCAAGCCCTATTCGGCCAGTGTGTTCAACATCTCGGCGATGAGCTTTGGTTCCTTGTCGGCCAATGCGATCCGCGCGCTGAACAAGGGCGCCAAGCTGGGCGGCTTCTGCCACGACACCGGCGAAGGTTCCATTTCGCCCTACCACCGCGAGAACGGTGGCGACCTGGTCTGGGAAATCGGTTCGGGCTATTTCGGTTGCCGCGACGAGAACGGCCGCTTCAGCGAGGCCCGTTTCGTCGAGAACGCCAGCTCCGATCAGGTCAAGATGATCGAGATCAAGCTGTCGCAGGGGGCCAAGCCCGGCCACGGTGGTGTGCTGCCAGCGGCCAAGGTCAGCGCCGAGATCGCCGCGACGCGCGGTGTGCCGATGGGCGTGGACTGCGTATCACCTTCCAAGCATTCGGCATTCTCCACACCGATCGAGCTGCTGCAGTTCGTCGCCCGTCTGCGTGAGCTGTCCGGCGGCAAGCCGGTGGGTTTCAAGCTGGCCATCGGTCATCCCTGGGAATGGTTTGGCATTGCCAAGGCCATGCAGGAAACCGGGCTGCTGCCCGATTACATCGTCGTTGATGGTGCCGAAGGTGGCACCGGTGCGGCGCCGGCCGAGTTCATCGACCATGTTGGCGTGCCGATGAACGAGGCGCTGATCCTGGTCCATAACACCCTGGTCGGCCTGGGCCTGCGTGACCGTATTCGCCTGGGTGCGGCCGGCAAGGTCACCACGGCCTTCGACATCGCCCGCACCATCGCGCTGGGCGCGGACTGGTGCAATGCCGGACGTGGCTATATGTTCGCGCTGGGCTGCATCCAGTCGCTGAGCTGCCACAACGACAAATGCCCGACCGGCATCGCCACCCAGGACCCGAGCCGCTGGCGTCACCTGGAGCCGGTCGACAAGGGCCAGCGCGTGTTCAATTACCACCAGAACACCATGCGCGCGCTGCGTGACCTGCTGGGTGCGGCAGGCCTGCATGATCCTTCCGAACTGGGCCCGGAGCACATCCTGCGCCGGGTATCGCCGGTGGAGATCCGCTCGTTGGCCAGCCTGTACCGCTATCTCGGGCCGGGCGAATTGTTGAACAAGGTGCCCGAGCACACCGTGTTCCGCGAGTATTGGGCCGAGGCGCGCAGTGATTCGTTCACCCCGCCGGCCCGCATTGCGGCGCTGCGTACCAGCAAGATGCGCTGAGCGCCCCTGCGGGTGATTTTGTGGGAGCGGCGTGAGCCGCGAAGCCCGCGGCGATGAAGCCGCGGGTTTCGTTGCAATCGGATTGATCCTTGGCTTCGCGGCTTGCGTCGCTCCTGCAAGCTGCGGCGTTACCGGTAAGGTCCCTGCCGACCATGGGTCGGCACTACAACCAGCGGATCACACCTTCTGCGGCGCGCAGGCCGCTGGCATAGCAGGCGGTCAGCAGGTAGCCGCCGGTGGGGGCTTCCCAATCCAGCATCTCACCCGCGCAGAAAACGCCAGGTTGTGCGGTGAGCATCAGTCCGTCATCCAGTGCCTCCAGTCGCACACCACCCGCTGTGCTGATGGTTTCGGCCATCGGACGTGGCCGCAGCAACTGCAAGGGCAGGCGCTTGAGCGTGCGCGCGACGGCTGCCAGATCATTGCCGGCATCCTTGCCCAGTACTTCAAACAACAACCCGGCCTTGGCGGCGTCCAAACCGGCAGCGCGGCGCAGGTGCTCGCCAAAGCTGCGTCCCTTGCGTGCGCGGCCCAGGTCGGCGAGCAGGCGTGCTTCGTCGCGGCCGGGCACCAGATCCAGCTCCAATGTCACCGCGCCGTCGCGATTGAGGGTTTCGCGCAGGTCGGCGGCCAGAGCGTAGATCAGGCTGCCTTCAATGCCGTACTGACTGACCACGCATTCGCCCTGCAGCGACTGCGCGTGCCCTTGCAGATCGGTCCACTGCGCAACCACCGGTTTGATCGGTGCACCGGCATGGCGGTCGCGGAAATGGGTAGTCCAATCGATGTCGAAGCCGCAGTTGGCTGGCTGTAGAGGTGCCGTATCTACGCCGCGCTGCTGCAGTACCGGCATCCAACTGCCGTCGGAGCCCAGCTCCGGCCAGCTACCGCCGCCCAGCGCCAATACCGTGGCATCGGCGCGAACAGCGATTTCGCCATCGGCGGTGGCCATGCGCAGGCTGCCGTCCGGGTTCCAGCCCAGCCAACGGTGCTGCACGTGGAAACGCACGCCTTGTTCCTTCAGCCGGCGCACCCAGCCGCGCAGCAGCGGCGCGGCCTTGCGGTCCACCGGGAATACGCGACCGGAACTGCCGACATAGGTTTCCACGCCAAGACCCTGCGCCCAACGGCGAAGGGCATCGGCATCAAAGCCGTCCAGCCAGGTCGCTACGGCGGACTGGCGTTCGCGGTAACGGCTGTCGAACAGCGGGCGCGGGTCGGAATGGGTGAGGTTGAGCCCGCCCTTGCCGGCGATCAGGAACTTGCGCCCGGGCGAGCCCTTGGCCTCGTACAGGTTGACCGCCACCCCGGCCGCGCGAAGGCGTTCGGCGGCGAACAGGCCGGCCGGGCCGCCGCCAATGACGGCAACCGTCTTGTCAGCGAGGTTTGACATCAAGCAGTTCTACATCGAAGACCAATGAGGAACCGGCCGGGATCGGGCCAACGCCGCGATTGCCATAGCCATACTCGGCCGGGATCATCAGGGTGCGCTTGCCGCCAACCTTCATGCCGGCGACGCCTTCGTCCCAGCCGCGGATGACCTGCTTGTCGCCCAGGTTGAAGCTGAACGGCTCGCCGCGATCCACCGAGCTGTCGAACTTCTCGCCGTGCTTGTCGGGTTTGCGCTCGTCGTAGATCCAGCCGGTGTAATGCACGCTGACCTTGCTGCCGGCCACTGCTTCAGCACCCGTGCCGGGCACGGTGTCGATCTGCTCGAATTTGGCGATGGTGCCGCCCGGCGGTGGGCCCGGCGGGGTGCAGCCGGCGGCCAACAAGGACAGCAGCAGCGGGATGAACAGACGGCGCATGGCGCGCTCCGTTGGAAAAGGGCGTGCAGGGTAGCGCATCGCTGCCGGGTATCATGGCGGCATGGCCAAATTGCTGCTCAATCTACGTAATGTCGGCGACGACGAAAGCGCCGAGGTCGGCGAACTGCTCGACCGCAACGGCATCGCCTGGTACCGCACCGAAGCCAGCCCCTGGGGCATTTCCAGTGGCGGCATCTGGCTGCGCGACAACGACGACCAACCCCGCGCGAAGGCCTTGATGGCGACCTATCAGGCTGAACGAGGGCAACGGGTGCGTGAAGAGCGGGAGGCGGCGCTGCGTGATGGCAGCGCCGAGACGTTCGGTTCGATGTTGCGGAGTCGGCCGTTGTTCGTGGTGGCGGTGCTGCTGGGCATGGTGGTTGTCTCGGCCCTGGTGTTGCTGCCGTATTTCCTGCTGCGGGGGTGATTGCTCTCAGCTCCCTGCCTTGCTCCGCAGGGGTAGGGGAGGGTTAGCGGGGGCTTTTGGGTCTTTCGGGCATTGCCAGCTTCGCGGCTTACGCCGCTCTACAATTCCCGTTCACGTATCGGCGGAGGCTTCACCTGTAGTGCCGACCCATGGTCGGCTGAGGCTTGACCGGGAACGCCCCTGCCGAGCATGGCTCGGCACTACACTCCCTCCCTTTGCCACAGGCAAGGGGAGGGCTGGGGAGGGGTTGGTTTTTGTGCTGTTTGTGGATTGCCAGCTTCGCGGCTAACGCCGCTCCTACAACGGCTGGGGGCCGCTCGTTTAAACTATGCCCATGATCGTCAATACCGCTGCCTACCTCTTCGTCCCGCTGGCTGATGCCGAAGCCTTGACCGCCACCTTGCATGAACGCGCAAAGGCGCTGGAGTTGCGCGGCACCATCCTGATCGCCGAAGAAGGCATCAACCTGTTCCTGGCCGGTAGCAGCGAAAGCATTGATGGCTTCTACAGCCAGCTCAAGGCCGATGCGCGCTTCGCCGACATGCGCATCAAGTACAGCCACAGCCAGATGCAGCCGTTCGCCAGGTTGAAGGCCAAGTTCAAGCCGGAAATCATCAGCTTCCGCCGTGACGATGGCCAGCCGCTGGATTACCCGCGCGCGCCCAGCGTGGCCCCGGCCACCGTGCAGCGTTGGCTGCGGCAAGGCCACGATGATGACGGCAAGCGCGTGGTGATGCTGGATACCCGCAACTGGCAGGAGTTCGCCCACGGCACCTTCGCGGGGGCGTTGACCCTGCCGATCGCCAAGTTCACCGATCTGCCGGCCGCGCTGGAGCCGCACCGTGAGTCACTGGCCGATGCCACCGTGGTCAGCTTCTGCACTGGCGGCATCCGTTGTGAAAAGGCCGCGCTGTGGATGCAGAACGACGGCATGCACAACGTGCTGCAGCTTGAAGGCGGCATCCTCGGTTACTTCGAGGAAGTGGGTGGTGAAGGCTACGACGGCCGTTGTTTCGTGTTTGATGAACGCGTAGCGCTGGATGCACAGCTGCAGCCGCTGGTGGACCGGCAGGACGACGTCCAGGCCTGATCCAGGCCCAGGACCACGCCCACGCCCACGCTCGGATGGGGGCGTGGGAAACAGTGTCCCGGCGCGCGCCGTGTTGCGCGCATGGAGAATGCAGGGACCAGCCCCATGTCCTTTGCATCGTCCATGGAGACCGCAGAATGATTCCCCTTTCCATCCTTGATCTGGCCCCGGTCTGCGAGGGTTCAACCCCGCAGCAGGCCTTCGCCAACATGCTGGAATTGGCCCAGCATGCCGACCGCTGGGGCTATCACCGCTATTGGCTGGCCGAGCACCACAACATGCCGGGCATCGCCAGTGCGGCAACCTCGGTGCTGATCGGGCACGTGGCCGGCGGCACCTCGCGTATCCGTGTGGGTGCCGGCGGGGTGATGTTGCCCAACCATTCGCCATTGCAGGTGGCCGAGCAGTTCGGCACGCTGGCGTCGTTGTATCCGGATCGCATTGATCTCGGTCTGGGGCGCGCACCTGGTACCGACCAGCCGACTGCGCGCGCATTGCGTCGCTATTTCGACAGCGCCGACCAGTTCCCGGAGGATGTGGCCGAGCTGTTGCATTACTTTGCACCGGTGCAGCCGGGGCAATCGGTACAGGCCGTGCCCGGTGGTGGCATTGCGGTGCCGGTGTGGTTGCTGGGCTCCAGTCTGTTCAGTGCGCGTTTGGCGGCGGCGATGGGCCTGCCGTTCGCGTTCGCCTCGCACTTCGCCCCGGATGCCATGGATGAGGCGCTGACGCTGTATCGCCGCGATTTCCGTCCTTCCGAGCACTTGCAGGCGCCTTACGCGATTCTGGCGTTGAATGTGGTTGCCAGTGATTCGGAGGCCGAATCCAAGCGCCTGTTCACCAGCCAGCAGCAGGCATTCGTCAATCTGCGACGCGGTACGCCGGGACGGATTCCGGCACCGGTGGATGACATCGAAGCGTTCTGGGCGCCGCATGAGAAGGCCGGTGTCGAACGTGCGTTGGCCTGCAGCATCGTCGGTGATGCGGCACAGGTGGCCGAAGGGCTGGTGGCCTTCGTCGAGCGCCATCGTCCGGATGAAATGATGTTGGCCGCCAATATCTACGATCCGGCCGCGCGGCTGCGTTCGTTCGACCTGGCCATGCAGGCCTGGCAGCGGGTGGCGGCGTAAGCCGTTTGCCCCCTCCCTTTGGCGTAGCCAAGGGGAGGGCTGGGTAGAGGGGGGGCTTTTTTGCGGGTAAAGCCTCTGCCGAGCATGGCTCGGCACTACCGACTGCCGGGGGCAGTCAATTGGTCAGGCGCTGGAACAATGCGATGCTTTCGCTGATCAGCTGGCCAGAGCCAAATCCGAAGAACAGGCCGGCAGCAATCGCTGCCACCCAGTTGAACGCCATCAGCGCGCCATCGCGCTCGATCAGTGCCAACGCGAACAGCAGCAACTGGAAGCCGAACAGGTAGTTGGTGAACGGGATCGGCAGCGACAGCAGCAGGCCGACCAGCAGCAGCAGGACGCCGCTGAGCATGCGTGCCGGCAATGGCGCGATCAGTACGGCCAGGCGCGGCTTCAACATCCGGTCCAGGCGTTGCAGCGGTCGGCTGATCTTGCTCAGGAACTTGTGCACGGTGCTGCGCTTGGGGCCGCGCCGGGCAATGAACCCCGGCAGCCAGGGGCGTGACATGCCGAACAGCAGCTGGCTGCCGATCAGGAAGACCAGGGGGCTGCTGACCGCGCCGCCGATGCCCGGGATCGGAATGAAAGCCGGCAGGATGGCGATGAACAGAAAGACGCCAAAGGCGCTTTGGTCCAGGCCTTGCAGCACCTTGCCCAAGGGCAGGTGCTCATCCGGATCGCCGCGCTCAAACATCGCCAGCAGGGTACGGATGCCTTCGTTGCGATAACCGCCGTTTTCTGTGCTGGCAGCGTCCGGCGCAGCGCCGTCCGGATCAACCGGTGGTGTCATCAGCGTCTTCTTCCGGCAGCCGGCGCAGCAGCAGCTTGTCGATGCGGGCACCGTCCAGGTCGACGATTTCGATGCGCCAGCCGGCCCAGTCGAAATATTCGCCCGCGTGCGGAATGCGACCGAAATAGTGCATGCACATGCCGGCCAGCGTGTAGTAATCGCCTTCCTCCGCGTCGGGCAACTCGGCGCCGTTCATCAGCTCCTGCAGGTCATCCACCGGCAGCGAGCCGTCCACCAGCAACGAGCCGTCCTCGCGGGTCACCACCAGGGCGTCGTCGTCGGTGTTTTCGGTCGCCTGCAGGCGACCGACCACGGCACCCATCAGGTCGGAGATGGTGACCAGGCCCTGGATTTCGCCGTATTCGTCCACCACCAGCGCCATTGACTGGTGCTCCTCGCGGAAGATTTCCAGCAGCTTCATTGCATGGGTGGACTCGGAGACGTACAGGGTCTCGCGCAGGTTCTCGAACAGGCTGTGGCTGCCGCCGCTGAGACGGGTGACCAGGCTCTTGACCTCGAGGATGCCAGCGATGTCCTGGTCATTGCCCCGGTATACCGGATAGCGCGAGAACGCGTGCTCACGCATGGCGTGCAGGTTCTTCTCCGGGTCGGCGGTGGTGTCCAGCCAGGCAATGCGGTTGCGCGGGGTCATCAGGCTGTCGGCGGTACGGTCGCCCAGACGCATGACGCGGTTCATCATGTCGCGCTCGTGGCTGTCGATGACGCCCTGCTCATGGCTTTCGGCCACCAGCATGCGGATCTCCTCTTCACTGACCGAGGCCGATTCGGTCTTGCCCAGGCCGAGCAGGCGCAGTACCAGTCGGGTGGAGTGCGACAGCAGCCAGACGCCGGGGGCAGCGATACGGGCCAGCCAGCTCATCGGCACCGCGACAATGCCGGCGATGTCTTCGGAGCGGGTCAGTGCGACGCGTTTGGGTACGAGTTCGCCGAAGATCAGTGTCAGATAGGTGATCAGTGCGACCGCCAGGGTCTTGCCGATGAACTCCGACCAGGGCTGGGTGGCACCAAACAGCGAGAAGTTGGCCGACAACGCAGGGAACAAGGCCTGCAGCTGCTGGGCGATGGCGCCGCCGATGGCATCGCCGCCGTACACGCCGGTCAGGATGCCGATCAGGGTAATGCCGATCTGCACCGTGGAAAGGAAGTTCTCGGGCTTTTCCGACAGGGCCAGCGCGCGGGCGGCGCGCTTGCTGGAGCTGGCCAGCTGCTTGAGGCGGCTCTTGCGCGAGGTCATGACCGACATCTCGGACATGGCAAAGAACCCGTTCAGCAGAATCAGGGCAAGTACGATGAAAAATTCAAACACGGGTCTCTCCCCGGGTTGGTGGCAGGGAGGGCGGGTGCTTGCGGTGGCGGCGGCCGCTCAGGGGCGGGATCCGGCGCTGTGGCGGGGGATAAGGGTCGTCGTCCATAGGGTGCGCCACGAAGGCGCTGGGCAATCTTAGCAAACCCGGCGGGCCAGGTACGCCCGGCCGTTCACATTTCGGGGCCAAAAAACACGGTGGGAATACCCTGAATGCCATCAAACCGTCATAATTCGCCCTTGGTGCCGTCCCTCCCGCGACGGCGAATAGGCTCCCCATGTTTTCGTTGCAGACCATCTTTGGCTCCGGCAAGCAGTTCTATACCTACCTCGACGAGGCCGCGCAGGCCGCCTATGACGGTGCCAAGGCACTGCACAGCATGATGCGCGAGGCCGATCGTCAGCCGGCGCTGGATGCGTTCAAGCTCGCCCGTCTGCGCGAACGCGCCGCCTCGGACAAGATCAGCCAGGCGCTGGTCGACAGCTTCATGACCCCGATCGAGCGCGAGGACATCGAAGCGCTGGGTTCGGCGCTGTACAAGATCCCCAAGCAGATCGAGAAGTTCGCCGATCGCTATTCGCTGGCTGTGCAGCATTTGGACCAGATCGATTTCGCCCCGCGCGCGGCGATGCTGGAGCAGGCCGCAGGCGTGGTGGTGGAGATGGTCAACGACCTGCGCCACATGAACCTGGACCGCATGACCGCGCTCAACGAGAAGCTGCGTTCATTGGAGAACGAGGCTGACCGCCTGATGCTGGAGTTGTACCGCGACATCTACTCCGGTCGCCTGGACAACCTGCAGATGTTCCTGCTCAAGGAATTCTTCGAGATCCTGGAAAAGGCCATCGACCGTTGCCGCGAAGCCGGCGTGGTGGCTTACCAGATCGTGCTCAAGAACAGCTGACGGGGACGCTCTATGCTCACCCTCGTCCTGGTGGTGATTCTGGCCGCGCTCGTCTTCGAGTTCATCAACGGCTTCCACGACACCGCCAATTCCATTGCCACCGTGGTGGCAACCAAGGTCCTGTCGCCCGGTTGGGCGGTGATGTTGGCCGCTTTCATGAACCTGATCGGCGCGCTGACCGGCACCGCCGTCGCGCTGACCATCGCCAATGGCCTGCTCAACACCGACGTGGTCGATGTGACTCCGCAGGTGATCCTGTGCGCGCTGCTGGGCGGCATCGTCTGGAACCTGATCACCTGGTGGAAGGGCCTGCCGTCCTCCTCCTCGCATGCCCTGATTGGTGGCCTGTGTGGCGCCGGTCTGGCCGCTGCGCATAACAATTGGGATGCGCTGATCTGGTCGCAGAACCTCGGCAACTGGGCGCAGAACAAGGGCCTGTTGTGGAAGGTGTTCGTGCCGATGATCACCTCGCCGATCGCCGGCTTCCTGCTCGGCGTGGTGGTGATGTGCCTGTTGTGGGCGATCATCGCCGGCATGGCCCGCGTGGGCGGCATGCTTGGCCGGCTGGCGCGTCCGCGCTGGGTCAATGCCTTCTTCGGCAAGGCGCAGATCGTCTCGGCGGCGTACATGGGCTTTGCCCACGGCCATAACGATGCGCAGAAGACCATGGGCATCATCGCCATGACCTTGATCGGTGCCGAGGCAACCGGCGCACTGAATGACCTGCCGTCGTGGCTGGCCTTCATGCACCCGGATGCCCACGGCGGCGACGGCATCGCCATGTGGATCGTGCTGACCTGTGCGGTGGTGATGGCAGCCGGTACCGCTTCGGGCGGCTGGAAGATCATCAAGACCCTGGGGCACAAGATGGTCAAGCTGCACCCGATCCACGGCTTTGCCGCGGAGACCAGCTCGGCCACCATCCTGACCCTGGCTGCGCACTTCGGCATGCCGGTCTCGACCACCCACAGCATCTCCACCGCGATCATGGGCGTTGGTTTCGCCAAGAACCCGCGGTCGCTGCGCCTGGGTGTGATCGAACGCATCCTGTGGGCCTGGATCCTGACGATCCCGGCGGCAGGCGGCTGTGCTTACCTGATCCTGCGTCTGTTCGAAATGGCGGGTTGGAACTGAGGTTATTGGTTCGCAGTCTGCAAACATAAACCCGCCAGTGATGGCGGGTTTTTTGTTGGGTGGGGCGGGGTGTTGTTGTGTTGTTTGTGGGAGCGGCGTGAGCCGCGAAGCTCGCACACCATCAGGTGGCAAAAGGCCCTGTCTTGTCGGCAATGCCGGCTTCGCGGCTTATGCCGCTCCCACAAAAGAGAAAAATGGCGGCGCGCGGCCAACAAAAAGCCCGCCGGTGAGGGCGGGCTTTTGGCGCAGCGAGATTGCTTGGATCAGGCTTCCAGCGAAGCCAGGTCGCCCTTGCTCTCCAGCCAGCCCTTGCGGTCCGGGGCGCGCTTCTTTGCCAGCAGCATGTCCATCAATGCCGAGGTTTGCTCGCTGTCGTCCACGGTGAGCTGCACCAGGCGGCGCGTATCCGGATGGATGGTGGATTCGCGCAGCTGCGAGGGATTCATCTCGCCCAGGCCCTTGAAGCGGGTGACGCTGACCTGGCCGCGGATCTTCTCGCGCTCGATCTTGTCCAGCAGCGAGCGCTTTTCTTCCTCGTCCAGGGCATAGAACACCTGCTTGCCCACGTCGACGCGGAACAGCGGCGGCATCGCCACGAACACGTGGCCAGCGTCCACCAATGAGGGGAAGTGGCGCAGGAACAGGGCGGTCAGCAAGGTGGCGATATGCAGGCCGTCGGAGTCGGCATCGGCCAGGATCACGATCTTGCCGTAACGCAGCCCGGACAGGTCGTCCTTGCCCGGGTCGCAGCCAATGGCGATGGCCAGGTTATGCACTTCTTCCGAGGCCAGCACGCTGCCCGAGGCGACTTCCCAGGTGTTCAGGATCTTGCCGCGCAGCGGCAGAATGGCCTGGAAGTCCTTGTCGCGGGCCTGCTTGGCGCTGCCGCCTGCCGAGTCGCCCTCCACCAGGAACAGTTCGGTGCGCGACAGGTCCTGGCTGATGCAGTCGGCCAGCTTGCCGGGCAGGGCAGGACCCTGGGTGACCTTCTTGCGGGTGACCAGCTTTTCGGTCTTCAGGCGCGCGCTGGCACGCTCGATGGCGATCTGCGCGATCTTCTCGCCCAGTTCCACGTTCTGGTTCAACAGCAGGCTGAAGGCGTCGTGGGCGGCGCCTTCGACAAAGCCGGCGGCCTGGCGCGAGGACAGGCGTTCCTTGGTCTGGCCGCTGAACTGCGGATCGGTCATCTTCAGTGACAGCACGAAGGAGACGCGGTCCCAGACATCTTCCGGGGCCAGCTTGACGCCGCGCGGCAGCAGGTTGCGGAAGTCGCAGAACTCGCGCAGCGCCTCGGTCAGGCCGGTGCGCAGGCCGTTGGCGTGGGTGCCGTGCTGGGCGGTCGGGATCAGGTTGACGTAGCTTTCCTGCACCAGCTCGCCTTCCGGCAGCCAGGTCACGGCCCAGTCAACGATCTCGGTTTCCTTTTTCAGCGAGCCGGCAAACAGGTCGGCCGGCAGCATTTCACGCTCGCCCAGCTCGGCCTTCAGGTAGTCGCGCAGGCCGTCCTCGTAGTACCAGGTGTCGACTTCGCCGGTGGCTTCGTCGGTCAGCTTCACGGTCAGGCCCGGGCACAGCACGGCCTTGGCGCGCAGCAGGTGGCGCAGCGCACGGACGTTGAACTTGGGTGTGTCGAAGTACTTGGGGTCCGGCCAGAAGCGCAGGCGGGTGCCGGTGTTCTTCTTGCCGACGCTGCCGACCACTTCCAGCGGGCTGGCGCGGTCACCGTCGCGGAAGCTGATGCGATGCTCGCTGCCGTCGCGGCGGATGTGGATCTCCACCAGCGTGGACAGGGCGTTGACCACCGATACGCCAACGCCGTGCAGACCGCCGGAGAAGGTGTAGTTGCGGTTGTTGAACTTGCCGCCGGCATGCAGCCGGGTCAGGATCAGTTCGACGCCCGGGATCTTTTCTTCCGGGTGGATGTCCACCGGCATGCCGCGGCCGTCGTCGCTGACTTCGCAGCTGCCATCCTTGAACAGGGTGACTTCCACGGTTTTGGCGTGGCCGGCAAGGGCCTCGTCGACCGAGTTGTCGATCACTTCCTGCGCCAGATGGTTCGGGCGGGCGGTGTCGGTATACATGCCAGGACGGCGTTTGACCGGGTCCAGGCCAGAGAGGACTTCGATGTCAGCGGCGTTGTAACGGGCGTTCATGGATCTCGGTAGGGCGCAAATCGACGTGGGAGTGTGCGGTCTGGCGGCGATTTTTGCACGCAGGGCATTCAGGGCCGGGGCAGCTGTGACGCGTTATGCTGTACACGGTTCCTAAACAGGCCCGCCGTGTCTGGCTGGGCAAGCCGAGGAGGTTTTGGATGAAAACATCAAAATTGCTGGCCCTGGGTGTTGTTGTCGCTGCGGTTGCCGCGGTTCCCTTCGTGATGGCGCAGAGCGCTGACAAGGGCAAGGCGGCCGAGGCTGCACAGGCGGCCCCGGTGGACAAGGCGCAGAGCGATGCCGAGCAGAAGGCCAAGCGCCGCGCTGCCGCCGCTGCCCAGGACAAGGCCAAGGCTGACCAGCCGGCGCCGCGTGAAGAAGAGGAAGAGGAAGCCCGTCGCCGTCGCTGACGCGGTTTCCCGGTGTTTCAAGGACGCCCCGGCGCAGGTCGGGGCGTCTTTTTTTTAATCCGCCGCATCCAGTGCTTGGGTGTTTTGGCGACAACCTTTAAACTAGGGCTTTCCGGGAGGCAGTGAGCCGTGACCCCCCTTATTTTTGTTACCGGTGGTGTGGTGTCCTCGCTTGGCAAGGGCATTGCAGCCGCGTCCCTGGCCTCGATCCTCGAGGCGCGTGGTCTGAAGGTCACCATGATGAAGCTGGATCCGTACATCAACGTCGATCCAGGCACGATGAGCCCCTTCCAGCACGGCGAGGTCTATGTCACCGACGACGGTGCCGAGACCGACCTCGATCTGGGCCATTACGAGCGTTTCGTACATAACCGCCTGAGCCGCAAGAATTCGGTGACCACCGGGCGCATTTACGAGAACGTGATCCGCAAGGAGCGCCGTGGGGATTACCTGGGCGCCACCGTGCAGGTCATTCCGCATATCACCGACGAAATCCGCCGCTGCATTGACGAGGCCACCGAAGGCTTTGACGTGGCGCTGGTGGAAATCGGCGGCACCGTCGGCGACATCGAGTCGCTGCCGTTCCTGGAGGCCATCCGCCAGGTGCGCACCGAGCGTGGCCCGGAGAAGGCGCTGTTCATGCACCTCACCCTGGTGCCGTACATCGGTGCAGCAGGTGAGCTGAAGACCAAGCCGACCCAGCATTCGGTCAAGGAACTGCGCTCGATCGGCATCCAGCCGGACGTGCTGCTGTGCCGTTCCGAGCAGGCGATTCCGGATTCCGAGCGCCGCAAGATTTCGCTGTTCACCAATGTGTCCGAGCGTGCGGTGATCAGCGTGCCGGACGTGGAAGTGCTGTACCGCGTGCCGATGGGCCTGCATGCGCAGGGCCTGGACGAGATCGTGGTCAATCAGCTCAAGCTGGGTGACAAGGCTGGTCCGGCCGACCTGTCCGAGTGGGAGGCAGTGCTGGATGCCGCGTTGCATCCGCTGGACGAAGTCACCATCGCCGTGGTTGGCAAGTACGTCGACCATCAGGATGCGTACAAGTCGGTGGGCGAGGCGCTCAAGCACGGCGGCCTGCGCCAGCGCACCAAGGTGAACCTGAAGTGGCTGGAAGCGCAGGAGCTGGAAGAGTCCGGCCTGTCCGCGCTGGACGGCGTGGACGGCATCCTGGTGCCGGGCGGCTTCGGTGATCGCGGCTTCGAAGGCAAGGTGCTGACCTCGCAGTACGCCCGTGAGCAGAAGGTGCCGTACTTCGGCATCTGCTATGGCATGCAGGCGGCGGTGGTCGATTTCGCCCGTCACGTGGCTGGCCTGGAAGGTGCCAACAGCACCGAAAACGACCGCCAGTCGCCGAATCCGGTGATCGGCCTGATCACCGAATGGCGTACCGCTACCGGTGAGATCGAGAAGCGCGACGAGAAGTCCGACCTGGGCGGCACCATGCGCCTGGGCCTGCAGGAGCAGCGCCTGAAGCCGGGTACCCTGGCCCGTGAGCTGTACGGCAAGGACGTGGTGGCCGAGCGTCACCGCCACCGTTACGAATTCAACAACCGTTACCGCACCCAGTTGGAAGACGCGGGTCTGGTGATCGCTGGCAAGTCGATGGATGACACGCTGGTGGAAGTGGTTGAGCTGCCGCGCGACCAGCACCCGTGGTTCCTGGCCTGCCAGGCACACCCGGAGTTCCTGTCCACCCCGCGTGGCGGCCACCCGCTGTTCATCGGCTTCATCCGCGCCGCACGCGAGAAGAAGGCCGGCGGCAAGCTGTTGCAGGAAGCCCGCGCCTGAAGCGGGCGCCCTGTAGTGCCGAGCCATGC
>NZ_DAMBKV010000004.1:70137-95109 GCF_032066555.1 Stenotrophomonas sp.
TCGGCAAGGGGCCTTCCCAGGGTAACGAACAGGTAGTGCCGAGCCATGCTCGGCAAGGGGCCTTCCCAGGGTAACGAACAGGTAGTGCCGAGCCATGCTCGGCAGAGGCTTTACCGGTAATGCCCCATGCCGAGCATGGCTCGGCACTACCGGTGCAACGCCCAAACAAGGCCCGCCCTGCGCGGGCCTTGTCCGTTTCAGCGTCCCGGCCGCTTTCAGGCGAAAGCAACGCGCCGCGTCGGCCCGCGCTTCGGCTAAACTGCGGCACGGTTTTTGTGTTCCCCGTCGACAACCCGACGCACCTAGACGAGCCTGACCCCCAGACATGACCAATATCGCCAAGATCCACGCCCGTGAAATCCTCGACAGCCGTGGCAACCCCACGCTGGAAGCCGAAGTCACCCTGGCCGACGGCTCGTTCGGCCGCGCCGCCGTTCCGTCCGGTGCTTCGACCGGTACCAAGGAGGCCGTGGAACTGCGCGATGGCGACAAGACCCGCTACCTGGGCAAGGGCGTGCGCAACGCCGTTGCCAACATCAATGGCGCGATCGCCTCGGCCCTGGTCGGCTTTGATGCCGAAGACCAGCAGGGTCTGGACCGCCGCCTGATCGATCTGGACGGTACCGAGAACAAGGGCCGCCTGGGCGCCAACGCGCTGCTCGGTGTTTCGATGGCGGCCGCGCATGCCGCTGCGGCCTCGAAGAAGCAGGCGCTGTGGCAGTACCTGGGCGCCAAGACCGGCGTTGCACCGTCGCTGCCGGTGCCGATGATGAACATCATCAACGGCGGCGCGCATGCCGACAACAACGTGGACTTCCAGGAGTTCATGGTGCTGCCGGTCGGCTTCAGCTCGTTCAGCGAATCGCTGCGTGCTGGCACCGAGATCTTCCACGCGCTCAAGTCGGTGCTCAAGGGCCACGGCCTGAGCACGGCGGTGGGTGACGAAGGCGGCTTCGCACCGGACTTCCGCAGCAACGTCGAAGCGCTGGACACCATTCTGGAAGCCATCGGCAAGGCCGGTTACACCGCCGGCGAAGACATCCTGCTGGGCCTGGACGTCGCCTCCAGCGAGTTCTACGAGAACGGCAAGTACAACCTGGTCGGCGAGAACAAGCGCCTGACCTCCGAGCAGTTCGTCGACTTCCTGGCCGACTGGACCGCGCAGTACCCGATCATCACCATCGAAGACGGCTTGGCCGAGAACGACTGGGCCGGTTGGAAGCTGCTGACCCAGCGCATCGGCAACAAGGTGCAGCTGGTGGGTGACGACCTGTTCGTGACCAACCCGAAGATCTTTGCCGAAGGCATCGAGTCGGGCACCGCCAACGCCATCCTGATCAAGGTCAACCAGATCGGCACCCTGACCGAGACCCTGGAAGCGATCGCCATGGCCGACAAGGCCGGTTATGCCGCCATCGTCTCGCACCGCTCGGGTGAAACCGAAGACACCACCATCGCCGATATCGCCGTGGCCACCACCGCCACCCAGATCAAGACCGGCTCGCTGTGCCGCAGCGATCGCGTGGCCAAGTACAACCAGCTGCTGCGCATCGAGGAAGCCCTCGGCAGCGGCGCGCGCTACGCTGGCCGTGACGCGTTTGTCTCGCTCAAGCGCTGATCGTCATGCGTAATTGGCGCTGGCTGCTGCTGGTGCTGGCGGTACTGCTGGCATTGCTGCAGTACCGCTTCTGGTTTGGCCAGGGCAACTCGGGCGAAGTGATGATGCTCGAGGCGCAGGTGGCCAACCAGAAACGTGACAACGATGGTCTGCAGCAGCGCAACGATTCGCTGGCCGCCGAAGTCCAGGATCTGAAGGACGGCGAGGCGGCCATCGAAGAGCGTGCGCGCAGCGAGCTGGGCATGATCAAACCCGGTGAGAAGTTCTACCGGGTGGTCGAGGATGCGCCGGTGGCGGCCCCGGTTGCGCCCGCCGCCACGCCTGCCAATGCAGCGGCAGCAGGGCAGGGCGACCCGCAGTCTCCGCCGGAGAACATCCCATGATCGTGCAGACCTGGGCAGTGGTGCCGGCCGCCGGGCGCGGTACCCGCTTTGGCGGGCCGATGCCCAAGCAATACCTGTTGGCCGAGGGTGAGCCCCTGCTGGCGCATACCCTGCAGGCCTTGCTGTCGCATCCCGGCGTGGCCGGGGTGATGGTGGCCATTGCCGAGAACGACGCCGACTGGCCGGGCTGGAGCTCGTTCGCCGACAAGCCCGTACTGACCTGCGTGGGAGGAGAGACCCGCGCAGCGTCAGTGTTGGCTGGCCTGCAGGCTTTGCCGGACAGCGTGCGTGCCGACGACTTCGTGCTCGTGCATGACGCAGCACGGCCGAATCTGGCGGCCGCTGATCTGAGCCGCCTGCTGGAAGTGGGCCGTGCCGATCCTGTCGGCGGCATCCTGGCTGCGCCTGTGCGCGACACCCTCAAGCGTGCCGGGGACGACGGCGGCATTGATTGCACCGAGCCGCGCGAGCGTCTGTGGCGCGCGCTCACCCCGCAGCTGTTCCGTCGTCATCAACTGACCCGGGCCTTGCTCGATGCGGCTGCAGCCGGCGTCGACGTCACCGACGAGGCCATGGCGATGGAGCGTCAGGGCGTGCGGCCCTTGCTGGTCGAAGGCGCGGAAAGCAATTTCAAGGTCACCACTCCGGCTGACCTGGCCCGTTTCGAATTCGAGCTGTCGCGGCGCGGCAGCTGATCCCTTGCCGGCGCAGTGGCGCCGGCTCTGCCAAGAAGTACCTGCCATGAATTCTCCTGTTTCCTTCCCTCCCATCCGTATTGGCCAAGGCTATGACGTGCATGCCTTCGGCGAGGGTGATCACATCATGCTGGCCGGCGTACGCGTGCCGCACAGCCGTGGCGTGCTGGCGCACAGCGATGGCGACGTCGCCTTGCACGCGCTGTGCGATGCCATGCTCGGCGCGCTGGCGTTGGGGGATATCGGCGTGCATTTCCCGCCTTCCGATGAGCGCTGGAAGGGGGCGGACAGCAGCCGCTTTGTCAGTCATTGCAATGAGCTGCTGCGCGCGCGCGGCTGGGTGGTTGGCAATGTCGACATCACCGTGATCTGTGAGCGTCCCAAGGTTGGCCCGCATGCGCAGGCCATGCGCGAGCAGGTCGCGCAGCTGTTGGCGATCGACCTGGACCGGGTCAGCATCAAGGCCACCACCAGCGAGAAGCTGGGCTTCACCGGGCGCGAGGAGGGCATTGCCGCGCAGGCCGTGGCCTTGCTGGTGGCGGCATGACCGCGCTGCCCTTGGCGTTCGGCGCGCCGGTACTGAGCGCTGCGATCCGCAGCGTGCCGGAAGATTTCCAGGTCGACGAAATCCCCGCCTTCGAGGCAACCGGCGAAGGCGAGCACCTGCTGCTGGACATCCGCAAGCGCGGCGCCAATACCGTGGCCATCGCCAGGCAGCTGGCGCAGTGGGCGGGCGTGCCGGAAATGGGCGTGAGCTATGCAGGGCAGAAGGATCGCCATGCGGTGACCACGCAGCGTTTCAGCGTGCACCTGCCCAAGCGGGTTGCGCCGGATCTGGCCCTGCTGGAATCGGACGAATTGCACGTGCTGGCCTCGACCTGGCACAACCGCAAGCTGCAGCGCGGCGCGTTGGCGGGCAACCGCTTCAAACTGGTGTTGCGCGGCGTGCAGGGCGACAAGGCAGCCATTGAGCAGCGCCTGCAGGTCGTTGCCGCGCGCGGCCTGCCGAACTGGTTTGGTGAGCAGCGCTTTGGCCGCGATGGCGGCAATGTGCCGGCAGCACTGCAGATGTTTGCTGGCCGCCGTGTGCGCAAGGACCAGCGTTCGATGCTGTTGTCGGCCGCGCGCTCGGCCTTGTTCAACCGCGTGCTGGCCGCGCGGGTGGAGCAGGGCAACTGGGACACCGCGCTGGAAGGCGAGGTGTGGATGCTGGATGGCAGCCGCTCGGTGTTCGGACCGGAGCCGATGACGGATGTGTTGGCCGAGCGTCTGGCACGTTTCGACATCCACCCCAGTGCGCCCTTGTGGGGTGTGGGCGAGTTGCGTTCGAGCGATGCCGCACGGACGCTGGAAGAGCAGGCGCTGTCCGATGCGCAGGCCCTGGCCTTGCGCGCCGGGTTGGAGCAAGCCGGGCTCAAGCAGGAGCGGCGCTCGCTGCGGCTCAAGCCTTTGTTGATGCAGCACCAATGGCGGGCCGACGACGTACTGGAAGTGTCGTTTGCGCTGCCTTCTGGCTGTTACGCCACCGCGGTGCTGCATGAACTGGGCACCGTGACCGATGCCAGCCGCAATGAAATTGCCGGCGGCCCGGCACCTGACGCCGAACCATCCAGCGAAGAAAGCGCCGCCGACTGATTGGCCGTGGCGTAGCCCGGGTAAGCGCAGCGCTCCCGGGAGGCAGGGGCCAATGGTGCCTCAAAGCCTCATGTGAACAACCCCGGGTGCGCTGCGCTTACCCGGGCTACAAAGCTACAACGCGGTTCCCGCCGCCTGCCTTGGTCGTTTCAGCGGTTGGCCAGCAGCACCAGTACCGCGCCGGTTCCGCCCTGGGTGGGCGGTGCGGAGTGAAATGCGAGCACATCATTGCGTTGACGCAGCATGCGGTCGACCAGGTTCTTCAATACCGGCGCGCCGCCATCTGACTGCAGGCCCTTGCCGTGGATGATGCGCACGCAGCCGTGTTCATGCGCCCGTGCCTCCAGCAGGAATTGGCGCAGCAGGTTTTCGGCCTGGGCGGCGGTGGCGCCGTGCAGGTCCAGTTCGTCCTGTACGGAATACTGGCCTCGCTTGAGCCGCTGGAACATCTGCGGCGGCAGATTGTCGCGGCGGTAGCTGGCATTGTCGCCGGCTTCCAGGGGTTTGCTGGAACGTAACAGGCGGGCGAATTCACCCAATGCCTCGGATTCATCCTGCTCGGCCATGCGCGCGCGCGGCTTGGGCCGTGGCTTGCCCGCAGCCGGTGCCTCCATCTGGCGCATCGGCGTTACCTCGCCAATGGCCGAACGGAACAGTGCGGCGTCATCTTCTTCATCTGGGTACGACATTTGTACAGCGTAACGTGCGCACAGTCGCAGGCAAGCCCTGCGGGGGTGGAAAGTGCCGCGGCGCATTCCGGTATCATGGTTGCTCAGGTCGGTCCGTCACGGTGATGTACTAACCGGAGGTTCCGGCGATTGCGGCGCTGAGTGGGAGCGTCGCGTGTTGATCCAGTAACCCAGGCCTTTAATGCGCGTACTTGTATCAAATGACGATGGTGTGGACGCCCCCGGCATCAAGATGTTGGCCGAGCAGCTCCGCAGCGCCGGACATGAAGTCACCGTGGTGGCACCGGACCGTGATCGCTCCGGCGCCTCCAACTCACTCACGCTGGATCAACCGGTGCGTCTGCGCCGCATTGACCACTACACCTGCGCGGTCGCGGGCACGCCTACCGACTGCGTGCACCTGGCGTTGACAGGCATGCTCGAGTACGAGCCGGACATCGTGGTGTCTGGCATCAACAATGCCGCCAACCTCGGCGACGACGTGATCTATTCGGGCACCGTGTCGGCAGCGATGGAAGGGCGCGGTCTCGGCCTGCCGTCGGTGGCGGTGTCGCTGGTCACGCACAAGCATGAAGCCAAGCATTTCCTCAGCGCCGCACGCGCCGCGGTGGAAATCGTGTCCCGGCTCATCGCCGATCCCCTGCCAGCGGACACCATTCTCAACGTCAACGTGCCGGACCTGCCCTGGGACGAGATCCGGGGCTTTGAAGTGACCCGGCTTGGCAACCGTCATCGTGCCGAAGCCTGCGTTCCGGCAACCGACCCGCGCGGCAACACCGTGTACTGGATCGGCCCGGCCGGCAGCGAGCAGGACGCTGGTCCTGGCACCGATTTCCATGCGGTGCGTACCGGGCATATTTCGATCACCCCGATCCAGGTCGACCTGACCCGCTATTCGGCGCTGGAAAAGGTCGCCAGCTGGGTGGGTGGGCTGACCGAAACCCTGGGGAAGCCTGAATGACGCCGCGCCTGCGCCTGCAGCCGGAGGCCGTGGGTATCGGCATGACCTCGCAGCGGGTGCGCGACCGTCTGGTGGATCGGCTGCGCGAAGTGGGCATCGCTGACGAGGCCACGCTCAACGCCGTGCGGGTGGTGCCACGCCATCTGTTCATTGATGAGGCGCTGGCCTCACGCGCCTACGAGGACACCGCTCTGCCTATCGGCCATGGCCAGACCATCTCCCAGCCCTGGGTGGTGGCGCGAATGACCGAGGTGGTGCTGGCGGTTGCGCCGAAAAAGGTACTGGAAGTTGGTACCGGCTCGGGCTACCAGGCTGCCATTCTGGGGGCGCTGGGGCTGGAGGTGTTCACCGTCGAGCGTATCGGCGACCTGCTGCGGCAGGCGCGCAAGCGTTTCCGGCATCTGGGCATGAACATCCGTACCAAGCATGACGACGGCCGCATCGGCTGGCCCGAACACGGGCCGTACGATGCCATCGTGGTGACCGCGGCTGCGCCGGCGCTGGTGGATGCCTTGATCGACCAGTTGGCCGTGGGCGGGCGCCTGGTGGCGCCGGTTGGCGGGCCGGGTGGACAGGTGTTGTTGCAACTGACCCGGCAGGCCGATGGCACCATTACCCAGGAAGAACTGGCACCGGTGAGTTTCGTACCGTTGTTGCCGGGCATGCTGGACTGAGAACAGGACTACTCACGGAATGAAGATCTTCGGGCCGTTATACGACCGCGCCATGGTATGGGCCGCCAATGAGCGCGCGCCTACCTATTTGACTGTGCTCAGTTTCATCGAGGCCATCATCTTCCCGGTGATGCCGGAAGTGATGCTGATGCCGATGTGCGTGGCGCAGCCGCGCAAGGGCTGGCGCTTCGCGACGCTGAGCCTGATTGGCTCGATGGCCGGTGCGATGGTCGGTTATGCACTGGGTCATTATGCGTTCGAGGTGCTCAAGCCGATGTTCGAGGCGATGGGCATGCTGCCGGCCATTGAAAGCGGCATCGCGACCCTGCAGGCCAAGATGGCGGAGTCGCCGTGGGCGGTGTTTACCTTCCTGGTGCTGGGCGGCTTCATGCCCATCCCGATGAAGGTCTTCACATGGGCCTCGGGTATCGTCGGCGTGCCGCTGCCGCAGTATGTGTTGAGCATGCTGGTTGGGCGCGGCAAGCGGGTTTATTTGTTGGCGGCGGTGATCCGCTTCGGCGGCGCACAGGCGGCTGAACGGTTGCGGCGCTGGATTGAGCCGCTGGGCTGGATTGCCACCGCATTGGTGGTGGGCCTGGTGGCATGGCTGGTCTGGAGGGCTAAATTCGCATGAATGCATTGATGTTGGGCAAGGGCTTGGGCAGGGCACTGGCTGTTCTGGCAGTGGTCTCGTTGGCGGCGTGCGGTACCGCCACGGTAGTGAAGCCCTCGGGCGGCAGCTCGGGCACGTCCACCTCGACCACGCCGCGCACCTCCGTGGCCAAGCCTGGGCAGACCGCAATCGTGCGACGTGGCGATACGTTGTTCGGCATTGCCCGGATCAACAACATCACCCCGCGTGATCTCGCGGCCTGGAATGGCCTGTCCGAGCCTTACACGATCTACCCGGGTCAGGCCCTGCGGCTGTACCCGGGCGGTGCGACGGCCAGTCGGCCGGCGGGCACCGGCTCGACGACGAGCACCACCCGTCCGGCTACGCCGCCACCGGCAGCGACGCCTACGCCGGTCAACAGTGGCATTGCTTGGCGCTGGCCGGCTGACGGTGCCCTGGTCGGGCGCTTCGTCGCCGGTGAAGCCACCAAGCAGGGCGTGGATATCGCAGGCAGCAGTGGTCAGGCAGTGCGTGCCGCGGGCCCTGGCGTGGTGGTGTACTCCGGCGCTGGCCTGGTGGGCTATGGCGAGCTGATCATCATCAAGCACAACGACCAGTGGCTGTCGGCCTATGGCCACAACCGCAAGCGCCTGGTCAATGAAGGTCAGAGCGTCAAGGCCGGTGACCAGATTGCAGAGATGGGCCGTACGGGCACCTCGCGCGACATGCTGCACTTCGAGATCCGCTACAACGGCAAGCCGGTTGATCCGCTGGTCTATCTGCCGAGCCGCTAGATGTCTGCGGTCCCGTCCTGATCATCGGGCGGGACCCGCAGCAGATATGTCAGACCCAATAGTCGAGGGCGGTGCCGGGATTGCTTCGGTGCCGTGATCGCATCCATGTTTGAAGAGGGGGCAGATGCAGAAGCCGAGGTACTGGTTCCAGGCCGCAAGTAATGGGCAAGGTTGGAGCTGGCCCCTGGCCTGGCAGGGCTGGGTGGTATACGCGCTGGTGGCAGTCCTGTTGCCGGCAGGCTTTCTGTTGTTTCCGCCCACGACCAGCCCGGTCGCGTTCGCCGGCTTCCATGCTTGTGTGGCCCTGTCGACGCTGCTGGTGTGTTGGCTGAAAGGTGAGCCGCTGGCTCGCTAGATCGCAACTCCTGTAGTGGCGAGCCATGCTCGGCAGCCGCTTTCCCGGTGCTGCGCCAGCACGCAGCGGACTCGTGGGAGCGGTGTAAGCCGCGAAGCTGATGAACCATCTGATGCATTGCCTGTAAGGCCCTTGCCGAGCATGGCTCGGCACTACAGGGAGGCATTTGGCCTCGCCAGCAGGTGCTGCGGATCAGGCGTTGTTGGGATTGCCGACGGCCTGCACGCTGACTGATCGTCAGCTTCCGCTCCCACAATAATGCACCGGCGCAGCGTGGCTGCGCGCTACGGGGTGCTTTCCAGGATGATGGCCATCACCACGCGGCGGTTTTCGCCGGCCAGCACGTTGTACGTGCGTGCGGCCGAGGCGTTGTTCATCACCTCGATGCCAATGCCACGGGTCAGGCAGGCCGCCATGATCGCGGCCGGCGGGAAGATCTGCTTCTCACCCGTACCCAGGATCACCAGCGCTGGATTCAACTCCAGTGCTGCCTCCAGATCCTCGGCACGCAACTCGGCCACCGACGCAACCGGCCAGTCCTCTATAAGGTTGTTCGGCGCAAGGATGAAGCTGCGACTCAGTGCGCGGTCATTCACCTGCGCATGGTGGCCATCGGCCGAGCGCAGGGAGTAGGTGTAATCGGGAAGTTCGCGACTGAACTGCATGGATATTCCTCGGCGATCAGCCGCGCGGCAGTACGATCTGGCGCTTTTCCTTGGCCGGGCGGTACAGCACGGCAACATGGCCGATGCGCTGCACCAAGGCGGCGCCGCTGGCCTGGATCAGCTCATCGATCAGCGCGTCGCGGGCCTCGCGGTCTTCTGCTGCAACCTTCACCTTGACCAGTTCGTGGCGTTCCAGCACCTCATCCAGCTCGGCCAAAAAGGCCGGGGTGACCCCTTTGCCGCCGATCTGCAGCAGTGCTTTCAGGTCGTGCGCAATGCCGCGCAGGAATCGGTTCTGGGCCGAGGTCAGGACGATGGACATGCAGGACTACAGGTAATCAAGGGGGTTCAGGGTATCATGACCACCCCTGTGAGCCCCATTGCCGATGCCTTCCCGTAGCAAAAGCAGCCAGCGCTGGCTGAAAGAACACTTTTCCGATCCTTTTGTGAAAAAGGCCCAGAAGGAGGGCATGCGCTCGCGCGCGGCCTACAAGCTGGAGGAGCTGCTGGAGCGTGACCGCCTGCTGAAGCCGCACATGGTGGTGGTCGATCTGGGCGCCGCGCCCGGGGGCTGGTCGCAGCAGGTGCGCAGGCAGATGGGCGACACCGGTCGCGTCCTGGCCCTGGACATTCTGGAGATGCCGCCGCTGGCGGGCGTGGAGTTCCTTCACGGGGACTTCAGGGAAGAAACCGTCCTATCGCAGTTTGAAGCCATGCTCGGCGATCAGCCAGTGGACCTTGTGCTGTCGGATATGGCCCCCAATAAGAGTGGTATGGATGCGGTTGACCAGCCGCGGATGATGCACCTGGCGGAGTTGGCGATGGATTTTGCCGACAACCACCTCAAGCCCGGTGGGGCGTTCCTGATCAAGTTGTTCCAGGGCGTCGGCTTTGATGACTACGTGCGTGAACTGCGCCGTCGTTATGAAAAAGTCGCCATCCGCAAGCCGGATGCTTCGCGCAAGCGTTCACCTGAGGTTTATGCCCTCGGGCAGGGCAAGCGCAGCCAGATGAAGTAAGCTCAACCATACGACTTATCAGAAATTAGTATCTAGAGGGACACCGGAGCCGATGAGGATGAACGACCTGACCAAGAACCTCCTGTTGTGGGTGGTTGTCGCCGTCGTGCTGATGGTGGTGTTCCAGAGCTTTGCCCCGCGCAGCGGCGCAGCGGCTGCTGGCGACGCCCGCAATTACACGCAGTTCCTGCAGGAAGTGGACGCGGGCCGGATCAAGTCGGTCGAATACACCGACAAGACCACCCTCACCACCAACCATCTGCGCTTCAAGCGCGCTGACGGTTCCGACGGTGCCCTGTATGCACCGGCTGACCCCAAGCTGCTGGACCAGCTGTATTCCAAGAATGTTGAAGTTGCCCGTCAGGAACCGGCTGGCCCGAGTTTCTGGGGCATCGTGCTGCAGTTCCTGCCGATACTGCTGCTGATCGGCTTCTGGATCTTCATGATGCGGCAGATGCAGGGCGGTGGCGGCGGCGCCAAGGGCGCGATGTCCTTCGGCAAGTCCCGCGCCAAGCTGCAGGGCGAGGACCAGATCAAGGTCACCTTTGCCGACGTCGCCGGCTGCGACGAGGCCAAGGAAGAAGTCGGTGAACTGGTCGAGTTCCTGCGTGACCCCTCCAAGTTCACCAAGCTGGGCGGCAAGATTCCGCGCGGCGTGCTGATGGTCGGCCCGCCGGGTACCGGCAAGACCTTGCTGGCCCGCGCCATCGCCGGCGAGGCCAAGGTGCCGTTCTTCGCCATTTCCGGTTCGGACTTCGTCGAGATGTTCGTCGGCGTCGGTGCCAGCCGCGTGCGCGACATGTTCGAGCAGGCCAAGAAGCACGCGCCGTGCATCATCTTCATCGACGAAATCGATGCCGTGGGCCGTCACCGCGGCTCGGGCATGGGTGGTGGCCACGATGAGCGCGAGCAGACCCTGAACCAGATGCTGGTCGAGATGGACGGCTTCGAGGGCGGTGAGGGCGTGATCGTGATCGCCGCCACCAACCGTCCGGACGTGCTGGACAAGGCGCTGCTGCGCCCGGGCCGTTTCGATCGCCAGGTCATGGTCGGCCTGCCGGACATCAAGGGCCGCGAGCAGATCCTGCGCGTGCACCTGCGCAAGGTGCCGGCTGCCGATGACGTGCGTCCGGAAGTGCTGGCACGCGGCACCCCGGGTTTCTCCGGTGCCGACCTGGCCAACCTGATCAATGAAGGCGCCCTGTTTGCGGCTCGTCGCAACAAGCAGGAAGTCGACATGAAGGACTTCGAGGACGCCAAGGACAAGATCTACATGGGTCCGGAACGTCGCAGCATGGTCATGCGCGAGGATGAGCGTCGCAACACCGCTTACCACGAGTCCGGCCACGCCGTCGTCGCCATGTCGCTGCCCAAGGCCGACCCGGTGCACAAGGTCACCATCATGCCGCGCGGCTGGGCGCTGGGCGTGACCTGGCAGTTGCCGGAGCACGACCACATCAGCAAGTACCGCGACCGCATGCTGGAAGAACTGGCGATCCTGTTCGGCGGCCGTATTGCCGAGGAGATCTTCGTCGGTGAGATGTCGACCGGCGCTTCCAACGACTTCGAGCGTGCGACCAAGCTGGCCCGTGGCATGGTCACCAAGTACGGCATGTCCGATGTGATGGGTACCATGGTCTACGCCGACGAAGAAGGCGGCTATGGGATGCACAGCAAGACCATTTCCGAGGCGACCCAGCAGAAGGTGGACGCGGAAATCCGGCGCATCCTCGACGAGCAGTACCAGGTTGCCTACAAGATCCTGGAAGAGAAGCGCGATATCGTCGAGGCGATGACCGCTGCGCTGCTGGACTGGGAGACCATCGACGCCGAGCAGGTCAAGGCGATCATGGAAGGCCGCAAGCCGTCGCCGCCTGCGGGTTGGGTGGACAAGGGCGGCAACAACGACCGTACCGACGACGGCAAGGGCGGTGACGCTCCGCAGCCGGTCACGCCGATCACCGACCCTGCCGGCCAGCACTGAGCCGGCAGCGTCGAGGCAACAGCAACGGGCCGGTCTTCCGGCCCGTTTTCATATGCGCCTGCGGTCAGGCTGGGCGAGAATAGCGGGACTTTGGTTTTCTCTGGTTATGCCTCATGAATGATTCCGCGCCGCCGCCCAAGGCACCCTCGGCCAACGTGCCGGAGATGATCATCGCCACCGTGGCCGGCGTCGGTTTCGGGGTGAAGACCAACAACTTCCTGGCCGGCATCTTCATTGGCGTGGTGCTGGGCGTGATCCTCAGCCTGATCGGCAGCCGGATCCGCGCCCGCAACAAGGATTGAGCGGTTGCCGCGCTGTCCCGAGCCTGTCCATGCGCGCGTTTGGGCGTGGCTGCGCTGGCTTAAACTAGCGGCTGTTGCAGTGTGCTGGAGCGCCCATGTTTGATGTTCATCCCACCCTGGAGTGTGGCGACCGTACGCTGCGGCTGGATCGGCCGCAGGTGATGGGTATCGTCAATGTCACTCCGGATTCGTTTTCCGATGGTGGCCAGCATGCGGATACTGCTGCCGCCGTCGCATACGCATTGGCGTTGGTGGAACAAGGTGCCGATCTGCTTGATATCGGTGGCGAATCCACCCGTCCGGGGGCAAGCCCGGTATCCGTGCAGGAGGAGATCGATCGGGTCGTGCCGGTAATCGAAGCCTTGCTCCCGCAGGTGGCGGTGCCGCTGAGTGTGGATACCTTCAAGCCGGAGGTGATGCGCGCCGCGTTGGCCGCTGGCGCGCACATGATCAACGACGTGCAGGCCCTGCAGCAGCCTGGGGCAATGGAGGTGGTTGCCGCGTCGAAGGCGGCAGTGGTGCTGATGCACGCGGTGGGCGGGCCGTACGATGCAGGCATTGCGCAGGCCTACGTTGACGTTGCCGGCGATGTGCAGCGTTTCCTCGCCGAGCGGATCTTTTCCGCCGAAATGGCGGGCATCGGGCGCAAGCGGCTGCTGCTGGACCCGGGTTATGGATTCAACAAGGACACTGCGCAGAACTTCGCCCTGCTTGCTGCACAGGACCGCCTGAACGATCTGGGCGCACCGTTGCTGGCGGGTTTTTCGCGCAAGCGCTGCATCGGTGATGTCACCGGTCGGCTGCTGGCCAGCGAACGTGTGGCCGGCTCGTTGGCCGCGCACCTGCTGGCAGTGCAGAAAGGTGCGATGGTGGTGCGCGTGCATGACGTCGCTGCGACCGTCGATGCGCTCAAGGTGCTGGCTGCGTTTGATGCGGTGCCGGCCCCGCGGGCTGCCAGTCCGGCCATGCCGCGTTGGCCGGACGAGGATTGATGGGTATCGATCAGCGCCCCTTGGCCGTTGCCTTGATGGGGCCGACCGCCTCGGGCAAGACCGCTGCGGCCATTGCCCTGGCCAAGGCTTACGACGGCGAGATTGTCAGCGTCGATTCGGCCCTGGTCTACCGTGGCCTGGAGATCGGTGCGGCCAAGCCCGATGCCATCGAGCAGGATGGCATCCGCCATCACCTGCTGGATCTGCGTGATCCCTGGCAGACCTATTCGGCGGCTGAATTTTCGGCGGATGCGACCGAGGCCGTGCGTGACATCGTTGCGCGCGGCAAAGTACCGATCCTGGCGGGCGGTACCGGCCTGTATTTCCGCGCGCTGCTGCAAGGCCTGTCGCCGATGCCGGAGGCCGATCCCGGCCTGCGGGCGAGCATTGCCGCCGAGGCGGAGGTCTGCGGCTGGCCGGCCTTGCATGCGCAATTGGCGGAGGTCGATCCGGTGGCTGCGGCGCGCATCCATGCCACCGACCCGCAGCGTATCCAACGGGCACTGGAGGTGTATCGCCTGACCGGCAAGCCGATCAGCCATTGGCAGGCGATGCCGGGAATCGCGCGCCTGCCCGCGCGGGTGCTGAAACTGGTGCTGGCGCCGGCCGATCGCGCCGTGTTGCATCAGCGCATCGAGCGCCGTTTCGACCTGATGCTGGAGCGCGGTTTCCTGGATGAGGTGCGGGCACTGCGCGCGCTGCCGCAGATGGCAGCGGTAGCCGCTCCCTTGGACCTGCCAGCGGTACGTGCGGTGGGTTACCGGCAGGCCTGGCAGTTCCTGGACGGGCAGGGCACAGCCGCCGAGTTCCGCGACAAGGGCGTGTTCGCCACCCGCCAACTGGCCAAGCGCCAGCTCACCTGGCTGCGTAGTGAGCTGGATGCGCGCTGGTTTGACCCTGTTCGGGACATGTCTGGTGTGCGGAACGCGGTTTCCCGCTTTGTGGAAGGCTGAGCGGGCGCGCGGCGGTGTACCATCGGGGTTCCGGACGGGCAGGGGATGCCGCCATCGGTCCGGTCCATAAAAACAATAACGAGGAGTAGACGATGTCCAAGGGGCAGTCTTTGCAGGATCCGTTTCTGAATGCGTTGCGCCGCGAGCGCGTGCCGGTTTCGGTGTACCTGGTGAATGGCATCAAATTGCAGGGCACGATCGAGTCGTTTGACCAGTTCGTGGTGCTGCTGCGCAATACCGTCAGCCAGATGGTCTACAAGCACGCCATTTCCACCGTGGTGCCGGCGCGCAACGTGCGCGTGGGGCCGGGTGGTGGCTACGTGCAGTCGGGTGATGGAACTCAGGCAAGCGATGACGATATCGACAACGAATAAGCAGGTGGCGGCGCATGTTTGACCGCTCGAAGAAGGGCGAACATGCGCTGTTGATCCAGCCGCATGTTGGCCGGTTGGAAGAAGATGTACTGGAGGAGTTCACCGATCTGGCGCGCTCGGCCGGGGCGAGCATTGCCGCGACCATCAGTGCGCGCATGGACAGGCCGAACCCCTCCACCCTGATCGGCAGCGGCAAGCTGGAGGAAGTGAAGGCTGCCGCCGATGCCACTGGCGCCGATCTGGTGCTGGTGAACCATCAGCTCAGCCCGGTGCAGGAGCGCAACCTGGAGCGCTACCTGGAACGCCGGGTCATTGATCGTACCGGGCTGATCCTGGACATCTTCGCCCAACGTGCGCACAGCCATGAAGGCAAGCTGCAGGTCGAGCTTGCCCAGCTGCGGCATATCGCCACGCGGCTGGTCCGTGGCTGGACCCACCTTGAGCGTCAGCGCGGTGGTTCCATCGGCCTGCGTGGCCCGGGTGAAACCCAGCTGGAAACCGACCGTCGTCTGCTGCAAAAGCGGGTGGAACAGCTGCAGAAGCGGTTGGAAAAGGTCGAGGTGCAGCGCACCCAGATGCGTCGCGCGCGCGTGCGCAGCGAAATGCCGCGTATCGCGTTGGTTGGCTACACGAACGCTGGCAAGTCCACGCTTTTCAATGCCTTGACCGGCGCAGGTGCGTACGCGGCCGATCTGCTGTTTGCAACCTTGGACCCAACCGTGCGGCGTATCACGCTGCCCGGCGGCAACGCGATGCTGGCTGACACCGTCGGTTTCGTGCGCGACCTGCCCCACGATCTGGTGGCGGCGTTCCGCTCGACCCTGTCCGAAGCGCGTGAGGCGGATTTCCTGCTGCATCTGGTCGATGCCGCTGATCCGTTGCGCGAGGAGCGTATCGCCCAAGTCGATGAGGTATTGGAGGCCGTAGGCGCGGGTGACCTGCCGCAGCTGCTGGTGTTCAACAAGATCGATCGCATCGAAGGTGCCGAAGTGCGCCACGACGCACAGGATGGCGTGCCGGATGAATCACGGCGCGAGCGGGTATGGGTTTCCGCACGCGATGGCCGTGGGCTGGAGCTGCTGCAATCGGTACTGGGCAAGCGTCTGGGCCTGCAGCATGTCACCGGCCAGATCCGTCTGCCGCCAAGTGCTGGCCGCCTGCGTGCGCGCCTGCACCAGCTGGAAGTCATCCGCAGCGAACAGGCTGATGAAGAAGGTTGGCTGATCGATGTGGATATCCCGATTGCCGAAGCCGAGAAGCTGGCGGCAAGCGAAGACGGCGCGGTGATCCGCCCGCTGTTGCCGGAAAAGCTGCCCGAATGGTGATTCGGGCGGAAAGAGACAGCCGGCCTCGTGCCGGCTGTCTTGTTTTGCAGAAGCGGCGTGAGCCGCCAAGCAGGGGTTCCCGAAGCTGGTAGCACCCGTGCAATCTGATGATGTGTCGGCTTCGCGGCTTACGCCGCTCCTACAACTCCCATGCGGGCGTCATCTGCGGTAAAACATAAGGGTTCTCGTCCAGCCCCCCCTATCGCAATGTCCAATCCAACCGATGCCAATCTCAATGCCCTGGCCGCCGCGCTCGGCGAACGCCTGCAGCACGCCGCGTTGCAGCTGGTGACTGCGGAAAGCTGCAGCGGCGGCTGGATTGCCAAGAGCATGACCGATATCGCCGGCTCCTCTGCGTTTTTTGACTGCGGCATGGTGGTCTACAGCTACGAAGCCAAGCAGCGTCTGCTTGGCGTCCGCGCGCAGACCCTGGAGCAGTTCGGTGCGGTCAGCCGCGAAACCGTGCTGGAAATGGTGGCCGGCGCGCTGATCAACTCCGGTGCGGGCATCGCGGTGGCGGTGACCGGCATCGCCGGCCCCGGCGGCGGTAGCCCGGACAAACCGGTCGGCAGCGTCTGGATAGGCTGGAAGCGCCGCGGTGGCTACGCGCGTGCGCAGTTGTTCCAGTTCGATGGCGACCGTGATGCCATACGGCGGCAAACCGTAGCGGCGGCATTGCGGGGCATCGACGAGCATCTGTGACATGCTGGTCCGGCCACCAACCGGGATAAGTTGCGATGTGGGAAACACTGGGCACGGTACGTGATCTGGGCCGCTTGCAGGAAATAGCGGCAGTCCTGATCCGCTATGGATTCGGCGACGTGGTGCGGCGTACGGGCCTGGCTTCGGTACTGGAACGCGCGGGCCGGCTGGTGCGCTGGAACGACAGCCAGCAGATGCTGCGGATGACCGCGCCAGTACGCGTGCGCAGCGCGATGCAGGAACTGGGGCCAACCTTCGTCAAGCTTGGCCAGGTGCTGGCCACACGCGTGGACCTGTTGCCGCCGGAGTGGATCGCCGAGCTGTCCGAGCTGCAGAACGCAGTGCCTGCGCTGCCCTATGTCGCGATCCGCGAGCAGCTGGAGGCCGATCTGGGAGCGCCTCCAGCGCAGGTGTTCGCCTTCCTGGATGAAACCCCGATGGCTGCCGCCTCCTTGGCGCAGGCGCATCGCGCACGTCTGCACGACGGCCGCGAAGTGGTGCTGAAGGTGCGCAGGCCCGGCATTCGCGACGTGGTTGAAGCAGACCTTCGGCTGCTGGCGCGGTTGGCTGAGATCGTCGAGGCACGCCTGCCGGATCTGCGCCGCTATCGGCCGGCGGAAGTGGTGCAGCAGTTCACCCAGTCGCTGCGCAGCGAGATGGATTTCGCCGCCGAATGCCGCAATTCCGAGCGCATCGCACGCAACTTCGATGGCCGCGATGACATCCTGATTCCCGGCGTGCACTGGCAGTGGACCTGCGAAAGCCTCAACGTGCAGGACTTCGTTGATGGCATTCCCGGCCGCAAGCTGGAGGCCGTCGACGACGCCGGTCTGGATCGTGCAGCGCTGGCCCGGCGTGGCGCCGATATCGTGCTGAAAATGGTGCTGGAAGACGGCTATTTCCATGCCGATCCGCATCCCGGCAATATTTTCTACATGCGCGACGGCCGCATCGGCGTGATCGACTTCGGCATGGTCGGTGCGCTGTCCGAAACGCGCCGTTTCCAGGTCGCGCAGCTGCTGCACGGGCTGGTCGAGCAGGAGCCGCAGGTGGTTGCCGACGTACTGCTGGACTGGGCCGGCGGCGTGGAGGTGGATGAAGCGCGCCTGCAGCAGGACATCAGCCAATTCGTCGATCAATACTGCGGCGTACCGTTGAAGGACCTGCGCATCGGCCTGATGCTCGGCGACATCACCCAGTTGCTGCGCAGCTACAGCCTGACCTTGCCGGCCGACCTCGCGCTGATGATCAAGGCCTTCCTGACCCTGGAAGGCATGGGCCGGCAGCTGGATCCGGACTTCGACATGGCCAGTGCGGCGCGCCCATTCCTGGAACGGGTGGTGCTGCAGCGCTATGCACCCAAGGCGCTGCTCAAGCGTGGCCGCCGCAGCCTGCTTGGGATGTTGGATCTCGCCGGTGAACTGCCGCGCGATCTACGCCGGCTGGTGCAGGCTGCAAGGCGCGGGCAGTTGAAGCTGCGCGTGGAAACCACGGCGTTGCAGGGCTTTGGCGATCAGGTGAACCGGGCCGCCAACCGCCTGGTGGTCGGTGTCATTACGGCTGCCTTGATCATTGGCTCCTCGATCGTGATGCACAGCGTAGGTGGGCTTTCCAGCCGCTGGTTCCTGGCGCTCGGCCTGGGCGGCTTCGTCGGTGCGGGCATTTGCGGGGTGTGGATACTGTTCTCGATCTGGCGCAGCGGTCGCCACCACTGATCTTCGCCGAGGGGCTTGCAGATCTTTTTGTTAGTAGTAATACTACTAACCATGAACCTCACCGACACCCAGCAGGCCATCCTCGACTTGATCGCTGAGCGCATCGAGGCCGAGGGCATGCCGCCATCGCAGACCGAGATCGCCCGCGCCTTTGGTTTCAAGGGTGTGCGCTCGGCCCAGTACCACCTGGACGCACTGGAAGCGGCTGGCGCCATCGAGCGCGTTCCCGGCCGTGCCCGCGGCATCCGCCTGCTGCGTCAGGAAGGCGAGGGCGATGCCGAGTCGCATGCGCCTGTGCAGGCTGCCAATGACGATGTGCTGCGCCTACCGATCCTGGGTCGGGTCGCTGCTGGTCTGCCGATTGGCGCGGACATCGGCTCGGACGATTACGTCGTGCTGGACAAGGTGTTCTTCTCGCCGGCGCCGGATTACCTGCTGAAAGTGCAGGGTGATTCGATGATCGATGAAGGCATTTTCAATGGCGACTTGATCGGTGTGCATCGCACCCGTGATGCCGTTTCCGGGCAGATCGTGGTCGCCCGCATCGACGATGAGATCACGGTCAAGCTGCTGAAGATCGCCAAGGACCGGATCCGCCTGCTGCCGCGCAACCCGGACTACGCGCCGATCGAGGTCCTGCCCGATCAGGATTTCTCCATCGAAGGGCTGTATTGCGGCCTGCTCAGGCCAAATCGCTGAAACCGGCCGGTGTGAGGCGCGCGGAATTGAAACCAGCTGAGCCGGGATCTGCGCATTTCGCAGCCGCAACTGACTGTTTTCCTTACGTAGGGCGGGTGTTTGGGCTGCTGTCGGTATCCTTGTCGGCCAAATAATTTTGTCGTCTCGGTTGCAGTCTCAGCCTGTGCGATACGACACCCCTACAGTGGACCCCATGACGAAATCAACGAAATCAACCCCGAGGACGAACACGATGGACGAGAACAAGAAGCGCGCACTTACCGCCGCACTGAGTCAGATCGAAAAGCAGTTCGGCAAAGGCTCGGTAATGCGTATGGGCGACCGTGTTGTCGAACCCGTCGAAGTGATCCCAACGGGCTCGTTGATGCTGGACATCGCACTGGGCATCGGCGGTCTGCCCAAGGGCCGCGTGGTCGAGATCTACGGTCCGGAATCCTCCGGCAAGACCACCCTGACCCTGCAGGCCATTGCCGAATGCCAGAAGCTGGGCGGCACCGCTGCCTTCATCGACGCCGAGCACGCACTGGACCCGATCTACGCGGCCAAGCTGGGCGTCAATGTAGACGACCTGCTGCTGTCGCAGCCGGACACCGGCGAGCAGGCGCTGGAAATCGCCGACATGCTGGTGCGGTCGGGCTCGGTGGACATCGTGGTGGTCGACTCGGTTGCCGCGCTGACCCCGCGTGCTGAAATCGAAGGCGAAATGGGCGACCAGCTGCCGGGCCTGCAGGCCCGCCTGATGAGCCAGGCGCTGCGCAAGCTGACCGGCAACATCAAGCGCTCCAATACGCTGGTCATCTTCATCAATCAGTTGCGCATGAAGATCGGCGTGATGATGCCGGGCCAGAGCCCGGAAACCACCACCGGTGGCAACGCGCTGAAGTTCTACGCCTCGGTGCGCCTGGATATCCGCCGTATCGGTGCGATCAAGAAGGGCGACGAGATCATTGGCAACCAGACCAAGATCAAGGTGGTCAAGAACAAGCTGGCGCCTCCGTTCAAGCAGGTCATCACCGAAATCCTCTATGGCGAAGGCATCTCCCGCGAAGGCGAGCTGATCGACATGGGCGTGGATGCCAAGCTGGTCGACAAGGCCGGTGCCTGGTACAGCTACGGCGAGGAGCGCATCGGCCAGGGCAAGGACAACGCCCGCGGCTATCTGCGTGACAACCCGCAGGTTGCGGCCCGCCTCGAGGCGGAGCTGCGCGAAAAGTTCCAACCCACCGAAGCGGCGCGCGAAGAAGGCGACGACGAGGACGGCGAGGAGTGATTTTCCCGCGGGGGCGGGCGGCGCATCGTCAGTGACGTCGTCCGCTCCTGCGGCATTTTGTCCATGAAGATCCCGCGCCACGGATGGGGCGGGGTTGGTCGTGGCGGAATAGAGCGTGGTGGGCACGATGACGGAAATCGATGATCAGCCTGCGGGCAAAAGCAAGCGGGGGCGCCAGCAGACGCCGTTGCAGCGTGCCTTGGGGCTTTTGGTAAGGCGTGAACACTCGCGCAAGGAACTTGGCCGCAAGCTCAAGTCCCGCGGCGTGGATCCTGATGCGGTCGATGCGGCGGTGGCCAAGCTGGCCGATGAAGGCTGGCAGGATGACACCCGTTTTGCCCAGTCGTTGGTTCACAGCCGTGCAGCCAGCGGCTACGGGCCGCTGCACATCCGCGCAGAGCTGGGCACCCACGGACTGGATAGCGAGTTGATCGAGGCCGCCATGGCCTCGTTTGAAGGCGATTGGACCGAAAATGCGCGTGAGCTGGTATGCCGCCGTTTTGGTGCCAGTGGCCCGGAAGATCTGGCACAGCGGCGCAAAGCCGCGGATCTATTGGCCCGGCGCGGGTTTGATGGCAACTGCATCCGCCAGGCCAGTCGCTACGATCCCGAGGACTGATGAGGACTGGGCGGGCTGGGCCTGATACCCTTTCAGGGTTTCGGTTGTCCCGAATTCCCGCGCCTGCACAGGCTGCCGGGACCCGTTTGCCAGCTTACCGCCAGTCCCCATGAATACACCTGCCAAATTTACGACCTCACAGATCCGCGCTGACTTCCTCGAATTCTTCAAGGGCAAGGGCCACACCATCGTGCCGTCGGCACCCTTGGTGCCAGGCAACGACCCGACCCTGCTGTTCACCAATTCCGGCATGGTGCAGTTCAAGGACGTGTTCCTTGGCGCGGAAAAGCGCAGCTACGTGCGCGCGGCCGACGTCCAGCGCTGCCTGCGTGCTGGCGGCAAGCACAACGATCTGGACCAGGTCGGTTACACCGCCCGCCACCACACCTTCTTCGAAATGCTGGGCAACTGGTCCTTCGGCGACTACTTCAAGAAGGACGCCATTGCCTGGGCCTGGGAGCTGCTGACCCAGGTCTGGAAGCTGCCGGCCGATCGCCTGCTGGTTACCGTTTACCAGACCGATGACGAGGCCTACGCGCTGTGGCGCGACATGATCGGCATCCCGGAATCGCGCATCGTACGCATCGGCGACAACAAGGGGGCGCCGTTCGCGTCGGACAATTTCTGGCAGATGGCCGATACCGGTCCCTGCGGTCCCTGCACCGAGATCTTCTATGACCACGGCGAGCATATCGCCGGTGGCCCGCCGGGCTCGCCGGATGAAGATGGCGACCGCTTCATCGAAATCTGGAACCTGGTGTTCATGCAGTTCGATCGCCAGCCAGACGGTTCGCTGCAGCCGCTGCCGGCGCCGTGCGTGGACACCGGCATGGGCTTGGAGCGCCTGGCGGCGATCCTGCAGCACGTGCACACCAACTACGAAATCGACCTGTTCCAGGCGCTGATCCGCAAGGCGTCCGAGCTGACCGGCATGGCCGACCTGGAGAACAAGTCGCTGCGGGTCATCGCCGACCACATCCGTGCCTGTTCCTTCCTGATCGTCGATGGCGTGCTGCCGTCCAACGAAGGCCGTGGTTACGTCCTGCGCCGTATCATCCGCCGCGCCCTTCGCCATGGCTGGATGCTGGGCGTGCGCCAGCCGTTCTTCAACAAGCTGGTGCCGACCCTGATCGAGCAGATGGGCGAGGCCTATCCGGAACTGCCGGCGCAGGCCGACACCGTGGTGCGCGCTTTGCTGGCCGAAGAAGAGCGTTTTGCCGAAACGCTCGATTCGGGCATGAAGATTTTCGATGACGTCGCCGCCAAGGTCAGCGATGGCGTCATTCCGGGCGTTGACGCGTTCCGTCTGTATGACACCTATGGCTTCCCGGTCGACCTGACCGCTGACATCGCCCGCGAACGTGGCATGACGGTGGACATGGCCGGCTTTGATGCCTCGATGGAGCACCAGCGCGAGACGGCGCGTGCGGCCGGCAAGTTCGGCGGCGGCGTGACGCTGTCCGCCGAACTTGTTGCCAGCCTCAGCCCGACGGTGTTCCTCGGCTACGACCGCCTGCAGGCCGATGGCCTGAAGGTTGTCGCGCTGATCAAGGACGGTCGTTCGGTCGACGCCGTGCAGGCGGGCGATGAGGTCATCGTGTTCACTGCGCAGACCCCGTTCTACGCCGAGTCCGGTGGTCAGGTCGGCGATACCGGCGTGCTGTCGGCTGGCAGCGTCAAGCTGGCTGTCAGTGACACGCAGAAGTTCGCTGGGCAGTTCCATGGCCATGTCGGCAAGCTGGAGCAGGGCACACTGAAGGTTGGTGACGTATTGGCGGGTGCGGTCGACGCTGCGCGTCGCAGCGCCACCATCCTCAACCACTCGGCTACCCATCTGTTGCACGCCGCCCTGCGCGAAGTGCTGGGCACCCACGTGCAGCAGAAGGGCTCGCTGGTGGCGCCGGATCGCCTGCGTTTCGACTTCTCGCACTTCCAGCCGATCACCGCCGAAGAACTGGCCGTCATCGAGCGCAAGGTCAACGAGCAGGTGCGTGCCAACAACGCTGCCGAAGTGCACAACATGGGCATGCAGGAAGCGCTGGACTTCGGTGCCATGGCACTGTTCGGCGAGAAGTACGGCGAGAACGTGCGCGTGCTGAAGATGGGCGAGTACTCCACCGAGCTGTGTGGCGGCACCCACGTTTCGCGGACCGGCGATATCGGCCTGTTCAAGATCACTTCCGAGGGCGGTGTGTCCTCGGGCGTGCGTCGTATCGAGGCGGTGACCGGGCAGGGCGCGCTGGACTATGTGGCCGACGAGGAGGCGCGCCTGCACGAAGCGGCGCAGCTGCTCGGCGGCAGTGTCGGCGACGTGGTCGACAAGATCCGCCAGCTGGGTGAGCGGCAGAAGAAGCTGGAGCGCGAACTGGAAGCCCTGAAGGCCAAGGTTGCCTCTGGTGCCACTGCCGATCTCGGCGGCTCGGCGGTCGATGTGGCCGGCGTGAAGGTGCTGGCGGTGCGTCTGGAAGGTTTTGATGCCAAGGCGCTGCGCGACGCGATGGATCGCCTGAAGCAGCAGCTGGGCGACGCCATCATCGTGCTGGCCGGTGTGCAGGACGGCAAGGCCGCGCTTGTGGCGGGCGTGAATGGTGCGGCGCTGGGCAAGGTCAAGGCGGGCGAGTTGCTGGCGCACGTTGCGGCCCAGATCGGCGGCAAGGGCGGTGGTCGTCCGGACATGGCCCAGGGTGGCGGTGAGGATGGTCCCAAGCTGGTGGCGGCCCTTGAGGGCGTCGTGGCATGGGTCAAGCCGCATCTGGCCTGAATGTGACAAGTCGTGCACCTTGAAGGTGTTTGCGCCCTGACGGTAACATTGGGAGTCTTTTCCCCTTTGTCGTGGGGCGCATAGCTCGAAGCGCGCCAATGCCGGTGGGAAACCCACCGGTTCCATGGAGATTTACACAATGTTGATCCTGACTCGCCGAGTAGGCGAAACCTTGATGATCGGCGACTCGGTCAGCGTGACCGTGCTCGGCGTCAAGGGCAACCAGGTACGTATCGGTATTACCGCGCCGAAGGACGTTGCTGTCCATCGCGAGGAGATTTTCCAGCGTATCCAGCGTGGCGATGAGCCCGCGACTCCGGGAAGTGAAGAAACTTCCGAATAAGGGGTTTACCTTTCACCTCGTTTAACGTTATTCTTCGCGCCCCGCTTAGGAATACACGCAGCGGGGCAAGAGAAACGGAGTGATGCCCGAGTGGCTGAAGGGGCTCCCCTGCTAAGGGAGTATAGGGTTAAAAGCTCTATCGAGGGTTCGAATCCCTCTCACTCCGCCAGTTTCAAAAAAGCCCCTTTATCGGGGCTTTTTTGTGCCTGTGGGTTTTTCATTCGCGTTCTCCTTGAGTTTCTTTCTCGGGGCTGTCGTGTGTGGCGCGAGCAATGGGGTTGCGCGACTGTAGGGCGCGGTGGGGCTGTGCTGGTGGTCGCACTGTAGTGCCGAGCCATGCTCGGCAGAGACCCTCCCGATAATGCCTCTGCCGCGCATGGCGCGGCACAGTGCTACTTGCGCCGAAGCGCATTCGCTTCTTTGTAGCAGCGGCGTAAGCCGCGAAGCTGATGCTCGATCAGGTTGCGGGCCTGCGCGGGTGATTTCAGTGGTGTCAGCTTCGCGGCTTGCGCCGCTCCTGCAGGTGCTGATGCGCCTCTGGAGGTGTGTAGGGTGGGGTGGTGCTGTGCTGATGTGCTGCTGGGAAAGCCTCTGCCGAGCATGGCTCGGCACTACCAGTGCTCGCGCTCCTGCGTCGCTGGTGCGCGCTGAAGGGCGTGCAGGGTGCGATGGGGTGCCGCTGTAGAGCCGAGCCATGCTCGGCTGGAGCTTTCCCGGTAACGCCTCTGCCGAGCATGGCTCGGCACTACGGACTTGTCTGCTAAAAACACGCATAAAAAAACAGCAGGCAATGCCTGCTGTTTTTGGTATTGGTGCGCTCGGAGAGATTCGA
>NZ_DAMBKV010000004.1:95209-132690 GCF_032066555.1 Stenotrophomonas sp.
ACTCCCGACCACCTGGTTCGTAGCCAGGTACTCTATCCAACTGAGCTACGAGCGCTCAACATTGCTGTTGTAGTTTGAAGCGGTGCAGATTGAATCTGCGTTCTGACATGGTGCGCTCGGAGAGATTCGAACTCCCGACCACCTGGTTCGTAGCCAGGTACTCTATCCAACTGAGCTACGAGCGCGTCGTTGCCAGGAGCGAGATTATGCGGATTTGAGATGTTTGCGTCAACGGTTTTGTGAAAATTTCTTAATCTTCGGGATGAATCAGTGCCGAAGCCACGTTCTGTGGTGATTTCATCCAATGAAAGTGGTCGGCACGTGCACCCAATTCGCGTGATGACAATACTTTCAGGCGGTGTGCCGACGCTGGAAGCTTGGCCAGCAGTTGTTGCATCGAACTGACCGGCGCCAGCCAATCATTGTCCAGCACCACGGCGCGCGTCGGTGCGCTGATACGGCGCATGCCTGCTTCAAGATCGATCGGCATTCCCTGTGCCGCATAGTGGTTGCTGAGGCCCACGCGCGCCCAGTCGCGTATCAAGCCACGTGCCTCGGTACCACCGAAACCGACGCGTCGGCCGGGCAGGGTGCCATTGCGTTGTGCGAGCCAGGGCAGGAAACGATAGGCCAGCGGTAGCAGCCAGCCGCGCGGTGGCGGAAAGCTGCGCCACCAAGGCGTGCCGCTGGCGACCAGCCACAAGGCGTCGAGCCCGGCATCGCGCTGGCCGGCGTAGCAGCAGCTGAGCTGGCCGCCGAGGCTATGTCCGCCAAGCCGGAACGGCAGGCCGGGCAGGGTGGCATGTACGGCCGCTTCGGCGGCAGGAAGGTCGAGTTGCAGCAGCTCCCTGTAACCCCAATCGTGGCTGCGATCCGGGCGCAAGCTGCTGCTGCCATTGCCGCGCCATTCGTGCAGGAACACGGCAATGTCGTGGACGGCGAGCGCTTCGGCGAACGCCTGGTAATGGCGCGCTGCCACGCCCAGCGCTGGCAGCCACAGCAGGCAGGCGCGGGGTTGTGCGGGCAGGTAGGCCAGCAGTTCGAAACGGTGGCCATCGGCGCTGCTGACCTGCAGCGCCGATGTCTCATGCGCCGTCGTGTCTGCGCTCATGCCGGACGCGCCGCGCCGAAGTGATCGAGCACCATCACTTCGCTGCGGCCGGGGTGGTAGCCGCCCTGCAGGCCGCGCGCGACGTAGTCGATGGCTGCTTCGCAGGCGTTGGCCAGCGACAGTCCGCAGCAAAGCTGCGCAGCGATCGCCGAAGCCAGTGTGCAACCGGTGCCATGCGCATCCACCGGTAGCCGGCTGTGGCTGAATTCTTCGCGGCTGACGCCATCGAAATAACGGTCAATGACGCGGTTGCCTTCCAGCAGATGGCCGCCTTTGAGCAGCACTGCGCCAGCACCCATCTCGATCAGCGCGGCAGCTGCGTCTTCAGCCTCATCGCCATTGTTGATGCTGCGACCAAGCAGCAGTTCTGCTTCAGGTGTATTCGGGGTCAGCAGGGTGGCCAAGGGCAGCAGACGTTGGCGCATGGCGCGTAGTGCGTTGTCCTCCAGCAGTTTGGCGCCGCTGGTGGCGACCATCACCGGATCGAGCACGATATGGGTGGGGCAGCGCTGCTCCAGGACATCGGCAACCAGGTGGATCACGTCGGCGTTGGCGAGCATGCCGAGCTTGACCGCATGGATGTCGAAGTCGTCGAAGCAGGCGTCCAGCTGCGCCTGCAGGAACGGCAGCGGTGGCACGTGCACGGCTGTGACGCCGCGGGTGTGCTGTGCGGTGAGCGCGGCGATCGCTGACAGGCCATGCACGCGGTGTGCGGCAAAGGCCTTGAGATCGGCTTGGATGCCGGCGCCACCGCCGGAGTCGGAGCCGGCGATGGTAAGGGCGGAAACAGGTGTTGAAGGACTCATGCGGTGATTGTGCAGGGTTTGTCCTTCGTCTGCCTCAGGCTTGCCGGCGCACTGCCCATTGGCGGTACAGCACGTAGCCCAGGCCGCTCAGTCCGGTCAGTACGGCTGGGACCAGTAGAGCATCGTACTGCCAGCGCGCGAACAGCCAGGCACCGAGTATGCCGCCGGCCAGGAAGCCACTGATGATCAGGCCATTCAGGGTCAGCCGGTGCATCGGCACCGGCAGGCCGCGCAGCAGGTGACCCAGGCCGATTCCCAGGTCGGTGAACATGCCGCTCAGGTGGGTGGTGCGGACCACGGCACCGCTGAAGGTGGTAACCATGGCGTTCTGCAGCCCGCAGGCCATGGCAGCGGCCAGTGCGCCCCAGATCTGCTGCTGTTTGAACAGCGGGATGGCCAGCAGCAACAAGGCCGATTCCAGGGCCAGTGCGATGCCATAGCGCCGACCAAGCTGCAGGGTGCTGTCCTGGATGATCAGTCCACTGAACACTGCACCAAGGGCAAAGGCGATCAGCAGGCCCCAGAGGTGGCCGACCGCGCGCCAGTCGGCATGCGCAAGGGCGATGCCGAGCTGGCTGGTGCTGCCGGTGAGGTGGCTGACGGCCTGGTGCTCAAACCCCAGGAAGCCGACAACATTGACGATGCCGGCCACGCAGGACAGCACGATGGCGCCAATCCAGACCCAGGTGGGCAGGCGGACCTTCATGCCGACGCCGGATCAGGGCTTGGACAGCGCGCCGTTGCGCTCGATGCTGGAGAACGTGCCGGCTTGTGGGTCGTACACCGCGCCCCAGAACTGCGCGCCGCCATCGCAGACACGGATCGCCTCGCGGGCCGGGTTGATGTCGCTGTGGTCGGGCAGGGTGAAGGCGTTGATGTAGATCAGGCGCTTGCCGCTGGACTCGAAGCCCACGTACTGGCGGCCGGACAGTGCCGGCTCGGCAATGCTGGGCTGCAGTTGTGCCAGCCGGCTCTCCAGCGCGTCGATATCGGCGCGGCTGGGTGCCCAATAGCCGGTGACTTCACCGGCGTGCTTGGCGGGGCTGTCGCGCGAGCAGGTGTCCAGCACCTGCGCGGCGACCACGGGGCGGGTGACGACCCAGGACTGTCCGGTCTTGACCGCCGTCGGCACGCTGCCGGGGCGCGTGTTCGACGGCGTGCAGGCTGCCAACGCAAGTGTTGTCGCAGCCAGCAGGGACAGTGTGCGCAGATGTTTCACAGGACCTCCGAAGCATAATCGGCCAGACGCGAGCGTTCGCCCCGGCGCAGTGTGATGTGTGCACTGTGCGGCCAATTCTTGAAACGGTCCACCGCATAGGTGAGGCCGGACGTGGTTTCGGTGAGGTAGGGCGTGTCGATCTGCTCGACGTTGCCCAGGCAGACGATCTTGGTGCCGGGGCCGGCGCGGGTGATCAGGGTCTTCATCTGCTTCGGGGTGAGGTTCTGTGCCTCGTCCAGGATCAGGTAGCGTGACAGGAAGGTGCGGCCGCGCATGAAGTTCAGCGAACGGATCTTGATGCGGCTGGCCAGCAGGTCATTGGTGGCTGCGCGGCCCCAGGCACCGCCGTCCTGGTTGTGGGTGAGCACTTCCAGGTTGTCGGTGAGGGCGCCCATCCACGGCGTCATCTTTTCTTCTTCGGTGCCGGGCAGGAAGCCGATGTCCTCGCCGACGCTGACCGTGGCGCGGGTCATGATGATCTCGCGGTAACGCTGGGTATCCATGGTCTGCGCCAGACCGGCGGCCAGGGCCAGCAGGGTCTTGCCGGTGCCGGCGGTGCCGAGCAGGGTGACGAAGTCGATTTCCGGGTCCATCAGCGCATTGAGGGCGAAGTTCTGCTCGCGGTTGCGCGCGGTGATGCCCCACACCGAATGCGAGCCGTGGCGGAAGTCGTTGACCACCGACAAGGTGATGCGGCCATCGCCCTCGACCTTGCTGACCTTGAGCTCCACTTCGTCATCGCCGGCCAGGTAGGCGTACTGGTTGGGATGCCAGTCCTCGTCGTCGGCGGCCTGGATCTCGTAGCTGGTGCGGCCCTTGTCGCTCCAGCTGCGCAGGCTTTCGCTGTGCTTCTTCCAGAAATCCTCCGGCAGCACGGTGGCGCCGGTGTAGAGCAGGCTGAAATCGTCCAGCGCGCGGTCGTTCTCGTAGTCCTCCGAGTCGATGCCGGCGATGGCGGCCTTGATCCGCAGGTTGATGTCCTTGGAGATGAACACCACCGGGGTTTCCGGGTGTTCTTCCTTCAGTGCCAGGATCGCGCCGAGGATGGCGTTGTCCGGGATCACCTTGCCAAAGCTCTTGCCGGCCTCGAAATGGCTGGTCTGGAAGTAGAGGTTGCCGGCGCTCTGCGCGCCGCGCAGCTGCAGGCCCTTGGGGCGGGCCAGCGGCACGCCGTTCTGCACACTGCCGATGCCGGCCTGTTCGATCAGCTCGTTGAGGAAGCGGCTCACCTGGCGGGCATTGCGGCTCGCTTCGGTGGTGCCCTTCTTGCCGTTGTCCAGCTCCTCGATCACCTGCATGGGCAGGTAGACATCGTGTTCCTCGAATTTGAACAGCGCGGTCGGATCGTGCATCAGCACGTTGGTATCCAGTACGTAGATGCGCTTGCCTCGGGTCATCGTCGATTCCTGGTGGCGGGACAGGGTCACGCCATCGCACCTGCAAGGCAGGGCGATGGGGTGGGTTGGAACAGGAGGTGGGTCACTTGGTTTGAGCGGCCTTCAGTGCGTCGAGCACGGCATCGGCATGGCCGGCGACCTTGACCTTGCGCCATTCCTGCACGAGCTGGCTATCGGGCGAGATCAGGAAGGTGCTGCGTTCGATGCCGCGCACCTGCTTGCCGTACATGTTCTTCATCTTGATCACGTCGAAGGCACTGCACAGTGCTTCATCGCTGTCGCTGATCAACGGGAACTTGAAGCCCTGCTTGGCGCAGAAGTTGTCGTGCGACTTCAGTGAGTCGCGGGAGACGCCGAACACCTGCGCACCTGCACGTTTGAACCTGGGTAGCAGTGCGTTGAAATCCAGGCCTTCGGTGGTGCAGCCGGGGGTGCTGTCCTTCGGGTAGAAGTACAACACCAGCCATTGGCCGGCCAGTTCGCCGAGGCTGGTAGTGGTGCCGCCGGACAGGGCCAGTGGCAGGGTGAGGGTGGTTCGGTCCAGGGTATCGCCGATGTTCATCAGATCCTTTCCGGAGCCTGGGGGTGTTCGGTTGCAATTGCATGAAACGCCGCGCGCCTGTGATGGGCGCGCGAATTTCAGAACTTCATCGGGTCCATGATCGCGTCCAGGTTGAGGTGGTCGCAGAACTCGAGGAAATCGTCGCGCAGGGCGGCGATGTGCATGTTGGAGGGTACGCCAATGGTGATCTGCGCAGAGAACATTTCCGCACCGGTCTGCATGGCCTGGTAACGGGTGCTCTGCAGGTTCTCGATGGTGATGCCCTGGCGGTCGAAGAAGTCGGCCAGCTGGAACAGGATGCCCGGCTTGTCGGCGGCAACCACTTCCACGATATACGGCAGCAGGTTGGACTGCGCCTGCTTGGCAGCGGTGCGATACCAGACCAGTTTCAGGTTCTCTTCGCGCTCAAGCCGGGTCAGCATGGCTTCGAGCTTGGCGACGGCATCCCAGGAGCCGGTGGCCAGGGTGGTCACCGAGACATCGCGGCCAACCGTGGACAGGCGGGCATCGACCAGGTTGCAGCCGCTGTCGGCGATACGACGGGTAACGGACAGCAGGGGGGACTCCGGATGCGTCGTATAGGCGTTGATCAGGAGGTGGTTTTCGGTCGGCAGCGGCCGCGGCGTGGTGTCGGTCAAGGTGGTTCCGGGTGCTAGATGAGTCTGAACAACGCCATTTGGGGGCTGTTCGCTGGTGTCCAGCATACTTGCCCGTGCTTTCGACCGGCAAGTAACATGCTTTCGGTCACGAACCCGCCGCCCGGCGGGCTTCTCTACCCCCACGAAGAGCGACTGACCCTTTGTCCATATCTGGTCTCATCACCGCGTTGGCGACGCCTTTCAAGGCTGACGGCGCACTCGATCCTGACGGCTGGCAGCGCCTGTTGGCGCAGCAGCTCAAGGGCGGCGTCCAGGGTGTCGTGGTAGCCGGTTCGACCGGCGAAGCCTCGACCCTGTCTGACGATGAATACGATGGTTTGCTGCGCAGCGCCGTTGCCGCCTTCGGTGGCAAGGTGCCGGTGCTGGCCGGCACCGGCCTGTCCGGCACCGCCAGGACGATTGCGCTGACCAAACGCGCGGCGGCCAATGGCGCCACCCATGCGCTGGTGGTCACGCCGCCGTATGTGCGGCCCACCCAGGAGGGGTTGCGCCAACACTATCTGGCGGTCGCCGAGCAGGGTGGCCTGCCGGTGGTGCTGTACAACGTGCCCGGGCGCACCGGTTGCGACCTGCTGCCGGAGACCGTCGCTGAGCTGGCCGGGCATCCGAACATCATTGGCATCAAGGAGGCGGTGGGTGATACCACCCGCCTGAAAGCCCTGCTGGAGCTGCGCAGCGACAGCTTTGCCATTCTCAGTGGTGACGATGGCTCGGCCGCCCGTTCCTTGCTGTCGGGTGCCGACGGCCTGATCTCGGTGGGCTCCAACGTGCTGCCGGGCGCTTACCGCACTATGTGTGACCTGGCCCGTGCCGGCCAGCACGAGGCGGCGGAGGCCTGGGACGCCCGTCTGCAGCCCTATCACGATTTCTGCGGTGTCGAGTCCAACCCCATTCCGGTCAAGGCGCTGCTGCAGCGCATTGGCATCGGCCACGGGCTGCGCCTGCCGCTGCTTCCGCTTTCCGCGCCGTACCACGCACATGCCGATCATCTGGCTGCTGACGTGGGTGCGTTGGAAGAACTATCCAGCCGCTGATCCGGCGGCCTTTGAACTCTGGAGATTCACCCATGCGTCAAACCTCTACCGTTCGCGTGTTCTCGCTGGTGCTGCTGGGCGTGGTTACCGCCGTGGCGACCTCAGGCTGTTTCTTCAAGCGCGGTGCGCGTGGTGACTATGCGCTGGCCCCGGAGGCGCGCCCGCTGGAAGTGCCGCCGGATCTGAACCTGCCCAACACCGCTGGCTCGGCGCCGATCCCGGCCCTGGCGTCGGCGGCCAAGCCGGCACCGGCTTCGGCAGCGACCGTGGCGTCGTCGCAGAGTGGCTTCACTGTCAGTGGTGGCCGCGATGAGGTGTTTGGCAAGGTCGGTGATGCGCTTGCCGGCGTTGAAGGCCTGACCATCGCCAGCCGTGCGCAGCTGCTGGGCTCCTACGATGTGGCCTACGAAGGCAGCAACTTCCTGGTCCGCGTAGTGGCGGTGGATGCCGGTGCCTATGTGTCGGCGGTGGATCCGCGTGGCATGCCGGCGACCGATGCCGCAGCGACCAAGCTGATCGCCGCGCTGAAGGCCAAGCTGGCGGGTTGATAGCGGCGGCTTGGGAACAAAAAAGGGCGCCTGCGTAAGCAGGCGCCCTTTTCATTGGCTGGCGGTTGGCTGGCTATACGGCGGCTCAGCGTTCCAGCAGCTTCAGCTTGTCTGGCTTGCCGTCCCACTCGGCCGCATCGGCCGGCGGATCCTTGCGTACGGTCAGTACCGGCCAGGCCTTGGCCAGTTCGGCGTTGAGCGCGACAAATCCTTCCTGGCCGGCCGGCACATCGTCCTCGGGGAAGATGGCGTTGACCGGGCATTCGGGTTCGCACAGGGTGCAATCGATGCATTCGTCAGGGTCGATCACCAGGAAGTTGGGGCCTTCGTGGAAGCAATCCACGGGGCAGACTTCGACGCAATCGGTGTGTTTGCACTTGATGCAGTTTTCGGTAACGACAAAAGGCATGGCGGGGTCCGGCTTTGAACCCTGCAATTCTAGATCAGGATGCAGGGGGTGGGCGGGGGCATTCTCATTGGCCTTGGCGGCGGGCCCAATGAGACGTGCCGGAGCCAGCGCCTTGGGGTGCCGGCTGGTGCACAAAGCAAAAAACCCCGCTGGGCGGGGCTTTTTGGTTTCGCAGACGGAGTTGGCGCTCCCTAGGGGACTCGAACCCCTGTTTTAGCCTTGAGAGGGCCACGTCCTAACCACTAGACGAAGGGAGCGTTTGGTCGCGTCTGGCGAGCGCGCTAGTATATGCATCTGGTTGCCGCTCGGCAATCCCGTAAACCCAACTGGAAGCGCCAACATCAATTCCATAGTTACAACGCCGTTCACCGTCCGCGTGATCCCGCGCGACCAGCACACCATCTCGCGCCGGGATATCAGTCCCAATGCGCTGCGGGTGCTCTACCGTCTGCGCGAATCCGGCTTCGGCGCCTACCTTGTAGGTGGGGCCGTCCGTGACCTGCTGGTAGGTGGGCGCCCCAAGGATTTCGACGTGGCCACCGATGCCACCCCGGAGCAGGTCAAGCAGTTGTTCCGCAACTGCCGCCTCATCGGGCGCCGCTTCCGCCTCGCCCATGTGGTGTTTGGCCGCGAGATCATCGAAGTGGCGACGTTCCGCGCCAACAGTGATGACGGCAGCGGTGATCGCGAGGTCGAGAACGGCATGCTGGTCCGTGACAACGTCTACGGCACCATCGAGGACGATGCGGTCCGCCGCGACTTCACCTGCAACGCCCTGTATTACGCCATCGAGGATTTCTCGGTGCGTGACTACACCGGTGGCTTCGAAGACGTATTGGAACGCCGGATGAAACTGATCGGCGATCCCGAACAGCGCTACCGCGAAGATCCGGTGCGCATGCTGCGCGCGGTGCGGTTGGCAGCCAAGCTCAACTTCGAGATCGACGCGGCTACCGCCGAGCCGATCCCGCGCCTGGCATCCCTGCTGGGCGAGGCTGCGCCGGCCCGCCTGTTCGAGGAGGTGCTCAAGCTGTTCCTGTCCGGGCATGGCGTGGCCAGCTTCGAGGGACTGGAGCGTTACGGCCTGCTGGCGGTGCTGTTCCCGGAAAGTGCGGCAGCGCTGAAGAGCAACCGCAGCGGCGCGCTGCGCCGCATCCTGATCGAAGGTCTGCGCAATACCGACGAGCGTGTCGCCAACGAGGAGCCGGTGTCGCCGGCCTTCCTGTTCGCATTGCTGCTGTGGCCTGCCTTCTGCCGCGCGCTGATTGGCCTGCAGAAGCAGGGGCTGGCGCCGGAAGAGGCGCAGCGCCGTGCGGCCGACCGGGTGACCCTGCATCAGTTGAGCACGATCGCGTTGCCGCGGCGCTTCTCGCTGCCCATGCAGGAAATCTGGTTGCTGCAGTCGCGCTTCAGCAGCCGCCAGCGCAAGCGCGTGTTGCGTACCCTGAGCCACCCGCGCTTCCGTGCTGCGTTCGATTTCCTGGCCCTGCGCCAGGCCGCTTCCAGCGAACACCAGGAAGACATCGCGTTCTGGCGCGCGGCACAGGCCGAGGCCGGGCACGAAGCAGGCGTTGGTCTGGATTCGGTGCATGCCGATGGCGAGACGGAGGAAGGGGTGGCCCCGCGTCGCCGACGCCGTCGTCGCCGTCCTGGTGGTGGCAGCGCGGCGGCGGGCGAGTAGGCAACGATGGTTGTAGCGTGTATCGGGCTGGGCGCGAACCTTGGGGACGCGCCTGCCACCCTGCGTTCGGCAATCCAGGTGTTGGCGCAGCTGCCGGGCGTGCAGCTGCTGGCCAGCTCGCGCCTGTATCGCACGCCGGCCTGGGGCAACGAGGCGCAGCCGGATTTCGTCAATGCCGCCGTGGCGCTGCAGACCGATCTGCCGGCGCCGCAGCTGTTGGAGCAGCTGCTGGCGATCGAGCAGCAGTTCGGGCGGGTGCGCGAGCCGGGCCAGCACTGGGGGCCAAGGTTGCTGGACCTGGACCTGCTCTTGTATGCCGAAGAGGTGATTGACCTGCCGCAGCTGCAGGTGCCACATCCCTTCCTGCACCAGCGCGGCTTCGCCCTGCTGCCGCTGGCGGACGTGGCGCCAGAGGCCCTTATCCCGGGCCATGGAACAGTGCGGGACGTATTGGTAGGCATCAATACCTGCGGTATCGACCCGATAGGGGGATAATGGTCGGCTCATAAGCCACCGTTATGACCACATGAGCACACACGCAGATAGCAAGCCCTGGACCGTCCCCGCTTTGGCCGAGGCCAAGCGCAATGGCCAGAAGCTGGTCATGTTGACCGCTTACGACGCCGGCTTTGCCCGTGCCTTCGACGCCAATGGCGTGGACCTGATCCTGGTCGGCGATTCGCTGGGCATGGTGGTGCAGGGGCACGACTCGACGCTGCCGGTCAGCGTTGACGACATGGTCTATCACACCCGTGCGGTCGCTGGCGTTCTTGAGCGCGCGCTGCTGATCTCCGACCTGCCGTTCGGCGCCGACGCCACTGCAGAGCGCGCGCTGGATGCCTCGCTCAAGCTGCTGCAGGCCGGCGCGGAGATGGTCAAGATCGAAGGTGCCGGCTTCAAGCTGGACATCATCCGCCACCTGGTCGAGCGCGAAATCCCGGTCTGTTCGCACCTGGGCCTGACCCCGCAGTCGGTGTTGCGCCTGGGCGGTTACCGCGTGCAGGGCCGTGGTGACGCGGCCAGGCAGCTGCTGGACGATGCCAAGGCCGTGGCCGAGGCGGGCGCCAGTCTGCTGGTGCTGGAATGCGTGCCGACCCCGATTGCCGGCCGCGTCACCGCCGAAATCACGATTCCCACCATCGGTATTGGCGCCGGTCCGGATTGCGACGGACAGGTGCTGGTGCTGCATGATTTCCTCGGTCTGGACAGCGGCCACCGGCGTCCCAAGTTCGTCAAGGATTTCCTTGCCGAAGGTGGCTCGGTGGCTGGTGCCGTCCGTGCCTATGCCGACGCCGTGCGCGCCGGCATCTTCCCCGACGCAGAACACGCCTACGCATCATGATCGAAACCGTTACCGAACTTTCCCGGCTGCGCGCCATTGTCAGCGGCTGGAAGCGCGAGGGCCTGCGCGTGGCGCTGGTGCCGACCATGGGCAACCTGCATGCCGGTCATTACTCGCTGGTGAAGCTTGCCCGCCAGCATGCTGACCGGGTGGTCTCCAGTGTCTTCGTGAACCCGACCCAGTTCGGGCCGAACGAGGATTTCACCCGCTACCCGCGTACGCCTGAAGCAGATACCAGCGGGCTGGAACAGGCTGGCTGTGACGTGCTTTGGCTGCCTACGGTCGAATCCATGTACCCGTTTGGCGTGGACCTGGCCGCCAAGGTGCATGTGCCGGGTGTGAGCTCGCTGCTGGAGGGGGCGCATCGTCCCGGCCACTTCGATGGCGTGTGCACGGTGGTCAGCCGTCTGTTCAACCAGGTGCAGCCGGACGTGGCCGCATTCGGGCGCAAGGATTACCAGCAGTTGGCGGTCATCCAGCAGATGGTGGTGGACCTGGCATTCCCGATCCAGATCGTCGGTGGCGAGATCGTGCGCGAGGCCGATGGCCTGGCGATGAGCTCGCGCAACCAGTACCTGACTGCCGATGTACGGCCGCAGGCCACGGTGATCCGCAAGGTGCTGTTGGCCGCGCGTGATGCCTACCTGGGCGGCACCGAGCGTGCGGTGGTGGAGCAGCACGCCGCGCAACAGCTTCAGGCGGCTGGCTACCTGGTGGACTACGCGGTGGTGCGCATGCCCGACCTGAGTGAACCAGGCGCCAGCCATGAAGGTGCCCGGGTGGCACTGGTGGCGGCCAAGCTGGGCACGACCCGCCTGATCGACAACATCGAGTTCTGAAGCCGCGGGTTCTGAACAGGGCAGCCGGCGGACTTCAGCTGTCCGTCGACAGGCTCCCGGATGACAGCCAATGGCGCCCTCGTGGCGCCATTGCTGTATCGGCGCAGGCACCGCTGGAAAGGTCATGTTGCGGTGCGGGCAAGGGCGCGCGCCGGTGCTAGACTGCGCTCTTTCTCACGCAGTTTCGGCATTGTCATGCAACTCTCCCTGCTCAAGACCAAGATTCACCGCGCCACCGTCACCCATTCGGAGCTGAACTACGAAGGCTCCATCGCGATCGACGACAACCTGCTGCAGGCGACCGGCATCCGCGAATTCGAACAGGTGCACATCTGGGACGTGACCAACGGTGCCCGTTTCACCACCTATGCACTGCGGGCCGAAGCCGGCAGCGGCGTGATCTCGCTCAACGGCGGCGCTGCGCGCCACGTGCAGGTGGGCGACATCATCATCATCGCTGCCTTCGCCGGCATGAGCGAAGAAGAAGCCAGTACGTTCAAGCCCAAGCTTGTCTACGTTGACGGCGACAACCGCATTTCCCACACCAACGACAGCATCCCCACACAGGCCGCATGATCACCAACAACGGATTCGACGTATTGCACGCCCACGCCCAGCGTCTGCAGGGCACCGGCATTCCCTCGCTGATGGCCGCAGAGCCTGACCGGGTGCAGCGCCTGGCGCTGAAAGTCGGTCCGTTGTATGTGAACTTCGCGCGGCAGAAATACGACCGCGCGGCCTTGGATGCCCTGCTGGAACTGGCCGCCGCGCGTGATGTCGCCGGCGGTTTCCAGCGCCTGTTCGCTGGCCAGAAAATCAACCACACCGAGGATCGCGCGGTGCTGCACAGCGCATTGCGCGGCGATGCCAGTGATGCGCCGTTTGCGGTGGCTGCGCGTGCTGAAGCAGTTGCTGTGCAGGCGCAGATGGGTGGCTTGATCAAGGCGCTGGAAGCCAGCAACGTCACCGATATCGTCAGTGTTGGCATTGGTGGTTCGGATCTGGGCCCGCGTCTGGTGGCTGACGCCTTGCGTCCAGTGGCGGGTGCGCGCTTCCGTGTGCATTTCGTTTCCAACGTCGACGGCGCGGCAATGCAGCGCACCCTGGCGACGCTGGACCCGGCGACCACCGCCGGCATCCTGATCTCCAAGACCTTCGGCACCCAGGAAACCCTGCTCAACGGCCGCATCCTCTGCGACTGGCTGGGCGGCAGTGAGCGCCTGTACGCCGTCAGTGCCAACCCCGAACGCGCCGCCAAGGCCTTCGACATCGCCGCCGAGCGCGTGCTGCCGATGTGGGACTGGGTGGGCGGTCGTTATTCGCTGTGGTCGGCAGTCGGCTTCCCGATCGCCTTGGCAATCGGCTTCGAGCGCTTCGGCCAGCTGCTGGAAGGCGCTGCGCAGATGGACGCGCATGCGGCCAGTGCACCGTTGGCCAGCAACCTGCCGGTGCTGCATGCGCTGACCGATATCTGGAACCGCAATGTGCTGGGCTACGCCACGCATGCAGTGATGACCTACGACCAGCGCATGGCGCTGTTGCCGGCCTATCTGCAGCAACTGGTGATGGAAAGCCTGGGCAAGCGGGTCAAGCGCGACGGCAGCCCGGTCGATGGCGATACGGTGTCGGTGTGGTGGGGTGGTGCCGGTACCGACGTGCAGCACAGCTTCTTCCAGGCGCTGCACCAGGGCACCAGCATCGTGCCGGCCGATTTCATCGGCTGCGTGCACAATGACGATCCCTATGAAATCAACCACCAGGCCTTGTTGGCCAACCTGCTGGCGCAGACCGAAGCCTTGGCCAACGGCCAGGACAGCGAAGACCCGCATCGCCAGTATCCGGGCGGTCGCCCGAGCACGATGATCCTGCTGGACGCGTTGACCCCGCAGTCGCTGGGTGCCCTGATCGCGATGTATGAGCACGCGGTGTACGTGCAGTCGCTGATCTGGGACATCAACGCCTTTGATCAGTTCGGTGTCGAACTGGGCAAGCAGCTGGCCAGCCAGTTGTTGCCGGCCGTGCAGGGCGAGGCGGTGGAAATTGCTGATCCGATGACCCGGGAGCTGTTGGCGCGATTGCGCTGATAGCGGATTGTTGCCCGCAAAAAAAAGCCGCGCAGAGATGCGCGGCTTTTTCATGCTCCCTCCCTTTGCCGAAGGCAAGGGGAGGGTTGGGGAGGGGTAAGCCCTTCGCATTGCTGGTGCAGGCCCTTGCCGAGCATGGCTCGGCACTACAGGAAGCAGGGTCAGCGGTTCGGGTCGCGTTCCGGGCTGGGCCGTTTGGTCAACTTGCGCTGCAATGAGCGCCGGTGCATGCCCAGCAATCGCGCGGCTGCGGACACATTGCCGCCGGTTTCATGCAGCGCCTGCTGGATGTGCTCCCACTGCAGGCGGCTGATTGGCGTCATCGCGTCCGGCGGTTCAACATCCTCCGGCTCCTCGCCGCCCTCGTCCTCCTCGCCAAGCGCGCGCAGGATCATCTGCACCGTTGCCGGCTTCGGCAGGTAGTCATCCGCGCCGAGCTTGATCGCTTCCACCGCGGTGGCGATGGAGGCATAGCCGGTGACCAGCAGGATGCGCATGTCCTGGCGCAGTTCGCGCAGCGGCTGGATCAGGTTCAAGCCGGATTCGCTGCCCAGCTTGAGGTCGATCAGCGCAAACGCCGGTGGTGTCTGCGTGGCCAACTGCAGGGCGCTGGAAATGTCGGTAGCGGTGATCGCTTCTATGCCACGGCGGGCCAGGGTGCGCTGCAGGGTGCGCAGATAGAGCGGGTCGTCATCGACCAGCAGGCCGTGGGTGGCAGGAGCATTCATGGGCTTACCTCGATAGTGTTCAACGGCAGGCGAAAGCCGACGCGTGCTCCCTGGCCTTCGGCCGGGCGCATCCACAACTCGCCGTGCAGGCGTTCAATGGTGGCATGCGACAGCGCCAGGCCGACACCCATGCCGCTGCTTTTGCCGCTGTTGAACAAGGTGCCGGGCAAGGCCGCGTCATTGGCGTTGAAGCCCGGGCCGTAATCGCGGACCTCGCCATACAACTGGCCTTCGTGGATGCGGAGATCCAGGTCGATCTGCGCGCGTCCGGCGTGTTCGCCGGCATCGGCGGCATTGTTGAGCAGGACCTGCAGCAGGTGGCCGATTCCGGGGTCCAGCTTGAGCTGCAATGGCGCGTCGGGGTTGCGCCGCAGTTGGATGGTCGGGCGTACCAGCCGCCATTGTTCGAGCACGCTGGCGATGGACACCGGCGCGCGACTGTCGGCGCCTTGGGCCGGCGCGGCCAGGGCAAGTACCTTTTCCCGGCACTGCACCAGCAGTTCGCGCAGGGTTTCCAGGTCATCACGGATTTCCGGGGTGGCGGCGCCCTGCTCGACGATGTCATCGGTGAGCAGGGTCATCGTCGCCAGCGGTGTATTGAGCTCATGGGCAACGGAGGCGGCATGCGTGGCCAGGGCGACGATGCCTTCATTGCGGACGAAGCGTTCGCGCAGCATGGCCAGTTGGTTCTCGCGTTCACGCAGAGCGGCGGCCAGGCGTGTGGAGAAGACCAGCACCACCACACTGGAAAGCAGGAAATTGGCGGCGGCACCCCACAGGTGCAGGCTCATCGTGTCGAAGTAGCCGCCTTTCAGCGGAAGTCCGAACACTGCACTCAGCGCATAGCCGCCAACGCAGGCGGCGGCCACGGCGTGGGTCCAGCGTAGTGGCAGTGCCAGCGCGGCCAGCGCGATCAGGATCAGGAACAGCGAGCCGAAGGGATTGGCGATGCCGCCGCTCCAGCCCACCATCCAGGTCAGCACGGTGACGTCCACCAGGATGTGGCCGAAAGCCGTGACGGGGGCGGGATCGCTGTCGTGGACGCGCAGCTGCACGTACAGGTTGAACAAGGCCAGTACGGCGACGCCGGCCCATAGCGGCTGCTGGGACAGCTCCAGCCCCAGCAGCCAGGTGGCCACCAGGATGGTGGCGGCCTGGCCGGCGGTGGCCAGCCAGCGCAGGCTGCACAGCGTGCGCAGAAAAGAGGTGTCTCGGGTTTCCATGGCGTAATCGTATGCTGTCGCGGTGGCTACCATGCAAACCAAGGTTCATGCCGTACAGGCGGCAGGCGCGCTAAAATGGGCCATGCATGACGCCGTGACCCGCCCAACCCCGCCCACCGACGCAACCGCGTGGCCCCGTCGCATCACCCAGTCCGTCGCTATCGGCGGCGTCAAGGTGGGCGGTGGGAATCCCGTGGTCGTGCAGTCGATGACCAATACCGATACCGCCGACGTGGCTGCCAGCGTCAAGCAGGTGGCCGAGCTTTGGCGCGCCGGCTCGGAGATGGTGCGACTGACCGTCAATACACCCGAGTCGGCCGCGGCGATCCCGCGCATCGTCGAGAAGCTGGCGATGATGGGTATCGACGTGCCGCTGATCGGCGACTTCCATTACAACGGCCACCAGCTGCTGAGCGGTGAACCGGCCTGTGCCGAGGCGTTGGCCAAGTACCGCATCAACCCGGGCAATGTCGGCTTCGGCAAGAAGAAGGACACCCAGTTCGCGCAGCTGATCGAATTCGCCATCAGGTACAACAAGCCGGTGCGCATTGGCGCCAACTGGGGTTCGCTGGACCAGGCCCTGGCCGCCAGGCTGATGGACGAGAACAGCCAGCGTGCCCAGCCCTGGGATGCGGGACGTGTATTGCGTGAAGCCCTGATCCGTTCGGCGCTGGATTCGGCCGAGACCGCGGTTGAGCTGGGCCTGCCGCGCGATCGCATCGTGTTGTCGGCCAAGGTCAGCGGCGTGCAGGAACTGATTGCGGTGTATCGCGATCTGGCGCAGCGCTCGGACTTCGCCCTGCATCTGGGCCTGACCGAAGCCGGCATCGGCAGCAAGGGTATTGTCGCCTCCTCGGCGGCGTTGGCCGTGTTGCTGCAGGAAGGTATCGGCGACACCATTCGCATCTCTCTGACGCCGGAGCCCGGCCAGTCGCGCACGCAGGAAGTCATCGTTGCCCAGGAGCTGCTGCAGACCACCGGGCAGCGTGCTTTCACGCCGATGGTCACGGCCTGCCCGGGCTGCGGGCGGACCACCTCCGAGTTCTTCCAGGAGCTGGCCAAGGTGGTGCAGAACCACGTACGCGAAAAAATGCCGGTGTGGCGCGTCAGCCACCCCGGCGCAGAGAACATGACGCTTGCGGTGATGGGCTGTATCGTCAACGGCCCGGGCGAATCGCGACACGCCAATATCGGCATCTCCCTGCCGGGCACCGGTGAAACCCCGGCTGCGCCGGTTTTTGTCGACGGTGAGAAAAAAGTCACCCTGCGTGGCGAGAACATCGCCCACGATTTCGTCGCGCTGATCGATGACTATGTCGAGACCCGGTATGCACGAAGCTCCGGTTGATTCCCGGAGCGAAGCAGCCGGTCTGCGCCGCTGGCTCGCCCACAATGCGTGGCGGCTGGTGGTGCTGTTCATCGGTGTGCTGCTGCCGCTGGCGGGCTTCGTGACGCTGGCCGACGAGATCCACGAGGCCGAGGCGTTCCATTTCGACGCAGCCTTGCTGCTGCGGATGCATGCGATGGCGAGCCCCGCCTTGAACGGCTTCTTCGTGCTGATGTCCAAGCTCGGCTATCAGTGGGGCGTCATCCCCGTGGACATCCTGATCGTCGCAGCGCTGCTGCTGCGTCGGCGCTGGCGCAAGGCTGCATTCGCGGCGACGGCATTCATCGGCTCGGCGCTGTTGAACCTGGGCAGCAAGCAGATTTTCCAGCGTGAGCGCCCCAGCCTGTGGGAGTCGATTGCACCGGAAAGCACGTTCAGCTTTCCCAGCGGGCATGCGATGGGCTCGATGACGCTGGCATTGACTCTGGTGTTCCTGACCTGGCGCACGCGTTGGCGCTGGCCCGTGGTGGCGTTGGTCAGTGGTTTTGTCGTTTCGGTCGGGCTGTCACGGGTGTACCTGGGCGTGCACTATCCCTCGGATATCCTCGGCGGCTGGTGTGCTGCAATGATCTGGGTAACAGGTGTGTATACGGTGATGTTTCGCCGGCGCTGGTCCTTGCCCACGCCGTGAGGCGTACTGCAATCGGGATTGTCGAAAGCGTAAGAGAAGTCCTAAGTCATTGGACGAATTGACCTGATGGATACAGTATTGGCCCCAGCGGCATAGTGAACTCGCCCGCCGCAGGCGCATAAACCGCATCATCCTGATGCTCAAAGCCACAGACACATTTCCTGCGAGCGGGTGTCCGATAGAGCCCAGATGGGCCACTTCTGCTTGATAATACGCATGGCCTTGCCATGAGGGGACGGGGGAGGGCCGTCGCCTCGCATGCTCGGATTTTGCCGCGCCCAAGGCTTCAACTATCACCTCGCCGCGAGGAATCCTTCATGACCATCAGTGTTTTTCTTATCGATGACCACGCCTTAGTGCGTACGGGCATTCGGATGATTCTTTCGGGGCAAACCGGGATTGAAGTCATCGGCGAAGCAGACAGCGGCGATATCGCCCTGCCGCAGATCCGCCGTCTGAAGCCGGACGTCGTGCTTTGCGATCTGCATCTGCCGGGACTGAGTGGGCTGGAAATCACCGAACGCATCGTCAAAGGGGATCACGGTACCCGTGTGATCATCGTCTCGGTACTTGAGGATGGGCCGATGCCCAAGCGCCTGCTCGAGGCCGGTGCATCCGGTTACGTGGGCAAGGGCGGCGATTCGAAGGAGTTGATCCGCGCCATCCATGACGTCGCCATCGGCAAGCGCTATCTGGCCACCAGCATCGCGCAGAACCTGGCGTTGTCCAATCTTGAAGGGGGCGCGTCGCCTTTCGATCTGCTCTCTCCACGTGAATTGGAGGTGGCGCTGCTGCTGATCCAGGGGCATCGCCAGGAAGAGATCGCACGCCGCTTGAGCCTTAGTGCCAAGACCGTGAACACCCACAAGGCACGTCTGTTCCAGAAGCTGGGGGTGCAGGACAATATCGCGCTGGCCCGGCTCGCCGCGCAGTACGGCGTGGGTGATCCGACCAGGGCGATCTGAGTCCAGGGGTTCTGGCAGGCATCGCTCTGCGGAACAGCGCCCTTCAACTGCAGCCCGAGCAAAAGGAGCACAGCGATCACGCTGTGCTCCTTTTGTTTGAGCGCGCGACAGTCGCATGCGATTCGATCTTGCTGGCAATGATTTGGCGACCGTCTGTTTGTGGGAGCGGTGTGAACCGCGAAGTTGGCACCACTGAAGCGGCAGACGCCTGCGCCATCTGATGATCTGCTTGCTTCGCGGCTTACGCCGCTCCTGCAACGGGGGGGACCTTCGTCGCTGTGATTGCGTGGCCCAGAAAAGCAGAAAGCGGCCCTAAGGCCGCTTTCTGCTTTCAAGCTGCTTGGTCGGATCAGACGCTGCGCGGCTGATCGTCTTCCTGCTTCTCGGCCTCGGCCTCGGCATTCGCTTCGGCTGCGACGCTTTCCGCGTCTGCGGCAGGAGCGACAACGACAGGCGTCGGTGCGACCACGGCGGTTGGCGCTGCAGTCTCGACTACCGGCTTTTCAGCAGTTTCTTCAACAGTCGGGGCCTGGGCGAACAGCTGCCCGTTCTCCGGTGCTGCAGGCCGTGCAACTACCGCTGCGACCGGTTCAGCCGCTGCCGGTGCGCTGGCAACTTCCGGGGCAGCCACGGACGCTTCCACTGTGGCGACCACCGGCGCTGCGACGACTGCTTCAGCGACGGTTTCCACCACGGGGCTGATCGCCTGCTCGGCCTTGACGACTACCGGCTCAGCGGCAGCTGCCACTTCGACGTGTGCGGCTGGGGTCGGTGCACTTGCTGCGACAACGGCTTCAGCAACCGGTGCCGACGCAGCTGCTTCGATGGCAGCGGCAGGTGCTGCGGCAACAGCAGCTGCGGCAGCCTGCGCGGGCGCCGCAGCAACCGGTTTGGCTGCTGCTACCGGAGCGGACACGGGTGCGGCCGGGGTAGCGGGCTCGTCATCGAACTCGAACTCGGGCTGGCTGCTGGCGGCCTTGGTCGGTGCGTCACCGATTTCGCCATCGGCGTCATCAAAAGCGTCCAGCGCGTCCTCGTCACCGCCCTGGTTCTCGGTGCCGGCAGTGCCTTCACCGTTGCCGCGACGACGACGACGACCACCGCGGCGACCGCGACGACGACGACCACCGGCTTCACCGGCAGCTTCTTCACCGGCTGCAGGCACGCCGTTCTCATCGACGACAGCCGTTGCGGGCTGCTCGTCGGAGACGACCGCCGGCTTGGCGATCTCGGCGGCCACGCTGTTGTCCTTCAGCACCGGATCGGCACTGGCGACGGCTTCGGTGGCAACGATGGTGGCTGCGGCAACGACCGGCGTTGCGACGACCGGGGCAGGCGCTCGAGCGGCCTCCGGCTGGGCCTGATGCTGGCGTGCGGGCTTGTCGCCCTGCACGTTCTGCTGCTGGGCCTGCTTGTCGGCATCCTGCTGCGGCTTGGGCTGCTTCGGCTGCTTGGGCTGCTTGCCCTGCTGCTGCTCGTTGTTGCGCTGCTGCTTGGCCTGCTGCTGGGTCTGATCGCCACGCTGCTGCTCATTGCGCTGCTGCTTGGGCTGCTGCTGGGCGTTGTTCTGCGCCTGCTGCTGGCTCTGCTGCTGCGGCTTGTCAGCGTTCTGGCGGCGATCTTCGCGGCGCTGCTCGTCACGGCGATTGCCGTTGGCGTTGCCGCCCGCATTTGCATTGCCATTGCCGCCGCGACCCTGCTGGCCGTTACGGCCGTCACGACGCTGGTTGCCACGTTCGTTGCGGTTGTTGCGACCGTTGTCCTGGCGCTGCTGCGGCTGGGCCGGCTGTGCTGCCGGTGCCGGCTCGCCGCCGAACACGCGCTTGAGCCAGCCCATCACGCCGCCAGCGGCCGGGGCTGCAGGTGCAGCGACCGGTGCCGGTGCTGGGGGGGCTTCGACCACTTCGCGCACGGGGGCCGGCTGGCTGTGCTTGACGTGGGTCACTGCCGGTGCCGGCGGGATGTTCAGCTGGGCCTTGGTCAGGGCATGCACCGGCAGCTTGCGCGGGGTGCCGCGCTGGTAGCTGGGCTTGTTCGACTCTTCACCCAACTCGTTGTCGCGCAGGCGCGTGACTTCGTAGTGTGGGGTGTGCAACTGCTCGTCGGCGACGATGACGATGGGCGCATCGTGGCGCTGCTCGATTTCCCGCAGGGCGCCGCGCTTCTCGTTGAGCAGGTAGTTGGCGATCTCGACCGGGGCCTGGACCAGCACCTGTCCGGTGTTTTCCTTCATCGCATGCTCTTCGGCAACGCGGATGATGGACAGCGACAGCGATTCGATGCTGCGCATGCGGCCCTGGCCGTCACAACGCGGGCAGACGATCTGGCTGGACTCGCCCAAGCTCGGACGCAGGCGCTGGCGGCTCATTTCCATCAGGCCGAAGCGCGAGATGCGGCCCAGCTGGACGCGGGCACGGTCGTACTTCAGTGCATTCTGCAGGCGGTTTTCGACTTCGCGCTGGTGCTTGCTGGAGGACATGTCGATGAAGTCGATGACCACCAGGCCGCCCAGGTCGCGCAGGCGCAGCTGGCGGGCGACTTCTTCGGCGGCTTCCAGGTTGGTCTGGAAGGCGGTGTCTTCGATGTCGCTGCCCTTGGTGGAGCGGGCCGAGTTGACGTCGACCGCGGTCAGCGCTTCGGTCTGGTCAACCACGATCGAGCCGCCGGACGGCAGGCGCACGTTGCGCTCGTAGATCGCCTCGATCTGCGATTCGATCTGGAAGCGGTTGAACAGCGGGATGTCGTCCTTGTAGTGCTTGAGCTTGCGCAGGGTCTGCGGCATCACCTGCTGCATGAAGTCGCGTGCGGTCTCGTACAGCTCTTCGGTGTCGACCAGGATCTCGCCGACGTCAGAGCGCAGGTAGTCGCGCAGGGCGCGCACGATCAGGCGCGATTCCTGGTAGATCAGGAACGGGGCCGGCTTGGTCAGTGCGGCTTCGGCGATCGAGCGCCAGACCTGCAACAGGTAGTCCAGATCCCACTGCAGCTCTTCGGCATCGCGGCCGACGCCAGCGGTGCGGATGATCACGCCCATGTCGTCGGGGATATTCAGCTTGTCCAGCGCTTCCTTCAGCGCGGCGCGGTCTTCGCCCTCGATGCGACGGGAAACGCCGCCGGCAGAGGGGGAGTTGGGCATCAGCACCATGTAGCGGCCGGCCAGCGAGATGAAGGTGGTCAGGGCGGCGCCCTTGTTGCCACGTTCTTCCTTGTCGACCTGGACGACGATTTCCTGGCCTTCGCGCAGGAGTTCCTTGATGCTGGCCTTGTTGTGGTCCACGCCCGCCTGGAAATAGTCGCGGGAGATTTCCTTCAACGGCAGGAAGCCATGGCGGTCACCGCCGTACTCGACAAAGGCAGCCTCGAGCGACGGCTCCAGGCGGGTGATGCGGCCCTTGTAGATGTTGGACTTCTTCTGTTCCTTCGACGGCTGTTCGATGTCGATGTCGTACAGGTTCTGCCCGTCGACGATGGCCACGCGCAGTTCTTCAGCCTGCGTGGCATTGATCAGCATTCGCTTCATTGTGCGTTCCTCGCGCGCTGCTACCGCGCGGAACGCCATGGGGTTTCGCCTCTGGACACGGTTCGCCGCCCATTCGCGCAGGCGCGGGCAGGGCGGCTTGGGTTTCCAGCGCTACGACACCACGGCAGGCCGCGGGAGCGCTTCTTTCTTGTTTTAGGTGTTTCAGGGCCGGCGTCCGCCCGCGGCCGGAGCCGATGGCGTCGCGCGGGACATGGGTTTCGTCCAGCACGGATGCTTTTTGGCATCCGGCGATGGCCGGGAACGCCGACGAGCCGCTAACATGGCCGCCCCGGGGGCGGTGGCCGCGCACTGTGCCGGATCCGTAGGGAGCGGGGCTTCTGGCCCTGACCAACTTCCAACGAAATCAAACCCTTATATCGCCCCCCGAGTGTAGCAGAATAAATAGGCCGATGACTGATTCCGACAAGCCCCAAGCAGCGCCCGCCGCCAAGAGCAGTGTGCGCATGATCAAAGTGCCCGAAGACAGGGCAGGACAGCGATTGGACAACTTTTTGTTGGGTCAGTTGAAGGGCGCGCCACGCAGCCTGGTCTACAAGTTGGTCCGTAGTGGCCAGGTCCGGGTGAATGGGGGCCGGGCCAAGGCTGACCGCAAGCTGGAGGGCGGGGAAGAGGTACGCATCCCGCCAGTCAATCTCAATGAGTTTGGAGACAAGGCGCCGCCGCCGAGCAGCTTCCTGCAGCGCATGGAAGAGGCCATCGTCTTCGAGGATGCCAAGCTGTTGGTGATCAACAAGCCGACTGGTGTCGCCAGCCATGGTGGCAGCGGTATCAGTCACGGTGCGATCGAGACCATGCGTGCGCTGCGGCCGAACATGAACCTGGAGCTGGTGCACCGGCTGGACCGGGACACTTCCGGCTTGCTGATCCTGGCCAAGAAGCGGTCGGCCCTGGTCGAGCTGCAGGCCTTGCTGCGTGAAGACCATGGCGGCATCCAGAAGCGCTACCTGACCCTGCTGGCCGGGCGCATGCCCGACGGCGTGATGAGTGTGGACGCCCCGCTGCACGTCGGTCTGCGCCAGGGCGGTGAGCGCCATGTTCAGGTGAATGCGATCGGCAAGCCGTCGCTGAGTCATTTCAAGGTGTTGGAGCGTCGCGGCGGGCAGTCCTACTGCGAAGTCCGGATTGAAACCGGGCGTACCCACCAGATCCGCGTGCATGCCCAGCACATCGGCCATCCGGTCGCTGGTGACGATAAATACGGCGATCCTGCAGTGAACAAGCGCTTTCGTGAGCAGATCGGGCTGAAGCGCTTGTTCCTGCACGCCGCCTCGCTGGAGTTTGCGCTGGACGGTGGCAAGACACCTTATGTATTGAATGCGCCGCTACCACCGGATCTGGTGGATGCGCTGAACAAGCTTTGAAGGTGTGAAGCCGGGATGGGGGCTATGCGATGCAGGGATGTGGGAGCGGTGTAAGCCGCGAAGCTGGCCTTGCTTGGGTCCCCTGCATCCCGGTCATCTGGCGATGTGTGGGCTTCGCGGCTTACGCCGCTCCCACAAAGGATCCGATTTCAGGCTTGGCCGGGTTGCCGATCAGCCCCGGCTTCGCTACCACTTGAACAGCACCAGGCTCACCGCAATCGTCGCCATGCCGATCACCAGTCCGTAAACGGTCTCGTGGCCTTGGGCGTAGCGCTTGGCGGCGGGTAGCAGCTCGTCCAATGCCAGAAACACCATGATGCCGGCGATCAGCCCGAACACCGCGCCGAACGTGGCCGGAGACAGGGCATCCGCCAGCAGGAAATAACCGATGGCCGCACCGACCGGCTCGGCCAGTCCTGATAGCAGGCTGGCACCGAAGGCATAGGACTTGCGGCCGGTGGCCAGATACACCGGGACAGCGATGGCGATGCCTTCCGGGATGTTGTGGATGGCAATGGCAAAGGCCAGGGGCAGGCCAACCGAGGGACTTTCCAGGGTGGCGAAGAAGGTCGCCAGGCCTTCGGGGAAGTTGTGCGCGGTGATGGCGATCGCGCTGAGCAGACCCACCCGGCGGATCTGGGTGTGGCTGTGGTCGTGGAAGGCCGGGTCCTGCTTGTCGAGGCTGTCGTGCGGGTTCGGCACCAGGTGGTCGATCAACACCACCAGCAGCACGCCGCCCAGGAACCACAAGGTTCCGTAGGTATAGCCGAGGCGGTCGCCATAGGCCTGGGTGAATGCGCCGATCGATTTGTTCAGTATCTCCGACAGCGAGACGTAGACCATCGCGCCGCCGGCGAACGCCAGCCCGAACGCCAGCAGGCGTGGGTTGGGGCGCCTGGAGAACAGGACCAGCAGGCTGCCGACGGCCGTGGCCAGGCCGGCAGCCAGAGTCAGGCTGAACGCAAGCCAGAGGTTGTCACTGGAGAATGCGTGCATGCGCGCCAGCCGTTGCCGGCTCAGCCACCGCGGCGTGCGCGTTCTTCAATAGCGAAGCATTCGTTCGGCTTGGGGTCCGGTGGGTTGAAGCTGACCGGTACCTGGATGGTGGTGGGCACCGGCTGGCCGTTGCGGGTGGCCGGGTTGAACTTCCATTCGCGCACGCGGCGCGCGGCGGAGTCATCCAGCTGGCTGTTGCCGCTGCTGGTGACCAGCGAGACTTCGGTAGGCGTGCCCTGCGGGCCAACCACCACGCGCAGCACGCTCTTGCCGCCAACCCCGGTGCAGGCCAGTTCGGCCGGGTAGTCCGGTGGCGGGGTCTGCACGGCGGCCACTTCGGTCGGGGCGACGGTCGGCGCGGCCGGTTGGTCGGAGGAGTTGCAGGCGCTCAGTGCAGCCACGGTGCCCAATGCAGCGAACAGCAGACGCAGTTTCATGTCATTGCTCCGTTAGTGCGGATGCCTTGGCGGCACAGATGAAGTCGTTCTCGCTCAGGCCACCCACATCATGGGTGGAAAAGCGCACAACGGCGCGGTCGTAGTGCACGCCCAGATCGGGGTGGTGGTCTTCGCGGTGGGCAATCCAGGCCAGAGCGTTCACGAACGCCATGGTGCCGTGGTAGTTGTCAAAGCGGAATGTACGGGTCAGGGCCTGGCCGTTCTCGGCCAGCTCCCAGCCCGGGACCTGCGGCAGCAGCTCGGCGACGCGGGCCTGACCGAGGCGGTATTCGCTACCCCGGCGCGGGCTGCAGTGTGCTTGTGCCAGCGGGATGAGATCAGGGGCCATGCAAACCTCCATAACAGGTGACTGAACTGTGCCGCCGTTGGAATCAGTGTCCCATCGGTGGCAACCAAGACACGGCTAGAATACCCGCATGATCCAGATCTCAGATACCGCCCAAACGCATTTCCGCAAGTTGATCGAACGCGAGGCCGTGCCCGGAATGGGCGTGCGCCTGAGCGCGATGGACCCGGGAACCCCGAGCGCCGACGCGCGCCTTGAATTCGCCGAGCCGGCTGACCTGCTGGGTGATGAGTGGGCGGTGGACTGCGATGGCTTCACCTTGTATGTCGCTGCCACCAGTGTGGCGTGGTTGGATGGTGCCGAGATCGACTTCGTCACCCAGGCCACCGGCACCCAGCAGCTGACCATCAAGGCGCCGAAGATCAAGGGCGAGGCTCCCGGTGATGCAGCCTCCATCGTCGAGCGTGTGCGCTGGGTGATTGAAAATGAAATCAACCCGCAGCTTGCCTCGCACGGCGGCCGCGTCGCGGTGCAGGAAGTGTCGGCGGATGGCGTTGTGCTGCTGCGCTTCGGTGGTGGCTGCCACGGTTGCGGAATGGCCGATGTGACCTTGAAGCAGGGGATCGAGAAGACCTTGATGGGCCGGGTGCCGGGGATCACCGCCGTGCGTGACGCTACCGACCACGAAACCGGTCAGGCCCCGTATATTCCGCGCGACGGCGCGGGCTGAGCCGCGCCCCTGCATGCCGGTGGCATCGGTTACCGAGTTGATCGATCTGCTGGCCTCGCGCCGGCAGACCAGCATTCTGCATGATCGTCGCACTGGCATGCCGTACAGCTGGAGCAACTGGCTGCGCACGCGTGTCTCCAAGGGGCTTTCCGCCTTTGTCGATGCAGACGCCGCCGGGGTGATGGCGGCCCGACCGCCACGACCACGCGCGGGTGTACCTGCGCCGTTGCCGCTGTGGCAACACATCGTGTTGCTGTTCTGGAATGGAGGCGAACCGCCGCCGCGCGATCAGCGTGGCCTGCGTTGGTTTGCCGGTTTCTTCAGCGCCGGGCTGCATGTGCTGTTCGCGTTGCTGTTGCTGTGGGTGGCCTTGGTGCGCAGCAACGTGCCGGAACAGAACGCCGAACAGGGCGAGCGCGTGCAGGTGGCGTATGTCGGGCGCGGTACGCCGGACGACGAGGGCGGCGGTGCCCCGAAGGATGCCGAGGCGGCGGGCGCACAGGCGGAAGTTGCAGCGCAGTCTGGCGCTGTTGCGGCCGAGTCACCGGCACCCGCGGCGCAGGAATCGTCGGCATCCTCGGCTACGCGCGCAGCGCAAAGCGATGTCCCGCCTGCCGTCGAGCCTGCATTCGCGCCCGAGGCGATGCAGGTAGATGCATCCAAGCCCGTGCCGGAGCCGCCTGCCGTCAGCGAGCAGCCGCTGCAGGTGACCGAAACAAGCCAGCCGACCAGCGATTTCGTGGTGCCGCCGGTCACGGTTGTGGCCCCGGCACTGCGCAGCAGTGAGGCGCAGGTGCGCGAACGCACGATTGAAACTGCGGTTGATCGTCCGCAGCCAATGCAGGCGCTGCGTCAGCCTGCGGAAGTAACGGTGCAGTTGCGTACTCCCCAGATGCAGGTGCGTGAACGCCAGATCGAGGTTGCCACCCAGCAGCCGATAGCGGTGACGCAGCCGCGCGCGCGCGAAACCCAGGTGCAGATTCGCACGCCCGAGTTTGGCGTACGCGAACGTCGGATCGAGACCGCAACGCAGGAATCGGTGGCGATGGCGACCCTGCCAGCGCGCGCAGCCCAGGTGCAACTAAAGACGCCGACAATGGCGGTGCGTGAGCGTGCGGTGCGTGGTGTGCCCGACAAGCCTGCGGCGCAGGCGCCGGCGAGTCCAACTGCCACGACGCAGGCATCAACCGGTACGCCGGCAGCCAGTGCATCGACCAGTCCGTCGCGGGCTGGCGGGCAGGCGGGGGCAGCCAATCCGAGCCCGCGCGGCGGGACCAGCACAGGTGCAGGTCCTAAGCCGGAGGATCGCAGCGGCGGTTGGGCGGCACCCAACCGTGGCGATGATTGGGGCGCGGCGCAGCGCCAGGTTGCCGGTAGCGCTGGCGGTCAGGCTGACAAGGGAACCGGGCTGTTCAATGCCGATGGCAGCGTAAGGCTGGGTGCCAACGAGGGGCAGGCACAAGACGCGGCCAAGCGTGGTGCACCGGGCGGTGATGCAGACACCTGGAGCCGCGAGCGCATCGCCGAGTCCGGCACCTGGCTAAAGCGCCCGCCGTATGACTACACGCCGACGTCCTTCGACAAGTATTGGGCGCCGAATGAATCGCTCCTGGCCGAGTGGGTGCGCAAGGGCATCAAGAGCGTGGAGATTCCGATTCCTGGCTCAAAGAGCAAGATTTCCTGTGTGGTGTCGATGCTGCAGTTCGGTGGCGGCTGTGGCCTGACCAACCCGAACATGCAGGAGCAGCCGGCAGAAGCGCGACCGCCGCCGGATATCCCGTTCAAGAAAGAGCTGCAGGAAGACAACGGCAGTCGTTGATGGCTCGGCGGTGCTTTGTATGCCGCGTTGGTTCTTGTAGGAGCGGCGTAAGCCGCGAAGCCGAGGCCGGATCAGATGCCGCATATGGGTTGGGCTTCGACAGTGCCAGCTTCGCGACTGACGCCGCTCCCACAAGTGGTGCCTGGTGCATCGTGCGTGCAGATCAAGCAACGTAGCTCAGGTAAGCGCAGCGCACTTGGGGCTGTTGACGCACTGCTGAGACAGCCTTTGTCTTCAGGGATTCAGCTGCCCATGGCGAAGAATGTGAAACCAGAGTTCGGCGCGCGCTCGCTGTCGGCGCTGACCTCGGCGATCTCCTCGAAGAAAACCCTGGCGTCCTCGTTGCGTAGCTCAGCACGAATCTTCAGCACATCGTCGTTCCGTAGCAGGTCCAGAACCTGTGCTTCTGCTTCACCCGGGGTTGCTGCCTCTACGAAGCGGGTTGCGTAGAAGCCAATGGGTGAGTGCTTGCCCAGCAGAGCACCCGGGAAGTTTTCGCCGCAGATCAAGCATCGATAGAGTGGCATACGTGATCAAGTCTCCGTTGTGGGAGCGGCGTAAGCCGCGAAGCAGATAGCGCTTCAGATGGCGCGAATGAGTGGTGTTCCAACAATGCCAGCTTCGCGGCTTACGCCGCTCCCACAAACAGCCTCGAGAGCATTGCATATGAACAAAGCCGCCCAAGGGCGGCTTTGTTGTGTCAATGCGGTGCTGCGACGGTTGTCTTCAATCCACGCCGTGCAGGTCGCGCAACTGGCTGGGACGCGAGCCGAAGTAGGCGGCGAGGTCGGCGATGTCCTGATCGCTCAGGTTCTGTGCCTGCGGGGTCATCAGCATGTGGTCGCGGGTGCTGGCACGGTAGGCTTGCAGTGCATGGGCGAGGTAGTCGCCGTACTGGCCACCGAGCTTGGGATAGGTCGGATCGATCGGGTTGTTGCCGTCGGCGCCATGGCAGTCGATGCAACTCTGCCCGGTGGCCTTGCCCTTTACGGCTGCCAGGTGCTCACCGGCGGCGATGCGGCCGGCCGGCAGGCCGGCGGAGGAACTGGATCCGTGTTCACCGCTGGCATGGCCGGGGTCGGCCGCGGATTTGCCGCTGGACTCGACCTCCGACTGCGTACAGGCAGCCAGACCCATGGCGGCGAACAGGGCGATGGACAAACGCAGTGCGTGTGTGGCTTTCGTCATGGTCGGCGCTTATTTGAGGGTGGACAGGTAGGCGGAGAGATCAGCAATGTCCTGCGGGCTGAAACTCATCGATTGCGCCTGCATCGTCGGATGCTTGCGCTTGCCTTCGCGATACTCGGTAAGCGCCTGGGTCAGGTACTGCGATGACTGCCCACCGATCTTCGGCACGCGGTAGCTGGGGTAGGCATTCTTGTAGCCGGTGATGCCGTGGCAGCCCTGGCAGGTATAGGCCAAGGTCCTGCCGGTGGCGGCATTGCCGGTGCTGGCCGCTGCCGGTGTGGCGCTGGAGGCAGCAGGGGCAGGGGCGACGGCGGGTGTAGCAGACTGCGGATCAGCTTGGGCGGCCCCGAAGGTCAGGGCAAAAGCCAGAGCGAAACAAGCGGCGAGCGGCTGCGAGCGCATGGTTTCCTTATCCGATGAGCGGGTCTGGGGTTCCGCCGTGGGATACGGAACGGCCCGAGTATAGCCCGCGTATTTACCCCTCCGGAACAGGGGTCGGATGCTGCAATGCGGTAGCTCATGCCTATAGGGTGGTACCCATGACTTTCGGGGCATGGTGTGGGCGTGGGGTGGTGCAATACTTTGCTACAACACCTGCCTACGCATCCCCAGGGACAAGACGATGTCGCGACTTTTCACTCTGCACGCCCGCACCGGAAGCTGCGCTGCTGCACTCCTGATCACCACCTCCCTGTTGCTCGGCGGTTGCAAGGCCGGTGGCGAGGAAGCCAAGGCCAAGACGCCGGATGAGCAGAAGGCCAGTGACGCCGTACCGGTGGAAGTGGCCAAGGCCGAGCGCCGTGCCATTGCCGCCAGCTATACCGGTACTGCCGCACTGGAGCCGCGCGCCGAATCGCAGGTGGTCGCCAAGACTTCCGGCGTGGCGCTGGCGGTGCTGGTCGAAGAAGGTCAGCTGGTTCGTGCCGGGCAGCCTTTGGTTCGGCTGGACCCGGACCGCGCTCGCCTGAGCGTGGCGCAGAGCGAGGCGCAGATGCGCAAGCTGGAGAACAGCTATCACCGCGCCGAGAAGCTGGTGCAGCAGCAACTGGTCAGCGCCGCCGACGTGGACCAGTTGCGCTATGACCTGGAGAACGCGCGGGCGATGTACCGGATGGCGACGCTGGAGTTGTCCTATACGACGGTGGTCGCGCCGATCAGCGGTGTGGTCGCCTCGCGTGACATCAAGCCGGGCAACTTCGTGCAGATCAACTCGCCGATCATCCGCATCGTCGACAGCGGCCAGTTGGAAGCCACCCTCAATGTGCCGGAGCGCGAGATCGCCAAGCTCAAGCCGGGCCAGGCGGTATCGCTGCAGGTCGATGCGCTGCCGGGTAAGCCGTTTACCGGCACGGTGGACCGCGTTGCACCGGTCGTGGACAACGGCACCGGCACCTTCCGCGTGGTTACCACCTTCAGCGGGGAAGATGCGCTGCAGGCGGGCATGTTCGGCCGCCTGAGCATCAACTACGACCAGCGCGCCGATGCATTGGTGGTACCGCGTACCGCACTGCTGGAAGACGGTGGCAAGCCGGCAGTCTATGTGGTGCGTGACGGCAAGGCCGTGCGTACCGAGCTGGCCCTGGGTTACGACGATGCCGGCTTCATCGAGGTGCGCAACGGCCTGCAGCTGGGCGATGAGGTCGTCATCGCCGGCAAGGCCGCACTGCGCGAAGGCAGTGCGGTGCAGGTGATCGGCAAGGAGAAGGCGGTCGCAGCAGCGGCCAAGGCACCGGCCGCTGCACAGGCGACCAAACAATGAGTGACCACGGACCGTCGGCTTCCGGCGGTGGCTTCGATCTGATCGAGTTTGCCACCCGCCGCCGCGTCACCATTGCGATGATGACGCTGACCCTGGTGTTGTTTGGCCTGATCTCGCTGTCCAGCCTGAAGGTCGAACTGCTGCCGGACCTGAGCTATCCCACCCTGACCGTGCGTACCGATTACGAAGGTGCGGCACCGGCCGAGGTGGAGACCCTGATTTCGCAGCCGGCCGAAGAGGCGCTGGGCATCGTCAAGGGGCTGCGCAAACTCAAGTCGATTTCCCGCACCGGTCAGAGCGACGTCGTGCTGGAGTTCGCCTGGGGCACGGACATGCAGCAGGCCGGGCTGGACGTGCGCGACAAGATGGAGACACTGCAGTTGCCGCTGGAGGCCAAGCCGCCAGTGCTGCTGCGCTTCAATCCGTCCACCCAGCCGATCATGCGGCTGGCGCTGTCGTCCAAGCAGGAAGCCGGCAACGACGCCGATGCCGTGCGCCGCCTGATGGAGCTGCGCCGTTACGCCGATGAAGACCTCAAGCGCAAGCTGGAGCCGGTCAGTGGTGTGGCTGCGGTCAAGGTTGGTGGTGGCCTGGAGGATGAGATCCAGGTTGATATCGACCAGCGCAAGCTGGCCGCGCTGGGTCTGTCGCTGGACACGGTGATCCAGCGTCTGCAGCAGGAGAACGTGAACCTGTCCGGCGGTCGTCTGGAAGAAGGTTCGCAGCGTTACCTGGTGCGTACCGTCAACCAGTTCGCCACGGTCGAACAGATGCGCGAGATGTTGCTGACCACGGCCAGTGGTTCCAGCACCGCCAGCTCGACCGGTGAGAACCGCCAGCTGATGTCGGCCATCCTCGGCAGCAGCGATCCCAATGTGATCGCGGCGATGCGCAGCGATGGCAGCAGCAGTGCGCCCAGCGTGCGCTTGAAGGACGTGGCCGAAGTGCGCCAGGGCTACAAGGAGCGCGAAGCGGTGATCCGCGCTGCCGGTCATGAAGCGGTCGAACTCGCGGTCTACAAGGAAGGTGATGCCAATACCGTGTCCACCGCCGATGCGCTGGAAGCGAAGTTGGAGCAGATCCGCAAGGAAATGCCCAAGGACATCGAGATGACGACGGTCGAGGACCAGTCGGTCTTCATCCGCCACGCCATCAAGGACGTCAAGATCGATGCGGTGATCGGCGGCCTGCTGTCGGTGCTGATCATCTTCCTGTTCCTGCGCGATGGCTGGAGCACCTTCGTGATCTCGCTGTCGCTGCCGATCTCGATCATCGCCACCTTCTTCTTCATGGGCCAGCTTGGCCTGAGCTTGAATGTGATGTCGTTGGGCGGCCTGGCGCTGGCCACCGGCCTGGTGGTGGATGACTCGATCGTGGTGCTGGAATCCATTGCCAAGGCGCGTGAGCGCGGCATGGGCATCCTGGAAGCGGCGATCAAGGGCACCCGCGAAGTGTTCATGGCGGTGGTTGCTTCGACCTTGACCACCATCGCGGTGTTCTTGCCGCTGGTGTTCGTCGAAGGCATCGCCGGCCAGTTGTTCCGTGACCAGGCGTTGACGGTATCGATCGCCATCGCGGTGTCGCTGGTGGTGTCGATGACCCTGATCCCGATGCTGAGCGCGCTGAAGGGCCGTCCGCCGTTGGAGTTCCCGGCCGAGGACCCGCGTGAGCCGTGGCGTCCGCAGAGCCGCTGGAAGAAGCCGGCGGCCTATGCTGGCCGTGGCATCGGCGCGATGTTCCGTTACGGCTTCTATTTCCTGGCCTGGACCGTGGTGCGGATTTTCCGTGGCATTGCCGCGGTGGTCGGCCCGGTGATGCGCAAGGCCAGTGATCTGGCAATGGCGCCGTATGGCCGCGCTGAAGCCGGCTATCTGCGCGCGCTGCCGGCGGCATTGAAGCGTCCGTGGCCTGTGTTGGGTTTTGCGACGCTGGCGTTCGGCTTGACCCTGGCGGCGTTGCCGCTGCTGGGCGTGGATCTGCTGCCGCAGCTGGCCCAGGACCGCTTCGAGATGACTGCCAAGCTGCCGCCGGGCACGCCACTGGCGCAGACCGATGCACTGGTACGCGAAGTGCAGCGCAAGCATGCCGACGAAGAAGGCGTGCGCCTGCTGTACGGCGTCTCCGGCACCGGTACGCGACTGGATGCCAGCCCGACCGAGAGCGGCGAGAACATCGGCAAGCTGTCGGTGGTGATGAATGACACCAAGCTGGAGCCGGCACTGACCGAAAAACTGCGCGAGACCATGAAGGCCTGGCCGTCAGCGCAGGTGGATTTCGCCCGCCCGGAACTGTTCGCGCTGTCGCCGCCGCTGGAAATCGAAATCGAGGGCAATAATCTCGAGGACATCCGTATCGCCGGCAATCGCCTGGCTGGCATGCTGCGCGAGAACCCGCACTATGCCGACGTCAAGTCGACGGTGGAGCAGGGCTTCCCGGAAATCCAGGTGGTGTTCGACCAGGACCGCGCGGCGGCACTCGGCCTGACCACGCGGCAGATCGCTGATGCGGTGGTCAACAAGGTCAAGGGCAATGTCGCTACCCGCTACAGCTTCCGCGATCGCAAGATCGACGTGCTGGTACGCGTGCAGGAATCGGAGCGTTCCTCGGTCAACGACATCCGTCGCCTGATCGTCAATCCGAGCGGTGCCAAGCCGATCGAGCTGGGTTCGGTGGCCGATGTCATCGCCACCACCGGCCCGAGCGAAATCCACCGTGCCGACCAGCGCCGTGTGGCCATCGTCTCGGCCAACCTGCGCGATATCGACCTGGGCAAGGCCATCACCGAAGTGCAGAGCATGGTCGCGAAGAATCCGCTGGGCACCGATGTCGGCATGCATATCGGTGGCCAGGGCCAGGAACTGGGTGAGTCGATCCGCTCGCTGCTGTTCGCCTTCGCCTTGGCGGTGTTCCTGGTCTATCTGGTGATGGCATCGCAGTTCGAATCGCTGCTGCATCCCTTCGTCATCCTGTTCACCATCCCGCTGGCGTTGGTCGGTGCAGTGGCGGCCTTGCTGTTGGCGCGTTCACCGGTCTCGGTGGTGGTGTTCATCGGCTTGATTCTATTGGTCGGTCTGGTGGTGAAGAACGCCATCATCCTGATCGACAAGGTCAACCAGCTGCGCGAGGAAGGTGTGGCCAAGCGTGAGGCCCTGGTTGAGGGCGCACGTTCGCGTCTGCGGCCGATCATGATGACCACGCTGTGTGCGGTGTTCGGTTTCCTGCCGCTGGCTCTGGCCTTCGGTGAAGGTGCCGAAGTGCGCTCGCCGATGGCGATCACGGTGATCGGTGGCCTGCTGGTCTCGACCCTGCTGACCTTGCTGGTGATCCCGGTGGTGTACGACCTGCTGGACCGCAAACCGGACGAGTACTACGCCGAGCGCGGCCGGCGTGCACGCCAGGCGATGGCCCAGGCCGAGCAGGTGCTGAGCCACGAGCAGGACCCCATTGGCGGCATCAAGGACTGAGCGGATGAATATCACCGAGCTGTCCATCCGCCGCCCCGTCACCACCATCATGTTGTTCGTGTCGATGGTGGTGATCGGCCTGATCGCCGCGTTCAAGCTGCCGCTGGAGTCGGAGCCGGAAGCATCGATCCCGTTCTTCTTCATCGCACTGCCGTATCCGGGGTCGACCCCGGAAGAAGTGGAGCGCAACCTGCTGCGGCCGGTTGAAGAGGCCATCGCCACGATGCCCGGCATCAAGACGATGAACTCGCGCGCCAACGCCGAAGGCGGGCAGATCCAGGTCGAATTCAGCGACTGGAACCGCGATATCGCCATGGCCGCGTCCGAAGCGCGTGAGCGTATCGACGCGGTGCGTGACGAGTTGCCGGACGACTTCCGCCGTTACTACGTGCAGCGCTGGAGCACCAGCGACCAGGAAGCGATCAGCCTGCGCCTGAACAGTGCCGAGGACCTGACCGCGCGCGCTGACATGATCGAACGTGCCATCAAGCAACGCCTGGAGCGTCTGCCCGGCGTGGCCCGTGTTGAAGTGGAAGGTGTTGCCAAGCAGGAAGTGCTGATCGCGTTGGACAAGGACCGGATCAGCGCGCATGGCGTTGCCCTGAACGATCTGGTGCAGAAGCTGCAGGCGGCCAATTTCGCGGTATCGGCCGGACAGATCACCGAGGACGGCCGCCGCCTTCGCGTGCAGCCCAAGGGTGAGCTGCTGGAGGTGCAGGAGCTGCGCGACCTGCCGGTCAACAACCGCGGTACCCGCCTGTCCGATATCGCCGAGGTCAGCCTGCAGCCGCAGCGCATGAGCTATGTGCGGCGCATGGAAGGCAAGCCCAGCGTCGGCGTGGACATCTACAAGGAGCGCTCGGCGAACCTGGTGGATCTGTCGCGCGCTGTAGGCAAGGAAGTCGAGAGACTGGGCGACGACCCGGCCCTGCGCGGGGTGGATATCGAAGTGGCCTGGGACTCCGGCAAGGCGGTCACCAGCTCGCTGTTGGCCCTGGCCGAAGCCGGTGCGATCGGCCTGTTGTTGTCGGTGATCGTGCTGTACGCCTTCCTGCGCCATTGGCCGTCGACGCTGATGGTGTCGATGGCGATCCCGATCTGTTTCATCATGACCTTGGGCTTCATGTACTTCACCGGCATCAGCCTGAACATCATCTCGATGATGGGCTTGTTGCTGGCGGTAGGCATGCTGGTGGACAACGCCGTGGTGGTGGTGGAGAGCATCTACCAGGAGCGCGAGAAATACCCCGGCAAACCGGAGATGGCCTCGATCATCGGTACCCGCCACGTGGCGATCGCGCTGTCGGCCGGTACCTTGTGCCACTGTGTGGTGTTCCTGCCGATGATGTTCGGCGAGAAGAACATCATCACCATCTACCTGACCCAGTTGGCGCTGACCATTTCGTTCTCGCTGCTGGCCTCGTGGCTGGTGGCGGTGAGTCTGATCCCGATGCTGTCCGCGCGAATGAAGACGCCGCCGGCCCTGAAGTCGCCGTTCATCAGCCGTCTGCAGGCGCGGTATGCACGGATACTGCGTTGGACCTTGCAGAACCGGGGGTGGAGCGTAGCCGGCATCGTGTTGGTGTCGGTGCTCAGCGTCTGGCCGATGACCCACACCAGTGGCGGTGGCGATGACAATGATCCGGATGAGATCAACATCTTCTATCAGTGGAAGGGCTCCTATTCCAAGGAAGAGATGGGCAAGGAAGTGCAGCGTGTCGAGGACTTCGTCAACGCCAACCGCGACGAGTTCAAGATCAAGCGTGTATACAGCCGCTTCGCTGAGCAGGGCTGGGCGCAGACGCGCCTGTACCTGACCGTCGACGACCGCGAGCAGAGCAAGAAGATCGAGGAAGAAGTGCGCAAGGGATTGCCACAGTCCGCGCGTGCCAAGATCGGTATCGGCTGGCCGGGTGGCATGGGCAGCGAAGGGCAGGGCCTGCGTTTCAGTCTGGTCGGTGATTCAAGCCAGGCCTTGCGCGAGCTGGCCGACGACATCGTGCCGATCCTGGCGCGCAATCCCAAGCTGCGCGATGTGCGCGTGGACGTAGGCGATGCCAATGCCGAACTGGCCGTGCGGGTCAACCGCGAACGTGCAGCATCGTATGGCTTCAGTGCCCAGCAGGTGGCGCAGTTCGTGGGCATGGCGCTGCGTGGCTCATCGCTGCGTGACTTCCACCGTGATGACGTCGAGATTCCGGTCAATGTGCGTTTCTCGGGCTCGGAGAACTACAGCATCGAGGACTTGTCGTCGTTCATGGTGCGCAGCTCCAGCGGCAAGGAGATCCCGCTGCTGGCGATGGTGGACGTCAACGTCAATCCGGCGGCCAACTCCATCCAGCGCTTGAACCGGCAGACCATGCTGCGTATCGAGGCCGGCCTGGCCAAGGATGTGCCGATGGACCAGGCACGCAAGTCGGTCGAGGAGACCCTGGACCGCGTGCAGTTCCCGCCTGGCTACGGTTATACGTTCAACGGGGCGGGCTTCAACATCAACTTCGACGGCATGGACCAGATGGTGAGCGCGATCTTCATCGCCCTGATCCTGATGGTGGTGATCATGGCGGCGGTGTTCGAGTCGCTGTTGTTCCCTGCGGCGATCATGTCCTGCGTGCTGTTCTCGATCTATGGCGTGTACTGGCTGTTCTGGCTGACCGGCACCGAGATGAACATCATGGCGGTGATCGGCATCCTGGTGCTGATGGGCGTGGTGGTGAACAACGGCATCGTGATGATCGAGCACATCAACAATCTGAGGCGACGTGGCGTATCGCGTACCGAGGCGTTGATTGAAGGCAGCCGTGAGCGTCTGCGGCCGATCATGATGACGATGGGCACGGCGATCCTGGCGATGGTGCCGATTGCCCTGAACACGACCACGGCCGATGGCATGCCGCCGTACTACCCGATGGCACGCGCGATTGCCGGCGGTCTGGCGTTCTCTACGGTGGTCAGCCTGCTGTTCCTGCCGACCATCTATGCGTTGTTGGATGATCTGCGTACCGGCACGGCGCGGTTGGTGCGGCGTGCGCGCGGCTTGCCTGCGTTGGAGCGGGGCGCCGTTGCAGAGGGCTGATTGGCTGGGCGGCTTTACCTGCTTTGACGACTAGCAGCGAAGGCAAGAGCAACAGCTGAAGCAAGAGCGGCCCTCACCCCTACCCCTCTCCCGCACGCGGGAGAGGGGACAGCCGGAGCAAGAGCCGGAGCCGGAGCCGGAGCCGGAGCCAGAGCCAGAGCCAGAGCAAGAGCAAGAG
>NZ_DAMBKV010000004.1:132790-158271 GCF_032066555.1 Stenotrophomonas sp.
CCAGAGCAAGAGCCAGAGCAAGAGCCAGAGCAAGAGCCAGAGCAAGAGCCAGAGCAAGAGCCAGAGCCGAAACTGGAGCTTGAGATGCGCTTTTGGCTGCCGTAAGCCAAGGCGGCTGCAGCAGAAGAAGATGTATGAGATCCAATCCCCTCTCCCGTTTACGGGAGAGGGGTAGGGGTGAGGGCGCTTCTACGCTTTTAGCGCTCTACAGCCTCAATGCTTCAAAGCCCCAAAGGCTTCACCCAGCCAGTTTGCCGTAAACACTGAAGCCGGTAAGCCATAGCCCGAGCATGCTGCCCAGGTTGGTCAGCATGAAGGTCAGCACGACGCGGGTAACGCGATTCCGGTACCAGCCCTTCACGTTCTGCGCGTCATCACGCAGCTGCAGGAAGTCCTGATACGTAGGCTTGCGCAGGCGCGTCTCCACCAGCGCCGCAAACGCACCGGTAGGAATGCTCAGGCGGAAGGGCTTGAATGGCGCAACCACGATCGCGGTCAGAATGCTCAACGGATGGCTGGCAGCAAGCAACGCACCCAGGCCAGCCAGGCCGCCGGTAAACATCGCCCAGGTCAGCAACATGTCGGCACCCATGCCCATGCCGCCCTTCCAGAAGCCAAACCCAATGCCGCCCAGCACGATGGCCAGAATGCCCAGGGTGATCCACGGGATGTTGCGCTTCTTCGGTACCGACTCCAACTGCTCGCGCAGCGGTCCGGGTGCTTCGGTATCGGTTTCCAGATAGCGGGCCAACCCTGCAAGGTGACCCGCGCCAACCACCGCCAGTACATTGCGCTGCTCGCTGTTGTGTTCCTCGCGCAGACGCGTAGCCATATAACGGTCGCGCTCACCGATGATGGCTTGATACAGCGCCGGGCTTTCGTTGGCGAATTCGCCGAAGCTCGATTCCAGCATGTCGCCCTGCTTGAGCTTCTCGATCTCGTCTTCGCCCACATCCTCGGATGAGAACAGGCCGGCGCCCAGACCCATCACCAGCTTGATCTTGCCGAAGAAGCCCAGGCTCTGCGATGCGCGGCGGAAAGTCAGGCCGACATCGCGGTCGATCAGGTGGACTGGCAGATCATTGGCCTTGGCCAGTTCCACTGCACGCTTGAGTTCGGCGCCAGGTTCGATGCCGAGCTGCTCGGCCAGACGACGCTGGTAAGCGGCCAGGGCGAGGTTGGCGGCAAACAGCGCCACGCGCCCCTTGCGGATCACCTCGACCAGATCGAGCTGTGCCAAGGCATTCGGATTGGTCAGTGCCTGCAGGCGCTGTGGGTCCAGTTCAACCGCAACCGCGTCGTACTGACCGCTGGCGATCGCCTGTTCAACCGCTTGCACGCTGGCGAGGGAAACGTGGGCCGTACCCAGCAGGGTGTAGCGCACGCCGTCGCGTTCAACCACGCGCACAGGCTGGCCGGCCAGCAGTTCGCCGCCGGTTTCAATAGAGGAGTCAGTCATTGCTTCATTCATTGGTGGGGGCGCTGTCGGCGCCGTCGCCGAGTGCGCGTTGCATCTGCACGGTGTCCAGCCAGCGCCCGTGCTTGCGGCCAAGGCCACGGAACACGCCAATCAGCTCGAAGCCGAAACGCTCGTGCAGCTTGATCGATGCGGTATTGGTCGGCTCGCCGATCACCGCGATCATCTGCCGGTAACCGCGCGCGGTGCATTCGTCGATCAGGGCCTGCATCAAGGCCTTGCCAACGCCTTGGCCGTGGAAGCGTGCATCGACGTAGACCGAGTTCTCCACGGTCCACTGATAGGCGATACGGGCGCGGTAGCTGTTGGCATAGGCGTAGCCGGCTACCTCGCCATCAATGGTGGCGACGAGGTAAGGATAGCCGCGCGTGGTGATGTCCTGCATGCGCTGCGCCATTTCTGCTTCGCTGGGCACCTCGTATTCGTAGGTGTTGACCAGTTCGCGGACTTCCACCGCGTAGATCGCGCTGATGGCGGGGATGTCGGCGGGGGTTGCGGGGCGCAGCTGCAGGCTCATCTCGGGTCCGGTCAGTCGATGTAGCGCTTGAGCAGGTCGCCGTAGGCATCGATGCGGCGATCACGCAGGAACGGCCAGATGCGGCGCACGTGTTCGCTGCGTTGCAGGTCGATCTCGCAGACCAGAAGGGTCGCATCAGTGCCGGCTTCGGCGATGAACTCGCCCTGCGGACCCAGCACGTGGCTGTTGCCCCAGAAGTTGATGCCCGAAGCGCCCAGCGGCGAGGCTTCGTGACCCACGCGGTTGCAGCTCAGCACCGGCACGCCGTTGGCCACGGCGTGGCCACGGTGGCTCAGTACCCAGGCATCGCGCTGGCGGTTTTTCTCGTCCTGCACGTCGTCCGGGTCCCAGCCGATGGCGGTGGGGTAGAGCAGCAGCTCGGCGCCGGCCAGCGCCATCAGGCGCGCCGCTTCCGGGTACCACTGGTCCCAGCAGACCAGCACGCCGAGGCGGCCGACCGAGGTGTCGATGGGGGTGAAGCCGAGGTCGCCCGGGGTGAAGTAGAACTTCTCGTAGAAGCCCGGGTCATCGGGGATGTGCATCTTGCGGTATTTGCCGAGCAGGGTGCCGTCTTTTTCAAAGACCACGGCGGTGTTGTGGTACAGGCCGGCGGCACGGCGCTCGAACAGCGAGCCGACGATGACCACACCGTGCTTTTTGGCCAGCGCGCCAAGGTGTTTCGTGCTGGGCCCGGGGATAGGCTCGGCCAGGTCGAATTCGTCCACCGACTCGTGCTGGCAGAAGTACGGGCCGTTGTGCAGTTCCTGCAGCAGCACCAGTTTCGCGCCCTGCGCGGCAGCCTCGGCCACGCGTGCATCAATCACGGCCAGGTTGGCGGCGGCGTCACCGTGGTTGCGCTCCTGGACAAGGGCGACGGTAAGGGGGCTGCGCGAGTTCATGCTGCGATCCTGCGGTGGAAAACGCGCATGTTAACGCGGATGCGCGTCGGCTATGTGGTCAGGGCTGAACGGAAGGGGCTGTGGCGCCCATGCGGTTGCTTGCGCTTCCCAGGTAGCGCCGAGCCATGCTCGGCTCCACGGCTTGAGCCCCTCTCCCGTGTGCGGGAGAGGGTTGGGTTGAGGGTGGCTTTTTGCTGGTAAAGCCCCTGCCGAGCATGGCTCGGCACTACGCTCTGAGCCCCTCTCCCGCTTTGCGGGGTGAGAAGGGCTGCTTGCGAACCAAAGGTTCGCAGCCATTCGAACGACCTTGCGCCAGCGCAAGGGCCGGGGCGCGGAGCGGGGGTTGGGGTGAGGGCGCTTTTCGCTCGTGAAACCCCTGCCGAGCATGGCTCGGCATTACGGCTTTAGCCCCTCTCCCGTTGGCGGGAGAGGGGTTGGGTTGAGGGTGGCTTTTCGCTCGTGAAGCCTCTGCCGAGCATGACTCGCCATTACGGCTTTAGCCCCTCTCCCGCTGGCGGGAGAGGGGTTGGGGTGAGGGTGGCTTTTCGCTCGTGAAGCCCCTGCCGAGCATGGCTCGGCACTACAGGTGCCGCGCTTAGTGCTTCAGTAGGCCGGCCGGCAGCTGCATGGTGATGCAGTGCAGGCTGCCGTTCTGCCAGATCAGCGAGCGGCAGGGCACCTGCACGATCTCGCGGTCCGGGAAGGCCTGTGCCAGCACGTCACGCGCAGCATCATCGGCGGCATCGCCATAGGCCGGCATCAGCACCGCGCCGTTGATGATCAGGAAGTTTGCATACGAGGCAGCCAGGCGGCGGCCTTCGTCGAGAACCGGCTCGGCCCAAGGCAGCGGGAACAGGCGGTACGGCTTGCCCTCGGCGGTGCGCAGTGCGGCCAGTTCAGCGCCCATCGCCTGCAGCTCGACGAAATGCGAGTCCTGCGGGTCATCGCAGTTCTGGTAGACGATGCTGTCGACCGAGGCGAAGCGGGCGAGGGTGTCGATATGGGCGTCGGTATCGTCACCTTCCAGGTAGCCGTGGTCCAGCCACAACACGCGATCCTGCTGCATCCAGCTGGCCATGTCGGCACTGAGCGAAGCTCGGTCGCGCTCCGGATGGCGTTCGTGCAGGCACTTCCAGGTGGTCAGCAAGGTGCCGGCACCGTCGGTGTCGATGGCGCCGCCTTCCAATGCGAATGGAATGCTGCGCACCTGGGCGTTGTCGAAGACCCGGGCCTGGTCGAGCACGCCGACCAGTTGGTCGTCGAGGCTGGCCTCGAATTTGCCACCCCAGCCGGTGAAACGGAAATCCAGCAACTGGAAGCTGCCGTCGGCGCGTTTAAGGGTGATTGGGCCGGAATCGCGCAACCAGGTGTCGTCATAGGGCGCAGTGACAAACTGCACGCGCTCCATCTCCACGCGGTTCGAGCGCAGTCGCATCTCCGCATAGGTCTCGACATCGTCGTCGGCCACGCAGATCAGTACCGGCTGGAAGCGGGTGATGGCGCTGACCAGCGCGATATAGGTTTCCTCGACCTCGGCCAGGCGCTCGGCCCAGTCGGTGTCGGCGTTCGGCCAGGCGATCAGGACGCCGGACTGGGTTTCCCATTCGGCTGGAAAGCGGAGCGTTTCGTTCATTCTTCTCGGAGTGCGATTGGCCCGGACGGGCGTTGAGGCAGCGGGTACAGGCCTGCTGCCTGGAAGGGCTTCAGCGGATCGGTGGCTTCGGGCCGACTTCGTCGGGGCTGGCCTGGCGAGCGACCACATCGATCACGCGCTGCTTTTCAAAGTACACGGTGAAGGCGGGGTAGACCCAGCGATTGATGGTCGGCCACTGGCGCTTCTGGCCGCCGCGTGGATCCATGCGTTCGCTCGGTGCACCGAAACGGGCTTCCACCTGTGCCATGGTCTGGCCGCGGGCCGGGATGGCTTCGGCCGGTTTTTCCTGTGCGCGCTCGATCAACAGCGTATCGGCCATTGCCGCCGGCGCTGCGGCCAGTGCAATGACCAGGCCCAGAATCTTCAGTGTTTGCTTCATTGGTCACATCTCCCCAGAGGACAGGCTGTGATTACAGCAAAAAAGACGGCAAAAGTACCGGTTGACCGCGGTTTTTATGCGCGCGCTCACCCTGTGCGGGTGCGGTGTGGGCGCAGCCAAGCAAAAAGCCGCCCAAGGGCGGCTTTTTGGCGTTGCCTGATGCTTGCGGATCAGGCCCTGGCTTGCGCCAGTTGGCTCAGCGCTGGCGAGCCTTGAAGCGCGGGTTCGACTTGCAGATCACGAAGATCTTGCCGCGACGGCGCACAACCTTGCAATCACGGTGACGGGCCTTCGCCGACTTCAGGGAGGACAGAACTTTCATGGCATACCTCGGCGGATAACTGTAGGAATATCAGGAGCGCGGCCGCGGATATGCAGGATAACGCTCGTTCAAGCCCGCCATTCTACCGGGTATTTCCATGCCGGTTCAAGTGCTTGCGTGCAAATACGTGCAGCGATGGCGGTGCAGGGCGCTAGAATAGCCTGATTCTCGCTCCAAACAGGCATCCAGATGAGTCAATTGCCCCCCGTTCTTACCATTGATGGCCCGTCCGGGGCTGGCAAGGGTACCGTCAGTCGCATCGTCGCCCGTCAGTTGGGTTGGCATTACCTGGACTCGGGTGCGCTGTATCGGGCGGTCGGCGTGGCTGCCAGTTGGGCGGACATCGACACCTCTGACGCGTCGGCGCTGGTGCGTTGCACCTTTGATACCAGGGTGCAGTTCGTGGAGCAGGGGGAAAGCCTGCGGGTGCTGGTCAATGGCACCGATGCCACCGACGAGTTGCGCCTGGAGACCACCGGGGCATTGGCCTCGGCCATTGCGGCCATTCCGGAGGTACGGGCCGCCCTGAAGGAGCGTCAGCGCGCATTCAGGGTTTTGCCGGGGTTGGTGGCCGATGGTCGCGATATGGGTACCGTCATCTTCCCTGACGCCCCATTCAAGGTTTTTCTGACTGCGAGCGCCGAGGAGCGCGCCCAGAGGCGGCATAAACAGTTGAAAGAAAAAGGGGTTTCGGTTAACTTTGAAGACCTCCTGCGTGAGATCATGGCCCGCGACGCCCGTGATGCACAGCGCGCAGTGGCGCCCCTGAGGCCGGCCGAAGACGCCATCCTCATCGACACCAGCGGTATTGGCATCGACGACGTCGTTGCCAAGGTGCTGGATCTGGTTTCCAAGGAAGCCTGATCCTGGCTGCGTTGAGTGCGATCAGTTGACCGATCGCAGTCGCACCAAAGATGTTGCAACAACCCGCTGCGCAATGGTGCGTGGTGGGCTTTTTCATTCACATGCGGCTGCTTTCATGGGGTCGTCCAACAGGCTGGACGGTACGGGTTTTCGCAACAGATCCGCTGTCCATATGTTCAACTGAGTAAATCTAATGACCGAATCATTTGCAGAACTGTTTGAAGCCAGTCAGGCCAACCTGGCCAAGCTGAAGCCCGGTGCCATCGTTATCGGTACCGTCGTTGATGTCCGCGGCGACGTGGTGATCATCAATGCCGGCCTGAAGTCCGAAGGCATCGTGCCGATCGAACAGTTCCGTAACGACGCTGGTGAGATCGACGTGGGCGTGGGCGACCAGGTGAAGGTTGCCCTCGACTCGATCGAGAACGGCTTCGGCGAAACCGTCCTGTCGCGCGAGAAGGCAAAGCGCGCCATGGTGTGGGACGAGCTGGAAGAAGCGTTGGAAAAGAACGAAACCATCACCGGCCGCATCAGCGGCAAGGTCAAGGGTGGTTTCACCGTGGACATCAAGGATGTCCGCGCATTCCTGCCCGGTTCGCTGGTCGATGTGCGCCCGGTGCGCGACCCGGCCTACCTGGAAGGCAAGGAGCTGGAATTCAAGCTCATCAAGCTGGACCGCAAGCGTAACAACGTGGTCGTGTCGCGTCGTGCAGTTGTCGAGAGCGAGCACTCGGAAGAGCGCGAGCAGCTGATGGACAAGCTGCAGGAAGGCGCCATCCTGAAGGGTGTCGTCAAGAACCTGACCGACTACGGCGCATTCGTGGACCTGGGCGGTATCGACGGCCTGCTGCACATCACCGACATGGCATGGAAGCGCGTGCGCCATCCGTCCGAAGTCGTGAACGTCGGCGACGAGCTGGACGTGCGCGTGCTGAAGTTCGACCGCGAGCGCAACCGCGTTTCGCTGGGCCTGAAGCAGCTGGGCGAGGATCCGTGGGACAACATCGCACGTCGTTACCCGGCCAACAGCCGCGTGTTCGGCAAGGTCTCCAACGTGACCGATTACGGCGCGTTCGTTGAGATCGAGCCGGGCGTCGAAGGCCTGGTGCACGTGTCCGAGATGGATTGGACCAACAAGAACGTCAACCCGTCCAAGGTTGTCCAGGTTGGTGATGAAGTCGAAGTGATGGTGCTGGACGTTGATGAAGAGCGTCGCCGCATCTCGCTGGGCATGAAGCAGGTTGCTGCCAACCCGTGGGAAACCTTCGCCGCCATCTTCAAGAAGGGCGACAAGGTTTCCGGCCAGATCAAGTCGATCACCGATTTCGGTATCTTCATCGGTCTGGACGGCGGCATCGACGGTCTGGTGCACCTGTCGGACATCAGCTGGAACACCACCGGCGAAGACGTGGTTCGCAACTTCAAGAAGGGCGACACCCTGGACGCAGTGGTCCTGGCCGTCGATCCGGAGCGCGAGCGCATCTCGCTGGGCGTCAAGCAGCTTGAGCAGGATCCGTTCGGCCAGTACATGGCTGCCAACCCGAAGGGTTCGAAGGTCGAAGGCGTCGTGAAGGAAGTTGATGCCAAGGGCGCAACCATCGAGCTGGCTGACGGCATCGAAGGCTACGTTTCGGCACGTGACGTCGCCAACGAGCGCGTCGACGACGCCACCCAGTTCCTGAAGGTCGGCGACAAGGTCGAAGCCAAGTTCGTGGGCATGGACCGCAAGGGCCGTACCCTGCAGCTGTCGATCAAGGCCAAGGACGATGCCGAAATGCGCGAAGTGCTGGAGGAATACCAGTCCGCTTCCGGCGGCACCACCCAGCTGGGCGCGCTGCTGCGCGCACAGTTGAACGGCAACAAGTCCGAGTAATCGGCCTGCTGTAAGTAGTTGTGACCTGGCGGCCCGGACATCAGTCCGGGCCGTTTCAGGGTAAGACCCTGCCATTGACGAGTACGCAATGACCAAATCCGAACTGATCGAAATCCTCGCGCGCCATCAGGCGCACCTGAAGGCTGATGATGTCGATCTGGCGGTGAAGTCGTTGCTGGAAATGATGGGCGGGGCGCTGTCTTCCGGTGACCGCATCGAGATCCGCGGTTTCGGCAGTTTTTCCCTGCATTACCGTCCGCCGCGCCTGGGTCGCAACCCGAAGACGGGTGAGTCGGTTGCGTTGCCGGGCAAGCATGTGCCGCATTTCAAGCCGGGCAAGGAGCTGCGCGAGCGCGTCAGCTCGGTGGTGCCGCTGGAAAGCGATCCTGCCTGAGCGCTCCTGCCGGACCCGCTCGCGGTAGATTGAGTGCTGCCATTTGATCCGCTGAACGGTAAGCTACGGGCTCTTGTTACAGGAGTGAGCCGGCGCATGAAGATCGTTCGATTAGTGATCCTGCTGGCGGTATTGATAGGCGGCCTGGTGATCGGCTCGCTCAACTCGCAGCCCATCGAAATCAGCCTTGCGTTCTGGGTGCTCAAGACCACTTCCGGCATCGCGATCATCGCCTCGCTGTTGCTGGGGGCGTTGGTGGGAGGCGGTATGGTCATGGCTGGCCTGGTGGTGCCGATGTACGCCAAGCTGCGCCGCGCCAACAAGGCGGCCGCTGCAACGGCGGTGGAACCGGCAGCGCCTGCAGTGCAGACGCCTTCTCCCTTTGACGGACGCTGAGCAACGATGGCTTTCATCAGTGAATGGTTCTGGTTCTTCCTGTGCCTGCCGTTGGCCGCGCTGGCCGGCTGGGTGATAGGCCGCCGGGGAGGGCAGCGCCACAGTGAAAACCAGGTCAGCCGTCTTTCCAGCACGTATTTCCGTGGCTTGAACTATCTGCTCAACGAGCAGCCGGACAAGGCCATCGAGCTGTTCCTGCATATCGCCGAGCTGGACAAGGAAACCTTTGAAACGCAGGTCGCACTGGGGCATCTGTTCCGTCGCCGGGGCGAAGTCGATCGCGCGATCCGTCTGCACCAAGGGTTGGTCAACCGCAATGACCTGAGCGACGCGCAGCGCGTCCAGGCACTGCTTGCGCTGGGTGAGGACTATATGAAGTCCGGCCTGCTGGACCGGGCCGAGACGGTGTTCACCGAGTTGGCGCAGTTGGACCAGCGTGCGCCGCAGGCCTTGAAGCACCTCATCGGCATCTACCAGGCTGAACGCGACTGGGAGAAGGCGATCGAGAACGCCACCCGCTATGAGGCGGTGACCGACGAGCCGATGGGCAAGCTGATTGGTCAGTTCGAGTGCGAACTGGCTGAGCGTTACCGCGCTGCAGGCCGTCTGGACGACGCGCGGGCCGCCATCAATCGGGCCAACGCGGCCGATGCCATGAGCGTGCGCGCCGGCATCATTGAAGGTCGGCTGGAGAGTGACTTCGGCAACGACGAGGCTGCGGTGCGGGCATTCGAGCGCGCCGCACGCAACGACCCGGATTACCTGCCGGAAATCCTGCCGCAACTGCTGCAGAACTACCGCAATGTCGGCGACATCGCCGGTGCCCGTGCGTTCCTGGCCGAGATGACCGAGCATTATCGCGGCATCGCGCCGGTGTTGGCGCTCACCCGTTTGATGGAGGAACAGGAAGGCACCGCGCCGGCGCGGGCCTATCTGGGGCGCCAGCTCAAGGATCGCCCGTCGGTGCGTGGCGAGTCGGCCCTGATCGACCTGACCTTGGCCGAGGGTGCGGATCCGGTAGCGACCTTGCAGGATCTGAAGCACATCACCGACCAGTTGCTGGTCCGTAATCCGGCCTATCGCTGCACCCGTTGCGGCTTTGGTGCGCGTACCCATCATTGGCAGTGCCCGAGCTGCAAGGAATGGGGCACGGTCAAGCCGCTATTGAACTACGCGGTGCTCTGAGTGCCACAGTCGCAGTATTGGTTGTTGCTGCTGGTGTTGACCACCGCAGCCGTGGTGACGTGGCTTGCAATCCGATATGCGCGGTGGCGGCAGCTCATCGACCAGCCGGGGGAGCGTCGTAGCCATGCGGTATCAACGCCACGTGGCGGCGGCATCGGCATCGTTGTATCGCAGCTGCTTGCCTGTGGGCTGGGCGCGATGTGGATGCCTGCGCATGCGGTGACGTTGCTGGTGTTCGCAGCGGGTCTGCTGCTGGTTGCGGGGATTGGCTGGTGGGATGACCACCGCTCATTGCCGGCGCTGCCGCGCCTGTGCGTGCACCTGTTGGCCGCCCTGTTGCTGGGCGCAATGGTCTGGGTTGGCACGGGCAGCGTTGTGAAGGCGGTGTTCTGCTTCGTACTGGCAGTGTCCTTGATCAACATCTGGAACTTCATGGATGGCATCAATGGGCTGGCCGCGACACAGGCAATTCTTGTCGGTCTTGGTGCGGCCTGGCTGCTGCCTTGGCCGTTCGCCATGGCCGGAGGGGCTCTTGCGGCCGGCTGTGCGGGGTTCTTGCCTTTCAACTTCCCCAGGGCCCGTGTTTTCATGGGGGACGTGGGCAGCGGCGCGCTGGGCTATCTGGTGGCCGGCGTGTTGGCGCTGGGCTTGAGTGTTACCGAGACTGCGCCGGTACTGTGGCTGATGTTGCCGGCGGTGTTCCTGGCTGACGCAGGTTTCACCTTGCTTTCACGCATGCTCAGGGGGGAGCGCTGGATGCAGCCGCATACCCAGCATCTCTACCAACGTTTCGTGAAGCGTGAATGCAGTCACACGGCTGTTACGCTGGGTTATGCGCTCTTCAGCCTTGTGGGGCTTACACTTGCGGCGCAATTTTCAAGACTTCCCCTAGGTTGGGGGTGGGCAGGGGGCATTACCTGGCTGGCTGCTACGGCAGCGGCGTGGATGTTCCTGCGTGCCACGGCACTTAAATAAGGACAAAGTTTTCTATGGCATCTTGGCACGAGCGCTTTGCAGGTGGCGGCCCGCGTTATGCGGTAATGCTGCACGACCTGGTCATGGTGTGGCTGTGTTGGCAGCTGCTGCTGATGGCCCGCTTCGCGCTGTTGGATGGTGGGCCGGTGCATGCGTGGTTCACGCTGGACGCAGTGATCGTGATCGGCATCCAGGCCGTTGCGTTCTGGAAGGTCGGGCTTTACCGCGGCCTATGGCGATTCGCCTCGGTCGCTGATCTGATCAACATCTTCAAGGCCTCGTTCATCGGCCTGTTGGCGATAGTTGTGGTGTTCTCCTATCGCCGTCTCGAGGGAATTCCCATTTCGGTATTGGTGGTTTACCCATTTGCGCTGTCCGCGCTTCTGGGAGGACCACGTCTGCTGTATCGCGCCTGGAAGGACTACCAGGCCATGCATTCGGATGCCAGCGCGCGCCGTGTGCTGGTGCTCGGTGCCGGCCAGGCCGCTGAGTCGTTGATCAAGGACCTGCGCCGCTCCGGCGACTATGAGCCGGTCGGTCTGCTGGATGATTCGCCGCACCTGCAAGGTGCCTGGGTGCACGGTGCCGCGATCCTGGGAACCCTGGATGAGGTTGCCCAGGTGGCGAAGGAGACCAGCGCCAAGCTGCTGGTGATCGCCATACCCACCCTTGATGCTGCCGGCATGCAAAGGGTGGTGGGTTTGTGCGAGAGCACCGGTCTGCCGTTCCGTACGGTACCCCGCCTGACCGATATCCTTGAGGGCAGTTCGCTACCCGGGCAATTGAAGGAAGTCGCGATCGAAGATCTGCTGGGGCGCAAGCCGATCCTGCCGGATTGGGAATTGCTGCGCAGCTGGTTGCGTGGGCGCACGGTGCTGGTGACCGGGGGTGGTGGTTCGATCGGCTCGGAGTTGTGCCGCCAGTGCGCACGGCACGGTATCACGCGCATCGTGGTGCTGGAGATGAGCGAACTGTTGATGCTCAACATCCAGGCTGAACTGCGCAGGAGCTTCCCGGACCTGGAAGTCCATGGTGTACTCGGTGACTGTGGCGACCCGGCGGTGATCCGCCATGCATTGCGCAGCTACAACCCGGATACCGTGTTCCATGCCGCCGCGTACAAGCAGGTGCCGTTGCTGGAAGCGCAGCTGCGTGAGGCGGTCCGCAACAACACCTTGTCGACCGAGTGCGTCGCCACGGCCTGCATCGAGTCGGGCGTGGAGAATTTTGTCTTCATTTCCACCGACAAGGCCGTTGATCCGGCCAATGCCCTGGGCGCGACCAAGCGTTACGCCGAGATGATCTGCCAAAGCCTGAACCGACGCGCGCCACACACCCGCTTCGTCACTGTCCGCTTTGGCAACGTGCTGGGTTCGGTGGGCAGCGTGGTGCCGATGTTCCGTGAGCAGATCCGCAAGGGTGGGCCCATCACGGTGACCCATCCGGACGTGAGCCGGTATTTCATGACGATTCCGGAGGCCTGCCTGCTGATCCTCCAGGCAGCGGCTTCCTCGTCGCGTGGCGCAATCTACATGCTGGACATGGGTGAGCCGGTGTTCATCCGCCATCTTGCAGAGCAAATGATCCGTTTGGCCGGCAAGCAGCCGGGGATTGATATCCCGATCATCTACACCGGTTTGCGGCCGGGCGAGAAGCTGCACGAGAGCTTGTTCTACGCCGACGAAAACTGCCAACCGACTGCGCACCCGAAGGTGATGGCGGCAGGCGTGCGTGAATTTTCACCCGAGCTGGTGTTGAATAACGTGGCCGCACTGAGGAAGGCGGTAGCTGCCTACGATATCGAAGCGATGCGACATATCCTCGGCACTACCATCCCCGAGTTCATGCCGGCCGACGATGTCGCGGCGCAGACTGGCACTGCCAATATTGTTCCGTTTCCTACCTCCAAAGAAGCTGGAAGAAGCCACTGATGCACGGCCGAATCAAAAAAGCGGTATTCCCCGTCGCAGGACTTGGAACGCGATTCCTGCCTGCCACCAAGACCGTGCCGAAGGAGATGCTGCCGATCATTGATCGGCCGTTGATCCAGTATGCGGTCGATGAGGCCATCGAGGCTGGCTGTGACACCCTGATCTTCATCACCAACCGCTACAAGCACGCGGTGGCCGACTACTTCGACAAGGCCTACGAGCTGGAGCAGAAGCTCGAGCGCGCCGGCAAGCAGGAGCAGCTGGAGCTGATCCGGCATGTGCTGCCCAAGGGCGTGCGCGCGGTGTTCGTGACCCAGACCGAAGCGCTGGGGCTGGGCCATGCGGTGCTGTGTGCCAAGGCGATCGTCGGCAACGAGCCCTTCGCGGTGCTGCTGCCGGATGACCTGATCTGGAACCGCGGCGACGGCGCGCTCAAGCAGATGGCTGACTTGAACGCTACCACTGGCGCCAGTGTCATTGCGGTGGAAGACGTGCCGCACGACAAGACCGGCAGCTATGGCATCGTAGCGACCGACAAGTTCGATGGCCGCAAGGGACATATCAGCCAGATCGTCGAGAAGCCGAAGCCGGAAGATGCGCCGAGCGACTTGGCGGTCGTTGGTCGCTATGTGCTCAGCCCGAAGATCTTCGAGTTGCTGGAGGCTACCGGTACTGGTGCGGGTGGCGAAATCCAGCTGACCGATGCGATTGCGCAGTTGCTCAAGATCGAGCAGGTGGACGCGTACCGTTTCGAGGGCACGCGCTTTGACTGCGGCACCCATCTGGGGTTGATCGAAGCGACCGTGCGCTTTGCGCTGGAAAACGAGAAGCTGGCCGGGCCGGCACGGGCGGCGATGCAGAAGATGCTGGCGGAATAAGCGCTGCGAGCATTCTGGAAGCGGCTGTCGTCTGTCAGTTGTGTTGATTGGAAAAGCAGCCGGAAGGCTGCTTTTCTGTTTCTGGCCCCGGGCTGTTGCCAGCAGGGCGGTGCGGCAAGCTACCCCTCTCCCCAACCCCTCTCCCGCAAGGGGAGGCTACAGCTGCAGTTGCCGGGAATGCTGGCGCTCGCAGTGATTCAAGCCCCTCTCCCCTTGCGGGAGAGGGGTTGGGGAGAGGAGGTGCTCTTCGCAATGAGCCCAAAAAAGAAGGCGGCCTTCAGGCCGCCTTCTTCAATCAACAACGCAGCTGATCGCTTACAGCGATTCGAAAATACCCGCAGCGCCCATGCCGGTGCCGATGCACATGGTCACCATGCCGAACTTCTGCTGGCGACGGCGCAGGCCGTGCAACAGGGTAGCCGTACGGATCGCGCCGGTAGCACCCAGCGGGTGGCCCAGGGCGATGGCGCCGCCCAGCGGGTTGACCTTGGACGGATCCAGGTCGCAATCGCGGATCACCGCCAGCGACTGCGCGGCGAAGGCTTCGTTGAGCTCGATCCAGTCCAGCTGGTCCTGGCTCAGGCCAGCCTGCTTCAATGCCTTCGGAATTGCCGCGATCGGGCCGATGCCCATCACTTCCGGGCGCACGCCGGCGACCGAGAAGCTGACAAAGCGGGCCAGCGGGGTCAGGCCGTAGTCCTTGATCGCCTGTTCCGAGGCCAGCAATACCGCACCGGCACCGTCGCTCATCTGCGAGGAGTTGCCTGCCGTGACGGAGCCGCCGAACTGGCCGTTGCGGAACACCGGGCGAAGCTTGGCCAAGCCTTCAGCCGACGAATCCAGGCGCGGGCCTTCGTCGGTGTCGGCGATCTTGTTGCGGGTGATGATGCGCTTGCCATCGGCCAGGTCAGGCAGGTGCGAGACAATGTCGTAAGGGCTGATTTCGTCCTTGAACTCGCCGTTCTGGATCGCGGCGATGGCCTTCTGGTGCGAGGCCAGGGCGAAGGCGTCCTGCTCCTCGCGCGAGACCTTCCATTCCTCGGCGACCTTCTCGGCGGTGATGCCCATGCCGTAGGCAATGGCGACGTGGTCGTTGTCGAACACGCTGGGTGCCATCGCGATCTTGTTGCCCATCATCGGCACCATCGACATCGACTCGGTACCGCCGGCCAGCATCAGGTCGCTGTTGCCTAGGCGGATCTGGTCAGCGGCCATCGCCACGGCCTGCAGACCGGACGAGCAGAAGCGGTTCACCGTCTGCGCGGCGATGGTGTTCGGCAGGCCGGCCAGCAGCACGCCGATGCGCGCCACGTTCATGCCTTGCTCGGCTTCGGGCATGGCGCAGCCGATGATGGCGTCATCGATGCGGTTGACGTCCACGCCCGGGGCCTGTGCGACCACGGAACGGAGCACGTGGGCGAGCATGTCGTCCGGACGGGTGTTGCGGAACATGCCCTTGGGCGCCTTGCCAACCGGGGTGCGGGTGGCGGCGACGATATAGGCGTCCTGGATTTGCTTGGTCATTGCAGTGATCTCTTCAATAGGTGTGAGCGTGAGGGCGGGCGAGGGCGGCGCTGGCAGCACCACCCCGGTGCACGCTCACTCAGTTCCGCAGCGGCTTGCCGGTGGTCAGCATGTGCGCGATGCGGGCCTGGGTCTTTTCCTGCTGTGCCAGTTCGACGAAGTGCTTGCGCTCCAGGGTCAGCAGCCACTCCTCGTCGACCACGGTGTTGCGATCAACCTTGCCGCCGCACAGCACGGTGGCGATGCGCTCGGCGATCTCGTAGTCGTAGGGGCTGATGAAACGGCCTTCCAGCATGTTGACCAGCATCATCTTGAAGGTGGCGATGCCGACGTCACCGGCCACGCGGATGCGGCGCGCCGGCATCGGCGGACGGTAGCCGCCTTCGGCCAGTGCGGTGACCTCGGCCTTGGCGATGTGCAGCAGCTCGAAGCTGTTGAACACGACCTTGTCGGTGCCGCGCATCAGGCCCAGTTCCTTGGCGTTGACCGCCGAGTTGGAGACCTTGGCCATGGCCACGGTTTCGAAGGTCTTCTTCAGCTCGGCGAACACGTCGCCGTCCGGGCCGGCCGCCTGCGAGGCACGCACGGCGATTTCCTTCAGGCCGCCACCGGCCGGCAGCAGGCCGACACCGGCTTCCACCAGACCGATATAGCTCTCCAGCGCCGCTACCGACTTGGCCGCATGCATCTGGAATTCGCAGCCGCCGCCCAGCGCCAGGCCGCGCACCGCGGTGACAACCGGCACGGTGGCGTACTTGATGCGCTGGCTGGTGCGCTGGAAGTTGGCCACCATCGCCTCGAACTCGGCGAACTTGCCGGCCTTCAGCGCGCCCAGTGCGCCCGACAGATCGGCACCTGCAGAGAAGGGTTCCTTGTTCTGCCAGATCACCACGCCCTTGAACTGCTTCTCGGACAAGGCAATCGCATGCTGGATGCCGTCCAGGACCTGGTCGGAGACGGTGTTCATCTTGGTCTTGAAGCTGATGACGCCGATACCGTCACCGTCGGTCCACAGGCGGATGCCGTCGTTCTCGAACACGGTCTCGCCCTGCGCGAACTTCTCGCCCAGCAGTGCATCCGGGAAGCGCTGGCGCTGGTACACCGGCAGCGAGGAGCGCGGTACCAGGGCATTCTGCGTCGGGCTGTAGCTGCCTTCGGCGGCGTGCACGCCATCACGGCCGTCCAGCACCCAGGCCGGCAGCGGGGCATTGCTCATGCTCTTGCCGGCGGCGATGTCGTCGGCGATCCACTGTGCCACCTGCTTCCAGCCAGCGGCCTGCCAGGTTTCGAACGGGCCCAAGGACCAGCCGTAGCCCCAGCGGATGGCCAGGTCGACGTCGCGCGCGGTTTCGGCGATATCGGCCAGGTGGTAGGCGCTGTAATGGAACAGGTCGCGGAAGGTCGCCCACAGGAACTGTGCGTGCGGGTGCTGGCTTTCGCGCAGCTTGGCGAACTTCTCGGCCGGGTTCTTGATCTTCAGGATCTCGACCACTTCCGGCGCGGCGACGCGATCAGCCGGACGATAGGGATCCGCGGATCCCTCCGCAGAAGCCTGGCCATCCCTGGCCAGACTTTCCAATTTTTCAAGGTCGATGACCATGATGTCCTTGCCGACCTTGCGGAAGATGCCGGCGCCGGTCTTCTGTCCCAGTGCGCCCTTGCTGATCAGCGCGCCCAGCCATGCCGGTGCATTGAAGTACTTGTGCCACGGGTCGTCAGGCAGGGTGTCGCCCATGGTCTTGATGACGTGAGCCATGGTGTCCAGGCCGACCACGTCGGAGGTGCGGTAGGTGGCCGACTTCGGGCGGCCGACCAGCGGGCCGGTCAGGCCGTCCACTTCGTCAAAGCCCAGTCCGAACTGCTGGGTGTGGTGGATGGTGGACAGGATCGAGAACACGCCGATGCGGTTGCCGATGAAGTTCGGGGTGTCCTTGGCGTAGACCACGCCCTTGCCCAGGTTGGTGGTCAGGAAGGTTTCCAGGCCTTCCAGCACGGCCTTGTCGGTGGTCTTGGCCGGGATCAGCTCGGCCAGGTGCATGTAGCGCGGCGGATTGAAGAAGTGCACGCCGCTGAAGCGGTGGCGCAGCTCTTCCGGCAGCACGTCGGCCAGCTTGTTGATGCCCAGGCCCGAGGTGTTGGAAGCCAGCACCGCGTGTTCGTTCACGAACGGCGCGATCTTCTTGTACAGGTCCTGCTTCCAGTCCATCCGTTCAGCGATGGCTTCGATGATCAGGTCGCAGTCGCGCAGCTGCTCCACGCCGGAGTCGTAATTGGCCGGGGTGATGGCTTCGGCAAGTGCCTTGCTGGCCAGCGGGGCCGGGCTCAGCTTGCCCAGATTGGCAATGGCCTTGAGCACGATGCCGTCGGCAGGACCTTCCTTGGCGGCCAGGTCGAACAGCACCGTGTCGACGCCGGCATTGGTCAGGTGGGCGGCGATCTGCGCACCCATGACGCCTGCGCCCAGGACGGCGGCGCGGCGGACAAGCAGGGAATTGGACATATCGATAAACCTTTGGTCTGCGATGACGGTTGGATCAGGGAACGGCGGGGGAGGTCGGGGTGCGCACGCTGGCGCGGAACCCGGCTTCGGCGAAATGGATCAATTCCTGCGCGGCCTTGCGGCGGTGCTCGGCCTCGCTGATGTTGTGTGGGCGCTTGATCAGTCCGAAATCGGCCATGGCGTAGGTCAGGGAACCGGCCAGGAAGTCCAGGCGCCAGTACAGCTCTTCCTTGCTCAAGCCCGGCACACAGGCGCCGATGGCCTTGCCGAACTCGCGCAGCACGTGGCCGTAGTGGTCGGACAGGAACTTGCGCAGGTTGTCGTTCTTTTCGGCATAGGCGCGGGCGATGACGCGGACGAAAGCGCCGCCACTCTGGCGGTCCTGGGCCAGCGCCAGCGCCGGCTCGACGAAGGCGGCCAGCACGGCACGCAGGTCACCGGGCTGGGTGCTGCGGGCCTGTTCCAGCTGGCCCAAGCGGGCGGCGGTCATCTCGTCCATGCGGCGGCGGAACACTTCATTGACCAGGTTGTCCTTGGATCCGAAGTGATAGTTGACCGCGGCGATGTTTACGTCCGCGTGACTGGTTACCTGGCGCAGCGAGGTGCCGGCAAAGCCGTACTGGGCGAACAGTTCCTCGGCCGCGCCGAGGATGCGGTCCTTGGTGGAGAAGCTGGCGGGTTTGCCCATGGCTGGCTCAATCAATCAAACGATTGTTTGGATCCTACGCCCGTCGTCTCGCTCAGGTCATGCTGCTATGCAGCATCATTCATCTGGCGCTGTGCAAAGCCGGGGGTCACCCGGTAGAATTAGCCACCGCAATTCAGGCTAAGCCCGCGTCCGCACGCGGGTTTTTTAATGTACCCTCGGGCCAGCCGGCCCTTTACCGGAGAATTCCCATGGCGCTGGAGCGCACTCTTTCCATCATCAAGCCCGACGCCGTTGCCAAGAACGTGATCGGCGAAATCTACGCCCGCTTCGAAAAGGCCGGCCTGAAGGTTGTGGCTGCCAAATACAAGCAGCTCTCGCGCCGTGAAGCCGAAGGCTTCTACGCCGTGCACCGCGAGCGTCCGTTCTTCAACGCCCTGGTCGAGTTCATGATCTCCGGCCCGGTGATGATCCAGGCCCTGGAAGGCGAGAACGCCGTGCTGGCCCACCGCGACCTGCTGGGCGCCACCAACCCGAAGGACGCTGCTCCGGGCACCATCCGCGCCGATTTCGCTGATTCGATCGACGCCAACGCCGCCCACGGTTCGGATTCGGTCGAGAACGCAGCCATCGAAGTGGCCTACTTCTTCGCCGCCACCGAAGTGGTTTCGCGCTAAGTAGAGGTTGAAGTCGTGAACGAGGTCGTACAGTCACCCGCCATCCAGCCGTTGCCGAAAACGGCAGCCACCGCTGGCAAGCAGAACCTGCTCGACCTTGATCGCGCGGGCCTGGAAAAGTTCTTCGTCGAAACCCTCGGCGAGCAGAAGTTCCGTGCCCATCAGGTGATGAAGTGGATCCACCATCGCTACGTCACCGATTTCGACCAGATGACCGACCTCGGCAAGTCGCTGCGCGCCAAGCTGCAGCAGCATGCCGAGGTCGTCGTCCCGAACATCGTGTTTGACAAGCCCTCCGCCGACGGCACCCACAAGTGGTTGCTGGCGATGGGCGTGGATGGCAAGAACGCCATCGAAACCGTCTACATCCCGGACAAGACCCGCGGCACGCTGTGCGTGTCCTCGCAGGTTGGTTGCGGCTTGAACTGCACCTTCTGTTCGACCGCTACCCAGGGTTTCAACCGCAATCTGACCACCGCCGAGATCATCGGCCAGGTGTGGGTTGCCGCCCGTCATCTGGGCAATGTGCCGCACCAGATGCGCCGCCTCACCAATGTGGTGATGATGGGCATGGGCGAGCCCCTGATGAACTTCGACAACGTCATCCGCGCGATGAGCATCATGCGCGATGACCTGGGTTACGGCCTGGCCAACAAGCGCGTGACCTTGTCGACCTCCGGCCTGGTGCCGCAGATCGATCGCCTGTCGGTCGAGAGCGATGTGTCGCTGGCGGTGTCGCTGCATGCGCCGAACGACGAGCTGCGTGAGACGCTGGTGCCGCTGAACAAGAAATACCCGATTGCCGAGTTGATGGCCTCCTGCGCGCGCTACCTGCGCGGCAACAAGAAGCGCGACTCGGTAACCTTTGAATACACCTTGATGAAGGGCATCAACGACCAGCCCGAGCACGCCCGCCAGTTGGCGCGGCTGATGCGTCAGTTCGACAACGCGGTGCAGGCCAAGGATTCGGGCAAGGTCAACCTGATTCCATTCAATCCGTTCCCGGGCACGCGCTATGAGCGCTCGGACGAGGAGCAGATCCGTGCGTTCCAGAAGATCCTGCTCGACTCGCAGGTGCTGACCATGGTGCGGCGTACCCGTGGCGACGATATCGATGCCGCCTGCGGCCAGCTCAAGGGGCAGGTGATGGATCGCACCCGTCGCCAGGCCGAGTTCAACCGGCTGCTGCAGGAACAGGAAGGCGGGGATGCGGTCGCCTGATCGCTGGCTGATTCTATTGGTTCTGGTCACGCTCACTGCGGCGTGCGGGCGGGACAATCTCAAGATCGGGCGTCCGCAGGTGGTTGCACCCGACTACAGCGTCAAGCAGGACAAGACCGCACACAAGCGGATGCGTTACCAGGAGTTCCTGCGCCTGTCGGCGGATCGCTTTGGGCGCGGCCAGTTGGACGAGGCGATGCAGTTCGCGCGCTCGGCGCAGAAGCTGCAGCCCGACACGCCCGATGCCTACACCCTGCAGGCGGTGATCGAGGGGCATAGGGGGCAGGTCGAGGCGGCCGGTGCGCTTTATCGCAGGGCTGCCGAGCTGGCGCCGCACCAGGGGGATGTTCTCAACAATTACGGCGCCTGGCTGTGTGGCAGCGGTCATCCGGCGGAGGCGCTGGTCTGGTTTGATCGTGCCTTGGCCGATCCGAATTACGGCGGGCGCGCCGATGGGTTGGCCAATGCCGGCGGCTGTGCGCTGGATGCCGGGCAGCGTGAGCGCGCCGAGGAGAATCTTCGCCAGGCCCTGGCGTTGGCGCCGGGCAACGCCTATGCGCTGGAGGCCATGGCCCGCAATGAGGTCCAGCAGGGGCGTTATTTCGAGGCCCGGGCCTTCTACCAGCGACGTTTGGCGGCTGCGCCAGCCACGGTTTCCGTGTTACAACTTGCCATTCAGATTGAAGAGCGACTCGGCGACAGGATGGCTGCCGGTCGGTTCCAACAGCGGTTGCGCGAAGAGTTTCCTTCTGCAGCAACCTCGAATCCCCAAGGCTGACGCATTGTGATCAATGATCCGGGTGTAAATGCTTTAGATGGTGTAATGGGTTGCGGCGAGCAGTTGCGCAAGGCGCGGGAGGCCGTCGGCTTGTCGCTTGACGAGGTCGCCGGCCAGTTGCGCATGCCGGTGCAGGTGGTTGCCGCGCTGGAAGCAGAGCAGTGGTCGCGGCTGGGGGCGCCGGTATTCGTGCGTGGCCAGCTGCGTAGCTATGCGCGACTGCTGAAGGTGGATCTGGGAGGGTTGCTGGAACAGGCGCGTATCGCGCCGGTCGAGCCGCCCAAGCTGGTCAGTCATACCCATACGCCGCGACTGAAGCGGGTTGCCGAGAATATCGGCCGCCGCGCGGTCTATGTGGTGATCACCGCGGTATTGGCGGTGCCCGTCTGGTACGTGATCAGTGGCAATTCCAATAGCGCGCCGCCGAGTACGGCCTCGCTGGATGTGGTGCCGGCCCCGGTCGCCGGCGCACAGCCGGCGGCGCCTGTTCAGGCGCCGGCGCATGCGCCGAGCACGGACAACGGTCCCTATATTGCCTCGATGGCGCCCATGGCACGGCCGGCGGCCGCCCCTGCGCCGTCCACATTGACCCTGAATTTCAAGGGGGACAGCTGGGTGGATATCACCGCGCCAGACGGTGCCACCGTCGAAAAGGCCTTGGTGCGCGCCGGCGAGAGCCGCAGTTTCGCGGCCGGCCAGGTGGGGCGGATGGTGCTGGGCAATGCGGCCGAGGTCGAGGTTCAGCAGGCGGCAGGTAACGTCGACCTGGGCCCGTACAAGCGCGGCAATGTGGCCCGCTTTACGGTATCCTCTGACGGCTCCGTGGCGCCGGTTTCACACTGAAACCAGGCGTCGAACAAAACAACAAGGCTCCCCGCCAGGGTGAGCGAGAGTACGCATGGCGATTGACGACCTGCTCGACGAGCACGAACAAAGCGAACGTGTCCGCACGTGGCTGCGCAAGAATGGCGCCGGGATTATCGGCGGAGTAGTTCTCGGTATTGGCGCTATTGCCGGTTGGCAGTGGTGGCAGAAGGAGCAGGTTGGCAAGCTGGCCGACGCCAACGCCCGTTACGAAGCGGTGTCGCGCAGTCTGCAGTCCAAGAACCTTGAGGAAGCAGCCAAGGAGGTTGCGGCCCTGGGTGGCGGCAAGGCAGGCATCTATGCCGACCTGGCCGCGCTGGAGCTGGCCAAGGCACAGGTCGAGGCCGGTAAGAGCGATGACGCGATCAAGACATTGCGCGCGCTCAAGGCCGAAGGCGAGTTCAAGACGCTGATCGACCAGCGCATCGCGCGCCTGCTGATTGAAACCGGCAAGCCGCAGGAGGCGTTGACGCTGCTGGCCAACGCCGACGACAGCGCGGGGCTTGAGATCCGTGCCGACGCTCTGGTCGCACAGAACAAGCGCGATGAAGCGCGTGAACTGTACAACCAGGCGCTGGCCAAGCTGGACGTGGCTGCGCCGCAGCGCCGCTTGCTGGAAACCAAATTGATGGACGCCGGCGGTACCGTGGCTGATCCTGCAGCGGAGAAGAATTGATGAATTTCAAGCATGTTGCAGGGATTGCCTTGATCGCGGTGTCCCTGACCGGTTGTTCGACGGTCAAGGGTTGGTTCGCAGGCAAGGATGCAGCGGCAAAGAAGGCGCTGGAGCCGGCTGAGCTGACCAAGTTCGAACCTAGCGTCCAGGTCAGCAAGATCTGGTCGGCTAACGTCGGCAAGGGTGAGGGCCGTATTGGCCTGCGCCAGGCGCCGGTGGTGTCCGATGGCCGCGTTTACGCGGCGGCGGTGCAGGGAGGCGTGCACGCGCTGGACCTGCAGACTGGCAAGCAAGTCTGGGAATACAGCCCGGCCAAGGAAAAGAAGAAGCCCAAGCTGCGTCTTTCCGGTGGTCCGGGCGTTGGCGATGGCCTGGTGGTGATCGGCACGCTGGATGGGCAGGTGATCGCGCTGGACGCCGCCAATGGCAGCGAGAAGTGGAAGTCCAAGGTGACCGGCGAGGTAATCGCCGCGCCGGCGGTGGCCCAGGGCCTGGTGTTCGTGCGCAGCAATGATGGCCGCACCACGGCGCTGGATGCGGCTACCGGCGAGCAGCGCTGGTTCAATGCGCAGGAACTGCCATCGCTGACCGTGCGCGGCAATGCGCCGGTCGTGACCGGTCCTGGCGTGCTGTTCATCGGCAACGATGACGGTACCGTTGCCGCCTTGGCGATGCAGGATGGGCGTCCGCTGTGGGAGCAGATGGTAGGCACCCCGGAAGGACGTACCGAGCTGGAGCGCATGGCCGATATCGATGGCGCGCCGGTGCTGGAAGGCAATACGCTGTTTGTCACCAGCTTCAAGAACGAAACGATGGCCATTGAAGGCCCGACCGGTCGTCCGATGTGGTCGCGTGACCATGGCGGCGGCGGTGGTGTTGCGGTGTCCTCGGGTAATGTCGTGGTCACCGATGGCAAGGGTACGGTGTACGGCTTGGACAAGAGCTCAGGCTCTGCCATGTGGTCGCAGCAGGCGCTGGCGCGCCGCTCGTTGACCGGTGCTGCCATCCAGGGCGACTACGCCGTGGTTGGTGATTACAAGGGATATCTGCATTGGCTGCGGTTGAGCGATGGTGAATTGGCAGCGCGTGAGAAGAGCGGTGGTGATGCTCTGCTGGCGCAGCCGCTCGTCGCCGACGGCATCCTGCTGGTGCAGAACGTAGATGGGAAGCTGACCGCATTCCGGTTGGCCCAATAAGGAGTTAACGCGATGCTGCCTTTGGTCGCCCTGGTTGGACGGCCGAACGTCGGCAAGTCCACGATTTTCAATGCGTTGACGCGTACGCGCGATGCGCTGGTCCATGACCAGCCCGGGGTAACCCGTGATCGCAACTACGGCGTTTGCCGCACGGACGAGGACAATCCCTTCCTGCTCGTGGATACCGGCGGTATTGCCGGTGAAGAGGAAGGGCTGGCCGGCGCCACTGCGCGCCAGGCCCGAGCCGCCGCCGGTGAGGCGGATCTGATCGTATTTGTTGTTGACGCGCGTGATGGCACGTCGGCCCTGGATGACGAGATCCTGTCTTGGCTGCGCAAGCTTGCGCGGCCCACGTTGCTGTTGATCAACAAGATCGACGGTACGGACGAACATGCCGTTCGTTCGGAATTTGCCCGTTATGGGTTCAGCGAGATGTTGATGATCTCTGCCGCGCACCGGCAGGGCATCGATGACCTGGTTGATGAGATCGTCGAGCGTTTGCCGGAAGAAGGCACGGCCGAGACGCTGGACAACGACCCGGACCGCATCCGTATCGCCTTCGTTGGCCGCCCGAACGTGGGCAAGTCGACGCTGGTCAACCGCATCCTCGGCGAGGAGCGGATGATCGCCTCCGAAGTGCCCGGCACCACCCGCGATTCGATCGCGGTGGATCTGGAGCGCGACGGGCAGTTGTACCGCCTGATCGATACCGCCGGCCTGCGCCGCAAGTCACGCGTGGACGAGGTGGTGGAGAAGTTCAGCGTGGTCAAGACGCTGCGCTCGATCGAGCAGTGCCAGGTGGCGGTGTTGATGCTGGACGCCCACGAAGGTGTGACCGATCAGGATGCCAGCGTGTTGGGCGCGGTGCTCGATGCCGGTCGCGCGTTGGTCATTGCGATCAACAAGTGGGACGGTTTGAGCGAGTATGACAAGCAGCAGGCCGAGACCCTGTTGTCGTTGAAGCTGGGCTTCGTGCCATGGGCCGAGAATGTGCGGATTTCCGCACTGCATGGCTCGGGCCTGCGTGAGCTGTTCAAGGCAGTGCATCGCGCGCATGCCTCGGCGACGCACGAATTCAGCACGGCCGAAGTCAACAAGGCGCTGGAAGTGGCCTATGAAGCCAATCCGCCGCCGAGCATCCGTGGCCACGTCTCCAAGCTGCGTTACGTGCACCCGGGTGGCAGCAATCCGCCGACCTTCATCGTGCACGGCACGCGCCTGAAGGAGCTTCCGGATTCGTACAAGCGCTATCTGGAGAACTTCTTCCGCAAGCGTTTCAAGCTGGTGGGTACGCCAGTGACCTTCCTGTTCCGTGAGGGTGCCAACCCGTACGAGGGCAAGAAGAACGTGCTGACGGATCGCCAGGTCAAGGCCAAGCGACGCCTGATGAAGCACGTCAAGGGCAGGAAGTGACTCCGGCCCGGGCCGCGGTTCAGGCGTACTGGGTGATGTAGACAAAAGCGGCCGAAAGGCCGCTTTTGTTTTTGGTGTGTTGAGTGGGGTAGGGCGTTCGATCTGGCCGACGTTCCCACCAAATGATTTCGTCATTCCCGCGCAGGCGGGAATCGCTCTTGCTCTTGCTTGTAGAGAGGGCGTGGGTGCAATTGGAAGGGCGAAGGCGGAGATCAAAGCAAAAGCAGGAGCAAGAGCAGGAG
>NZ_DAMBKV010000004.1:158371-255447 GCF_032066555.1 Stenotrophomonas sp.
CAGGAGCAAGAGCAGGAGCAAGAGCAGGAGCAAGAGCAGGAGCAAGAGCAGGAGCAAGAGCAGGAGCGATTCCCGCCTGCGCGGGAATGACAAGCTTAAAAAGCCCCGAAGCCCCAAAGCCCAAAGGCGTTCCTCCTTTGGCTCCCGTTTGGCCGATAATCCAGCCATGAGCATTCGCGAACTGACCCCGGAACTGGCACGTGCCCGCCAAGCAGATGGCGCATTGCTGATCGACGTGCGCGAGGCGCACGAGCGGGCAGGGGGCATGGCCGAAGGTGCCATCGGCATTGCAAAGGCGGAGCTGCTTGCCAGCCCTGCGTTGCACCTGCCGGCACCCGAGCGCGAGATCCTGCTGATCTGCCAGAGCGGCAAGCGTTCTGCGGACGCCGCACAAGCGCTGCAGGATGCCGGCTTCACCAATCTGTCTTCGGTAAGTGGTGGCACAGTTGCCTGGCGGACCGCAGGCCTACCCCTGGTTCAGCCCATGCTGGATGCGGGTGAGCGCGATTTCTATGACCGCTACTCGCGGCATCTGCTGCTGCCGCAGGTGGGCGAAGCGGGCCAGCGCCGCTTGCAGCAATCGCGGGTGTTGCTGCTGGGCGCTGGTGGCCTGGGGGCGCCGGCGGCGTTCTACCTGGCTGCAGCCGGGGTAGGGCGGCTGCGCATCGTCGATGACGACGTGGTCGAGCGCAGCAACCTGCAACGGCAGATCGTCCATACCGACGCGAGCTTGGGGACGGCGAAGGTGGACTCCGCGCGACAGCGCCTGACGGCGCTGAACCCGCACATCGAGGTGGAGGCGATCGCTGAGCGCGTCACCTCGGCCAATGTCGATGTCCTGTTGCAGGGGGTGGACGTGGTGCTGGACGGCTCGGACAACTTCCCGCTGCGCTACCTGCTAAATGACGCCTGCATCAAGCACGCCAAGCCGCTGGTGTATGCGGCCATCGAGCGTTTTGATGGGCAGGTGAGTGTGTTCGATGCGGGCCGCCAACGCGGTGTCGCACCGTGCTACCGCTGTCTGTTCCCGGAGCCACCGCCGCCTGAATTCGCGCCCAACTGTTCCGAGGCCGGGGTGCTGGGTGTACTGCCGGGGCTGGCCGGGGTCATGCAGGCAACCGAGGTGCTGAAGCTGCTGCTGGATATCGGCGAACCGTTGACGGGGCGTCTGCTGCGTTTCGATGCCCTGCAGATGCGATTCCGCGAGACCCGCGTGCACGCCGATCCTGCCTGCACGTTGTGCGCGCCTGGCGTGCCGTTTCCGGGGTATATCGACTACGCGGCATTCTGTTCGCATTCGCCATGAGTGGAATGACGCAGATGCAGGCCGGTTCTGCACGCATTTTGCTTTATCGTGCGCCTAGACGATTACAAGGCGGTGCGGCATGGCAGCGGAGTCCTCACAGGAACTGGTAAAGGTAGTTGCGCTGCTTGGCGCTGCAGTGGTCGCTGTTCCCTTGTTCAGGCGGCTCGGTCTGGGTTCGGTGTTGGGCTACTTCGTCGCCGGCTTGGCCATTGGGCCGTTTGGCTTCGGTTGGTTCTCCGATCCGCAGGCGATCTTGCATGTGGCTGAGTTGGGCGTGGTGATGTTCCTGTTCGTGATCGGCCTGGAAATGCGCCCGTCGCATCTTTGGAGCCTGCGCGGCGAGATCTTCGGGCTGGGCACGGCCCAGATTGTTACCTGTGCGGTAGTGCTGACCGGCGTCGCAATGCTGTTCGGCTACCGCCCGCAGATCGCCTTCATCGCTGCCGCTGGTTTTGTACTGACCTCTACCGCAGTGGTGATGCAGTTGCTCGGGGAGCGCGGCGACCTGACGCTGCCGTCCGGACAGAAGATCGTCTCCATCCTGCTGTTTGAAGACTTGCTGATCGTGCCGTTGCTGGCCGTGGTGGCTTGGATGGCGCCGGCGCAGGTTGGTGCGCACGAAGGCTCGCGTTGGGCGAGCATCGCCATCGGTGCGGGAGCCATCGTTGGACTGGTGCTGGTGGGCCGCTATCTGCTCAACCCCCTGTTCCGCATCCTTGCTGCCGCCAAGGCGCGCGAGGTGATGACGGCGGCCGCCTTGCTGGTGGTGTTGGGGGCGGCATTGCTGATGCAGCTGGGTGGGCTGTCGATGGCGATGGGGGCGTTCCTGGCCGGTGTACTGCTGTCCGAATCCACCTTCCGCCATCAGATCGAGGCGGATATCGAGCCCTTCCGCGGCATCCTGCTCGGCCTGTTCTTCCTCAGCGTCGGCATGGCCTTGGATCTGTCGGTGGTTGCGGCCAACTGGAAGGTGATCGCGCTGCTGGTGCCTGCAATGATGCTGGCCAAGGCGATCTGCATTTACGGTGTGGCGCGGGTGATGGGCAGTGACCACCGGCAGGCGCTGGATCGCGGCGTACTGATGGCGCAGGGCGGCGAGTTCGCCTTCGTGTTGTTTGCCGCCGCTGCCACCACCGGCGTGATCGATGCCAAGGTCAACGCCAACCTCACCGCGGTGGTGGTGCTGTCGATGGCGCTGACGCCGTTGTGCATGCTGGTGTATCGGCTGCTGGTGAAGGAAGGTGAGGTCTCGACCGATGGCGTGGATGCGGCCGACGGACTCAGTGGTAGCGTCCTGGTGATTGGTTTCGGTCGCTTCGGCCAGGTCTCCAGCCAATCACTGCTGGCGCGCGACGTGGACGTGACCATCATCGACAACGATATCGAGATGATCCGCAGCGCCAGCCGTTTCGGCTTCAAGATCTATTACGGTGATGGCACGCGATTGGACGTGCTGCGCGCCTCCGGTGCCGAAACCGCACGCGCGATTGCGGTCTGCATCGATGATCGTGCTGCCGCGGATCGCATCGTCGAGCTGGTGCGTCACGAGTTCCCGCTGGCCAAGCTGCTGGTGCGCTCGTTCGACCGTGAGCATTCGTTGTCGTTGATACATGCCGGGGTGGATTTCCAGATCCGCGAAACATTCGAATCGGCGGTGGAATTCGGGCGTGCGGCACTGATGCAGCTGGGTGTGGATGAGGACGAGGCCGATGTGGTCGCGCGCGAGATCCGCCGCCGTGACGCTGAGCGCTTCGAGCTGGAAATGGCCGGCGGCGGGCTGCAGGCGGACACCGGGCTGATGTACCGCAATACGCCCGGTGCGCCGACGCCGACGCCGTTCACGACCCCGCGGCGTGAAGCGCGTCCGCTCAATCCTGACGCCATTGCCGGCGCCGGGGAGCCGGCCGCTGCCGATCCAGGCGGGGCGCCGGGGTCATGACAAGGTGTGGCGATGGCCGGAATCAGGGACAATAGCCGCCCCCGTGTTCACCGCCATGCCCCATGACTGTCCTCGCCGACGCCTCCACGCAGACCTCCCGCATCCTTGATGGCCGCCGCATCGCCGAGGAACTGCTCGACGATTTGAAGGTGCGCGTCGATGCCCGCCTGGCCGCTGGCGGCGCCCGGCCCGGTCTGGCCGTGGTGCTGGTAGGCGGCGACCCGGCGTCCTCGGTATACGTGCGCAACAAGCGCCGTGCCGCCGAGAAAGTCGGCATCGAGGCCTTTGACTACGACCTGCCGGAAGGTACCAGCGAGGCCCAGTTGCTGGAGCTGATCGACCAGCTCAACGCGGATCCCAAGATCCACGGCATCCTGATCCAGCTGCCATTGCCGGGCATTCCCGATGCCAACCGCCTGATCCAGCGCATCGACCCGCGCAAGGACGTGGACGGCTTCCACCCGCAGAACGTGGGTCACCTGGTTCTCCGCGAATTCGGCCTGCGGCCGTGCACCCCGCGTGGCATCACCACGCTGCTCGGCCATACCGACCAGCCGGTACGCGGCCGCAATGCCACCATCGTCGGTGTCAGCAACCATGTCGGCCGGCCGATGGGCTTGGAACTGTTGATCGCCGGTTGCACGGTGACCAGCTGCCACAAGTTCACCCCCAAGGACGTGCTGGAACAGGCCGTACGCAACGCCGACATCCTGGTCGTCGCGGTTGGTATTCCGCAGCTGATTCCGGGTGAATGGGTGAAGCCGGGTGCCGTGGTGATCGATGTCGGCATCAACCGCCTGGATGATGGCCGCCTGGTCGGCGATGTCGGCTTCGATGCAGCAGCGCAGCGGGCCAGCTGGATCACCCCGGTGCCGGGTGGCGTTGGCCCGATGACGGTTGCCACGCTGATGCAGAATACGATCGAAGCGGCCGAGGCCAGCGCCGAAGGTATGAAGTTCTAAGGCCCTGTAGTGCCGAGCCATGCTCGGCAGGGGCTTTCCCGGCACAGCATGAATGTAGCGCCGAGCCATGCTCGGCAGGGGCTTTCCCGGCACAGCATGAATGTAGTGCCGAGCCATGCTCGGCAGGGGCTTTCCCGGTACAGCATGAATGTAGCGCCGAGCCATGCTCGGCAAGGGGCTTTCCCGGCGCAGCATCAGCGTAGTGCCGAGCCATGCTCGGCAGAGGCTTTCCTCGTACAGAATCAATGTAGTGCTGAGCCATGCTCGGCAAGGGGCCTTCCCGGTAATGCCCCTGCCGAGCATGGCTCGGCACTACAGTCCGTGGTCCCTGAACACCTCCCCGCCAGCGCGACACTGCGTCGCACTTGCCCCCTGACATCGGCGGGCAAATAAGGGTAAAATGTCGCGCTTCCCCACATCTACCGGGCACGCCGATGCTGCGCATCCAGGCTGAAGCACTAACGTACGATGACGTTTCCCTCGTCCCCGCTCACTCCATCGTTCTGCCTAAGGACGTTGACCTCGGCACGCGGCTGACGCGCGACCTGCGGTTGAAGTTGCCGATCGTCTCGGCCGCCATGGATACCGTCACTGAAGCCCGCCTGGCGATCGCCATGGCCCAGATCGGCGGCATCGGCATCCTGCACAAGAACCTGACCGTCGAGCAGCAAGCTGCCGAAGTGGCCAAGGTCAAGAAGTTCGAATCCGGCGTCATCCGCGACCCGATCACCGTTGGTCCGGAAACCACGATCCGTGACGTGCTGGCCCTGACCCAGGCGCACAACATCTCCGGCGTGCCGGTGGTCGGCAGCGACGGCCTGCTGGCCGGCATCGTTACCCACCGTGACATGCGCTTCGAGACCGAGCTGGACGATCCGGTTCGCCACATCATGACCAAGAAGGATCGCCTGGTCACGGTGAAGGAAGGCGCGGCCTCGGACGAAGTCCTGTCGCTGCTGCACAAGAACCGCATCGAAAAAGTCCTGGTGGTCAACGACGCGTTTGAACTGCGCGGCCTGATCACGGTCAAGGACATCCAGAAGAAGACCGACAACCCCAACGCTGCCAAGGACGCCGCAACGCGCCTGCTGGTTGGCGCCGCGGTTGGCGTTGGTGGTGATACCGACCGCCGCGTCGAAGCGCTGGTTGCTGCCGGCGTTGACGTGCTGGTGGTGGACACCGCGCACGGCCATTCGCAGGGCGTTCTGGATCGCGTGCGCTGGGTAAAGAAGAACTTCCCGAACGTACAGGTCATCGGCGGCAACATCTGCACCGGCGAGGCCGCGCTGGCCCTGCTCGACAGCGGCGCCGATGCGGTCAAGGTTGGCATCGGCCCCGGCTCGATCTGCACCACGCGCGTTGTCGCGGGTGTTGGCGTGCCGCAGGTCACCGCGATCGACCTGGTTGCCGAAGCGCTGCAGGATCGCATTCCGCTGATCGCCGACGGTGGCATCCGTTACTCCGGCGACATCGGCAAGGCGCTGGCCGCTGGCGCGTCAACGGTGATGATCGGTGGCCTGCTCGCAGGTACCGAAGAGTCGCCGGGCGAAACCGAATTGTTCCAGGGCCGCTCCTACAAGAGCTACCGTGGCATGGGTTCGCTGGCTGCGATGGAGAAGGGTTCCAAGGACCGCTACTTCCAGGACGCCGCCACCGCCGACAAGCTGGTGCCGGAAGGCATCGAAGGCCGCGTGCCGTACCGCGGTCCGGTTGGCGGCATCATCCATCAGCTCATCGGTGGCCTGCGCGCGACCATGGGTTATGTGGGCTGCGCCACCATCGAAGAAATGCGCACCAAGCCGAACTTCGTCAAGATCAGCGGTGCCGGCCAACGTGAGAGCCACGTCCACGACGTGCAGATCACCAAAGAGCCGCCGAACTACCGCGCTTGAAGCGGGAGTGAGTGAAGAGGAGTGAGGAGCAAGAACAAGCTCCGAGCTCCTCTTCTTCTATACAGCGCCGGCGCTGCCGCATTTTCTCACTTGTCACTCCCGTCTACTCACTTCTCGCACATGACCAACATCCATAACGACAAGATCCTCATCCTCGATTTCGGCGCACAGTACACGCAGCTGATCGCGCGCCGCATCCGCGAGTTCGGTGTGTACTGCGAGATCTGGGCATGGGACCACGATCCGGCCGAGATCGCCGCCTTTGGCGCCAAGGGCATCATCCTGTCCGGCGGCCCGGAGACCACCACGCTGCCCGGCGCGCCGGCCGCGCCGCAGGAAGTGTTCGACAGCGGCCTGCCGCTGCTGGGCATCTGCTACGGCCTGCAGACCATGGCCAAGCAGTTGGGCGGTGGCACTGAAGCCGCTGACCAGCGCGAGTTCGGTCACGCCGAGGTCAAGCTGCTCGGCAACGACGCGCTACTGGGCGGCCTGTCCGACCACAACGGCGAGCCGCGCCTGGACGTGTGGATGAGCCACGGCGACCACGTCACCCACGTGCCGCCGGGCTTCGCCATCACCGCCGTGACCGACCGCATCCCGGTGGCCGCGATGGCCAACGAAGACAAGCGTTGGTACGGGGTGCAGTTCCATCCGGAAGTGACCCACACCAAGCAGGGCTCGGCGCTGCTGAAGCGCTTCGTCACCGAGATCTGCGGCTGCGCCACGCTGTGGACCGCGGCCAACATCATCGACGACCAGATCGCCCGCGTGCGTGAGCAGGTTGGCAGCGATGAGGTGATCCTGGGCCTGTCCGGCGGCGTTGATTCCTCGGTGGTCGCAGCGCTGCTGCACAAGGCCATCGGCACCCAGCTGACCTGCGTGTTCGTCGACACCGGCCTGCTGCGTTTCCAGGAAGGCGACCAGGTCATGCAGATGATGGCCGAGAACATGGGCGTCAAGGTCGTGCGCGTGAATGCGGCCGACCGTTACTTCAAGGCCCTGGAAGGCGTCAGCGACCCGGAAGCCAAGCGCAAGATCATCGGCAACCTGTTCGTCGAGATCTTCGATGAAGAGTCGAACAAGCTGAGCAATGCCAAGTGGCTGGCACAGGGCACCATCTATCCGGACGTGATCGAGTCGGCCGGCAGCAAGACCGGCAAGGCCCACGTCATCAAGAGCCACCACAACGTGGGCGGCCTGCCGGAAGACATGAAGCTCAAGCTGGTCGAGCCGCTGCGCGAGCTGTTCAAGGACGAAGTGCGTCGCCTCGGCGTCGAGCTCGGCCTGCCGCGCACCATGGTTTACCGGCATCCGTTCCCGGGCCCGGGCCTGGGCGTGCGCATCCTCGGCGAAGTGAAGCGCGAGTACGCCGAGCTGCTGGGCAAGGCCGATGCGATCTTCATCGAAGAGCTGCGTGCCGCCGATCTGTACGACAAGACCAGCCAGGCCTTCGCCGTGTTCCTGCCGGTCAAGTCGGTGGGTGTGGTGGGCGATGCACGTGCCTATGAGTGGGTGATCGCACTGCGTGCGGTCGAGACCATCGACTTCATGACCGCGCATTGGGCGCACCTGCCGTACGACTTCCTCGGCCGCGTCTCCAACCGCATCATCAACGAACTGCGTGGCGTCTCGCGCGTGGTTTACGACATCTCCGGCAAGCCGCCGGCGACGATCGAGTGGGAATGATGCAGCGCTGAGGTGTCAACGTAGAACAGGCGAGGGCGTTGATGCAGATCGACGCCCTTGCTGTTTCCAGGTAGGTATCAGCGGAACGTAACGTCGACGGTTGCCGTTGCCGAGAATGGCCCGAGTTTGGCGTTGTCGCCTATCCAGATCAACGAGGCGAGGAAATCGTAGTTCATCAAGGCGTTGTTGACGGGCCCCAGTGGCATCGACTGCTTGAACTGGATGAAGCGTCCCGGCATATCCGCCCGGGATATCGCAATGCCGAATCCACCATTCAGTTTGGGCAGGATCAGGCTCCCGTCCTTGACGCTGTTGAGCGTGCTGATCGATGCAACCAGCATCTGATTGCTGCATTCGTTGCCGGACCCGGGTTGGGTCATGTCGACCTGGATCTGGAAAGGAACCTGTGCCTGGATGGCGCCATTGTTGATGTCCGCAACCGGGATGCGGCCGAAGTTCACGGTGTTTCCCGCGTTTCCAATCACGGAGATGGTTGGATTGCAGGCAATGAAGTGGATCTGCCCAAGCCCGGAGATGCCGGCGCGGAAATTTGAGTTTGGCGAGGTGTTCAAGCCGCCCTCACCATCGACCTGGAAAAGATCGTAGACGCCGTGGTTAATGATGTGTCCGCTCGGAGGCGGTGGGCTGCCGGTTGCCTTGATGTAGACGGAAAAGGTGACATTGAGCATCAATGACGTGGCGCATTTCTTTGCCTTGGAATGGTTCCAGTACATCTTGCAGTTCTGGCGGTTCGCCGGTGGCGTGGTGCCTTTGCCCACCCGCATTCTCGGGTTGCCTCCGTCGATCTTGTGGTCCACGTGTTTGATGGTCACGCCAACCTCGATGGAAGGGTGGATTCGGGCAACCGTCCTGTCCGGGTCCCAGTAGAAGAATGCATCCTCACCTTGCGGCGCACCCTGTGCGTCCACGCAACGGAAACCTACGGTGTAATCCTCCGATCGCCACAGCAGTCGGCCGCGGACGGCGTCGCCCTTTGAAATGGTGATCTCATCAAGCAAGGGGATGACCTGGTTGACCGATTCGGTCATGGCGTCCTTGCAGGACAGTGCCCAGGCGAGGTTGGGCAGCGCAGGCAGGAGCAATAGTGCCGTCAGTGCGCGGAACAGGAAATTCTTCATCGTCAGTCTTTGATTGATTGGCCTGGAGGAAGGCAGTGCAGTTCAATGTGGCGGTAGCCGGGCAGCGTTCTGTCAGCTTCCAGGGTTTGCGCAGGGCCTAGCTGCATCTCGCAGCGCTGGTCAGGTTTGACGCCCCAGCGGACGGAGAGGCGTTCGCCTGGGTGCACGCCACTGACGAAGATCTCGCCGTTGGGGCCGGCGATGCCACGGCCAAGTCCATCGTTGCCGAATACCGTCGCTCCCAAGGGAACGCGGATGTCCTCGATCAGGATGGGGTGGATCATCACGCTGAGGCCGCGCCGCGTTTCAAAGTCAACGCGCGCCAGCGCACCACGGGTCGGGACGATGTTCCTGGAGATCCTGCTGGCATCGATATCGGCACCGAGATCATCGGTGCGCAGGGCGACATGATTCAGGCGATAGGCGCTGATGCCGCTGACCAGGCCGTAGCCGCGGCGGTCGAGGCGGACCCCGGATTGGTTCTCCAGGCCAAGCCCTGCGCCGTCGCGTGCGTGTACCAGCACGTTGGTCCGGTGCAGTGATTGCGCAAACGTCAGGCCGTCGCGGTGCAGTACCCAGCCGCCGCGCAGCCCCCAATTGATCTGCGAATAGGCCGATGCATGGGTGGCGCCGATGGTGGCGACTCCCTTGCTGCCGGCGTAGCGCAGGTTGGCCGAACCAACATTGCCGGCGTCGGTTTTGCCAACGCTGACGCCGTAACTCAGGCGATCACGGTCCAGCAAGGTGCCATTGATGCCGGATTGATAGCTGGCACCGCCATAACGGGAATGGCTGTAGGAGGCAGAACCACTGGTGCGGCGCGGCCCCAGCCTATCCAGCGGAAGCGACAAGGTCAGGCCGAAAGAGCGGTCGGCGTGACGATAGCGGCCCTGACTATGACGGAAGAAGGTGCCGAAATTGACTGCGCCAATTTGCCCGTTCAGGCCCAACTGCAGTTCGCGCTCACGCGTGTTGGTTCCCCAGTAGTTCTGGTTGTTGTAGCTGGCGCTGAGTGAGTAGGTATCGGAGATGCGTTGGTTCAACGCGATCTCAAGGCGGTTGCGCTTGTTGTGGAAGCGCTGGCTACGGATCGGGTGTTGCTGGGGTTGCTGCCATGCAGTGGGAAAATCCGAAGCGGCTACCGGGTCCTCGTAACTGGTTTCATAGTAGCCATGCTGCCACTGCGCATGTTCCGCCGAGGCATCGCTGAAGTCGTAATAGCCGGAGGTGGAATAGCGATGACCCACCAGGCGAAACTCGGTACCGTGCGTATTCAAGGATTTTGAATACAGGAACCGGACGCTCTGGCCGCTGCTGGTCCCGCCTTGCGCCAGGCGGGTGCGGGCATGGCTTATGTCGATGGATGCCGATCCAAGCCGGCCAAGGCTTTGTGCCGCGCCCAGGGCTACAGCGCTGTATTGTTCCGATAACAGCAGGCCTGCATACGGGGTGATGTCCGAGGCCAGGCCCTTGGCGGCACTCGCCTGCACAAAGCGCGGCCGGTAGTGCTCGTAGCCATTGCGGAGCTCGCCTGCGCTGAGTTCGTAATGGAACAGGCCGGGCCGGAGCATTGTCTCCACGGCAGAAAACGATTGCTTGTAACGTTGTCGCGAGCCGTCGGCCTCGATGATCGAGACATCCAGTTCGCCGCTGAGGCGGTTTGGGACGATGTCGTCGATCTGGAAGGCCCCGGGGGCGACGTTCAACGCGTGGATGAGACGCCCGTCCTGGCGTACCTCGACGCGCGCGGCGCTGGCGGCTACGCCGCGTACAACCGGCGCGTAGCTGCGCTGGCTGTAGGGGAGCATCTCGTCGTCGTTGGAAATCTGCGCACCGCGAAAGCGGATGCTGTCGAATACACCATACGCGGTGTAGGTATCACCCAGCACCAACCGGCTGTGCGAGGAACCCAGGTCGGTTTCGGCAAGAAAGCCCTGGCTCCTCCAGCGGGTGGTCTTGTTTCCATTGCTGCGGTTGGCGCTGGCGGTATGGCGGAACCGCCACATGCCGGCGTTGAGCGTGCTGTTTACCGAAGCAAAGAAGTAGTTGTCACGACCTTGCTGCCGTTGTTTGTTGTGCGCGCCGCTCAGCGCATAGTCGATCAGCAAGGCATTGATGCCCTGGTCGCGCAATGCACGAGGGATGTGGCCGCGGGGCAGATTGATCAGATTCACCTGCGGTATGCGCAGATCAAGGCGCTGCTGGTTGCCGTTGTAGCTAAGCCCTGCATCCACGATGCGGGTTGCCAGTGGTTGGCAGGCATCCGCCGCTGCATCGGCGTGTGCAAGATCCACCCCCCAGCGGGTGAGCTGGGCATGGCTGAGGCAGGGCTCGGCCTGACCGGTCGCGGCCATCGTGAAAGTGACATCTTCACGTGCCACTTCATTGCCGTTGAGGTAGACCGCGAACGGGTAGGTGCCGGGGAGGATTGCACCCGGACTGGACAGCGCGGCGACATCGCGTTGATCGGTGTTGCCGCGCAGGAAGTCCAGATTGAACTGTGGGGAAGCAAGCGCGCCGCCAATTCCCAGCGCATTGAAGGCGACAGCCAAGGGTGCCAGGCGCGGGACGCGGCGGGCGCGCCGCTTCGTATCAGGGATGGGGCCGAGCATGATGGAAATCGCGAAGTGGATCGGAGAGCGGTTCAGCGCTGGATGGCGACATCGGTGACATCGGTGATGCCGCCGTAGTCGTTGATGTAGCCAAAGCGGAGCATCTGCGCGTCGGCCAGCTTGAGCTTTGACAGGGGCACCGACTGCGTTTGGCCCGGAGCGATCATGTCCAGGTCGATTTCACTGCCAATGCCGGCAGTGCTCAGCCCTTGCAGATGCGCGAAAGTGATATGCAGCGGACTATCGTTGCGAACCTGCAGTTGCTGGCCATCAATGCGCCACTGCAGCTCGCGGCTGGCCTGGTCCAGCGTGGTATCCAGGTCGGCCGGTCGGTAGAACAGCTTGATGCGGGTGCGGATGGCCACCTGCAGGACGTTCTCCGTGTCCGCGCTCGGCGGAATCTCCTGGACATTGATCCATAGCAGGGATTCCCGGTCCTCGGGCAAACCGGTTCCTGCGTAGATCATACGGACGACGGCTTGTTCGCCAGCGGCCAACTGCATCAGCGGCGGCGTGATCACCATCGGCAGGTCTCGCATGGGCAGGGTGTCCTCGCCCTGATCCAGCCATGTTTGGACCAGATAGGGCAATGCACTCTTGTTGGCCAGCGTGACGGCAGCGGAGGCTGACTTAGCGTCATAGATGACGCGGGTGGCCTGCACCTGCACTGCCGCATGGACGGCCGCGGGAAAGGAAAGGATGAAAAGCAGGGGCAACAAGAAGGACCATCGCGCTGGCGGAAGGCCGCGGGCGGGCAGTGAAGTCATTGGGGTTTCGATAGCGGGTGGGTGCAGGTGATCACGGCGTTAGCCGAATGCAGGGCCGACAACGCTGGGTGCGTCATCAGCCCTGCGGCATGGATCAGCGGTACTCGATCGAGAAGGTCGAGTTGGCGTCAGCGACGCCGGCGCGAACTTTCTTTTCGTAGGACTTGTAGCGTGCCTTCAGGTTGACGGTGGCCTTGCCATCAGCGTTGACGGTTACCAGGGCCGGATCAGCCAGTTCCTGGTTGATCGGGAACACCTTGTCCTGGTTGTCGAGGATCTCGATGCCGACGCCTCCGGCCTTGCTCACCGACAGCAGCTCCGGATGGCCGGTTGGCGTGGTGCCGTCAAAGCGAAGCGTGTAGGTGCCTGCTTTGCAGTTCTCCATGGTGATATCAAAGCTCTTGGGCGCGGAGACGTCGCCGGCTTCCTTGAACAAGGTGGTCGGGAAGGTGCCGATCGTGACCGTCTGGTTTGCGCTTGCGGTGCTGACGTCACAGGTGGACTGGACGATCTCGCCCTTGAAGGTGACCGTGCCCGATGCGGCCTGTGCAGCCGGAGCGAGCAGGCCGGAAAGTGCCAGGGACAGTGCGGTGGCTTTGAAGAGGGAGGGAAGGGTGGAGATCATCTGGGTTTCCTATTCATTTGGGGGATGTATGCCGACACTTCTCGTAGCCAAGCGTTGGCGTGTGGACGAACCGCTGCGATGCCCGCAGAGCGTCAGGACACTGCTCCGGTCGAGGTTGCGGCTGATAGCCATGCGGTTCTGCCAGGAGCCGCACTTCAATGTCGCAGGCGGTGGTTGGGTCATGCTGTTTGCGGCATGACGGTTGGGGAGACCCGCTCCAGGTATGGCAAGCGAGCGCGTTGGTGAAGCCGCTGTTTCTGAAGCTGCGCAATGCGTCGCGGAGAACTGGGAGCCCATGAGCGTCACTGTGCGACAGGCGCTTCACCCTCCGTGGTGCAGGTCGTGCGTGAGCTGCATGTGGAAGGTGATACCTGCACTGTTGGATTTCCGACACCCTGGCGTTGCGCTGTTGGCCGCCAGCCGAATGCATCGGCGATGCCAGGGTGCCAGCGGGTTGCACGTGAACCGCGATTGCCGACGAGGGGGTAATGGGTCGCCGGTTGCGCTTTCGGGCACGTTGCCTGTTTGTTTTCCGTGTGGCCTTGGAGCTTCGAATCAGGTTGGGAAGATTAGGACGGCCAATTGGTTTTGGCTGTAGGTATTTCCCAGCGCATCCGCGGCGAAAAGTGTGTGGCGCAGTTGGGAATTAGTGTTGGTCGTGGATGATCTACATCGGCTTGTTTGCCACTCTTCGCGCACATTGCTGGCACGCAGGCCTATGGCTGCGGTAGCCCCCCACGATGCCCGGTTGGTTGCACGCGCGCCTTTCCGCCGGATCCAATCTTCGTTGGATACCGTACGACCGCATTGGTAGGCAGGCCTTGTAGGCACACCAACCTATTCATACTTTGCTGGGAAGGGGAGGGAGTCGCGAATGATTGCACCGCAATCTTTTCCGGATTTGCTGCTGACATGAGCAGCGTGGACACCGTTCTGCACGTATGAAAGTGTGAAATCGATGTGATGGGAATTTGTCGATCGCGTGGGCAAACAGCGATGACGGGTAATACGGAAACGAACACAGGCATCACGCCAGCGATACTGCAAAAGGCCATGTAGTGGTCAGATGCCCCCGGCTACGCAATATGTGTGACTGCCAGACGGCAGGCACGGGACGTGTGAGTGAATGTCGAAACGTGAACGCCGAACGCCGGTGTCGTCCGCAGGCGCGGACTCGGTGCGGATGGGGGTTTTACCTACAGCCTGTCACGCAGCTGAAATCGTTTTCCCGCGTGGCGATCACGACACCTTCTTCACTCCTGAAGCGTTCGTGGTGCTGCATGATGAGCGCGCTGCCTGGGGCCAGGCCGGCAGTGCATCAGGGGGAAGTGCAATGCTTTGGGACGAGGGTGCTCAACCGTCTCCAGGGAGGGGTCGATTGGCGGATCTATATGTGCAGTTGCAGGCAGTGCTGGACGCGCTGCCGCAGATGGCTGCGATGATCCACGATGGCGTGCCCGTGCAGGCCAATCTGCGATGGCGCCAGTTCTTTGGCGATGATGCCGCTTTGGGCAGTTCACGCGAATGGCTGGCACGTGTCCACGTGGGAGAGCGTGGTCAGGCGATCGGTGCGTGGCGAGAGTTCCTGCAGCATGGGCACGCACCAGCGTTCGAGTGTCGTTTGCAGGATGAGTTTGGTGCCGAGCATTGGTTCGAGGTGCGCCTGGGCAGCCCCGGCGCGGAGGTGCCATTGCAGGCAGTGACCATGACCGATGTCAGTGCCAGGCGAAGTCTTCGCCACGCGCTGGAGGAGAGCCTGGACCTGCAGGATCGCATGCTCGATGCAAGCCTGGATTGCATCGCGGTGATAAACATCGATGGCTCGGTGCGTCACATGAATCGTTCCGGCTGCCTGGTGGCCGGTTTGCTGCTGGGTGAGCGAACCTTCGGCATGCAATGGACGGACTTGCTGCCCGCTGCGTTTCAAAAAAAGGGGCAACGTGCGCTTTCGATGGCGGGCAGCGGACGACCTGCGCGTTTTGCCGGACAGACCGGCGCCGAAGGTGCGCAGCCACAGTTCTGGGACAATATTCTCACGCCAATGTTCGATGGGAATGGAGGCGTGAACGGCGTCCTGTGCGTGTCGCGTGATGTCAGCCGACAACAGCAGGCGGAACAACGTCTGCGTATTGCCTGTGAGATTGATGAGCTCACCGGCCTGCCAAACCGGCGTTCGTTCAACCGCAGGCTGCGAAACAGTCTGCAGCGCCAGCGTGGGCGCAGCGGAACGCTGGGCCTGATGATCATCGACCTTGATCATTTCAAACACGTCAATGACACGCTTGGGCACCCCGCGGGTGACCATCTGTTGCGTGTGCTGGCCAAGCGGGTGGCGGCGCAGGTAAGCGGGACGACTACGGTGGCGCGACTGGGGGGGGATGAATTTGCCGTGGTGCTTGAGGATGTTGCCGGCGAAGCCGAACTGCTGCAGATCGCAGGATGCATCAGCTTGTTGGCGGAAAGTTCAGTCACCTACGCGGGGCAGGTGATCAGTACCGGAATGAGCATCGGTTGCGCGCTGTATCCACGTGACGCGCAGGAACCGGCGGAGTTGCTCAAGGCCGCCGATACAGCCTTGAATGACCTCAAGGCCAATGGGCGCGGCGGGGTACGCCTGTACAGCCGGCGATTGATGGCCATCGCCGAGCTTGCGGCGAATCAGCGGTTGAAGGCGCGCCAACTGGTTCGTGATGGTGGCGTGGTGCCGCACTACCAGCCGAAAGTGAACCTGCAGGATGGCCACGTGGTGGGGTACGAGGCTCTGCTGCGCTGGCCCAGTGCCGAAGACAACGCAATGGGAAAAGCCTGCCTGCTCGACGAGGCCTTTCGCGATTACGAGCTGGCCTCGCGGCTGGCGGAGTTGATGCATCTACAGGTATTGGCCGATATCTGCGCGTGGCAGGCACAGGGTCTGCAGGTTCCACCGATAGCGATAAATACCGCGCCGGTGGAATTTCTACGCGATGATTTCGCTGAGACCCTGCTGGAGAAACTGCAACGCTTTGACGTCGACCCGACGCAGATAGAGCTGGAAGTCACCGAACAGGTTCTCACCGACCGTGGTTCTGCCTTCGTTGCGCGTGCGTTGGGGCTGTTGAAAGAGGCGGGCATGCGCATTGCGCTTGATGATTTTGGTACCGGCCATTCTTCGCTGGCACATCTGCGCGACTACCCGATCGATGTGCTCAAGATCGATCGTAGTTTTGTTGCGCGCATGGTGGACGAGCCATCGATACGCGCCATCGTCGAGGCGGTCGGCAAGTTGGGACCCAGTCTGCGTCTGGACCTGGTGGCGGAGGGCGTGGAGAGCGCCAGCCAGCGGCAGATATTGATCGAGGCCGGTTATCGAATTGGCCAGGGATTCCTGTACGACCAAGCTGTCAATGCCTCGCAGGTAGCGCAGCGGTTGCGACGGATGTCGATGGCCTGAATATCAGCGTCCATTGCCGTGCTCGGCTTGCACCAGGCGCAACCATGCCTGCGCCGCTGCGGACAGATAGCCACCGCGGCGCCATGCCAGCACCATCTTCCAGTCCAGCTCAGGCTCATCCAGAGGCACCATCACCACATTCGCGCGCGGGCGGGCGGCGGCGATCATGCGGGGCAACAGGGCGACGCCGAGACCCGCCGCGACCAGCGCTACGATGAAATCCGGTTGGCCGCTGCGGGTGACTTCGCGGGGGCTGAAACCACGTGCCTGGCAGGCACGGATGATATGCCGGTTCAGCAGGAAGCCTTTTTCGAACAGGACGAAGGGGACCTCGGCGAGGTCCTGCAATTGCAGGCTGGCTGCGTTTGCCAAGCTGTGATCGCGAGGCAGCAGGGCAACCAGTGGCTCGGTGCGTACAGGCTGCCACTGCAGGTCATCGGCGACCGGGAGCAGGCTGGCCGCCAGTTCGATTTCGCCGGCTCGCAGGCTCTCTTCCAATGCTTCGCTGCCGCGTTCGAGCACGTGCAGTTCGATCTGCGGATGCAGTTGGCGGAAGCGGGCGAACACCGGCGCAAACAGGATGTCGCTGCCCAATGAGGCCAGGCCCAGGTGCAACTCGCCGCGGCGCAGTCCGCGCAGTTCTTCAAGCTCGCGCAGCATGTCCTGGCGTTCGCCGAGCAGGGCCAAGGCGCGCCGGTAGACGATCTGTCCGGCTGGCGTCAGCCGGACGCCCTGGCGGGAGCGCTCCAGCAACACCTCGCCGATTTCGTCCTCCAACTGGCGGATCGCCTTGCTGATCGTTGGCTGGGTGGCAAACAGGGTCTCGGCCGCGGCCGAGAAGCCATTTTGCCGCACCACTTCCACCAGCATGGAGAGTTGTCTGATGTCCATTCCCAAAAGGAATCCAATGAATGCAGTTAATTCATTTTAATTATGGATCGGCCAGGCGTACATAGAAGGCATGGAAACGTTGATGCTGTTCTGGCGGCGCTGCCGGCTGGGTCTGCGGCGCGGGCTCCGCCGCAGTGCGTGCCTGCAGATTGCTGCGCTTGTGGCGCTCTGGCTGCTGGCAGAGGGATTGGTGCGGCAGCTCGGTTTGCCCGTGCCGGGCGGGATTGTCGGGTTGGGCGCATTGCTGCTGGTGTTTGCCCTGCGCTGGTGGTCGCCGCTGTCGTTTGCGCGGGGTGCGCGCTTGTTGTTGGCGGAGATGCTGTTGTTCTTCATCCCCGCGGCAATGATCCTGCTGGACAACCGCCAGATGTTCGGCTGGCTGGGACTGAAGCTGCTGCTGGTGGTGGTGGGTGGCACCGTGTTGGTCATGGCGACCACTGCCGTTACCGTCGAGCTGTTGTTGCGATGGAGTGGACGTGATGCTCACTGAGATGGTGGTCCGGCCGGCAACGCAATTGCTGTGGCCGTTGTTCTGGGCAATGGCCACTCTGGTCAGCTATCTGTTGGCCAAGCGGCTTTATCAACGTAGCGGCAAGGCATGGGCATCCCCACTGATCAGCGCGCCGCTGGCGTTGTTGGGGTTGGCGTTCCTGCTGCATGCGAGCTATCACGACTATCTGCGTGGTACGCATTGGTTGGTGGCGATGCTGGGACCGGTGACGGTTGCATTCGCGGTGCCCATCCACCAGCAACGGACGCTGATCGCACGGCACTGGAAGGTGCTGGGGGCAGGTGTGCTGGTTGGCAGTGGTGTGGCGATCGCTTCTGCGTGGCTGATGGCGACGGCGTTGCATCTGTCACCGGAACTCAGGTTGAGCCTCGCACCGCGCTCGGTGACCACCCCATTTGCGATGGATGTGTCCGGACGCATTGGTGGCATACCGGAATTGACAGCAGTGTTCGTGATCATCACAGGTATCTGCGGTGCTCTGTGTGGGCAGGTGCTGCTCAAACTGCTGCCGATACGCAGCGCGATGGCGCGTGGTGCGCTGTTTGGCATGGGCGCACACGGCATGGGCGTGGCCAAGGCGCGCGAACTGGGCGAGAGCGAGGGCGCGATCGCCGGGCTGGTGATGGTGATGGCTGGGGTGTTGAATGTCGCCGCGGCGCCGTTGCTGGTGCTGCTGTTGCAGGCCTGAAACCCCGATGCCCGCTCAGGCGGGGGTATCGCCGGCGCGGGCGTTCTGCAGGCTCTCGCGGCGTCGCGCCAATACCGCCTCACGGTGGGCGATATAGGCATTGGCGCCGAGGATGATCAGCGCTCCAATCACGCTCCAGCGGTCCAGGGTCTCGCCGAACAGCAGCCAGCCCATCGTTACCACCAGTGGCAGCTGGGTGAAGCTGATGGGCGTGAGTGCGGAGACTTCCCCCAGTTTCAGGGCACGGGTCCATAGCAGTTGGCCCAGGGTTCCCATCACTCCGGTGGCGACCAGCCACAGCCAGGCGATGCCGCTCGGCCAGACCCAGACGAACAGCGCCGGGATCAACGACAGCGGCACCCAGAACACATAGGTGTAGAGCACCACGGTATCGGGACCGTCGACGCGGGTCAGCTGTTTGATCTGGATGGCGACCAGAGCGCTGAGTACCGCGGCCAATACCGCGACCAGGCTGCCGAGTTCGAAGCTGTGCGCGCCCGGGCGCACGATCACCAGCACACCGATGAAACCGGTGATGACGGCCGCCCAGCGTCGGATACGGACCTTCTCACCCAGCCACAACACCGCAGCGATGGTGACGAACAGCGGCGTTGAGTACGACAGGGAGATAGCCTGCGACAGTGGCAGATGGCCGATTGCCCAGAAAGCGCACAGCATCGAGGCCAGGCCAATCACGCTACGCAGGAAATAACGTGGCAACTGCTGGGTGCGCAATGGCGCGTGGCCGGGCCGCAGCAGCATCGGCAATAGCGCCAGCAGGCCAAAGCCATTGCGGAAGAACGCTACTTCCTGGGTGGGGACGTAGTCGGTGGCAAGACGGATGGCGACGGCCATCAAACCAAAAGCCATCGCACTACCGAACATCAGCAGGGCAGCGCGCATGGCGGTGGAGCGGGGTGCAGCCAAGGCAGTATTCACCAGCGGGCGCCGACCAGCCTCGGTTCGGGTTCAATCGGCACGCCAAACTTTTCCAGCACGGCGGCCGACACGCGCCGGGCAAATGCCAGCAATTCGGCGCCGGTCGCGTTGCCGTGATTGACCAGTACCAGCGCATGATTGGGCGAAACCCCTGCATCCCCTTCGCGCTGGCCCTTGAAGCCGGCCTTCTCGATCATCCACGCCGCCGATATCTTGCGGTTGCTGGCATCGTTGCCGGGAAACACGGGCAGCGCCGGATAGTGCTGCAGCAACACATCGATCTGTTCAACCGGCAGGATGGGATTCTTGAAGAAGCTACCGGCATTGCCGAGCACGGCGGGGTCGGGCAGCTTGCGTTGACGGATCGCGATGACGGCGTTGGCGACGTCGGCCGAGACCGGCAATTCGATTCCCATGGCCTGCAGCTCCTCGCGGATGCCTGCATAGTCCAGCTGCAATTCGTGCAGCAACGGCAGACGGAACTCGACGGCGACGATCAGGTAGCGATCAGCCTCGTGCTTGAACAGGCTGTCGCGGTAGCTGAAGCGGCACGCTTCCTGGTCCAGGCGCACCCAGGCCTGCTCCTGCCGGTCCCAGGCCTCGACGACCTGGATGAAGTCGCCGACCTGGGCACCGTAGGCGCCGATGTTCTGGATCGGTGCGGCGCCGACGGTGCCGGGGATCAATGCCAGGTTCTCGAGCCCGGACAGGCCTTCGTTCAACGACCACATCACCAGCTCATGCCAGATCACACCTGCGCCCGCGCGGACGATGGTGTGGTCGGCGCGGTGTTCAAGTGCGGTTATGTCCCGGTTGTCGAATACCAGCACCACATCCTGGGGATCGCCGGCCAGCAGCACGTTGCTGCCGCTGCCAAGTACCAGCAGGTCGGCATCGCCGATGGTGGCCAGGGCCTCGGGCAGCGCATTGGGATCGGCGATGCGCAGCATGCGCGGGGCATGGGCATCCACGTGGAAAGTGTTGAGGTGGCGCAGCGACGCGTTCTCGGTCAGTGACCAGGCAGTTGCGGCATTCGTCATAGCGGTGCGACGGCGCCCCCGGAGGGTGACTCGCGACGGCGGCGGATGGCATCGACGCAATCGCCGATCAGGCGCGGGCCCTGGAAGATCAGGCCGCTATAGCACTGCACCAGCGCAGCACCAGCCGCCATCTTGGCCACGGCATCGGCGCCGGAACTGATGCCGCCAACGCCGATCAGCGGCACTGATTCGGGCAGGCGCGCGCGCAGCCGGCGCAGCACCAGGGTGGATTGACCCAGCAAGGGGGCGCCGGACAGGCCGCCAATTTCCCTGGACAGTGGATCGGCTTCCACGGTGGGCCGGCCGATGGTGGTGTTGGTGGCAATTACGCCATCCACGCCCAATTCGCCGAGCACGCGTGCTGCCGCATCGATGTCGCGATCGCTCAGGTCCGGTGCCACTTTGACCAGCATCGGCACGCGCTTGCCATGTTTGGCGGCCAGCCGCTCCTGTGCTTCACGCAGGCCGGCTACAAGGCGTCGCAATGCCTGCTCTTCCTGCAGTTCGCGCAGGCCGGCGGTATTGGGCGAGGAGATGTTGACGGTGATGTAATCGGCCAGCGGGTAGACCTTTTCCATGCAGATCAGGTAGTCGGAAAGCGCATCGTCATTTGGCGTGTCCTTGTTCTTGCCTATGTTGATGCCGAGCGGGCCGGGGCGGTGCTTGACCGCCTCCACGTTCTTCACCAGCGCATCAACACCGAGGTTGTTGAAACCCATACGGTTGATGATGGCGTTGTGCCGCGGCAGGCGGAACAGGCGCGGCTTGGGGCTGCCGGCCTGCGGGCGTGGGGTGATGGTGCCGATCTCGACATAGCCGAAGCCCAATGCAAACAGGGCTTCGATATGTTCGCCGTTCTTGTCCAGGCCAGCTGCCAAGCCAACCGGGTTGGGGAAGCTCAGGCCAAACGCCGGGGTGGGAAGTGGCTTGATGCGGCCGGCGATCAGCGGCGTGGTACCGGTGCGCCAGGCAAGATCCAGCGCGGACAGGCCCAGGCCGTGCGCGCGCTCGGCATCAAGGGTGAACAAAAACGGGCGGGCAATGGAATACATAAGCTCAGTTCAGCGTGCCAACAAAGGCGCGGGTTTGGTACTCAAAGGCAACCTTGCCATCGACCGCATGCGCATCAAACAGGCGCCGCAGGGCTTCCAGCATCGGGACGTGACGTTCGTGGCCGGCTTGCGGCGCGTAGGAGGAGGACAGCAGCCGACCACGCAGGCCGTCGTAGTCCAGGTGCTGCACGTTTGGCAGCTGCACCAGACCGCGCAGGCCCGGACCAAACCAGTCGCGCATGGTCTGGTCGTCCTGGTAGCGTTCGGCGACTTCGGTGTAGTCGGTGCCGTAGTCCAGCAATAGTTGCTCATAGCCGGCCAGGAACGGCGAGGCATCGAGCAGGCGCGAGTTCCAGTAGACCAGCGCCAGGCCACCCGGGCGCAGGATACGAGTCCATTCCCGACGTACGGCGGACGTGTCAAACCAGTGGAACGCCTGCGCTGCTGCGACCAGATCGACACTGTGATCTGCCAGCGTAGTGGCTTCGGCAGTGCCGCCGACGGATTGGAACTTGGGGTATTGGGGGTGCAGCCATTGATCGGCGGCTGCGCGCATTGCGGCATTGGGTTCCACCGCGATCAACGGATGGCCAGCAGCCAGGAACGGCGCGCTGGAAATACCGGTGCCAGCGCCGACATCGGCGACCAGGGCGGAGTGGGGCAGGCCGATATCGCGGTGCAGCCAGTCCAGCAGTGTGGACGGGTAACCCGGTCGATAGCGCACATAGTCCGCTACCCGGCTGCTGAAACGTTGGGTTGAATCGGGTTGTCCCATGCCAGCCTCAGGAGTTCATCGCCGCGAGGCCAGCCAGGCCTCCGAAAAAAACAAGGATGGCAATGAAGAAGATGATGCCGATCAACCACAGCGCAGTAGCCAGCCAGCCCAGCACCAAGCCGGCCACGGCCAGACCGTCACCGTCCATTTGACCGTTGCTGCGGCGGATTTCGCCACGTGCCATATGGCCGAAGATGATGGCGCAGATGCTGCCGATGGCGGGCAACAAGGTCCAGCCAAGAATGCCGGCGACCAGGCTGATCACGGCGTAGCTGCTGGTCTGGCGAGGTGCAGGGATGCTCATCGGGAACTCCGTATCAGCGAATTAAGCCCCTCTCCCGCGCGCGGGAGAGGGGTTGGGGTGAGGGGAAGCTTTTCAGCTAAGCACTCTCCCACTTCAACGCCCCGACCAAGGCCGGGGCAGGCATCATCAAAGATCGAACTTGATGCCCTGGGCCAGCGGCAGCGAGTCGGAGTAGTTGATGGTGTTGGTCTGGCGGCGCATATAGACCTTCCACGCATCCGAGCCGGACTCACGGCCACCGCCGGTGTCCTTCTCGCCACCGAAGGCGCCACCGATCTCCGCACCGGACGTGCCGATGTTGATGTTGGCGATGCCGCAGTCGCTGCCGGCTGCCGACAGGAACTTCTCGGCGGTCTTCAGGTTCTGGGTGAAGATCGACGAGGACAGGCCCTGCGGTACGCCGTTCTGCATGTCGATGGCTTCGTCCAGCGTGCTGTACTTCATCACATACAGGATCGGTGCGAAGGTCTCGTGCTGGACGATCTCATCGCTGTTCTTCAGGCCGGTGACAATCGCCGGCAGCACGAAGTTGCCCGGGCGGTCGATGGCGGTGCCACCGGTCTCGACGGTGCCGCCGGCGGCCTTGGCCTTGGCGATCGAGGCCAGGAACTGCTGCACGGCTTCCGGGCTGTTCAGCGGGCCCATCAGGTTGGCGGCGTCGGTCGGGTCGCCGATCTTGCCTTCGACCTGCTTGTAGGCCTTGACCAGGGTGGCCAGCACGTTGTCGTAGATGGATTCGTGCACGATCAGGCGACGGGTGGTGGTGCAGCGCTGGCCGGCGGTGCCGACGGCGCCGAACACGATGCCCGGCACGGCCAGCTTCTGGTCGGCGGTCTCGTCCATGATGATGGCGTTGTTGCCGCCCAGTTCCAGCAGGCAGCGGCCCAGGCGCTGGGCAACCTTCTGGTTGACGGTGCGGCCGACCTGGGTGGAACCGGTGAAGGAGATAAGCGGCACGCGGCGGTCGTCGACCATCTTTTCCGACAGCGCGGTGCCGGCGTCGTTGATCAGGAAGAACAGGTCCGGGAACCCGCCGTCCTTCAATGCCTCATTGCAGATCTTCATCGTGGCAATGGCGGTCAGCGGGGTCTTGTTGGACGGCTTCCAGATGCAGATGTCGCCACAGATGGCGGCCAGGAACGCATTCCAGCTCCACACCGCGACCGGGAAGTTGAAGGCCGAGATGATGCCGACCAGACCCAGCGGGTGGTACTGCTCGTACATGCGGTGGCCGGGACGTTCGGAATGCATGGTGTAGCCGTAAAGCATGCGGCTCTGGCCCAGCGCGAAGTCGGCGATGTCGATCATCTCCTGCACTTCACCGTCGCCTTCCGGCTTGGACTTGCCCATTTCCAGCGCGACCAGCGAGCCCAGCGCGTCCTTGTGCTTGCGCAATGCTTCGCCGCACAGGCGCACGGCTTCGCCACGGCGCGGGGCCGGGGTGGTGCGCCATACCTTGTAGGCTTCCTGCGCACGGGCGATGACGGTTTCGTAATCAGCCTCGGTGGTGGCCTGGACCTCGGCGATCACTTCGCCGGTGGTCGGGTTCTGCGGCTTGAGGACGCCCGCGCCAGTTGCGGCGGACCATTCCCCGTTACCCATGTAGGTGCCAGCGTTGGTGGCATCCAGAGCCAAGGCCTTGAGCAGCTCGGAAGACATTCAAACTCCTGTTTCTTAACGTGATTTTGGCGCCGTCGGGAACTGCGGGTGGGGCGACGGAATGAGTACCACATAGTATCAGAGTGAACCGATAGGCCTCGCCGGGGTTGGTCTGGCCGATAGGACGGCGTGTGCCGGGTCCGGCGGCTGTGCGGACGGGGCTGTGCTGCAGGCAAGCGCTGTCGCTTTTGGCGTTTTTCGGCCATATTCGCCACCCTTGGCAGGGGTTTCCCCGGATTCAACAGGATAGACAGATGAACGTGACGATTTCCGATGGGGTAGTGGTTGGCAACACGCTGCCTTTCGTGCTGTTTGGCGGGCTCAACGTGCTGGAGGACCTCGACTCCACCCTGTATGCCGCCGAGCGCTATGTGCAGGTCACCGGCAAACTGGGCATCCCGTACGTGTTCAAGGCCTCGTTCGACAAGGCCAACCGCTCCTCGATCAACTCTTTCCGTGGCGTTGGCCTGGAAGAAGGGCTGCGCATCTTCGAACAGGTCAAGCAGCGCTTCGGCGTGCCGGTGATCACCGACGTGCATGAAGTCGCCCAGGCCGCGCCGGTGGCGGAAGTAGTCGACGTGCTGCAGATCCCGGCCTTCCTGGCCCGCCAGACCGATCTGGTCACCGCCATCGCCCGCACTGGGCGCGCCGTCAACATCAAGAAGCCGCAGTTCCTCAGCCCCACCCAGATCAAGCACATCGTCAGCAAGATCCGCGAGGCAGGCAACGAGCAGATCATCCTGTGCGAGCGTGGCGCCCAGTTCGGTTATGACAACCTGGTGGTGGACATGCTCGGCTTCCGCGAGATGATCGAAGCCACTGGAGGCCTGCCGGCGATCTTCGACGTCACCCACAGCCTGCAGCGCCGTGACGCCGGCAGCGAAGCATCCGGTGGCCGTCGCCGCCAAGTGGTGGAGCTGGCCCGTGCCGGCATGGCGGTAGGTATTGCCGGTCTGTTCCTGGAAGCGCACCCGGACCCGGACAACGCGCGCTGCGATGGTCCCAGCGCATTGCCGCTGGACGTGCTGGAGCCGTTCCTGGCGCAGATCAAGGCACTGGATGACATGGTCAAATCGTTCCCAGTGCTCGACATCGCCTGATTCGGGAAGGCGCTGCGGTCGGCTGCCGATGTGGCAGCCGGTTGCTGTCGGTTCCACGGTGAGGCGATTGCCGCGTAGCGCGTCCGGGCGGGCAGGCCAGCATTGAAAGACGGCCGATCCCGGCATTGTGCACTTGTCTGCCGCCTGTCCGCGATGACCACGGTTGCGCGGGTGCGCACGGCGCTCCTGCAATGTCTCCCGGTTCGGAATGGCCGATCAGTTCTGGTTGGGGAACCAGCTGGGGGGCGCACGGTGCCATCGCCACGCGCTTTCCAGGATGGGAGTCAGCGCGGTCCATTGCGGCCGCCACCCGAGTTGTTCGCGGGCCTTGCTGCTGGACGCTACTAGCTTGGGCGGGTCGCCCGCCCGTTGTGGCGCGATTTCGAAAGGAATGGCTTTGCCGACGACGGATGCGGCAGCGGCAATTACTTCATGTACGGAAAAACCCTGGCCATTGCCCAGGTTGAAGGCATGTGCGCCCTCATGCTCGCCCATGAAGTCCAAGGCCAGCGCATGCGCCTGGGCAAGATCCTGCACATGAACATAATCGCGCACGCAGGTGCCATCGCTGGTGGGGTAGTCATCGCCAAAAATTTTCAACGCCGGGCCATCGGTCAGCGCGCTGCGTAGTACGTTGGGGATGAGGTGGGTCTCGCAGGCATGCGCCTCGCCGATGCCGTGCTCGGGCAGGGCGCCGGCTGCATTGAAGTAGCGCAGTGCCACCGAGCGCAGTCCATGGGCGTGCGCGGCGTCGGCGAGGACGCGTTCGGCCATCAACTTGCTGGCGCCATAGGGATTGATCGGAGCCTTCGGGTGGTTCTCGTCGATGACATCGTGGATGGGGTTCCCAAAAACAGCGGCAGTCGAGGAGAACACCAGTTTGCTCACCTCATGACGACGCATTGTCTCCAGTAGGTTCAACGTGCCAGTGACGTTGTTGGTGTAGTACTCGTAGGGTCTGCTTACCGATTCGCCAACGAGCGAGCGGGCACAGAAATGCATGACTGCGTCGAAGCGGCGCCCCTTGAAGGCACGCTCAAGGGCGCTGGTATCCAGTAGGTCCGCCTGGATCAGCTCGCCCCAGCGAACGGCGCCCGCATGCCCGGTTGAGAGGTTGTCGAGCACGGTAACCGTATAACCGCGCGCGGCAGCCCATTGCGCCATATGGCTGCCGATATAGCCTGCGCCGCCGCAGATCAAAATGTTCATGTGTTTCCCCGGGCCACGTGTGAATCTGCGGTTTCGCGTAGTTTCGATTGGATGAAGGAGGATATCTCTTGCTTGAAGCGTGCGGAGGCGAATCTTTCGGCCTGCCTACGGCAAGCCTGTGGCGAGATATGGTCTGGCATGGACTCGAAGCGGGCAATAGCGTCGTTGATAGCCTCAATGGACTGCTCATGGAAGAACAGGCCGGTCGCCAGCGTGGGGTCGCTACTCTCGATAACGGTTTCGAGTGCGCCGCCTTTGGCGAACGCAATTACCGGGGTTCCGGAAGCCATTGCCTCAAGTGGAACGATGCCGAAGTCTTCGACGCCAGGGAAAATAAGCGCTTTTGCATTGGCCAGGTACTCTTTCACGACCGGAAACGGCTGTCGGCCCAGCACCGTAATCCTGTCTGTTGCCTTGGCCTTGAGTGCGTCCAGCTGCTCACCCTCGCCGATTACCACCAAGCGCTTGCCATTCTGCAGGAAGGCAGCTGTCACGAGGTCGGCCTTCTTGTAGCGCGTCAGCTGGCCAAACAGCAGGTAGTAGTCCTGCTTGCTGCTGCGGCACTCGAACTCATCGATTTCGACAGGTGGGTGAATCACTGCTGCCTGTCTGCGGTAGCATTTGTTGATCCTGCGCGCGATGAAGGCCGAATTGGCGATGAAATGATCCACGCGTGCAGCCGATATCACGTCGATAGTGCGCAGATAGTGCATCAAGGGACGCATCAATAACCGGGTGATCTTCCCTGCGCCTGCAAGATAAAGCCCATACATGTCCCAGGCGTAGCGCATCGGGCTATGGCAGTAACAGACATGCAGTGCGTCGGGGTGGGTGATGACGTTCTTGGCAGGGCCGGACTCGCTGGAGATGACCAGATCATATTCCGTCAGATCGAGTTGCTCCAATGCGATGGGCATGAGGGGCAGGTACTTCTGATACAGTCGTTGAGCGCCGGGTAGCTTGCTGACAAAGGTACGTTGCACGCGATGCCCTGCCAGTTGCGCGCGCTCGATCTCGGTCGTGGCTACGTGCGTGATCACATCAGCCTGTGGATAGAGGTCCAGCAGCTGTTCGACAACCTTCTCACCTCCGCGCCAGGTGACAAACCAGTAATGGACGATTGCTACCTTCATCAGGAGGCCAGCCCCTTGTAGAGTGAAGCCGTCTGGCTGGCAACAGTCGTAGAGGAGAAGATGCCCAGCTGTGCCGAGCGCGCCGATTCAGCAAGCGTTCGATGCAGTTCTGGCCCGTCGAGGACGCGGGTCAGTGCAGATACTGCCGAGCCGATATCACCCGCCGGATAGAGCAGGCCAGCGCCGTGGTTTTCAATCAGGTTCTTGTGGCCGATGACATTGGAGAGAACGGAAGGGATTCCCAATGACATTGCCTCCAGTACCGCCAGTGGCAAACCTTCCCAGCGTGAGGTGGAGAGGTAAGCGTCGGCGGCAGCCAGTGCGTTCAATGGGGCGTCCATGCGCCCCAGGAAGTGCAGGTTGCGGACGCCATCCGCAGCGGCTCGTCTCTGCAATGCAGCGATCTCTTCACCTGTGCCTATCCAGAGAAACCGGATATGGGGCATCGCCTTGGCAATAAGGTAGGCGTCCCCCATGTTTTTCTGATAGTCGAAGCGACTGACGGTGGCTACCACCGGAGAGCTTTCCGGAAAGCCGAGACGTCGTCGTGCCTGTCTGCGCAGCTGCTGACTGCTGTCCGGCGTATGGCTGGGCACGCCATTCACAATCACTGATGCAGGGATCGCCCGCCAAAGGCCAAGTTCGCGGGCCTGGTCCTGTTCTTCCGGCGACACATGTATCAGGTGTTCAACGCAGCGCGCACTTATATTTTCATACCGCAGATAGAGGCTTCGGAGAGAGGGGCCATAGCTGCCAACATGAATGCCATGTGGAGTGTGAACGCAGGGAGCTCCACCCAGTAGCGAAGCGATCCGGCCATATATGCCGGCGCCTTTTCCATGGGTATGAATGACCTGTATGCCGGTGCGCCGCACATGCAGTGCGAGTCGCGCTGCCTGTAAAAGACCGAATCGGCGGTGTGGAATACGAAACAGGCGTCCATTGACCAGTTCTTTGAATCGCGCCCAATACGGATCATCCTCCGGACAGGCTATGTACACCGTTACCCATGCAGGCAGGCTGCGGAGCAGGAGTTCAATGTGCCGGGGGCCGCCGCCGTGATCCGCCCGGGCGGAGATCATCAGTACGTGAATGCTCTGCGTGGGCTGCTTTGACATTGCCGCGCCGGGCAGCTGTGTCTGCGTGTTGCTAGTGTCCATGTCGGGTGACCAGGTCGGCGGCTTTCCGTTCGAGTTTTTCCCAGAACAGCGGATTCGAGGACATGATCGGCAAGATCCGCAAGCAATCGGCCAAGGTCCTTCCTACTTGTGGATACTTGCTGAGCGTATAGCGAACGGATGCGCGTTCTGCGGCATTGAGCTGCTTGTTCCTGTACAGGAACTGTTCCGCGGCATAGCGAAGTACATGCGCAGGCTTCTGCGAAATCCGCTCATGGTCGTGGCTCTCGTCAACGACATAGTTTGCCTTCCGGATATTGATGCCCTTGCCGGAGAGGCGCTGCAGCCGAACCCACATATCCCAGTCCTGCCATGCGGGCATGCTCGGCGAAAAGCCACCTGCCGATATGATGTCCGTACGCCGACAGAACACCTGGGAGCCAACACAGTTGTAGCCGTTCAGTCGACGCTGATCTGCAACCTTGACGAAGCGGCGCATGGCTTGGCCGCCATCCTGGCCAAGCACGACCGCATCGTCATAGAGGAATCCGAATTCCACACCTGCCGAGGTCAATCGACACCAGTTCTCATGGAAATCCGTCAGGCGGTCGGGTAGAAAATAGTCATCATCATCAAGACCGGTGATGTACTCGCCAGAAGCGTTGGCGATTGCAAGGTTGCGGCTGATGCAGGCCCCCATGGATACCTTGTTGACGATTGTCTTTACCCTGGGGTCTGCAATTGACTCCAGGTAGGCGGCGGTACCATCCGAAGAATTGTCTACAACAACCATGAGCTCCCAATGAGGATGGGATTGTTGTCTCACGGATTCGATCGCGCGTTGCAGAAGACCGAGGCGGTTGTGGGTCGGGAGGTAGATGCTGATCAACGCGGGTGTCGTTGACGAATTGGCATTGTTCATTGCAGTACGAACCTTCTTCCTTGTACGAACTCCCAGGCGGCAAGGACCATTGCGGCAAGGAGAAATGTCACCAGCCTCGGAAAAACAAAAAAGTGGCTTCCGAACCACAGGACTATGGAAAACGCGGCCCATGGATAGAGAACAAGTCCAAAGGCGCGTCGTGCCAGGATCGACTTCCAGGACAGCCCGACAAGTAGCCCGCTTGCTGCGAGGTAGGGGTATGTCCAGAGGCCGAGGTCTGCAAAGAAGTAACCGAATGCGCTTACCCAAATGTACCTCCCGTCGAGGCCAGTCGATGCGATCGCAGCAAACTCGGTCATCCAGGCCTCAACCCGGTCGGGCATTCCAAACGCATCCCTGAAATCAATGAGGTTATGAAAGAAAGGTACATGGGAGACGAAGTTGAAGGCATAAATGCCACTGCCTGCGTGGGGGAAATATATATCCCCGTTGAGCAGCGCACTTAATCGATTGTATGAGGCCATGGTGTAACCGGCGGCAGATTCAGCGATCGCAAGCGTGCCGGTTTGCCCCCTTAGGAATGCGAACAGTGAGAATGTCACGGCGCCAGCCAAGAGCACGAAGACGCCTTGGCGCAACAGGAAGCCAACGCTCTTCCTGCTGGAAGATGAAAGGGTGGTGGAGATGATCAGGAAGCCGAGTAACCCCGGTATCAAGTCAAAGCGCGCGGCTTTCATCATGGCTGTGAATACGGCGAATGCGGCAGCCAAAAAGATGCTGGTGCGAACAAGACGTGCCGGTTCGCCAGTCGCTTGCCGACGGCTGAGTATGCGTCCATGTGCCCACCAGCATACGGCGAACAACAGTGGCAAGGCTTCCGAGAGGCCGCCTGTGGCGTCATAGTCGCGCTTGACCCTGCCCGAATCAGTCAGCCATTCCGTCAGCATCCATGGGTTGTTTCGAAACAGAACCGTCAGTGAAACCGCATTGAGGACGACCGCCGCCAATAGTGGAACCATGATTGCGGTATTGCTGAGTGATGGGGGCGGTGCGATTGATGGTTGGCATGGTTTGGCAAGCAGTACGCCACAGCAGAATGTGGCCACACATGTCGCGAAGAACAGGAAGGTACGAACGTCGAGGAACATGACGTTTCGCTCCGGAAGGAGTGCCTCGTAGAGCTGTGGAGGGAACAGGAGGCAGGCAGTGAGGAATAGCAACGATGCCGCCGACAGGACGAATGGTGAGAACAAGTTGGCGCTTCTGTTTCGCAATTTCATTGGCGTGGCTGATGATCCTGTGCATGGATCCAGAAAAGGAGGGAGGGTGCTATAGAGGGAATCTGTCGCACAAACCGAGCTGATTGGTTCGTCCTTCCCGGATCGCGTCACGCAATAGCCGGTACCGCTGGGGTTGACCGCTGCGCAGTGCAAAATACTTAAGAAGGATCATGTAGATTGCGCTGTTAAGCGCATATTCGAGCCATGAGGTTCGCCAGACATTCCTCTCGAACCACGCCAGATTGCGTATGCCGTAGTAGGCGCGAAAGTCGGAGCGCCCATGCAGAAGGCGAAGGAAGTTGTTCGGGTGCGCCTCGCGCAGGTACCAGGAATGCTCCAGATCCTCAATTTCGGCGCAAGTTACCAGTTCAATTACACCGCCACCCGCAGTGATGCGGTAGGTGTACTCGGTATCATCCGCATACAGAACCAGTTCGCATTTCGGTAGGCCAATTCGCTTGAACAGCATGGCTGATGCCAACAGCCCTCCGTATGGTGCGTAAGGCATGGACACTATCGACGCGGGCCTATGCGTTCCTGGTGCTGGCCTGATCCTGTGCCATATCTTGAAGGCGATCTGCCGGTAGTGAAACCCCAGAAAGCTGGAGCGCGGTGGATAGGCGTGCCTTGCTTCTATGCCTTGGGCAATGGCGGATTGATGGGTAGGGCGAAAGCCAAGGACAGCAGCATTCTCCATGCCGTGGACCGCGCTGCTGGTTGCCAACCGGTCATGCAGCGCGGAAAGTGCGCCGCGCATGGGGGCGTTGTCATCGTCCATCAGCCATATATAGTCCGCTTCGTCAGCCAGTGCAGCGGCGATCCCTACGGCATAACCGTTAGCAGATCCCGTGTTGGTTTCCAGGGATATGACACGCAGACGGGGAGCCCATTGCTCTTCAAGCAGAGAAATATCAGAGGTCGAGGCGTTGCTTACTATTACCGCGCGGCCCACGTTCTCGATACAGAACGCCCGCTGCAGAAGTGCGTGGAGATAGTCGATGCGATCGCCGTAAGTGACGGTCACCAATGTCGTATTGGGTGGCGGAACGGACGAAGAAATGGGGTCATTCATCTTGGTGGATACGAACAAGGAGGGTGAATGCGTATGCGCCGCCCATGAGTGCAGCCGCAACGCAGAGAATCAATCGTCCTGAGGCGGATGAAATGAGTGGCGAAATGCACATGATGGCCGCGCCAACGGCTGTTGCTGTCAGCAGGGAGATGGCCTGGCGCCTGGTGCCGGGCACTGCCAGACAGGCGAGTGTCGTCAGCAGGACGAAGTCGAGCAGCATTCGTCCACTCCAGGCAATTGCTGCTCCAAGGATCCCGTGCCGCTCCAGCAGCAGCCACAGCGCAGTGGCGTAAATCGGGAGCTCAAGAAGGTGCAGTTTGGCCGGAGTTCCCGGGAGGCCAATGGCCTGCAACAGCGCATGCGGGATACGCGCGAAGGAATTCGCCAGCAGGCCTACGCAAAGCCAACGAATCAAAGGTGCTGCTTGCAGCGAGAACTCCCTGCCCATCCACAAGGTAAGCGCTTCGGGAGCGAACGCGTAGATGGTCAGCGCAATGGGGAGCATTGTGGCAAGCATCACCGATGCAACGTCGCGGTGGAGCGACAGGACTCCCTGTCGGTTGCCGGCCGCCCATCGGGCGGAGAATGCCGGAAAGAACACTCCGATGATGGCGACAGGAATGAAGCTGAGGCGGTTGATCAGATCGCCAGGTATTGCATAAACAGGCAGCAGGTGAATGGCCACGATGCTGCCGATGACAATCTTGTCCAGCTGCGTCATCAGCGGGCTGATCAGATTGCTTAGCGTGACCCAACTGCCGAATTTCAACAGTTCCCGCAGGTGCGTTGCGCGGAACCTTCCAGCCAGTATGGCCGTCGTATCACTGCGCCTGGCCGCGAGGAAGTAAAGCCATGTTGTAACGATGCGGCTTACTGCAAGTGCAATCGTTGCAGGCACCAGGCTGGGCGACCATATCAGCATCAACAGCGGTGCGGCAAAGCTGAGCATTCCCATCAACAGCCGGATACGGTTGATGTGGTCGAACCTGAGTCGAGCTTCAAGCAGGCCGATGAATCCCGTGGATGCAATGACGAAGGGAATGCTGATGCCCAATATGCGAAGGCTGAGCACGCACTCCCGGTGCAATGCCGCCTCCAGCTGCAGCGATCGCACGAGGATGGGAGCTGCAGCTACCAGAAGCAGACATGCAATCCCGCCCAGGCTGCACATGGTAAAGATCGCGGTCGTCGCGAGGTCGGGAAGTTCGGCGATCCTTCCGCTACCTAGTCGATCGCAAACAAGCTTTGTAAGTGCGCGACCTATGCCAAGATCGAAGATGCTGAAATAACCGATCAGCGCCCAGATGATGGTCAGGAAGCCGAAGCGCTCACTTCCATAGCCTGCAAGAAGGCTTGGAGTTGCAAGGAACGCAAACGCCAATGGAAGCCCTGCGCCGGAAAGATTCCAGATTAGGCTATGTGCGAAAGAACGGGGCTTTCCTGTCATGGCCAGAGGAACTCAGTCCGCGCCGAAAATGTCGCGGCTGTATACCTTTGCTTCCACATTCCTCAGCTCATCGGTAACACGGTTGGCGATGATTACGTCGGCGGAGGCCTTGAACCGAGCAAGGTCATTGACAACTTCCGAGTTGAAGAACGTTTTTGCCTTCAGGGTTGGCTCGTGGATGATGATTTCCACATCTTTGGCTTTCAGGCGCTTCATGACGCCCTGCACGCTGGATGCACGGAAATTGTCCGAACCGGATTTCATCGTAAGCCGGTAGATTCCGACTATGCGCGGGGCTGAGCGCATGATGTCGCTTGCGATGAAGTCCTTGCGGGTTCTGTTGGAATCGACGATTGCGCTAATCAGATTCTGGGGGACATCGCTATAGTTCGCCAAAAGCTGCTTGGTGTCTTTTGGCAGGCAGTATCCTCCGTATCCAAAGGATGGATTGTTGTAGTGGCTGCCGATTCTTGGATCCAGCCCGACGCCATCGATGATCTGGCGTGTGTCGAGGCTGTGCATCGATGCGTAGGTATCCAGCTCGTTGAAATAGGCTACGCGCATCGCCAAATAGGTGTTTGAGAAAAGCTTGATCGCTTCGGCTTCAGACGAGCTGGTATGCAGCACGTTGACGTCTGCGCACGCGGATCCCTGTTGCATCAATTTGGCGAATACCCGTGCATGGGCTGTGGTGGCGCCAATGACGATGCGGCTGGGATGGAGGTTATCGTGCAGTGCGCTACCCTCCCGAAGGAACTCCGGCGAAAAAAAAATGTTGTCAGCATTCCGTGATTCGCGCAGGCGCGTGGTGTAGCCAACCGGGACCGTGGACTTGATCACGATGGTGGCTCTCGGATTGATCGCCAGAGCGTCGTCGACGACAGACTCTACGGAGCTGGTGTCGAAATGGTTGTTCTCTGGATCGTAGTCAGTCGGTGTTGCCACGATGACGAAGTCTGCGTTGCGATAGGCCGCATGCTTGTCGGTTGTTGCGGTGAGTGCCTGCTCTCCGGAAGCAAGAAACGTCTCGATACCGCCGTCCTTTACCGGCGAGCGTCGCTTGTTCAAAAGTTCGATGCGCTCGCTGCTCACATCCAGCACCGTCACATCGTTGTGCCTGCAAAGTAGTACCGCATTGGACAGTCCAACATAGCCAGCTCCGACCACTGTAATTTTCATTGGCATCAAGGCTGGGCTTTCTTTCGGACCGATGTTCTGCTTCATTTTTCTGCTCAATACGCGTTCTTGTTAACGAAACCCTTGAACAGGGTCGCAACAATGATCCGGAGGTCAAACCCAAGCGACCAGTTCTCGATATAGAAAAGATCGCATTCGATGCGCTTGTGCAGATCGGTGGAGCCGCGCCAGCCGTTGACCTGTGCCCAGCCTGTGATGCCCGCCTTGACCATGTGTTTTTTCATGTATGACGGAATCTCATGCTTGAACTTGTGCACGAATACCGGTCGCTCAGGGCGCGGGCCAACGATGGACATGTCGCCGATCAGCACATTCAAGAACTGGGGAAGCTCGTCCAGGCTGGTCTTTCGCAGGAACGCCCCGATTTTGGTGGCGCGACTCTCGCCGGCCTTGGCCCACACCGCGCCGCTGGCGGCTTCTGCATCCACAGGCATCGAGCGAAATTTGAGCATCTGGAAGGTGCTGTTGTTCCAACTCATGCGCTCCTGGCGGTAGAACACCGGGCCGGGGGAGCTCAACTTCACCGCGATTGCGATGGCCAGCATCAGCGGGGAGATCACCAACAGGATAAGTGCAGCGAGCAAACGGTCCTCCAGCGCCTTGAGCACGCGAGCGCTTCCTTGCAGTGGTGTCTGCTGGAGATTGATCACCGGCAGGTCTGCGAGCTGCTCGATGGAGTGGTTGAGCAGATGGAAGCCGAACATGTCGGGGACGAACTTGATATCGACCGTCGAGTGCTGCAGCTGATTGAGTGCCAAGGTGATCTGCGCTTCGTCGCGCATTGGCAATGCAATCCAGACCTGGTCGGTGGCATGGCTTTCGACGTACCCGCCAAGGTCGTTCAATGTGCCCAGCAGCGCCGTTGAACTGTCAATCACACAGCGGTCGGAACGAGTAGAGAACCAACCCTGGATGCATATACCGGCCCAACTGTTGTCGCGCAACGTGGTGATGATTTTTTGTGTGTCGGGCGTGGCGCCGACGATCACTGCGGTGCGCAGGTCGTTGCCGCGCGCGCGTGCCCATGCTGCCGTTGCCCGAATCAACAAGCGCAACAAGGAAACGGATGCCAGGCTCAGGAGCCACCAACTCCCTACCCACGCGGTTGTTTGAGCATCCGCAGCCTTGATCGCGGCGACATAGGCAAACAGACAGCCGAAGATGACCAGCCACTGCAGCAGTACGTTGGCCAGTTCTGTTAACAGGCTGCGCCCACGCCAGCTCGAGTAGATGGAGGACATGCTGAGCACGAGAAGGCTGAGCAACATGGTGATCGCGATCAATCGCCAGTAGTGCACTGACAGTTGCACATCATTGAACTGCAGCTGATAAGCGGCCAGCGCAGTGCCCAGGAGCAGCAGTGGATCGCTGATTTTGAGAATCATCCCAAAAGTGGCGGCAAGCCGTCCGGATGGGGCTCTCCAGTGCTCATGATGGGGGTTGCGGCGCGCGATCCACATGGGATTTCTTCTTTCTTCGTTGCGTGGAGCGCCGATAGGAAAGCGGCGAAACCACTGGCGACGGGCTTGATTGGCAGGAACTTTCGACCAGGTCGCAAATGCAATGTTTCACTTGCTCTCGAATGGTATCAGTTTGTTTCGTTCTGTACACTGCGCCGCAGCAGGTCTTGCCGGCGAGCACTGCGCGGATGCTCTGATCGCGTCGGCGCGGTTTCAACAGTGGTTTGCGGGCGAAGCGGCATTCCTTGCCCAGGGCGACTCGGGCAAGGAGTGCGTGGTCTGCGTGGTGCATGGGGGTGAGGCTCCCGGCGACGCAGCATTCCCGTGATCGAGATGACTGAGGTCGTTACGTGTTCAAAAAACTGCTGCTTGTGTGTGTGGGCAACATCTGTCGCAGCCCTACCGCCGAGATATTGTTCCGCCAACGGCTGCACGGGCGGGCAGGCGTCGAGGTGGCTTCGGCGGGCCTGCATGCTTTGGCCGGACACCCAATCGATCCAACGGCTGCGGCCTTGCTGTGTGAGCAGGGGCATGACCCCAGCGCGCATCGGGCCAGGCAAGCAACGCCATCAATTCTCGGTGCCGCTGACCTGATCCTGGTCATGGAGCGCGCGCACCTTGCACAGATTGCGCGTGAAGTGCCGCAGGTCAGCGGAAAGACCTTCCTGCTGGGCCGCTGGGACGACATCGAAGTGCCCGATCCGTATCGGCAACAGCGCTTCGCCTTTGAGCACGTCTATGGGCTGATGGAACAAGGCGCTGCACGTTGGGCCAACTACATTTCCTAGTCGCCCTGAGGCGGCAGAACAACTATCAGAACGGAAGTCATGGAAAAGGATAATCGGGTACGCTCGGCAAGGCAGGACGATGAGATCGATCTGCGTGACCTGCTTGGCGTTGTGTACGATCGCAAGTGGTTGGTCGTCGGGACCACAGCGCTCTTCGCCGTAGTCAGTGCGGCATATGTGATTTTGGCCGCACCGGTGTATCAGGCACAGGCAATGATTCAGGTCGAGTCGAAGGTTCCCGCTATTCCGGGGTTGTCGGATCTGACTTTGTTGACGGGGGGCGGTAGTACGGCGGCGACCACAGAGGTTGCATTGCTGACCTCGCGCATGGTCGTTGGAACGGCAGTTGATCGCCTGCAGCTGGATGTCTCGGTGGTGTCGCGACGGTTTCCGCTGCTGGGCGGATACATCGCCAGACATTTTGAGAGCCGCTCGCCTGGTGATCTGGCCGGTGCGCCAATGGGCCTTTCCAGTTACGGCTGGGGTGGTGAGACACTGGAAATTCACCGTCTCGATGTACCCGTCGGTCTGCTCAATCAAACCATGACTTTGGTTGCGGGGCTTGACCCGGGCAGCTTCGTGCTGCGAGGACCGAGCGGCGACGAGGTTTTGCATGGTGTGGTTGGGATGCCTGTCGAGGCGGCCGGCATCAAGCTGGAAGTCGCCAGGCTGCAGGCAAACCCAGGCATGCGTTTCTACCTGGAGAAGCAGCGTCGGCTGGATGTTGTGGTTGATCTGCAGAAGGACATCAAGGTCGCTGAGCAGGGCAAGGAGTCCGGCATCCTGAAGTTGGCCTACGAGGGGCGTGACGCGCTGGCTGCCGAGGCGTTGCTGCAGAGCGTGGCCGAAATCTATGTTCGACAGAATGTCGAACGTAGCTCCGCTGAAGCAGCGTCCCAGCTGCAGTTTGTGAAGGATCAGCTGCCGACGGTGCGTAAGCAGGTCGAGACCGCGCAGGCGGCGATGGCCGCCTATCAGTCCCGCTCAAATGCAGTGGACATAACCATGCAGACCAAGGGGTTGCTGGAGCAGGAAGTGGCGGTTGAAACCAGCCTCCAGCAGCTGCGTTTGAAGCAGGCTGAGCTGGATCGCACATTCACTCGCGAGCATCCGGCCTATCGCGCATTGCTCAAGCAGATCGGCAGCTTGCAGGCGCGCAAGGACAGCTTTCGCGGAGAGGTCAGTGCGTTGCCAGATACGCAGCAGGAACTATTGCGTTTCACCCGGGATCTCACCGTCAGCAACGAGCTGTATACCGCGCTGTTGAACCAGGCCCAGCAGCTTGATGTGGCGCGGGCAGGCTCGGTTGGTAACGTCCGCATTGTGGATGCGGCAGTTGCGGACATGAGCAACCCGGTGAAGCCAAAAAAAGCAGTTGTGGTTCTGGCTATGACTTTGCTCGGCGGTTTGCTGTCGACCGCCTGGATATTCGGGTTGCGCATGTTGAATCCGGGCATTGAAGATCCGGCCGACATCGAAGAACTGGGCTTGCCGGTGTATGCCGCGATTCCGCTGAGCAGCTCTACCAGTCTGCTGCAGTCGACCAAGAAAAGGCGAGGGAAGCGTAAACCGGTTGGGGCGAGCACAGGTTCGCATCTGCTGGCGATGGCGGCACCGGCGGATCTGGCAGTCGAAGCGTTGCGCAGTCTGCGTACCAGTCTGCATTTTGCGATGATGGAGGCAAAGAACAATGTTCTGCTTGTGTCAGGGCCTCGTCCAGGCATCGGCAAGACCTTCGTGGCCGCGAATCTGGCAGCCGTGATTGCGCAGGCTGGGCAACGCGTATTGGTCATAGATGCGGATATGCGCAGAGGCAGCTTGCACAAGGTGTTGGATGTTGAGCAAGGCTGTGGCTTGTCGGATCTACTGGCGGGAAAGATTGATGCCAGTGAAGCGGTCAAAGGCATGCCCGGTCTGGAGAATTTGCACTACCTCGCACGGGGCGAGGTGCCGCCGAGTCCATCGGAACTGCTGATGCATCCGCGCTTCGCACAGGTACTTGAGGGCCTGCGAAAGAGTTACGACCTGGTGATCATCGATACGCCGCCGATCCTCGCGGTGACTGACGCGGTGATTGTCGCAAAACACGCGGGATCAACACTGATGGTTACGCGCTTTGGGGTGAATCATCCCAAGGAAATTCTGTTGGCGGTAAAGTCCTTCGAGCAGAATGGCGTGCAGATCAAGGGTGCAATCTTCAACGCAGTTGAGAAGCGTAGGACTGGCTATTACAGCTATGGCTACTACGACTACACGTCAGAAAGAGTCTGATCGGGTGGAAATGCCGGTGCTGTGTGCTTCGGATGTGAGAAGGGCTGGCTGCTGAACGCAGTCAGCCCTCCTCATTAGTCGCGCAGCGCGTCCGGGTTCCTGAACAAGGCATCCATCCCGCGCTCGGAAGTCATCGGATACAACATGTAGGAGCGACTCAAGCGTGCGCCGCCATCGCGACTCAGGGGGCTCCAGGATAGATTGGCGCGGGTCCTGGTGGAGCGGGGTAGCATCAGGTCGAACGGCACCGAAACATGGATTCCCTTGTCGAACCTGCCCTCGCCAAAGGCCTGCGTCGACACATCGGTCTTGGTTGCATACGCGCCCATGCTGGCGCCGTTGTCGAATACGCGATTCAAGGCCAGTGTTGCACCCCAATCCTTGGCGAGATAGCGGCCGGCACTGAGTGTCGCCACCACTTTGCGCGTGTCGCCCCATACGTAATAGAGGCTGGCGTGGCCGGTGGTAACGCTGTAATCGCGGAAGCGCAGGCGCTGGTCAAAATCGCGCTGCTTTACCGTGTTCACATCGGCACCAATCGCCCACCGGCTCAGTAGCGGCCGGTACAGAAGCTCGCCACCGATGCCGCCATACATGGATTCGAACAGGCCGGCATAGACCATGGAATAGAGGTCGGGGGCGATCTGGGCGGTGGCGGTGATCTGGAGATTTGGCAACGTCGCGCCGGCTGCGGTCAGATACTGCCGCACATCGGTACGTACCCGCGGCAGTTGGCTGGGGGCGTCGTAGCGGAACTTGTCATAGTTGTTGAAGAGGTTGTAGTTCACTGCGCCACTTAACCAGACGTTATGGGTGAAGCGCAGTTCGGCGCTGTAGCTGCCTGCCACTTGAAACAGGATGAAGTTATCCGGGCCGCCCAGTGATTGCTGGTAGTCAAGATTGAAGCTGCCTTCGAAGTGCTGCAAAGGGGCTGCGTACACCGTCTGCCGGTAGGCGTGCGTGGGCGCGGCCATATCGATGCCGAGTAGGTTCGCTGCCAGACGGTGGTCGGTAAACTCCTGGAATCTGGCACGTTCCACGCTGGTCTCGATCAGCGGCATGCCCAGCCGGCGGTTTTGTACGCTGAACCAGCGGATGTCCTTTGGTACGGCCTGGTCGAGAATGCGTGCGGTGCGGCCGAAGGCAATGGCCGGCTCCAGATAGCGGCGTTGCTCACCGCTGACAATCAGCTCAGGCCCGCGCCGGGCGATGCGGCTGACGCGAAGGCCTGCGTTCTCCTCCAGCTGGCGCGACAGCGCTGCCCAGTCCGTCGGCGCTGGAACTACGTAGGTACTCGTTTGATCATTAGATGCTGCTTTATTCGCTTTGCCGATGATCGGAGCGGGGTCGAGTGACTTTGTTGCCGGTTGTGCCGTTGCCAGATTGCCGTGCAGGGTGAGGCCAAAGACCGGCTTGTCACCGCGCTCCCAACCCAGCTGGAACTGCAGGTTGTCATTCAATGCGTATGCCGCGCCGATGTTCAGCGGCAGTCGCTGGCGTTGATGATTGCGTTGCGGTTCATTGCGATAGTCGTTGCCCTCGTACTCCAGCTTGATCTGCAGCGGCTGCCATGGGGTTTGGTAGGCCACGCCTGCAAATACACCCACCGGACCACGGAACACGCCGGAGGTGTTCAGTTCGCCAGCCTCGTTGGAGTGATTCGGCCGGATCTGGAAGCGATCATCAAAGAGCTTCAGCGGATTGCCGAAGTCACCGCGGTTGCCGATGTAACCCGTAGCCAAGCCAAGACTGACATCAAGCGGACCAAATCGTTTGCTGGCGACAAGGTATTCGCTGGAGAACAAGCCGGTTCCGCCGAGGTCCCGCGCACCCATGGCGATTTCAGGCTGCCATCGACCCTCTTGCAGCAGACGCACTTTCAGGTCGATGGATTTGTCTTTGTAGTTCTGGTTGCCACTCAGGGACGCATGACCATAGCGGCGATTGGCAATTGAGATGTAGCGGAACGATCCCTCCAGCCAGGGCATGGGCTGCATGCTTACCGTGTAGCGGCTGTAAGGGGAGGTATGGCTTGCGGTGATGCTTACCTCGCCTTCGTCGGCCATGCGGGCGGTTGGAGTTTGCATCAGGCCAACGCCACCCCAATCGCTTGCGCCTGGTGCCGGTGCTTGTTGTGCGTGGAGTTCAGCGCTGATGCACAGGCATAGCAAGCTGACGCTGATCGGGATCAGCGATTTTCGGAATGGGGGAGTCACAAACTTGTGCCAGGCGCGGCGAGAAGCTGGGTGGCAAGGAAGCGGGCGGCATCCTCGTTGAAGCTGGGAGCTGTCTTGCGCACAACCGCCTCTGCGAGAGGGACAAAGATAACTGCGCCGGGCGCCAGACTCGATACTGGTCCGCGATTCCACCCTGCGATGCCGAGTCTTTCTATATGGCCATCGGGTTGAATTACATGAATGTAGTCAGCACTCGCGCCCGCGGCGGCTTGGCAGCTTTTCAGGTACCTCAAGGGCGACTGCAAAGGGATATGCGCAAGAGTGCATTGTTGCGATACAGCGCCGGTGATGGTGATCGTGGTGGGACGCGTGGGATATAACAGATGATCGCCAGCTTGGACGGGCAAGTCATAGGCGCGTGTCGCCTCGAGAACGCGCGGCTCCAATCGGTATGCAACACGACCGGTAACGGGCAGGCTGTTGATCCACAACAGCAGCTGTTGGATGTTGGAGGCCACAGCCGGCTTGCTTGTAGCTTGGCGCTCCAACTGCTGCAGGTCGAACATCAAGCCTGCTTTCAATCGGGTCTGTTCGAGGCGCTGCGGTTCGCGCAACTGTGCGGCGCCGAGGATGTAGGCGTCGGTGGTCGGAGCAGCGGTCAGCGCAAGGCCGCTCAAGCGGCTGCCCGATGGGAGCTGATGTTTGCCGGGATTGTGCACACTGCCAGATGCTTCCACTGGCACCGTTGCCGCATGCGCGGAGGCTGCCCGCAGCAGCAAACAGATAAGAGTGAATGCGCGCATCATCATTTACCCAAGTCGCTTGCGAATGGCTTGAGTTGAATGATTTCCAATGATGTGTCGGGCGCGATGGCCTGGACGCTCTTCCAGATTAAGCCGTTGCCTGGATCTACCCAGTAGTGATTGGCTGCAGACCAGTCGCTGCCCTGCAGCGATTCCTGCACATGCAGAAGGGTGCGGGTTTTGCCAAGAATACTCAGCCTCTCGTGGCCGAGAGGCTGCAGTGTGCCGCTCACGGTCATGCCGTAGCGGTATCCAGGCATCACGTCGTAGCGACGTTTTACCGTGGTGCCCGGCGCGACACCGCGCAGGTCCGCGAAAGGATTCTTTCCATGAATGGACATGCCACGCAGCTCCACGGGCCCGCCATGGGTGGCGACGACCAGGCCATGCTGCAGAAATACGATGTTCTGGTCGCTGCTGTACCAGGCTTGACGTTGCCCGTCGATATTGCCCAGCACCAGAATCGCACCACCCTCTGCACCGGTGACCTTGATCTGCGCAAAGCGACTGGCAGCAATGGAATCGGCATCCATTGCGATATCCGGCTTGCCACGCATCGCAATTCCCACGCTTTTCAGACTGGCTTGTGCCACTGCGCCGCAGCCCGTCAACAGCAGGCTGAGTGTCAGAGCGGCGATCACCGTCAGCATGCCGGGCGTTGGCGCCACGGCAGCAGCATCCTTGCGTTTCATTGTGGGTCTCAGTTGCTGTCCAGGTCGCTGTGTGCACTGGCCGCATTGCTGAGAATAGCGGTGAACGGCAGCAGCTGATTTACAAAGCGGCTCCAGCGGGTAACCCCGGCTGCGCCGACAAATACCACGTCGCCGGGATACAGCTCGAACTGACTGGCCAGCGCGAACGCGGCCGGCGATTTTGCCTGCAGGTGGAAGACCTGCGACGGCATGTTTTGCATATCGCTGGAGCCACGGATCACATAGATGGCATTGCCGTTGGAAGTGGTCTGTATCAAGCCTCGTGCACGACCCAGTGCCTGGCTCAATGAAATCTGCCCGGTTCGGAAGTTCATTGCGCCAGGTTGGTTGACCTCGCCGACGACGAAGATTTCCTTGCGATCCAGATAAGGGACATGGATCTGATCGTCGGCCTTTAGGAAGAGGTTGGTGTTGCCGCCAATGCGACCCATCAACTCCAGGTCGATTGTGTAGCTGACCCCGTCACGGCTGAGGCGCACGCTGGAAAGATCCGCTTGGACAGGGTCCAGGCCGGATTGGCTGATGGCATCGCTCAAGGTCAACGGTACGACGGTGAGCGGAATGGTGGCTGCCTGGCGCGCGGCACCGGTGACCCAGACGCGCTGGCTGGCATAACTGAGCATGGACACATCAACCTGCGGTGCTTCGATATAACGCGCCAGCTTGGTGGTGAGTTCATCGCGTAGTTCGCTGGGCGTCTTGCCTGCTGCGCTTACCTTGCCGATATAGGGGTAGAACAATGCGCCATCCGATTGCACCAAGCGGCCGGCAGCATTCAGTTGCTGCTGCGGGCCAGCCGGTACGGTGAGTTCGGGGTGGTCCCACACCGTTATGTAGAGCATATCGCCTGCGCCCACCCGGTAAGGGCCTGGCTGGTAGTTGAGCAGTGCTGCTGGCAGGGCGTTGGCATCGCGCGTGGCGCGCTCCATTGCGATCAGCTTGGGTGTGATCGGCAGCAGGTCGATCTGGCCGTCACCAATGGACTGGCCACCTTGTGCGAGGGCGTTGCTGCGAAGGTGCTGGCCCGGCGCGAGTACGCAGCCGGTGAGTAACAACGCGAGCGCCAAGGGGGCGACAAGACGCTTGCAGTTCATTCTGTATTCCTGGCCCAGGCGGGCTGTATATGCACCCCTTACCAGCGCGGTGGCCGGTAAGAGGTGCTGGCAGATGCCGTTGTTCAGATCACTTGGTGCCCGTCGGCCCCGGGTTCCTCGCGCCGTCGCCATTGCCGTCGTCATTATTGGAGACCAGTGCGTAGACCAGTGCGCCAGCAGCGATACCGGCGCCAATCTTCACGCCACGGCTCAGGCTGCCACGGGCAGCGTTGCCGGCTTCTTCGGTGCCAGCCAATTCAGTGCTGACCTCTTCGACCTGCATGGCTACTTCTTCCTGGCCGTAGCTGCCAGTGGAAACTACCTGTTCTTCCTGGGGGATCGTCGGCTGATCCTGCGCGACCTCATTGGTGGCTTGCGACTGCTCGTCCGGTTGCTGTTCGGTAGCGGCAGGCGGAGCAATGGCCTGCTGGTCCTGGGCAATCGCAGGAATGGACAATGCGACCAGGCTGAGTGCAAAAAGGTGCTTCTTCATTGTTGCTGTTTCCGTCCTTCCATTGGAAAGTTGCTGCGGTTGTGGTTTTGCCGTCCGCAAGGGCGATGAGCTGTGCGGTAACTGGGCCTTTGCCGGCGTGCGCTTGTGGCAGCTCGCAGCAGACCGCGGAAATTATAGGAAGGCGGTTGCAGTCTCTTGATTAGGGTTTGTCTGAAAATTGCAGGCGAATGCAGCTGATCTTCTCCCCCGCGTTTGCGGCGGTTCGCCTTGAAGTGCTGCCCGATGGCGTCGGGCGGATCAGGCAAAGGTCGCTGGGCAAGACCCTTCAGAACGACGTCCTGGAGGCTGCTGATCGGAACCTGCCGATTGGCTGGCGGGTTTCCGCCTGGCGAGAAATACTGGCTGGCGGCGGCGCTTGCCTGTAATCTTGGCGCTTGTCTTTTGACTCCGTAGCTCAGCTGGATAGAGCGGTCCCCTCCTAAGGGACAGGTCGCACGTTCGAATCGTGTCGGGGTCACCATCTTTCCGTGCAGCCCGTGGTGACCGCCGCGGGCGGCCAGCCAGTCCCGGTGCGCATGCCGATGCAATGCGATGAAGCCCTGAGTTTCCGTAGTTATGGCCCGGCAGGCCATTCGCACAGTCACGATCATCTGCAGCTGGTGTTGCCGCTGCATGGCGCCCTGGAGCTGGAAATCGACGGGCGCGGTGGTCGTCTGGATGCCCTGCGCGGCGCGGTGATCGTTCCGGGGGCGGTGCACGCGCAGGCCGGCAACGGCCAGAATCGATTTCTGATCGTGGATTGCGACAGTGCGATGGTGGGGCGGTCACAGTTGGATCACGGGCGTACCCGTCCATTTCTGGCTGTTTCGACGGCGGTGCGTAGCTTGCTCGGATTCGTGGACATGAGCGTCGGCACAGGCGATAGCGTCGCTCCAGCGGTCGCCAGGCATCTATTGCCGTTGCTGCTGGACAGTTTGTTTGCGGAGCCCGCTCGATCCGCGGGCGACAGTGTGGGTTTGCGGCGATTGTGCGAACAGATCCGCGCAGCGCCTGGCCAGGACTGGCCGCTTGCGCGGATGGCGCAGGTGGCAGGCATGGGGCTGACGGCACTGCATGCGGTGTTCAAGCGCCAGCATGGCGTCACGCCGGGACATTGGTTGCAACAGCAGCGCCTGCAATGGGCGCAGCGCCAGTTGGCCGAGAGCGGGCAGTCGCTGGCGCATATCGCTCAACAAGCCGGCTTTTCCGACCAGAGTGCCTTTACCCGGGCCATGCGCCGTGCGCACGGAATCACCCCGGGGCGCTATCGGCGCGGCTTCGACGCGTAGTTTGCGTCCAAGGTCGCGTAGCTTGGGACAATACAGGGTGGGCCGGCGGTTGGATGCTGGCGATGTCGCTGAACGTCGGGTGGTTTGATGAAAGAACGGATGTTGTTTGGCATTGGCAATGGCGTGGCCTCCGGCGCGCTCTGGGGCCTGGTGTTCCTTGCGCCGGCCGTGCTCGGGAGTTTCTCGCCGCTGCAGCTGGCCGCTGCGCGTTACCTGGTCTATGGCCTGGTTGCGGTGATCCTGCTGGTGCCGCGTTGGCCTGCGCTGCGGGCTCATATTGGCAGGGCGGATTGGAAGGCGCTGACCTGGCTGAGCCTGCTTGGCAATCTGGTCTATTTCGTGTTGCTGTCCATCTGCGTGCAATGGAGTGGGGGCGGGGCTGCGGCCCTGATAGTCGGCATGGTGCCGGTGCTGGTGGCGGTGGTGGGCGCGCGTGAGCCCGGGGCGGTGCCGCTGTCGCGGCTGGCGCCTGCCTTGCTGCTGTGCGTGGCAGGCGTGGTGCTGATGGGTTACGAGGCCATCGCCTCGACCCACGTGCAAGCGACGGTCACGCAACGGTTTATCGGGTTGCTGTGTGGGGTGGGTGCGTTGCTGTCGTGGACCGCTTATTCGGTGGGAAATACCCGCTGGTTGGCCAAGGTTCCCAACGTATCGGGGCATGACTGGTCGCTGCTGACGGGCGTGGCTACCGGTGGCCTGGCGCTGCTGCTTGCTCCCCTGGCGTTTGCCGACGGCGGGGCAGGTCATAGTGGGCGTGAATGGCTGGGCTTCTGGGCGATGGCTGCTGCAGTCGCAGTGTTTGCCTCCATTCTGGGCAACGCTTGCTGGAATCGGGCCAGTCGTGCGCTGCCATTGACCCTGGGCGGGCAGATGATTGTGTTTGAGACCTTGTTTGGACTGGTCTACGGCTTCCTGTGGCAGCAGCGCTGGCCGGTGGCGGTCGAAGTGCTTGCCGCCTTCTGCTTGCTGGCTGGGGTGATCTGGAGTGCTGCCGCGCACCGTCCCAAGGTGCCGACGGTGGCTTCGGCCTGAGGATTCTGCGCAGTCAGGTGGCGAAAGTCCGTCTGTGACCGATCTTTCGCTTGTCGGTTGCAGTAGGCAGGTCAGGGGGGCCTGCCAATCACTTGCATTGCATTCGACCGAGCGTTGGATGCTGCTTGGTGGGTAGATGTCCGACGTTCACGCTTGATGACATTTGCAACTTTTAGCTGCAGCTTGGGCGACGTTGCGCTGATCTGCTTTTTTGCAATGCAGCACTTGACAGCCTGATCCTGGCTGTAGTCTCTTGAAAGGCATGAACAGCCCGCAGCCCATCGCCATTGTCTCGACGTCGCCTTTCGACGGTCGGACCAGTGCGTCCGGGATTCGCGGCGCCATTACCACCACCACTATTACCGCCACCATTAGCCCGGTGCGGCCCGTCGTCTTCGCGTAACTTCCGAAAACCACGGCCCCGCACCCGGATCAGGATGCGGGGGAACCCCATCCAGATGCGTGTCGGGGCCTCCAGCCGAGGTTCTTCCGATGTCGTCAGTTGCTGTTTTACCCGCCGATCCTGCCGCGGACGCTGTTGTTCGCACCGTTGTGCACAAATTCGGCGGGACCTCCGTTGCCGATGCCGAGCGCTACCGTCATGTGGCGCAGCTGTTGCTGGCGCGCGAGGAGACCGTGCAGGTCACGGTGGTATCGGCGATGAAGGGGGTGACCGATGCCTTGATCGGCCTGGCCAAGGCTGCCGCGGCGGCGGATCCGGCCTGGGATGAGCGCTGGCATGAATTGCGGGCGCGCCATCGTGGGGCTGCTGCGGCATTGCTGGGCGAGCAGTCTGGTGTGACCATCGAGTGGTTGGATGCGCGGTTCGAACGCCTGCGCGAGATTCTGGCGGCGTTGGCAGTCATCGGCGAGTTGCCGCAGGAAGTTCTGGACCGTGTGCAGGGCTTGGGCGAGGTGTTCTCGGCGCACCTGCTGGGTCATCACCTGCAGGCGCTGGGCGAAGACGCCGATGTCCTCGATGCGCGCGACGTACTGGTGGTCAACCACGGCGACCTCGGCGTGGATGTCGACTGGAAGTCCAGTGCCGCCAAGTTGGGCTTGTGGCGCGAAACCCATCCGGCGCGGCGCCTGGTGGTGACCGGCTTTGTGGCCCGTGATCGCAAGGGCAATATCACCACGCTGGGACGCAATGGCAGCGATTTCTCGGGCGCGATCTTCGCTGCCCTGTTCGCCGCCGATGAGCTGCACATCTGGACTGACGTGGATGGCGTGCTGTCGGCCGACCCGCGGGTGGTGCCCGAGGCGGTGCAGTTGGATGCCCTGAGCTACGACGAAGCCTGCGAACTGGCCTATTTCGGTGCCAAGGTGGTACATCCGCAGACCATGTCGCCGGCCATCGAGCGCGGGCTGCCGATCATCATCCGCAACACCTTCCATCCGGATCATCCGGGTACCCGCATCACCGCGGAGAGTTCCAGCAATGGTCCAATCAAGGGGCTGACGCTCAGCCCGGATCTGGCCGTGCTCAATGTCGAAGGCACCGGTCTGATCGGCGTGCCGGGTACGGCCGAGCGCGTGTTCTCGGCCCTGCGCAATGCGCATGTATCGGTGGTGATGATTTCGCAGGGTTCCTCCGAGCATTCGATCTGTTGCGTGGTGAAGCAGGCCGAAGCGGAATTTGCCCGCGATGCGCTGGCCCAGGCGTTCTCCCATGAGCTGGCGGCAGGACAGGTGCAACGCGTGCAACTCACCACCGGGGTGAGCGTGCTCGCTGCAGTCGGTGATGGCATGGCTGGCCAGCCCGGCGTTGCCGCGCGCCTGTTCGAGTCATTGGGCCGTGCGCAGGTCAATATCCTGGCCATCGCGCAGGGTTCATCCGAACGTAATATCTCGGTTGCCATCGAAGCCTGCGACGCCACCAAGGCGCTGCGCGCCGCGCATGCGGGGTTCTGGTTGTCGCCACAGACCTTCTCGGTGGGTCTGATCGGACCGGGCAATGTCGGTGCAGCCCTGCTTGAGCAACTGTATGCCTCCGAATCTGCATTGCTGGCCAGGGCCAAGCTCGATCTGCGCCTGCGGGCAGTAGCATCGCGCAATCGCATGGTGCTCGATCAGCGCGGCATCCATGGCAACTGGAAGGCCGCGTTTGATTCCGCGGCGCTGCCGAACGATCTTGATCTGTTCACCGAGCACCTGCTGTCGGCGCGGCTGCCGCATACCTTGATCATCGATTGCAGCGGCAGTGCCGAGGTGGCTGACCGATATGCGGGCTGGCTGGCGGCCGGCATCCACGTGGTGACGCCAAACAAGCAAGCAGGCTCGGGCCCGCTCGCCCGCTATCAGGCGATCCGCGAGGCGGCTGCGTCCACGGGTGCGCGTTTCCGTTACGAAGCGACGGTAGGTGCGGGCTTGCCGGTGATAACGACGTTGCGTGACCTGGTTGATACCGGTGACGAGGTAACCGCGATCGCCGGCATTTTCTCGGGCACCCTGGCCTGGTTGTTCAACAAATACGATGGCAGCGTAGCGTTCTCTGAGCTGGTCACGCAGGCGCGCGGAATGGGGTACACCGAGCCGGATCCGCGCGATGACCTGTCCGGCGTCGACGTGGCCCGCAAGCTGGTGATTCTTGCCCGCGAAGCGGGCTATGAGCTGAGCCTGGAAGATGTGGCGGTGGAGAGCCTGGTGCCTGCGGCCCTGCAGGGGGCAAGTGTGGAGGATTTCATGGCGCGCCTGCACGAAGTCGACGCCGGCTTCGCCCAGCGCCTGACTGACGCGCGCGCCCGTGGCAACGTGCTGCGCTATGTCGCCCAGTTCAAGCCAGGCCAGCAGCCCAGTGTCGGCTTGGTTGAGCTGCCCGCTGATCATGCTTTTGCCAATCTGCGCCTGACCGACAATGTGGTGCAGTTCACCACGCGTCGATACTGTGACAATCCGTTGGTGGTGCAGGGACCGGGCGCAGGGCCGGAAGTGACCGCGGCCGGTGTGTTTGCCGACGTGTTGCGGGTGGCGGCAGGCGAGGGGGCGCGATTGTGAGTGACGGCTTGATGGATTCCGCGGCACGCCAGGCGCGGGCATTTTCGCCGGCATCGGTGGCCAATGTGGCGGTCGGTTTTGACCTGCTGGGTTATGCCGTGCCCGATGTTGGCGACACGGTGACGGTGCGTCGCATCGATGCGCCGGAAGTACGGATCGTAGCCATTCGCGGTACAGCGGTTGAGTTGCCGCTGGACGCGCCCAGCAATACCGCCGGCGCAGCGCTGATCGCGTTGCGCCAGGCCTTGGCACTGCCGTTCGGCTTCGAGGTGGAGATCGACAAGGGTATTCCGCTGAGTTCGGGCATGGGCGGGTCGGCTGCTTCCTGCGTGGCAGCGCTGGTGGCGGCCAACGCGTTGCTGGATGTGCCGCTGAGTCGCGAGCAGCTATACAGGTATTCGCTGGAAGGCGAAGCAGTGGCCAGCGGCAGTCGTCATGGCGATAACCTGGGCCCAATGTTCCTGGGGGGGCTGGTGCTCTCCACGCTGGAGCGGTTGGTGCCGGTGCCGGTGCCAGCGCATTGGCATAGCCTGCTTGTGCATCCGGATGCAGTGCTGGAGACGCGCCGCGCACGCGAGGCGCTGCAGGGTAGCTATGCGTTGAAGGAGTTTGTCGCCCAGAGCAGCAATCTGGCCCTGGTGCTGGCCGGTTGCCATGCGGGTGATGCGGGCTTGGTGCGGGCAGGCCTGGTCGATGTGCTGGTCGAGCCGCGTCGCGCGCCTTTGATTGGCGGTTTCGATGTGGCCAAGGCCGCTGCGCTTGCTGCCGGCGCGATGGGTGCCAGCATCTCAGGCGCAGGTCCCAGTGTTTTTGCCTGGTTTGAGGACCGTGATGCTGCGTTGGCTGCTGCGCCCAAGGTGCAGGCAGCCTTTGCAGCAGCGGGTTTCGACAGCCAAAGCTGGGTAAGCCCGATCAACAGCCCCGGCGCCAGATTGCTCTAAGCCTGATAGCCCCTCTCCCATTGGGAGAGGGATTGGGGTGAGGGGGACCCTTGCGGGGGTCTCGAGTCCAGAGCAGCACACCAACCATTTCGCGGATTTCAAAATGAATTTCATCTCCACCCGCAACGCTTCCCCTCCCGCCACCCTCAGCCAGGCCATCGCCGCCGGTTTGGCACCTGATGGTGGCTTGTACGTGCCCGAAACAATGCCGGTGGCGCGCACCTTGCGGCTGGGCGATACGCTCGCGGCGACCGCCACCGAGCTGTTGCAACCATTCTTCGCAGATGATGCCTTGGCGGCCGAGTTGTCGACGATATGCAACGAGGCCTTCGATTTTCCCGTGCCTCTGCAGGCCTTGGCGACCCGCAACGATCATGTGCTTGAGCTGTTCCACGGCCCCACTGCAGCCTTCAAGGATTTCGGCGCGCGCTTCCTTGCTGCCAGCCTGTCACGGTTGCGCGCAGGGCAGGAGCGTCCTCTGACTATTGTTGTTGCAACTTCTGGCGACACGGGTGCTGCGGTGGCTGCCGCTTTCCACAACCAGCCCAATCTCCAGGTCGTGGTGCTGTACCCGGATGGGCGCGTATCGCCGCGTCAGGCGCATCAGCTTGGCTGCTTGGGCGGCAATATCCGCACGCTCCGTGTGTCTGGCTCGTTCGATGACTGCCAGGCCATGGCCAAGCAGGCACTGAACGATAGCGACCTGCAGGCGCAGGTGCCGCTGAGCTCGGCCAACAGCATCAGCCTGGGTCGCTTGCTGCCGCAGATGAGCTATTACGCCCATGCCGCGCTGAGTCATCAGGCGGCGCACGGTTCGCTGCTGAATTTCGTCATTCCCACCGGCAACCTTGGCAATGCGATGGCCGCCGTCTTGGCGCGCGCATTGGGGGTCCCGTTGGGGCGCATCGTGCTTGCGACCAATGCCAACCGCGTATTGCCTGACTATTTCAACGGTGGCGAATACAAGCCGAAGGCCAGCCTGGCGACCCTTGCCAACGCCATGGACGTCGGCGCGCCAAGTAACTTCGAGCGCTTGCGCTGGCTGTACAGGGGCAATGATGCTGCGTTGCGTGACGCGTTCACTTCGCAGGCAGTGGACGATGCAAGCATCCGCCAGACCATCGCTCACCGCCATGGTGAGTACGACGAAGTGTTCTGCCCGCATACGGCTACGGCGGTACATGTGCTCGAGCAACTGCGTGCCAGTGGCAGCGCAGCATCGGACCAGCACTGGGCAGTGGCGGCTACCGCACACCCTGCAAAGTTCGAATCGGTGGTCGAGCCATTGATTGGGCGCGAAGTCGAAGTGCCGCCAGCTTTGGCCGAACTGCTGAAGCGTCCAGCCCATGCCGAACCCTGCGCCCCGGATTACGCCGTGTTGCGCGAAAAGCTGCTTCGTTGAGGTAGTGCCGAGCCATGCTCGGCAGAGGTGCAACTGATAAACCCAGTTGTAGGAGTGGCATAGGCTGCGAAGCCGGGAACGTTTTACGGCGACCAATCTCCGTGATCTGGAGATTTACGAGCTTCGCGGCTAACGCCGCTCCTACAAGGCGGTGTCGGCTGTTCATGTAGTGCCGAGCCATGCTCGGCAGGGGCTTCCTGTACGCCTCGGCCGAGCACGGCTCGGCTCTACAGGTGAGGCCTTAGAACTCGTCGTTGGCCAGCTTCTGCAGCTCGGCAAAATCCAGGATCTCCACCACATTCAGATGCGGCAAGGCGATCAGGCCTTGCTGGCGCAGTTTGGTGAAGGTGCGGCTCACCGTCTCCATCGTCAGGCCCAGATGGTCGGCGATGTCGCCGCGGCCCATCGGCAACGAGACCCGGTTGCTGCTGCGTCCGTTCATGGTCGCCTCGCGGGCGGCCAGGCGGAGCAGGAAGTCGGCCAGCCGTTCTGGTGGCTGCAGGCGTGCCAATGCCAGGGCATTGTCCTGGGCCGCGTCCAGCTCCTGGCAGGCGCGTTGCAATAGCTTGCGCTCCAGGTGCGGGTAACGCTGGCGCAGATCGCGCATCTGTGTGGTCGGGACCCGGCAGACGCGACTGTCGGCAATGGCCTCGATGTCGTAACGGTGGTGGTCGCTGCCACTCAGCCCCAGGTAATCACCCGGCAGCACGAAGCCGTTCACCTGGCGACGGCCGTCGGCCAGGGTGCGGACCAGGCGCAGCGCGCCTTCGGTCACTGTATAGACATAAGTGCGCGGCTCACCGGCGCGGGCCAACGTGCTGCCCATCGCGACCGGGGTGGAGACGGTGATCTGCTCCAGCGCGTGCACTTCGTCGCAGGACAGGGCCGAGCAGACGGACAGGTGGCGGACCGAGCACTGCAGGCACTCGCGCACGCCATTGCTTTCTGCCGCAACGGACGAAACGGGGGATTGCTCGGTGCCTTGGGCTGGCCGGGACATGTCTGGGACAGGGGGAATAGTGTCCTAAATTATACTTCATGCGGCCAGACGGGCGGTGTGCGGCTAGAATTGGCGACCGTTTCCCCTTTGAGTTGCAGGAGTTTTGCCCGTGATCAAGCCCCGTACCCCGCCCGGCATCATGGAATTGTTGCCGCGCGAGCAGATCGCGTTCCAGCGCATGCTGGACGTCATCCGCCGCAATTACGAGCGCTTCGGGTTCCTGCCGGTGGAAACCCCGGTGTTCGAGCTGTCGGACGTGCTGCTGACCAAGTCCGGTGGTGAGACCGAGCGTCAGGTGTACTTCGTGCAGTCCACCGGTGCATTGGCCAATGCCGCTGAATCGGCAGACAAGGGTGGGTTGCCGGAAATGGCGCTGCGCTTCGACCTGACGGTGCCGCTGGCGCGCTATGTGGCTGAACATGAGCACGACCTGACCTTCCCGTTCCGTCGTTACCAGATGCAGCGCGTCTACCGTGGCGAGCGTGCCCAGCGCGGCCGTTTCCGCGAGTTCTACCAGTGTGATGTCGATGTGATCGGCAAGGACACCCTGAGCATCCGCTATGACGCTGAGGTGCTGGCGGTAATCTATGCGGTGTTCTCGGAACTGCGGATCGGCAATTTCGCCGTACAGCTGAACAACCGCAAGCTGATGCGTGGCTTCTTCGAGGCGCAGGGCGTGGTTGATGCCGGCCAGCAGGCGCTGGTGTTGCGCGAGGTCGACAAGCTCGACAAGCGTGGGCCTGACTACGTGCGTGAGACTTTGGTTGGCCCGGATTTCGGCCTGCCCGCCGACGCGGTTGAGCGCATCCTGTCCTTCGTTGAGGTGCGTTCCAGCTCGCATGCCGAAGCGCTGGCGCAGATTGACGCGGTGCTGGCTGCGGCCGGCGAGTCGGCCAGCGAATCGCTGCGTACCGGTGCCGCCGAGCTGCGCGAGGTGCTGGAACTGGTCAAGGCGTTGGGTGTGCCGGAGACCGCTTACTGCCTGAATTTCTCCATTGCCCGTGGCCTGGATTACTACACTGGCACCGTCTATGAGACCAGCCTGGTGGATCACCCGCAGATCGGCTCGATCTGCTCGGGCGGTCGCTATGAGGACCTGGCCAGCCATTACACCAAGTCCAAGCTGCCGGGCGTGGGCATCTCGATCGGCCTGACCCGCCTGTTCTGGCAGTTGCGCGAAGCCAACCTGATTGACGGCATTGCCGAGAGCAGTGTGCACGCGATGGTGGCGTTGATGGACGAGGTGTCGATGCCGCAGTCGCTGGACATCGCCCGTCGTCTGCGTGCTGGCGGTATCAATACCGAAGTGCAGATGGAGCCGAAGAAGATCGGCAAGCAGTTCCAGTACGCCGCCAAGGCGGGCATCCGTTTCGTGGTGCTTGCCGGTGAGGATGAGCTTGCGCGTGGCGTGGTGGCGGTCAAGGACCTGCTGCGCGAGCAGCAGTTCGAAGTGGCCCGGGACGAACTGGCGTCCACCCTGCAGGTGGAGCTGGAACAGACTCGCGCGATGGCGCGCTGATCGAAAAGCCCCGCATAGCGGGGCTTTTTTTATGCCTGGTGTTAACGAAGCAAGCCCCCGGTGCAGCGTGTAGAGCCGAGCCATGCTCGGCTAGGGCCTGCCGGGTAAATCCCCTGCCGAGCATCGCTCGGCATTACTGCCCCCTCCCTTTCGCGCAGCGAAGGGGAGGGCCGGGGAGGGGGTCGCTTTTGCCGTTGGCGCAGGAGCTTGCCCCTGTAGAGCCGAGCCATGCTCGGCTAGGGCCTCCCCGGTAAAGCCCCTGCCGAGCATGGCTCGGCACTACCGCTCCCTCCCTTTCGCGCAGCGAAGGGGAGGGCTGGGGAGGGGGTTGCTTCTTGCCGTTGGCGAGGAAGCTTGCGCTTGTAGAGCCGAGCATGGCTCGGCTCTACAGACCGCAGGTTTGACTCATGGCTCGCTTCGCACTAATGTATTAGCACGCTATTACATTGATACAAATGAAAACACGCCAGGAAACCGAACGAGACAAGGCCGCCGATGCTGCGCTGAAAGCGCTGGCGCGTGCCTTTGCCGCCCTCGACAAGCCGCAGGAGGCGCAGGCCTTCCTGCGCGACCTGTGCACGCCCGCCGAGCTGGAAGCCATGGCCGACCGCTGGCGGGTGGTGCCCTTGCTGCGCAAGGGCGTTCCTTACCGTGAGATCTACGACTTGACCGGGGTGAGCGTCACCACCATCGGCCGGGTCGCGCGCTCGCTCGATCATGGTGCCGGTGGCTATGCCGCCGCCATCGACCGCCTCGCCGCGCGCAAGTCCGAATCCAACTGAGATAAACCCATGAGTGCTTCAACCACCGCCCCGGCACGTGACCGGTTGCGTATCGCCATCCAGAAGAGCGGCCGCCTGGCCGATCCCGCGCGCAGCCTGCTGGCGGCCTGTGGCCTGAGCTGGCGGCAGAGCCGCGACAAGTTGTTCTGCTTCGGCGAATCGCTGCCGGTGGATCTGCTGCTGGTACGCGACGACGACATCCCCGGGCTGATTGCCGACGGTGTCTGCGACCTCGGTGTGGTGGGTCTGAACGAACTCGACGAGCAGGCCAAGGCGCGCCGCCAGATCGGCTTGCCCGATGCCTACCAGCCGCTGCGTGGCCTGGGCTTCGGTTCCTGCCGGTTGATGATCGCGGTGCCGGAAGACTGGGATTGGCAGGGCGTGCAGATGCTGCAGGGCAAGCGCATCGCCACCAGTTACCCGGCCATCCTGGCAGCTTGGCTGAAAGAAAAAGGCGTGGATGCGCAGGTGGTGGAGCTGTCCGGGTCGGTGGAAATCGCGCCGAAGCTGGGCACCGCCGAACTGATCTGCGATCTGGTTTCCAGCGGCGCCACCCTGGCCGCCAACCAGCTCAAGCCGGTGGAGACGCTGCTGGAAAGTGAGGCGGTACTGGCCGGGCCGGTACACGAGCTGGATGACGCCCGCGCCGGCCTGATGGCGATGCTGCTGCGTCGTCTGGATGGCCTGAGCAAGGTGCAGGACCAGAAGCTGCTGATGTTCTCCGCTGCCGAAGACCGGGTGGACGAATTGGCCCGCCTGCTGCCCGATGCCGAGCCGCTGCTGCAGCTGCCGGGGCAGGGCGATGCCGTGCGTCTGCAGACCATGTGCAGCGGCGCACTCAGCTGGCAACGGTTGGAAGAACTGGAACGCGCCGGCGCCCAGGGCTTGATGGTATTGGCGGTGGAGAAGTCGCTGGTATGAACATCCTCGATTGGAATGCGTTGGACGCCGATGCCCAGGCGCGCGCCCTGACCCGTCCGGTGCAGACCGTTGCCGCGCAGACGCGCGCCTCGGTTGCCGAGCTGATCGACCAGGTACGCAGCCGCGGCGACGCGGCGTTGCGCGAGATCACCGAGCGTTTCGACGGCGTCGCGCCGGAACGGTTTGAAGTCAGCGAAGCCGAGTTCGCAGCGGCCGAGCTGGCGGTGCCGGCGGAGCTGCGCATCGCCATGCAGCAGGCGGCCGATCGCATCGACCGCTTCCACCGCGCCGGTAGGGCCCAGCCTTACAGCGTTGAAACCGCGCCCGGCGTGGTCTGTGAAAAGGTCATCCGCCCGATCGCGCGGGTTGGCCTGTATGTGCCGGCAGGCAGCGCGCCGCTGCCGTCGACGGCGCTGATGCTGGGTGTGCCGGCCAAGCTGGCTGGGTGCCGCGAAGTGGTGTTGTGCACGCCGCCGCGCAAGGACGGCAGCGCCGATCCTGCCGTTCTGGTGGCCGCACGCCTGACCGGTGTGCACCGTGTGTTCAAGATTGGCGGTGCGCAGGCGATTGCCGCCATGGCCTACGGCACCGAGACCGTTCCTTCCTGTGACAAGCTGTTCGGGCCGGGCAACAGCTTTGTGACCGAAGCCAAGCAGCAGGTTGCGCAGGCCGGCGCCGCCGCCATCGACATGCCGGCGGGCCCCTCGGAAGTGTTGGTGATTGCCGATGCCGGTGCCAACCCGGCATTTGTTGCCGCCGATCTGCTGTCGCAGGCCGAGCACGGCCCGGATTCGCAGGTGCTGCTGCTCTGCGACGACGCGGCGATGATTGCCGCCGTGCAGGACGAAGTGGAGGCCCAGGTTGCCCAGCTCGCCCGCGAGGCCATCGCACGGCAGGCGCTGGGCAGCTCCTTGCTGGTCAAGGTCGCGTCGATTGCCCAAGCCTTCGAGATTTCCAACCGTTATGCGCCCGAGCACCTGATCCTCGCGTTGCGTGAGCCACGCCAGTGGCTGGACAAGGTGGAAGCGGCAGGTTCGGTTTTCCTCGGCGACTACACGCCCGAAGCGCTGGGCGATTACTGCTCAGGCACCAACCACGTGCTGCCCACCGCGGGTGCCGCGCGCGCCTATAGCGGCGTCAGCGTGGCCAGCTACCAGAACCAGATCAGCGTGCAGGCCGCCAGTCGCGAGGGCATTGCCGTTATCGGCCCCTGTGCCTTGACCCTTGCCCGCGCCGAAGGCCTGGGCGCCCACGCCAATGCCGTCGCGCTGCGACTGGGGGTTGCGCCGTGAGCACCGTGCTGGACCTGGTCCGCGATGACCTGCGTGACTTCGGTGGCTACTCGTCGGCACGCAGTGCCAAGCTGCAGGGCGAGATCTGGCTCAATGCCAATGAATCGGCCTGGGCTAACCCCGGCGACCCGGCCGCCAGTTGCCGGCGTTATCCGGATCCGCAGCCGCAGGCATTGCGTGAGCGTTTGGCCGGCCTGTACGCCTGCCAGCCCGAGCAGCTGTTGATCGGCCGCGGCAGCGATGAAGCCATCGACCTGCTGGTGCGCGCCCTGTGCGTGCCGGGCCGCGACGCGGTGCTGTACACGCCGCCGGTATTTGGCATGTATGCGGTCAGTGCGCGCTTGCAGAATGCGCGGGCGCTGGAAGTGCCCTTGCTGGATACCGAGGCGGGACTAGTGGCCGATGTCGACGCCATCATCGCCACCGCAAAACAGGGCAAGGCCAAGCTGGTATTCCTGTGCTCGCCGTCCAATCCTGGTGGTCTGAGCATTCCGCTGCAGCAGGTGCAGACCGTGGCCGAAGCGCTGCGCGGGCAGGCGCTGGTGGTGGTGGATGAGGCCTATGCCGAGTTTGCCGATGAGCCGTCCGCTACCAGCCTGATGGAACGCTTTGACAACATCGCGGTGTTGCGGACGCTGTCCAAGGCACATGCGCTGGCCGCTGCGCGCATAGGCTGCGTGATTGCCGATGCCGCCTTGATCGCGGTTCTGCGCCGCTGCCAGGCGCCGTACCCGATCCCCACGCCGTGTTCCGCACTTGCTCTTGCCGGCCTGGAGGATGCCGCGCTGGCGCAGACCCGCGCCCGCATCGCGATGGTGCGCAGCGAGCGCAACAGGTTGAGTATCGCCTTGTCGCTGCAGCGCTGTGTAGGCCAGGTTTACGGCTCGGATGCGAACTTCCTGCTGGTCCGTTTCAACGACGCCGAGGCAGCCTTCCAGGCCTTGCTGAAGGCCGGCGTGGTGGTGCGCGACCAGCGCGCCGCACCGCAATTGCACGACGCCCTGCGCATCACCCTGGGCACCCCTGAACAGAACGACCGCGTCCTGGACGCACTTGCCACGCTGGAGCTTGCCGCATGACCCCCATTCTGTTCGTCGATCGCGATGGCACCCTGATCGAGGAGCCGGCGGATTTCCAGATCGATGCATACGAGAAGATCCGCTTCGTCAAGAACGTGATCCCGGCCATGCTCAAGCTGCGCGATGCGGGTTACCAGTTCGTCATCGTCTCCAACCAGGACGGCCTGGGCACGGAAGGCTATCCGCAGGCCAGTTTCGACGGCCCCAATGACTTGATGCTGCAGATCTTCGCCAGCCAAGGCATCACGTTCCGCGACGTGCTGATCGACCCCAGCTGGCCGCAGGACAACAGCCCCAACCGCAAGCCGGGCATCGGCATGATGGTGGGCTACCTGCAGGACCGCAACATCGACTGGGCGCGCTCAGGCATGGTCGGTGACCGCCCCACCGATATCCAGTTTGCCGACAACATGAAGATCCGCGGTTTCCAGCTGCGCACCGAACAATTCGGCGGTGAGTGGGATTGGGATGCCATCGCCCACGAGCTGGCCGACGCACCGCGCCGCGCCACCGTGCAGCGCGACACCAAGGAAACCCAGATCCGCGTGTTCGTCGACCTGGACAAGGTGGCCAGCTCCAGGATCAACACCGGCCTGCCGTTCTTCGACCACATGCTGGACCAGATCGGCCGTCACGGCGGTTTTGCGCTGGAAGTGGAAGCCAAGGGCGACCTGCACATCGATGAGCACCACACCATCGAGGACACTGGCCTTGCGCTGGGCCAGGCGCTGCGTGAAGCGCTGGGTGACAAGCGCGGCATCGGCCGTTATGGCTTTACCTTGCCGATGGATGAAACCCTGGCCAGCGCCGCGCTGGATTTCAGCGGCCGCCCGTATTTTGTCTTTGACGGCCAGTTCAAGCGCGAGCGGGTGGGCGACATGCCGACCGAGCTGGTGTCGCATTTCTTCCGCTCGCTGTGCGATGCCAGCGGGTTGAACCTCAACCTCAAGGTGGAAGGCGACAACGACCATCACAAGGTGGAAGCCTGCTTCAAGGCACTTGCGCGCGCCCTGCGCCAGGCCATCCGCAAGGAAGGCACCGAGCTGCCTTCGACCAAGGGGGCCTTGTGAGCAGGGTAGGGCTGGTTGATGCCGGCGGCGCCAACCTGGGCTCGGTGCGCTATGCGCTGGAGCGCTTGCAGGTGGACGTGCAGATGGTGCGCGCGCCGGCCGACCTGGCCGGGCTGGAGCGGGTGATCCTGCCCGGCGTCGGCGCTGCTGCCGAAGGCATGAAGCGCCTGCACGCGCAGGGCCTGGTGCAGCCGCTGCGTGAACTGCAGGTGCCCTTGATGGGGATCTGCCTGGGCATGCAGTTGCTGTTCGAACGCTCGGAAGAGGGCGATGTGGAATGCCTGGGCCTGCTGCCCGGTATTGTCCGCCGCCTGCATCCCGGTGTCGGCGTGCGCGTGCCGCATATGGGCTGGAACAAGCTGTTGGCGCTGCGCGAGTCGCCCTTGCTTGCGGGCGTGCCGCTGGGTTCCAGTGCCTATTTCGTGCACAGCTACGCCGCACCGGTGACCTCGGACACGGTGGCCGCCTGCCATCACGGCGGGCTGTTCACCGCGGTGGTACAGCGTGGCCGCTTGTGTGGCGCGCAGTTCCATCCCGAGCGTTCGGCTGGGCCGGGCGCAAGCATCCTGCAGAACTTTCTTGAGATTGCCGCATGAGTTTCACTGTCTACCCCGCGCTGGATATCCGTGATGGCCGCGTCGTGCGCCTGCTGCAGGGCGACTACGCCAAGCAGACCACCTACGGCGACGATGCCTTGCCGCGCGCGCAGGTGTTTGCCAACACCGGTGCCCGTTGGATGCACCTGGTCGATCTGGATGCGGCCAAGGCCGGTGGTTACACGCTGGCGCCATTGCTGCAGCAGATTGCCGCGACGACTGGCTTGAAGGTGCAGACCGGCGGCGGTGTGCGCGGCCGCGACGATGTCGCCCGCATCCTGGAGGCCGGCGCCAGTCGCGTGGTGATTGGCTCGCTGGCGGTGCGCCAGCCCGAGCAGGTGCTGGAATGGCTGGCCGAGTTCGGCCCCGAGCAGCTGACCATCGCGCTGGATACGCGCCAGGGTGAGGACGGTGTGTGGCGCCTGCCGGTGCACGGCTGGACCGAAACCGCCGACGTGACCCTGGACGAACTGGCCAGCCGCTATGCGCAGGCCGGCATGAAGCATCTGCTGTGCACCGATATTTCCCGCGACGGCATGCTCTCGGGCCCCAATATCGAACTGTATGCGCACCTGGCCAAGCTGCTGCCAGGCGTTGCCGTGCAGGCCTCGGGCGGCGTGCGTGATGCCGACGACATCCGCGCGGCCAAGGCCGCCGGCTGTGGTGGCGCGGTGCTGGGCAAGGCGCTGCTGGAAGGGCGCCTGCAACTGGACGAGGCCTTGTCATGCTGAGCCGCCGCATCATTCCCTGCCTGGACGTGCGCGAAGGCCGGGTGGTCAAGGGCGTCAAGTTCCGCGACCACATCGACATGGGCGATATCACTGAGCTGGCGCTGCGCTACCGCGACCAGGGCGCCGACGAGCTGGTGTTCTATGACATATCCGCCAGCCCGGAAGGGCGCTCGGTGGACCGCGCCTGGATCGAGCGCGTGGCGCGGCTGATCGACATCCCGTTCTGCGTGGCGGGTGGTATCCGCGATGTGGAAACCGCGCGTGCCGTGCTCAATGCCGGTGCCGACAAGATTTCCATCAATACGCCGGCGCTGGAGCGCCCGCAGCTGATCGAAGAGCTGGCTGACGCCTTCGGCCAGCAATGCGTGGTGGTGGGTGTGGATTCGATCCGTGAGCCCGATGGCCAGTGGCGGGTGCGCTCCTACACCGGCGACCCGGCCAAGACCCGCGCCGAGGCCCGGCTGACGCTGGATTGGCTGCGCGAGGTGCAGCAGCGCGGCGCAGGTGAAATCGTGCTGAACTGCATGGACAGCGATGGCGTGTGCAAGGGGTACGATATTGCGCAGTTACGCCAGGCCCGGGCGTTGTGCACGGTTCCGCTGATCGCCTCTGGCGGCGCGGGTACGCCGCAGCATTTCGCCGATGTGTTTGAACAGGCTGACGTTGACGGGGCTTTGGCTGCCAGTGTGTTCCACTCGGGCGCCATTGCCATTCCGGAACTGAAGCGGTTCCTGCGCGAACAACAGATCGAGGTTAGGGATGTCTACTGAATTCAAGCCGGTTGATCCGGCCGCACTGGACTGGGAAAAGGTCAACGGCCTGATCCCGGTCATCATCCAGGACGAAGCCACGCTGCGCGTGCTGATGCTGGGCTATATGGACCGGCAGGCGCTGGAAACCACGCGCAGCAGCGGCAAGGTCACCTTCTTCAGCCGCAGCAAGAAGCGCCTGTGGATGAAGGGCGAGACCTCCGGCAACCACCTGGACCTGGTGGACATCCGCAGCGACTGCGACAACGACACCTTGCTGGTGACCGTGCGCCCGCACGGCCCCACCTGCCATACCGGCAGCACCAGCTGCTTCAGCGCAGCCCCGGGCAACTTCCTGGGCGCGCTGGATGCGCTGGTAAAGCAGCGCGAGCACGACCGCCCGCTCAACAGCTATACGACCAAGCTGTTCGAGAAGGGCGCGCGGCATATCGCGCAGAAGGTGGGCGAGGAGGGCGTGGAAACCGCGCTCGCCGGCGTGGTGCAGCGTGACGACGAGCTGCTGGGTGAATCGGCCGACCTGCTGTTCCACCTGATCGTGCTGCTGCGTGCACGCGGCCTGTCGCTGGACGACGCCACCGCCGTGCTCGAAGAGCGCCATGCCAAGGCCGCAGAAAAAGCCGCCAGCTGAGCAACTGTAGTGCCGAGCCATGCTCGGCAGGGGCTTCCCCAGAATTCCCCGTAGTGCCGAGCCATGCTCGGCAGAGGCTTTGCCAGAATTCCCTGTAGTGCCGAGCCATGCTCGGCAGAGGCTCTACTGGTAACGCGCAGCCGAGCATGGCTCGGCTCTACAGGTGCCGGGCTACCGTGGTTGATGCGCGTGATTCCTGCCACGCTCGGCTCGCCAGCTGGCGCAACCCCACTGCAGCATCCCGGGGCGATAATGGCAACCTGCCTTTCGCCGCCGAGGACACCATGCGCCCATCCCTGCTGACCGCCCTGTTGCTGGCCTGTGCGCCGTTTGCGGCTGCCGCTTCCTGCGTCGAGGGCGCGGTATTCCTCGACAGCAATGGCAATGGCCGGCAGAACGCCGGCGAAAAGCCCTTGTCCGGCATCCGTGTCTCCGACGGCGAGCGCATCGTCAGCACCGGCAAGGATGGCCGCTACCAGCTGCCGGGCTCCAGCCAGCCAAACATCTTCATCATCAAGCCGGCCGGCTACAGCGCGGCCAAGCGCAGCGACGGCCTGCCCGATATCTGGCGCCCGCAGGCGGGCGAGGGTGCTGCCCAGTGCCGCGCGTTTGCGCTGCAGCCCGAGAAGCATGCCCCCAGCAGCTTCCAGGCCTTGCTGGTGGCCGACAGCCAGACCAGCAGCGCACTGGACGTGAGCTACTTCGAGCGCGACATCATCGAGCCGCTGCGTGGCAAGCACCAGGCACGCCTGGGCATGACCCTGGGTGACATCACCAATGACGACCCCAGCCTCTACCCGGCGCTGACCAAGGCGGTCACCTCGCTGGGCGTGCCGTGGCTGCATGTGCCCGGTAACCACGACATGGACCTGGGCGCCAGCAGCGACGCTGATTCGCTGGCCAGCTTCCACCGCCAGCTTGGCCCGGACACCTACGCTTGGGAAGAAGCGTCGATGGTGTTCATCGGCCTGGACGACATCATTGCCCAGCCGGGGCAGAAGCCGGCCTATGTCGGCGGCCTGCGCGAGGATCAGTTCGCCTTCCTTGAGGCTTACCTGCCGACCATTCCGAAGGACAAGCTGGTGGTGCTGGGCTTCCACATTCCCTTGTTTGACCATGTTTACCGCGCCGAAGATCGTGCCCGCCTGTTCAAGCTGCTCGAACAAGTGCCGCACCCCTTGATCGTCAGCGGCCACACCCATAACCAGAGCCAGAAATTCTGGGCGGCGGGCGACGGCTGGAATGGCGCCAAACCGCTGCACGAATATAACGTCGGCGCGGCCTGCGGTGCGTTCTGGTCGGGGGTGAAGGATGCGCAGGGCATTCCTGATACCACCATGGCCGACGGCACCCCGAACGGCTATGGTCTGCTCAACATTCGTCCGCAAGGCCAGTACAGCGTGGAGTACCGCGTTGCCCGCGCGCCGGCGGATCAGCAGATTGCCTTGCATGCCCCCAAGGTGCTGCGTCAGGGCGCCTATCCGGCGTGGGGCATCTACGCCAATGTGTTCATGGGCTACGAAGGTCTGCCGGTGGAGTTCCGGGTCGATGGCGGCGACTGGCAGCCGATGAAACAGGTCAAGCAGGCCGATCCCCGGTTGTTGGTGGAGAACATCGCCGACGATCTTGCCAAAGAGCTGCGTGGCTACGACCGCTCGCCGGAAGCTGTGCCGTCCAGTCATTTGTGGCGCGCGGCATTGCCGACAAAGCTAAGCGAGGGTGAGCATGCGGTGGAAGTGCGCACCACATTGAACGGCGTCGAGTACCGCAGCCAGGCCAGCTACCGGCTGCAAACCGCACAGCCCTGACAGTAGGGCTGTTGTGGAAGCGGCGTCAGCCGCGAAGCAGGGGAAGTGTCTGGATCAGGCATTTTGTAATCTGAGAATCTACGCGCTTCGCGGTTCACACCGCTCCCACAAGCGGTAGCAGTTCGCCGGATAGTGGGCCGGCTGGTGTTTGTGGGAGCGGCGTCAGCCGAGAAGCCGGGGAAGTGTCTGGATCAGGCATTTTGTAATCTGAGAATCTACGAGCTTCGCGGTTCACACCGCTCCCACAAGCGGTAGCAGTTCGCCGGATGACTGGCCGGCTGGTGGTTGTGGGAGCGGCGTCAGCCGCGAAGCCGGGGACGCGTCTGGTCCGGGAATTTCCGAGATCTGGCAATCTACGAGTTTCGCGGCTGACGCCGCTCCTACAACAAAGCGGGGTGCAGGGACGTCATGCGTTGGAAGACAGCAGTAGTCAAATCCACGATTCTCGGCATGGCATTGGCTACGACCAGTTGCGGCTTTCCGCTGCCTGGCAGCCAATTCCATGTAGAGCCGATGGATCCCGCACGTCAGCTGATCGGGCAGGTGCAAGGGCAGGGGGCGAGCAGCCCGCTGCTTGGCAGCGAGGTACTGATCGAAGGCATCGTGGTGCGCAACCTGATGGGCGACAGCGACGACATCGGCCAGGAGCTCAAGGAAACCATGGGGGAGGGTGATCGTGGCGCAGCCACGATCGGTTGGTTCCTGCAGGACGAGGGTGACGGCAACCCGGCCACTTCCGATGGCGTGTTCGTGCTGGATCAAGGCTACGACACCTCGATCAATATGCCTGCCGAGACCGAGTTCACCATGCGCATGGGATCGCGGCTTCGCACCGGTGATCGGGTAGCGGTACGTGGCACCGTGGTGGAGCTGCCACAGCAGCAGGTGGTTGACCAACCGCGCAGTACCGGTCATCGGATTTCGCGCGGCGACGCGGGCGGGACGGTTACCACGATCGCTGCGGTGTCGTTGACGCTTGTCGGGTCTGATGAGCGCGCTGCGGCAATCGTGCCTGTCGCCGCTGCAGGCACTGGTGACGAGGAGTCCCGCGAAGGTATGCGCCTTTAAAGCACCTTGTTGGCAGCGGATGTCGGCCGTCGCTGAAAAGCATGACGTTGCAGGGGGCGATCAGCGTTCGCCCCCGCTCAGAGCATAGGCACAAAAAAGCCTCCCCGTTTCCAGGGAGGCTTTCAGCGATCACGCCGGAAGCATCAGGCTTCCGGCTTGGCGTCACGCAGCTCGCGGCGCAGGATCTTGCCGACGTTGGTCTTGGGCAGTTCCTTGCGGAACTCGACGATGCGCGGGTGCTTGTAGCCGGTCAGGTTGGCGCGGGCGAATTCCTTCACCTGCTCCTCGGTGAGGTTGGGGTCCTTCTTGACGATGACCACCTTCACCACCTCGCCCGACTTCTCGTTGGGCGCGCCCACGGCCGCCACTTCCAGGATGCCCGGCATCATCGCCAGCACGTCCTCGATTTCATTCGGGTAGACGTTGAAGCCGGACACCAGGATCATGTCCTTCTTGCGGTCGACGATATAGAAGAAACCGTTCTCGTCCATGCGCGCCATGTCGCCGGTATGCAACCAGCCATCGGCGTCCATGACCTTGTCGGTCTCGTCCTGGCGATGCCAGTAACCCTTCATCACCTGCGGGCCGCGGATGCACAGTTCGCCCACTTCGCCCAATGCCACCATCTGCCCGTCGTCGTTCTTGACGCAGGCATCGGTGGACGGGATCGGCAGGCCGATGGCACCGTTGTATTCCTTCAGGTCCAGTGGGTTGATACAGGCTGCCGGCGAGGTCTCGGTCAGGCCATAGGCTTCCACCAGGGTGACGCCGGTGACCTTCTTCCACTTGTCAGCCACGGCGCGCTGCACGGCCATGCCGCCGCCGAGCGCAACCTTGAGGTTGGAGAAGTCGACTTCGTCGAAGCCTTCGGTATTGAGCAGGCCGTTGAACAAGGTATTGACGCCGGTGATGGCGGTGAAACGGTTGTTCTTCAGCTCCTTGACGAAGCCCTTCATATCACGCGGGTTGGTGATCAGGTAGTTCAGGCCGCCGAGCTTCATGAAGACCAGGCCGTTCGCCGTCAACGCGAAGATGTGGTACAGCGGCAGCGCGGTGATGATGACTTCCTCGCCCGGCTTGACGCCCGAGGCGCTGATCCAGGCCGAGGCCTGCTGCATGTTGGCGATCAGGTTGCGGTGGGTCAGCATCGCGCCCTTGGCCACGCCGGTGGTGCCACCGGTGTACTGCAGGAAGGCGATATCCTCATGGTCCACCTCGACCACCGGCATGCTGTGGCGCTTGCCCAGCTTCAGCGCGTCCTTGAAGCGGATCGCCTTGGGCAGGTCGTAATCCGGCACCATCTTCTTCACGTACTTCAGTACGAAGTTGACGATGGCGCCCTTGGGGAAGCCGAGCATGTCGCCCAGGCCGGTGGTAATGACCTGCTTGACCGGCGTATCGGCGATGACCTGTTGCACGGTCTCGCCGAAGTTGTCGACCACCAGCAGCACGGAGACGCCGGCGTCGACCAACTGGTGCTTGAGTTCGCGTGCGGTATACAGCGGGTTGACGTTCACCACGGTCAGGCCGGCGCGCAGAATGCCGAAGATTGCGATCGGGTACTGCAGGCAGTTGGGCATCATGACCGCAACGCGGTCGCCCTTCTTCAGCTGCAGTTCGCCCAGCAGGTAGGCGGCGAACTGGGTGACCAGGACGTCCGCTTCGCCATAGGTCAGGACCTTGCCGAAGTTGGAGTAGGCCGGGCGATCGCGGAACTTGGCAACCGAGGCATTGAAGACATCGGCGACGGAGTGGAATTCGTTGACGTCGATTTCAGCCGGTACACCAGCCGGATAGCTCTGCAGCCAAGGACGTTCTTGCGTCATCTTCCCCTCCAGGAAATGGAATGATCTAGTGGTCAGGCCCGATCATCGGGCACCGGCGTTATTGTTGCCAGCATACCGTTCCGAATTGAAAAGGCGAAGGGATAGATGATGCGATCAGTCTTCAACTGCATGCTTTGTGCGGTGATCATGCTTTTGCTGGCAGCGTGCGGGCGGGAGCCGCCGGAGCAACGGTTGCGCGAGACTTTTGCTGCAATGCAGGAAAGCGTGGAGACGGGCAAGCCTGGCGGCTTCATGGACGGGGTTGCGGCGGACTTCGTCGGCAATCAGGGGCTGGATCGCGCCGGCATGGAGCGGCTGCTGCGGGGGCAGCTGCTGCTCAATGCCAAGGTCGGCGTGCAGACCGGGCCGCTGCGGGTGGAGATGGGCGAGGGCGGTACCGCAACGGTGCGCTTCACCGTGCTGCTGACGGGTGGCAACCGGGGGCTGCTGCCCGAGCGTGGGCAGATGCAGGAAGTGGTTACTGGCTGGCGCGAGCAGGATGGAGAGTGGCAGGTGTATAGCGCGGACTGGGGGCCGGTGGGTGGGGAAGGGTGAGCTGCTGGCGTGGTAGCCGGTTGAAGGCTTTGGAGCTTTAGAGCGCAAGGCACCCCTCCCCAACCCTCCCCTTGGCTGCGCCAAAGGGAGGGAGACAAGCAGGCTGCAGCTCTGCCCCCTCCCTTTGGCGCAGCCAAGGGGAGGGTTGGGGAGGGGTGCTCTTGCTCTTGCTGCAAAACCTGAGTCAATAAAAAAGAACGCCCCAAAAGGGGCGTTCTTCCAACAAACCAATCAACCCAGCAGATCAGGCCGCCTTCTTCGCCGCCAACTGCCGCAACACATACTGCAGCAGGCCACCATTGCGGAAGTACTCCACTTCCTTGGGCGTCAGCAGCAACACCTTGGCGGTGAAGCTCTTCTTGCTGCCATCTGCCTTGGTCGCGGTGACCGTGGCGGTCTTTGCCTTGCCATCGTCCAGCCCGGTCACATCAAACACCTCCGAGCCATCCAGGCCCAGCGTCTGTGCGTTCTCGCCGTCATGGAACTGCAGCGGCAGTACGCCCATGCCGACCAGGTTGGAGCGGTGGATACGTTCGAAGCTCTCGGCGATCACCGCCTTGACGCCCAGCAGGTTGGTGCCCTTGGCCGCCCAGTCGCGCGAGGAGCCGGTGCCGTATTCCTTGCCGGCCAGCACCACCAGCGGTACGCCATCGGCCTTGTACTTCATTGCGGCATCGTAGATCGCCAGCTTCTCGCCGCTGTTGCTGCCCGGGGCGTAGTACAGCGTATTGCCGCCTTCTTCGCCGCCGAACATCAGGTTCTTGATGCGGATGTTGGCGAAGGTGCCGCGCACCATCACGTCGTCATTGCCGCGGCGGCTGCCGTAGCTGTTGAAGTCGGCCGGCTGCACGCCGCGTGACTGCAGGAAGCGACCTGCCGGCGAATCCTTCTTGATGTTGCCGGCCGGGGAGATGTGGTCGGTGGTGATCGAGTCACCAAACAAGCCCATCACCCGTGCGCCATGCACGTCGCTGATGCTGCCGACCTGCATGGTCATGCCGTCGAAGTAGGGCGGGTTCTTGATGTAGGTCGAATCGCTGTTCCACTCGTAGGCCTGGCCTTCCGGCGATTCGATCTGCGCCCAGCGGGTGTCGCCCTTGAACACATCAGCGTAGTTCTGCTTGAACATTTCCGGGCCAACGGTAGCGGCGATCATGTCGCCGATCTCCTTGTTGCTCGGCCAGATGTCGCGCAGGTACACCTCCTTGCCATCGCTGCCCTTGCCGATCGGCTCCTTGGTCAGGTCGATGTTGACGGTACCGGCAATGGCGTAGGCCACCACCAGTGGCGGCGAGGCCAGGTAGTTGGCCTTTACTTCCGGGTGCACGCGGCCTTCAAAGTTGCGGTTGCCGGACAGCACCGAGGCCACCACCAGTTCGTTCTCGGCAATGCCGGCGGACACGGCTTCCGGCAGCGGGCCGGAGTTGCCAATACAGGTGGTGCAGCCATAACCGACCACGAAGAAGCCCAGCTTTTCCAGATCGGCCAGCACGCCGGCCTTTTCCAGATAGTCGGTCACCACGCGCGAACCCGGGCCGAGCGAGGTTTTCACCCATGGCTTGGCCTTCAGGCCGATGCGTGCCGCGTTGCGTGCCAGCAGGCCGGCACCCAGCATCACCGCCGGGTTGGAGGTGTTGGTGCAGGAGGTGATGGCGGCGATGACCACCGAGCCGTCGGACAGCTCGGTGTCCTCGTCGTTGATGCGGATCCTGGAAATGGGCTTGGCCGCCAGCCGCTTGGCCTGCGGCTGGTCGCCGCCTTCCTCGTCGAACTCCTGCACCGCGCAGCCCACCTTGGGCTTGCGATTGGCGGTGAGGGTGGTCAGGGCGTCGGCGAAGTTGCTGTGCACGTCCTGCAGCAGTACACGGTCCTGCGGGCGCTTGGGGCCGGCCATCGACGGCTTGACGTCGCCCATATCCAGTTCCAGCGTGGCGCTGTACTGCGCATGCGCGCTGTTGGCGTCATGCCACAGGCCCTGCGCCTTGGCATAGGCCTCGACCAGGGCGATCTGCGCATCGCTGCGGCCGGACAGGCGCAGGTAGTTCAACGACTCGGCATCGATCGGGAAGATGCCGCAGGTGGCGCCGTATTCCGGGGCCATGTTGGCAATGGTGGCGCGGTCGGCCAGCGGCAGGTGTTGCAGGCCATCGCCGTAGAACTCGACGAACTTGCCGACCACGCCGAGCTTGCGCAGCATCTGGGTGACGGTGAGCACCAGGTCGGTGGCGGTGGTGCCTTCGGGCAGCTTGCCGGTCAGCTTGAAGCCGACCACCTGCGGAATGAGCATCGACGAGGGCTGGCCCAGCATCGCGGCCTCGGCCTCGATGCCACCGACGCCCCAGCCGAGCACGCCGATGCCGTTGATCATGGTGGTATGTGAGTCCGTGCCGAACACGGTGTCCGGGAAGGCCCAATTGGCACCGTCGATCTGCCGTTCCATCACCACGCGGGCGAGGTTTTCCAGGTTCACCTGGTGGACGATGCCGGTGTTCGGCGGCACCACCTTGAAGTTCTCGAAGGCCTTCTGGCCCCAACGCAGGAAGCTGTAGCGTTCCTGGTTGCGCTGGAACTCGATCTTGCCGTTGAGGTCCAGCGCGTCAGGGCGCCCGAACACGTCGACCTGCACGGAGTGGTCGATGACCAGTTCGGAGGGAATCAGCGGGTTGATCTGCTCGGCCTTGCCGCCAAGCTTGGTGACCGCGTCGCGCATGGCGGCCAGGTCGACCACGCAGGGCACGCCGGTGAAATCCTGCAGCACCACACGCGCGGGCATGAAGGCGATTTCGGTGTCGGGCTCGGCCTTGGGGTTCCAGCGGGCGACGGCTTCGATGTGTTCCGGGCCGACGGTCTGGCCGCCGTCCTCATGCCGGAGCAGGTTCTCCAGCAGGATCTTCATCGAGTAGGGAAGGTGGGAGATGTCGAACTTCTGGCCGAGCTTGGGAAGGCTGCAGTAGGTGTACTGCTGGCCGCCAACCTCCAGTTGGCTACGGGTGGAGAATGTATCGCTCATACAGCTGACTCCTCTTGGTACAGATGGCTTGCGATGGCGCCGGGGCGCTGCGCGGGCTTTCCAGAGCCATGGGCCCTGTCAGGTGAATACTGGTCCGAGTATGGACGAAGCATCCGCCGTCGGGCGCATGGTTGCAGGCCTCAGTTTAGGCAACGGCTTGTTGCGCGCATGTAACGGTGCCCGCCAACAGGTAGTGCCGAGCCATGCTCGGCAGGGGCTTTCCAAGCACACCCCATGTAGTGCCGAGCCATGCTCGGCAGAGGCTTTCCCGGCCATGCCCGCCCTGTAGAGCCGAGCCATGCTCGGCAGGGGGGGCTTCCCCAGCACACCCCATGTAGTGCCGAGCCATGCTCGGCAGGGGCGTTACCGATATTGCCTCAGCCGACCAATCGAACGGGTTTTGTAGGAGCGGCGTAAGCCGCGAAGCCCCGACTGCATCAGCCAGTCAAAAGCCACCCCTCCCCAGCCCTCCCCTTGGCTGCGCCAAAGGGAGGGGGTGTAGAGCCGAGCCATGCTCGGCTGGGGTCTTCCCTGTAGAGCCCCAGCCGAGCATGGCTCGGCACTACAGGGCGGGCATTGCCGGGAAAGCCTCTGCCGAGCATGGCTCGGCACTACAGGTGCAGCGCAGCCGACAGTAGCGCTGCATAGGGCTTGGCTGGGGTATGCCCTTCAAAGTATGTATAATTCGTACATACTTCATTGGAGGTCCCATGGAAGCCACCGTAGCTGAACGCGGGCAGATCACCCTGCCCAAGGCCGTGCGCGACGCCCTGGGCCTGACCAAGGGCACCCAGCTCAAGGTGGAGCTGGACGGCAGCCGCATCATCCTGCGCAAGAGCGTGGACGACGCCATTTCCCGTGCCCGCGGCAAGTTCGCGCTGGACGGTTTCGACTCGGCCGAGCAGGCCGTGCGCACCGTCCGTGACGAGGCCGACTTGGCATGATCGCGGTCGACTCCCCGGTCCTGATCGAACTGCTCAGCGATGGCCCCCGCGCCGACGCGGTGGAAGCCTGCCTGCGGCAGGCGCTGGTCGGCGGGCGGGTAGTCGTGTGCGGTACCACCCTGGCGGAGATCTGCGCCTCGCTGCGCGGCGGCGCCGAGGTGCAGGAAGCGCTGGAAGAAATGGGCGTCCATTTCAATCCGCTGGAAGCCAAATCCGCGTTGCGGGCCGGCGAGATGCATCGCCGCCACCGGCAGCGCAGCGGCGATACCCGCCGCATCGACGATTTCATGGTGGGCGCGCATGCACTGCTGCAGTGCGACGGGCTGATCACCTGGAACGACACGTTTTATCGCGACTACTTCAAGGGCCTGAAGCTGATCGTGCCGCAAGCCTGAGAGCCCATCCATTCTTTAACCGTTACACCCGGGAGTTGTCATGTTGGAAGCCTACCGCCACCACGTAGCCGAGCGCGCCGCGCTTGGCATCCCGCCGTTGCCGCTGACTGCACAGCAGACGGCCGACGTCATCGAGCTGCTGAAGAACCCGCCGGCTGGCGAGGCCGAGTTCCTGCTCGACCTGATCACCAACCGCGTGCCGGCCGGTGTCGATGACGCCGCCAAGGTCAAGGCCTCGTACCTGGCCGCCACTGCCTTAGGCAGCGAGAAGAACGCGCTGATCAGCCGTGCGCGCGCCACCGAACTGCTGGGCACCATGCTCGGCGGCTACAACGTCGCGCCGCTGATCCAGCTGCTGGACGACGCCGAAGTGGGCGCCATCGCCGCTGAAGGCCTGAAGCACACCCTGCTGGTGTTCGATGCCTTCCACGACGTGCAGGAAAAGGCCAAGGCCGGCAACGCCAATGCACAGGGCGTGCTGCAGAGCTGGGCCGATGCCGAATGGTTCACCAGCAAGCCGGAAGTGCCGCAGAGCCTGACCATCACCGTGTTCAAGGTGCCGGGCGAAACCAATACCGACGACCTGTCGCCGGCACCGGACGCCACCACCCGCCCGGACATCCCGATGCACGCCCTGGCGATGCTGAAGAACAAGCGTCCGGACGCACCGTTCGTGCCGGAAGAAGACGGCAAGCGTGGCCCGATCCAGGAAATCCTGTCGCTGAAGGAAAAGGGCAACCTGGTTGCCTACGTCGGCGACGTGGTCGGCACCGGTTCCAGCCGCAAGTCCGCCACCAACTCGGTGCTGTGGTTCACCGGTGAAGACATCCCCTTCATCCCGAACAAGCGCTTCGGCGGCGTGTGCCTGGGTTCCAAGATCGCCCCGATCTTCTACAACACCATGGAAGACGCCGGCGCACTGCCGATCGAGCTGGACGTGTCGAAGATGGAGCACGGCGATGTCGTCGAGCTGCGTCCGTACGACGGCAAGGCCCTGAAGAACGGCGAAGTCATCGCCGAATTCCAGGTCAAGAGCGACGTGCTGTTCGACGAAGTGCGCGCCGGTGGCCGCATTCCGCTGATCATCGGCCGTGGCCTGACCGCCAAGGCACGTGAAGCGCTGGGCCTGCCGGTCACCGACCTGTTCCGTCTGCCGGTGCAGCCGGCCGATACGGGCAAGGGCTACTCGCTGGCACAGAAGATGGTTGGCCGCGCCTGTGGCTTGCAGGAAGGCAAGGGCATGCGCCCGGGCACCTATTGCGAGCCGAAGATGACCTCGGTGGGCTCGCAGGACACCACCGGTCCGATGACCCGTGACGAGCTGAAGGACCTGGCCTGCCTGGGCTTCTCGGCCGACCTGGTGATGCAGTCGTTCTGCCACACCGCGGCCTACCCGAAGCCGGTGGACGTCAAGACCCACCACACCCTGCCGGAGTTCATCTCCACCCGTGGCGGCGTCTCGCTGCGTCCGGGCGACGGCGTGATCCACAGCTGGCTCAACCGCATGCTGCTGCCGGACACCGTCGGTACCGGTGGTGACTCGCACACCCGTTTCCCGGTGGGCATCTCGTTCCCGGCCGGCTCGGGCCTGGTCGCCTTCGCTGCTGCCACCGGCGTCATGCCGCTGGACATGCCGGAGTCGGTGCTGGTGCGCTTCAAGGGCAAGATGCAGCCGGGCGTGACCCTGCGTGACCTGGTCAACGCCATCCCGCTGTACGCCATCAAGTCCGGTCTGCTGACCGTGGCCAAGGCAGGCAAAAAGAACATCTTCTCCGGCCGCATCCTGGAAATCGAAGGTCTGCCGGACCTGAAGGTGGAGCAGGCGTTCGAACTGTCCGACGCCTCGGCCGAACGTTCGGCTGCCGGTTGCTCGGTGCGCCTGAACAAGGAGCCGATCATCGAATACCTCAACAGCAACATCACGCTGCTGAAGTGGATGATTGCCGAGGGTTACCAGGACGCCCGTTCGCTGGCCCGCCGCGTCGAGAAGATGGAAGCCTGGTTGGCCGACCCGCAGCTGCTGGAGCCGGATGCCGACGCCGAGTACGCCGCCGTCATCGAAATCGACCTGGCCGACATCCACGAGCCGATCGTGGCCTGCCCGAACGACCCGGACGACGTGAAGACCCTGTCCGAAGTTGCCGGTGCCAAGATCGACGAAGTGTTCATCGGTTCGTGCATGACCAACATCGGTCACTTCCGTGCCGCTGCCAAGTTGCTGGAAGGCAAGCGCGACATCCCGACCCGTCTGTGGGTTGCACCGCCGACCAAGATGGATGCTTCCGAGCTGACCAAGGAAGGCGTGTACGGCACCTTCGGTTCGGCTGGCGCGCGCATGGAAATGCCGGGTTGCTCGCTGTGCATGGGCAACCAGGCGCAGATCCGCGAAGGCTCCACCGCGATGTCGACCTCGACCCGCAACTTCCCGAACCGCCTGGGCCGCAACACCAACGTGTACCTGGGTTCGGCCGAACTGGCCGCAATCTGCTCGCGTCTGGGTCGCATCCCGACCAAGGAAGAGTACATGGCCGACGTTGGCGTGCTGGATGCAGCCGGCAGCGAGATCTACCGCTACATGAACTTCGACCAGATCAGCGATTACAAGGACGTGGCCGATTCGGTCAACGCCTGAGTTGTTGTCGAGCAGTAAAGGTTGAACAGAAAACCCCGGCGCAAGCTGGGGTTTTTTGTTGCCCGCCAAATCCCACCGCGCTTGTGGGAGCGGCGTAAGCCGCGAAGCTGACGGACTGTCAGATCGCAGGATGTGCGGTTGCTCGCTGATCCCGGCTTCGCGGCTTACGCCGCTCCTACAACAGCCCGAGCCTGAGAAATTGCCCGCCCTTTTGTAGGAGCGGCGTCAGCCGCGAAGCTGAGGGACTGTCAGATTGCAGGATGTGCGGTTACTCGCTGATCCCGGCTTCGCGGCTTACGCCGCTCCTACAACAGCCCGAGCCTGGGAGATTGCCCGCTCTTTTGTAGGAGCGGCGTAAGCCGCGAAGCCAAAGGACTGTCAGATTGCGAAATATACGGTTGCTCATTGATCCCGGCTTCGCGGCTTACGCCGCTCCCACGAACCCCTGCGTGGCCCGGGCAAGCACAGCGCGACCGGGAGGTACCGTTCTTGGCGGAAAGTACCTGGGGAGCCCCAGTCGCGCTGTGCTTGCCCGGGCCACGCAAGCTGGCAGCACAAAAATCGCAGCAGGTGATCAACGCTCGCCGAATGCTTCGCGTGCCTTCAATACCGGCTTGAGCAGATACTCCAGTACTGTCTTCTCATCGGTACGGATCTCCACCGAGGCGATCATGCCGGGGATGATCGGCAGCTCTTTGCCGCCGGCTTCCAATGCACTCTTGTCGGTGAGTACGGTGACCCGGTAAGAGGTGCTGTCGGACCAGCCGGCTGCGCCTTTCTCTTCGTCCTTCAAGGTATCTGGGCTGATCAACTCGACCTTGCCGCTCAGACCGCCATAGTTGAATCACACCGCCCACGATATTGACGCGCACGTTCTTCACCGTGCCACGCACCGGTGCGGTGATTGTGGTGCGCTCGACCACGTCGGCACGACCCACCAGGTTCTCGCTGGTCTGAGAGAGCTCCATTTTCAGTTTGATCAGCTCTGGGTTGGCATCACCCCGGTAGCGGTTGGGACGTTCGAAGATCTGCGAACAGATGCCATTTGCTTGCCGGCGTGTGCGCAGTGACCTGGTTCGCCGTTAGCGTTTCGACCGCGCAGGCCCCGCTGCGACCACCACCCACACCCCCCTCATTCCACCCCGTTTTTTTCGATATCACCGGTCACGCTGCCGGCGTCGGAGTGTGTGTGAGCGCGTGGAGCTTCTGTGTGAGCAAGCCGAGGTTGAAACTGGCGAGGTCACCGCCAACGCGCAGTTCATCGCCAGTGAATTGCCAGCCAACATCGAGGTGCTGGCCGCCCTGGGTGAGCCGGAGGTCATCATTTGACATCTGGCCGAGCGATCTTGGCTGGCAATCTCAGCCGCGACTGATCGCAAGTACGCGTTCGGCGATCCTGTCCAGGGGCAACACCTCATCCGCAGCCCCCAGTCGCACTGCGCTGCCCGGCATTCCCCAGACGACAGAGCTCGCTTCGTCCTGGGCCAGGGTGGTTGCGCCGGCCTGCTTCATCTCCAGCAGGCCGCGTGCACCGTCCTCACCCATGCCGGTAAGGATCACGCCTACCGCATTGGCGCCCGCATTGAGGGCCACCGAGCGGAACAGCACATCGACTGCAGGCTTGTGCAGGTTGACCGGTGCGCTGTCATCGACCCGGCATCGCCAGCGGGCACCGTCGCGTATGACCCGCAGGTGACGTCCACCAGCAGGCAGATAGGCGTGCCCAGGCAGGATTGCCTCGCCATCGCTGGCCTCGCGCACCGACATGGCCGAGTGCCGGTCCAGGCGCTCGGCAAACGCGGTGCTGAAACTGGCCGGCAGATGCTGGGTGATTACGATCGCCGGTGCATCGGCGGGCATCGTTTCCAGCACCACGCGCAGGGCTTCGGTGCCACCGGCCGAGGCACCGATGGCGATCAGGCGATCGGTGGTACGGAAGCCCAGGCTGCTTGATGTCGCGGGACGCTGCGGCAGCCGACGCTGATTGCCGCCGATCGCACGTACCCGTGATCGGGCCGCCATCTTCACCTTGCTGCGGATTTCTTCGGCGTAACCGTCCAGTCCGCGGGCAACATCGATCTTCGGCTTGGCGACGAAATCGACCGCGCCCAGCGCCAATGCCTGCAGCGTGGTGTCTGCGCCACGCTCGGTCAGCGAGGACACCATCACCACCGGCATCGGATGCAGGCGCATCAGGTTTTCCAGGAATGCCAGCCCGTCCATGCGCGGCATCTCGACGTCCAGGGTCAGCACGTCCGGGTTGAGCCGTTTGATCTTCTCGCGTGCCAGCAGCGGATCCGCTGCGGTGCCGACGACCTCGATGGCCGGATCGGCGGCAAGGATCTCGGTCAGCACCTGGCGTACCAGTGCCGAGTCGTCGACGATCAATACCCGGCAGGGCGCCTGCAACATCATTCGAACAACTCCACGCCACCGCTGACCGGTGTATGCGACAGGCGGGCACGGATGGCGGTTTCGGTGGCGACCACTTCGGCGTCATGTGCGTGCGGCAGGCGCTGCACGACTACCCGGCCGGTGACCGGGAAGAACCAGATCTTGCGGGGATGGATGCCGCACAGGTCTTCGGCGACGATCGGGATATGCTCGGCGCGCAGATACTGGCGGACGAACTCCGCATTGCGGGTGCCCACCGGGTTGCTGGTAAAGCCCTTCAGCACGTTGGCCCCGCCAAATACCTTTGCTTCCAGGCGCTTGCGATGGGCGCCGCGCTTGAGCAGGTCATTGATCAGCAGTTCCATCGCGTAGCTGCCGTAGCGTGCGGGCGCACCGTCGCCGATGTTGCCTTCGGGCAACAGGAAGTGATTCATGCCGCCGATGCCGAGGATGGGATCGCGGATGCACGCGGCCACGCACGAGCCAAGGATGGTGGTCAAGGCGGTGTCGTCGTCCACCACCAGGTATTGGGTGGGCAGGAGCTTGGCGGCAATCGTCTGGAAGCGCGTGTCGCGGTAGCGCATCACCTCGTCGGGATAGTGCTGCGGGTTCTTCATGCGCCATTCCTGCGGCTGCGGCGGTACAAGGTGCGTCCACAAGGTTGGATCAGATCTGCGGCGTGCAGGTAGTTCTCCGAATGACCAGTGTAGAGCAGGCTGTCATCGTCCATATGCTGTACCAGGCGCGAGAGGATGCCGCGCTGGGTGGGCTTGTCGAAGTAGATCATCACGTTGCGGCAGAACAGTGCATCAAACGGTCCGCCCACGTCGTAGCGGTTGGACAATAGATTGAGCGGGCGGAACTCGATCAGGGCGCGCAACGCCGGGACAACCCGGCACTTGCCTTCGTTCGGGCCGCTGCCGCGCTGGAAGTACCGTCGCTTCATTGCCGGGTCCAGGCCTGCGATCCGGTCGATTGCGTAAACGCCTTGGCTGGCGGTGGCCAGCACCTGGGTATCGACGTCGGTGGCGATAATGCGCACCGGTGGCGTCATCGAAGAAAAGGCCTCGCAGGCGGTGATTGCCATGGAGTAGGGCTCTTCGCCGGTGGAGGCTGCGCATGACCACAGCTTCAGCGGCGCGCGCGTGGCACGCGCCTGCAACTCCTCGCGCAGCTTGTCGAAGTGATGCGGTTCGCGGAAGAACGAGGTCAGGTTTGTGGTCAGGGCGTTGGTGAAGGCCTGCCATTCATCGCCGCCATGCTGCTCCAGCTGGTCCAGGTAGTCCTTGAACGAACGCAGGCCCAGGTTGCGCAGCCGCCGCGACAGACGTCCGTAGACCATGTCGCGCTTGGCCGGGGCCAGCGCTATGCCGGCCCGGGCATGGATCAGCTCGCAGACGCGACGGAAGTCGCGATCATTGAACTCGAAGTCACGCTGGTTGCTGTCCAGATCGATCATGGTTGCGGTTCGCTCAGCTGGCCAGTGCCAGAGCTTGTGGATGTGCGGCCGCAGCGGGTTGTGCGCTCAGCTGGAACACGGCCACGGCCTGGTCCAGCAGGTTGGCCTGTTCTTCCATTGCGCGGGCGGCGGCGGTGGCTTCTTCAACCAGCGCGGCATTCTGCTGGGTGGTTTCATCCATCTGCATCACGGTCTGGTTGACCTGTTCAATACCCGCCGACTGTTCCTGCGAAGCGGCCGAGATCTCGGCCATGATGTCGGTGACACGCTGCACAGCTGAAACGATCTCACCCATCGTGGTGCCTGCCTGCTGCACCAGCTGCGAGCCTTCATCAACACGTTCGACCGAATCCTCGATCAAGGACTTGATTTCCTTGGCGGCACCCGCCGAGCGCTGGGCGAGGGTGCGGACTTCGGCAGCAACCACGGCGAAGCCGCGGCCCTGTTCGCCGGCACGCGCGGCTTCCACCGCAGCGTTCAGCGCCAGGATATTGGTCTGGAAAGCGATGCCATCGATGACACTGATGATGTCGGCGATGCGACGCGAGGACTGCTGGATCTGCCCCATGGTGGTGACCACTTCCTCCACCACCTGGCCGCCACGCGAGGCCACCCCGGCAGCACCAATGGCGAGCTGGTTTGCCTGGCGCGCCGACTCCGCGTTCTGGCGGACGGTGGAGGTCAGCTCCTCCATCGATGCCGCGGTTTCTTCCAGGTTGGCTGCCTGCATTTCCGTGCGGCGCGACAGATCGGCGTTGCCAGTGGCGATCTCGCCGGCGGCAAGGTTGATGCTGTCGGCCGACTGCTGGATGCCCGAAACGATACCGGCCAGCTGGTTGACGGTGCTATTGGCGTCGTCCCGCATGCGGGCGAACACGCCCTGGGCATCGCCGCTGAGCTTGACGGTGAGATCGCCATCGGCAAGTGCGCGTAGCAGCCGCGAAACCTCGCCCAGGTTGTCGTCACTGACCTGCATCATGCTGTTCAGCGCCCGCACCATCGCCAGGAAGTCGTGCTCGAAACGCCCTTCATCACCGCGCAGGCTGAAGTCACCGGCAGCGGCGGCACTGCCGAGGCGCTTGATCTCGTTATTGATGGCAGCCAGGTTGTTCTTGATCGCGGCCATGGTGTCGGTGATGACGCGCTTGTCGCCCGGCAGCAACGGCATGTCCTGGCTGAGGTCGCCCACAGCGTAGCGCTGCGCCAGCGCGATGACCTGCATCTTCACGTCGATGTGATTGGCGACCAATACGTTGGTTTCCTCAACCATCACCCCGTAGTCACCGGGGAACTTACTGGCATCGATGCGGTAACGGATCATGCCGGCATCATGCTGGCGCGCCATCTCGGCCTGCGCGCCGATCACGGCCCGCAGCTGCTCCTGCATATGCGCCATGCTGCTGAGCAGCTGACCCGTCTCGTCCTTGCTGGGCGCGGTGATCCGGTTGTCCATCCGGCCGTTGGCAATGGCCGTGGCCACAGCAGTCGCGTTGCGTAGCGGCAGCACGATGCGGTTGCCGATGATCCAGCTCAATGCCAGCACCAGCACGACCAGCACGCCACCCGACACGGTCATGATAGCCGTGAATTTGAGGGCCTGGCCCTGCAGGTCGTCCATGTAAACGCCGCTGGAAACCACCCAGTTCCAGGGTTTGTACATCCCGGCATAGGCCAGCTTGCCGACTACGCCATCCTTGCCCGGCTTGGCCCAGCTATAGGCGACGTAGCCACCACCCTTGCGTGCGGCTTCCACCTGCTCGTAGTACAGGCGGACACCGTCCTCGCCACGGAAGTCCTTCATGTCCTTGCCGACCAGGTCGGCGCGGAACGGGTGCATCAGCAGCACGTACTCGGTGTTGTAGATGTTGAAATAGTTGACGTCACCATCCGAACGCATCTTCTGCAGCGCGGCAATGGCGTACTTCTGGGCCTCATCCAGCGGCATCGCGCCGGTTTCAGCCTCCTTGGCGTAGTGGTCCAGTACGCCGTAGCTCATCTCCACCTGGGCGCGCAGGGCAGCCTTGCGGGTCTCATACAGGTCGAGGTACTGCATGCGTGCCGCAATGACCGACAGTGCGATGACGCCGATCACAATCAGTGCCGTCAGCAGGTTCAGCTTGCGCCTGACCGAGATATTGGAAATGTAGTTGTTCCAGAGCGAGGAGATAGTCATCGAATCCGCTGGTTACCTTGCGGTATCAGCGCTGCGTGAAGGGATACCGGTATATCGGCCAGTTGGGGCCCGAGTTGAGCGCCTTGGAGGGGACGCTCAGCGGAAGCTGCCAATCCGTTCACGTATGCGAAGAAGGCTGGCCGATTTGCTGTTTCGTTCGCTTGCAGGAACCGCGCAAGCGGCGAGGCTGATGGTGCTGGCAGTCGCTGGCGGCAGCTCGACCGGCGGTGTGTCAGCTTCGCGGCTTACGCCGCTCCCACAAAAAGAGAAATCCGATGCCAGCGATTGGCATCGGATTTCGGGTGACTCAACCGTTCTGGTTTGCAGCGTTGCCGCCACAACCAACGATGGTGTTTCTTAGAACTCCTGCCAATCCGAGTCGGCCAGTTCAGCTACTGCGGTGCGTGCGGCTGCGGCGCGACGGCGCGGTGCCGGCGCTGCTGCCTGGACGGCAGGGCGGGGGGCCGGTTCCCGTACGTAAGCCGGGGCGTCGGTGACTGCAGCGCCTTCTTCCAGCTGGAACACGGAGACCACGTTCGCCAGGTGCGCGGCCTGCTCTTCCATCGAGCGGGCGGACGCGGTCGCTTCTTCGACCAACGCTGCGTTCTGCTGGGTGGTTTCGTCCATCTGCACGATGGTCTGGTTGACCTGTTCGATTCCCGCGGACTGTTCCTGCGATGCGGCGGAGATCTCGGCCATGATGTCGGTCACGCGCTGCACCGAGGCGACGATCTCGCCCATGGTGGTGCCGGCCTTGCGGACCAGGGCCGAGCCGTCGGCGACCTTGCCGACCGAGTCGTCGATCAGCCCCTTGATCTCCTTGGCGGCGCCCGCCGAACGCTGTGCAAGCGTACGCACTTCCGAGGCGACCACGGCGAAACCGCGGCCCTGTTCGCCGGCACGGGCGGCTTCCACTGCCGCATTCAAGGCCAGGATATTGGTCTGGAAGGCGATGCCGTCGATCACCGAGATGATCTCGGCAATCTTGCGCGAGGACTGTTCGATCTGGGTCATGGTGGTCACCACCTGGCTGACCACGTCGCCGCCCTGCGAGGCCACCGATGCGGCGCCGATGGCGAGCTGGTTGGCCTGGCGTGCCGACTCGGCGTTCTGGCGCACGGTGGAGGTCAGTTCCTCCATCGAGGCGGCGGTTTCCTCCAGGTTGGCAGCCTGCTGCTCGGTGCGGCGCGACAGATCGTTGTTGCCAGCGGCGATCTCGGTGGCGGCCGAATTGATCGAGACCGAGGACTGCTTGATGCGGCCAACGATACCGGTCAGCTGCTCTGCGGTGGCGTTGGCATCGTCACGCATGGTGGCGAACACGCCCTGGTACTCGCCATGCATGCGCACGGTCAGGTCACCGCGGGACAGCGCCGACAGCAGGGCCGAGATCTGTTCCAGGCTGCTGGCATTGGCATCCAGCAGGCTGTTGATCTGCTCAGCCAGCTGCAGGAAGAAACCATCCTTGTCTGCCGTGCCGATGCGGCCACTGAGGTCGCCTGCGGCAGCGGCCTCGATGATGCGCGCCACTTCCTTCTCGACCTGGGCCTCGGTGCTGCGATCGCGCCATTCAACCACATGGCCAACTGCAACATTGTTGTCGTCGCGGATCACCGAAATGGTCTGCGCGAATTCGGCTTCGCCGAAGCGCATTTCGCGCTTGAACACGCCGGTGCGGTCCAGTGCTTCCAGTACCTTTGCGTCCACTTCGCCACGGTATTCCAGCGCGGTAACGGGCTGGCCGATCAACGGCTTGCTGGTGTCGTAGTGACTCAGCGACTGGGTGATTTGATCGCCATGTTCGCTGAGCTTGTCGAGCAGGGCGCGGTTGGCGTAAACGATCTCCAGGTCGTTGTTGGTCAGGTATACGCCGGTCGAGGAGTAATCCAGTGCGGTACGGATGCGCAGGTTTTCGCTGGCAATGATCTGGTCACGGTCAATGCGCTCGCGCAGGTCGCGCTGCATGCGCTGCATTGCGCGCAGCAGGTCGCCCACTTCATCGGCGCGGGATACATCGATCGATCCGTCAAGTTTGCCGCTGGCCACTTCGTTGGCAACGTCCACCGCACCACGCATCGCGTTGACCAGCGAACGGGCGAACAGCCAGATCAGCGCTAGACCGGCAGCACCACCGACCAGGACTGCGATGACAATCAACAGGGCCGAGGTGCGGTAGGTCTCCGCGGCCTGCTTGGCAGCGGCCTGGGCACGGGTGTTGTCGTTGGCGGCAAGTGCCTGCAGGGCCGCATAGGCCTTGCGATGCAGGTTGCGGGTCTCGCCGACGAAGGTATCGATCGCGTCGTCCGGCAGATCCAGTTCCAGCATTTCGTTGACCGCATCATAGGAGGCGGTGGTCTTGCCCCAATCGGCGACGAAGGCATCAAACAGCTTCTTCTGCTCCGGGTTGTCGATCAACTTCGGATAGGCGGCGATGGTGGTATCGATCTGCAGGCGCAGTTCGGTTGAACGTGCCTTCGCGTCGGCCTTTACGTCATCACTGGCTCGTACCAGGCTCTGGTAGGAGACATTGCGATACTCACTGACCATGCCGCTCAGCTCACCGGTGGTGCGGAGGCTGGGCATGCGGTTTTCAGCGAGGTCGGTGGTGACGTTGTTCAGCGAGTGCAGGCCGCGGTAGGCGACGATGCCCTGCAACAACATGACGAACAGCACGACGCCGAAAGTAAGCATCAGCTTCGGCTTGAGTTTCAGCGAGTTGATCCACTGCATCTTGCGCGGTCTCCGGGAACAGGCCCCGCCATGTCACAGGCGCGGGGTGGCACGCCGGCGGGGCCGGCGTGACGAAAGGCGGATTACTTGATGTTTGCCAGCTTCAGGTTGGCCGGCGATGCCACTTCGATCTCGGCGCGCGATGCGTCGCGCTGGATCTTGCCGATCACGCAGACCGTCTTGCCTTCCAGGGTTTCCAGCGGGAAACCGAACTTGCTGCGGTTGCTGCCCGCGATGCGGGCCGAGAAGGTATGGCGCGGGAACATGCCGCCCATGTGCAGGAAGGTCGGCTGGCCCTCGGAGCCTTCGGCGTAACGGGCTTTCTCAACCTTGCCGCAGACCATGCCGTCCTTGCCGGCGAAACGCGCTGCGCTTTCCGGCGGGATCATTTCGGCATCGGCGACGGCATCGAACGCGACGGTTGCCAGTACGGTGGCAGCAAACAGCGGAAGTACATGCTTGTACATCGGAAACTCCGGGAAGGGAAAGTAAGGCCAGTCGGGGAGGACAGGCATGCAATGGCTATCGGCCTGCAGGTGCCGCGCTTGAGTCGCATGCATGAAACTGTGATCGACTTTGCGAAACGCCTGCTCAGGCTGCTTCTTCGGCAACACTCGGCTGGCCAAGGTCGGCGGTGTCCAGCAGAGTCTCGATATCCAGCAGGATCAGCATGCGGTCGTCCTGGGTGCCGATGCCCGAAATGAAGCGGGTATCGACGGCGGCGCCGAATTCCGGGGTCGGCCGGATCTGCTCGGCGTTGAGTGGGATCACGTCCGAGACGCTGTCCACGACGATGCCGACAACGCGGTCTTCGACGTTGAGCACAATCATCACCGTAAAGGCGTCATAGCGGGCTTCATCCAGGCGCAGCTTCAGGCGCAGGTCGATGACCGGCACGATGGTGCCACGCAGGTTGATCACACCCTTGATGTAGTCCGGTGCGTCTGGCACCCGGGTGACGGCGTCATAGCCGCGGATTTCCTGAACCTTGAGGATATCCACGCCGTAATGTTCATTGCCGAGGGTGAAGCTGAGGTACTCGCCGCCGGTGGTGTCGGCGGACGTGCTGCGGGAGTCATTCATGGCGGATCCTGGTCCTGGCGGGCTGCCGATGCATTGCGGCTGTTGCACAGGTATCGGCGTAGCGACGGGGGACTTTAGGAGGCCAAGCGGTAAAGGCGTGGTGCGCCGGCGTGTTCAGGCTGAATTGTGCGCGCCATCATGTTATTGGCTGCCAATAGTTTGGCGGATAGTCGGCTGGGAGGGCGGTTTGAGGACAGGCCCTGAAACCGGCGAACGCCGCCGCAGCTTCATTCAATCGCCGTTGCTGCGCGCCTTGCGCAGGCGGTCGATGCGGAAGATGTAGCGCTGGATGCTGTTGTCCGCGCCGCGCGGCAGATCGTCGAAGCGCAGACCAATGCGGGTCATTTCGGTGCCGTTGGGCTGCTTCTGCTGGCGCAGGTTGCAGACCACCAAGGGGACGGAGATCGGCGCACTTTCCGGGATTTCCAGGATGCAGCCGGGGTAGCGGCTCTGCAGCTTCAGCAGGTTCTGTTCGGGTGGCAGCAGCAGGGCGATACCGCCGGCGCTGATGTCCAGCACACGCCAACGGCTGGGCTCAACGCCATCCGGGTCCGGCAGTACGCAGTACGGGGAATCGCCGACCGGGGTCTCCAGCCGGTAAAACTCGCGCCGCTGCAGGTGGTAGACCTCCTCCGGCAACGGCACCTCGAACGCGACATGCCCGTCACGCTCGATGCGGCGGTGGCCATGCAGTTGGAAACGGACCATGACCTTGTCGACCTGGCCGAAGCAGAGCAGGCCGCCGGCGGTTTCGACAGTGCGGTTGATCGACGGTACCGGGCTGGCATCCAGCACCAGGCCATGCATGTCGACCTCCAGTACCGCCGAGGGGAACGCCTGATCGCGTCCATCCGGGTGCACGTTGATCATTGAACGCTGATCAATCATGCCCTGCAGCAGATGGCGCACCTGGTGCGGATTGCGCACCATGTAGCGGTCGTCGGCGTACAGGTTGCCGGCGTGCGGTGACGGCGTCGGTGCGAGCGATTCTTTGTCGGGCATGGACACGGTTGCGATTGGGTCGAAGATCAGCGCGGCGCGGATGAGTGCGCCATAAACTGTGATAACGGCCGCCTTTTTAGCATCTTTAGCTGGGCTGTTACGAGCTTGCCCGCCGGGCCCGGGGCAGGAATGGCTGCCAGCGACGCGAGCTGCTTCCGGGAACGCTGGGCAGTTGATGGATTCGGCCTGGCCTGGTTGAGTTCAAGCAGGCAGCCGGAGCGTCAGTTCTGTCCCTCACTCAGGGAGGCTCCCGATCAGGGGCGCTGAAGCGTCAGGCCATCTTCCGCACGCGGGAGGGGGCTGGAAAGGAGAAAGAGGGGTGCGGGGGCCTTGGCGGGGAGCGAGGAGGGAGGCAGGACGCAGCGTTCCTGCCCCCCTGACCAGGCCGCGTCAGAATTCCTGCCAGTCATCCGTGCTGGCAACCGGTGCGCGACTGCTGGGCTTGGGGATCGCCCGCAACGCTGGACGGCCGCGTGGCGGTGCTGCGCCTGGGCTGGCGGCAACCTTGGCCAGCGACGCACTCACCGAGCCGGCAAGACGGAACTGCGCCACCGCGTCGGTGAGCTGGCGGGCCTGGTCCTCCATCGAACGCGCGGCGGCGGTGGCTTCCTCCACCAGCGCCGCGTTCTGCTGGGTGGTCTCGTCCATCTGCATGACGGTCTGGTTGACCTGCTCGATGCCGGTGGACTGTTCCTGCGAAGCGGCGGAGATATCGGCCATGATGGTGGTGACGCGCTGCACCGAGGCAACGATCTCATCCATAGTGTTGCCCGCGCGGCGTACCAATGCCGACCCTTCACCCACTTTGCCGACCGAGTCGTCGATCAGCCCCTTGATCTCCTTGGCCGCCGCCGCTGAGCGCTGCGCCAGCGTACGTACTTCCGATGCGACCACGGCAAAGCCACGCCCCTGATCGCCGGCGCGGGCCGCTTCGACGGCAGCGTTCAGTGCCAGGATATTGGTCTGGAAGGCGATGCCATCGATCACGCTGATGATGTCGGCGATGCGCTGCGAAGACTGTTCGATCGAACTCATGGTCGAGACGACTTGCCCCACCACGTTGCCGCCCTGCGCAGCGACCTCGGCCGCGCCGCGCGCCAGCTGATCTGCCTGGCGGGCGTGCTCGGCATTCTGGCGTACGGTGGAGGTAAGCTCCTCCATTGATGCGGCGGTTTCCTCCAGATTGGCGGCCTGCTGCTCGGTGCGGCGTGACAGGTCATCGTTGCCCGTGGCGATCTCGCTGGCCGACATACTGATGCTGCCGCTGGCTGCCTGGATGCGCGAGACGATGCTGCTCAACTGGTCGACGGTCGCATTGCCGTCGTCGCGCATGCGTGCGAAGACACCGTGGAAATCACCTTCCATGCGATGGGTGAGGTCGCCCTGGGCGACTGCCTGGAGCAACTGCGAAAGATGGCCCAGATTGTCTTCGGTGGTTTCCATCAGCGAATTGACACCACCGACCATGTCGCGGAAGTCGTGCTCGAACTGGTCGGCGTTGCCGCGCTGGCTGAAGTCACCTGCGGCGGCGGCGTGGGCCAGACGCTTGATCTCGTTGTTGATCGCCGAAAGGCTGGCCTTGGTGCCGTCCATGGCCTGGGTGATGGCGGCCTTCTCGCCCGGCAGACGGTCCATGTCCACCGACAGGTCGCCGCGCGCATAGTGCCGCATGACTTCGACCACGCGCATCTTGACGCCGATGTGCTGGGCGACCAGCGTGTTGACCTCGCGCACCATGCGCCCGTACTCGCCGGGGAAACGGGATTCATCGATACGGAAGCTGATCATGCCCTGGTCGTGTTCGCGTGCCATCTCGATCTGCGCGCCGATGACTGCTTTGAGCTGCTGCTGCACACGCTGCATCGAGACCAGCAAGGCGCCGACTTCGTCCTTGCGGCTGCTGTCGATGGTGCCGTCCAGGCGGCCGTTGGCGACATCGTCTGCGGCGCGCAATGCATCGTTCACCGGTCGCACGATGGCACGCACGATCACCATGCCAAGGCCCGCGGACAGCAGCCCCAACAGCAGCATGCAGACGACGATGGCGGTGCTGCTGCGCGTCTGCGCGGCATTGGCGTAGGCGACTTCGTTGTCCAGTACCGATGCAACGTGGGCACTGAGCTTTTCCACGGCCTCGAACAGGTCGCGGCGGCTGATGCGTGACTGCTCGTTGGAGATGCTGTGGGCCAGCTCGAACTGGCCCTCTTTGATGGCCTTCTCCATCAGGGCGTGTGCACCGAGGTAGGCATCCAGGGTCTTGCCCAACTCGGCGTACAGGCCTTGCTGCTTCGCATCGGCAGGCAGGGCTTCGTACTGCTTGCGGTGCTCGATCAGCTTCTGCTGCTGCTCGATGATGCGCTGGTTGTATTCGGCGACGAAGCCCGGTTCATTCAAATGGGCGAGCTGGGACAACTCGGCGATGCGGATTTCCGCCAGGTCGGCGCGCATCCGCTCCAGATACTGCACGGCAGGCATGTAGCGGGCGCTGACCTCGCCAAGCTGGTTCGTGGCCTGGTGCAGGCGCTGCACCGCGAAGCCGCCCATTGCCAAGGTAGTCAGTGTGGTCAGGGTGAAAGCAACTGCGAGTTTTCTGGCGATGCTGAGGTTGCGAAAGAACTCCATCTCTGACTCTCCGGATCGACTGCAGATTGGGGCGCTGTACAGGGGCTGCTTGCTGCCCTGGATCACATAGCGCAGTGTCCACGCCGCAATCCTATGCGGGCGTTGTCATAGCCGATAACGGCGTTCTCTGCGTTCGCTGTAGAAGGTTTTCTGACGGAAATTCTGAAGAATTCAGCACAGTTGTTAACGCCAACATCACCTCACTTAGCGGTTCAAATTCATCACGAGGAATGAGTGATGGGCCCAACGCATGGAGTGTGCGCGCCACCACTATTTCACATTGTTTCGTCGACTCTCTTACGATCATCGTCTGAGGTGCATTGCTACCCGGTTTACTCAGCCGGCGAACGTTCGCGCACAAAAAAGCCCCCGGCATGGCTTGCCGGGGGCCTGTAGGGCGATTGGCAGATCAGAACTCCTGCCAGTCGCCGTCATCCATTTTCAGCGCAGTCTGTCCGCCACGTGCGCTGGTGGCGACTGGCCGCAGTCGCTGCCGCGGCGGCGGTGCAACGGCACTGGCTGCTGTTTTTCCCGAGGATTTGCGGGCGTCGTCAGCGGCGATGCGGAACACCGCCACGGCTTCGGTCAGCTGGGTGGCCTGGTCTTCCATCGAGCGTGCGGCAGCGGTGGCTTCTTCCACCAGCGCGGCGTTCTGCTGGGTGGTCTCGTCCATCTGCATGACGGTCTGGTTGACCTGGTCGATGCCAGCGCTCTGTTCCTGCGAGGCTGCCGAGATCTCGGCCATGATGTCGGTCACGCGCTGCACCGAGGTAACGATCTCGTCCATGGTGGTGCCGGCCTGCTGCACCAACACCGAGCCTTCGCCGACCTTGCCGACCGAGTCGTCGATCAGGCCCTTGATCTCCTTGGCCGCCGCCGCCGAACGCTGGGCGAGGGTGCGCACTTCCGAGGCAACCACGGCGAAGCCACGGCCCTGTTCACCGGCACGTGCGGCTTCCACCGCGGCATTGAGCGCCAGGATATTGGTCTGGAAGGCGATGCCATCGATGACGCTGATGATGTCGGCGATCTTCTTCGACGAGGCCTCGATGGCGCTCATCGTGGTGACCACCTGGCCAACCACGGTGCCGCCCTGGCTGGCCACGCCATGTGCGCCGATGGCGAGCTGGTTGGCCTGGCGCGCATGTTCGGCGTTCTGGCGCACGGTGGAGGTCAGTTCCTCCATCGAGGCAGCAGTTTCCTCCAGGTTGGCAGCCTGCTGCTCGGTCCGGCGCGACAGGTCACTGTTGCCGGTGGCGATCTCGGTGGCGGCCAGGTTGATGCTGGAGGCAGCGTGCTGGATGCGGCCAACGATATCGGTCAGCTGGCCAACGGTGGCATTGGCATCGTCGCGCATGTCGGCGAATACGCCGTGGAAATCGCCTTGCATGCGCACGGTCAGGTCGCCACGGGCGATGGCCTGCAACAGCTTGGACAGCTCGGACAGGTTGCCATCGGTGGTTTCCATCAGCTGGTTCAGGCTGCTGACCATGTCGCGGAAGTCGTGTTGGTAGGCCGCCGCGTCGCCGCGGACCGAGAAGTCGCCCTGGGCGGCGGCGTGCGCCAGGCGCTTGATCTCGTTGTTGATCGCCGACAGGCTGGCCTTGACCGCATCGACGGTCTCGGTGATGACGGCCTTCTCGCCAGGCAGGCGTTCGATGTCGATCGACAGGTCGCCATTGGAATAGCGCTTGATGACGTCCAATGCCGACAACAGCATCTGGATGTGCGAATTCACCAGCGCGTTGCTTTCCTTGACCATGACTCCGTAGTCGCCGGGGAAGGCCGCCTCATCCATGCGATGGCTGATCGTGCCGGCATCGTGCTGCATGGCCATCTTGCGCTGCGCGCCAATCACCGCTTGCAACTGTGCCTGCATGCGTTGCATGGAGGTGAGCAGGGTCCCCAGTTCGTCGTCTCGTTGCACGCTGACGGCGTTGTCGAGCTTGCCGGCTGCGATGTTGTCGGACAGCGCGACGGCCTGGTTCAGTGGCGTGAACACAAATCTGCGCAACAGCAGGAACAGCGCGCCACACAGCAGCAGGGCGGCAACGATGCCGACCACGATGATCGTCCACAGCAGGGCACGTGCCTGCTGCATCAGCAGGGCGCGGGGCACCACCACGCCAAAGGCGAAAGTCTGCTCGGCGTTGCCTATCTTCAACGGGACATAGGTTTCCACCATGTCCTGGTCAAGGGCCGCGTCGTGATGCTGCTCGAAGGTGATCCTGCCACTGGCGGTGTTGGCCAGCATCGCGCGGGTGTCGGCATCGTCGGCCTTGCTGCCGACCTTGGCCGGGTCGCGGTCGGCGATGATGGTGCCGGTCGGCGACAGCAGGCGCACATAGCCTTGCTGCATCGGGCGCATCTTGGACAGGCGGTCCTGCAACGACTGCAGGGCGAAGTCCACTGTCACCACACCCAGGAACTGGCCATCCTGCACGATGGGTGTTGCCAGCGTGGTCATCAGGATCTTCTTGCCGCCGATCTCGTAGCTATAGGGTTCCAGCACCGAGGGCTTCTTGTTGGCGGCGGGCTGCAGATACCAGTCGCCGTCGCCAGGCACGTCGTAGCCACGCAACGGCTCCTGCACTGGCGCGCCGTCCTGCCAGGCCCAATAGCTCATGAAACGACCGCTGGCATCGTGCCCGTCGCTATCGATGTGGTTGGCGTCGTCGCCATCGAATGCCTGCGGCTCCCACAAGGTGCCGACGCCCACCCATTGCGGATTGTTCAGTGCCTGGGAATGCAATACCTGCGCGGCGCTCAGACGACTGAAGCCGCCCTGCTGGCGCAAGGCCAGGAAGCTGCGTGACAAGGTGTCATTGGCCTCGAAGCCGCGGCCCAGTTCGGCGGAGATGCGTTGGGCCTCAAGTTCGGCCATGTTCTCAAGGCTGACCCGGGATGCCGACAGCAGTGCATCACTGCTGCGCAGGTAGATGAACAAGGCGGTGAGGCCGAATGCGAACGTAGCGACCAATGCCGTTCCCAGCATCAAGCGCATTGCAATACTGCGGGTTAGGAAGTTCGTGGGCAAAGACATGGGGTGCTGCTGGCCTGGAAGGTAAGGGGTTTGTCAGTACATCGGCATTTGCGGGCGTTGCTGGAGTGTCCTGTGATGAAAACGTGGACGGCGTCGCCGTTGCCGGGGACGCCGTCTGTCACGGGACCAGCGGGCGATCAGAACTCCTGCCAATCGCCTTCGTTGTCGATACGCACGGCAGCGTTGCCGCGCTGCGCCGGGGCAACCGCGCGCAGGCGGCGGGCTGGCGCCACGGCAGCGGCGATTGCCGGCTTGGCCTGCAGCGGCTGTGCGGTCATGGCCTGCAAGGCGTCGGTACGGAACACCGCCACGGCCTCGGTCAGCTGGGTGGCCTGGTCTTCCATCGAGCGTGCGGCAGCGGTGGCTTCTTCCACCAGCGCGGCGTTCTGCTGGGTGGTCTCGTCCATCTGCATGACGGTCTGGTTGACCTGGTCGATGCCAGCGCTCTGTTCCTGCGAGGCTGCCGAGATCTCGGCCATGATGTCGGTCACGCGCTGCACCGAGGTAACGATCTCGTCCATGGTGGTGCCGGCCTGCTGCACCAACACCGAGCCTTCGCCGACCTTGCCGACCGAGTCGTCGATCAGGCCCTTGATCTCCTTGGCCGCCGCCGCCGAACGCTGGGCGAGGGTGCGCACTTCCGAGGCAACCACGGCGAAGCCACGGCCCTGTTCACCGGCACGTGCGGCTTCCACCGCGGCATTGAGCGCCAGGATATTGGTCTGGAAGGCGATGCCATCGATGACGCTGATGATGTCGGCGATCTTCTTCGACGAGGCCTCGATGGCGCTCATCGTGGTGACCACCTGGCCAACCACGGTGCCGCCCTGGCTGGCCACGCCATGTGCGCCGATGGCGAGCTGGTTGGCCTGGCGCGCATGTTCGGCGTTCTGGCGCACGGTGGAGGTCAGTTCCTCCATCGAGGCAGCAGTTTCCTCCAGGTTGGCAGCCTGCTGCTCGGTCCGGCGCGACAGGTCACTGTTGCCGGTGGCGATCTCGGTGGCGGCCAGGTTGATGCTGGAGGCAGCGTGCTGGATGCGGCCAACGATATCGGTCAGCTGGCCAACGGTGGCATTGGCATCGTCGCGCATGTCGGCGAATACGCCGTGGAAATCGCCTTGCATGCGCACGGTCAGGTCGCCACGGGCGATGGCCTGCAACAGCTTGGACAGCTCGGACAGGTTGCCGTCGGTGGTTTCCATCAGCTGGTTCAGGCTGCTGACCATGTCGCGGAAGTCGTGCTGGTAGGCCGCCGCGTCGCCGCGGACCGAGAAGTCACCCTGGGCGGCTGCTCCCGCAAGGTGCTTGATCTCACTGTTGATCGCCGACAGGCTGGTCTTGACCGCATCGACGGCATCCGTCATCACCGCCTTCTCACCGGGCAGACGTTCGATGTCGACGGACAGGTCGCCATTGGCGTAGCGCTTGATGATCTCCAGCGCGGACAGGATCAGCTGGATGTGCGAGTTCACCAGCGCGTTGCTTTCCTTGACCATCACCCCGTAATCGCCGGGGAAGCTGGTTTCGTCCATGCGATGGCTGATCATGCCGGCATCGTGCTGCCTGGCCATCTCGCGCTGGGCGCCAATCACCGCTTGCAACTGGGTCTGCATGCGCTGCATGGACTGCAGCAGCTTGCCAACCTCGTCGCGTCGCGCGGTGTCGATACGGCGGTCGAGCTTGCCGGCGGCGACGTCGTCGGCCACGCGGACCGCGTCGGCCAGCGGCACCATGATGGCGCGGATGATGGCCCAGCCCAAGGCGGCAGCCAACAGCAGGGCGACGGCAAGGCCGATCAGGATGGCGGCAACCGAGCGGTCATGTGCCTGCTGCGATTGCACGGTCTGCTTGGTGAGCTGGTCCTGGTTGTATTGCGAGAGCTGCTTGAGCTGGTCGAACAGCGCACGGCGCAGCTTGCGCGAATCACCGCTGGAGATGCTGGCGGCAGTAGCGAAGTCATCGGCGGCGATGGCGGCGGCGATGCGCTCGTGAGCGTCGAAGTAGCCGGCACGCAGTTCCTTCATCTTGTTGTACAGGGCCAGCTCATCGGCGCTGTAGTCGGCTTCGATGTCGTCGTAAGCCTTCTCCGCCGCTTCGATCAGCTTGCGCGTGTCGGCCATGCGCTTGTCGTAGTCGGCCAGCTGGGCGGTGTCGCCCTGGTAGTTGAGCTGGGCCTGTTCGAACGTGCGGAACTCACCAAGCTGGGCGCGCATTTCGCCCAGTTGTTGCACGGCCGGCATCCAATTGTTGTTGACCTGTTCGATCTGGCTGTCGGCCACGTTCATGCGCCACACGGCAAACAGCGCGAGCAGCAGGGTGAGCAGGCCGGTGCTGCAGAATGCAAGCACCAGTTTTCGGGTGATCGACAGGTTCTGGAACCACTTCATTGCAGACATCTCCGTAAGCGGGCATGGGGCGATCCACAGGTCCGGCGCCCCTGGGGAATGTCTTGAGTGGTGCAGGCCGCGACGGAGGCCCAGGTTGCTTGACAAACCTGATTGCATTGCGATGCGGTATCGGCAGTTTTCGGGGCTTCTTGAAGGCGTTATGCGGACACGGTTCCAGCGCCAGCAAGGTGCCGCTGAGTCGCTCCGCGGTGGCACGCATACAGCCGAAAGCCGCACGCCCAGATGATGGGCGCGCGGCCGGAGGTGGCAATCAAGAGGTGATCAGGCCGCCTGCTGCGTGCGCAGCGAGCGCACCAGGCCGCCGATATCAACGATCAACGCAACCCGGCCATCGCCGAGGATGGTGGCGCCGGATACACCGCTGATGCGCCGGTAGTTGTTCTCGATGTTCTTGACCACGACCTGTTGCTGGCCGATCAGCTCATCCACTTCCAGCGCGATCTTCTGGCCATCGCCCTCGACCACCACCACCAGCGGCTCGGCCTGTGGATTGTCGGGATAGCCGTAGTACTCGCCCAGCGACAGGATGGGCAGGTATTCGCCGCGCACGCGCAACACGCGACCTTCGCCTGCCATGGTGCGGATGTCATCGGGTTGCGGCTGCAGGGCTTCCAGTACGTAGGCCAAGGGCAGAATCAGGGTTTCGCCCGCCACCGAGACAGTCATGCCGTCGAGGATGGCCAGCGTCAGCGGCAGTCGGATCAACACGCGGGTGCCGGCGCCGGTGCGGCTTTCCAGTTGCACCTCGCCACCCAGTGCCTGGATGTTGCGGCGGACCACGTCCATGCCAACGCCACGACCGGACAGGTCGGTAACGGCATCGGCGGTGGAGAAGCCCGGTTGGAAGATCAGATCCCAGACCTGTGCATCGGTGGGGTTGTCCGGCACGTTCAAGCCGCGTTCCAGCGCCTTGGCGAGGATCTTGTCGCGGTTCAGGCCGCGGCCATCGTCGCTGACTTCGATGACGATATGCCCGCCCTGGTGCGACGCAGCCAGGGTGATCGTGCCGGTTTCGTCCTTGCCGGATTCGCGACGCACGTCCGGCATTTCCAGGCCGTGGTCGATGGAGTTGCGGACCAGGTGCACCAAGGGATCGGCGATCTTCTCGATAAGACCCTTGTCCAGCTCGGTACCTTCGCCGATGGTGCGCAGGCGGACCTGCTTGCCCAGGCGGCCGGAGAGGTCGCGGACCAGGCGCGGGAAGCGGCGGAACACCGCGTCCACCGGCAGCATGCGCACGCCGATGACGGCTTCCTGCAGGTCGCGGGTATTGCGTTCGAGCAAGTCCAGGCCGGCGAACAATTGTTCGGCGTGGACCGGGTCCAGACCACCGGATACCTGCTTGAGCATGGCCTGGGTGATGACCAGTTCACCGACCAGATTGATCAGCGCATCGACCTTGTCGACGCTGACGCGGATCGAGCTTTCGGCTTCGTGTTGCTGGGTGCTGGCCGCAGGCTTGCTGCCAGCAGCGGCGTCGGCGACGCTGGCAGTACTGGCGACGGCAGCGGCGGGCGCTTCCACGGCAAGACTGGGCGGTGCGGCCGGGCGGATGTCCAGTTCACAGTCATCGACCACCCACGCAAAGGTGTCTTCGATGCGGCTGCGCGGTACCTTGCCGACCAGGCCCAGGTCCCAGGCCAGGTAGGCTTCCAGCGGATCGAGCTGGTCGAAGCTGGGCAGCCGTGCCATGCGCGGCTCCACGTGCAGGGAACCCAGGGTTTCCAGTTCGCGGATGATGCGCAGCGGATCGTTGCCGCTCATGAACAGTGAAGGTGCCGGGGCAAAGCCGATCTGCCAGGCATCCGGGGTTTCTTCCTGCTTCACTGCAGCCGCGGCAACCGGTGCGGCACCAGACAGGACAGCCTGCAAGCGATCAGTAATCGCCTTGACCGCTGCCGGGTCGGCGGGCTGGCCATGTTCGACCTCACGCAGCAACGCACGCAGCACGTCCACCGAGCCCAGCATCGCGTCGACCGCGTTGCTTTCGAGTGCGCGCTTGCCCGCGCGCAGCTCGTCAAGCAGCGTTTCCAGCACGTGGGTGAGGCCGGCGATGGCGTCAAAGCCGAAAGTGCCGGCGCCCCCCTTGATGGAGTGCGCTGCACGGAACACCGAGTTGATGACTTCAGGGTCGTGCTGGCCGTCTTCCAGTGCCAGCAGGCCGGCCTCCATTGCATCCAGCCCTTCGCGGCTTTCTTCGAAGAAGGTGGCGTGGAAACGTTGCAGGTCCATGCTCATTGGCGCGGTATCCGATCGGTGGGGCAGGTGGGCTGATCAGCCCAGGACTTTCTGTACGGTGGCAATCAGCTGTTCGGGATTGAACGGCTTGACCAGCCAGCCGGTGGCACCGGCGGCCTTGCCTTCGGATTTCTTGTCGGCGGCCGACTCGGTGGTCAGCATCAGCATCGGCGTGAACTTGTAGTCCGGCAGCTGGCGCAGCTCGCGGATCAGCGAGATGCCGTCCATGTTCGGCATGTTGACGTCGGTGACCACGGCGTTGAAACGCTGGCCCTTGGCCCGGCCGAGGGCGACCGCGCCGTCCTCGGCTTCTTCAACCGAAAAGCCGGCCGAGGTGAGGGCGAAAGAGACCATCTGGCGCATCGACGCCGAGTCGTCCACCACCAAGATTCGTGCGCTCATGCAGCGTTCTCCACAGATTTCGTTGTGTCAGGGGTTGCTTCCAGACCGAGGGTCCGGAGGACACCGAGCAGGCGCGCGGCGTCGCGGAAGGTGTCGGTAGCGTTGTCAAAGACAGTGCCCTGGCCGGCTTGCTGGCGGGCCAGCACGAAGGCGCACAGCACCTGCATTGCAGCGGTGTGGATGCGACTTACCTGGCCGGCATCCACCCGCAGCTCACCTGCTTGTGGCAGGTGGGTTGCCAGTTGTTGTTTCAACTCGCTGGTGGACTCGATGCCGAGATCCTGCGCCAGGGCCACAGTGCTCATCGTTGCTCCGAACAAACGTTACTGGGAGAGATAGCGGCGAAGTGCCAGTGATCTTTAGGGTTGCGATGCGTTGCAGCAGATAGTGTTAACGGGCGCACGTTTTCAGGCATCCTCCCTTTCGCGCAGCGAAGGGGAGGGCTGGGGAGGGGGAGCTGTTGGCGGGGTAGAGCCGAGCCATGCTCGGCTGGGGCATTACTGGTAAAGCCTCTGCCGAGCATGGCTCGGCACTACCTTTGCCGCCTTCCGCACTCTGTGCGAAAGGGAGGCCATCAGCGCAGCAGGCTTTGAGCCCCCTCTCTTTCGCGCAGCGAAGGGGAGGGCTGGGGAGGGGTAGCTTTTGACGGTGTAGAGCCGAGCCATGCTCGGCTGGGGCCTTGCCGGTAAAGCCTCTGCCGAGCATGGCTCGGCACTACCTTCGCTGCCTTCCGCACTCTGTGCGAAAGGGAGGCCATCAGCGCAGCAGGCTTTGAGCCCC
>NZ_DAMBKV010000004.1:255547-283959 GCF_032066555.1 Stenotrophomonas sp.
CTCTCTTTCGCGCAGCGAAGGGGAGGGCTGGGGAGGGATAGTTTTTGACGGTGTAGAGCCGAGCCATGCTCGGCTGGGGCCTTATTGGTAAAGCCTCTGCCGAGCATGGCTCGGCACTACCTTTGCTGCCTTCCGTTCCCTGTATGAAAGGGAGGAGGCGAAGCGGCAATCAGCGCAGCAGTCGGCCGGCGTCCAGCAGGATCATCGGTTGCTGGCCGACGCGGGCGATGCCACGGAACAACTCGTTGGATATCTGGCAGATGCGGGCGGTGTCCGGTGGCTCGATCTGCGAGTCGTTGAGGTTGGCGACGTCTTCAACCGCCGACACGCGCAGGCCCAGGGTCTCGCCGTTCTCTTCCAGTACGACGATGCGGGTCTGCGAGTCCTCCGGCGCGCTCTGCACGTCCAGGTGGCGGCACAGGTCCATTACCGGTACCACCTGGCCGCGCAGATTCATGATGCCGAGCATCGAGGGGCCGGTGCCGCGCAGTGCCAGCAGAGGCACTGGCAACACCACTTCCTGGACTTTCAGCAGTTCCAGCGCATAGGTCTGCTGGCCGCAACGCAAGCGCAGCCAGCGCGAGCTGCGCTCGGCGGCGCGCCGCTGCTGCGGGCTGCTCGCCGGGCGCTGTGCCTGCGCCTGCAGTTCCTGCCAGGTGCTGGGGCGTGCGTCCGCCGAGGGCGGGTCCAGGGCGCGGACGTTGGGGGTGCTGCGCGGTGGGGGCGCCGGGCTCGCCGGCAAGCCCGCAGCGGTTTCAAACGCGGCCTGCAGGCTGGCGCTGTCGCTATGCGCCAACTTGCGGCTTTCTGCGGGACCGGTCTCGTAGATCACTTCGTCGGGCAGGTCGTCCCAGGTGGGGGGGCGACCTGCATTGGCGGCGGTAGTGGCCGCCAGCGCGTCGTCGAAGGCAGCCTGCAAGGCGGCAGTGTCGCCGGACGGCATGGTTGCCGTGACGGGGGCAGGTGTAGCGGCGGGCTTGGCCTGCGCTTCGGCCAGCGCGGCTTCGAACACCGCTTCCAGTTCGGGGCTGTCACCCGGCACCTCGACGACAGCCGGTTTGGCTGGCGTTGCAGGCGCGGCGACCGCAGCCGCGGGTACCGCCTCCAGCAGCAGTTCGCCGAGATAGTCGTCCAATACGTCGTTGCTCATGCGGCGCGCTCCAGCTGCGCGGCCTCGCTGAGCAGCAGCCATTCCAGCGCCCGACGGTAAGCGGCCATGCCGCGGCCCGGGTAATCGTCGCCGAGCAGGGGGACGGTCAGCGCAGCGGGGTTGCAGATGCGGGTGTCGATCGGGATCGCGTCTTCCCATACGCGTTCGCCGTGGCGATCCTGCATCAGTTTCAAGGTCTCGTTGCCGGCACGGGTGCGGCGGTCGAACAGCGTCGGCAGCACCGATATCGGCAGCGTGCGCTTGCGTGAACGCTCGACCATCTCGCCGGTACGGACCATGCCATCCAGCCCATGCAGGGCCAGGGGTTCGGCCTGGGTCGGGATGATCAGGCGGTCGGCCGCGGCCAGCGCATTGATCATCAGCAGACCCAGTGTCGGCGCACAGTCGAGCAGGATGTAGTCGTGTTGATCGCCGTGGCGGGTCAGCGCCTGCTGCAGGGCGAGGCCGAGGCCTGGCTGGTTGGCGCTGCGACGTTCCAACGTGGCCAGCGAGGCCTGCGCGCACAGGTAGTCCAGCCCGGGAATATCGCTGTGGCGGGCCAGCGCAGAGATTTCATGCGGCGGGGCGGCAAACAGCTCCTGCACGCCCTGCGGTACCGGTTCGACCGGTACGCCGAAGGCGCGGGTCAGGGAGGAATGGGGGTCCAGGTCGATCAGCAGCACCTTGTGTCCGCGGGCGGCAAGGCCGCGCCCCAGCGACAAAGTGGTGGTGGTTTTGCCGACGCCGCCTTTTTGGTTGGCAATGGCCCAGATGCGCATCATTGAACTCCTTCGATGACCGCCGGTACCGCGCTGCGCACAGCGGCCGCGGCGGGTGCGCCGCCACTGTCGCCATCGCCGCCGGTACTGGCTGTGGTGTTGCCGGCAGGCGGCAGATCGGCTGCCGCTGCCGAATCGGCGAGGATGATCACCATCACCCGCCGGTTGCGGTTGCGCCCTTCGGGCGCATCATTGCTTTCGCGAGGGCGGAACTGGCCGTAACCGACCATCGCCAGCCGCTGTGGTTGCACGCCGTGGTCGGCGAACAGATGAACCACGCTGGCCGCACGCGCAGCCGACAACTCCCAGTTGGATGGGAACTGCGCGGTGGCGATAGGCAGATTGTCGGTATGGCCTTCCACCCGCACGCCATTGGGTGCATCCAGCAGCACGTCGGCCAGCGTACCCAGGGTGTTGCGTGCGCCTGCGTCCAATGCCGCCGAGCCGGTGCTGAACAGGATGTCGCTGTTGATCTCGACTTCGATCCACAGCTCGGTGCGGCGCACGGTGATGACACCTTGCTTGACCAGCGGCGCCAGCGATCTGCTGAGTCGATCGGCAATCTGGTTGAGCTGGCGCTCGGCGCGCTGCAGCTGTTCCTGGTTGTGCGCCGAAACCGGCATGCGCATATGCGATGCCATCGATGGAAGCTGGGTTGGGTCGGCCATGGCACCACCGGTCATGCTGGGCGAGCGGATCACCGAGGGGGTGTCGTGGCCGCCGCCCTGGATCTGCATGTTGCCTACCTGGACCTGGGTGATGGTGCGTGGTGCGCCACCGAAGGCGGTGGTCAGGGCATCGGCCATCACCCGGTACTTGCCTTCGTTCAAGGAGGAGATCGCGTACATCACCACGAAGAACGCGAGCAACAGCGTCATCAGGTCGGCATAGGGGATTGCCCATGCTTCATGGTTGGCGTGCTCTTCGTGATGCTTGCGACGGGCCATGGTTCAGTTCACGAAGCCAGCCAGGCTGTTTTCGATATTGCGCGGGTTCTCCCCCTGGGCAATGGCGATCAGGCCTTCGATGATCATCTCGCGCTCACGGCAGCTGCTGGCGATCACGCTCTTGAGCTTGGCCGACACTGGCAGGAACAGCAGGTTGGCCGAGGCGATGCCATAGATGGTGGCGGTGAACGCGGCGGCAATGCCGTGGCCCAACTTGCTGGGGTCGGCCAGGTTCTTCATCACCGCGATCAGGCCGAGCACGGCACCGATGATGCCCAGGGTGGGCGCGTAGATGCCCATGCCTTCGAACACCTTGGTGGCGGCCAGGTCCTGTTGCTCCTGGCTGCCGAGCTCGATTTCCAGCATGTGGCGGATGGTGTCTGGCTCGACACCGTCAACCACCAGTTGCAGGCCTTTGCGGATGAACGGGTCGTCCTGCAGGTCCACCTGCGGTTCCAGGCCGAGCAGGCCCTGGCGGCGGGCGATATTGCTCCAGTCCACGATCTGCTGGACCAGCGCGCGACGATCACTGGCCGGTGGCCGGATGACCCAGCGCACGATCTTGAAGGCATGTTTGAAGACCGCTGGCGAGGTGTGCAGCAGGATGGCGGCGAGGGTGCCGACAATGACGATCACGAAGGCAGCAGGTGACCACAGCGAGGACAGGCCGGCGCCTTTGAGGATGCTGCCACCCACCAGGGAGGCGAGGGCGAGGAAGAGTCCAATGATGCTGAGTCGGTCCATGGTGCGTATATCGGCCTCGTTGTAACGGTCTTGAATCAGTGAGCGGTGCAGCTGTTGTTGCAGGCGCTGTTGCTTTTGTTAGCCCCTCTCCCGCCTGCGGGAGAGGGGTTGGGGTGAGGGCAGCTCTGGCTTTGAAAGCTGAAAGCGGCCCTCACCCGCCCCGTCTTCGCGGGGCTGCCCTCTCCCGCAGGCGGGAGAGGGGACTAGCGGGATCGCGAGATTGCAGGCCGCTCGCGTCTGTATTGCTCAGCCCTGCACCCCTCGCAGCCCATCCACATCCAGGATCAGTGCCATGCGGCCATCACCAATCAAGGTGGCGCCGGCATAGCCGTTGAGGCCGCGCAGGGCGCGCGGTAGTGGTTTGATCACCACTTCCTCGCGGCCGCGTACCTGGTCCACCACCAGGCCGAAGCGGGCTTCGCCCATCTGCAGCACGACGATGGTCAGCAAGGTCGACGGTGCTGGAGTGATGCCCAGCCATTGACGCAGGTCGAGCAGGGCCAAAGTGTGGGACTTGCGGTCCAGCACCGCGCGACCGTCGAACCAGCCCAACGAGGTCGCCGGCGCGTGCAGTACTTCCATGACCCGAGCCAAGGGCAGGGCGTAGACGTCTTCGCCAGCCTGTACCAGCAGCGTGGGCAGGATCGCCAGCGTCAATGGCACGCGGATCAGGAAGCGGCTGCCGCGGCCCAGCTCGGATTGGATCTGGATCTGGCCGCTGAGTTCGCGGATGCGCGACTGCACCACGTCCATGCCGACGCCACGGCCGGATATATCGGTGACTTCCTGCTTGGTAGAGAAACCGGGCAGGAAGACCAGGTGCAGGCACTCTTCACTGGTCAGGCGGGCGGCGGCTTCCGGGTCAAGCAGGCCCTTGTCGCGGGCCTTGGCGCGCAGACGTTCCGGGTCAATGCCGGCGCCGTCGTCCTGCACCTCGATGCTGACGTAGTCACCTTCCTGCTGGGCGGATAGCCGTACCCGGCCCATTCGCGGCTTGCCCTGGGCTTCGCGCAGCTCCGGCGATTCGACGCCATGGTCGATGGCATTGCGGACCAGGTGCACCAAGGGATCGGCCAGCGCTTCGACGAGGTTGCGGTCCAGTTCGGTATCGGCGCCGATCAGCTCCAGGTCGACTTCCTTCTGCAGTGAGCGGGCGACATCGCGCGCAACCTTGGGAAAGCGCGAGAAAACCTTGCCAACCGGCTGCATGCGGGTGCGCATCACCGCCGATTGCAGGCGCGCGGTGGCGATGTCCAGGGTGGAAACCGCACGGTCCAGTTCTTCGTCTTTCAGGCGCGTGCGCAGGGTCTTGAGCCGATTGCGCGCCAGCACCAGTTCGCCGATCAGATTGACGATGGCGTCCAGGCGCTTGGTATCCACGCGCACGGTGTGCTCGGGCTCGGCGGCCTTTGCAGCGGCCGGCTTGGCAGCCGCGGGCGCAGGCCGGGCGGGCGTCGCGGGTGCCGGCTTCGGTTTCGGCGGCGTGGCCGCAATGGGCTGCACGGCGACGGCACCGGGCGCCGCGCCCCCGTGCAGCTTGTCCAGCAGTGCCTCGAATTCGTCCTCGTCGATCAGGTCATCGCCGGCCTTGCTGGCGGCGATGGGCTGGGCGCCGGGTGTGCCGCTGCCATGCAGTTCGTTGAGCAGGGCCTCGAACTCGTCTTCGCTGATCAGGTCGCTGTCACCCGCATCGACGGCGACCGCGGTCGGCTGCGGCGCGGCAACGGCCGCGGCGGTACCGACATCGAACTGCGCGATCAGCGCGGCGGGCGCGTGCTCTGGATCGGTGCCGGAAGACACCGCGTCGAGCATGGCCTGCAGCCAGTCCAGCGATTGCTGGGCGGCATCGAAATGATGCGCCAGCAGTTCGGCCTTGCCGGCGCGGGCCATGCCCAGGGTTTCCTCGGCGGCGTGGCACAGCTCCACCATTGGCGTGATCGCCAGAAAACCGGCGCCGCCCTTGAGGGTGTGGAAACCACGGAACACGGCGTTGAGCTGGTCGCTGTCGTGCGGTGCCTGCTCCAGCGTCACCAGCTGCTCGCCGAGACGATCCAGGATCTCCTGCGCTTCGAGGATGAAGTCGGCGGCGATGTCGTCGGCAAAAGCACTCATGGCTTACAGCCCCAGGTCCGAGAGCAGATCGTCGGCGTCGACCTGGGAAACGGCATGGCGGTCCAGGCCATTGACGGCGGGACCGGCCAGGCCATGGTTGCGTGCGTCTTCTTCCGGCGGCGGCAGACCGAGCGCACCAAACCCTTCGTGCACGCGGCGGACGATGCCAACCACACGGCGGATGATCTGCCCGGTCAGGTCCTGGTAGCTCTGGGTCAGCGCGACTTCGGTGAGGTTGTGGCGGATGCGTTCGAGAATCTCACCCTGCTCGGCGTTGAGCCCATCCGCACGCAGACGCTCGGTCAGCGCCCGGCATTCTTCAGCCAGGTCGAGCGTGCGATGGGTGGCCTGCTCGGTCATCTGCACGACGTGATCCAGACGTGCGCAGGCATCGTCCAGTTCACCGGCTTCGCTGGGCACGCTGGGCAGTTCGCCCAGGGCCTGTCCGAGTTCACGGGCGAGCCGTCCCAGGCCGGACATCATCGGCTGCGCGCGCAGGGCGGCGAGTGCGTCGATTTCCCGGCGCCAGCCAGCCTCATCGCCACTTTCCAATGCTGCCAGTGCGTCCTGCAGGCGCTGCACCAGGGCCGATTTGTCGCTCAATGCTTCCCCGAGGCGGTCCATCAGGCGCTCGCTGCCAGGCGTTCGAAGATCTTGCCCAGCTTCTCTTCCAGCGTCTGCGCGGTGAAGGGCTTGATGATGTAGCCGTTCACGCCGCTCTGCGCGGCCTCGATGATCTGCTCGCGCTTGGCCTCGGCGGTAACCATCAGTACCGGCAAGGTCTTGAGCTTGGCGTCATTGCGGATCGCCTTGAGCAGCTCGATGCCGGTCATCACCGGCATGTTCCAGTCGGTGACGACGAAATCGAACGGCTGGCTCTGCAGCAATGACAGCGCGGCATGCCCGTCCTCGGCTTCGGCGGTATTGGTGAAGCCCAGATCGCCGAGCAGGTTCTTGACGATGCGACGCATCGTCGAGAAGTCGTCAACGATCAGGATGCGCATGTTCTTGTTCAAAAGGCTTTCCTCTTCATGGTTCCTCGAGGCCGGCGTCGGCCGCCTCGAAAATCTTCAGTCGGCCACGCAGACGCAGCATGGCCTGGCCGTGGATCTGACAGACGCGGGATTCGCTGACGCCCAATACCGCGCCGATTTCTTTCAGGTTCAATTCCTGTTCGTAGTACAGCGACAGCACCAGCTGTTCGCGCTCGGGCAATTGGCCGATGGCCTTGCCCAGCTCGGTGCCGAACTGGCTGCGCTCAAGAACCTGCTGCGGGGTGGGCCCACCGGTAGTCGGGGTGTCCAACTCGCCCTGGTCTTCGATGCGTGATTCCAGGCTCAGCACCTGGCCGCGCGAGGCGTCTTCGACCAGCCGCATGTATTCGGGTAGCGGCAGCTCCATTGCCTCGGCCACTTCACTGGCACTGGCCGCGCGGCCGGAACTTTGCTCGAGCCGGCGGATGGTGGCGGCGGCATCGCGGGCGCGGCGGTGCACCGAGCGCGGCACCCAGTCGCCGCGACGGATCTCATCGATCATCGAGCCGCGGATACGGATCGACGCATAGGTCTCGAACGATGCACCCTGTTCGGCGTCATAGCTGCGCGAGGCTTCGATCAGGCCCATCATGCCGGCCTGGATCAGATCGTCGACTTCGACGCTGGCCGGCAGGCGCGCGGCCAGGTGATGGGCGATGCGGCGTACCAGGTCGGCGTGGCGGGCGATGCAGTCATTGGCCGCGCTGCGCTGGACTTCACGATAGTGAGCGGCTGCATTGTTCATGCCTTCACCTTCTGCTGGATGATGCGTTCCAGGAAGAACTCAACGCCGCCGCGCGGGGCGGTTGGGGCTTGCCAGCGCGCGGTGCGACGGGCGATTTCATTGATCGCCAGCGAGGCTGGCGCGGAAGGGTAGAGCTTCACCACTGGCTGCTGGCGCTGCACCGACAGACGCAACCAGTCGTCCTGCGGCACGCAGCCCAGGTAGTTCAGCGAGACATCGATCAGGAACTTCTCGCAGACCCGCACCAGCTTTTCATACAGGGCGCGGCCTTCGTTCGGGTCGCGGACCATGTTGGCCACGACCTGGATACGGTCCACGCCGCGTTCGCGCGAGAGCACCTTGATCAGCGCATAGGCGTCGGTGATCGAGGCCGGCTCGTCGCAGACCACGACCACGGTGTCCTGGGCGGCCTGGCAGAAGGTCAGCACGCTGTCGGTGATGCCGGCCGCGGTGTCGATGATCATCACATCGAGGTCGCGTTCCAGCTCCGAGAACACGTTGACCAGGCCCACATGCTCGGCCGGCTGCAATTCGGCCATGTGCCGACGGCCGGAGGCGGCGGGCACGACCAGCACGCCGTTCGGGCCTTCGATGATGACTTCTTCCAGCGTGGCGCGCCCGGCGACCAGGTCGGCCAGGGTGTGCTTGGGCTGCAGGCCCAGCACCACGTCGATGTTGGCCAGGCCCAGGTCGGCGTCGAGCAGCAGGGTGCGTTTGCCCATGCCTGCCAGTGCCACGGCCAGGTTGGCCGAGACATTGGTTTTACCTACGCCACCCTTGCCGCCCGTCACCGCGATGGTGCGTACCGGACCGGCCGGTTCGTGCCGGGTTGCCGACAGCGGAAAGGTGTTGGTCAGCTTGGCGTACTCACGCGACTGCATTGTTCAACTCCGTGTTGCAGGGCATATCGGCCGCGCGGCGCAAATCTTCAAGGCGGAGTACAAGATTTGCGGCAGAGGCCCGATAAAGGTCTTCCGGGACGTCCTGGCCGTCGGTCACCCAGGTGATCGGCAGGCGGTGATCGACCGCCACTGACAGGGCCGAACCGAAGCGGCCGGTCTCGTCCAGCTTGGTCAGCACCACGCCCTGCGGGTTGGCGGCGCTGAAGCGGCGGACCACTTCGTCCATGTCCTGGAAGGCGGTGTTGGCCGGCAGTACCAGCAGGGTGCGGATCTGGCCGGCGGCGCGCAGCCACTGCAGCTGGGCGGTGAGGGCACGATCGCGCTGGCCCAGGCCGGCGGTGTCGATCAGCACCAGCTTGTAGTCGGCCAGCTTCTGCAGCAGCTGGTTGAGGTCGGTGCCGCTATTGGCCTCGTGCACGGCGATGCCGAGCTGGCGGCCGAAGCCGTACAGCTGCTCGCGGGCGCCGATGCGCTGGGTGTCGGTGGTGACCAGGGCCACGTCGCGGGCGGCATGGGCTTCGGCGAAACGCGAGGCCAGCTTGGCAATGGTGGTGGTCTTGCCGGCACCGGTGGGGCCGACCAGGGCGATCACGCCGCCGGTTTCCATCGGGTCGACCGGGGCGATCGGCAACTTCTTGGAGATCAGGCCCAGCATCAGTCCGCGGGCGCGGCTGGGGTCGATGTCGGCCGGAATCTGGGTGGCGACGTCGCGGGCCAGGCCGGCGTCGAAGCCGTACTCATCCATCAGGTCCAGTGCATTGGCGCGCACCGCGCTGCCGCGCAGCCGCTCGTCGGTGAAGCGGTTCATCTCGCGCTCGATCAGGTGGCGCATGCCGGCCACTTCCTGGCGCAGCTGGCTGAGCTGTTCGTCGTCGCGGGCGATGATCACCGGTGCGCTGGTCACTGCGCTCACCGGGGAGGTGGCGGCGGCCGCAGTTTCGGTGGCTTCAGCAGCGCTGGTCACCGACGCTTCCGCCGGCTGCGGGCTAGCGACGGCGGCGATGGCTGCTGCCGCAGCGACCGGGGCTGCGATTGCCTCGATTGCGGGCGCGACAGCGACGGGGGCCACGGCGACCGGGGCAGGGTTGAACACCGGTGCGACAGCAATTGCTGGAACGGCGACGGCAGCGATCGGCTGCTGCAACTCCGGCTCCGGCATCGGCGGATCGATGACGAAGCGTGCGCGTTCCATCGGTGCGGGCGCCTCGATGGTGACGGCGGCGATGGCGTCGGCAAAGCTGGCCTGCTGGGTGACGGCAGGTGCGGAGGCCAGGGGGGCGACCGCCGCGGCGCTGCCGACGGGACGGAAAGCCGGCACGATCGGCAGTTCGTCGGCGCTGGCCGGCTGTGTGGCGTAGAAGGTCTGGGGAGCCGGGGCGCGCGGAGCAACCGGTTCAACGTCGGCGGACTTGAGCAGGCCAGCAAAGCGGCTGCCCGGTGCCAGTTCGATGCTGTTGTCGATGGAGCGGCCGGTGGCGCCAACCGCCGAGCGTGCCAAAGCGGCGACGGCCGAGGTGGTGGCGGTGACGGGCTCCGGCTCGGGTGCCTTGCGGCGGGTCATCGCGGCCATGATGGCTTCGGCGGCGCTGCGCGGCTTGGCCGGTGCCGGCGGTGCCGGGCGGCTGGCTTCCAGCGCCTGCTTCACTGCGGTTTCGTCGTAGTGCGCGGCCGCCACGATCTCGACACCTTCCTCGATCCGTCGGTTGGACAGGATCACGGCGTCGGGGCCGTGCTCCTTGCGCACGAGGTTCATGGCGGTGCGCATGTCAGCGGCGACGAAACGTTTGATTTTCATGCTTTGGTACCGGGAGTGGGGCTGCGGCGAAGGAGTGGCGTTGGCGATGTCGAACATGACGTGGCGGGCTCCTTCTTGCGGAATGGGTGCGGTGCAGCAGGTGTCTGGTTTCCGTCACCGGCATGGCTGCCGGCGTCGGCTTTCGGGCTGCCTCAGCTGATCGTGCCGACCAGTTTCAGGCGTTTGTCTTCCGGCACTTCGCTGTAGGCCAGGACCGACAGCGAGGGCACGCTGTGGCGGACCAGGCGCGCCAGCGCGGCGCGTACCGGGGCCGGTACCAGCACTACAGCCGGCTCGTTGCGGGCCTCCTGCTTGCCGACGCAATCGGCAAGACTTTGGTGGAGGCGTTCGGCGAGACCAGGTTCCAGTGCGGCGCCATTGCCTTGTGTTGACTCCTGCAAGACGCGTTCCAATTGCGGGTTGAGGGTGAATACCGGCAGCTCCGGCGAGGAGCCGGCGATTTCCTGCACGATGAAGCGGCCGAGCGTGTTGCGTACCGCGGCGGTGAGCGTGGCGGCGTCCTGGGTGGTCGGTGCGGCTTCGACCAGGGCTTCGGCGATCTTGCGCAGCTGGCGGATGGGGATGCGCTCGACCAGCAGGTTCTGCAGCACGCGGGCCACGGTGGACAGTGGCAGCGCCTTGGGCGAAAGGTCTTCGGCCAGCTTCGGGGCGCTCTTGGCCAGTGTGGCCAGCAACTGCTGCACTTCCTCGTGACCCAGCAGCTCCGGGGCGTGCTCGCGGATCAGGTGCGACAGGTGGGTGGCAACCACGGTGGCCGGATCGACCACGGTGTAGCCCAGCGATTCGGCATGTGCGCGTTGGTGGGGCTGGATCCAGGTGGCGTCCAGGCCGAATGCCGGGTCCTTGCCGGCAATGCCCTCCAGCTTGCCCATCGCGCTGCCGGGGTCCAGTGCCAGTTCGCGGTCCGGGTGGATGTCGGCGGTGCTGACCGGCACGCCATGGATCAGCAGGCGGTAGTGGGTGGCCGGGAGCTCCAGGTTGTCGCGGATATGGACCGGCGGAATCAGGAAACCCAGGTCCTGGGTGAGTTTGCGGCGCACGCCCTTGATGCGCGTCATCAACTCGCCGCCCTGGGCCTTGTCGACCAGCGGAATCAGCCGGTAGCCGACTTCCAGGCCGAGCGGATCGACCGGGCGCAGTTCGTCCCAGGTCAGTTCGGCGTTGGGGGCCGGCTGCGGCTGGCCCAGTGCGTTCAGGCCGCCTTCGCTGGCGGCGGTTTCGTTGGCGGTGGTCTTGGCGGCAGCGCTGGTCTCACGCCGCCACAGTTTCCAGGCGATGAAGCCAAGGATCGCGGCCAGGCTGAGGAAAGCCAGGTTGGGCATGCCCGGTACCAGGCCGACCAGACCAATGATGCCGGCAGTGATGGCCAGTGCGCGGTACTGGCCGAACACCTGGCCCATCATCGCTTCGCTCATGTCCTGCGAGCGCGAGGCGCGGGTGACCAGCATGGCCACCGCGCTGGAAACCAGCAGTGCCGGCAGCTGCGCCACCAGGCCGTCACCGATCGACAGCAGCGTATAGGTGGCCGCGGCGTCGCCGAAGGCCATGTCGTGCTGCAGCACGCCCACGGCCAGGCCGCCAAGCATGTTGATGAAAAGGATCAGGATGCCGGCGATGGCATCGCCGCGGATGAACTTGCTGGCACCGTCCATCGCGCCATAGAAGTCGGCTTCCTCGCGGACTTCCTCGCGGCGGACCTTGGCTTCCTCGCGCGTCAGCAAACCGGCGTTGAGGTCGGCGTCGATCGCCATCTGCTTGCCGGGCATGGCATCCAGGATGAAGCGTGCGGTGACTTCCGACACGCGTCCGGCGCCCTTGGTGATGACCACGAAGTTGATGATGGTCAGGATCGCGAACACCACGATGCCGACCGCATAGTTGCCGCCGATCACGAACTCACCGAAGGCGGCGATCACCTTGCCGGCGGCGTCATGTCCGTCCTGGCCATTGAGCAGGATGACGCGGGTGGAAGCCACGTTCAGCGCCAGCCGCAGCATGGTGGTGACCAGCAGCACGATCGGGAAGATGGTGAAGTCCAGCGGCCGCTTCACATACACCACGGCCAGCAGCACCAGCATGGAGATGGCGATGTTGAGGGTGAACAGGGCGTCCAGCACCGGCGCGGCCAGCGGCACCACCACCATGGCCAGCAAGGCCAGCACGATCAGCGGCGCGCCCAGCCCATGGCGCAGCATGTCCAGCACGCGGCGCGCGGACAGGCCCGAGGTCTGGCTGCTCATCGGGTTTCTCCCTTGCCGAATTCATCAATATCGATCGTTGCCATCTGGGGCATCGGACCGCCGCGCCATTGGCGCAGCTGGTAGACGTAGGACAGGACCAGGGCGACAGCCGAATACAGTCTCACGGGGATTTCCTTGCCGAGTTGGCTTTCCCGATACAAGGCCCGTGCCAAAGGCGGCGCCGAGACGATGGCGACCTTGTTGCCGTCGGCGACCTGGCGGATGCGCAGGGCCAGTTCGTCCACCCCGCGTGCGACCACGGTGGGGGCGTTCATGCGCCCGCTCTCGTACTTGAGGGCAACGGCATAATGGGTGGGGTTGACCAGCACCACGTCGGCCGTGGGCACGGCTTCCATCATCCGGCGTTGTGACAGCTGCATCTGCATCTGCCGGATGCGGCCCTTGACCTCGGGGCTGCCCTCGCTTTCCTTCATCTCGCGGCGCAGTTCTTCGCGCGTCATCTTCAGCTTTCGCAACCAGTTCCACTTCTGGTACGGCGCATCGATGGCGGCGAGCAGGGCCATGGCCCCTGCGGTGGCCAGCAGCAGCTTGAGGGTAAAGCCCAGGCCCCGCCCGATGGCGCTCTCCAGTGGCAGGTGCAGCAGCCCGCGCAGGCCGTCGGCGCCGTGCCAGATGCACAGGCCGGCGGCGGTGCCGACAAAGGCCACGCGCAGCATCGATTTGACCAGTTCGGCCAATGCCTCGGCGCCAACCAGGCGTTTCATTCCGGTGAGCGGATTCATGCGCTTCAGGTCGGGCATCAGTGCCTTGTTGGAAAAACGCAGTCCCCCCATAAGTACCGGGGCCACCATGCCGGCAGCCAGACACACCAGCAACAGCGGGCTGAAAGCCAGCATCAGCTTGAGCAGCATCCAGCCGGCGTGGCCGAACAAGGCGTTGGGGGTGTCCAGCAAGCCGGGTTCCGGCGAGAGCGCGGCCTTCATCCATTGCCGCGCCGAGCCGCCCATGGAGCCGCCCATGGCGTACAGCGCCAGCACCGCGGCAACGAATACCGCAGCGGTGGCCAGTTCCCGCGAACGCGGAATATTGCCCTGGTCGCGGGCTTCTTTCAGGCGTTTTTCGGTGGGGAGTTCGGTTTTTTCCCCGGCCTGTTCGTTCTCGGACATTGCTCGGCATGGAAGAAGGGTTCTTCCATGGCCGTGCAAAAATCATTCCAAACCCAGGATGTAGTGCCGAGCCATGCTCGGCAGAGGCCTTACAAGCTACCCAAAGGTAGTGCCGAGCCATGCTCGGCAGAGGCCTTACAAGCTAACCAAAGGTAGTGCCGAGCCATGCTCGGCAAGGGCTCTACCGGTGAAGCCCCTTGCCGAGCATGGCTCGGCACTACAGGTTCGGGTTTATGGGGAATGCCTTTGCCGAGCATGGCTCGGCACTACGGCCTATTCCTGGCTGGCGTTGAACGAGGCCAGTCGTGCTTCCAGCGCCGCATGCTGGGCATCGCCACCGTGCAGGCGCATGAAATTCTCCGCGCTGACCGGGCGGCCCAGCAGATAACCCTGCAGATGGTCACAGCCCAGTCGTTCCACATAGGCGCGTTGGCCCTGGGTCTCGATGCCTTCGGCAACGATCTCCATGTTCAGTGCGTGGCCGAGCGCGACGATCGCAGAAACGATGACCACGTCTTCGTCGCTTTCTTCCAGCGCCAGTACAAAAGCGCGGTCGATCTTGATCTCGGTGGCAGGCAGTCGCTTCAGATGCAGCAGGCTGGACACGCCGATGCCGAAGTCATCAATCGATATGCCGACGCCCAGCCCGGCTACACTGCGCAGCACCGAAATGGCGTTGTCGGTGTCGCGCATCACCGCCCCTTCACTGATCTCAAGGATCAGGCGCGAGGGTTCCAGTTCGTTGCGGTCCAACGCGGAGCGCACGTCATCGATCAGTTTCGGCGAGCCCAGTTGGCGCCCCGACAGATTGACCGCCACCCGCCATTCGGCGTTGCCGGCGTCCTGCCAGCAACGCATCTGCCGGCAGGCCTCATCCAGTACCCAGTTGCCGATTACGTCCATCAGCCCGCTCTGCTCGGTGAGACGGATGATGCGTTCTGCCGGGATGAACCCATGTTCGGGATGACGCCAGCGGATCAGGGCCTCGGCGCCACTGATGCGGCCGCTGTCGGCATGCACGCGGGGCTGGTAATGCAGCGACAGCTGCGGTGTGCCCAAGGCCTTGCGCAGGTCGTCGAGCAGGCGCCGGTCCTGCTCGACGTTGTCATTCATCCAGTCGGCGAACACCGCGTGTGTGTTGCGCCCGGATTGTTTTGCGTACGCCATGGCGGTCTCGGCCATCGCGATCAACTGCGCGGCGGAGTTGCCTGCCTGCGGGTACTGGGCGATGCCCAGGCTGGCGGTGATGCGCAGTTCGCGGCCGCCAACCCGAACCGAGTTGACCGCCAGGATGATGCGCTCGGCCAGCGCGTCCAACTCTTCGGTCTGGCGCAGTTGGCTGGCGATGACGAACTGGTCGCCACCCAAGCGTCCGACCAGGTCTTCGGCAGGAAGCAGCTGGCGCAGGCGTTCGCCGATATCGACCAGGGCGGCGTCGCCGGTCTGCGAGCCAAAGGCGCCGTTGATATGGCGGAAGCCATCCAGGTCGATGGACATGACCGCGAACGGCTGGCCTGCCTGCAGCAGCTGTTCGATACGCTCATGCGAGAGCTGGCGGTTGGGCAGGCGGGTCAGTGAGTCGTGCTGGCTGGCATGGAACAACTCCTTGCGGGCATCGTCCAGCGAGGCCGACAGCATCGAGTTTCGCAGATGCAGCAAGCGTGCCTGCATGCGCTGTTCGAACAGGGAGATGGTCAGCACTACACCCATCACGCCAACCGTGAGCAGCACCACGCAAGCGGCCAGCCATTCGGTGGGTACGCCGCCGGTGGTGGCGGCAGTGCAGACGGAGTTGGCCGGGAAGCGCGCCGCCGCCATGCCGGTATAGTGCATGCCGACGATGGCCAGGCCCATCACCGCGGCGGCGATCAGCCTTGGCGGTAGGGCGTGCTCAGCGGTGCGCAGGCGGAACGCGATATACAGCGCGCTCCATGAGGCACCGACCGCTATCACGATGGAAAGGGCGAACCAGACCCGGTCGTAATCGATGTCCGGATTCATCTTCAGTGCGGACATGCCGACGTAATGCATCCACGCGATGCCCAGGCCCATCAGTAGCGCACCCAGGGCCAGGCGCAGGTGTGGCAGGGTCGGTCGCGAGACCAGCCACAAGGCGAATATCGAGGCAGCCACCGCTACCAGCAGCGATTCCACCGTCAGCCACAGGTCGTAGCCCAGTGGAATGGGCAGGCGGAAGGCCAGCATGCCGACAAAATGCATCGACCAGATGCCTGCGCCCATGGCGACGCCGCCGGCCAGCAGCCAGCGGGCCGCCGCGCGGCGTGGCTGTGAGGCGGATACCCGCGAGGCCATATCCAGCGCTGTGAACGAGGCCAGGATCGCCACCAGGATCGACAGCACGACAAACAACGGGTTGTAGCTGCCAACGAGCATCAAACCCCTCCCTAAGGTTGTCGCGCCGCGGTCGCGGGAGCGAAATCTCGTAGCCGGTACCACAATCCCCTGCAGTCCGTGCTGTACCCGGACTATCCACGGCTATAAGGAAACCAGCAATAGGTCCTTCAGGCAATGTGAAAGCAAAAAACGAGAGCTGTGTAGGGCGTCACATTGTCACTTGTCGTGCCGTATCGAAAGCGGTGTCGAACAGGCGCTGTACCGGCGGCCCCATTTCCCCGGCCAACAGGGTGAGCAGGGACAGGCCGAGCAGCAGTGCCACCGGCAGACCCAGCTGCATCGGGTTCAATGCCGGTGCCGCGCGGGCAAGGACGCCAAAGGCCAGGTTGATCGCCAGCATCGCCACCACCAGGGGCAGTGCCAGCGACAGCGCGCCCCGGAAAATCTGCAGGGCCAGGGTGGGAGCCAGGGCAGCGACCGCATGGGGATCGGGCAGGGCGGTGCCGATGGGCAGTGCCTTGTAGCTGTCCACCAGCAATGAGATCAGTGCCAGATGGCCATTGCTGGTGAAAAACAGCAGGCCGAACATCAGGTAGAACCATTGCCCGATCACGCCGGAGCTGCCGCCGCGCATCGGGTCGGCCATCTGCGCGAAGGCCAGGCCGGTGCTCTGCGCGATCATTTCGCCGGCCATGGCGCCGGCTTCGAAGATCAGCCGCAGCAGGAAGCCGATGCTGACCCCCACGGCTACCTCGCGCAGGATGCTGAGCACAGTCATCGAGTCAAAGCCGCTGAAGATAGGCACCGGCGGCAGGACCGGGGACAGTGCCACGGACAGTGCCACCGCCAGCAGCGCCCGCACCCGCGCCGGTACCGCACGGGTGCCGATCATCGGCATGGCCATCAGCATCGCGCCAATGCGCAGCATGATCCACAGGGTGTTGCCGATGATGGCAAACGCCTGTTGGCCGTCGATGACTGTCTGGGTGACCGAATCCATCGCGCTAACCGATCAGGTGCGGAATGCGCTGGAACAACATGACGGTGAATTCGACCAGGTGACCCAGCAGCAGGCTGCCCAGCGCAAACAGCGCCGCGGTCAGGGCCGCGGCCTTGGCAACAAAGGCAATGGTCGGCTCGTTGATCTGGGTAGCGGCCTGGATGACGCCGACCACCACGCCGACGACCAGCACGACAAGTAGCAAGGGACCGGCGATCCACAAGGTGGCAACCAGGCCGCCGCGGAGTTCGGTAAGGGCAAGTTCGGGACTCATGCCGGAGCAGATGCAAGAGCGGTGCCACAGCGTTGGCGGCGGGTTTTTGGCGGGGGCACCCCAAACCTGACTTGTGGGAGCGGCGTCAGCCGCGAAGCTGATGTTCGATCAGATCGTAGCCCAGCCGGTGACTAACTTATCTCGGCTTCGCGGCTTACGCCGCTCCCACATCCACAGCCGTAGGCTTGCTGCGGTAGTCCGCGCCGACCGCCTGCAGGCCTGCGATCGCAAAGCGGTGCAGATGCTCCAGCAGCGGCTGCGATGGGCCTTGCACCACTGCCTGCAGCGGGCCTAGCACGCCACGACCGACCACGATCAACATCATGCACGGCGCGGCGACGCTCAGCAGGCAGCGCAGCAGGGCCGGCTCGTTGGCGGGGATGCCGGCGATCTCACTGAGAATCTGCGCAACCTCCATCATCTTCGGCGGAACCGCTTCTTCCATCAGCACCTGCAGGTGCGAGGAGGGGGCCAGCAGTTCGCGTGCCAGCACGCGCGGTGCCCAGGCCTCGGGTTGCTGGGCGCGCTGGACCAGACCAGCGAGCAATTCATATAGACGCTGTTCCGCGCTCATCGCGTTGCCGGCGATGCGCTGCAGGTCGTCAAGGTCAAGCAGCTGCCGGTGCGCTTCCAACAGCACCGCCTGGTACAGGCCGTTGCGGCTGCCGAAGTGGTAGTTGATGGATGCCAGGTCGGCAGCGGCCAGCAGGGCCACCGCCTTGCTGGTGGTTTCGGCAAAGCCCTGTTGCGAGAACAGCTGGCCGGCCGCCTCCAGCAGGCGGGCGCGGGTGGCCTCGCCGTCGGTGCGTGGTCCGCGTGGGATGGTTTTCTGTGTGCTCATTGCATGGCAAGTTTAGCCTGCTTCATCGCCCCGGCCAGCATTACTTTAAATTAAATTTAATTTGAACTAGGCTGTTCGGCAGATCCAGTCCTGCTTGCGGAAGCGTCCTGATGAAGAAGCCTGTTCTTGTCGTGGTAGCCGCCGTTGTGTTGTTGGTCGTGCTGCTGCTGTGGTGGAGCAGCCGTGATGAGCCGGCTGGCAATGGCCTGCAGTTGCAGGGCAATGTGGACATCCGCCAGGTGTCGCTTGCCTTCGATGGCAGTGGCCGGGTGCAGGAAGTGCGGGTAGAGGAAGGCGATACGGTCAAGGCCGGCGATGTGCTGGCCACGCTCGACACCCGCACCCTGCAACTGCAGGCAGACCAAGCCAAGGCACAGATCGAGACGCAGCGGCAGACCGTGGCGCGCCTGCACAACGGCGCGCGGCCGCAGGAAGTCGTGCAGGCCAGGAGCCAGCTGGCCGCAGCGCAGGCCGATGCAGCGCGTGCAGCGCAGGATCTGCAGCGCTTGCAAGGCGTGGCCAGCGCGACGGACGGTCGAGGTGTAAGCGCGCAGGAAATGGACCGCGCGCGTAGCGTGGCGAAAGTGGCGGCAGCGACTGCCGAACTGCAGCAACAGGCACTGGCGCTGGTGCAGCAAGGCCCGCGCAAGGAAGACATCGCGGCAGCCGAGGCGCAACTGCGGGCGGCCGATGCCCAGCTCGCCTTGCTGCAGCACCAGATCGCGCAAGGCCAGCTGAAGGCGCCGGTGGCAGCGGTGGTGCGCTCGCGGCTGGTGGAAGTCGGCGACATGGCCGGTCCGCAACGCACGGCGTTCGCGCTGGCGTTGACGCAGCCGAAGTGGGTGCGGGTTTTTGCCAGCGAGACCGAGCTCGGTCGTATCCGCAGTGGCCAGCTCGCGCAGGTGACGAGCGATAGCCACCCCGACAAGCCGGTGGCGGGCAAAGTCGGCTTCATCTCCTCGGTGGCCGAGTTCACCCCGAAGTCCGTACAGACCGAAGAGCTGCGCACCAGCCTGGTCTACGAGGTGCGCGTGGTGGTCGAGGATCCGCAGGATCAGCTGCGTCTGGGTCAGCCGGTGAGCGTGCGCCTGCAGGAAGCGGCACGCTGATGGAAGCGGCCGCTGCCACGGTTGTCGCGGTCGACCTGCGCAAGTGTTTCCCGGCCGCCGGTGGCGGGCAGCTGGAGGCGCTGGCGGGGGTTTCCCTGAGCATGCGCAAGGGCGAGTTGACCGCGCTGGTTGGGCCGGATGGTGCCGGCAAGACCACCTTTTTGCGCATGGTTGCCGGTTTGCTGCGCGCCGATTCTGGCCAGCTGCAGGTGCTGGGCCATGACGTGGCAAGCCAGCCGCAGCAGGTGCAGGACTGCATCAGCTACATGCCGCAGCGCTTTGGCCTGTATGAAGACCTCAGCGTGCAGGAGAACCTGGATCTGTACGCGGATCTGCATGGTGTGCCTGCGGACGAACGCCATGCGCGCTTCGAACGCCTGCTGCAGATGACCGACCTTGCTGCATTCAGGCAACGCCCGGCCGGCAAGTTGTCAGGTGGCATGAAGCAGAAGCTGGGCCTGGCCTGCACCCTGGTGCGTTCACCGCAGCTGTTGCTGCTGGACGAGCCCAGCGTCGGTGTGGACCCGCTGTCGCGGCGCGAACTGTGGAAGATCATCCAGCAGCTGGTGCAGGAGGAGCAGCTCAGCGTGCTGGTCAGCACGGCTTACATGGACGAGGCTGAGCGCTGCGAGCAGATCTTCGTGTTGCATCAGGGGCGCTTGTTGGCGCAGGGCAATCCTGCCGCGCTGACCGACAAGGCACAGGGCCTGACCTGGGCGGTAGCGCCCGTGCCGACGCGGCAGCCGCGCGACCTGCAGGCGCAGCTGATCGACGATACCCGGCACGTGCTGGATGCGGTGCCGCGCGCCGGTTCCGTGCGTTTCATCCTGCAGCCTGGTGTGGCGCCGTCGGATATCGCTGCAGTGCTGCAAGGCGAGCAGCCGAGCCGACGACCGGCGGAGTTGGAAGACGCCTTCATGATGCTGCTGCGCGCGCAGGAGACGCCCGCATCGCTGCCGGCGGCCGAAGTCACAGCAAGCAGGATCCCGCAGGATGATGCGCCGGTCATCGTGGTGCGCGACCTGGTGCGTCGCTTCGGTGATTTCACCGCGGTGGCCAGCACCAGTTTCGATGTGCACCGCGGCGAGATCTTTGGCCTGCTCGGCCCCAATGGTGCCGGCAAGACCACTACCTTCCGCATGCTCTGCGGTCTGTTGCCGGCCAGCAGCGGGCATCTGGAAGTGGCCGGCCTGAATCTGCGCACTGCCCGAGCCCAGGCCCGCGCACGCATCGGCTATGTCTCTCAGAAATTCGCGCTGTACGCCAATTTGAGTGTGCGTGAGAACCTGGAGTTCTTCGGCGGTGCCTATGGTCTTGGCGGCACGCAACTGCGCGGGCGTGTTGCCGATGCCATCAAACGCTTCGACCTGCAGGCGGATGCGCGCAGTGGCGACTTGCCGGCAGGCTACAAACAGCGACTGGCAATGGCGGTGGGCTTGCTGCATGCGCCGGAGATCCTGTTCCTGGATGAACCGACCAGTGGCATCGACCCACTGGCACGGCGCGCCTTCTGGCGCACCATCACCGAGCTGGCGCGGCAGGGCGTGACCATCATCGTCACCACCCACTTCATGGAGGAGGCCGAGTACTGCGACCGCATCGCGATCCAGGACGCGGGCGAACTGCTTGCGCTGGGAACGCCGCAGCAGGTGCGTGAGCAGGCCCGTGGTGATGGGATCGACATGAATGCCGCCTTCATTGGCATAGTCGAGCAGGGCCGCGCGCAGCGCAGTGCCACTGCAAGCGGCAGGGCCGCGTGATGTCCGGCTTCCTGCCCCGCTTATGGGCGCTGGTGCGCAAGGAGACCCGGCAGATGCTGCGCGAGCGCAGCAGCCTTGCGGTGGGACTGTTGTTGCCGGCGGCTTTGATCCTGCTGTTTGGCTACGGGCTGTCGTTCGATGTCAGCCACGCGCCGGTTGCGGTGGTGCTGGATGAGCACTCGCCGACTACGCAATCGCTGGTCGCAGGGCTGCAGGGCTCGGCGTATCTGGCGCCGGTGCAGGTCCGTGACATGAGCGCCGCGGTGGACTTGATGCGGCAAGGCAAGGTCGGCGGCATCGTGCATGTGCCGGTAGATTTCAGCCGGCGCATGGCGGATGGAAATGCGCAGGTGCAGCTGATCCTCAATGGCGTGGATGCCAATACCGCGCGGACCTTGGAAGGTTATGTGGGCGGCGCATTGGCGACGCAGCTGCAAACCACATTCGATCGGCAAGGCGGCAGCAGTGCGGGCGGCGGCGTCAATGTGATCCAGCGCATGTGGTTCAACGAGGCAAGCACCAGTACCTGGTATCTGGTGCCGGGCTTGATCGTTCTGGTGATGACCTTGATCGGCGCCTTCCTGACCTCGCTGCTGGTCGCCCGGGAATGGGAGCGCGGCACCTTGGAAGCAGTGTTCGTGACGCCGGTGCGGCCAACCGAACTGGTGCTGGCCAAACTGCTGCCGTATCTCGGTATCGGCGCGATCAACCTGGGGATCTGCCTGCTGACAGCACGCTTCCTGTTCGAGGTGCCGATGCGCGGTTCGCTGCTGGCGATCGTGATCAGCTCGCTGCTCTACCTGGCCGTATCACTGCTGCTGGGTCTGTTCATATCGGCGGTCACCCGCAACCAGTTCCAGGCCAGCCAGGTGGCACTGCTGACCAGTTTCATGCCGGCGTTGATGCTGTCCGGCTTCGTGTTCGACCTGCGCAACATGCCGGTGGCGGTGCAGGTCATCAGCCAGTTGCTGCCGGCCACGCATTTCATGGGGCTGATCAAGTCGCTGTTCCTGACCGGCGATAACTGGCCGCTGTTCCTGCAGAAGTCGGCCATCCTGTTGCTGTACGCGCTGTTGTTGTTTGCGGGTACCCGCTCCAAGCTGCGCAAGAGGCTGGTGTAGGCATGGAAGCTATTGCGATCTATTTCAGGCGCATTGCCTTCCTGTGCAGGAAAGAGCTGATCACCCTGCTGAAAGAGCCTTCCAGTCGCGCCATGCTGTTCATGCCAGCGCTGATGCAGGCGTTGTTGTTTGGCTACGGTGCGACCTTCGATCTGCGCCATGTGCCGTATGCGGTGCTCGACCTCAGTGGCGGACAGGCGTCTAGCGAGCTGCTTTCGCGGATGGATGGCGCGGGCATGTTCGAGCGCACGGCAACGTTGGCTTCATCGGCGCAGATTGCTGGCGTGATCGACGCCAATGAAGTGTTGCTGGTGATCAGCATTCCAGCTGATTTCGAGCAGCGACTGGCCGCTGGGCAGAGTGCACGGTTGCAGTTGATCATGGATGGCCGCAACTCCACCACCGCGGGTGCCGCTGCCGGCTACATCGGCTCCATCGTCGCCGATTTCAATCGGGAACGGATCAATCGGGAATGGTTCAATCGAACGCAGTTGAACCAGATGGACGCCACCGGCGGGCAGGCGGTGCAGCTGGTCACACGCAGCTGGTACAACCCCAACCTGGAGTCGCGCTGGCAGCTGATGCCAGCGTTGATCGCCGCGCTGAGCATGTTGCAGACGCTGTTGATCGCCGCCTTGTCGGTGGCGCGCGAACGCGAACAGGGCACCTTCGATCAATTGCTGGTCACCCCGCTGACGCCGATGCAGATCCTGATCGGGAAGGCCTTGCCGTCGATTCTGGTGGGGCTGGTGCAGTCCACCATCATTCTGCTGATCATCCGTTTCTGGTTCCAGATCCCGATGGCCGGCTCGGTGGGCGTGTTGTACCTGGCGCTGGCGGTGTTCACGGTGGCCTCGGTAGGTATCGGCCTGTCGATCTCGGCGGTGGCTGCCAACATGCAGCAGGCGATGCTTTACACCTTCCTGTTGATCATGCCGTTGATGCTGTTGTCGGGCTTGATGACGCCGGTGGCCAATATGCCCAAGGTGCTGCAGGTGGCGACCTATGCCAACCCGCTGCGCTTTGGCATCGATCTGGTGCGACGGGTCTATCTGGAAGGGGCGGGCCTGCAGGACGTGGGCTTCAACTTCATCCCCATGCTGGCGGTGGCGGCGATCACCTTGCCGTTGGCGGCGTGGTTGTTCCGTAATCGGCTTACCTAGGATGCGATGCATGTTTCCCCATTTGCGCTCACTGTTGAACGTGCCGCTGCTGCTGTCGCCGCTTGCTGCAGGCTTGATGCTCGGCGGCTGCGCGGTCGGGCCGGACTTCGTGCGGCCGGACATGGCGGCCCCTGCCGACTGGACGCAATGGCGCGGCGGTGACGCGTCACTAATTGCCGACGTCGGTACGCAGGCGCTGCGGCCGGAGTGGTGGACGCAGCTTTCCGACCCGACCCTGGATGAACTGCAACAACGGGCCTTGGAGGCGAACCCGGACCTGCGCACGGCTGCCTTGCACTTCGCCCAGGCGCGGGTGCAGCGGCGCACGATTGCCGCGCAGCGCGGTGTCGACGTGAACGCATCGGCAGGTGTCAATCGCCAGCGCCAAAGCGAGAACGGCGCGGGTACGCGCATGCTCGACATCCTCAGCAATGACAGTGACGCACTGAAACAACTGCTGGCCGAGCCATTCAATCTGTACCAGGCCGGCTTCGATGCGTCCTGGGAGCTGGACCTGTGGGGTAGGGTGCGGCGCTCGATCGAGGCGGCCGATGCCAGCGTGGCGCAGCAGGCGGCGCTGTTGGATCTGGCCAGGCTGAGCGTCAGCAGCGAAGTGGCACGCAGCTACGTGCAGTTGCGTGCGGCACAGCGGCAGATCGAGCTGGCACACGAGGACATTGCCGCATTGGAAGAGCGCTTGTCGCTGCTGCAGGCGCGGGTGGACGGTGGTCTGCAGGATCATCTGGACCTGGACCGTCAGCAGGCCGATCTTGCGGCGGTACGCGCGCGCTTGCCCGGCCTGCGGGCCGAGGAAGCCGGCAGCAGCAACCAACTCGCGCTATTGCTCGGCGAGCGCCCCGGCGCATTGCGCAGCCGGCTTGCAGCGCCGGTGGTTGCCGCGAGCGACGCGCTGCCGGATCTGTCGCTGGGCCTGCCGTCGGAAGTGGCGCAGCGGCGTCCGGATATACGCGCGGCGCAGGCACGCCTGCAGCAGGCCACGGCCAGCGTCGGTGTTGCCCAGGCCGATCTGTATCCCAGCATCCGGCTTGGTGCCAGGTTTGGCTACGAGTCGTATCTGTCCGGTGAGTTCTCGGACTGGGGCAGCCGCACCTGGTCGATCGGCCCGGTACTGAACCTGCCACTGTTCGATCACGGTCGACGCAAGAGTGTGGTACAGCTGCGTGAGCTGGAACAACAAGAAGCTGCCGTGGCCTACCAGAAGACCGTGCTGCAGGCCTGGCAGGAAATCGACAATGCCTTGAACGGCTACGCCGCTGCCCAACAGCACCGCGCGCAGTTGCGTGTGCGCGAGCAGGCTACGGCGGATGCCTACAAGATCGCACAGGCACGGCACGATGCCGGCCTGATCGACTTCCTTGCGGTGCTGGATGCACGTAGAGGCTATCTGCAGACGCGGCGTGACCTGGTGGATGGCGAAGCACTGCTGCGCAGCCAGTTCATCGCGGTCAACAAGGCCTTGGGCAATGCGCCACCCGCGCGTGAGTGAGCAAGGGTCAAGAGGTTTTTGGCACTGCCAGCTCCGCGGCTTGTGCCGCTCCCACCGACGAACAGCAGGCAGCACTCACGGCACGCCAGTACTCAGCGTCGGCGCAACCAGAAGTAGATCGGCAGGCCGGCTACGATCAGTGCCACGCCCCACAACAAGGCCTCGCTGCCGATGCCGGCAATCGCGTACAGGCTGAAGAGCAATGCACCGGCAGCGGCGATGCGTGAAGCAATGCCGCTGCCGCGCCACAACCATGCGGCTGCACCAGCCAGGTAGGGCAGCAGGGTGGCAGCGGTGGACAGCAGCACCGAGAACTTGAACAGGTCCACCAGCGAGCGGTTGTAGTTGCAGATCACCAGCACGGTGGCCAGCAGGCAGCTGACGATGACGCCGAAGACCGGCGCGCCGCGCTTGTTCTCGTGGGCAAAGGCGCGCGGCAGCACGCCGTCGCGGGCGGCGGCCATAGGCAGTTGTGCCGCCAGCAGCGTCCAGCCATTCAGTGCGCCCACGCAGGAGATGGCCATCACCACGGCCAGCAGCATGCCGGCGGTAGGCCCCCACAACGCGGCGGCGGCATCGGCCATTGGTGCGCTGGAATTGGCCAGCACATCGGCGGGCAGCAGTCCCAGTACGGTGGTGCAGGCCAGCACGGTTGCGATGCCAGCGATGGCGGTGCCGGCGACCGTGGCACGGGCGACGGTGCGCGGTGCGTCATCGACCGACTCGGCCGGGACCGTGGCGGCCTCCAGACCGATCATCGCCCACAGGGTCAGCGCCACGGTGGCGGCGGCAACGCTGCCCAAGGATTCGCCGGAAGGGTTGAAGGGTACGTAGTTGCTGGTATCCACCAGCCACAGCGCGACCAGGCCGAACATCAGCAAGGGCACGACTTTCAATGCCGTGGTTGCCAGCTGCAGGCGACCGGCTTCGCGCACGCCTATCAGGTTGACGCCCGCACACAGCCACAGGGCGACCAAGCCGCAGGCCGCAGCACGTACCGGGGTCGCGGTCAGGGCGGGAAAGATGGCGCCAATGCTGCCGGCGAAAGCCACGGCGATGGCGGCAATCGCACACCACATTGAGATCCAATAGCTCCACGCGACCAGAAAGCCCGGCAGTTCGCCAAAGGCGTTGCGGGCGAATACGTAAGGACCGCCGGTCTGCGGCCAGCGCTTGGCAAGCTGGGCAAAGGTGATCGCCAGCAGCAGCGCGCCGCACAGGGTGATGCTCCAACCGATCAGCGTTGCGGCGCCGTAGGGGGCGAGGGTGGCGGGCAACAGGAAGGTGCCCGAGCCGATCATGCTGCCCACAACCAGGGCGGTGGCGGACCAGAAGCCCAACGGGCGACGCGAAGTAGTCATAAATACAGCAACGGCAAAGGCTCGCGCCGGAGTACGGATGCCCCGGTAGAGCGTGAGGGAGGTGGCAGGCGCCGGTGGCGACCGCAGCAGGGTGGGGATTATGACGGTTTGCAGCCCCGACCGCGATGTGAAACCTGCCGGCAATGACCTTTGGCCCTTCCGGCAAGGCACGCCAGCGCTGACGCTGGCGGCCTTGTTCCCTGTTCTGGAAACCCCGATGACCGTTCGACCGCTGGCGCTTGCCGTCTCGTTCTCCCTGGCCACCGTGCTGGCCGCCTGTTCACCGTCATCGCAACCAGCGGCGGGTGACAGCAGTGCGCAGGCACCGCAGGCCGACAAGGCCGCGCAGCTGAACCAGCTGTACGCCGACTATTGGGAAGGCGTGCTCAAGCTGAACCCGCTGCAGGCCACCTTCCAGGGCGACAACCGTTACAACGACCAGCTGCCGGACTTCGGCTCGGCCGAGTTCCGCAAGCAGAGCCATGACTTCACCCAGGAGTGGCTGGACAAGGTGCAGAAGATCGGCGACGCCGGCCTGGCCGGGCAGGACCTGCTCAGCTACCGCATCTTCGTCGAGGAGCAGAAGCAGTCGCTGGAAGGGGAGAAGTTCCCGGGCTGGATGATGCCGGTCAACCAGATGGGCTCCACCGTCAGCTATGCGGTGATGCTGGGTTCGGGCCAGGTGGCGCAGCCGTTCAAGACGGTCAAGGACTACGACAACTGGTTGGCGCGTGCGGCGCGCATCCCGGTGCTGCTGGCGACCGAGAACGCCAATATGCGCGAAGGCATGAAGGCCGGCGTGGTGCAGCCGCGCGTGCTGATGGAAAAGGTGGTGCCGCAGTTCGACGACATCATCACCGCCAAGGCCGAGGACAGCCAGTTCTGGGGCCCGATCAAGCAGATGCCGGCCGACTTCTCGCAGGCCGACAAGGACCGCCTGACCGAGGCCTTCCGCACGCTGATCAACGACACGCTGATGCCGGCGATCAAGCAGCAGCGTGACTTCATCGCCAACGATTACCTGCCGGCCACGCGCGACACCGTGGGCCTGGATTCGCTGCCCGACGGCAAGGCCTGGTATGCCTTCAACGCCAAGCAGAGCACCACCACCGCGCAGACCCCGGAGCAGATCCACGAGATCGGCCTGAAGGAAGTGGAGCGCATCCACGGCGAAATCCAGAAGGTGATGGCCGAGGTGGGCTTCAAGGGCTCGCTGCAGGACTTCTTCACCTTCATGCAGAAGGACAAGCAGTTCGAGTTCAAATCCGAGCCGGAACTGCTGGAGCATTACCGTGGGCTTGAGGCCAAGATCAATGCCAATGTGCCCAAGCTGTTCTCGCTGACCCCGAAGGCCGGTTTCGAAATCCGCCCGATCGAGGCGTTCCGCGCCAAGTCGGCTGCTGGCGGCGAGTACATGCAGCCCAGCGAAGACGGCACCCGTCCGGGCATCTTCTACGTGAACACCTACGACCTGCCGACGCGCAAGACCTGGGATGCCGAAGACCTGTTCCTGCATGAAGCCATCCCGGGCCATCACTTCCAGCTGGCTTTGCAGCAGGAACTGAAGGGCGTGCCGGCGTTCCGTCGTTTCGGCGGCGAGACCGCCTTCATCGAAGGCTGGGGCCTGTATGCCGAGAGCCTGGGCAAGGACCTGGGCGTCTACACCGACCCGTACAGCTACTTCGGCCGCCTGCAGGGTGAGCTGTGGCGTGCGGTGCGCCTGGTGGTGGATACCGGCCTGCACTCCAAGGGCTGGACCCGCCAGCAGGTGCTGGACTACATGTTCGCCAACTCCTCGGTGAGCGAGCCTGATGCCATTGCCGAAGCCGAGCGTTACATCGCCTGGCCGGGCCAGGCACTGGCCTACAAGACCGGTGAGCTGAAGATCCAGGAACTGCGCAAGCGCGCGCAGGACAAGCTGGGCGCCAAGTTCGACATCCGCGAGTTCCACGCCGAAGTGCTGAAGGACGGCTCGGTGCCGCTGGACGTGCTGGACGAAAAGCTCGACGCCTGGATCGCCGAAAAGTCCAAGTAAGCGGCAAGCCGCTTACAGGTAGTGCCGAGCCATGCTCGGCATTGGCCTTACCAGCAGTGTCTGCGACCTGCCGCAGGCGGGATTGCCGGCTCTGTCTTGGGTTGACTGGGAAAGCCCCTGCCGAGCATGGCTCGGCACTACATGCAGCGTGTCCCGGTAGTGCCGAGCCATGCTCGGCAATGGCCTTACCAGCAGTGTCTGCGACCTGCCGCAGGCGGGATTGCCGGTTCTGTCCTGGGTTGACTGGGAAAGCCCCTGCCGAGCATGGCTCGGCACTACATGCAGCGTGT
>NZ_DAMBKV010000004.1:284059-335938 GCF_032066555.1 Stenotrophomonas sp.
CCCGGTAGTGCCGAGCCATGCTCGGCAATGGCCTTACCAGCGGTGTCTGCGACCTGTTGCAGGCGGGATTGCCGGTTCTGTCCTGGGTTGACTGGGAAAGCCCCTGCCGAGTATGGCTCGGCACTACATGCAGCAGGTTGGGGTTACGTAGTGTTCCAATGGCAACCCTGCGCCAGGCAGCCCCGGCGTGGCACAGTGCAGGGGAATCTTCCGAGCCTGTTGGCGGTCTGATCGCGGGCCTGCTTCGCTCATCCACCGCGTACCGCTGATGACTCTTATCGTATCGCTGCTCCTGCCGCTGCTGGCCATCCTGTTCTGGTGGCCGGTCAAACCCCTGTCCACCTCCCAGCGCCGTTGGCGCACCGGCATCAGCCTGGCGTTGGCCTTGATCGGCCTGGGCTTTGCCACGCTATGGCGGCTGGACATCTTCAGCTATTCGGTCGAAGCCTGGATCCAGCTGGTATTTGGTTGGGTGCTGGTGATGTTCATGCTGGTGCTGGTGTTCGTGCTGCTGCGCGAAGCCGGTTGGCTGCTGTCACGCCTGCTGCCGCGCGCATCACGCATGGCAACGTTTTGGCACGGCGTCGGCTTCAATCAGGGTGCGGCGCTGGTAATCGTGTTGCTGGCCACGCTGGGCATCTACAACGGTCTCAAGCCACCGCAGGTACACGAACGTGATCTTGTCGTGCCGAGCCTGCCAAAGGAGATGGACGGTCTGCGTGTGGCGGTATTGGCCGACCTGCATATCAGTCCGGTCAAACGCGCATGGCGTACCCAGCGCATCGTCGATGCGACCCTGGCGGTCAAACCTGACATGATCGTATTGCCCGGCGACATGGCCGACGGCGGCCTGGAGGACAGCGGTCGATTTGCCGCGCCGCTGGCGCAGTTGAAGGCGCCTTATGGCGTCTGGTTGGCGCCCGGCAACCATGAGTACTACTACGACTACAGCGCCTGGATGGCGCATTTCCGGCAGATGGGGCTGGGCGTGCTGGAAAACCAGACCGCGCTGCTGAACATCAACGGCCGCAGGCTGGCGGTCTCGGGCATCGGTGATCTGGCGGCGTTGAAGCCGAGCTCGTACATGCACGGTGGGCTGGCACCGGACATGGCAGCCGTGGTCGCCGGTGGTCAAGATAGCGACGTCCATATATTGCTGGCCCACCAGCCGAAGCAGGCGCGTGCAGCTGCCGCAACCGGCGCGATCGACCTGCAGGTATCCGGGCATACCCACGGTGGCCACATGTGGGGCTTCGACCGCTGGGTGGTGGCGCCATTCAACCACGGCTATGTGCGTGGCGAGTACCGGGTGCAGGACATGACCTTGTTCGTCAGCAGCGGCGTCGGCCAGTGGGATGGTTTCACCGCGCGTCTTGGCGTGCCTTCCAGCATCGACGTGCTGGTGCTGCGCAGCCCAGCCAAGTAACCACTCCGTACTGGTGGGAGCAGCGTGAGCCGCGAAACTGGCGTTGCTCAGCCTGTTGGCAGCTTGGCGATCTGATGATTCGCTTGTTTCGCGGCTTATGCCGCTCCCACAAAAAGCAGGGTCCGACGTCAGTTCGCTCAGGTATCGAGGTCAGCGTCGCTGTCTCCAACATTCCTGCGTTTGTCGGGCATCAGTTTCGGTAGCGTGCTCACGACTGCCAAAGCGGCAATCGTGGTGATGAAGGCCACCATTTCCATGCCCATGCCGGCGGCCATGCCGATGGCGGCCGTCATCCAGATACCAGCTGCGGTGGTCAGGCCCTGGATGCGTTCCTCGTTGTCGAGCTTGAGGATGGCGCCTGCGCCGAGAAAGCCGATGCCAGAGACGATGCCCTGCATCACGCGGGTGACATCGGCGCCCGAAATGCCCATCTGCAAGGGTGCCAGTACGAACAGCGCCGAACCTACCGACACCAGGATATGGGTCTTCAAGCCGGCGGCGCGCCCTTTGCGCTCGCGTTCCAGGCCAAGCAGTCCGCCTAGCACGATGGCGGTGGCCAGCCGCGAGACGATGACGGTCAGTGTGCCCACATCGGGAATGGCAAATTCGGCGGCCAGCGCCTGACCGATTTCTTCGGTGATGCTCATGCGTAGGCGTCCTTGGTTGCGGTCGAAGGGCGGGCGATGGTGGTGATCGTGCGCAGGGATTGCTTTACCGGTAGTGATGCCGATGTGCTGCTGGCGTGAAATCTGCGCCGCCCGGATCAGATCCTTCCGGCCGGCACTACATAAAAAGACGGCCCCTTGCGGGGGCCGTCTTTCTGTCTATCGCTCAAACGATCAAAACGTGATCTGGTCGAAGCGCTCGACCCGGGTGTGGCCGTGGGTGGCTTCGCCGGTGCGCGGCTGCGGGTAGTCGCTGAGGCGGTCGACCAGCACGGTCTGCAGGCCGGCTTCACGGGCGGCGTCCAGCTCTTCGACCACGTCGGACAGGAACAGGATCTCGGCCGGGTCGATGTTGATGGTCTTGGCGATATGCGCATAGCTGGGTGCTTCGCGCTTGCCGCCGACTTCGGTGTCGAAGTTGCCGGAAAACAGGCTGTTCAAGTCACCCGCATCGCTGAAGCCGAAGAACAGCTTCTGCGCCGGCACCGAGCCGGAGGAGTACACGTACAGCGGCAGGCCGCTGGCCTGCCAACCACGCAGCACGTCAGCGACTTCCGGGTACAGATGGGCGGTGTAGTCGCCGTTGCGGTAGCCGCTGTCCCACAGCATGCCTTGCAGTGCCTTGAGTGCGGTGTGCTTGCGGTCCTGGTCGATCCAGCCCTGCAGGGTTTCGACGATGACCTCGTCCTGGCAGGCGCTGGCGGAAATCTCGGTGGCCACCGCGTCCAGCCACTGGCGGACCTGCGGCTCTTTGCCATGGGCCTGGACGAAGCCGGGCAGGGCATTGCGGGCATACGGGAACAGCACTTCCTTGACGAAGGAGATGCTGGAGGTGGTGCCTTCGATGTCGGTGAGGATGGCTTTGATGGTCATGCTTTCGGGTCCTGCGCGGCATTCTTGCTCGCGCGTTGTGCGATTGGTTTGAGGCTTGAACAGCGTAGAGCTGCCCTCACCCCAACCCCTCTCCCGCTCTGGCGGGAGAGGGGCTCAAGCAGAGCAGGGGCTCAAGCGAAGCAGCGGCTTATGCCGCGCTGGGCTCGTAGCGCGGGAAGCGCTGGGCGATGTCGGTGCCGGTGAAGTGGCCGACCCAGCCGTCCGGCTCGGTGAAAAAGCGGATGGCGGCAAAGCTGGGTTCCTCACCCATGTCGAACCAGTGGTTGACGCGGTCGGGGACGGCGATCAGGTCGTCCTTGACGCATTCCACCTCATAGACCTTGTCGTCCACGTGCAGGGTAAACAGGCCCGAGCCGGCGACGAAGAAACGCACTTCGTCTTCCTTGTGGTAATGCTCGTCGAGGAACTTCTTGCGGATCTCGGCGCGCGCCGGGTTGTCCGGGGCGATCGAGGCCACGTCCACGCTCTTGAAGCCATGCTCTGCGACCAGGCGATCAATGTCCTCGCGGTAGGCGGTGAACACTTCTTCCTGGCTGGCCCCCGGAGCCACCGGGTGCTTGGCCTGCCAACGTTCAAAGGTGACGCCGATCTTCTTCAGTTCGGCGGCGATGACGGTGCCGTCGCGGCTGTCCAGCAGCGGCGCGTCCGGGGCGGTGTCGTTGAAAATGCGCAGTCGGCTCATGGGGGACTCGACGTAGTAAGGGAGAAGATCAGGCGTGGCCGCGCAGGCGGCGCAGTTCCAGCTCACAATGCAGCAGGAACTCGAAGGCTTCCAGGTGGCGGCGGGCTTCGGCCATGTCGCGGCCCCAGGCATACAGGCCGTGGCCGTCGATCAGGTAGCCCCACATCGGCCCCTTGTCGAGCTCGGCCTCGACCTGGGCGGCCAACACGTCCATGTCCTGGGTGTTCGGGAACACCTTCAGGTCGACCGCGGTTTCGTGGGTGGCGTTGCCGTGCAGGGCCTTGAGCAGTTCATAGCCTTCCAGGCGGATATGGCCGTCGCTGCCATACAGGCGCGAGGCGATGGTCTGCACCGGCGAATGCGTATGCAGCACGCAGCCCACTTCCGGGAAGCGAGCGTAGAGCTGGGTGTGCAGCAGGGTCTCGGCGGATGGGCGCAGCGGGCGGCCCACGGCCTTGCCGTCGAAGTCCACCACCATGATGTCGCTTTCGATCAAGCGGCCCTTGTCCTTGCCGGACACGGTGATGGCCGCATGGTTGTCGTCCAGCCGGTGCGAGAAGTTGCTGCTGGTGGCAGGCGTCCAGCCGGCCTGGGCCAGTTCACGGATGTTGTCGATCAGCAGCTGGGCCAGTTCGCTCAGTCGCTGGGCGTCGTAGGGGACAGTAGGCGCGTTCATGCCGCCATTCTACTAAGAACGCCCCAAGGTTCATGCATGTATCCGGATGGAACTGATGTTGGCATGGAATAAGGAGGAAACTGCCAGCCACGGCCCGTAGCCGCGTAGCCCGGGTAAGCGAAGCGCACCCGGGGCCTTTCGAGCAGGCGCGTCTTGCGAGCGTCGCAGCCCGGCCAAGCGCAGTACGTAGCCCGGGTAAGCGAAAGCGCACCCGGGGCCCTTCGAGCAGGTCCGTCTTGCAAGTGTCGCAGCCCGGCCGAGCGCAGCCCCGTAGCCCGGGTAAGCGAAGCGCACCCGGAGCCGTCCGCGGATGCCTGTCGCCAAGCTCCCGGGTGCGCTTCGCTTACCCGGGCTACGGGGGATGCGGACTACCCGATAACGAAAAAGCCCGGGATCGCTCCCGGGCTTTGGCTTCCTTCACCGCAGGCAACTCAGCCGCGCTTGGCCTTGTTCGCCGCGTTCAGCTTGCTGTGGCGCATGCCATACAGGAAGTAAATGACGAAGCCGGTCACCGTCCAGATACCCATCAGCATCCAGTTGTGCAGGGTCATCGCGGTCAGTAGACCGATGCAGCTCAGCACGCCCAGGCTGCAGATCAGCCAGGCCATCGGGATGCGGAACGGACGCGGCAGGTCCGGCTGGGTGCGGCGCAGGACCAGCACGCCGGCGCAGACCGCGGCAAAGGCGATCAGCGTGCCCATCGAGGTCAGCTCGCCCAGGATGTCCAGCGGGAACAGCGCCGCCAGCAGAGCGATGCCGATGCCGGTGATCACGGTGTTGATATGCGGCGTGCGGTACTTGGGGTGGATCTTGGTGAACACCGGCGGCAGCAGGCCATCGCGGCCCATGATCATGAAGATGCGCGGCTGGCCGATCACCATCACCAGCACCACCGAGGCCAGGCCGATCAGGGCGCCGACCTCGACGATGATGCGCAACCAGTCCAGCTGCGGGTGGGCGGCAACCGCGGTGACTACCGGCTCGGCGGTGCCCAGCAGGCGATAGGGCACCAGGCCGGTCATCACTGCCGCCATGGCGATGTACAGCACAGTGCAGATGACCAGCGACAGCAGCATGCCGATCGGCAGGTCGCGCTGCGGGCGGTGCGACTCCTGGGCCGCCACCGACACCGCCTCGAAGCCGATGTAGGCGAAGAACACCATGGCCGCGCCGCGCAGCACGCCCTCGAAGCCGTACTTGCCGGGGCCTTCGTTGGCGGGGATGAACGGGGTCCAGTTGCTGGTGTCCACGTACTTCCAGCCAGCGACGATCACCAGGATGATCAGGCCGGTCTTCAGCACCACCATGGCCATGTTCATTGCCGAGGACTTGCTGATGCCCACGTAGCACAGCCAGGTCAGCAGCAGCACCAGGATCGCCGCCGGGATGTTGGCGATCGCGCCGGTGGGCTTGAGCTGCGCATCCAGCGGTGCATTGACCAGTGCCGCCGGCAGGTGGATGTCGAAGTGATTGAGGAAACTGAGGAAGTAGCCGGTCCAGCTGACCGCCACCGCCGAGGCCGATACGCCGTATTCCAGCACCAGCATCCAGCCGATGAACCAGGCCGACAGCTCGCCGAAGGTGGCGTAGGTATAGGTGTAGGCGCTGCCGGAAACCGGCACCATCGAGGCGAACTCGGCATAGGCCAGGGCGCAGAAGGCGCAGCATACGGCCGCCAGCACGAAAGACAGCATGATGGCCGGGCCGGCATGGTTGGCCGCGGCCTGGCCGGTGATGACGAAGATGCCGCCACCAATCACCGCGCCGATGCCCAGCGCGGTCAGCCCCCAGGGGCCGAGGGTTCGGCGCAGGCTCAGGCCATTGGCTTCCTCGTGTGCGGCGTGCGGATGTTTGGTGGCCCAGAGTTGCTTGAACATGTTTCGGGTCTTCGCTCATCGGTGCGCGGCAGGCGCGCAAAAGAAAACCGGCGCGCAGGGCGCCGGTCAGGGCGTGGATCAGGCTTGCTTGTTCAGCTTGCTGTTACGGATGCCATAGCCGAAATAAATGAACAGGCCCAGCACGGTCCAGCCAACAAACAGGTGCCAATGCACCACGAAGGCCTGCATGAACAAGGCTAGGCAGGCCAGTGCGCCCAGCGGGCAGATCAGCCATGCGGCGGGGACCTTGAACGGGCGCACGATGTCCGGCTTGGTACGGCGCAGCACCAGCACGCCGATGCAGACCGTGGCGAAGGCCAGCAGGGTGCCCATCGAGACCAGTTCACCCAGCACGTTCAGCGGCACCAGTCCGGCCAGTGCGCCGGCCAGTACGCCGACCACCAAGGTGCTGATGTACGGCGTGCGGAAGCGCGGATGGACCTTGCCGAACATCTTCGGCAACAGGCCGTCGCGGGAGATGGTGTAGGCGATGCGCGACTGCCCCATCATCATCACCAGCACCACCGAGGACAGGCCGGCGATGGCGCCGATCTCGACTGCGGTCTTGAGCCAGGACAGGCTCGGGTAGGCCTCCAGCGCGGTGGCCACCGGCTTGTCGGTGCCCAGCAGGTTGTAGGGCAGCATGCCGGTCAGGACCGCGCAGACCACGATATAGACCAGGGTGCAGACCGCCAGCGAGCCGAGCAGGCCGATCGGCATGTTCTTCTGCGGGTCCTTGGTCTCACCGGCCGCGGTGGAGACCGCATCGAAGCCGATATAGGCAAAGAACACGATGGTGGCTGCGCGGAACACGCCGCTCCAGCCGAACTCGCCAAAAGTGCCGGTGTTCTGCGGGATGAAGGGCTGCCAGTTGGCCGGGTCGATGTATTGGATGCCGAAACCGACGAACAGGCAGATCACGGTGATCTTGATCGCCACGATCACGGCGTTGACGAAGGTGGACTGGGTGACGCCGACATACAGCAGGCCGGTGATGGCCGCCACGATCAATACTGCAGGCAGATTGAACAGTTTGCCGGAGCTGACGAACTCGCTGCCGGTCCAGGCCAGTGGCGCCGCCGACAGCGCGTCGGGGAAGGGCATATGCAGCGTGGTGGTGATGAAGCTGATCAGGTAGGCCGACCAGCCCACTGCCACCGAGGCCGAGGCGAACAGGTATTCCAGCACCAGGCACCAGCCGATGAACCAGGCCATGCCTTCGCCCAGGGTGGCGTAGGAATAGGAGTAGGCGCTGCCGGAGACCGGCATCATCGCGGCGAACTCGGCGTAGCACAGGCCAGCCAGGGCGCAGGCGATGCCGGCGAAGACGAAGGACAGCATCACCGCCGGCCCGGCGTGGTTGGCCGCAGCCTGGCCGGTCAGCACGAAGATGCCGGCGCCGATCACCGCGCCGATACCCAGCAGGATCAGGTGCCGGGCTGTGAGGGTGCGCTTGAGTGTGGCTTCGCCCTGCAGGCTGCCTTCGATCGGTTCGCCGGCATCGACATGTGCGGCCGGTTCGACCGGTTTGACCCTCAACAGTGTTTTAAGCATTCCGCAAATTCCCGAGCTGTGTATTGGCCCGAACGCACGGGGGCGACGGGGCCGTTTGTTTGGCGACGCAAGCTGAACGGTCGGCAACCACCCTACCTTGCCAAAGGTGGAGAAACTCGACAAGCGCAACTGCAACATGGACAGCGATAATGGCCGCCGGATTGAAAAGATGGGATGTGCTTACAGTCATGCTTGCAGAGGATCGGCAATTGCATCAGGCAGTTACGGACTATTCCCAGCGACATCGGGAACATGACGAACTGGCACGGGAATTTCTTACCCTGCTTGAGGAGGGGGGAGTGGATCCATTCACCCGCGAACGGCTGGCTGGACACTTCACCGGCAGCGCCTGGTTGGTCAGTGCCGATGGCGACCGCGCCTTGCTGACCCACCACCGCAAACTGCAGCGTTGGTTGCAACCGGGAGGCCATGCTGACGGTGACCACGATCTTGCGGCGGTGGCGCTGCGTGAGGCCGAGGAGGAGTCGGGCCTGCAGGGGCTGGCGCTGGCGTCAAGGGCGATCTTTGATCTGGACAAGCATTGGATTCCCGAGCGCAGGGAAGTGCCGGGGCATTGGCACTATGACGTGCGCTATGTAGTGATGGCCGGTGGCGACGAGCGGTTCGTGGTCAGCGAGGAATCGCTGGAGTTGGCGTGGCGGTCGGTGGCCGAGATCGCCAATGACCAGGATGAATCCATGCGGCGGATGGCAAGCCGGTGGCTGCAGAGATAGAACGGGCATGTGGGAGCGGCGTCAGCCGCGAAGCAGGCAGCGACCGATCGCCGGCAATGCTCCCACAACCTGGAAATCCATCAGCTTCGCGGCTGACGCCGCTCCCACAATATCCCCGATCCCACAATATCCCCGACGGGACCGGTAGAGCGCCTGCCGAGCAGGGCTCGGCACGACAGCCCCCTCCCTTTCGCGTAGCGAAGGGGAGGGTTGGGGAGGGGTTGGTTTTGACGTTGCCAGGAGAGCCCCTGCCGAGCATGGCTCGGCACTACCGGGGGCGTCAGTACAGGATGCGGGTGCGCAGGGTGCCCTGGATCGCTGCCAGCTCCTCGCGGATGGCCGCGGCCTGTTCCTCGGTGGCGCTGATGTCGATCACCACGTAGCCGACCTTGGGGTCGGTGCGCAGGAACTGGCCGTCGATGTTCAGATTGTGGCGCGAGAAGATCTCGTTGATCTTGGACAGCACGCCCGGCACGTTGCGGTGGATGTGCAGCAGGCGCAGGCTCTGTTCGTGTTCGGGCAGGGTCACTTCCGGGAAGTTGACCGCCGACAGGGTGGAGCCGTTGTCGCTGTAGCGCACCAGCTTGGCGGCCACTTCCACGCCGATGTTTTCCTGCGCTTCCAGGGTGGAGCCGCCCACATGCGGGGTCAGGATCACGTTGTCATGCGCGGCCAGCGGCGATTCGAACAGGTCGCCATTGCCCTTGGGTTCGACCGGGAACACGTCCACGGCGGCGCCGCCCAGATGGCCCGAACGCAGCGCCGCATCCAGTGCGTCGATATCGACGACAGTGCCGCGCGCTGCATTGATCAGGTGCGCGCCCTTCTTCATCTTGCCCAGCTGTTCGGCGCCGATCATCCACTGCGTGGAGCCGTTCTCCGGCACATGCAGGGTGACCACGTCCGAGCGCGCCAGCAGGTCGTCCATGCTGATGGCCGGGTGTGCATTGCCCAACGACAGCTTGGTTTCGATGTCGTGGAAGATCACGTGCATGCCCAGTGCCTCGGCCAGTACGCCGACCTGGGTGCCAATGTGGCCGTAGCCAATGATGCCCAGGGTCTTGCCGCGTACTTCATGGCTGCCCGCGGCCGACTTGGACCAGCCGCCGCGGTGGCATTCGGCGTTCTTCTGCGGGATGCCGCGGGTCAGCATGATCGCCTCGGCAATCACCAGTTCGGCGACCGAACGGGTGTTGGAGTAGGGCGCGTTGAAGACCGGGATGCCGGCAAGCTCGGCGGCTTCAAGGTCGACCTGGTTGGTGCCGATGCAGAAGCAGCCGACCGCGATGAGGCGCTTGGCTTCGGCCAGCACCTCGGCGCTGAGATGGGTGCGTGAGCGGATGCCGACGATGTGGGCTTCGGCGATACGCGCCTTCAACTCCTCTTCCGGCAGTGACTTGCTGTACAGCTCGATCTGCGAGTAACCGGCCGCCTTGAAGACGTCCACGGCGGTCTGGCTGACCCCCTCAAGCAACAAAACGCGGATGTCCTGCTTCGGGAACGAGGTCTTCTTGGGCGACATGTCGTGTACGGCGGCGAAGGTGGGTAGGTCGCCAACTATGCCAGATCGGCGCGCCGATTTGTGCGCTGCGCAACGCGGCAAGGCCTTGATGGTAAAAGGTTTCATATGAAATCCACGGCGCGCGTGAGGCCTCACTACGGACACTGGACGGCACGCGGCCGGGCTGTCACGCTTGGCGGCTTTCACGCCGCCGAAACACCGCCATGACCGATCCGCGCCTGGAAACCCTGTTGCAGTCCTGCCCCGAGCTGCGTCTGAAGACCGACGCTGGCGACCTGGAGCACTACGGCCGCGATTGGACCCGGCGCTGGACGCCGGCGCCGCTGGCCATCGCCCTGCCGGGCAGTGTGGAAGAGGTACAGGCGGTGATGCGCTGGGCCAACGAACACAAGGTGGCCGTGGTGCCCTCCGGTGGCCGCACCGGCCTGTCCGGTGGCGCGGTGGCTGCCAATGGCGAGCTGGTGCTCAGCCTGGAGCGCATGAACAAGGCGCTGGCGTTCGATGCGGTGGACCGCACCCTGGTGGTGCAGGCCGGCATGCCGCTGGAAGCACTGCACAACGCCGCCAAGGAACATGGGCTGATCTATCCGGTGGATTTCGCCGCGCGCGGTTCGTGTTCGATCGGCGGCAACGTCGCCACCAATGCAGGCGGCATCCGGGTGATCCGTTACGGCAACACCCGCGAATGGATCGCCGGGCTCAAGGTGGTTACCGGCAATGGCGAGCTGCTCGAGCTCAACAAGGGCTTGATCAAGAATTCCAGCGGTTACGACTTCCGCCAGCTGATGATCGGTTCGGAAGGCACGTTGGGCATCGTGGTCGAGGCCACCGTGCGCCTGACCGACCCGCCGCCGGCCACCAATGTGATGGTGTTGGCGCTGCCGTCTTTCGAAGTGCTGATGCAGGTGTTTGCCGCCTTCCGCGAGCGGCTGCAGCTGGAGGCCTTCGAGTTTTTCACCGATCTGGCGGTCAAGCACGTCACCGCGCACGGTGCGCAGTATCCGTTCGAGGACATCCACCCTTACTACGTGGTGACCGAATACGCCTCCGCCGACGAGGCTGGCGAAGCCGCCGCGCTGGTGGCGTTCGAGTACTGCATGGAGCAGGGCTGGGTGCTGGATGGTGTGATCAGCACCAGCGAGGCACAGGCACAGCAGCTGTGGCGCCTGCGCGAAGGCATCACCGAGTCGGTGGCGCGCTACAAACCGTACAAGAACGACGTGTCGGTGCGGATCTCGGCGATGCCGGCGTTCCTGGCCGAGACCCAGGCGCTGATCAATGGCGCCTACCCGCATTTCGAGGTGGTCTGGTTTGGCCACATCGGTGACGGCAACCTGCATATCAATGTGCTCAAGCCCGATGACACCAGTGATGCCGAGTTCCTCAGCCAGTGCGAGCACGTGACCAAGCTGCTGGCGCAGGTGTTGCACCGCTTTGATGGCAGCATCTCGGCCGAGCATGGCATCGGTCTGGTCAAGAAGGCCTACCTGGCCAGCACCCGCAGCGACGCGGAAGTCGCGTTGATGCGTGGGGTCAAGCATGCCTTTGATACGAACTGGCTGTTGAACCCGGGCAAGCTGTTCGATCGCTGATCGATCAGCTGCGTCGGTCGGTGCCTCTGAAACGGGCGCTTACTCGCGCGGCAGTTCCAGCACGAAACGGCTGCCGCCCCCAGCGCCGCTGCCGCAGGAAACCTGGCCGCCGTGGGCATCGGCAATTGCTTTGACCACGGCCAGTCCCAACCCACTGCCGCCGCCTTGGCGCGAGCGTGAACCATCGCCGCGCATGAAAGGGTCGAAGACGTGTGGCTGCAAGGCGGCATCGATGCCGGGGCCGTTGTCCTCGATGGCCACCTGCACGTGGTCCTTGCCGTCCAGGATTGAGATCCTCACCCGGCCCGGGCTGGCGTAACGTCGCGCATTCTCCAGCAGGGCGAGCAGTGCCTGGCGCAGACGGGTGGGGTCGCAGTAAGCCGGGTGTTCGTCGCGGTGGGTTTCCAGTTCAAGTACCGAGCCCGCAGTGCGGAAAGCCGGATCGACCAGGGTCATCACCGAGTGCACCTCCTGCACCACGTCGGTACGCGCGCGGCGCACGTCGAGCCGGCCATTGCCGGCCAGTCCCAGTACGCGCAGATCCTCGATCAGCCGCGACAACCCTTCAACCTGCGACAACAGGCTGCGGAACTGTGCTTCGTCCGGTTGGAACACGCCGTCGGCCAGGCCTTGCAGGCGGCCGCGCAGGATGGTCAATGGTGTCCGCAGTTCGTGTGCAATCGCCGCGTGCCAGAGGGCGCGTTCGCGGTCCATATGCTGCAGGCGCGCGGCCATGGTGTTGAAGTCTTCGACCAGCAGGGCGATCTCGTCCAGCGCGTCGTCGCTGGCGCTGGCGCGCGCATCCAGATTACCGTCGGCGAGCGCGCGGACTGATTCCATCAAGGTGTTGAGCGGAGACACGATGCGATGCGTGAGCCGGATCGATGTGGCCAGTGCCAGCGCCAGGCCGATGACAGTGACGATCGCCATCCAGGCCAGTTCCGGACCCGTCGGCAGCCATTCCTGCAATTCCAGCGCGTTGGCCGGATACGACTCGACCAGGATCGCGTACAGCAGGCAGGAGGAGAACGCCATCATCACGATGACGCTGATGACCATCAGCGACATCGACATGATGATGTGTCGATTGAGCCCGGGGCGGCGCATCAGCGATCCGCCATCAGGCGATAGCCCACGCCACGCACGCTGGCCGGCATGTTGGCCACGCCCACGTCGTCGAGTTTCCGGCGCAGCTTGCTGACATGGCTGTCGACGGTGCGCTCCAGCGCCTCGCTCTCGGGCAGGCATTGGTGCATCAGTTCGCTGCGGCTGAAGATGCGGGTCGGGGCCAACGCCATGCAATGCAGCAGCTTGAATTCGGTGAGCGTCAGCAGCAGCTCGTGGCTGTAGCCCTCACCCTCGACATGCACCGAATGGGTCTGTGAGTCGATCAGCAACGGGCCTGCCCGCAGGACCGTGATGGCAGGGCGCGGTGCGGCGTGCAGCGTGCGGCGCAGTACGGCACGTACCCGGGCGGCGACTTCGGCCGGGTTGAACGGCTTGACCACGTAGTCATCGGCACCCATCCGCAGTGCGGTCAGCTTGTCCAGGTCCTGGTCCAAGGCAGTGAGCATGATGATTGGCGTGTCGCTGCCCTGGCGCAGCTGCGACAGCACGCCCCAGCCATCGATACCGGGCAGCTGGACGTCCAGCAGCACCAGGTCCGGGCGGGCACTGCGATGCAGCTCGAGTGCGGTGCGGCCATCTGCTGCACGCACCACGCGCAGTTTTTCCCGCTCCAGGTAGGCGGTGATGATGTCGGCGATCTCGGCTTCGTCCTCGACGATCAGGACAAGTGCATCAGCGGAACGATTCCATTGCGCCATCATGGCGGCGGGTGGCAGTGCGGTCATTACCGGGTCGGGCCGAAAGGTTCTTGCCTCCATGCTATCTCCACATTCCCTCCATCGAAACCCCATCATCGCCCGGCACACTGCGCGCCTGCGTTCCCGCAGGCTTTCCAGTACCACCCCCAGTGATGATCATTCGATGGATTACGGCCGCCTTGTGTGCGGTGCTGCTTGTGGCCATGACGGCCTGTTCCTCACCTGAAACACCTGCGCAGGTGGTGCCCAAGGTCAGCGTGGTGACCGTGGCCGCGCAACGCGTGCAGCGCGACGACGAACTGCAGGGGCGGGTGGCAGCATTGCGCACCGCGCAGATCCGCGCGCAGGTTGGCGGCATCGTGCGCAAGCGCTTGTTCGAGCAGGGAGCCGAGGTGGCTGCAGGGCAGGCGCTGTTCCAGATCGATCCTGCGGCGTTCCGCGCCGACGTCGATTCGGCGCTGGCGGCCCTGCAACGCAGCGAGGCAGCCTTGTCGCGCAGCCGCCTGCAGGCACAACGCCTGCAGGCACTGGCCGCCGCGCAGGCGGTGAGCCAACAGCATCGTGATGATGCGACGTCTGAGTACGAGCAGGCGCGTGCCGCCGTGGCCGAAGCCAGGGCGATCCTGGCCCGCCGTCAGCTGGACCTGCGCTATGCCACTGTCAGCGCACCCATCGCCGGTCGTATCGACCAGGCCATGGTGACCGAAGGCGCATTGGTGAACGTTACCGATGCCGAACCCATGGCGCTGGTGCAGCAGATCGACCAGGTCTACGTCGATGTGCGCCAGCCAGCCTCGCAGTTGCCGGCGATGCGCCGGGATGTCGTCGATGGTGGCGCGATGCCGGTGGCGATCATCGGTGCCAATGGCCAGGTGCACGAGCAGGCCGGGCAGCTGTTGTTCTCCGGTATCAACGTCGATGCGCGTACCGGTGACGTGGTGCTGCGGGTGCTGGTCGACAATCCACGCCGTGATCTGTTGCCGGGGATGTTCGTGCGCGCGCGGGTGCCGCGCGGCAGCGCCAGCGAGCAACCGTTGTTGCCGCAACAGGCAGTGCTGCGCAGCGCCGGTGGACAGGCCTATGCCTGGGTGATCGATGGCGATGGCAAGGCGGTCATCCGCACCCTTGAGCTGGATGGCAGTGTCGACCGGCAATGGATCGTGCGCAGTGGCCTGAAGCCTGGCGAGCAGGTGGTGGTGGAAGGGCAGGAGCGACTGCAGGAGGGGCGGCTGGTCGAAACCCTGCCCTGGCAGCCGGTGTCCGCGCTGGGCAAGGCCGCCGTCGCATCCCGCACCCATTGAAGGTAATCCATGGCACGTTTCTTCATTGATCGCCCGGTATTCGCCTGGGTGCTGGCGATCTTCATCGTGTTGGCCGGTGTCCTGGCCATTCCGCAGTTGGCGGTGGAGCGCTACCCGGCGGTGGCACCCACCAGCGTCAGCATCTATGCCAGCTACCCGGGCGCCAGCCCCCAGACACTGGACGATTCGGTGGTCGGGCTGATCGAGCGCGAGCTGTCCAGCGTCAAGCACCTGCTCTATTTCGAATCCTCGGTGGATACCTCGGGCGAGGCGTCCATCACCGCCACCTTTGCCCCGGGTACCAACCCGGAGATGGCACAGGTGGATGTGCAGAACCGGATCAAGGCGATCGAACCGCGCCTGCCGGCCAGCGTGCGGCAGAGCGGCCTGTTCGTGGAAGCGGCGGACTCCGGCTTCCTGATGCTGGTCGGGCTCAGGTCGCCGGACGGCAGCGTGGACGAAGCCCAACTGGGCGACTTCATGGCCCGCAACATCATCGACGAGCTGCGGCGCATCGACGGTGTTGGCCGGGTGCAGCTGTTCGGTGCCGAGCAGGCCATGCGGATCTGGCTGGATCCTTCGGCGTTGGCTGGCTATGCACTGACGGTGGGTGATGTGGTTGCCGCCATCGAACAGCAGAACCAGAACATCGCACCGGGCCGCATCGGCGATTCGCCCAGCGTAGCGGGTCAACGCATCACCGTCCCGCTGGTTGCCGATGGGCAGCTGAGCACGCCAGCGCAGTTCACGGGCATCGTTCTGCGCGCGCAGGACGATGGCTCGCGGGTGCTGCTGGGCGATGTGGCGCGGGTGGAGATGGGGGCACAGAGTTACGCCTGGGGTACCCGCGAGAGCGGCCAGGTGGCCACTGCTGCCGGCGTCCAGTTGCGTCCCGGTGCCAATGCGGTGAGCACCTCGTCGGCCGTGCGTGCGCGCATCGCCGAGCTGCAATCACTGCTGCCGCCGGGTGTGGAAACCAGCATTCCCTTCGACACCGCGCCGTTCGTGAAGATATCCATCCAGAAGGTCCTGCAGACCTTGCTGGAGGCGATGTTGCTGGTGTTCGCGGTGATGTTCCTGTTCCTGCAGGATTGGCGTTACACCCTGGTGCCGGCTTTGGTAGCACCGATCGCGCTGCTGGGTACCTTCGCGGTGATGTTGGCGCTGGGGTTCTCGATCAACGTGTTGACCATGTTCGGAATGGTGTTGGCCATTGGCATCATCGTCGACGATGCCATCGTGGTGGTTGAAGGCGTTGAGCGGATCATGGCCGAGGAAGGGCTGGCGCCGCGCGAGGCGACGATCAAGGCGATGCGCGAGCTGACCAGTGCCGTGGTCGGCATCACCCTGGTGCTGACCGCCGTCTTCATTCCCATGGCCTTTGCCAGCGGTTCGGTGGGGGCAATCTATCGCCAGTTCACGGTGTCGATGGCGGTCGCGATCCTGATCTCGGCGGTGCTGGCATTGAGCCTGACCCCGGCGCTGTGCGCGACCCTGCTGCGTCCGCTCGCACATGAACGGCGTCAGTGGCGTTTCTTCGATGCATTCAATCTAGGATTCGCCCGCATGAGTGGGCGCTATCATCGGATGGTGGCTGCGGTGTTGCGCCGCGGTGGGCGGGTGATGGCGGTGTTCGCTGCGCTGGTGGTGGCGCTGCTGCTGGGCTTGCAATGGCTCCCCGGTGCCTTCTTGCCGGAAGAAGATCAGGGCTATTTCATCACCTCGATGCAACTGCCGGCCGAGGCCACGGCGGAACGCACCCTTGCCGTGGTACAGGCCTACGAGTCGCATATCGCGTCGCGGCCTGGCATTGCTGGCAACCAGGTCATCACCGGCTACAGCTTTGCCGGCTCGGGGCCGAGCGCGGCCATGGCGTACACGATACTCAAGGACTGGGATGAGCGCGGTGGTGCAACCGCAGCTGGCGAGGTCGCTGCGACCCTGGAGGCGATGGCGGCCATCCGCGAGGGCGAGGTGATCAGTGTGATGCCGCCGGCCATCGACAGTCTGGGTAACTCCTCCGGCTTCAGCCTGGCGCTGCAGGCACGCAGCGGCCAGACCCAGTCGCAATTGCGTGCCGCCCTGAAGCAGCTGCTGACCCTGGCGCAGGCCAGCCCGCTGCTGGCCGAGGTACATGCCGATGGCCTGCCATCGGGCAGCAGCGTGCGGCTGCAGATAGATCGCGCCAAGGCCGAGGCGATGGGCGTTGGATTCACCGACATCAGCACGACCTTGTCGGTGGCCATGGGCTCGCAATATGTAAACGACTTCCCGAACGCGGGCCGCCTGCAGCAGGTCATCCTGCAGGCGGATGCGCGGTTCCGGATGGATATCGAGGACGTGCTCCGCTTGCATGTCCGCAATGCGCACGGTGGCATGGTTGCACTTGCCGAGCTGGTCACGCCGCAATGGGAGGAGTCACCGTTGCAGTTGCAGCGCTACCTTGGGTTTCCCGCGCTGAATGTGTCCGGCGCGCCAGCTGAGGGCGTCTCGACCGGTCAGGCCATGGCCGAGATGGAACGCCTGGCGGGGCAGCTGCCGCCAGGTTTTGCATTGCAATGGACCAGCCAGTCGTTGCAGGAGAAGACATCGGGCGCACAGGCCCCTTGGCTGCTGCTGTTGTCGATGCTGGTGGTATTCCTGGTGCTGGCTGCCCTGTATGAAAGCTGGTCGATCCCGATGGCGGTGATGCTGGTGGTGCCGTTGGGTCTGCTGGGTGCGGTGGCCGCAGTGCTGTTGCGGGGGATGCCCAACGACGTCTTCTTCAAGGTCGGCATGATCACGGTGATTGGCCTGTCGGCGAAGAACGCGATCCTGATTGTCGAGTTCGCGCGCCAGCTGCAGCGGCAGGGCTTTACTGCCGCGCAGGCGGCACTGCGTGCGGCGCGGATGCGTCTGCGGCCGATCCTGATGACATCCACGGCGTTTGCCCTCGGAGTGCTGCCGTTGATGCTGGCGCAGGGAGCATCGCGGGAAACCCAGCAGGCCATCGGTACCGGCGTGTTTGGCGGGATGGTGACGGCGACGGTGTTGGCGGTGTTCTTCGTGCCGGTGTTCTATGTGGTGGTGGATTCCAGCTGGCGCTGGTTGCGGCAGCGACTGCCGGGCAGGCAAGGGCCGGCCACCGCAGCGGATCATGAACGGATCTGATGGGCAGGGTGGTCGCTGGTTCCAACCAGCGGCCACGGTCGGTACTCTTGGCGTCCTTGTTCATCCGACATTGACACGCCAATGATCCGCTCGATCCTGCTCTGCGCCTTGATTGCCCTGCCGATGTCGGCATTCGCCTCCAGTTTTGCGGGCACTTCGGCCGGCTCCGCCTCGGGTGCATCGTCCAACTCTTCGGGCAGCTCTTCCGGGGACGACAAGGTGCTGCTGGATGCGCGGGAGGATGCGGCAGGTTTCGTCGCCAGCAATGGCCAGATCCGTGGCGCATGGCTGGAAGCGGCCTTGATCCAGTTGCGCGAGCGCGACGCTGCAGCGCGCGAGGCCAGCGACATGGCGCTGGCGCGGAAGATTCTGGCCCTGTGATGAATCACCGCTGGCTGCCGCCCACGCGGTGGCTGGCGATGTTGTTGCTGTTATGCGCTGCCGCACCATTGCAGGCAGCGCTGCGCATCGAACTGCGGACGCAGGCGCTGGATCCGGCGCAGCTGCAGGTCAGCCAACAGCTGATTGATGACGTACTGGCGCGCCTGCCTGCCACGATCGAGACCAATACCGCGCTGACACTGCAGTTGCGATGGCGCGCAGACCTGCCCGCGCATGTGCAGGGCAGGGCGCGGGGGCGGGAACTGGGTCTGGACGAACGCCTGTTGCATGGATTGGTGCAGGCCGGTGCCGCCCCCGCCCCCCTGCATTCCGCCCCGGCCTGGCAGCAGGCACGGGCCGCGTTGATCCATGAACTGGCACATGCCTTGGACCGCTCGCAGCATGGCGGCTGGTCGACGCAGTCACGCCTGCTGGACCTGGCCGGTTGGCAGCAGCGGCCGTTATGGCCGGGCCGCGGGCGCAATCACTTCCACCTGCGCAGCCCCGATCCCTATGAGCTGGAAAGTCCGGCCGAGTTCTTCGCGGTAAACCTTGAACACTATCTGCTGGATTCGGATTACCGATGCCGACGTCCGCTGCTGCACGCCTGGTTTGCCGAGAATCTGGGCGAGCCACGACAGCTGGACGGGGCACACTGCGCGCAGACCCTGCCGTTCATGCAGGCCGGTGAGCAGGAAGGGCAGGCCGATCTGCTCGATCTGGATCCGGCGCGGGTCTATGAGATCGACTACCTGCTGGCCGAAGGCAACGAGAAACTGATGAGCCGCTGGGGCCACAGCATGCTGCGGCTGGTGGTGTGCGCGCCGGGACGTGTGCCGGGGCCGGCGTGCCGAATGGACCTGCAACACCATCTGGTGCTGTCGTTCAGGGCGTTCGTGGGCGATGTGCAGATATCCAGCTGGCGTGGTTTGACCGGGGTCTATCCGTCACGCCTGTTCGTGCTGCCACTCAGTCGGGTCATCGAGGAATACACCAAGGTCGAGTTGCGCGGAGTCTCCTCCACACCGTTGCGCCTGCAGCGCGGTGAGATCACCACACTGCTACAGCAGGCGGCGCGTCTGCACTGGGATTATGACGGCCGCTACTACTTCATCAGTAACAACTGCGCGGTAGAGACAGGCAAGCTGCTCGGTGATGGTGTGCCGCGGTTGGGTGCGGCCGATCTGCTGTCGATCACGCCGACAGGGCTGCTGGACGGCCTGCGGTCCAAGGCGCTGGTCGATCCGCCACGCGAGCGGACGATGGCAATGCGTGGCGGCTACTACTTCGAGTCGGCGGCCAATCATTACGCGACGGTGTTCGCGGTCGCGCGCAAGGCGCTGCCGCTGCCCGCCACCGATGTCGGGCAATGGTTGGCGCTGCCGCCTGCGCAGCGCCGGCTATGGATGCGACAGGCCGATGAGCAGGTGCTGGCCGCGATGCTGTTGCTGGAGCAGGCCGCCCGGCGACAGGCCGAGGTCGCCGCTGGCGATGTACTCAAGCGGCGCTTGCTGACACGTGGCAAGCCATTGCCTGAGCAAGACGATTTCAATGCGTTGATGGCACGGGCCGGTGCGTTGCTGGCGCCCGGAAGCCTGCTGGCGCATAGCCCCGGGTACGGCATCCCCGGTCCGGACGAGCTGGCGCAGTTGAAGGCGGATACCGCAGCGGGCACAGGGCAGGCCCAGCAACAGTGGGCCGCGTTGCACGCGGCGGCATTGGCAGCCTTGCCCGAGGCGCAGCGCGCCGACCTGGCCCAGATCGAATCGAACCTGCTGTACCTGCGCGAACGTCTGCGTTTAGGGTACGGTACGCAGACGGGGGAGGCGGCGGCGCGCGAACAGCGGCGGCCGGGTCAGTTTTCAGGAGAACGCGGTTGAGCAGCACAGAACAGCAGCAGGCGGCCGATGCAATGATGTTGGCTGGGGATGTAGTGAAATTGAGTTCCTGCGCCATCCTCCAGCTTGACCAGGACGGCCATGTGCGCAGCTGCAACGCGGGTGCTTCAACCGTCCTGGGATATGCCTGTGAGGAAATCCGCGGACGCCCCTTTTCGGTGTTGTTCAGTGCTGCGGATTCGCAGCGCGGTGCGGCCGAGCAGGCGGTGGCACGCACGCTCGAAGAGGGCATCGATCAGCTGAGCATGGCCATGGTGCGCAAGGATGGCGGGCGGTTCCGGGCATCGGTGATGCTGGAGCGGGTCGCCGATCAGCGCGGCGCACGGGTGCTGGTGCTGATCCGCGACATCACCGAGATTTTCCAGACCCAGAAGCGGGTGCGGGAGGCGCAGGAGGTAGCGTTGCGTGCGCAGCGCCTGGATGCGGTAGGCAAGCTCACCCTGGGCCTGTCGCACGACTTCAACAACCTGTTGTCGGTGATTGGCAACAGCCTGGACATGCTGTCGCTGCGCCGCTCCGGCGACGAGAGCGTGCGGCGCATTCTGGATATCGCCCATCGGGCGGTGGAACGTGGCACCCAGTTGACCCGGCAGATGCTGGCGTTCGGCCGCGGCCAAACGCTGGTGCCCCAGCTGAGCAGGGTGGATGACCTGGTCAATGCCTCGTTGGAGTTGTATCGCCGCGTTTGTGGCGAGACCATCCAGTTGAACGTGAACCTGGCCGAGAAGCTGCCGCCAATCTCGGTGGACGTTGGGCAATTGGAGGCTGCGCTGCTGAACCTGCTCAGCAATAGCCGCGATGCCATGCACGGTGTCGGCAAGGTGATGCTGTCGGCGCGGCTTGAAAGCATCATCGTGCCTTCAGGTAACGGTGAGGCTGGCCAGTTCGTCTGCATCTGCGTCGGTGACAGCGGGCCAGGGATCCAGGCGGAGCTGCAGGAGAGCGTGTTCGAACCATTCTTCACCACCAAGAGTGTCGGTGATGGCAGTGGCCTCGGGTTGAGCCAGGTCTACGGGTTTGCAGCGCAGTCCGGAGGCACGGCGACGATTGGTACCTCAGCGCTGGGCGGGGCCGCGGTGTCGCTGTATTTCCCGGTGGCAACAGACGTTGTGCGAGCGGCGTAGGCCGCGAAACCGGCTATCTGACAGGACGCCGGATCTCCCCGGATCCAGGGATCTGAAGCCTTGCCGGCTTCGCGGCTTACGCCGCTTCCGCAAGATCGTCCATGCAATGCGGCGTGCAGCCCCCTGCCATCTGGCAGGAGGCTGCAGTCAATCAGTCCGCGCGGCCGCCGAACTCACCGGTGGTGGTGTTCACCAGGATGCGTTCGCCGTTGACGATGTACTCCGGCACCATGATTTCCAGACCGGTGCTGAGCTTGGCCGGCTTCGGGCGTTTGGTGGCGGTGCCGCCCTTCAGTTCCGGCGGGGTCTCGATCACTTCCAGGGTCACGTGCTGCGGCATCTGCACGGCGACCGGCTGGTCGTCGATGACCTGCACGTAGATGCCGGTCAGGCCTTCGGTGATGTAGCCGGCGTCGTCGCCGATGACCTCGGCGTCCAGCGTGTACGGGGTGTAGTCCTCGTCATCCATGAACACGAAGGCATCGCCGTCCATGTAGGAGAAGGTGGACTGGCGGCGCAGCAGCTCGACTTCCGGCAGGTTGTCATCGGCATCGAAGCTGGCATCGAGCTTGTTGCCGCCCGGCACGCTGTACATGATGAAGCGGAAGCGGACGTTGCCGCCACGGCCCTGCGGCGAGCTGCGCTCGATGTCGCGGATCTGGTAGACGCCGTTGTTGTACTCGACGACGTTGCCTTTCTTGATGTCGTTGGCTTTCATGGATTGAGCGCTGGTATCAGGGAATCGGGATGGGAGATTCGCAAAACCAGAAGCGGGTCCTGGGGCTGATCGGGTAGCGCTTTCGCGCCGTTCCGAGTCCCCAAGCCCCGCTCCGGAGTCACTTCGGTGCCAAACGTACGGCGCCGTCGAGGCGAATAGTCTCACCGTTGAGGTAGGTATTGCCAATGATGTGGCCGACCAGGCTGGCGAAGTCGGCCGGCTGGCCCAGGCGCGACGGGAACGGGATGGAGGCAGCCAGGGATTCCTGCACGTTCGGCGGCATGCCATCGACCATCGGGGTCCAGAAAACGCCGGGGGCAATGGTCAGCACGCGGATGCCGAAACGCGCCAGTTCGCGCGCCATCGGCAGGGTCATGCCGACCACGCCGCCCTTGGACGCCGAATACGCGGCCTGGCCGATCTGGCCTTCGTAGGCGGCCACCGAGGCGGTATTGATGATCACGCCGCGCTCGCCGTCGGCGTTGGCCTCGTTGTGCTGCATCAGCTCGGCGGCGGCCTTGGCCACGTTGAAGCTGCCGACCAGGTTGACCATCACCGTGGTCTGGAAGTTGGCCAGTGGCATCGCCGCTTCGCGGCCCAGCACGCGCCCGGCACCGAGGATGCCGGCGCAGTTCATCACCACGTTCAGGCCGCCCAGGAACTCACGGGCAGCGGCGAGGTTGGCGGCGACGCCGGCCTCGTCGGTGACATTGGTGGTGAAGTAGCGGGCATTGTCGGCGCCCAGTTCGGCGACCGCGGCGGCGCCCTTTTCATCATTGAGGTCGAACAGGGCGACTTTGCCGCCATTGGCAACCAGGAACTGGGCGACGCCGAGGCCGAGGCCGGAGACGCCGCCGGTGATGACGGCACGAACGGAAGACAGCTGCATTGGAACAATCCTGCTGAGTGATCCGCCGATTCTAGCTGATGCCGATCCGCGGCTAACTGATGCGGGCAGACCTGTGGCACAGGGCCTGATCCAGCGTGACCATGAGGCATTACTTCCTGTCCTCGCCGTCTAGGTAGCCCGGGTAAGCGCAGCGCACCCGGGGAACGGGATACTGGGGGGCCTGAATTTGCTGCCGGGAGCCCTGGGTGCGCTGCGCTTACCCGCGCTACAGGGTCGTTGCCTGTCCCTGTCTGGCTACGGCGGTCAGACGTGAGGTGTGGGGCCTGCCAGCTCAGCCCGGGTCAGTCGTCGGCTGAAGTCAGGCGGCGACAGGCCGGGGGCGAACAGGAAGCCCTGGCCAACCGGCACGCCGAGCCCAAGCAGGAACTGGCGCTGCGCTTCGGATTCGATGCCTTCGGCCACCAGTCCCAGGCCAAGGCTGCGGGCAATGCCGCAGACAGCCTCGCAGACAGCGACATCGGAGGGATTGTCGGGCACGCCACTGATGAACAGCTGGCTGAGCTTGAGGCCGTGGATGGGCAGGGTGCGCAGGTAGTTGAGCGCGCTATAGCCCTCGCCGAAGTCATCGATGGTCAATACCACGCCCATCGCGCGCAGCTCGGCAAAGGTGCGCAGGGTAGCCGGGGCATCCTCGATCAGTACCCGCTCGGTGAACTCCAGCTCCAGCGCGCTGCCGGGCAGGTGATAGTGGTCCAGCACCTCACGCACCTGGCGGGCCAGGCGGTCGCCACTGAACTGGCGGTAGGAGACATTGATTGCCACCCGCATCAGGCCCAGGCCTTCGCGCTGCCATTCGCGGACCTGCCGGCAGGCCTGATGCAGCACCCATTCGCCGATGCGGACGATGTCGCCGGTGTTCTCCGCATGGCTGATGAAGATGTCCGGGCGCAGCTCCCCCAGCTGGCGGTTGCGCCAGCGGATCAGCGCTTCGCAGGCGATGATCTGGCCGCTGCGCAGGTCGACCTGCGGTTGGTAGACCAGCCGGAATTCGTCACGGTCCAGGGCTTTGCGCAGGCGTCGTTCGATCTGCAGGCGGTCGCGCTGGCGACGCGCCAGCTCGGGCGAGAACAGCTGCCAGCCATTGCGATCGCGCCGCTTGCATTCGTACATGGCCAGGTCGGCGTTCTGGATCAGCTGCTGCGGGCGCACGCCGTCCCTGGGCGCGCGGGCGATGCCGATGCTGGTGGTGACCGGGAACTCGTCCTTGCCGAATTGGAAAGGGGGAATGAAGGCGCGGGTGATCGCCTCGGCCAGTTTCTCCGGGCGTCCGGGCAGGTCGCGGGCGTCGCAGGTGACAACGAATTCATCGCCGCCAAAGCGTGCCAGCAAGCCTTCGGTACCAATGGCGTCGGCGATGCGGCGGGTGGCTTCGATCAGCAGCAGGTCGCCGGCGTTGTGGCCAAGCACATCGTTGACGGTCTTGAAGCGGTCCAGGTCGATGTAGAGCACTGCCACTTCGGCGTGCGAGGGATTGCCCAGCCGCGCTTCGAGGTCGGTGAGTGCCGCGTCGCGGTTCATGATGCCGGTCAGGGGATCGGTACGCGCCTGGTTCTTGAGGGTCTGCTCGGCGTGCTTGGGCTCGGTGATGTCCTGCAAGGTACCGGCGATGCGGGTGGAGGCGAGGTCGCCGGGCTCGACCTCGCCGATCATCCGTACCCAGAAGCTGTGGCCACTGGCGCGCTGGCCCTGCAGTTCCAGTTCAAAGCCGGTGTGTTGCTCGACCACCTGTTCCATTGCCTCCTGCAGTTGCAGCCGCGACAGGCTGTTCAGGCAGGCCAGCAGTTGATCCAGATCGGTTGGCGCTGATTGCTGGCCCAGGATGCGCTGCGCTTCGCCGGTGAGGTACAGGTGCTGCTGGCCACGGTCCCACTCCCAGCCACCGATATGGGCCAGCGATTGGGCGCGGTCAAACAAGGCGTGGTCGCGCTTGAGTTCGGTGATGTCACTGAACAGGCAGAACACGTGGTCCGGCAGGTCGCAGCCCGCCGAGAACACCGGTACCGTGGTGATCGATATCCAGATCATCCGCCCGTTGGGGCGGTGGTACAGGCCGATGATGGTGCTGGGAATGATCCGGCCTTCGGCGAAGGCGCGGCTTACCGGCCATTGCTCGGGGCGGAGGCGCCGGCCATGCTCATCGACACTGATCCACTCGTCATTGTTCAGTGGCACCTTGGCCGGGGCAGCGCTGCCCAGGTTGAAGATGCGGTGTGCGGCAGGGTTGGCCGAGATGATGCCGAGGTGGCGATCAAACAACATCACCCCCTTGTCGATGGACTCCAGCAGCAGGCGATAGCGGGTTTCGGCCTGCCAGCGCCGGCTCAGGTCGCGGGCGACGGCAACGATGCAGTGTTCGCCATCGTGTTCGATGGTGGCCGAGTGCACTTCCACCGGGAAACGGCTGCCATCGCCGCGCATGTTGGTGACTTCCACCACGTAGGTTTCGCCACGATTGAGGGTTTCCCAGACCGGCTCCAGGTGGTCGGCAGGCAGGTCCGGATTGAGCAGTTCGATGGGCTGGCCGATGATCGCTTCGCGGGTGCGGCCATAGGCCCGGACCCCGGCGCTGTTGACGTCCAGCACCACGCCGGTGGCGCTGAGGATGCTGACCGGGTCGGGTACCGCGTCGAACAGCGCGGCATAACGGCGTTGGGCAACGCGCCGCTCGGCCATGGCCTCGGTCAAGGCCGAGCGTGCAGCCAGCAGCGCCTGTTGCAGGGCCAGTGGCAGCGGCTGCTGCAATGCATGTTCCAGTCCAGCCAGCGCGTCGACATGCGCGGCGCGATGATCGCCGTCGTCAGATACACCCAGCTGGCTGGTTCCGGTCATGACACTGTCAAAGCCCTGCCTGTCTTGCTGCCTGTCTGCCGGCCCAGTCGTTCTGCGAGCCAGTTCCCCGTAGCGGCCAACGCCGGTAGATCCACGCCGGTACGCATCCCCATGCCGTGCAGCATGTAAATAACATCTTCGCTGGCGACATTACCACTGGCGCCGCGCGCATAGGGGCAGCCGCCGGTGCCGGCCACCGCCGAGTCCACCACCCGCACGCCGTCCTCCAGGCAGCTGGCGATATTGGCCAAGGCTTGGCCATAGGTGTCATGGAAATGCACCGCCAAGGCGGTCACCGGCACTTCGGCAGCCACCGCCTGCAGCATCGCGCGGGCCTTGAGCGGGGTACCGACACCGATGGTGTCGCCCAGTGATATTTCATAGCAGCCCATGGCGTGCAGGCGAGCAGCCACGCGGACCACGTCGGCCAACGGCACTTCGCCCTGGTAGGGGCAGCCCAGTACCGTGGAGACATAGCCGCGCACGCGCACGCCATCAGCCTTGGCACGGGCCAGGATCGGCTCGAAGCGCTGCAGCGACTCGTCGATGCCGGCATTGGTATTGGTGCGGTTGAACTGCTCCGATGCCGCAGTGAACACGGCAACCTCGCTGACGCCTACCGCCAGGGCACGTTCGTAACCCTGTTCGTTCGGCACCAGTACCGGGTAACTGATGCCGGGCTTGCGCTGGATACCGGTAAATACCTCGGCGGCGTCGGCCAGCTGCGGCACCCATTTCGGACTGACGAAGCTGGTGGCTTCGATGCTGCGCAGGCCGGTAGCCGAGAGCCGGTCGATCAATTCGATCTTGTCGGCGGTGGCGACCTGCTGTTTCTCATTCTGCAGGCCGTCACGCGGGCCTACTTCAACGATGCGGACGAAATCATTCATGGAGCGGTCTTTGGCTGGAAGAGGGCGCGGGTTGGGCTGGAGCGCAGATTACTTCGCCACCCAGCGCGGGGGGCGCTTCTCAAGGAAGGCCGACAGCCCTTCGCGGCCCTCATCGGAGGCGCGCAGGGCGGCAATCAGGCCCGCATTGGCGCGGTCCAGTCCGTCGCGGTCACCCCCGGCGGCATGGACCTCGCGGACCAATACCTTGGCTGATGCGGCGGCAATCGGACCGGCCTTGCCCAGCAGGTTGAGCTGGGTCTGCACGGCGGCGTCCAAGGCATCGGCGGCCACTACCTGGTGAACCAGGCCGATCTGCTGTGCGGTAAGGGCGTCGAAATGCTCGCCGGTGGCGAACCAGCGCCGTGCCTGGCGTGGGCCGATTGCCGCAATCACGTAAGGAGAGATGACCGCGGGCAGCAGGCCGAGCCGGCTTTCGGTCAGCCCGAAGCGCGCGCTGTCAGCGGCAATGGCGATGTCGCAGCAGGCCACCAGGCCGACGCCGCCACCGAAGGCGGCGCCCTGTACACGGGCGATGGTCGGCTTGGGCAGTTCGTCGAGGGTGCGCATCAGCCCAGCCAGTGCCAGTGAGTCGATGCGATTCTCCTCCTGGCTGGCGGTGGCCATCGCCCGCATCCACTGCAGGTCGGCGCCGGCGGAGAAGGACGGGCCGGTACTTGCCAGTACCACGGCTCGAACGCCCGGGTCGGCGCCCAGACTGGACAAGGTCTCGGTCAACGACTGGATCAGTGCCGCGTCGAAGGCGTTGTGCAGGTCCGGTCGGTTCATCGAAAGGGTCGCTATCGCGCCCTGCTGCTGCACGAGCAGTGCATCGCTCATTGGTAATGCCTGTTTTAACGGAAATCCGGCGAATCATAGCGGTGCAGGGGTGGGACGCCATGACGCAGCGCGGCGATGCTAGAATTGATAACCATTCTTATCAACTCTACATAGGCGCCCATTCAGTGACGTTGTCAGATTTGCCGCTGCATGCTTCAGCGCGGGTGGAAAGCGTTCAGGACCTGCATGCGAACGATGCCATTGCGCGTCGTCTGCGCGAACTCGGCTTTGTGAACGGGGAGGAGGTCCGCTTGGTCGCACGTGGCCCGGTGGGCGGTGAACCGCTGCTGTTCCAGGTGGGCTTCACCCGTTTTGCGCTGCGTCGTAGCGAGGCCGCACGGGTCCAGGTCAGCGCACAGGGAGCACAGGCATGAGTACCGCGATCGCCCGGCTGGCGCTGGTAGGTAACCCGAACAGCGGCAAGACCGCACTGTTCAACCAGCTCACCGGCAGCCGCCAGAAGGTGGCCAATTACACCGGCGTCACCGTGGAGCGCAAGGAAGGCCGCATGCGCGGACCGTCCGGGCAGGAATACGCGGTGCTGGATCTGCCCGGCGCCTACAGCCTGCATCCGGCCAGCCTGGATGAGGCCATCACCCGCGATCTGTGCCGGGGCTTCTACCCGGGCGAAGCTGCCCCGGATGCGCTGATCTGCGTGATCGACGCCACCAACCTGCGCCTGCACCTGCGCTTCGCGCTGGAAGTGCGCGAGCTCGGCAAGCCGATGGTGGTGGCGCTGAACATGGTCGATGCAGCACGCAAGCGCGGCATCGAGATCGACGTGCCGGCGCTGGAGAAGGCGCTGGGCGTGCCGGTGGTGGAAACCGTCGCGGTGCGCCACAACGGGGCACGCGCGCTGGTCGAGCGCATCGACGCGCTGATGCCGCAGCTGGACGCCATGCCGGTACATGCGGTTGAGCCCGGTACGGACTACCACGTGCAGGTGCGCGATATCCTGGCGTCGGCCGTGCGCATGCCAGCGCCCACCGCCAAGGTGGATGACGCGTTGGACCGCTGGTTGCTGCACCCGATCTACGGCCTGCTGACCCTGGCGGTGGTGATGTTCCTGATCTTCCAGGCGGTGTATGCCTGGGCGACGCCATTGATGGATGGCATCGAGGCAGCCTTTGGCTGGCTGGGGCCGGTGGTGGCGGAGAAGCTGCCGGAAGGGCCGCTGAGCAGCCTGCTGGTGGACGGCATCATTGCCGGTGTCGGCGGCGTGCTGGTGTTCCTGCCGCAGATCCTGATCCTGTTTGCATTCATCCTGGCATTGGAGGAGTCGGGCTATCTGCCGCGCGCTGCCTTCCTGCTGGATCGGATGATGGCCTCGGCCGGTTTGTCCGGGCGCTCGTTCATCCCGCTGCTGTCGAGTTTCGCTTGCGCGGTGCCGGGCATCATGTCCACCCGCTCGATCCAGGATCCGCGGGATCGCCTGGCCACCATCCTGGTGGCGCCGCTGATGACCTGCTCGGCGCGCCTGCCGGTGTATGCGCTGCTGATTGGTGCCTTCATCCCGGCCAAGACCGTGTGGGGCGTGTTCAACCAGCAGGGGCTGGTGTTGTTCGCCCTGTATGTGGCCGGCATCCTCAGTGCACTGGTGATGTCGTGGACGATGAAGAAGTTCCGTCGCGACAAGAGCGAGCACCCCTTGATGCTGGAGCTGCCGTCCTACCGCCTGCCCAATCCGCGCGACCTGCTGGTGGGTCTGTACGAGCGCGCGATGATCTTCCTCAAGCGCGTGGGCGGCATCATCCTGTCGCTGACCATCCTGCTGTGGTTCCTGCTGTCCTACCCGGGTGCGCCGGAGAATGCGACGATGCCGGCCATCGATTACAGCTTCGCCGGCCAGATCGGTCATGCGATGGCGGTGATCTTCGCCCCACTGGGTTTCAACTGGCAGATCTGCATTGCCTTGATTCCGGGCATGGGCGCGCGCGAGGTGGCGGTGTCTTCGCTGGCCACGATCTATGCCTTGTCGGCGGCCGATGACGACGCAGCCATCCAGGCACTGACCCCGGTGATCAGCGATGGCTGGAGCCTGGCGACCGGCTTGTCGCTGATGGTGTGGTTCATCTACGCGCCGATGTGTATCTCCACCTTGGCCACGATCAAGCGTGAGACCAACTCGTGGAAGCAGATGGCGTTTGCCACCGTTTACCTGTTTGGTGCGGCGTATCTGGCGGCATTTGTGACCTACCAGGTCGCCGTGGCCTTGGGGGCGGGCTGATGGACAAGGGGCTGCTGCTTCAGTACCTGATCATCGCTGTGGCGGTGTTGGTCAGTGCCTGGGTGGTGCTGAAGAAGCAGTTCCCGGGCGTATTGCGCAAACTGCGAGGCCTGCTGGCGCTATGGCTGGTCAGGCCGCAGCGTTCGCCGCGGTTGCAGGCCTGGGGGCGCCGATTGGCGCCGCCGGCGACCAATAGCGGCGGTGCGTGTGGTGGCTGCAACAGCTGCGGACCAAGCGAGCCCAAGCAGCATTGAACACATGGACGACGCCGGGGAACCCCGGCGTTGTTGCATTCGCGGACGGGATGATCGGGCGACACGCGGTAGTGAAGGCCGAATTTGACAGTGTCGTGGTCCGGGCGAGCCAAGCGCACCCGGGGCTCTTGGCTGACAGCTGAAAGGTCAGGCGATCCTCGCCCCCCGGTGCGCTGCGCTTATCCGGCTACGATCCTGCGCTTGCCCGGGCTTGAATCCTGTCCGCGCAGTGCCGGGCAATTCCGCCTTGCTGCCTGCCTCGTTGGCAGCGGGGCAGGGCTTGGCTACACGGCGCGTGCGGGCTGTACACTGCGGCGATTGCAGGAAGCAAACAGGGGGAAAGGCATGAGGTCATTGCTTGGCGTTGTGGGGCTGGTGGTGGTGCTGGCCGTGGGCGGATCGATCTATCTGCATGGCGGCAACAAGATCACGGAATCGCAGGTGCGCGCTCTTTACCTGCGCGCCGATCAGGCGCTGGCGGCGGCTGATGACAAGCCGCTGTGCGAGATGCTGTCAAAGGATTACGTGCAGACTACGATCACCAAGACCGAAACCGAGCAGGTCGAACAGCGCTACGACAGGGCGCAGTACTGTGCTTCGCTGGTGGAGAGCATGGGCCAACTGCGCCAGTTCCGGGAAGCCTTTGGCGGTCGCATGCCGCTGCGTTACGAGCAGAAGGTAGACAGCATCAGCATAGCCAGCGATGGTCGTTCGGCTGAGGTCGAGGTTTCGGCCATTGTCGAAATGGCTGGCATTCGCATGGTCAGCCGGGGGCGTGACACCGTGGAGCGCAGTCGTTGGCGCACTTACGTCACTGGCAGTCGCGCCACCACCCACGTCGGCAGGATGTAAACGCGCGCTGTGCGCTTGTGTGTTGGGCATCCGAGGCGTTAGCGTGCGGGCATGAATACGACTCCAACCCGTTTGCTGATCCACGGTGCCTCCGGGCGCATGGGCCAAGCCCTGCTGCGTCTGGCGGCAGAAGACTCCTCGTTGCAGGTGGTGGCCGCAGTAGTGCGCAAACCGCCGGCACAACGCGTGATCGAGGGCATCCCGCATTTCGCTGCCAGCGAGCTGTCCGGGGTGCCGGCCTTTGATGTGGCGATCGATTTCAGTCTGCCCGAAGGTTTCGATCCGATCCTGGCGCTGTGCGTGGAGCGTGGTGTGGGGTTGGTCTCCGGCACAACCGGCATCAGTGATGTGCAGCAGGCGGCGCTGGTCGCAGCCGCGGGCGGCATCCCCCTGGTGTGGGCGACCAATTTCAGCCTGGGTGTCGCCGTGTTGGCCGAACTGGTGGAGCGGGCAGCGGCGGCATTGCCGGGCTGGGACTGCGACATCATCGAGTCCCATCACGTGCACAAGAAGGACGCACCCTCCGGTACTGCGTTGACACTGGGGGAGTCGGCCCAGCACGGCGGCGCGGAACCGCGTTATGCCAGTCTGCGTGCTGGCGACATCATCGGCGAGCATTTCGTCCAGTTCACCGGGCTCGGCGAGCGGGTGGAGCTGGTCCATCGGGCCACCAATCGGGACATTTTTGCGCGTGGGGCCCTGCATGCGGCCAAGCAGCTGCGCCAGCGCAGTCCGGGGCAATACCGGGTGAGGGACTTGGTCGGGACGTCCGAGCAGGCCTGAAATGGCTGAATGCGGAACACATTCCGTCCGGAACGTGGCTTCTGTAACCACTGAACAGCTGAAGGAAAGCGCACGGGGCGCTGGCGTTGGTGCCCCCTTGCCTTTACAATTCCGGCTCGCCGAAACACGTTAGCCGGACCGGTTCCCAGACCGCCGTCCGCGCTTTTTTGCAACCGGTTTTTGACCGTGAACGCAGGCGTGGCTTCGGAGTCCCCCGGTAGCCAAAGTGAGATTCCCGTGACCCAAGCCGCAATTCTCGTGCTCGAAGACGGCACCGTATTCGAGGGCGAATCCGTAGGCGCGCCCGGCCTATCCGTGGGTGAGGTGGTGTTCAACACCGCCATGACCGGTTACCAGGAAATGCTGACCGATCCGTCCTACGCCCGGCAGATGATCACCCTGACGTACCCACATATCGGCAACACCGGTATGAACGACCAGGACGACGAAGCCTCCAAGGTATGGGCATCGGGCCTGATCGTTCGCGATGTGCCGCGTCGCCCGAGCAACTGGCGCAACCAGGTGTCGCTGCAGGATTGGTTGATCCAGCGCGGCGTGGTGGCGATCTCCGGCATCGATACCCGCAAGCTGACCCGCATCCTGCGTGAGCGCGGCGCCCAGAACGGCGCGCTGATGGCTGGCCCCGACATCGATGTCGAGAAGGCGCTGGAAGCCGCCCGCAAGTTCCCCGGCCTGAAGGGCATGGATCTGGCCAAGGTGGTCAGCACCGACAAGTCCTACGGTTGGACCGACGGCCAGCTGGACCTGGACCGCAACGAATTCGTGCGCGCCGAACCGAAGTTCAAGGTTGTGGCCTACGACTTCGGCGTGAAGACCAACATCCTGCGCATGCTGGCCGAGCGTGGCTGCGAGTTGACCGTGGTGCCTGCCCAGACGCCCGCTGCCGAAGTGCTGGCGCTGAAGCCGGACGGCGTGTTCCTGTCCAATGGCCCGGGCGATCCGGAACCCTGCGATTACGCCATCAGCGCGATCAAGACCTTCGTCGAGCAGAAGATCCCGACCTTCGGTATCTGCCTGGGCCACCAGCTGTTGGGCCTGGCCGCAGGCGCCAAGACCATGAAGATGGGCCACGGCCACCACGGTGCCAACCACCCGGTGCAGGACATCGACGACGGTCGGGTGATGATCACCTCGCAGAACCACGGCTTCGCCATCGACGAAAGCGTGCTGCCGGCGAATGTGCGGGTCACCCACCGCTCGCTGTTCGACCAGACCATCCAGGGCATCGCGCTGACAGATGCGCCGGCGTTCTCCTTCCAGGGCCACCCGGAAGCTTCGCCGGGTCCGCGTGACGTGGCACCATTGTTCGACCGCTTCATCACCCTGATGGAAGGGGCCAAGGCGTGAGCAAGGCGCGCTGGCTGATGTTGCCGGCGCTGCTGGCCACCTCGGTGGCCAGCGCGGCGCCAGTGACCGCGCAGGAGATCCGCGATCTGCTGCCGCTGACCGGCTTCGAACGCATGGGCAATGATGCGGCCACGTCGATGCTGGCCAGTGTCGCGCTCTTCCAGCAGTTTCCAGCAGCACAACGCGAATGCATGGCCACGCCGATCGGCGAGGTGCTGAATGAAGCACTGGTGGATCGCCTGGTCGCCAATCTTGGCAACGATGGGCAGCAGCACCTCAAGCGCTGGCAGACGTTCTATTTCAGCCAGGGTGGCAAGCGCATGGTCGCCAGCCAGCGCCAGATGATGTACGGCACGGCGTTGCCTGCCGAGTTCGAAGGCGAGCCCAGTGAGCTGGAGCGCAAGCAGGTAGGTGAGTTCATGGCCAGCGGCTCCTATGAAGCATTGGGCGCCGTGCTTGCGGAGCTGGGCGACATGCCCGATGGCCTGCCGCTGCGCATGAGCGAGCGCATCCAGAGCCAATGCGGTGTCACGATTGATCCAGAAGAGTTTTCCTGATCGACAGCGTGCGATCACTTCCCCCAGACACGCTGTACTGACTTAGAGAAGAAAATGCCAAAGCGCACCGACCTAAAAACCATCCTGATCATCGGCGCCGGCCCGATCGTCATCGGCCAAGCCTGTGAGTTCGACTACTCCGGCGCGCAGGCGTGCAAGGCGCTGCGTGACGAGGGTTACCGCGTGGTGTTGGTGAACTCCAACCCGGCCACGATCATGACCGACCCGGAGATGGCCGACGCCGTCTACATCGAGCCGATCAACTGGCAGACGGTCGAGAAGATCATCGACAAGGAGCGCCCCGACGCGCTGCTGCCGACCATGGGCGGCCAGACCGCGCTGAACTGCGCGCTGGACCTGGCTGACCACGGCGTGCTGGAGAAGTACAACGTCGAGCTGATCGGTGCCAAGCGCGAAGCCATCCGCATGGCCGAAGACCGCGAGCTGTTCCGCGTGGCGATGGGTGAGATCGGTCTGGAATGCCCGACCGCCGCCGTCGCCCACACGCTGGAAGAGGCGCTCGAAATCCAGACCCGCGTTGGCTACCCGACCATCATCCGTCCGTCCTTCACCCTCGGCGGCAGCGGCGGCGGCATCGCCTACAACCGCGAAGAGCTGATCGAGATCGTCGGCCGTGGCCTGGAACTGTCGCCGACCACCGAAGTGCTGGTCGAAGAATCGGTGCTGGGCTGGAAGGAATTCGAGATGGAAGTGGTTCGCGACACCGCGGACAACTGCATCATCGTCTGCTCGATCGAGAACCTCGATCCGATGGGCGTGCACACCGGTGACTCCATCACCGTGGCGCCGGCACAGACCCTGACCGACAAGGAATACCAGCGCCTGCGCGATGCCTCCATCGCCGTGCTGCGCAAGATCGGCGTGGATACCGGCGGTTCGAACGTGCAGTTCGGCATCAGCCCGACCACCGGCCGCGTGGTGGTGATCGAGATGAACCCGCGCGTGTCGCGTTCCTCGGCACTTGCCTCCAAGGCCACCGGCTTCCCGATCGCCAAGGTCGCCGCCAAGCTGGCGGTCGGCTACACCCTGGACGAATTGAAGAACGAAATCACCGGCGGCCTGACCCCGGCCTCGTTCGAGCCGTCCATCGACTACGTCGTCACCAAGATTCCGCGTTTTGCCTTCGAGAAGTTCCCGGCCGCCGACGCGCGCCTGACCACCCAGATGAAGTCGGTGGGCGAGGTGATGGCGATGGGCCGCACCTTCAAGGAGTCGCTGCAGAAGGCGCTGCGTGGCCTGGAAACCGGCAAGGTCGGCCTCGACCCGACTGAGCTGGACCTGGGCAATGCCGACGACGTCGCCACCATGAAGCGCGAGCTCAAGGCCCCGGGCCCGGAGCGTCTGTTCTACGTGGGCGATGCGTTCCGCACCGGCATGAGCGTGGAAGAAATCTACGGCCTGTCGCACATCGACCCGTGGTTCCTCGACCAGATCGAAGAGATCATCGCTGACGAAAAGCAGGTCCATGCCGAAGGCATCGATTCGCTGAACGCAGCGCGCCTGCGCAAGCTCAAGCGCGCCGGTTTCTCCGACGCTCGCCTGGCACAGCTGACCGGCACCAACGAAGCGGCCATCCGTGCGCTGCGTCGCGCCCACAAGGTGCGTCCGGTCTACAAGCGTGTTGACTCCTGCGCCGGCGAGTTCGCCACCGGTACCGCCTACCTGTATTCGACCTATGAGGACGAGTGCGAGGCCGCACCGAGCAACCGTGACAAGATCATGATCCTGGGCGGTGGCCCGAACCGCATCGGCCAGGGCATCGAGTTTGACTACTGCTGCGTGCACGCCGCGCTCGCCCTGCGCGAGGATGGTTTCGAAACCATCATGGTCAACTGCAACCCGGAAACCGTTTCGACCGACTACGACACCTCCGACCGCCTGTACTTCGAGCCGCTGACGCTGGAAGACGTGCTGGAGATCGTCGAGCTGGAGCAGCCCAAGGGCGTGATCGTGCAGTACGGCGGGCAGACCCCGCTGAAGCTGGCACGTGCGCTGGAAGCCAATGGCGTGCCGGTGATCGGCACCTCGCCGGACTCCATCGACCTGGCCGAAGACCGCGAGCGCTTCCAGCAGCTGGTCGAGAAGCTCGGCCTGAAGCAGCCGCCGAACCGCATCGCCCGCAACGACCAGGAAGCCCTGCTGCTGGCCCGCGAGATCGGCTACCCGCTGGTGGTGCGCCCGAGCTACGTGCTTGGCGGCCGTGCGATGGAAATCGTCTACAGCGAAGCCGACCTGGCCCGCTACGTGCGCGACGCGGTCAAGGTGTCCAACGATTCGCCGGTGCTGCTGGACCACTTCCTCGACGCCGCGGTCGAAGCCGACGTCGACATCATCTGCGACAAGGACGGCAAGGTCCTGATCGGCGGCGTGATGGAGCACATCGAAGAAGCCGGCGTGCACTCCGGTGACTCGTCCTGCTCGCTGCCGCCGTACTCGCTGTCGGCTGAAACCCAGGCCGAACTGCGTCGCCAGGTCACCGAGCTGGCCAAGGCACTGCAGGTCGTCGGCCTGATGAACACCCAGTTCGCGATCCAGGCCGATGCCGATGGCAAGGACGTGATCTACCTGCTGGAAGTCAACCCGCGTGCCTCGCGCACCGTGCCGTTCGTGTCCAAGGCGACCGGCATGGCGCTGGCCAAGATCGCCGCCCGCTGCATGGCCGGCAAGACGCTGGCCGAGCAGGGCGCGACCAAGGAAATCGTGCCGGACTACTACTCGGTGAAGGAAGCCATCTTCCCGTTCGCCAAGTTCCAGGGCGTCGATCCGATCCTCGGGCCGGAGATGCGCTCCACCGGTGAAGTGATGGGCGTTGGTCGCACCTTCAGCGCCGCGTTTGCACGTGCGCAGGAAGCCGGCAGCATCAAGACCCCGCCGGTCGGCAAGGTCTTCATCTCGGTACGCGACGCAGACAAGCAGCGCGTGATGCCGGCGGTGCAGGGCCTGGTCGAACGTGGCTACTCGCTGGTCGCCACCCGCGGCACCGCTGCCTGGTTGCAGCAGCACGGTTACACCTGCGACGTGGTCAACAAGGTGGTTGAAGGCCGTCCGCACATCGTGGACAGCATCAAGAACGGCGAGATCGTCTACATCGTCAACACGACCGAAGGTCGTGCAGCGATCAACGACTCGTTCTCGATCCGCCGCGAGGCACTGCAGAACCGCATCACGTACTCCACCACCGTTGCTGGCGCCAAGGCGCTGGTACAGTCGCTGGAGTTCCGTGGCACCGGTCCGGTGTTGTCGTTGCAGGAACTGCACAAGGAGTTGAATGCATGAGAGCCCCCATCACGATGAAGGGCGCCAAGCGCCTGCGTGACGAACTCGATCACCTGAAGTCGGAAAAGCGTCCCAAGGTCATTGCCGCCATCGCCGAAGCACGCGAGCACGGTGACCTGAAGGAAAACGCCGAGTACCACGCCGCACGCGAAGAGCAGGGCTTCATCGAAGGCCGCATCAAGCAGCTGGAAGGCGAGCTGTCGCACTCGGAAGTCATCGACATCAGCAAGCTCAATGCTGGCAGCAAGGTGGTGTTCGGCGCGACGGTGACCCTGGCCGACGTGGAAACCGATGAAGAGAAGCGTTACCAGATCGTCGGTGACCTGGAAGCGGACATCAAGCTGGGCTTGATCGCCATTTCCTCGCCGGTGGCGCGTGCCCTGATCGGCAAGAACGAGGGCGACGCCATCGCCATCGATGCGCCGGCTGGCCAGCGTGAGTACGAAATCGTCAGCGTCGAATACCTCGACTGACGATGGCCAAAGCCACACTGCTGCTGCCCGCGCGCAGCCGTTTTCCGGCAGGCGAACTGCCGGCGCAGGTGGCTACGGCCCTGGGCCGTGCCGAGCGCTCGCTCGGTACAGCCGGTGAACTGGCGCAGCTGCGCCGTCACTTCAGCGTGCAGCCGGCCGACTGGTCGGCTGCCGCCTTGACCCGCCAGGCCGATGCCGGCGACGCCGCCGATGGCTTCTGGCTGCGCGCCGATCCGGCCAACATCGTGCCGGACATGCAAGGCGCGCGGCTGATGGCAGCGGCGGAAACGTTGCGCCTGGAACAGGCCGATGTGGATGCCTTGTTGCCCGCATTGCAGCCCTTGTTCGCCGGTTTCGGCTACCAGTTGGATGCGCCGACGCCGGCGCGTTGGTATCTGCATCTGCCGGACGACACGCCATTGCCTGCGTTCGCCGAACCCGATGTCGTCCTCGGCGATGACCTGTTTGCCCATCTGCCGAGCGGCGAGAACGGGCGCCGCTGGCGAGCGCTGCTCACCGAAGCACAGGTGGTACTACACCAGCACCCCTGGAACGAACAGCGCGTCGCGCAGGGCCAGCGTGCGGTGAACTCCGTGTGGTTCTGGGGGGCGGGAAAGCTGCCACAATCCGTGCAGACCGCACATGCGCAGGTGCGTAGCCGTGATGCCTTGCTGCAAGGCCTGGCTGCAATGGCCGGCGTACGCCTGGGCGGCGAGCAGAGCGTGGATGCATTGGTCGATCTACGCCAGTTGCGTTCACTGCAGCAGCTGACGCGTGACGCCATCGCTCCTTTGCTCGAAGCGCTTGCGCGTGGTGAGCTCAGCGAATTGCAGCTGGATTTCGAGGACGGCACGGGTTATCGCCTGACCCGCAGGCAGCGTTGGCGGCTGTGGAAGAAGCCCATTTCGACGCTGGCCGATGAGTGAGAGCTTGAAGATTGTTCGTCGTGACGCGGTCGTGGCCGACGACTGGAACGATGGGACGCTGCCGTTGCTGCGCCGCATCTATGCCGCACGGGGGGCGACCACGCCCGAGCAGGCGCAGCCACGACTTGCGCAACTGCACGCGCCTGAACTGCTGGGTGGCATGCAGGCGGCGGTAAGCCTGTTGGCCGAGGCCATCGCCAGTGGCAAGCGCATTCTGATCGTGGGTGACTTTGATTGCGATGGCGCTACCGCCTGCGCGGTGGGGGTGCGGGGACTGCGCATGCTTGGCGCACGTGACGTTGTGCATGCGGTGCCGAACCGGATGCTGCATGGCTACGGTTTGTCGCCCTCCCTGGTGGCAGAGCTGGCGGCATTGCAGCCTGATGTATTGGTCACGGTCGATCACGGCATTGCCTGCCATGCTGGCGTGCGTGCGGCAAAGGCGCTGGGTTGGCAGGTGTTGGTCACCGACCATCACCTTCCGGGTGAGCAATTGCCACCGGCCGATGCAATTGTCGATCCGAACGTGGACGGCGACGCATTTCCCAGCAAGGCATTGGCAGGCGTCGGCGTCATTTTCTACGTGCTGATGGCGCTGCGTCGGCATCTGCGCGAACGCGCCGCATTCGCTGCGCAGCCCGAACCTGATCTGCTGACCTTGCTGGATCTGGTGGCGGTCGGCACCGTTGCCGACCTGGTGGCATTGGATGACAACAACCGCGCCCTGGTTTCCGCAGGCCTGCGCCGGCTGCGTGCTGGCAAGGCCTGCGCGGGTTTGCAGGCCTTGATCGAAGCAAGTGGTCGCGATCCGCGTCGACTCAGTGCAGGCGACATCGGCTATGCCGTTGCGCCCCGCCTCAACGCGGCGGGGCGACTGGAAGACATGGCACTGGGCATCGAGCTGTTGCTTACCGAAGACCCGGCGCAGGCGCGGCACATCGCCACCTTGCTGGAGGAGATCAACGCCGAACGCCGCGCGGTGCAGCAGATCATGACCGACGATGCCGAGCGTGCCGTCGCCCGTGCGCTGTTGGATGACGGCATGCAACGTCCGGTCGCCGCCTGCCTGTTCGATGCCGAATGGCATCCGGGAGTGGTCGGCCTGGTCGCCTCCAAGATGAAGGATCGCCTGCATCGCCCGGTGATTGCCTTTGCCCCGGCCGAGCCGGGGGCTGATGCACTGCGTGGTTCGGCGCGCTCGATCAGTGGTTTCCACATCCGTGATGCCCTGGCCGCGATCAATGCCAGCCACCCGGGATTGATGGAGAAGTTCGGCGGTCATGCGATGGCGGCCGGGCTCAGCTTGCCGTTGGCCAATCTGCAGGCTTTCAAGCTTGCCTTCGAACAGCAGGTACAACGCAGCCTGGACCCGGCCTTGCTGCAGCAGCAACTGCTCAGTGATGGCGAGTTGTCTCCCGCAGAGCTGGATTTCCAGCACGCTGAAGCGCTGCGCTTGGCCGGCCCATTTGGACAGGGCTTTGCCGAGCCGCTGTTCGATGGCGTGTTCGAAGTACTTGAATGGCGCGTGCTCAAGGAACGCCATCTGAAGTTCGTATTGCGTCAGACCGGTAGTTCGGTGCGAATCAACGCGATCCATTTCAGCGGCTGGACCGGCACCGCACCCGCGCAGCACGTGCAGCTTGCCTACCGACTGGTGGGCGACGACTACCGCGGCGGCAAAGCCATCCAGCTGATAGTCGAGCACTGCGCAATCGTTTGATCGGGTGCAAGCATCCATTGTAGTGCCGAGCCATGCTCGGCAGGGGCTTCACCGCAGATCCATCACAACGTGTAGCCCCGGTAAGCGGCGCACACCTGGGGCATTTGCGGCCAACTCGAATAATTCTGGTTCCTTGACCCCGGGTGCGCTCTGCTTACCCGGGCTTCGGTACTTGCATAGCCAGTTTTGTGTGATATACATCACCAAAGACGAATCTCGAATGTCCAGACAACAAACGTCGTTTGGAAACCGACGATTGCAGAATCCGCGCAGTTCAACACCTGGCCACGCTTTGATTGCGTGAGGACTGCGTGATGAAGGCCATCCTCCACTAATACATTCCTACGAATTCAGTATTCAAAGGCCCGATACGGGTGTCAGAAAACTGGCGCGTTTCATAAAGCAATGGCAAAGTCGGGTTCTCGATCACGCATGGGACGACGGAACGCCCGATGTTCGCCGAATCACTTTCAGCAGCAGGCGGCTTGCAACGCCTGCATCAGGACCGCCGCCTGGTTCGTGTAGAGACCGCACTCGCACCAGAGACATTCCTGGTCAAACGTTTCGACGGCAACGAGTCGGTCTCCGCGCCTTTCCTCTACCACGTTGAGTTGCTGTCCACCCAATCCCGGCTGGAGTTGAAGCAGCTGGTAGGACAGCCGCTGCGATTGTTGCTCGGCGACGAGTTTGGCGGCCGCAGCGTGCATGGCTATGTGCGCGAGTTCGCCAGCACCGGCCAGCAGGCGCAATTCAACAGCTACCGCGCCGAAGTCGCGCCGTGGTTCGCGTTCCTTGATTACACCAGCAACTGCCGCATCTTCCAGGACAAGAATGTCCTGGAGATCATTGAAGAAGTGTTTGCCGGTTACGAGCAGCTGGCACGCTATCGCTACGATCTCAATGCCGGCAAGCTGCCGCCATTGTCGTACTGCGTGCAGTACAACGAATCGGATTTCGCCTTCGTCAGTCGCCTGCTGGAAGATGCCGGCCTGTACTACAGTTTCGTGCATGATGACGAGGGGCATACGCTGGTCATCAGTGATGACTCCACGCTCAGTGTCGTGCATGGCGAGCCGGGCAGCATTGCCTATGTCTCCGATCAGGGCACGTTGGCGCGTACTGGCCTGCATCGGTGGGGCGCACGACGCAGGGTCGGGCCGAGTGCACAGACCTTGCGCAGCTTCGATTTCAAGCAGCCCAAGCAACAGCTCGATGGCAACCAGGGCAACCAGGTGCCGATGGGCCTGTTGCCACCGCTCGAACAGTACCGTTACGACGGTGCGGCGCGTTTTGCCAACAGTCGTGTCGGCGAGGCATTGGCGGCGGTGCGCAATGAAGAAGTCAGCTGGCCAACCAAGTTGTTCGAGTGCGCAGGCAACGCGGGCGAACTCGCCGCTGGCGCGTGCTTCAGCCTTGATCGCCACCCGGATTTCATTGGACGCGACGAGGTGGATCGTCAGTTCTTCGTGGTGTCGATGCGGCGCGAAGGGCATAACAACTTCGCCAGTGATTTCTCCAGTGCCGAGTTGCCCAGCATGGAAATGCAGGCGCAGGTGTTGCGCCGACGAATTCCCTTCCGTCCTTTGCGACAGACGCCATGGCCGCGTATGCCAGGGCCACAGACTGCTACCGTGGTCGGTCCGCCGGGTGAGGAGCTGCATGCCGATGCCTACGGTCGGGTGAAGGTGCAGTTCCACTGGGACCGCAAGCTGGACCGTCGTGAAAATGCCTCGTGTTGGATACGTAGTGCCAGTCCGTGGGCCGGTGCTGACATGGGCGGCGTGTCGCCGCCGCGCATCGGCCAGGAAGTCATCGTCGACTTCCTCGACGGTGATCCGGATCGTCCGATCATCACGGGTCGGGTCTACAACGAACAGAACATGCCCCCATTCGGCATGGAAGTCAGCGGGCTGAAGTCGAAGACAGTGAAGGGTGCGGGCTGGAACGAAGTGACCATGCACGACGGTGCCGGCGGGGAACTGCTGAACATGCGTGCGCAGCGCGACATGGTCACCACGGTGCTCAATGACCAGACTGCCAGCATCCTCAACAACAAGTCCACCAGCGTAACGGTTGATCACAGCATGACGGTGGGTGGTAACCAGTCCATCGGCGTCACCGGCAACCGCGGGATCACCGTCACCGGTACCGACACCTCCACCGTGACCGGAACGCGCACCACGGACGTCACCGGTGCGGTCGGCGAGACGTATCACACCGGGCAGACCAAGACCATTCTCGCCGCTGGTTACACCGAAACCATCACCGGCCCCTTCACCACAACGCTGACCGGCAACTACATCAGCCAGCGCACCGGTACGTGGCAGCAGACCATCACCTCGACCTCGCTCGAACAGGTGCAGGGAAAGGTGACCGAGCAATATCTTGCCGGGCGCGAGACCAGCATCACCGGCTTGGACAAGCGCGGAGTCACTGGCGCCGTCGAGGATGCCAACAAGGGACCACGCACCATCGGGGTGGAAGGTACATTCGAGCAGGGGGTCACCGAAACCCACTCGCAGTTCTCCACTGGGGAAATGACCCTGTCGTCTGCGGCCAAACTGATCGCAGCCGTCGGCGAATCCTCCGCCATCGAGATCACGGCGGGTGAGATCAAGATCAGCGCCGGCGGTTCGGAAGTGGTGATCAATGCCAGCGGAGTCTCGGTCAACGGCAGCGAGATCAAGCTCAACTGCTAAGCAGAACGGAGATTCAGCATGCAGGACACCCCCATGTTGCGCGGCCTCGCTACCTTGCGCGAGGCGTGGCTGCAGGCAAGTTCCGACCCCTCCCGACGATTGCTGATATGGCGTCTGCCGGCCAATGCCAGTCGTCTGCTGGCGGCCTTCTTCGAGATGCAGCGGCACGATGAAGGGCGCGATACGCCGGACTATTTCCTGCGCATCGATACCCGCTACGAACTGGGTTTCCGCTACAGCAGGCAGATCAAGCAGGATTTGCTGGAGCGCTATCTCGGCAGCCAGGACGAGTTGCGCGAGCAGGGCGTAACGCTGGGCTGGCGCGGCCCCAACGAAACCCATCCGGATTCTGCCGCGGGTGTCGTCGAGGTGCTGGCGAGCTTTGCCGAACATCACGGCGCGCATCTGCGCTTGATGGCAGCCGTACTGGAGCCCGAACGCTACGTGCCAGGTGATGGCTTCGAGCGCTGGGTTTCGGCTGCGCTGAACGCCGGGCCCAGCGCGCAGCTGCGTCTGGTGCTGGTGGATACCGAAGAGGATCCCCGTTGGCAGCCGCTGCTGGACAGGCATGCGGGTGTGGCCGCGCTGATCGGTGGCGACGTCGATATGTTTGGCATCGCCCGCGATACCGCGGCGCAATCCACCGGGCGCGGGCCGGAGGTGTTGTATCGGCAGTTGCTGGCCGACTTGGTGCTGTTGATCGAGCGGGGTAGCCCCGCCCAGGTGGTCAGCCGGGCGGAGCGTGCGCAGGCACTGGCCACGCGCAATGGGTGGCATGACCAGCAGTCGGTGGTACAGATGATGGTGGCCGGTGCCTGGCTCAAGCACGGCGATCACGCCCAGGCGATCAATGCCTACCGCAATGCGCGCACTGCGGCTGAGAGTGCCAGGCTGGGCGGTAACGCCGCAGGTGCCGATCTGGTGACGCAAAGTTGGTTTGGCGAGGCGGGCTGCTGGTTGACGGCCAAGCAGCCTGAGCGCGCCGCGCAGACCTACCTGCAGGCCTCGACCTCGGCGGCGAGCATTCCGCACCCGATGTTCCAGCTGGAAGGGCAACGCATGGCCGGCTGGTGCCAGTTGCAGGCGGGCAACCGGGAGCTCGCGCGCACCCAGCTGCTGGAGGCTATTCGTATTGCCAAACCCTTGCCGCCAGCGGACCGCAAAACCACAACGCTGCCGCAGGCGCTGTGGGATCTGCTGCTGTTGCAGGACGCACGCCGCTGCCAGAAGTTGCAGGACGTCGCGGCCGAGTATGTGCAAGCCAGTGCGCGTGTGTTCGGCGATGCCGAAAACCACGCGATGGCCCTGGGGCCGCGGCCGGCACGGTCCGCACTCGATGCCATCGAGCGGCAATTGGACGTGGTGCTGGAGCAGGGCTTTCATCGTGCCCAGCAGGAACGTGAACGACTGATCCAGGCCGGTGATGAGTTCTTCCGCAAGATCGTCGCCGTGGGCCGGGATTTCCTCGATCCATCCTGGAACGGCATTCCGGCCATCGAACACCCCCTGGACCATGAGATCCCGGTATGGAGCGAGCCGCCGGCAATGCAGCCGTTACCGGATCCGTCGGAATTGTGGCAGGCGGCCGATACCGCGCGTAGCGCAGCACAGACAACAGCAGGAGCAGCACTGGCATGACGCCGAGCAGGAAAACAGCGGTGATGGCGGTGGCCATCGTGATTGGAATCATCGTGGTGGCCTGGATCAGTGCCGACTATCGCGATGAGGTCAAAGCCTTCCTGCGTGCGCTGTTGCGCGCCATCTAAGCGACAAGGAGTGTTGCCATGAGCATCGCTGCCAAGCATCTTGATCCGCAGTTGGGCATCGACATCCATATGTATGCGGTGCCGCCAAGCCCGCTGCCGACGCCGCATATCGGGCTGGTACTGGATCCTTTCGATTACATCCCGTTCATTGGCTCGACGATCAAGGTCAATGGTGTGCATCGCGCCACTGCGGGCACGGGTGGGCTGGACGTACATATTCCCCTGGGGGTGTGGGCACCGCCGTTGGCCGCGCCGATGGGGCCGCAGTTCGATGGCGAGGAAATCTTCATGGGCAGCCGCACGGTGTCGGCTGACGGCGAGCCGTTCTCGCGGCTGGCCATGCCGGTGCTGGATTGCAACCTGGCCGGCATGATCAACCCGTTCCGGATGAAGAAGCCCAAGAAGCCGCTGCGGGCGATGTCCTTGCCGACGGGTTTGAACGTGGCCATCCCCACCAATGTAACGGTAGGTGGTCCGCCGACGATCTCATGGACAGCGATGGCATTTCGCGCAGCCTTCGCCGGGCTTGGCAAGCTGCGCAAGACGAAGTTCTTCCAGGGCAAGATGGATGCCTTCAAGAAGTGGCGTCAAGGCAAGTGGGGCCATCTTCCGCCGGGCACGCTCAAGTGCAAGATCCTGCGCGCCGAGCCGGTGGATACCCGCGATGGCAGTGTGGTGGTCAGTCACCAGGATTTCGAGATTCCCGGTCGCCTGCCGCTGGTCTGGCAGCGCAGCTACAGCTCCGCGCAGATCGACCGTGGCGGCGCCTGTGGTATCGGTTGGCAGACGCCTGCCGACATCATGCTGGAAGTGCTGGCCGATGGTTCGGTATGGATGTGCGGGCCGGGGCAGGTCGCCTTCTTCCCCGAGCTGCCGCCGGTTGACGGTGAAGCCGCCGCGATACTGGATTTCGTCGATGGTGCACGCTTGCTGCGACAACGCGGGCAGTTGCGGGTGCGCTTCAAGGGCGGGTTGCAGTATGTGTTCGGCAGCGAGCTGCCGGCAGGGATCGCGCCGTTGCCGGTACATGGCAGCCTGGCCCTGCAGCGCATCGAAGATGCCAGCGGTAACTACTGGCGCTTCGAGCGCAACGACGGCCACCTGGTACGTATCGTCGAAAGCGGTGTCGATGGCCTGCAAGGGCGCTTCATCGATGTGGATGCGCGGCACGGCCGCATAGAGCGGATGGCCATGCACGACCCGGCCACCGGGCTTGTCCACCCCTTGGTGAGCTATCGCTACAGCAACGAAGGTGATCTTGTTGCTGCGATGGATGCGCTGGGCGCTGCGCGTACGTTTGTCTATGCGCAGCACCGCTTGGTGCAGCATACGGACCGGGTTGGCCTGTCGTTCTATTACACCTTTGATGCGCAGGGACGGGTAGTGCACTCCTGGGGTGACGGCGGCCTGTACGACTACCATTTCGAGTACGACACGCTGCTGCGGGAGACCCGCGTGACCGATTCGCTCGGCCACCTGAGCGTGATCAAGTTCGACGAGAACCAGCTGCCGCTTTGCGAGATTGATCCGCTCGACGGCGTCACCTTCTTTGAGTACGACGACTTCGGCCGCACGGTTGCGGTAACCGATCCGGAAGGCCTGCGTACCGGCTTTGCCTACGATGCACACGGCAACCTGTGCTGCCTGACGCGGGCCGATGGCAGCACGCTGCAGATGGAGTACGACGACAACGACAATATGCTTGCGCTGCGGTCGCCGGATGGCGCCGCGTGGCAGCAGGCTTATGACGCGCGTGGACTGATGGTTGCGCAGACCGATCCATTGGCGGCGACCACACGCTATGACTATGACGCCAGCGGGCAATTGCTCGCGCAGACCAACGCGCGACAGGCCGTCACCCAGCTGCGCTACGACCGGCACGGACTGGTTGCCGCGGTTGTCGATGCGCTCGGGCATGAGAGTCGCTACGAGCAGGATGCGCTGGGCAATCTGCTGCGGCAGGTGGACCCGCTAGGCCAGGTAAGCCGCTATGAATATGACGCCAAAGGCCGGTTGCTGGCGACGATCACGCCCGACGGTGCCGGTGTGCGCTGCGAATACGATGCGGAAGATCAGCTGGTCCGTTACACCGACGAAGCCGGCGCGCAGACCCGGCTGGAGTATGTGGGCATAGGCCAGATCGGCAAGCGGCTTCAGGCCGATGGTCATATCGTGGAATACCGCTATGACAGCGAAGAACAGCTGGTCGCTGTCATCAATCAACGCGGTGAGACCTACCAACTCCTGCGCGACCCGCTCGGCCGCATCGTCGAGGAAGTCGACTATTGGGGCCAGGCACGACGCTACAACTACGACGCAGCGGGAAGGCTCACGACTACCGTCGACGCGCTCGGTCAGAAGATTGCCTTCAACACCGACAAGATGGGGCGGATCACCCGCAAGACCTTGCCGGATATCCGCCATCCCGGGCAGCAGCTGCAGGAGCACTTTGTCTACGACAAGCTCGGTCAGTTGATCGAGCTTCGTAATCCCTCGCGTACGGTCAAGCGCCGCTACGACCCGGTTGGACAGCTGTTGGAAGAGTTGCAGGATGGCTTCCGCGTCGGCTACGGCTACGACGAGGTGGGCAACCGGGTGTCACGAGAGACTTCCGCCGGCAATCACCTTGCCATCGGTTACGATCTGCGTGATCAGGCGGTATCGATCACGATCAATGACGAATCGCCGATCCTGATGCAGCGCGACCCGCTGGGGCGGACCACGCAGGAAACCCTGAGCTCGCATCTGCAGCGCAACTTCAGCTATGACAGCCGCAACCTGCTGACCTCGCAGTCCATCCTCAAGGACGCGGCGCCGCTGTTTGAAACCAACTATGACTACGACCGCAGCGGCAACCTGACCCGGCGCAGTGACAGCGGCCAAGGCGTGGACGAATACCGTTATGACGCCATTGGGCGCTTGCTGCAGCACACCGACCCGAAGGGCAAGATAGAGCGCTTCTTCAACGACCCAGCGGGCGACCGCCTACGCACCGAGATCAAGCAGGTGCAGGCACGCAAGGTGGTGGGCGGCGACAACGATGAGCTGGTCACCTGGACGCGCGAAGGTACCTATCAAGGCGTGCACTACGTCTTTGACCGGGCAGGCGACCTGATACGCAAAGGCGCACCGCACGGCGACGCTCCTGACGATCTGACCCTGATCTGGGATGCCAACCATCGCTTGGCGGAAAGCCGGCGAAATGGGCAAGCCACGCACTACGGCTACGACCCGCTAGGCCGAAGAGTGTTCAAGCGCAACCCGACGCAGACGACGTGGTTCTTCTGGGACGGCGATGCGTTGCTGGGTGAAGTGCAGCAGGCCAATGACGCGGTGGATGCAGCGCCGGTTTGGGTGGGGAATGTCGCTAGCTTGATTGAAGTCAAGGCGCGCCAACAGAGGTTGACGGCGTTGCACGAGCGGGTGCGGGAGTACGTGTATTACCCAGGAACGTTTGTGCCATTGGTCCTTGTTGGGGCGGCCAGTAAGGACATTGTTGAGACAAAAGTGTCGCCCCCGGCAACTACTACTGGCCCCGTTGATGCGAAAAAGTTGAACGACCCCGTCTTTCAGTTGAGATCAGGGGGAGGTTCGGAAAATACATCGATTAATGGTGCATTTATTCTGGGTAGAACCGCAATTCTTTCAGCGGCGAGGGAGGGTGTATCAGCAAATGACTTGAATTGTAATCAATCCGCCTCCGCGCCAAGCAGGGAAGGGGATGTGTTGGCGGGCGAAGCTGGTAGCAGTTCTTTTGGAAACATAAAGTGTTCATATGTTTTCCAGGTTGACCCAAATGGCTGCCCGCTGAGAATATGCGACAGTTTTGGGAGAGTCGTTTGGTCCGCTTCCTGGGGAGGGAGTGGAGTGCGCCATCTGGGTGAAAGTTATTTGGAAAATAACTTGGCGATGCAAGGGCAGTACGTGGATGCAGAGACTGGCCTCAATTATAACAGGTATAGATATTACGATCCGGAGCAGGCGGGCTATATTGGTCAGGATCCCCTGGGCCTGCTTGCAGGGCTAAATGTTTATTCTTACGTTCGAAATACGTTGGGATGGATTGATCCTCTTGGGCTCTCAGCCGGATCGGCGTGGGATTCCATAAGTTTTTTTCGTGACCAAAATGGCCTTCTCTCCGTGGCTGGTGAGGACGCGCTAGCGGCAGGTGGCGCGAAGAACGCCCAGAACACCGTCGCGTTGCTTCGTGTAGGCGACCGGGAATTCATCGGAATGAATAGTAGAATTCAGAACCCGAAGAATCCTTTTACCGCCGGCCCTATCAACAACATTACGAAATTTCATGCAGAAGGGAATGCGGCGCAGCAGGCATTTGACGCAGGAATGGCGGGCAAGCATAAAGTCGCTGAAATGTGGGTTGACCGCGATCTGTGTCATGCTTGTGGGCCATCTAACGGGGTAGGGTCTCTTGCCAAGGCCTTGGGTCTGGATGAGATACTTGTACATTCACCTTCAGGATCAAGGGTTTTCAAAGCACCATGCGCACAATAACTAAAATATCTTCAGAAATTCGTCAAGGTGCTCGCGCGGTGAGTGTTGAGAGTGAAGATGTGACTTTCTTCGGTTGCCTGGAGGCGGTCAGGAATATGAACGGTGATGATCGATCCCTTGTTTGCGTTGAATTGTCGGATGGGTCGATCATGATCGGAGGGGGCGGTGCTTCGTTTATAGTTACAATGGAGTTTGTCGATAAGATCGTCAACGCGGTGGACTTGTCGAAAGATTCTGATGACTTCGTTGAGATGACTGTCGGCGGGCAGGCTGTTGATTATCCTAGCACCTACGTTATTTCTTTTGAGCAGGTCTGCGCTGTCTTGAGTGAACAATTGGATGGTGGCGCAAAAATTGTTGAGTACGAAGTTGTACCGAAGTGATTTTGTCGCCTGCCCATAAACTCGACCCAGGCGTTCTTGGGGGTCTCCCGGTAAACTGGCACCAAGGAGATCGCCAAAGCATGCAGGGGTTGAAGTGATAAAGGTTAATCAAATAAGATCGGCTGCGGAATCCGCCAAGCTTGGCGAAATCGATATGGCAGGGTATGTCTTGTCGCGATGCGGTTCCGCGAATGAATTGGATGTCGAACAATACAAGAATCTAAAGGTTCTACTGAGTTGTGAGCACGCAATCTATCCTTCCGGCGGAGTGGAGGATATCGGGTTCTGTCGAGAGCTGCTTGAAGAATTGAAGCCAAGCTACCTCGAATTCACGGTTGTGGATCCAGAAAAGATAGAGTCAAGTCGCGCGCAGTTGAACGCGTTGGCTGCATTGGATGTTCGAAAAATTGCCAATGGACTTTTCCTACTAAAAGATGACATTTCTCTGCTTGACCGAACTGCGCATATGGACGCGCTAGTGCAGTCGGGCGTGGAGATGTTCCAAATTGAGATCGAATCCTTGGTTGATCCCGAGTCCAAAATATCTTCTAAAGGTCGCGGGAGAATTGCGGAGTTCTTTTTGCGATATCCGACGCTGATTGGAGATTCTTTTGTGGTGAGCACGAGAATCCCTGATGTGCAGCAGCGCGGATTTTATCTGAATCTTTCTCCTGCTGGTGGACGGTCGTACGATTTCTCGCAGCAGCAATACAGCCTCTCTTCGGCAATGAGGATCATTAAAGGGCTGAGGAAGATGTGAATAATTTGCCAAGCGTGTCGCTTGAAATAAGTTTACTCGCCTACACGCTTGGTGAGCCATTGATTTTTGTTCGATGAAACAGAAGTTGGGCCGAAATCTTAGATGTCACGGCGTGGGGGCGGAGTTGTTCAGGCCTTCCCTACAGGGGGGGTAATGCTTGCAAAAGAAGCTCGCCTAAGGTGGAGCGAAGATCAATTAAAGTTGGTTGAGAAGCAGCTCTTTGAAGCGGCGAGGTCATTTAAGCAGGGGCCTATGCCGGACTCGCCCTTCGGCGTTACCGAGCAGAACTTTGCTGACTATCGGGGGGCTGTTCTTTCTGTGCCTGTGCGCTATCTCGGTGTAAGTTGCGTTGATTTCTCTGATGTTATTTTTAGGGACGGGGCGAGCATAAATGAGTCTGATTTGACCGGATGTAGGCTTGATCGTATCGATATGCGTAATGTTTTTGTGCGGCGAAGCTTTAGTGAATGTAGCTTCATTAAGGCAAAGTTATCTGGTGCAAGGGTGGGTCGGGAAGTGATCGTAGGAACTTGGTGACGTTAACCGACGGTACTAATCATCCAGGCATGAGTAAGTTGGAAGGCATTGTTCGCCGGCATGTTGAAAAAGGAAACGCGGTGTTGATGGAGGTTATCCAGAACTATCACGGGGGGAGTTTGGTGCCGCATTCTATTACTATGTTTGCATTTGATGCGAGAGGTAATATTCTTGTCAATCAAACGGTGATGGATGGATTGCGTCAGATAACCCAGTGCTGTAGAGATTAGAGGTTGCATTGTCTTATGGAAATTCAAGTTGTTTCGAAATCGAGTTCTCTTGGTGATGCGCAGGAATTGAATGCCATTAGGATTCTTGGCCATCAGTTGCCTGCTTCCTATCGCAAGTTTTCGGCTGCGTTCGGATACGGTCGACTTGGCGGGCTGGTTATTATCTATTCGGGAGATCCAATACATCCTGATTCTGTGATAATTCAGGGTGGTCGCGTAAAAAGTTTCATTGATGAATCGATTTCTGAGGATTATTTTGAATTTCGGCCCGCTTCCGATGAGCGGCGAATTGGAAATTTGTATCCGTTTGCAGCTAGTGAGAATGGTGAGTACTTTGCGTGGGATCTGAATTCTGGCGAAGAAGGCGAGTATTTAATTTACTGTATCGGGGCTCGAATGGCTGGTTTGAGGTATGCAGCGAGATCGCTTGATGAGCTTTTTGATAAGCTTTGTGGCGATTCAATAAGGGGGGTTATGGGGCCTGGTTACAAGCCGTTGCCCAGAACTTTCGAGGGTTTGTGAACAATTTGTTTTACTGAGGTGCCACAGATTACGGTTGGTTGTGCCTTGACGAGAGTACTCCTGGGGTGATGGCGGGCTGTACGACTATCATTTCGAGTACGACGCACTGCTACGCGAGACCCGCGTTATCGACTCGCTTGGCCACCTGAGCGTGATCAAGTTTGATGGGAACCAGTTGCCGCTTTGCGAGATTGATCCGCTCGACGGTGTCACCTTCTTTGAGTACGACGACTTCGGTCGCACCGTTGCGGTAACCGATCCGGGAGGCCTGCGTACCGGCTTTGCCTACGATGCACACGGCAACCTGTGCTGCCTGACGCGGGCCGATGGCAGCACGCTGCAGATGGAGTACGACGACAACGACAATATGCTTGCGCTGCGGTCGCCGGATGGCGCCGCGTGGCAGCAGGCTTATGATTCGCGTGGACTGATGGTTGCGCAGACCGATCCATTTGTCGCCTGCCCGTAAACTTTGTCGCCTGCCCGTAAACTTGATCCAGGCATTCTTAGAGGTCTCCGGGCAAACT
>NZ_DAMBKV010000005.1:0-213938 GCF_032066555.1 Stenotrophomonas sp.
ACCTTGCACAGCAGATTGATAGCGAGGGCTTCAGATACAGGTTCAATGGATCTGAATTGCCTTGGTCATTGATCGTCGGTTGATTCTGGCGGGCCCCGGGAGGGGCCCGCTTTTCTTGCTCAGGTTACCAGCGTCGCAACGCGGAAGGCGATTGGAACTACAGATTGAGGTAGCTGAGTCCGAGTGCCAGCGCTCCCACATGAACGGCAGTCCTTTCTAAACGACGATATCCCGGTGATCGCAGTCCGGCGCTGAATTCAGGCGCGTGTTTGCTGTATACCAGTGATGCTAGTACAGGGTGGATCCCGCATAGGGAGAAGTATCTTGAACGGATTGAGCATGTTCCTGGAAGGTCCAGGGCTGGAACGTCGCGCGGTGCAGTTGCTGCGAACTGAACGCGTTCCGCTTGATACCTTGCTGCATCACGCGACAAGCAGGGCGGCGGTAGCGTTGATCGATCTCCATATCTTGATTGACAACCGGGGCAACGTCGCCACGCAGGTCGACCATGAAGGTCTGCGCTACCGCTTTCCCGAATCCAATGCCCCGTGGGCGTTGATTGTCGGCTGAAGTCCATAGGTAGCGGGTGGGATCCGCTACCGCTGACGCGTTCAAATGCCGGGAGACCACCACCTGTCTTTACACCAAGGTTTGGGCCCGCGAGCTTTGGCTGCGTCGCCGTCACTCGGGCGTGTTTCCTTCATAGACCCGTTGATGGTGTAGAAAGCCATCGCCGCATCGCGCTGTTGGTAAGTGACCAAAGACTGGCGCGGGTCGCAACCCCGACCCACGCCAATCTGGTCAATCGGGCGCCTTCGCAGGAACGAACGGAGACACCGGGTCGCTGGCCGGGAAAGTTTCCTCCAACGCCTCATCCTGATTTGAACTCTCATGATCTTTGCGCTTGCGACGCTCATGGCTTGACTCGGGGCAGTCACGTTCCTCGGAAGGCTCTGGCGGGTCCTTGCGGTCTCGTATCATTTTGATGGCTCCTGGCGTTGAACGGTGCCTGCAATGAGGTTGCGTTGCTGGCAACGCAGAATCTGATCTACGTGCTGCTAGCAACGTGTGGAGAACTGGCAGGGCGTTGTGAAAAGATCGCTCATTGACCGCAACCGGCCTTTATTCAGGGTTAGCACCTGACCGCGTAGGGTGGCAGCAAGGCCAATCAGAGGATACGGCGATGGCGCGTACGGCACCGCGGGTTCATACAGCTCAAGCAGACATAGAACAGCTCAAGGCCTTGCAGTTGCTGCTGGATGCAGAGCTGGTCGTCGAGCTCCGCATGAAGGACGGAAGCGTATTGAGCGGCATGGTGACGGAACGACCCGCCGTGCAGCAGTTTCGCGGCCCCGATGAGCAGGAAGGAACGAATGGCCAGGTTTCACTTGACGTGCCCGGTGAGGGCGCCAGGTTGCTATGGCTGGATGAGATTGAGCACGTAACGCGCTTGGGGAGCAATTGATCAAATGGCTCCGTCATCGGCGAACTGAGGTGGCGGAAAATTCCACGTTTGATATCTATCAGGTTGATCTATAGACGGACAATACTGATTAGACAAAGAGTGCCGTTTCAGTAACACCGAACTGCACTGCAAGCCTGGCCAGCTCATTGGCAGCGGCAGCTGCGTCACCATGCTGCGATACGGTATCAAGTATGTCGCGATAGGCTTGCCAGAACTCTGGCCCGCTTCCATGCTGTTTGTACGAGACATGCAGGCGCATCCACTGCTTGGTTGAAAGTACCTGTGCGCCGAGTCCCATGATCAGATTGCCTGGATGATCGAGGCCAATGCTGCGCCGAATACGAAGCACAGCAATGCGGTTTTTCGTGGAAGGGTCCGTGCAACGGTCATGATGCTGGCTCCGTTCGGGTTTACCAGCATGCTGCCAAGTGCGGGGTTAAGCGCTCGTCCCCGGCGCCCTTTGTTTTGCGAAGGGTTCTTCACGCCTGGCGGCTTCCGACGAAGGCGCGGGTGGAGGCTAACGCTGGAACTTCACCCGCTCAGGACGATGCAGACCAAAACCCTGAGCGTAGTCCACGCCCAGGGAACGCGCCGCCTCGCACAGATGCCCGGAGCTCACCCCTTCGGCCACGACCTTGAGGCCGCGCTGGTGGCCGATCTTGGCGATGGCGCTGATGATGGTATGGCTGATCGGATCGGTATCCAGGTCAACAATGAAGCTGCGGTCGATCTTGATCAGGTCCAAAGGCAGATTTTTGAGATAGCCGAAAGACGACATGCCCGCGCCAAAATCATCCAGGGCGATGCTGCATCCGGCACAGCGCAGGCGCTCAACGATGCTCGCCACTTTGACCAGGTTGCGGACTGCGACGGTTTCGGTGACCTCGAAGCAAAGCTGCTGTGGTGGTACCCCGTGTTCTGCGATGCAGCCCAGGATGAAGTCTGCCAAACCTTCGTCCTCGATGCTGGCGCCTGACAGATTGATTGCACAGCTGCCCAGGGTCTGCGCGGTGGGGTGGAGGTTGCTGAAGTTTGACAGGGCTTTGCGGATCACCCAGCGGTCGATCGCCGGCATCAAGCCATAGCGCTCGGCGGCGGGGAGAAAGACGCCCGGCAGCACGATGCTGCCATCTTCATCACGCAGGCGCAGCAGCAGCTCGATGTGGGTAGTGGTGTCCGCGCCGGTGAGAGAGATGATCTCCTGGTAGTCAAGCAGCAGGCGGTCCTGTTCCATCGCCCAGCGCAGCCGGTTGACCCATTCCATTTCCCCCTGGCGCCTGCTGGTCTCGTCGTCCTCACGGTAGACGTGGACGCGGTTGCGCCCGTTCTCCTTGGCCAGGTAGCAGGCTGTGTCTGCCCAAGCCAGCAGATCCTTCAGTGTGGGCAACTGCTGGTCGATCACGACCATGCCGATACTGCAGCTGACCTTGTAGCTGCGCTCCTGCCAGGCGAACAGCAGGGTTTCGATGCTCCTGCGGATCTGTTCTGCCAACTGCAGTGCCCCGTCGGCATTTGCGTGGAAGGTCAGCAATCCGAATTCATCCCCACCCAGACGAGCGAGGACGTCGCCGCTGCGCAGCTGCTGGCGCATGATCAACGCGAGTTGCTCCAGCAGCTGGTCGCCGGCCATATGCCCGGACACGTCATTGATAAGCTTGAACTGGTCAAGGTCGATGTACAGCAATGCCCAAATGCCGTTGATCGCTGTTGCGGACCGGCTCTTCAGTATCTCTTCCAAACGTCGCTCGAACTCGCGGCGGTTGTAAAGGCCGGTCAGCGCATCGTGTGCGGCCTGGTAGCTCAGACGATCGGTCAGTTCGCGCTGCTCGGAGTTGTCGGTTGCCACCAACAGTAGATGTGGGGTCCCATCCACATCCACTTCGGCCATGGAGGCATTTGCCCAGAAGCTGGCGCCATCTGCCCCTCGCAGCTCGGTCTCAAGCCTGTTCCAGCCGCTGCGCAGATCCGCCGGATCTAGGGCCCTGGCCTGCAGTTGTTGATCAAGAAACAGCGAAGACAGTTGCGAACCGGTGGGGTCACCCAGACGCTTGCGTGCTGCCTGGTTGGCGTACACGATCTTCCAGTCGCGGGCATCGACCACCAGCACCAGCGCTGGCAGTAGTTCATTCAACGCACGAAAGCGCAGCTCGCTCTCGCGGTAGCGGGAGCTCATCTGCGCCCCCAGGGCCAGTGCCTTGCGTCGCGTTACCGCCAGCGACCATAACAATGCCGCCAACAGCAGGCTGATGATGGTTCCGGCGATGATGATGGTATCCAGCCGGCCGAGGGCGAAGGGCTGCGGGCGGGGCTGCATCTCCAGATGCCAGCGTCTGCCGCCGAAATCCAGTTGACGGTGCTGCGCAGGCAAGCCGGCAGCGACCATCGTGCCGGAATCGTAGAATGGCAGGGCACGCACATCGGTATCGCGGATTCTTATCCGGAAGCCATCCAGGATGGGTGCTTCCAGCGCGCTTTCGATCAATGGCTGCAAGCGGATGCCGATGGCCAGTGCACCGATCTCCCGAGCCTGGCGCTCACTCGCCGACGCCGGCGTTGGACCTTTGGAATACACCGGCAGGCGAAGCGTAACACCCAGCGGACTCTGTCCTGGAGACGCGTGTTGGCGAAGGGCAAACGGGGCTGAAACAGTGACGGTGTCGGTATCCCTGGCGCGCAGCAGGGCTGCCAGGTTGGCCGGCTGGGTGACCATGTCAAAGCCCAACAGACTGGTATTGCTCTGATAGGGCGATACGAACTCGTAGCGGTAAGCCGCGTTGTCGGTTTGCGGTCGGTCGACCTGGGCACGCCGCGCAAACGCGATGGAAGTGTAGGCCTCGCTACCATCGTGCAAACGCGCGTAGTACTGGCTGAAGCCGGTCTGATCCATCCTGTCGTTGGCCAGAAAGACGGTCTGCATCGCGCGCAGGATCGATGCTGCACGTTCAAGTGGTACCTGCAGTTGCGCAACGCTGGTGTCGGCCAGTGCTCGGCGCGCGTCTGCGGCCCGATGCTGCAGATCGGACCATTCGCGATACGCGATGATCGCCGTGCAGGTCAGGCCGAACAACAGGCCTGCAACCGCCCACGCAAGCGGCGTAAAGGTGCCGCCACGAGCGGGCAAGGCATGCGCGGGTTCTTCTTGTTCTGGCTGGATGAAGTTCACTTGCCCGTCCGGCTCCTGCGCAATGTTGTGCCATGAGGAACATGCGGCCTGCCGTTTCCCGGCCAGCTGCAAAAAACAGTCAAAACAACGCGAAAGCCACTGTGACGAAACGCCCGGCCCGTCCAGGCCGAGTATGGATATCGGCGCAGGTCCGGCGATCTTGATGGAGCGACGGAGACATTTGCTACGAAGGGGGGGCGTGAGGTCCGGGAACAAGGTAACGCAATTTGGCTCAAAGGCAGTCATCGCGCAGATACCTGATTTCACACCACCATAGCCACTCCTAGACTCGGCGCTGACGTTGAAGGCGTAGATTGCCTATCAAAGCATCCATCCAACCTGGATCGGACACCGTCTGGAGCGCCCCATGAGCGATGACAAACACGTCTTTGCCCGATCAGCTGGAGGCAGACCCACCCCAATCAGGTTGGTGAGGTCAAACAGGGGCGCAGCGCAGCGGATCCTGGCTACAAACGGCTGTGTCGAATTGTGGAGGCATCGAAACCCGGTGCTGCTGCAGTGCAGCGTTGCCTGCGCGAGATGGGCACCAAGATGAGCTTGATCGACTACCGTCGCAAACGCCGCTTCGAACATACGCGTGAACCTGAACCGGGCAAGTCGTTGCCAAAGGGACGACGTGCAATCTTCGTCGTGCAGCTGCACCACGCGAGTCGACGTCATTACGACTTCCGCCTGCAGGTTGGGGACACGCTGAAGAGCTGGGCGGTGCCCAAGGGGCCCAGCTACGATCCCTCGGTGAAAAGAATGGCGGTCGAGGTGGAAGACCATCCCGTCGCCTATGCAGATTTCGAGGGGGAAATCGCCAAGGGCCAGTATGGCGGCGGGCATGTGGCGCAGTTTGACCATGGCATCTGGGCAACCGAAGGCGACCCAGAGACGCAGTTGGCCAAGGGACATCTGCGGTTTGAACTGTTTGGCAACAAGTTGAAAGGCGGCTGGCACCTTGTGCGCTCGGGCAAGCCTGCGCGTCAACCGCAATGGTTGTTGTTCAAGGATCGTGACGCGTTTGCCGGTGATCTGGAAGCCGACGACCTGCTGGCCGATGTGACACCGGCGCCGGAAAGCGACAAACAACGCGCCGGCCGCGGCAAGACCGAAAAGAAGCGGATGGTGACTGTGCCAGTGAAGTCGGGTCGGCGCAAGGATTGGTCGAAACGTGCATTGTCCTTGGAGGGCGCTCGCAAGGGCAGGGTGCCGACAGGACCTTTCCAACCGCAACTGGCAAAGCTGGGCCAGACTCCGCCCAAGGGAGAGCTGTGGCTGCACGAGCTCAAGTGGGATGGTTATCGCATCCTGGTCACCGTGGCAGACGGCAAGGTACGCCTTTGGTCACGCAATGCCCTGGAATGGACGGATCGACTGCCCGAGGTCCGCGAAGCACTGGAAGGGCTGCAGCTCGACTCGGCATCGTTGGATGGCGAGCTGATCGCTGCACGCGGGGCACAAGAGGATTTCAACCTGCTGCAGGCGACCCTCTCGGGAGAGCGGCAGGGCCGGCTCACCCTGATGCTGTTTGATCTACTGCACCTGCAAGGCGTAGACGTCGCCAACGCGCCGCTGATTGAACGCAAGGCACTGTTGCAGGACCTGCTGAAGGGCGCATCGCCGCTTCTCGCGTTCAGCGCGCATTTGGACACGGATGGTGAGACGGCATTCCAGGTGGCGTCAGAACAGCACTATGAAGGGGTGATATCCAAGCGTTTGGATCAGCCCTATCACCCAGGTCGCAGCGACGATTGGCGCAAGACCAAGCAACTTGCATCGGATGAGTTCGCCGTGGTGGGTTTCACCGCGCCGAAGGGAGCGCGCACTGGTTTTGGCTCCCTGCTGTTGGCCAGCCCGGATGCCAGTCACGGCTGGCGTTATGCCGGCAGAGTAGGCACCGGGTTCGACGATGCGCTGCTGAAGCAACTGATGCGCAGACTCCGTGGTGGTGGCAGCAAACCGACTGTCCATATCGGGACCACCGAAACCGACCTGCGCACGGCCAAGTGGTTTGTCCCGCGCTTCGTGGTCGAGGTGTTCTACCGCGGAAGGGGAGGCCAGACCTTGCTGCGGCAACCTTCGTTGAAGGCCCTGCGGCTGGACAAGAACGTGAACGATCTCCTCGACAGTGATCGAATGCCCATGACGCGACAGAAAACCACTGGAGCCAAGCGCAGCAAACCTGCGACGAAGGCTGCGAAAGCCATGCTGCCAACGCTGACCAGCCCCACCAAGCGACTGTTTCCAGCCGACAACATCAGCAAGCAGGACGTCTGGGACTACTATCTGGCAATTGCCGATCATCTGCTGCCGGAAATCGTAGGGCGCCCGTTGTCGGTGATCCGCTGCCCGGCAGGCATTGAACGCCAGTGCTTCTTCCAGAAACACATGACTGCCGGCATCGAGCGTGTATCCACCGTCAAGCTCAAGGAAGAGTCGGGATCACAGGCCGACTATCTGGTAGTCGAGGATCTTGCCGGCTTGATGGAGCTGGTCCAGTTAAACGCGTTGGAGTTCCACCCCTGGGGAGCGAAGGCCGACACACCGGATATCGCCGACAGAGTGGTGTTCGACCTAGATCCGGGGCCCGATGTGCCATTCGCTGAAGTCAAACGCGCTGCCGCGGACATACGAAAGCTGTTGCTTGGCATTGAACTGGAATCCTTTCTGCGCGTATCCGGTGGCAAAGGCCTGCATGTGGTGGTCCCGCTTGCACCTGGGTGTGATTGGGCGTTGACCAAGCGCTTCGCACACAGCTTCGCTGATGCATTGGCCCAGTCTCAGCCGGACCGGTTCCTGGCCACCGCCACCAAGAGCCGCCGAAATCGTCGCATCTTCATCGACTACCTGCGCAACGGGCGAGGTGCAACCGCGGTAGCGTCCTACTCGATGCGGGCGCGTCCCGGTGCGCCGGTGGCGCTGCCTCTTGCATGGAGTGACCTGCCGAAGCTGCACAGGGCCGATGCGTTCACCATCAAGGACGTGCCGACGAAGCTGAAGCGGCGCAGGAAGAATCCATGGGCCGACATGGATACGCTGAAACAAAACCTGTCGCGCTGGGCCAATGACACATAGCCGCAGGCTTCGTGTCACGTTTATCCGGCGCAAAGAGCAAAGAGACTGCGGCCGCTGCACACGAAAGCGCAGCACCTTTCAATCGAGGAAATCACAATGGCGAACAACAAGCCCGCCGTCGGACAGAAAGAGGAAAAGACGCGTGCCGACGGAACCCCAGGTACCGATGCAGCACGCGACCAGGACATGAAGGAGCAGGCCGACCAGAACAAGCAGGAGGAGAAGTTGCGACAGTCCAACCAGATCGACAAGGGGCCATCAGCGTGCAATTCAGGTGGGCGCCGATAGTCGCACCTGCAAGCGTGATCGGCCGGTTCTTGGCGGCGGGCCAGTGCGGCGGTGTTGAAGTATCCGGGAACAGGACGCTCTATTCCGGTTCGGCCAGATGCACCGAAGCAATCCAAACTCGTGCGGCTTCAAGGAAGGCTGACTTTGCCTGCGGATAGCTTGTTTACTTCTCAAGTGGGCTACGCCTCATGGTCAAGCACTGGCGTAAAAACGAATGATCTAACGGTTCAGAACCGGACGTGTCGCACGCTGCTGGTCATCGATCGCCGGGTGGGGTTTTTTCCGGTGGAGTAGGGGCGGCAACCAATGGCGCGGGCATGCCCAGGACAGCGAGCACTGGCGCGGCAAGCATTTCAAGTTGAGGGCAGGTACACCATGCGATGTGGGTGTAGCGAGCGTTGAGAAGGAAAAATGATCGGGATTTTCATTCTTCCCATCAAATTGCAGCAGTGACAAATGAACTGCAGTGAGTTTTCTTCACATTGCATGACTGCAGACTAACGTTGGCGTGCGCAATGTAGGTGCTGCGATATCACCATCGCGCTGTTAGATGAGGTGAGTTGTGAGCACCCCCACGCCAACCGACCCGAATGCACCTCGCGAACCGGGCACTCCTGACCCGATGCGGGATCCTCGGAATCCTGATCGTCCGAACCCTGATCTGCCAGGCAACGACAATCCCGACTTGCCACCCGATGATCCGGAAAGAGAACCTCCAGTCCCGGACCATCCAGACAAAGACGGCGCAACTTGAGCCCCCTTCCGAGGCGTTTGCCAACTGATGCCTGGAAGGCCGAATCAGGTCTGAGTCCAGGAAGTTCGCTGCCAAATCAGCTTTTGGAAAGATGTCGAAGAAGACACCAGGAACGCCCATTGCGACGCGCGGTGAGAGTGAAGGCGGCCGCCGTGCCGCAACGAGCCGCTGATCGACTATTCCTGGGCAAAGGTTGCGATTCATGCCTTCACCAAGGCGCCGGTAGCCGAGTTGCGGACGAGCGGAATGCGTGTGAAAAGGATTTTCCCAGGCCCGGTATGGAAGCCGGTGAACCCTGCTGATAAGCCAGCGAATAATGTCGCTGAGTTCGGTGCTGACAGTGACATGAAGCGACCAGCTCAGTGTGAGGAGTTGTCGCCGGTATACGTGTTTCTGGCCTCTCCTGTTACCACCAGCTATATCAATAGCGTTGTGCTGCCCGGGAAGGGTGTGCCGCATTGGTTATAGATTCTTGGGTATATCCTGTGTCAGGACGGTGCTTCCCACTTGATCCGCCAGCTTGGCACATTCCTTCGAACACTATCGAGAGACCCGACGCACATGCAGATTCAGAAATACGAAGAGCGACTTCGAGTTGCCATGCTGCAAAGTGATGTAGCTGCGCTCGACGAGCTGATTGACGATGATCTGCTGTTCGTAGGGCCTGGAGGCCAGATCTATACGAAGCAAGATGATCTCCAACTGCATCGCTCGGGCACCCAGCGGATGTCTCAAGCCGACTGGTTGGCTGTCGAAGTGCGCCACTACGGTGCGGTTTGCATCACTGTAGTGACTGCGCAGCTCTCTGGCACGTTCTTGGCGCAACCTTTCTCGGGGCGGTTCCGCTACATCCGCACCTGGGAAGAGCGTGAGGGCATCTGGCGTGTAATTGCAGGTAGCGTGTCCGTGGTTACCGCGGAGAGCCCGTAACAGGTACCGTGGTGCAGCATCCTGCAGTTGATCGCTAGTATTGACGACTTGGATAGTACTACGAGCAGGACGTCATGAAGAGCGTATTGGTGGTATTGCTGCGAGTGGGGCGGCGATGGCGGCGGCTGCGCAACTCACCGACCCGCAGCGATTTCGGGCTGCTCGCCAGGAAATATTCGAGCGGTTTCGGTTTCCATCGCGCGATGGTGCTGCCTTCACTGTTGCTCAGGTGCGAGTGGTGAAACAGCTGCACGGACGGTTCGATGGTATGCAGCAACCTGGGCCGCGCTGAATGGCACAGGCTTCAGACGATGCATTCCGGTACTGCGTAGGGCCTGGGCCAAGTTGGTATCTGGCCATTTCGGTTTCAAGACGCAATGGCTTCCAATGGAATGTCGACTGGGTGGTATGCCCTTTGGACGAGGGCCGCATGCGTGCCGCGCTGAGCGGCGACACTGAATCCTTGCGGTTGGTCTTTGGCGAACAGACCGCACGGGGATGGGTGGAAATCGAGCACGGCGCGTATGCAGATTATTGTAGAGACGGAATTTTGAGTCGCGTCGGTTTGAAGTCAGCGGGCATCAGCGGCCATGTTCGTTACTGGCCAATAGCGGGCACGTGGCAAGGCGGGGAATAGATTGATTTGTCGGGGGTAGGGAAGGGCGGCTTCCGACCCGAAGTGAACACTTTGCCCGTAGCCAGATCGCTTCCCATCAAAACGCACTTCTAGCCGGACGATTTGGAATCGGGAGAGGGGGCAGGTTGCTCCAGCACTCGCCCACATTTGCCAGCAGCGGATCGTTACCCTGGGGCATAAAACGCCTGTATGCCAGACTCATCGCGTCGAGCTCAACGACAAGTCAGCGGTACAGGTCCGGGGCTTACTCGTCCTCGTCAATACCTTCTAGAAAAATGGGCGGGCTCCCAACGCGGGAAGGAGACACAAGCCTGTTGATTGCAGTAGGATTCCTCCCGCCGCGCCGCGGCTGATGAGGATCGCATCGATGCGCGGATCACCGGTTGAATGGATGCTTGTGATCGCCGGGCTGCTGGGCGTGGCCGGATTTGCGATTTCGGATTTTCAACCCAGCAGTGGATTGTTGTTCGCAGCCCCAGTCATCGCGGTGCTAGTAGCCTTCTGGGCCGTACGGGCGCAGCCCAGATCCGAAGGGACTTACTCGCCCCTTCTAGGCAGGCGGAGGTTAGCGCGTTCGCCGTATGCTCCTATATGGGTGGTACTCCCCCTGGCATTGGTGGCCGGATGGGTTTTCACCGTCTACGGGGCGGGCATGATCCTAGCCTCCGCCGTCGGGGTCGAGCACACCCGAAGCGGGATCCTGATCTACAGCGCGAGACATGAGCCATCCGCGCGCTCGCGCCGACGTCCCTGCACCGTACTCTCTGTTGTATTGAAGGCCGAGCGTGGACCGGTGTACATCAGGCATTGCGATGCGTATCTGGCGGGCAACATCCTACCTGCTGGCATGGGCGTAACGTACCGCACGCGCGAATCAGCGCTTGGGCTGTTCGCTGATCGGGACCTCGCCTTGCGGCAGGTGGAGTCAGCTCTCGAGATGGCCAATCGTGCAGAGCAACAAGCGGCACGCGCCGCCGAACGACACTAGGTTTTGTGAGCAGGGCGATCATGTTCGGCATCCCTGGGCTGACCCGCGCTTACTTCTTCCTGAGTTTCTTCTTAGAGTTCGGCAAGGACTTGGATGCAGAAGCCGCTACGGCCTCTGCGTCAGCCGGTGCTGAGCCGGTCATGGTCTCTTTGATGCAGATGGGCGGTACGTGCGCAGAGAGGGCGAGGGCGGAGCCGGCAGCAAGCTTGTGGAGAAGGCCAAGCCGGACCCTTATGTCGAGCTGACGCCGGATCAACGGTATGTGGCAGAACTCAAGGATCTCGGCCGCGTAAAGCTTGCGGCTCGCGCAGAATCCGGCCAAGACGATCAGTGGCTACACGCCGCCCAACCAGCACGCCTTTATCAAGGTTTTTCCTGCAGGAAAACCTGCCCGGAAACCATTGTCCTGTAACGCTTTCCAAAAGTACCGATCGAGCACGACCTGGCATTTTTGGGGTTCTGATACTCTTCGCACGGGCGCAGGGGGCGCTCGCTGCGTAGTTATCGCTATGAAGGCATACAGGTTCGCGCTGGCGTTATCGCTGATCGTTTTGGGGTTTACCCAAGAAGCGCTGTCTCAGACCATGAAAAGCGCGACTGGTCGCGGTGAGCCGCGCATCACCAGCTCGCCGACAGCGGCTTACAACTCGATGGGAAAGACCACGACACCCTTCAACTGCGAGCAGTATCGGGCGCATCCTCATCCATCGATGAAGGGATTTTGCGACGGGTTGGAGGCCAGTACGCTGCAATCGGAGGCCCGTCGAGCTGGTAGGCCCGGGCCTAGTAGCGAGGTCATAGAGTTACCCAGCATGGGGTCTCAGGCCGCGAAATCATCAGGCTATGCCTGTATCGGAGGTCAAGCGATGCGGAAACTGCCGAATGGGTGGGCGCAGGTCTCGTCGCCTAATGGCGGCTGGCAGCGTTGCCGGGAGCAGTGATTGGGGTGCAGGGGCATTTCCCCTGCAGTAGCGCTGTTATCCGGCGCGGGTTCCGAAGTGGCGTTCCCGCCATTCGTCCACGACAACGACCTTGACCATCGACTGCTGACGGGCTTTCCTCGCAGCGTTCCTTTTACGTGTCGCGTCACGTAAATAAGAGGCAACGGCGCGCCAGAGCAGGACACGTAACCGGAGTTCTGGGATTCCGTCGCCCGATGGCCCCACCAGGTCACGGCCAGCCAGCCGGCACCCAGCCCAAGGGCCGTGGAGCTCGACGTGGTTCTCTATGACGTGCCGGTGGTGCGCTGATGCGCACGCATTCGGACATTGTTCGCCGGTCGGCCAACATGGCGGCCTGCGGTCGATGTTGTAGCTGTCACTCATGCCTCAATTTCCCCCTGATCCTTAGGAGGCCGGGATGGTAGGTGAGATGAGATCCAAAGCCAGATCCAGCGCATGTGATTTTCCGAAGAGGATGTCCAAATTCGGCCCGTCATTGCTGGCGTGGACACGGGCTGTGGACGCGAAAATCTTTCACAAGACGATGTCCGTTTTATAGTTGTTAGGCGAATGTGATGGACTTCGTTTGGAAGGCACTTCCCGTTAGCTATCAATGAATTGACGCACGTCACCGGCGAGAGTAGATAGAGCGTCAAAAGACCCGGGGCAGCGACTATGACTGATACCCCTCTGGACCTCATTCCGGACGATAAGTGGGAACAAGCTCGGTTACGTGCTGAAGTGCTCCGAGGTATTTCCGGTCGAGGCCATGACCGGGCACAGCAGATAGTGCGAGCAGCCGAGCAGTTGCAACTCACCACTCGAACGATCCGTAGACTTTTGAGCCGGCTTCAGGAATCAGAATCACGTACGTCAAGCTTGTGTCGCCAACGTCCTCTTGGCGGAGGTGGCATTTCGCGATTGCATCCGCTTGTCGAGGAGATCATCAGCGAGACAATTCAGGACGCCTATCTGAAACGGCAGCAGCCTGGAATTTCGGAGATCACCAAGGATATCCGTCGGCGCTGTCGATCAAAGGGCCTCAACGCCCCCGCCTACAACACCGTGGGAAGGCGCGTGCAGGCCCTGAACCAGCGTGTCGTCGCAGTTAGTCGGCGCGGCCAGGATGAGGCCCTGAAGTATCGGCCCATTCTGGCGAGCACCCCCCTCCGTGATCATCCTCTGGAGATGGTCCAGATCGACCACACGACGGCCGATGTGATCCTGGTAGATGAGCGAAGCCGCCAGCCGATTGGTCGTCCTACGGTGACATTCGCAGTGGACGAGTGTAGCCGCGCGATTGTTGGCCTTGTGGTGTCGCTAGAGGCCCCGTCTTCAACAACAGTAGCCTTATGCGTCGCGAGCATCGCGGGAGGCAAGGCAGAGCGTCTTGCTCGTTTTTCGGTGGTTGCGCCATGGACAATGAGTGGTTTGCCGGAAGCCATCTTTGTAGACAACGCTAGTGAGTTCCATGGCAAAACGCTGGAGCGGGGATGCGCACAGTATGGGGTGAAGCTGCGTTTCAGAAATCTGGGGCAAAAGCAGGAGGGCGGCATCGTCGAACGCCTGATAGGAACCTTCATGCGCAAGGTTCATGCGTTGCCTGGGACCACGTTCTCGAACGTTTCCGCCAGAGGATCCTACGATTCGGATCGGGCTGCTTCACTTACATTGGATGAGTTCGAAGCGTGGCTGCTCAACGAAGTGTGTGGTGTGTATCACAACACGGTCCATAGTCACCTGCAGTGCACGCCCAATGAGGCATGGCACCGCGGCCTGCGCCGCAAACCACCCCAGCAGGTTGGTGACTTGGCAAAACTGATGCTCGACTTCCTGCCCGGCACAATGCGCAAAGTAGGGACGCACGGCGTTGTTTGGGATCGAATTAGTTACTCTTCACCAGCGTTATCTGAAATATTGATCCGCAGGAAGTCTCCAAAGTATCTCGTCAAACGTGATCCTCGCGACATCAGCTCGGTCTGGCTCTTTGATGAGCAACGATCGCTTTACATCGAGTTGCCCTATCGCGACAGATGGCGTCCACCGATCGCATTGTGGGAGCACAAGCGAGCGATGGAGAGGGTGCGCGCGGCCGGCGAGAAAGATCCGACCGAAGAGCTGATTTTTCAGCATGTAGAGGAGGGGCGAGCAATTATTGCGGCGTCCCAGACCAAGTCTCGCAAGGCACGTCGCGAGAAATCTCGGGTGGAGCATTTGGGTGTTCCTGCATCGGCCACGCCTATGTATCCGGACAATGATCCGGATGCCGTGAAGAGCGGGATACCGCCTAGTCAAAGTGTGGAGGTGTACTGACATGACCACACAGCCATTCGAACATTTGGCTCCTGCTGTGCGTGAAGTTGCTACTCAGAGCGCGCAGGAGCGCGCACTTCACTTGTATCGGGAACGCTGGGTCTCCTACGAAGTTGCAGATGTGGCGCTGAAGCAAATGCTGCGTTTTCTTGAGCTTCCTCCCAACCCACGCCCTGCGTGCGCACTGCTTGTTGGGCCGACGAACAATGGCAAGTCATCCCTTCTCCATCGACTGGTAAAAAGCCAGCCGTGGACTCATTCTCCGACCGGGGTCGTGGCACCGATCGTTTTCGTCGAAATGCCCTCAAGCCCGACCATCGAACGCTTTTATCGTGGCCTCATTTCAACGCTTGGCGCGCCCTCACCAAGTACCTGGGTCCGGACCGGGGCATTGGAAACTTTGTGCCTAGATCTGCTTCGTCAGATCGGCATCAAGCTGCTGGTGATTGATGAATTCCACAACATTCTTGCCGGCAGTCGCAGTGCGCAGCTGGAATTCCTCAATCTTCTGAGGTTCCTGACCAACCGCCTGCAGCTCTCAATGGTGCTGAGCGGCACTGAGCACGCTGCGCATGCGATTCGAACAGACCCGCAATTAGAGAACCGCTTCAAGCCGATAGTCCTTCGCCGTTGGGAACCATCTGACGAGTCCAATCACCTGATGCAAGGACTCGTCTCATCGTTTCCGCTGCATCGTCCCTCCCTGCTGGGGGAGGCCGCTGTGGCATACATCCTTCGACGTACCGAAGGCACCATTGGAGAGGTCCTGGATCTACTGCGTAGCACGGCAGAAATTGCGATTCGAACCGGTGAAGAGTGCATCAATCGCAGGACCTTCGAACTGAACTCCTATCTTGGCCCTATGGCACGGCGTGCCAAACTGGCCAAGCTCTAACGGTGATGAAGACATGGCCCATATTGATAGTGCCGTTTGCAGAGGAAGCCGCATCCTCTTGGGTGGACAGGGTGTGTCGGACGTTCCGTGCACCATGGGAAGAGATATCTCGAACTTGGTGCCGAGGACCGCTGAGTGATGTCGCGCTAGATGCAGGAAGAGCTCCAGTGGACATCGAGACCATGGCAGAAGTCAGTGGCGTGGATCAGTCCAGCCTGCGCTCGATGTTCTTGGAAAGTCAATTTCGTGGAGTCCAACGCGCCCTTCACCTCAAGCGCGGAACGATTGAGGAGCGACTTGGCTGGCAATCCTGGCAGCCTTCCGATTCGTTGCCGTTGCTTCGAGCATGCCCTGTGTGCTTGCGGGAAAAGGGCGCTTTCTACTATCGACTGTCCTGGCGCTTCAAGGTGATTAGGACATGCCAGCAGCACAAATGCTGGTTGCTGTTTGCCAATCAGGTCGGCGATCAGGCCAGATTCCGCGGCGATGCCTGCGGTTTTTTAGCCCATGCCTTGGCACTGGATAAGATCTCTCTGCAGACGCTCAGCGAGGGGAAGGCAATCTTTTCAGACGCGACATTGCCAGCAGCGAGGTGGTTCTTGAAGTTTCTACCGCCGCTGATCACACATCTGGAAGCCGATTACTATCCAAAGCATCACCCTGGAATACGCTATATATGCGCTGAGTCTGAACGGTTAGGGCGCCTTTTTAAGAGCTAAGGTTTCGGCGCCTGCAGTGGCTCAGATTGGCCCAGCATGGAACTTTCTGGAGGGGAACTCCAGTATGTGTTACCGATCGGCGCCACAAAATCGAGGAAGAGCCTAGTTATCAACGTTCTAGCACTGTCTGTTCGAGGGGCAAAGCAGAACGTGGCTTCTTCCTGAGGAGATTGAGCCTCACGCGAATGCAACCAACGGCTTCGCCGGCGAATCTCGTCGCACAGCGCTTGACCGGCGAAGGCCTGATCCATTCCGCTGCGCAGCAATGCGGCCGCCGCCCCCCTGACGGCATACCATGCCAAATACCTTCGCCGGCCCAGCGAGTGGTTCGACCACATATCTGCAAGTTCACTGCCACTGGCTAGATCGGTGGGTAGTTCGAGCTGATGGTTGGCTAAGAGGTACAGCAGGTATTCAAAGGCCTCCGCATCCACCAGCATCTGCCACAGTGAAGTGACCTCGACCTGCCAGCTGGCGCGCGCTTTATAGGCGGCAATTGACTGCAGCAGAGCGGCGCATAGGTGCGCACATGAGGGGCTTATAGGCTGTTGATATTGCCAAGCCCAAGGCCCTCGCAGGGTTCGTCTAGCGGACCTATTACCTTCGTTTACGGCAGCCAAAACGCGCGCCTCCTCTAGGTCTCGGAATAGGCGTGCACTAAGCCGATCAGAAGGCGAAATCGGCATGGCCTTGGTGATGGACATCTCGAAGGCCCACCAGGAAACCAAGCACACCAAATTCAAGCTCTCCGGAATTTCCGGCAAAGCCCGATGAACGCGACAGGCTGTTTTGCGGGGCATGGGAGATGCTCGACCTAGCCATAAGCGCAGATTACACGTTTTTCATGTATTCGGTAGGGGGTCATAGATTCCTTGGTCGCTAACGAAACGCGACCATGGACTCAAAAACCATCTATACGCAGGCCTACCGGGAACTGGTGCAGCGCTTGCGCCTGCGCCGTGAAGCGCTGGGCCTAACCCAAACCGATGTGGCCGCACGCTTGGGCTGGCCGCAACAGCGATTGTCCGCGGTCGAAGCTGGCGCGCGCCGACTGGACATCGTCGAATTCATCGAGCTGACGAATCAGTTGGACTTACCCTTAGTCGAATTGATTGAGACGCTGCGGACCGCCGTGCTGGCTCAGGGGCGCAGGTAGGTAGAGTACGCGCCTCTTCACACAGGTCTCGGGTGAATCAGCCACCGGCCCCACTGAGACTAGAGAGGAGGGGTCCTCCCGCTTGACTCTCGCCATCTGAATAGCGGTGCGTTCGGCCATCTGGCGCGCCACGCCATCATGCGAAGTCGGCGGGTGCAGAGTGGGGGGACGGGTGGCACCACATCAACCTGGCCACCTCCGGTGCAGTGCGTCAATCACGAAGCGGTGTGAATGCTTTCCATGCTTCCGCGCGTGCTCTATCCAATGCGGGTGATCATCTGGAAGGTCATCGTGGCTATGTTCAATCTCCTCGGGATCTGCCCTTGGCCACGAGCGCCAGGCAAGCAAAAGCCCAACGCCGGCAACGCCCACCAGTGCACCGATAGCCACCGGTAGCCCCCATTTCGCCCCCACCACTCCGGCAAGCGGGTAGGCAATCAGCCAGCACACATGCGATAGCGAGAACTGTGCTGCGAACAGGAATGGTAAGTCGGCGGAATCTGCGGAGCGACGAAGCAACCGCCCGCCCGGCGTGACCAGACCCGCGTATGCCATGCCGAGCAATACCCAGGCCGGAATGATCACGAACCAGTTGATCGCACCATCCAGGCCGATCCAAGCACCTTGCAGGCCCATCAACACCGCACACATCAGGCTCGCGGCGGCAAGCATTACGCGCCGGTCGGAGACCTTATCCAGTACTTTCGGCAGCAGCATGGCGACAGCCATGCTGCCAATACCAAAAGCCGCAAGGGCCCACGCGACTTCACGTTCACCGCCGTGAAGTACGCCGCGGACCACAACCACGGTGTTGACGAATACTAACGAGCCGCCTGCTGCAGCAACAAGGTTGAGTGCCAACAGGCCGCGCAGGCGAGGGGTACGCAGATAGATGCGCATTCCGCGGATGGCTCGCGCATAAGGGCCTTCATCACCGCGCCTATCGACAATCAGTGGGAAGGCAGTCGACAACACCAACATGGCTGAGAGCACGAAACCAACTGAGGTTCCGGCAAACAAACCGTGGAAGCTAATCAAGGTAAGCAATGCCGCAGCCAGGGCCGGACTCAGGAGGCTTTCCAGGTCATAGGCCAACCGCGAAAGCGATAGCGCCTTGGTGTAGTCCTTCTCATCCTTGAGGATTTCCGGAATGAGAGACTGGAATAGGGGGGTGAAGCAGGCGGATGCAGACTGTAGTAATGCAATCAGGATGTATACCTGCCAAATTTCAGTGACGAAAGGCAGGAAAAGAGCAGCGGCGGCCCGGACCAGATCAAGTGCAATCAGCACGCGCTTCCGCAACACCGGAGGCACAACGGCAGCGGAGACAGGGGCGAGTGTCACATAGACGATCATTTTGATCGCCAGCGCCGTACCTAAAACCGCACCGGCCTCAGCTCCAGCTAGGTCGTAGGCCAACAATGCCAACGCGACTGTCGCCAGTCCAGTACCTACCAGTGCAAACACTTGGGCGGCGAACAAGTTCCGGAAGCTTGAGTTCTTCAGAACATCAATCATGGCGTGAATCTCAGCACGTGCATGCGGGGAGGCAGGGCGGCGCCTGGTTGGCACCGCCCTGCTTTTCGGTCAGCTTAATTCTTTGCCGGCGCCGCCCTGCGAGCGTCGCAGGTGGACTTGAGGGTCTTGGTGGCCGAATCATTCAGATTCACGTCGTACTTGGACGTATCGGCCAGCTGCTCGCAGGTGGTGGGCTTGGGCTTCTTCGCAGCTGCCGCAGGAGCCGGCGCGGGTTCATGCAGGGCAGGGTCGTGCGCGATTGCGGCGCCCGAGGTGAATGCTGCTGCGAGGAAGGTAGCTACGAGAGCATTGCGGATCTTCATGGGTAACACTCCGGAAATTGCGGTGCTTACACCGCGGGTTGAAAACAAGTGTGGCGAGATCAGGGGCGATACAGATCGGCTTGGAAGCCGATGACTTCGACCGAAACGTCTACCGGCGCGGTGCCGCGGTTCTGCCAGTACCAGCCGTGGGTGCCGTCGAAGGGCGCAATGAAGGTGCCTTCGGCTTCGCTCTGTGCGGCCTCGACCGAATAACTGGTCCATGCACCCTTCACGTCCGGGCGCTCGCCATGCATGTCTACGGCTACTTCACCCGTGGCCTTCCAGCGATAGACAGCGCCGGCCCCTTGCTTGAGGTGTGCCTTCACTTCGGCACCTTTACCCGGCGCCAACGTCACCGTGAGCGTGTCTGTACGGATTGGCCCGGTAGTGAGGGAGGTGGCAGCCGCGTCCAGCGTCTGGCCGTTGTTCTCCCCGAACGCGGCTTTCGCCTTTTCGGCCAGGGCTTGATTGGCATCGCTATTGATGCTGGTCACCGTCGCGATGGCGACCGGATCGCTGTCAACCGGAGTCTCGGCCAGCTTGGTTAGACCCAACGTTCGACCAATACCGGTCGGGTCAACGCCGTACTCGGCAGGCAGGACGGTAGTGATCAACAACACTGCCGCCACCGCTGTTGCGATGAAGGTGGCACGGAGCAGGCGTGAGGTGCTGGGAAGAGGCTGATTTGCAGTAATGGACATTGAATTATCTCGATCAGGAAACGAAGTAGCCGGTGAGCTGGTAGCCAATAAGCACAAAGCCTGCGGTCATCAGGACGGCGTTGGCACCAAACGCCTGGCGGGCAAACATCGGTGAGCGGCGCCAGAAGCCCATGACGATCAGGATGAGAGCCAACGCGAGAATCTGGCCGATCTCTACGCCAACGTTGAATGCCAGCATGTTGGCAACCAGTCCTTCGCGTGACAGCGAAAAATCCTGGAGCTTTGTGGCTAGGCCGAGGCCATGGAAAAGACCAAAGACCATTACCGCGGCCTTCGTATTGGGCTGGAAGCCGAACCAGCGTTTGAAGGCCCCCATGTTGTCCAGCGCCTTGTAGACAACCGACAAGCCGATGATGGCGTCAACGATGTACGGGTTCACATGGAAGCCACCCAGCACGCCCAGCAGAAGCGTGATGCTGTGACCGATGGCAAACAACGTGACGTAGATGCCCACGTCCTTCATGCGATAAAGGAAGAAAACGACTCCCAGCAAGAACAGGATGTGGTCGTAGCCGGTGAACATGTGTTTCGCACCCAGGTAGGTGAATGCGAGCAGGTTTCGCCCAGAACTCTCTTCGAGGAATGCAGCGTCTCCCTCGCTAACGCCATGAGCCAGGGCGGCCGCTGTTGTCGTCAGCAGCGCTACGCCTGCGAGTACTGACGCTGGTGCTTTTATGTTGCGCAAGAAGATCTCCTTAGCTTTCAAAATTACTGAAGCACTCATACGTGCTCCTTGTTGATGTCGCCGTCGCGATGAATGAGGCGATAGAGCGCCGGCAGAACCAGCAGGGTCAACAGCGTGGAAGAGACGATGCCGCCGATCACAACCGTGGCCAGTGGACGCTGGACCTCGGCACCGGCACCCACGTTGAGGGCCATCGGCAGGAACCCTAGACTTGCCACCAGCGCCGTCATGAGCACTGGCCGCAAGCGGGTTATCGCGCCCTCGTGGACAGCGTGCTCGAGTGGAGCACCATCCTCGCGCAGCTTCTTGATGAAGCTGATCATCACCAAACCGTTGAGCACTGCGACGCCGGATAGGGCGATGAAGCCCACGCCCGCAGAGATGGATAGCGGGATTCCCCGCATCGCCAGCGCAAGTACACCGCCAGTAAGTGCCAGCGGCACACCGCTAAAGACGATGGCGGCATCCTTGCCCGAGCCGAACGCCATGAACAGCAGACCGAAGATGAGCACCAGCACGACGGGTACGACAACGGATAAGCGCTTGCTGGCCGAGATCAGCTGTTCAAACGTACCGCCGTACTCCACCCAATAGCCCTCCGGCATCGCGACTTCGGTGCTCACGCTTTCACGAAGCTCCTCCACGAAAGAGCCAAGGTCACGACCACGGACGTTGCTGGTGATGACCACGCGTCGCTTGCCGTTCTCGCGACTAACCTGGTTCGGGCCAGGGGCGACTTCAACCTTTGCCAACTGTCCCAGCGGAACATAGCCTCGGGTCGATCCCTCGCTCACCGGCAGTGCTACGGGAAGTGAGGCCAGGGTCTTCGGGTTCTCCCGCATGCTCTCAGGTAGACGAACCACGATGTCGAAGCGACGATCACCCTCGAATACCTGCCCGGCGGTTTCACCACCCAACGCCATGGAAATGGTCCGCTGGACCGCATCAATCGATACGCCATAGCGGGCCAAAGCATCCAGATCCGGAGTGATGGTCATCAGCGGCAGGCCCGTGACCTGTTCCAGCTTCACGTCGGCATTACCCTCAATGCTGCTGGCAACCTTCTCGATCTGTCCCCCGATGGCAGCCAGTTGATCCAGGTCATCGCCATACAGCTTGATCGCTACTTCGGCACGGACACCGGCGATCAGCTCGTTCATACGCATCTGAACGGGCTGCGTGAACTCATAGTTGTTGCCGGGAATGGCGCGCACCGCCTTTTCTAGTTCAGCAATGAGTTCAGCCTTCGGCTTGCGTGGGTTCGGCCATTCGCTCCGATCCTTGAGCATGATGAACGTATCCGCCACTGAGGGCGGCATCGGATCGGTGGCAACCTCTGCGGTGCCGATCTTCGCCACCACTTCGTCTACCTCAGGGAACTCCTTGATCCGCGCTTCCAGCTGTCGCTGCATACCGATTGCTTGGCTCAGGCTGGTACCTGGAATGCGAAGGGCATGCAACGCGATATCACCTTCATCCAGGTTGGGGATGAACTCCGTGCCCAAGCGGCTTGCGAGAACACCCGACAGCAGAATCAGTACTGCAGCGGCTGCGACCACCAACTTACGCGCGGACATTACCTTTTCCAGGAGCGGGCCGTAGAAGCGGCTGACCGCACGCATGGCGCGGGTTTCCTTCTCCGACACCTTGCCCGTCACGAACTGGGCGACGGCCGCCGGCACAAAGGTCAACGAGAGCGCCATTGCGCCCGTCAACGCGATCACCACCGTCAATGCCATCGGGTGGAACATCTTTCCTTCCACCCCGGACAGGGCAAAGATCGGGATGTAGACCGCCGCGATGATGAACAAGCCGAACAAACTGGGTTTGATCACTTCGGCGCTGGCGCTGGCCGCCAACTCAAACCGCTCCTGACGGGTAAGCAAGCGCCCCAGAGCATGCTGCTTTTCGCCAAAACGACGTAGGCAGTTCTCCACGATGATGACCGCGCCATCTACGATCAGACCAAAATCCAACGCTCCCAGGCTCATCAGGTTTGCAGAAACCCTATTCTCGACCATTCCGGTAATCGTCAAGAGCATGGTCAGCGGGATCACTGCCGCGGTGATCAATGCTGCGCGCAGGTTGCCAAGCAGTAAAAACAGAACGGCGATGACAAGGAGAGCGCCTTCCAACAGATTTTTGCGAACGGTCTCGATGGTGCGATCAACCAGCTCGGTGCGGTCATACACCGCATGCACGCGAACGCCGTCGGGCAAGGTTTTGTCGATTTCCTTGAGCTTGGCTGCACTGCGCTGTGCTACTTCACGGCTGTTTTCGCCGATCAGCATGAACACGGTGCCGAGGACCACTTCCTTGCCATCCTTAGTGGCTGCACCGGTACGCAGTTCGCTGCCTTCAAGTACTTCGGCGACATCGCCAACGCGGAGCGGAAGACCTTCACGTGTGGCGACCACGATCTTCCGCAACCCCACGATATCCGCCACCTGGCCAGGGACGCGGATCAGGTACTGCTCGCCAGACCGCTCGATGTAGCCCGCGCCGACATTCGCATTACTGCGATCGACAGCCTCAAGGACGTCCTGCATCGTCAGGCCGTAGGCCTGAAGTTTCGACGGATCGGGGGTGATATGGAACTGGCGGACGTAGCCACCGACCGTGTTGACCTCAGTGACACCTTTGAGGTGACGCATCTGCGGGCGAACGACCCAGTCCTGGAGCGTACGTAGCGCCATGGGGGTCCACGTGTCTTCCGCGCCCGGCTCGGCTTCGACGGTGTACATGAAGATCTCGCCCAAGCCGGTGGCTACCGGCCCGAGTGAGGGCTTCAGGCCCGAGGGTAGGGCAGAGGCCGCTTGCTGCAGGCGTTCGGCGACCTGCTGGCGTGCGAAGTAGATATCCGTTCCGTCCTCGAACACCACCGTGACCTGGGAAAGGCCGTAGCGTGAAACCGAGCGTGTGTACTCAAGCTTGGCCAGGCCGGCCAGAGCTGTTTCGACCGGGAAAGTGACACGCTGCTCCGCCTCCAAGGGCGAGTAGCCGGGGGCCTCGGTGTTGACCTGTACCTGTACGTTGGTGATGTCCGGAACGGCATCGATGGGGAGCCGGTTGTAGTTCCAGATGCCAAGGCCACATAGCCCCAGAACAAGGAGCAACACCAGCCATCTATGAGCGATGGACGCTCGTATGATTCTTTCGAGCATGGCCGTTCCTTAGTGGTCGTGGCTGGCGCCAGACTTTTCGATGTCTGCGCGGATCAAGTAGCTTTGCTCGGCGACGTATGCCGTTCCGGGCTTCAAGCCGCCAAGTACCTCGACGTACTCGCCATCTCTCCGACCTAGCTCGAGCATGCGCACCTCGTAGGTATCCTTGACCTGCGCAAACACAACCGTGAAGTCACGGAAGCGCTGCAGCCCGGATTCCTTCACTGCCAGCGGCACTTCCTCCGAAGACAAGGTGACCTCGGCTGCGACCGTCATTCCTGGACGCCAACGGCCATCGGGATTGGGAAGGTTCACGCGAGCAACCACGCTCTGACCGCTGGACGCTACAGGCAGCAGGGACGCAACAGTGGATTCGACGGTCGCTTCCCCGGTAGCCGAGCGGACCTGCACCGCCTGGCCGGCCGCCAGACGTTCGGCATCGGTACCGATCGCCCGGAGATCCACCCACACCTCGCCCATGTTGGCGAGTTCGATCAGGGTGTTATCGGCGGCCACGTCACCGACATTGGTGGCGCGAGTCAGCACCACACCGTCGAAGGGTGCGGTGACGGCGTATGTACGCATGCTCTCGTTGCCTTCGATAGTCGCCAGGGTTTGCCCGCGTGCTACCCGATCACCAACTTGCACGTGGACCGCGCGCACGATTCCCGGGAACCTTGCTTTGATCGCAGCGTGGCGGTTCTCGTTCAACGCGACGGCTCCCATCAGCTGAACGGTGTCGCGGATCGTCGCGGGCCCTGCTGTCTCTACGACTACGCCGGCATCCTTTGCTGCTTCAGGATCGATGGTGGTCCGGCCTTCATAGGAGGCATACGTCCAGCTATGAGGTTTGCCACCGAGCGTCGCATTGACCTTCACATCGAACGAGTGGGGCTCCACGACCTCGGAGCTCGCAGCCAGATAGTCCTTTTCTGCCTTGAAGGAGAAAGCACTGACTTCCCCATCAAGTCGCGTGACCTCCATGCTGGCAGTCACTTCACCAGGGGCGATAGGCTGGTCGTCCCGGTATGCATACAGGCGGAAGTGGGGCGGCGTGTTGGTTTCGTACACCGTCACCTCGATGGCGACGTTGCCATCCCGCAGCATTCGGCCACGATGAGGGCCGCGTTCGTATTCGGCGCCAGCGGCGGCTGAGGCTTCTCCGGCGATAGGTTCAGCGCTCTGCTTCTCGCCACATGCGGCGAGCATCAGAGATAGAAGGATCAGGAATGCATAACGCTTCATCGGGAGGCATCCGGGATGTGGGCGGTCAGGCGTTCAACCTCGACCATAAGGGTGTGGTATCGGGCGGCCGACTCGACTTCGCGTTCGCGCAGGTCGAACAGGGTCTTCTCGGCTTGGGCTAGAGCGAGGAATGAGAATCGACCGGCTTCAAAACCATGACGCGTCAAGCTGACCGCTTCTTGAGCCTTGGGCAGCATTCGGTTGCGAAGCGCTTCCACTTCGGAACGGACTTGCTGCATCTGTTGATAGCGATCGAATAGCTGCTGGCGTTGCTCCAGGCTTGTCGCCTGGGCGCGCGCTTGGACTGCGGCCAGATCTGCATCGGCTTCGGCGACCGAATAGGAGGCGCGCCGCTGGCTCCCAAGAGGCACGGAGAAGGACATCACCAGACCTTGATCCCCTGTCGCCTCCAAGCGACGAACGCCAAGACTGACGTTCACGTCAGGCTTCCCACTCGCCACAGCAATCCGACGACGAGCCGCGATGGATTCGGATTCGAGCTGTGCAAGACGCTGCTGAGGCGTCTGCGGCAGGCGGATGGCCAGGGATTCGAAATCCGCGAGCGGGGGCAGGGTGTCCAGATCCGCGGCCACGCTGTCGAAGTCCGGGGTTAGGGCTCCCCAACTGGCAGCAAGGCGTGCCTTGGCTCCCTGAAGTGCCTGTAGTGCCTGCTCATGCTGCAGTTCGGCATCGGCTAACGTGATCTCAGCTGCCCGAAGGTCCGAGTCTGGATTGCGTGCCGCCTGCACCCATCTGGCAACTTCTCGACGGGTGCGGTCGGCATGACGAACCCGCTCTTGGGCGTGTTCCACGTGCTCCTGAGCGACCGCGGTCTGGATGAACCGCTGTGCGGTGCTGTTGGTGATATCAAGCCTGGCTACGCCTTCAGCGCTTCCCTGAAGGTTGATCTCGGCAGTTCCCAAGGCTCTGCGGGCATCACGCTTGCCGCCAAGCTCAAGGACATGTCCGAGGCGTAACGTGGTTTCAGCTGAGTCCACACCGCTCAGCCCGCCGGTACCTGCAACGTTCTCAAAATCGGCCCCTATTACATAGGGCGCTGGAAGAGCCTCTCGGTTGGCACGATTGCGCACTGCCTCCAGACGGGCAGTTTCGGCTTGGATTGTGGGATTCGCTTGGAGCGCGCGGGCAACCGCATCTTCCAGGCGCAAAGGTTCAGCAGCGAAGCCGCACGGGGCAACGCTGCAGGTACCGACCAAAGTCAGTACCCACATGCAACGCAAATTCACGGAATCTTCTCCGATTGTTCGACGAATAACGCAGCCAGCCACAAATTGCGGCCAGCACTGTCAGGCCGCTACAAGGCGGCCGGATTCGTCAAACGATGGGAGGTCTGAAGGGGCTGGAAGGTTGTTGCGAAGGACGCCAAAGGACGTCTAAGGCAGGAACCGAGGTCTCTGGTGCGACGCTAGGCGCCCAATAACTGTGGTTCCAAAGGCTGAGTGCACCACTGGAATCAGCCGAATGGAGTAGGGCATGCAGCCCCTTGGCATGCTCAGGATCAGAGCCCGAGTCGTGATCGCCCGGGTGGTGGTGGCCATGTTCGGCAGCAGCCACAACTGCATGTTCGGTGGAGTGCAGGTCCCCCACCAGGTTCAACATCGGCCGCACAACCGCGCCCAAGGCCAACAGCACAAAGAGGCTGACCCGAAGCAGATTGATGGTGGCCGGTGTACGGAACATTGGCCGTAGCTTAAGGTGCGTTGCCAGCGCTTGTCGACAAGGAATCTGTCCATTCCAACCAAAGAGTGCAAGGGTGGCGGATCTTGAGGGCCCCAAGCCGTTTCAGTAGAACGCGAAGGCTAGCCAGCGCTATAAAGGCGAACCGCAACGCGAGGCCCGCAAGTGATTGCAACTTAACCGACCGCGATACCTCCAATGATCTATTTGGGCTTGTTCTTTGCCGCCTTTCTAGCGGCCACGGTAGTTCCCGCCCAGTCGGAGGCGGTGATGGTTGCGCTCCTTTTGGCCGACCATCCGGCTGCGTCGCTGATCATCGTGGCCAGTGTCGGCAATATCCTGGGCTCAACAGTTAACTGGTGGCTTGGTTCCAAGGCTCTCCAGCTCAGTTCAAAGCGGTGGTTCCCGCTCAATCCGGCGCGATTGGCGAGGGCAAGTCGTTGGTACAGCCGGTATGGCCGCTGGTCACTTCTGCTGAGCTGGGTCCCGGTTATAGGTGACCCACTGACGCTTGCAGCTGGGTTCATGCGCGAACCACTACGAACGTTCCTGCCGCTGGTCGCCTTGGCAAAAACCGGTCGCTATGTTGCCCTTGCATGGATGACACTTGGCCTCCGATGAGGTTAGGAACGAACTTCGTCTACATGCGCGATGCCTGACTGCTTTGTTCAGAGCTGCAAGGCCGCCTGCGCGCCCCATCCCCATAAGGCAGCCCCCACGATGACTGCAGGTATCACCAGCCGCGCCTTGCTTTTGAACAGAACCGCGGTGGCGATGCTGAAAAGCACGATCGGAGCGACGCCATTTAGACACTGATGCAACAGGGCTACCGCTGTGCCAATAATCAAACCCACTACCGCGGCGGTCACACCTTCCAGGAATAGCTGGATACGAGGGCGACTGACCAACCGCTCCAACGTGTTGTGACCCAGCAGCGTAAGCAGAAACGCGGGAAGGAAAATCCCTGTCGTCATAGCAACCGCCCCCCATGGCCCCCCGGCCAGATAGCCGATGAAGGTAGAGAAAATGATCAGCGGCGCGGGGAGTAGTCCCGACAATGCAATGCCATCGAGGAACTGGGCGTTGCTGATCCACTCCCCCTGGATGACCGCATCCCTCTGTAGGAAGGGAATGACAGTGTATGCACCACCGAACGTCAGCAGGCCAGCCTTCAGGCCTGACGCGAATAGGGTAGGAATTGAAGTGCTGGCTGCATTCGCCGAGCTCCAAGCGGGAGCAGTGTCGGCAGCAAAGGAGGCTAGGCCCGCGAGGCCACCTTGTCGGATGACCACTAGACCGATCACACAACCAGCAAGCAACAGCAGGCCCATGCTAAGAAAGCCTTTCCAGCAGCGTGACACCGCATAGGTGAGGCCACCAAAGGCCAGCAAAATGGCGAAATGGATGCCAGCCATTTGCGCGAACGCTCCGAGGATCGTTATGACCAACAGCCATCGATCAGTGATCACGTGGCCTCCGATCCGAAATGTCGCCCGCACAATGAGTGCCGCCACCGCGACCTGGACGGCAGCAAAGACGGACTGGAATGCCTCGGCTTTCAGTCCGAAGCGCACATACGCCCAGGAAAGAATGAACATCAGAACGAAGCCGGGCAGCATGAATCCCAACCCTGCCAGGATGCCGCCGATACGCCCGCGTGCGAGCATCCCGAAGTAGACGCATAGCTCATGTGCTTCTGGCCCAGGCAAAACCTGATAGATCGCAAGAGCTCGATTGAACTGTGCACTGGACACCCAGCGCTCGTCATCCACCAACGCTTGTCTGATCATTCCTATCTGCGCGACCGGGCCTCCCCATGCCAGGCATCCAAAGCGGAGGAATCGCAAGAACAATGCCAGCAGCGACTCATGTGGCACCTGGTACCCCGCAAAGGGGGGCCCGGTCGTCACTTCTGAAGAGGGAGGGGGGGACTCAGACATGATCCGACCTCCTCCTTGCATTTGTGGTATCTCCGGCCTGAGCCGCCTTTTCAGAAAAGGTCGCGAACAGTGCATCCAATACCGCGCATGCCTGATCCAGCAACTGATCATCGTTGGCGATAGTGCGACGCAAGCCTGCGAGGATGCTCTCTGCTCCGGCTGCTTCCGGTGGCGCCCGCCCCCCAACGTCCAGGTAGTGGACAAGCGCACTCATTAAGTCGATCGCAGCACTCGTCAGTCCGAAACTGGCTGCCAGAACCTCAAACGTGACTTTTGAACCGACGTGCGAAAACTCAGCACCATCGTAGTCGAAGCCCACAACGCCATCAGGACGATCGCGTTCGTTGACCAGCCATCTGAAGGTAGCGCGGGGGTCGATGAAGCGTCGAATCAACCACGCACTGGCCAGACGGTCAATCCAGGGTCGCTGGCGGGTCGCCCAGATTCGCCCTTGGTAGTCCAAGCGACTCAGTTGCCGCAACGTGTAATCTGCGGCCTGCGGCTCGTCTGGCGCTTGAAGACGGGCGCAGCTACTTTCCAGCTCCATTAGTTCTGCGAGCACCAGTTGTTCCGTCCCTTCGGGAAAGAAGTCAATCGCGCTGATTGCTTCATAGCGGCTTCGCAGTTTCCGTGTGCGTTTGAGTGCTTCTGTGGGTGGCAGCTGTCCGACGTCGCACTTGGTGAGCCGCACTACTTCCATCAGCTCCGTATAGTCCTGGGTTCGGGCAAACATTGCCCGATACGGGGCCGCCTCAAGGATCTGCAACGGAAACCAGTGGGTATCGCCCCCACTTCTTTGCACGTCGTTCGCTATCGCTTGCAAGCGCACTTGCAGCTCTTCAGAAGCAGGCAAGAGATAAACGCCATCCCGCAGGCTTGTGGCGCCAACTGATTTCAGAGCACGCCATGCCCGCTGTCGGGCTGTCGCATTCCCGCTCGGAAGGGAAAGAATAAGAATCTGCCAGCTCATGAGTAGAGACTACTACTGAATCAGTAGCTATCTCTACATCAGAGTTGTTATTACCTTAGGTCTCGATCAGCCCATCCCCAGCCCCGGCCGACCAGGGGTTCCTGGGGCGATGCAGGCTGCGAAGCACCGTGGAGGAGCCCGGGAGGGCTATTAGTGGCTCAAGACAGAGTGTTGCCGGGGGTAATCCGGCCAAAAGTCGTCGCGCTGGGCGGGCGACGAGCGCGCTAACTGCCCAATGCCGCTAGAACGGGTCTCACCTTATGAGACGCAAGTCACTAAACGTTAGATTAACGGAAGTCATTTCCGAAAAATTAACGGATTGCACAGGCGTATGGATGGTGATTTAATGTATAGAGAGGGGTTTTATGTCAATCGACAAATACTCCTCGTAAAAAAGCCACCATGTGCTGGTGGCTTATCCTGAAATGCAGGACGGTAGCCCAGGGACTGAGCATCAAATATCTAACGAGCGATTCTAGCAGCAAATCTGGCCGACGTCAAAGAGCCTAGCTGTAATCGCACAGTCTTCTGAAACTGCCTTCTGCAGCAACGCTGAAACGGAGGAGTATCCATTGAGTAATCGCTTAACTGTACGAAAAGCGAGCCGCCTTGCGGTCGCTACCGAGGAAGAACTGGCCGAACAGGCACGACTGTACCAACGCTCAGGGCAGCGAGAGGGGATGTCATTTCCCCTCTGGTATACCAACTGCATCAAGCTGGCCGTGAAGGATGTCTGTGCGGGATTGAGTGCAAACGATGCGTACGCGCGCTTGGCTAACTTTCCCGGTCCGTTAAAGGACAAAGCAGAAGGGCTGGTTCGCAATTTCGTGGAGATTGTGGCCGCCAACGATGACGTGGACTTCACGCCGCGACCGAGCCCACCCAAGTGCTCAGCCACGGTTGACGGCGTTATCTTGAGGACGGGGCAGGATGTTGCCGTAGCCAGCCAGGATGGCAGGCTCCTGCTGCTCTACCTCCACGTTGTCGACGCACCCTTGAAAGCCGAGCAAGCCCAAACGTTGCTGCATCTTGCCCAGTACATCACTGACGCCAAGCAATTGAATGCGGAAGTGGCGATTGTTGATGTCCCGCGCAAGCGTCTGATTAAAGTGGCCGAGTCCTACGATCCTGAGCAGATCCGTAAGGCGGTGGCTTCTGCGATGAGCAAGTTGCATTAAGCATTCTCGGTACAGCGCTCGGTGAAGTAGCTCTGGGGGCGTATGGGGCAGCGAGCGTCATGAGGAAAAGGCAATGCTCGCCAGCAACTGGCGAGCTTTCGGCGGTGTGGGTGGAGACGCTTTTTCCAACGCTCGCCGCAGATGGCAGAAGTCTTCTATCTATCGATCAGCCAGAACTTGGCGCATACGGAGGTGTGGCGGTGGCTCAGTACAAGTATGAAAAGTACCTCAACAAGTCAGAGAATGAGGCATACGACCTGCTTTTTTCCCCTGGAGAAAATTGTGCTAACTCGGGCATCTACCGCTGTGAAGCGTGCGGTGATGAGATTGCTTCGAATAAGAACAACCCATTTCCCCCACAGAATCATCACCAGCATGCTCCAGGCGCAGGCGCCATCCGCTGGAGACTGATCGTTTTTGCGCAACAGAAGAAGTAGCCCTTGCCGGCCTTCAGCACTCGCAGGTAGGGGCGGCGAACCCCCCGGCCACGCTTGCGTAGTGCTTTCCAAAACGCCGTCGTTTGTCACAAGGAAAAACAACGCCGGTCCCGGTGATGGGGCCGGCGTACTCAATCCCCCGCGAGCCTTGCCGCTGGATTGTCCGCGACCGCTCCGGCCTGAAAGTAGCCCACCACGCTTGCCACGGAGCGGTGGTCAGTCATCGCCATCAAGGCGGGCAGGGCGACGCCCTGGCGAGCCCCTTCGGTGACGAAACCTGAGCGCAGACTGTGCCCGGCGAAATCCCCCTCCAGCCGAGGGTCGGCAGGGATTCGTGTAAAAACGGGCCGAAAGTGAGCTAACTGCCTGTCGCAGCTGGCTTTATTGGCCGCTCCAGAAAATCGAGGGTTGGGCAGCACTCTCCCGCCGGCACTTGGGCGCACCGCGCTATTTTCTGTTCGAGATCCCTCTCCAGCTGTCGCAGCTCGCGGATTCGTAGACGGACATCGACGAGCTTTCGCTCGGTCAGCTGACGGGTCTGCTCGCAAGAACCTTCGCCTGTGATCTCTAGCAGGCCAGCGATCTCGTCGAGGCTGAATCCCATCATCTGAGCGCGCCGGATGAACTGAAGCCGATTGACATCGTTTTCGTCGTAACGACGCACGCCTCCTATGGGTCGCTCGGGTTGACGCAGCAGCCTACGCCGCTGGTAGTAGCGCACGGTTTCGACGTGCACATCGGCCGCCGCCGCCAGCCGGCTGATCGTAAACGTGTTCGGACGCACGGCTTGACTCCGTACCTAGGTACAGAGGCTAGTATGCTCTGATGCAAACAACCCCGGCCAAATCGTCTGTTCCAGCCATCGTTGGCGCGAGCATCGCCGCCATTGGCGCATCGGTCTGCTGCGTCGTGCCGCTGGTGCTGGTCCTGCTGGGCATCAGTGGCGCCTGGATCGGCACCCTGACAGCTCTCGATCCCTTGAGGCCCTGGTTCAGCGCCGCCGCCGTACTGTCCTTGGCCGTGGCGTTTTGGATGCTGTATCGACCTGCGGCACGGTGCGGTGTGGATGGCAGTTGCATCGCCCCGGACGCTCTGCGACGCAGGCGACGTTGGCTCTGGTTGGCGACAGCCCTCATCGTCCTGTTGCTGCTGTTTCCCTATTACATCGTCTGGATTCTGTAGGAGGCGCGATGCACAAGTGGATACTGGCCCTGGTGGCTGCTCTGTCGGTCGGTGCCGCTCTTGCGACGCCCGCAACCGTAGTGATGCTCGATGCTGAGAACATGACCTGTCCCGCCTGCGGCATCACCATCAGGAAGGCGCTGGAGAAGGTGCCGGGCGTGGCCGATGTGAAGGTGGACACCCGGGCTGAAACAGTCACGGTGACGTTCGAATCGAGCCAGACGGATGCAGCCGGAATCGCGCGTGCAGTCACGGAAGCAGGCTTCCCGGCCAAGGTGCGGACTGGCGGTGAGTGACGTCAAGCTGGAAAGCATCTTGACCTGCCCGGAGTGCGGCCATCGGGCGACCGAGACAATGCCCATCACAGCGTGTCAATTCTTCTATGAGTGCACGGGCTGTGGAGCGGTTTTGCGTCCGCATCAAGGCGACTGCTGTGTGTTCTGCTCGTTCGGAACAGTGCCATGTCCACCGATCCAACAGAACAATCCCTGTTGTGGTTGAACCGCGGACTCCGATAATAGTTGGACAGACAGGCTGCGAGATCGACTGTGCCACCCTGGAAAGCGCGCCGCTCAACCAGCGGTGTGCATGCGAAGTGGTCGACATCCTCCGTCTGCACGAGTCGATCCGGGGTGCCTTTCCGGAGTTCACGACTGATCCCGCCGTACACGCGCACTTATTTTCACCCTATGCCTTGTTCGTTGATCGGCCCGCGTTGGAGGCCATGGGACGAGTCGCGGCGGCGGTCTTCGACGTCGCAGGAAACCCGGGATATAGCCAACGGGTCCTGCAATGGGCCCCTGACATTGCAACCCATGATCCGGGTTCGGCGGGGGGCGTCCTGGGTCTGGACTTTCACCTGACGGTCGATGGCCCGCGGCTGATCGAGGTCAACACCAATCCAGGCGGTCTGCTCCTCAATGCCTTGTTGCTCGATGCCGTGCGGTCTTGCGCGCCGCCAGCATGGGCCACCTGGACCAACGCGGCCCAAGCGCGTGATGCGGCCGTCACGGCCTGGATGGAGGATGCTCGGCAGCAATCCGGGCGCACGCCGTCGCGCCTGGCCATCGTGGACAGCACTCCGCGAGCGCAGTTCCTTTACCCCGAGTTTGTGCTGTACGCGAACGCGTTTCGGGACCATGGCGTGGACTGCGTGATCAGCGCTCCCGAGGATTTGTCGTTTGGTTCGGACGGGCTTGAGGATGCCCACGGTCGAATCGACACTGTCTACAACCGGTTGACCGATTTCGCGCTCGAGGATGCCTCGCATGCAGACATTCGTGAGGCTTACCTGGCAGGGGACGTCGCGCTGATGCCGCATCCCCGAGCACACGCGCTGTTTGCCGACAAGCGCAACCTTGCGGTGCTCGGGGACCCGGCTCTGCTCGGCGGGTTCGGGGTCGATGCGGGTTCGACGGCACTGCTGGGCCAGGTGATCCCGCCCACGGTCGAACTCGTGCCCGCGAACCGGGATGCGTTGTGGGCAGTGCGCAACGGATATTTCTTCAAGCCTGCAGCAGGGTTTGGCAGCCGTGGGAGTTATCGGGGCGACAAGTTGACCCGGCGGACTTGGGCGTCTATGGCGTCGGCGACCTACATCGCACAGGCCTTCGCGCCACCGAGCATGCGGATCGTGCATGGGGGCCAGTCCCTCAAGGCGGATGTGCGCTGCTTCGCGTCCGAGGCGGGTGTCCTGTTGTTCGCGGCCAGGCTGTACCAGGGCCAGACCACGAACATGCGCACCCCCGGTGGTGGATTCGCAGCGGTGCTCACGTCGCCACGGATCGAGGAGTGATTCCCCACCGGAGCCGACCCTTGGGGCGTGTCGTGGCTACAGCCAGGCGAGTGCCGATTCAGCCAGTTCGCGCTCCTCATCGATCGCGACGTTCCATATGCTCGGCCCGCCCCCGCGGTCGATCCGCGTGGCTCCAGCATCGTTGACGTCAGGTGCCAGCGCCAGGCCGAGCCAGGCCAGTCGCGCGACGATGCGAGCCCGCAAAACCGGCGCGCGATGGCCGATGCCGCCGGAAAAGACGACATGGTCGAGACCGCCAATTGCCGTGGCCATGGCCGCGATGGACTGCGCAATCCGGACTGCAAAGAGCTCCACGGCAAGCTGGGCCTGCGGGCCGGGATCCGTCAGCAACACGCGCATGTCGCCATGGCCGGCGATTCCGGCAAGGCCTGCACTGCGGTACAGGCCGTTTTCAAGCGCCTGCGCATCCAGGCGTTCATGCCTCAGCAGATACAGCAACGCGCCGGGATCGAGATCTCCGGAGCGGGTAGGGCTCGGGATTCCACCCAGCGGAGTGAGCGCCATGGTGGTGTCGCGGCTGCGGCCGCCCTCGACGGCGCAGACGCTGCAGCCACCCCCCAGATGCGCGAAGACAGCGCGGCCCTTCAGGATTCCAGCGTCGTGGCTGGCCACTATGCGGAGCGCGGAGGCAAAGGCGAGTCCATGGAAACCGTAGCGGCGGATGCCCAGCGCATCCCATGCTTCAGGGACAGGCAAGCGCCGGCTCCAGGGCGCGAGCGACGCGTGGAAGTCGGTGTCGAAGGCCACGCCTTGGCGCGCGTGCGGCCAACGCATGCGCGCGGCACGCGCGAAAGCGAGGGCTACCGGCTGGTGCAAGGGTGCGAACGGCACCAATGCATCCAGTTTCGCGAGCACGGTTTCGTCGAGCTCGCGGGCGTCGTGCAGGTCACCGCCATGTACGATTCGGTGCACCACCACGTCGGGGCTGGGCCACGGCTCCGACAATGCCTCGAGCAGGGTGGCAAGGCGCTCCTGCGCATCCACGCCGACTGGAATTTCGGCCCGGGAGCGCTCGAGCAGACGAGACTGCGCGCCGTGTCCCTCAGTGTTGAACAGATAGGACGCGCCCTTGAGGGTGGACGAGCCAACGTTGAGTGCAAGAAGCCGGCGCGTGGTCACAGGTGTCCCCGAATCATGTTCATGGGGACCGCACCGCCCGGCGCAACAACTGCGCATTGATTGCCACAACGACGGTGCTCAGCGACATGAGCACTGCCCCAAGCGCAGGTTGCAGCAGGATCCCCCATGCGGCGAGAACGCCAGCGGCGAGAGGGATGGCGACGATGTTGTAGCCGGCGGCCCACCACAGGTTCTGGATCATCTTGCGATAGGTGGCCTTGCTCAATTCGATGATCGCTGGCACGTCGCGCGGGTCGCTGCGCACGAGTACGACGTCGCCGGCCTCGACCGCGACGTCCGTCCCTGTGCCGATGGCGATGCCGACGTCGGACGTGAGCAGCGCCGGAGCGTCATTGACACCGTCACCCACCATCGCGACGCGCTTGCCCTGGGCCTGCAGCTCCTCGATCTTTGCCACCTTGTCCTCGGGCAATACCTCGGCGAAGACGGTGTCGATGTTGAGTTCCTTCGCGACCGCGTTTGCGACCGCCGTGGAATCACCCGTCAGCAGGACAACCTCCAGTCCTTCGTCGTGCAGCCGCTTGACCGCGTCGAACGATTCGGGACGGATGGCATCCGCGATCGCAAATACGGCGAGCACCCGGTCGCCTTCCACCAGGTAGGTTGCAGATTGACCATCGGCTGCCGCTGATTCGGCAGCCCGCCGAAGCGTCTCCGGCGGTTCGACCGCGAGCATTCTCAACAGACCCGGCCCGCCAACGTGAAGCGAGCGCTCCTCGACGACTGCGCGCACGCCGCGTCCCGGCATGGACTCGAAGTCCTGCGACATCGGAACGTCGATGCCATGTTCCTTGGCGCTGGTCATCAGCGCCTGCGCGATCGGATGTTCAGCGTCGCGCTGGACCGACGCGGCCACGCGAAGCACCTCGTCGTCGGTGAGTCCATCGGCGGCAGTGGTCTTCACGACGCGGTGCGAACCGAGCGTGAGCGTGCCTGTCTTGTCGAACACGACCGTGTTCAGCAAACGGGCCTCTTCCAGGCCGCGTCGATCGCGCACGAGCAGGCCGTTCCGTGCGCCAATCGTGGTCGAGATGGCGGTCACCAGCGGGATGGCCAAACCCAGCGCATGGGGACAGGCGATCACGAGCACGGTCACTACGCGCTCGATCGTGAAGCTCCACGGTCGACCGAGGAGTGGCCAGACAATGGCGGTAACCGCGGCGGAGACGATGGCGATGATCGTGAGGTAGAACGCCGCCCGGTCCGCCAGGGCCTGGGCGCGCGAGCGCGACGTCTGGGCCTGCTCGACGAGCCGCATGATACCCGCGAGCGCGGTCTCGTCGCCGGTTCCCGTCACCTCGACACGCAACGAGCCCTGTCCGTTGACGGTGCCGGCGATCACCCGGTCGCCCGTCGACTTGTCCATCGGCTTGGACTCGCCGGTGATCATCGCTTCGTTGACGGCGCTGGTCCCTTCCTTCACGACGCCGTCGGCGGGAATGCTCGCGCCGGGCCTGATGAGCAGCAGGTCGCCGCGCTTCAGTTCCGCGACAGGGACTTCCTTCGCGGTACCGGCCTCATCCAACCGCACCGCCATATCAGGCAGCAGCTTCGCGAGTTCCTTGAGAGCGCCCTGTGCCTGGTTGATCGAACGCATCTCGATCCAGTGGCCGAGCAACATGATCGCCACCAGCGTCGCCAGCTCCCACCACAGGTCCAAGCCCTCGACAACGCCGAGCGTGACCAACGCGCTGTAAAGGAAGGCGACGGTGATCGCAAGCGAGATCAGCGTCATCATGCCCGGCAGGCGATTTCTCAGCTCGTGGTATCCGCCGCGGAGGAACGGCGAGCCGCCGTAGAAGTACACGATCGTGCCGAACACCGCCGGGATGTACGCCGACCCCGGGAACTGTGGTGCGGTGTAGTCGAACCAATGCTGGATCATCCCGCTCCAGATCAGAGTGGGGATGGTCAGCAGCAGCGTGAGCCAGAACTTGTCGCGGAAGCTCGCCACGCTGTGGCCGGCATGCTTGTCGTGCCCGGCATGGACGTCACCTTCAGCACCCGTGCGGGGATGCGGCGGTTGCTCGCCGTGCGCCTGATGATCTTGATGATGATGATTGTGTTGCGTCATGGGTCTGCCTTCCTGGATGCACTGATGCGCCGGGCACCAGCGGGGAGATAGATCAGTGTTCTGTTACAAGTGTCCCGATCTGGCGATGGCCATCACCAGCCGCAGTGAGAGCAATCCCGCAGCAGCGAAAGCCACCATAGCCAGGAAAGGCATGTGACCGAACACTTGCGGGCCGTCGGAATGCAGGCTCAACAGCGCACCGCTTACGTACAGGCCCAAGGTGACCAGGGCCAACGCCAGCCGGTTGCCCGTGCGCGCGATTGCCTCCTGCGTGGAACTCAGGCCATGGTGGTGTACGGAGAAGGCGGGTCGTCCGTCGCTCAGTTGCGCCTGCCGCAACAGGTCGGTGGCGATCTGTGGCAGTTGGCGCGCAGTGCGGGCCAGCCGCATGGCAAGCGGCCTGTTGCCGCTGGGGCGGCTGGCTTCGGCAATGTCGGCGATCGCGGCCGCCTGCGCGGACAGCGTCCCCAGCAGGTCCAGATTCGGATCCAGCGCCCGCAGCGTGTTCTCGACCAGGAACAGCGTCCGGATCAGGGACAGCAGGTGGGCCGGAAGCCGGAAGCCAGCGCCCTGCCCAATGCGTGCCACGCGCCAGATTGCCTCGGCAATGGACCACTGCGCCAGCGGACGGCTGGCCATCTCGGCCAGGATCAGGTGGATCTCGCGCACATGCGAGCGGCGGTCGACCTGCGACGGGAAGAAGCCCATGGCGATCGCTGCATCCAGCACGCCCTCGGCGTCGTCGGCCGCAATGGCCTCGACCATGCCGCCGAGCGCGAGCCGGGATGCAGGGTCGAGCACGCCGATCGATCCAAAGTCATGCAGGCACAGGCGCCCGTCGTCAAAGAAGAACAGATTCCCCGGGTGCGGGTCGGCATGGAAGACGCCGGCGCCGAAGAGCTGATGCACGTAGGCACCGAGCAGCGCCCTTGCCAGTGCGGGAGCGGCCGCTGTGCCGTACGCGGCCTCCAGACGGGTCCCGTGGCTTCGATCCTGCACAAGCACGTTGCGGGTGGCATACGGCTCGACGACGTGCGGCTGGGTGATGCCGGGCAGGGCATCCAGCACCTTGGCCATGCGCCGCATGTTCTGCGCCTCGTGACGCATGTCGATCTCGTCACGCAGGAATGCGCCTAGTTCGTCCACCAGTTCGAGCGGCCGGTGGCGTTTCAGTGGCGGCCAGATCCACTGGGCGACGCGCATCGTGCGCCGCAGGAGCAGCAGATCCGCCTGCACCTGGGCATGGATCCCGGGGCGGGTGATCTTGACGACCACATCGCGACCATCATGCATGCGCGCTGGATGGATCTGGGCCACTGAAGCCGCGGCCAGGGGCTTGTCATCGAAGCTGGCGAAAAGTTCGCCGACCGGCGCGCCAAACGCCTGTTCGACGATACGCATGGCCTCCTCCGCCGGGAAGGGGGGCACATCGCTGTGCAATCGCGACAGCGCCTCGCGATAGGGCGCCGGCAGCAGGTCCCAGCGCAGGCTCAAGCCCTGGCCCAGCTTGACGAAGGTGGTGCCCAACCCCACCAGTGTGGTGCTGACGTATGCCGGAAGCAGGTCGGGTGCACGTCGGCGCAGGCGCAGCACGGCGACGCCGAGCTTGAGTCCCGCCCAGGCAATCTGGCCTCCGCGCCGCACCGTGCCCGCCATCAACGCGCGCTCCCGGTTGGACAACTCATGGCGTCGACCCACTTGCAGGACGCAGGATCGTGGCCGGATCGCCCCGACCATCCACTGCCGCCAGCTCCGCTTCCGACAACAGGCCGCCCCGGGACTGGCCGAGGACGCCCGCGGCCGCATCGGCCACGTGCGCCCAGGTGCTGCGGTTGGCGAACAGCAGTCCCAGCACGTCCAGCGTGCCGCCGCGGTTGACGAAGCCGAGCGCCGCGGTCGTGGCCGGGCCAGTGTCGAGCCGGCGCAGCGCGCCCAGGAAGGGCTCGGGCCGCGTATGCGTGACGAATATGCGCGGCCGTTCCGCCGGGAACAGTGCATGGACCTCGCTGTCGGAGTGCACGTACCGCGCCTCGTCCGGATCGCGCGGCGTGCGGAACCGGCCGGGCTCGCCGAGATAGACGATCGCGGCCGACACGCCACGTTCAACGAGGCGCACCTGCGCGTGGCGCACTTCCTGCAATTGGTAAGCACCGGTGGCGACCAGCAGGATCGCCGCTGTCGCCGGGTTGCCGGCCAGGCATAGCGCACCTTGGGTGGCCAGCGCCTGCGCCTGCGTCGGTGTCAGCTCGTGCGGCACCGGTCGCTTGGGGACGACCAGGGTGGTGACCGTGCCGCGTTGCGCGTAGGCGTGGGCGAGGGCCGCGGCGGCGCCGTTGGCGTCCGGGGGAAACACCACGCGCGATATGTCGGCCATTTCGCCCAGGAGCGCCTCGGCCATGGTCGGATCCTGATGGGACTGCTCGTTCTTCGCGTTCTCCCACGTGTGCGAGGTCAGCACGAGAGGCACGCCCAGCCAGCCGGGCGGTCGCCCCGCCTGTGCCTGGTGACGCGCGAAGATCAATTCCTGGCGCACGGCGCCAAGCATCTTCGGTGCGAACGCCTCGTAGGTGACCACCAGGTTCAGCCCGCCCTTGTTGCCGAGCGCGGCGCATACCACGGCTTCCTCATTAAGCGCGGTGATGACCGCGCCAGTGGTCGATTCCGCGACACCGGGCTCGGGCTCGTGCACCCGGTGCTTCATTGCGTCCAGGGTGCGATCGAGCTTGTTGCTGCGCAGCTCGTCAGGATTGCCCACGCGCACGCGCAGCCCCGGGTTCGCTTCGGCGATGGCGACGAACTGCTCGTCGAGCGCGGTCATCGGCGAGCTCTCGCCGCCGGCGCCGCGGTCGGCGATCGCCGGGACGCGGGGCGGTTCCACCTGGCGATCGGCCAGCGCATGGTCGCGCTCGCGCACGCGCTGCTGGAGGTCGTGGCTGTTGAGTGCGGCAACAGCCTCCTCGAGCTCGGACGCGGCCACGAACAGCGCCGCGGCGCCTTGATTGAAGAGCGCGCGTGCCTCGGCCTCCTTCGACGGATTCCCGGGCAGGGGCAGGTTGTGCGAGGCGTTGGTCCCGGCGCCGGGGAATCCGAAGCCCTTCACGGTTTCGGCAATGCCATAGGGCAGCCGCACGTCGGCATCGGGAACGGCGGCGCCCGCTTGCAGGCGCGACTCCATCACATGGATACCCCACGCGATGCTGGCCGGATCGCGCCCGTCCAGCGCGATCGGATCAAAGCCGTTCAATCGCAGGTGCCGGTCCAGCCACCGCTCGCCGCCCTGCTGGGCGATCTGGCTGCGCTGTTCGATGCGCCGCCCGTTGAGGATGATGATCGGGCTGACCAGCCCGCTGTCCTCGGCACGCCACCAGCGCGGCGCCCAGTCGCTGCCGCGCTGTTCCTCGAACGCACCGTCGCTGAGGAACGCCACCAGGCGTTCGTCCTTGAGCGGTGCATGCACGTACTGCAGTTCGGCAAAGCCGAGATAGCCGCCTTCCATCACGCCCCCGGCGGTGTGCGCATTGACGTGGGAGCCCAGGGGCGACGCCGGTGTTCCGTCCGGATTGAGGGTGTAGGCATAGAAGTCGCCGACGAACCGGCTCAGCCCCGCGTCGGAGCGGTCGTAACGTTCGGCGTGCCGGGCGGTCATGTTGCCAACCAGCACGTTCAGCGCGTCGATGGCGGCCACGCAGTGCCCCTGGCCCATCATCCATGCGCGGGTGACGCCATCCAGGGCGTCCATCAGCAGGTAGCCGGCGTAGGCCGGCACCATGTTGAGGGACCCGCCAGTGTGGCCTTCGGGCGTGGCCTTGAAGTCATCGGCCTCGAGGGTCGCGCCGTCGGTGCGGACCCGCTGGCTGTAGGTCATGTGGGCCACCAGCCACATGCCGGCGCTGGTGACGCGATCGGCCGCGGCGAGCCGCTGCCAGGCGGTGCCGGCATCGGGCGTGCGGCCCAGGGCCACCAGCTCGTGCACCATCTGGCGGACCCGGAGCTGGGTGAGCGGGTCATGTCGGATCACGCCGTAGCCGGCCGCCCAATGGTCAAACGCGGGATCGGCCCGCCGGTGGGCGTCGGCGAGTTCAAGGGTCCGCTGGCGCTCGGCGGCCGACAGCTGGTCGGCGGTGCAGCAGTTGAGATGCAGGTTCATGGGTCCTCCGGGGAGTCGGCCGAAGCGGACATCAGGGTCGATGCCGCGTCAGCGAGGTCCGCGCCGAGCGCGATCGCGTTCGACGGGTGGGCAATGGTGTCGGTACTGACGATGCGGGCCAGACCTGCTTCCTGCAGGCGGGCATAGGCATCGCCGGCGAACACCGGATGGATGGCGACCAGCAGTGGCGGCGGCAACGACAACCGGCGCAGGTGTGCGAGGGTCTCCAGGATGGTGTGGCCGGACGACACGATGTCGTCGATCAGGACCGGGGTCCGGCCCGCCACGGCCTGCGGGTCGGGCAGGCTGACGCGCACGTCGTAGTCGCCGTGCCGCTCCTTGGCCAGCACCTGGTAGGGCATGCCGGACAGGGCGGCGATGTCCGCTACCCACTGCTCGCTCTCGCTGTCAGGGCCGATCAGCACAGCGTCGGGGACGGTCTCAGCGATCCAGCGGGCCACGGCCGGCGTCGCCGATACGTGGACCGTCGGAATGCGGTAGAGCGACTGCAGGCGCTCGACGCGGTGCAGGTGCGGGTCCACGGTCACCAGCCAGTCGAAAGCCTCTTCGAGGAATTGCGCAAACAGCGGTGTACTGACCGCCTCGCCGCGATGGAAGCGGGTGTCCTGGCGCATATACCCCAGGTAGGGTGCGATGAGGCCGACCGAACGAGCCCCGAACTCGCGCGCGGTCCGGGCGGCGAAGCGCAGCGGGAGGGCCAGGGCATCGGCGTTGCGCAGGCTGGCCAGGATCGCCACATCGGCGCCGTCCAGTGCGTCGTCCAGGGTGACCAGCGACTCGCCATCGGGGAAGTGCCGCCAGGCCACGGGTGCAATGCGCGCCTGCAGGGGCTGGTTGATGGTGCCGGCCAACACTGCATCGGCCGGGAAGGGCATCAGCACACGGGTCATGGAACCTCTCCAAGCACAAAGGGTTGCAGCGTCGCGGCGTGCTCCAGGGCGTAGGCCAGTTCTCCCGGCGACTCCGCATGCAGGGTCATCATGGGCTGTCCGCGCTCGACCGTATCGCCGATCCGCAGACCGGTTTCGAGGCCGGCGGTGGGGGATGTCGGGGCGCCGGCCAGCTTGGCCAGTTTGGCCAGCCTGCGGTTGTCGATCGCCGCGATGCGGCCCGATGCAGGCGCCGGGACGTCGGCGGTGAACGCCGCCCGTGGCGGTTCGCGGAAGCCTCCCTGGGCCTCGCAGATCGCCAGGAACTTGGCCAGCGCCGCCCCGGAATCCAGCACGCCGCGCGCGCGCTCCAGTCCGGTGCCGGCGTTGCTGCCCGCTGCCATGTCCAGCAGCGCCGCGGACAGCGCAAGTGCGCGTTCGCGAAGGTCGGCGGGTGCATCGGCCGCGTTGCGCAGCACCTTGAGCACGTCGTGCGCCTCGAGCGCCGGGCCGATTCCCCGACCCACCGGCTGGGTGCCGTCGGAGCGATGGATGCCCAACTGCAATCCCAGCGCGCCCGCGGTGTGGGCAAGCCGCGTGCCGAGGCTGTGGGCCGCGGCCTCACCTCGCACCTTGGCCGTCGGACCCACCGGCATGTCGATCAGGACGTGGGTGGAGCCCGCGGCTATCTTCTTCGACAGCACGCTGGCGACCAGTTGGCCGTCGCTGTCGAAATCCAGCGGGCGCTGGACCCGGATCAGGATGTCGTCGGCCGGGCTCAGGCGCACGTTGCCACCCCACACGATGCAGCCGCCCTCGCGCTCCACCACCCGGCGCATCGCCGCCAGGTCGAGCGCCACCGGCGCCATCACTTCCATGGTGTCGGCGGTGCCCGCGGGCGACGTGATCGCGCGCGACGAGGTCTTCGGGATGCGGTAGCCCAGCGCAGCCACGATGGCCACCACGATCGGGGTGGTGCGATTGCCCGGCAGGCCACCTACGCAGTGTTTGTCCAGCACCGGCCCTTCGCCCCAGTCCAGGCGCTGGCCCACGGAGATCATGGCTCGCGTCAGCGCGGTCGTCTCCGCATGGTCCAGGCGGTCACCCGCGCTGGCAGTGACGAAAGCTGCAAGCTCCAGGTCCGACAACCTGCTTTCCATCACGTCCTGCACCAGGGCGAAGTACTGCGCGTCGTCCAACCGGGCGCCGAACACCTTGGCACGGAGCGCGCCCGCCGACGCCGCGGGTTCCGCGTGCCTGACGCCGGCGAGGGCGTCGGGCGCGGGATCGAGGAGCGTCCACGCGGCCTCCGACAACGCCACCTCGTCCAGGCCGAGCCGATCGTCGATGACCACGTTCAGCGTCGCCACCAGCGTGCGGGCGTCCACGTCCAGCCTGACGCGCGTCATCGCGGCAAAGCCTTCCGAGCGACAGACCTCGCAGTCGCGGTGCATATAGACCACCGGCTGCTGGTAGGTGTCGATGCCGGCACGGGTGACGCGCAGGCGGGTGTGGCCCGGGGCCTGCGTGGTCATCTCGCATCCTCCAATCCGACTTGCTCCAGGTGCCCCGGCACGCGCGCACGCCAGCCCAGTTCACGCTGCACGCGCCCGCGCAGCGTGTCTGCAGCGTCGGGCTCGCCGTGGGTGAGGTAGACCATGCGCGGCGCGGACGGCGCGGTGCGCATCCAGTCCAGCAGCTCCCCGGCGTCGGCGTGGCCGGAGAAGCCCTCCAGCTGCACCACCTCGGCGCGGATGGGGACCTCGCGGCCGAACATGCGCAACGTGCGCTTGCCTGCCGCCAGCGCGGCACCGCGTGTTCCTCCGGCCTGGTAGCCCGCGAGCAGGATCGCGTTGCGGTCATCGGGGCCGAACGCCTCGATGTGGTGCAGCACGCGCCCGCCGGTGATCATGCCGCTGGCCGAGATGATGATCATCGGCCCGCGCTGGCGGTTGAGTGCCTTCGACTCTTCTACAGTGTTGACGAAGGTGGCCACGTCGAACATCCGCTGGCAGTCCTCGTCGGACACGTGGTGCTCGGAGTGGTGGTCGTGGTAGTGCCGGGTCGCGTTGATCGCCATCGGGCTGTTGAGGTAGACCGGCACGCGAGGGATGTCCTTGCGCTCACGCAGCCGGGCGATATGCAGCATGAGCGCCTGGGCGCGGCCGATGGCAAAGGCGGGAATGACGATCACGCCCCCGCGGGCGGCAACGCGGCGGATGATCGGTGCCAGCTCGGCTTCTTGGTCGATCGGAATGTGTTCCCGATTGCCATATGTGGATTCGCAGACCAGGACGTCACAGGCGGGCAGGGGCGTCGGCGGATTCATCAGCGACTCCTGCTGCCGTCCCAGGTCGCCACTGAAGTGCAGGCGCTGGCCCTGGACGTCAAGGCTGACATGGGCAGCGCCCAGGATGTGGCCGGCAGGATGGAAGCGGATCGTGACGCCTGATGCGACCTCGATGTCGCGACCATAGTCATGCCCCTTGAGCTGCTTCAGGCTGCGGCGGGCGTCATCCTCGGTATAAAGCGGCCGTGGTTCCTTGTGCTTGGAGTACCCCTTGCGGGCCGCGTACTTGGCCTCCTCTTCGAGCAGGTGTCCGCTGTCGGGAAGCAGCAGGCCGCACAGGGCCACGCTGCCATGGGTGCAGTGGATCCGGCCGCGGAACCCTTGTTTGACCAGTGCGGGCAAGTAGCCCGAATGGTCCAGGTGGGCGTGGGTCAGGACCACCGCGTCGATTGATGACGCCTCGACGGGAAACGGAGCCCAGTTGCGCTCGCGCAATTGCTTGTAGCCCTGGAACAGGCCGCAGTCCACGAGCACGCGCTGACCGTTGGCCTCGACCAGGTAGCGCGAGCCGGTCACGGTGCCCGCGGCACCGAGGAATTGCAGGGTGGGGTTGGAAGACGCTGTCATGGTGTGGCTCCTGTCCTGGAAGGGAAGTGATTGCGGAGGGCATGGCGAGGGCCGAGGCGCATCTGCATCGCCCGCGCGCCTGTCAGGGGCGGATCAGCTCCACTGTGTCGTTGACCTTGGGGCTCCCGGAGATCACTTCAGCCTCCGCGTAGTGGCTGTCGAACAGTTCGACGATGCGCACTTGGCCAACGTTCTCGCGGCGGTAGCGTGGACCGCCGGCCCGCGAATGCCGGATACGGCGCTTGTGCCGGATCACGTCCAGCACCTGCCCGACCTGGGCACCGTCGGCCTGCCCGACACAGACCACAAGCGTTCCGTCCTGCTTTTCCAGCACCTGGCCGCGCATCAACACGTTGTGGCGGAACCCACCCTCGTTCGCGGAGACGACCCCCGGCAATGCGAACGCGAGCGCGAGGGCCAGTGCGGCGACCCAATGGCTGCGATTGGTACCTCGGGGTCTGGAATGGGCGACGTGTGTGACCGTATTCATGGTGTGGACTCCTTAGATGGGCTGCGAGGGGTGGCGGCATCCGCCAGTGGAAGGCGTTTGAGCAGCAACGCGTTGAGGGCGACGATCACCGAACTGCCCGACATCGACAGCGCGGCGATTTCTGGCGACAGCACGAACGGATAGAGCACACCGGCCGCCAGCGGAAAGGCCAGCACGTTGTAGCCCACGGCCCAGCCCAGATTCTGATGCATCTTGCGCAGAGTGGCGTGGGCGATGGTGGTCGCGCGAACGACGTCATAAGGGTCGCTGTGCATGAGCACGATGTCGGCACTCTCGATGGCGACGTCGGTGCCGGCGCCGATCGCGAACCCAACGTCGGCTTGGGTGAGCGCCGGTGCGTCGTTGATGCCGTCGCCCACCATGCCGACCTTGAGGCCCTGCGACTGCAGCTTGATGACCTCATCGGCCTTGCCGCCCGGCAGCACGTCGGCCAGCACGATGTCGATTCCCAGGTCCTGTGCCACGCGCTCGGCCGTGGGGCGGTTGTCGCCGGTGATCATCGCCACCTTGATGTTGCGCCGGTGCAATTCGTCGATGGCCGCGCGCGAGGTCTCCCGGATCGCGTCGGCAATCGCGAAGAAGCCTGCGAGCCGGTCACCCACCCCGGCATAGATCACCGTGCGACCGGCACCGGTGAGGCGCGCAGCCTCCGCTTCCAATACCGAGAGGTCGATGCCGTGCTCGACCATCAGGATCCGGTTGCCCAGCACCACCTGCACCCCGTCAACCACGCCGGTAGCGCCCTGGCCATCGATGTTGGTGAACGCGGTAGCGCGCTCGGCTACCGGACCGGCACGCTTCAGGATGGCCTGCGCCAGCGGGTGCTCGGAGTGCGCCTCGACCGCGGCGGCCGCGGCCAGCAACCGCTCCTGCGTCCAGCCCGGCGCGACCGCCATGTCGACCACCTCGGGGGCGCCGACCGTCAGGGTGCCGGTCTTGTCGAAGATCACCACGTCCAGGCGTGCGCTCTTCTCAATCGATTCGGCATGCTTGAAGAGGATGCCGTGTCGTGCCCCCAGGCCAGTGCCGATCATGATCGCCATCGGCGTGGCCAAACCGAGTGCATCGGGGCAGGCGATGACGAAGACGGTGATCGTCAGCGTGAGCGCGAACAGCAGCGGCTGTCCCAGCCACCAGAACCAGACCGCGAAGGTCAGCAGCCCGATCACGATCGCAGCCAGCACCAGCCATTGCGAGGCGCGGTCGGCGAGCAGCTGCGCGGGCGCCTTGGAGTTCTGCGCGGTCTGGACCAGCTTGATGATCTGCGCCAGTGCCGTGTCGCTGCCGATCTTGGTGGCGGTGTAGGCGAATGCGCCGCTCTTGTTGATCGATCCGCCGACGACGGACTCTCCGGGATCCTTGCGCACCGGCATCGACTCGCCGGTCAGCATGGATTCGTCGACCTGAGAGCTGCCTTCCGTCACGATGCCATCGACCGGGATCTTCGCCCCGGGCCGAACGATCACGGTCTCGCCGACCAGCACTTCAGCGGTGGGAATGTCGAGCTCCTGCCCCTCGCGCCGGACGACCGCGCGGGGTGGGGACAGCTTCAGCAGCGCTTTCATGGCGTCCGAGGCGCCGGCGCGAGCCCGCATCTCGAGCCAGTGGCCAAGCAGGACGAAGGTCAGCAGGACGGCCGAGGCCTCGTAGAAGTTCGGCCCGTCGAAGAAGAACGTCGACGCGATGCTGAAACCGTAACCTGTGCCCACGCTCAGGAGCACCAGGACCGCCATGTCCAGCACACCCCGTCGCAGGGACCGGATCGCGGCGCTGAAGAATGGCCAGCCCGGATACAGCACGGCGCCGGTCGCCAGCAGGAACAACCAGACGTTCTCGCGCAGTCCGAACGGCACCGGCGGCGGCTCTATCAGCCCGCCCATGGGCGACCACACGAATACCGGGATCGCGAAGGCGAGGGCGACCAGGAAGCGGCGGCCCATGTCGCGCGCCGCGGCGTGCAGATCGCTGCCGTGGTTCATGCCCGCATGGGCGTCGTGGCCCCCGGCATCCGTGGCGTCATCGCCGTGGCCGGCGTGGGCGTCAGCGGGGCGCTCTGCGGCCAATTCCTGTCCGTGCCCGGCATGCGCAGCATGGGCGTGCGCGCCTGCGGCGGGGTCGGCATCGGGCATCGGCGCGTTGCATTGGAAGCCGCAGTCGCGGATCGCGGTGGCGACCGCGCCCGCCGACAGGCGGGCCGGGTCGTAGGACACCTGCAGGGTCGCGGTAGCGAAATTCGCGCTGGTGGCGTTGACTCCAGGCAGCGCGGCCACGGCCTTCTCCAGCGTGCGCGCGCAGCCGGCACTCACCATGTCGCCGATGGGCCAGGTGCGCGTGCGCACAGTGGGTTTGTGGACGTGCGTCATCGGGTTTCTCCTTGGGATGGAGCGGGGCCGCGCCGGCGTCGCGGGATGAAGGCCGGCACTTCCTGCATGTAGCGGACGTAGTCGTCGCCGAAGCGGCTCAAGCAGTCTTTTTCCTCACGACGCGCCAGGCGGGCATAGGCCCACACGAGCACTGGATAGCTGGCGAGCGTGAGCAGCGTGGGCCACTGCAGCAGGAAACCGGTCAGCACGAGCAGGAAGGCGACGTACTGCGGGTGACGCATGCGCGCATACACGCCCTCGCGGGCGAGCCGGCCTTCACGCTGTGCCCGATACAGCACCGGCCAGGCGGCCGACAGCAGCCAGAAGCCGCCGCCGATCAGGACGAAGCTTGCGATGTGGAATGGGCCGAAATGCGGGTTGGCGCGCCAGCCGAACCACATCTCGAGCAGATGGCCCGCGTCATGGCTCAGCCAGTCCACCTGCGGATAGTTGGCGCTGAGCCAGCCGCCCAGGACGTACAGCGTCAGCGGGAAGCCATACATTTCCGCGAACAGGGCCACGACGAAGGCGGAGAACATACCGAACCCACGCCAGTCCCAACGGGTCAGCGGTTTGTAGAAGCTCCAGGCGAAGAAGATGAAGAACGCGGCGTTGATGGCGGCGAGGAGCCAAAGACCGTAGCCGGAGTCGGGTGCCTGCATGTCAGTGCCCTCCGTTCGAGGTGTCGGACGTTTCGTCGTTCAGTGCCCGCTTGCTACGGCTCTCATGCTGGCCATGGGGTGTGTCGTCGGCATTGCCGTCGCGCCCATGACTTCCGGAACCTCCATGACCGCCATGCCCCTTGTGCATGAACACATGCATCAAGGGACATAGCAGCAGGATGGCCAGGGGCAACCAGCGAAGCGTCCCCCCAAGGTGGGCGCGGTGCTCGACGGCGAGATAGAACACGGCCAGCGCCAGGAAGATCCAGAAGACCCAGCGTCGGGAGCCTGAGGGGGCAGGACTGGAGGCTGTCATGGCAAATTCTCCTCTGTGGGGCGGCGTCCAAGAAGTCGCCGGGGGGTGGACTTGACGAACCCGCCGCCTTCAGCAGCGGCAACAGATTCGATCAATGCGCAGACGTCATCGCCAGTCGGAATGGAGTCCGGAAGCTCCGCCCAGGCGTGGATGGCACGCTCCATTCGTCCGTGCATGGCGAGCAGCCTGTCCAGTTGTTGGCGGGTGTCGTCGAGCCTGCGCCGAATGATGTCCCGCACAAGCGGACAGGGACTATGTCGCAGCAGGCTGTGGTGGATGATTTCCTCGATTTCCCCCAGCGTGAAGCCAAGGTGTTGCGCCGTGCGAATGAAGTGCAGGCGAAGGAGCTCCGAGGTGGAGAACAACTGGTAGCCGCCCTCGGTATGCGTGGCCGCTTGCAACAGACCGCGCCGCAGGTAGTTGCGCACCACATGCACCGTGACATCGCCCTGCCGTGCCAGCTGGCGGACCGTCATCAGCGGCAGCGTCACTTCTTCCTTGGTCGTCATCGGCTTGCTCCCGGCGAGGTGTTGATCAGGCTAGACCTGTGTCTCGCACACAGGTCAACCGGCCTTGCGGTGGGCGAAGCCAGTAACGCGCGAATTGGCCGTGGACGGACGGATGTTCGCGGCCACAGTTGCATGAGCCGTCGGTCCCTGCCTGCGTTGAACGGCCCCATCACTACTTCTCCTTGGGTAGTGCGGAGGAGGGGTGCGGCTTCCTGGCCAGCTGCCGCTGCTTGATCAGCGAGTACAGCGCCGGGATCACGACCAGGGTGAGGATGGTCGAAGACACCATGCCACCTACCATCGGCGCAGCGATTCGGCGCATGACTTCCGAGCCAGTACCGCTGCTCCACATGATGGGCAGCAGGCCCGCCATGATCGCGACCACGGTCATCATCTTCGGGCGCACGCGGTCGACCGCGCCTTCGATGATGGCCTCGCGCAGGTCCCGTGAATCCAGTGCCCGGCCTTCGGCCTGCCTCTGCGCGGCACGCGCTTCAAGTGCGTGGTCGAGGTAGATCAGCATCACCACGCCGGTTTCCGCGGCGACGCCGGCCAGCGCGATGAAGCCCACGATCACCGCGACGCTGGTGTTGTAGTCGAGCATCCACATCAGCCAGATGCCACCGACCAGTGCGAAGGGCACCGACAGCATCACGATCAGCGACTCGGTGACACGGCGGAAGTTGAGGTACAGCAGCAGGAAAATCAGCGCCAGCGTCACCGGAACGACGACACGCATCTTCTCCGCGGCACGTTGCATGTATTCGTACTGTCCACTCCAGGTCACGTAGTAGCCAGGCGGGAACTGCACCTGCTCGGTGACCGCTTCCTGCGCAGCCTTCACGTAGCGGCCGAGATCGCTCTCTCGGGTGTCGACGTAGATGTACGCCGCCAGCATCGCGTTCTCGGTGCGGATGCTCGGCGCACCCTTCCTGACCTCAATCCGCGCCAGTTCGCCCAGCGGCACCTGGGCGCCGCCGGGCACCGGCACAAGGACTTGGCTGCCTATCCGGTGCGGATCGTCGCGGAGTTCGCGGGGATAGCGCACGATCGCGCTGAAGCGTTCGCGGCCCTGGAGGATGGTGGTGACGATCTCGCCGCCCAGCGCGGCGGCCACCACGTTCTGCACCTCGCCCAGGGTGACGCCGTACTGGGCCAGGCTGCCAAGGTCGGGGGTGATGTCGAGGTAGTAGGCGCCGGTCAGGCGTTCGGCGAACGCGCTGGTCGTGCCCGGCACTTCGCGCACCACGGCTTCGATCTCGGTGGCCAGCGCGTCGAGTTGCTCAAGGTCCGTGCCGAAGAGTTTGATGCCCACGGGCGTGCGGATGCCGGTGGCCAGCATGTCGGTGCGCGCCTTGATCGGCATCGTCCAGGAGTTGGCGACGCCCGGGAACTTCAGCGCCGCGTCCATCTCGGCGATGAGCTTGTCGGTGGTCATGCCGTCCCGCCATTCGTCCTCGGGCTTGAGGTTGATGACGGTCTCGAACATCTCCAGCGGTGCGGGATCGGTGGCCGTCAGGGCACGGCCCGCCTTGCCGAACACCGACTCCACTTCCGGGAAGCCCTTGATGATCCGGTCCTGCTGCTGCAGCAGCTCCGAGGCCTTGGTCACCGACATGCCCGGAAGCGACGCGGGCATGTACAGCAGCGTGCCTTCGTTGAGGGTTGGCATGAACTCGCTGCCCAGCCGCGATGCAGGCCACAGGCTTGCAAACAGGGCGGCCAACGCAAACATGATTGTGGCCATGCGATGCCGCAGAACGACGTTGATCACCGGCCGATAGGCCGCAACCAGGAACCGGTTCACCGGATTCTTGTGCTCGGGCACGATCTTGCCGCGCACGAACAGCAGCATGAGTACCGGTACCAGCGTGATCGACAACAGCGCGCCACCGGCCATCGCGAAGGTCTTGGTGAAGGCCAGCGGCTTGAACAGGCGACCTTCCTGAGCCTCCAGGGCGAACACGGGCAGGAACGAGACGGTGATGATCATCAGGCTGAAGAACAGCGCCGGCCCGACCTCGCGACAGGCATCGATGATCAGCTGGGTCCGGCTGCGGGAGCCGTCGGAGCGCTCGATGTGCTTGTGCGCGTTCTCGATCATCACGATCGCCGCGTCGACCATCACGCCAATCGAGATCGCGATGCCGCCCAGGCTCATGATGTTGGAGTTCATGCCCAGCATGCGCATCGCGATCACCGCGATCAGCACGCCGACGGGCAGCATGACGATCGCGACCAGCGCGCTGCGCGCATGGAACAGGAATACCAGGCACACCAGTGCGACGATCAGGCTCTCCTCGAGCAGCGTCGTGCGTAGCGTCTTGATCGCGCGCACGATGAGATCGGAGCGGTCGTAGACCGCCTGGACGCTGACGCCCTCGGGGAGTCCACTCGCAAGCTGGGCGATCTTGTCCTTCACCCCCCCGATCACGGCCAGGGCGTTTTCGCCGAAGCGCGCAATGACGATCCCGCCCACAACGTCGCCTTCGCCGTCCAGGTCGACGATGCCACGGCGCTCATCGGGTACCAGTTCGACCCGGGCGACGTCGCCGATCAGCACCGGTGCGCCCCCTTCGGCGCGCAGAACCAGGCTCTCGATATCCTCGATACCGCGCAGGTAGCCGCGGCCCCGCACCATGTACTCGGTCTCGGCCATCTCGATCACGCGGCCGCCGACGTCGCGGTTGCTCTCGGCGATCACCTCGGACACGCGTGAAATCGGGATGTCGAACTCGCGCAGCCGGACCGGATCGACGGTGATCGAGTACTGGCGCACGAAGCCGCCGACGCTGGCGACCTCGGCCACGCCGGGCGCGGTGGTGAGCTGGTAACGCAGGTACCAGTCCTGCATCGCGCGCAGCTCGTCCAGCGAGTGGCGGTCGCTCTGCAGCACGTACTGGTAGACCCAGCCCACGCCGGACGCGTCGGGTCCCAGTGCCGGTGCCACGCCAGCCGGCAGGTTTTTCGACGCGACGTTGAGGTTCTCGAGCACGCGCGAGCGCGCCCAGTACAGGTCCGTGCCTTCTTCGAAGATGACGTAGATGAAGGAGGCGCCGAAGAACGAGAAGCCGCGGACGTCCTTCGACTTCGGCGTCGCGAGCAGGGCGCTGGTCAGCGGATAGGTGACCTGGTCCTCGACCACCTGGGGCGCCTGCCCCGGGTACTCCGTGAACACGATCACCTGCACGTCCGACAGATCCGGTTGTGCGTCCAGCGGCGTGTTCATCAGTGCGTAGATGCCACCGGCGACAATCGCCAGCGCCATCAGCAGCACCAGGAAGACGTTGCGCACCGACCATTCAACGAGACGGCCAAGCATGTCAGTGCCCCTCGTGGCCGGTGGGGGCGGGCGGAGTCTCTTCCGGGGTAGCCGGCATGGAATGACCGGCGTGCGGATCAGAGGCCTCGTCACCATGACCTGCGTGCGGGTCGGCGGCGTCCTCGCCGTGCCCGGCGTGTGGATCCTCAGCGGTGCCCGAAGGCGCGCCGTGTCCTGTGTGACCCTCAAGACCCTGGAGTGCCGACTGCAGGTTGCTTTCGGCGTCGATCAGGAAGTTGGCGGAGACCACGACCTGCTCGCCCTCGGTCAGGCCGTCGAGGATCTCGATGCGATCGCCGCCGCGCCGCCCCAGGCTGACATCGCGCGGTGCGAAGCGGCCAGGGCCGGTCTCGACCAGCACCACCTGGCGCGTGCCGCTGTCGAGCACGGCCGAGCGCGGAACGGTCAGGACCGGTCCAGCCCCCGGCTCCTCCAGCACCACCGTCCCATACAGCCCGGGCCGCAGGTCGCCAGCGGGGTTGGGCAGGGCGATGCGCACATCCACGGTGCGCGTCATCGCATCGATGACGGGCTGCACGAAGGTGACCTCGCCCTCGGCCACCTGGCCCGGCAGGGCCACGGTTTCAAAGCGGGCCGTTTGGCCGGGCTGGATACCCGCGGCCTGCGCCGCCGGCACCTTGGCGATCACCCACACCTTCGACAGGTCCGCCAGGCGCAGGATGGTTTCGCCGGGCTCGAAACGCGCGCCCTGGACCACCGGCTTCTCGATCACGACCGCGTCCGCGGGCGCGGTGAGCACCAGGCCCGTCTTGCCCATCTGCGCGTCACTGATTTCCCAGTTGCGCAGGCGGGTGCGGGCGGCATCGCGCAGGCGGACCATCGACGCCGCGCTCGCGGGATCGGACCCGGCCAGCCTGCGGGCGGTCTCGTCGGCCAGCCGGTATTCCTGCTGCGCCGCGGCCAGCTGCGGGCTGTAGACGGAGAGCAGCGGCTGCCCGGCGCTGACCCGCATGCCGGTCTGGTTCGCGTACAGCCGCTCCACCCAGCCTTCGAAGCGCGGGGCGATCGCGTACTGCCGGGTCTCGTCGACCTCGACCGTGCCGCTGGTGCGCACGGTAGCGGACAGGGCTCCGCGCTTGACCGCTTCGGTGCGCACGCCCAGCGCCTGCACCTTGTCCGGCGGCAGCACCACCGTGCCCGGTGCCGCCGGCGGTGCGTCGTCGGCATAGACCGGGACGTAGTCCATACCCATCGAATCCTTCTTCGGCACCGGCGACGTGTCCGCCAAGCCCATGGGATTGCGGTAATAGAGCACCTTGCGTTCTGCGGCCGGGCCGTCGATCGACGTGCCCGCGGTCGGGGAGTCGTTCGTGGCGCGGCCGGCAATCCAGCCGACGGCGAGGGCGGCGAGTGCAACGCCGATGGCGAGCGACAGGGTCTGGACACGGGTCATCGGATCTCTCCTTCGATGGCGCGCACGGCGGCGGCGCCCAACAGTTCGTCACGCAGTGCATCGACCCGTGCGAGGTCGGCGCCCTGCCATTCATTGAGTGCTTCCAGCAGCGTCCCGAAGTCGACTTCACCGACCTGGTAGCTGGCCAGGGCGGACTGCCAGGTGGCGTCGGCCTGCGGCAGCAGCGTGTTCTCGATCAGTCCGCGACGCTCGCGCGCGTTGGTCCACTGCGACCAGGCGGAAGCGCCGCGTTCCTCGACGGCCCGCAGCGTGGCGTCCCTGCGGGCAAGCGCTGCGTCTTCGAGCAGGCGCGATTCGCGCTCGCGCTCGCGGCGGGCACGCTGCTGGAACGGGATCTCGACCTCGAACATCAGCTCGGTGCTCTCGATGCCGTTGCCGAACTGCATCGCACCCACGCCCAGGGTGATGTCGGGAAAGCGGTTGCGACGCTGCAGTACCACGTTCGTGCGCGCCGCCTCGGCGCGAGCCTGCTGCGAGCGCACCGCGGGATGCGCATCGGCGTCATCCAGTGCCTCGGCAAGCGAGGCGCTGTGGACGGCGAGGCGCGGCGCCTCGTCGGGAGTCGCCAGCGGTGCATCGGACCGGCGCCCCAGCACCGCGTTCAAGGTGGCGGCCGCCTCCTGCTTGGTCGCGAGGCGTTCGATCCGCTCGCGCTGGAGGCTGGTCTGCTCGACCTGGGCGCGGATGGCATCCTGCTGCGCCGCGCGACCCAGGGCGTAGCGCACGCCGGCCATCTCTTCCACCTGGCGGAGCAGGGCGATGCGGCGATCAAGCACGGCCACGGCCTGGTCGGCATGCCAGTAGCGTGCGTAGGCCGCCTCGGCGTCGGCCAGCAAGTCGCGCGCAGTGGTGAGGCGATCGAGTCCGACCGCGACCGCGTCCTGGCTGGCCGCGGTCCGCGCCAGGGCGCGCTTGCCCCAAAGCGGGAGGCGCTGGCGCAGCGCGTAGTTGACCTCGCGCTCGGCACCGGCGGAGCGCCAGGGCTTGTCCGGATCGAGGCCGCGGAATCCAAGGGAAGCCGTCGGGTCGGGTAGGGCGCCCGCTGGCTGGATCCGTGCTTCGGCGGCCTGGGCCTCGAAGTCCATGGCCCGCAATTCCGGGTTGTGTTCCAGAACCCAGGCGCGGATCGACTCGAGGCTGTGCCCCGGGACGGGTTCGGTGGCGGTCACCGGCAGCGCCAGGGCCCACAAGGCGCCGGCAAGCACGCCGGCAAGAAGGTGCCGGAGCGGTGGCAGACGGCGGGACAGAGGGCGAGGGTGCAGGCGCCTGGCCGGCAGTCGGTCGAACGGGGATGCCATATCAGTGTCCTTGGGCCGACGCGACGCAGGTCGCTCGGACGAGGGCAGGAACACATGCCGTGACGCAGCCACGGCGCGAACGCACAGGACTGCGCCGCACAGACGTGCGGAGCAGTCAGCGTCCAGGCATCAGATCAGCAGGAGTGCCGCTGGATGGGCGGTAGGTCGGTGCCAGGCGGGTCTGGGCGGCGAATCCACCCATGTAGCCGTGACACCTGGCGCAGCATCCGCAATCGCGGCGATCGCAAGCCAGGAGAACCAGGCTTCGGCCAGCAGCGGCGGAATCGAAGGGATGCGCCCACTGTCCGCCGAGATGTCACCCTCGGTGCAGTGCGCGTCGCACACTGCCTTGCTCGCTGAGGGGAGCTCGGCATCGCAGCCGTGGCCATGGTCGTGTCGGGTGTCGGTGGCGGCAGCGACAAACGCCGCCGGCGTGACTGGGAGATCCAGGCAATCGCCATGGCCTGCGAGCGCGAACTGGGACCAGAGCAGGGCCACCATCGCGAGGAGGGCGGTGCGCTGGAACAAGTTCCGATGGCGGATGCGGACCATGGCGTGAGCTTACCTCTTACTGGAACCGATGCAATTGATCCAAGTCAATCCTTGGCCAGGCCCAGGGGCTGGCGCGGCACAGATGTGGTCGGCGAGGACGGTACGGCGGCCGACTTGGCAAGGCGAAGGGCGTTGGCCACCACCGACACCGAGCTCAAGCTCATCGCAAGCGCCGCGACCATCGGGCTCAGCAAGATCCCGAATGCGGGGTAGAGCACCCCGGCCGCGACCGGCACCCCCAGCGCGTTGTAGAGGAACGCGAAGGTGAGGTTCTGCTTCATGTTGGCCACGGTGGCCTGGGAGATCTTCCGGGCGCGCAGGATGCCCCGCAGGTCGCCCTTGACCAGGGTGATCTGGGCACTGGACATCGCGACGTCGGTGCCCGTGCCCATGGCGATGCCGACGTCGGCCGCGGCGAGCGCCGGGGCGTCGTTGATGCCGTCGCCCGCCATCGCCACCCGCCGGCCTTCGCGCTTGAGGCGCTGCACCAGCTCGGCCTTGTCCTCGGGGCGGACTTCGCCATGCACCTCGTCCAGGCCCAGCTCGGTGGCCACGGCCCGTGCGGTGGTGAGCCCGTCGCCGGTGGCCATGATGATGCGCAGCCCGGCGGCGTGGAGCTCGTTGATGGCCGCCGCGGCCGACGCCTTGATCGGGTCGGCAACCGCGACCAGCCCCGCCAGGCGCCCGTCCACGGCCAGGAACATGGCGCTCGCGCCCTCGCGGCGCATCCGCTCGGCCACGTCGACGTGCGCAGCGGGATTGGCGCCCAGGTCGTCCATGAGCGCGGTATTGCCCAGCGCAAGCGCATGGCCGGCCACGGACCCGCGCACACCCATGCCGGTCACCGAGTCGAAGTCCTCCACGCGGTCGAACTCGAAGTTCCGGCGTCGAGCCTCGGCGACGATGGCGTCGGCCAGCGGGTGCTCGCTGCCCTGGTCCAGGCTGGCGGCCAGGTGCAAGACCCGGTCGGCGTCGAAGCCCTCGAAGGCCACGACTTCCTTGAAGGCGGGGCGCCCCTCGGTGAGGGTGCCGGTCTTGTCGACGATCAGGGTGTCGATGCGGCGCATGTGCTCGATGGCCTCGGCGTCGCGGAACAGCACGCCCACCTGCGCCGCCTTGCCCGTGGCGACCATGATCGACATCGGCGTCGCCAGGCCCAGCGCGCAGGGGCAGGCGATGATCAGTACCGAGACCGCGTTGAGCACCGCAAAGGTCCAGGCCGGCTCCGGACCGAAGGAGCCCCAGATAAAGAAGGTGGCCACCGCGATCGCCAGCACCGCGAGCACGAACCAGTAGGCCGCGATATCGGCCATCCGCTGCATCGGCGCGCGGGAGCGCTGCGCCTGCGCGACCAGCTGCACGATCTGCGACAGCACGGTGTCGGAGCCCACCTTGGCGGCGCGGATCACCAGCGCGCCGGTGCCGTTCTGGGTCGCGCCGATGACCTGGTCGCCTGCGGTCTTCTCGACCGGAATCGGTTCACCCGTGAGCATCGACTCGTCGACGCTGGAGCGGCCTTCCACCACTTCGCCATCCACCGGCACCTTCTCGCCGGGACGCACGCGCAGGTGGTCGCCGACGTGGACGTGGGTCAGCGGGATGTCTTCCTCGGTGCCGTCGGCGTTGACCCGCCGGGCTTCCTTCGGCGCCAGGCCAAGCAGGCCCTTGATCGCCGCGGACGTTTTCGAGCGCGCCCGCAGTTCCAGCATCTGGCCGAGCAGGGTCAGCGAAACGATCACCGCCGCCGCCTCGTAGTACACCCCGACGCGCCCATGTTCGGTAAACGACGGTGGGAACAAGCCGGGTGCCAGCGTGGCGACCAGGCTGTAGCCAAAGGCGGCCGCAACGCCAATCCCGATGAGGGTGAACATGTTCGGGCTGCGGTTGCGGATCGACTGCACGCAGCGCTCGAAGAACGGCCAGCCGGCCCACAGCACGACTGGTGTGGTCAAGACCAGCTCGACCCAGGTCTGCACGTCGATCGACAACGGCAGGATCTGCACGTCGCCCAGCACGACACGCGGGAGGTACTGGCCGAACATGGCCAGCACGAGCGTCACCACAGTCAGCGGAAGCGTCCACCAGAACCGGCGCGAGAAGTCGCGAAGTTCCGGATTGTCATCGTCCTCCAGGCTCGGCATTTCCGGCTCCAGCGCCATGCCGCAGAAGGGACAGTTGCCTGGACCTTGTTGCCGGACTTCCGGGTGCATCGGGCAGGTGTAGATGGCGCCGGGCTGTGCCACCTCGGGTTCGTCCTGGGGCGTCAGATAGCGCTCCGGATCGGCCACGAACTTCGCGCGGCATCGCTCCGAGCAGAAGTGGAAAGGTGTGTCGGCGTGGGTCGCATGATGCTGCGTCGTGGCGGGATCGACCTGCATGCCACAGACCGGATCGGTGACCCGTCCATCCGCAGCCTCGACAGGGGCTGCGCCTGCAGAATGGTGATGGTCATGGGACGACGGTGAGTTCATGCCGATGCTCGCTTTAGTGGGGATGGACTGCCAAGGCAGTGTGCCATTGCGGGTTACACAGCTATTCGGGGCTGAGCGTCCCGAGCACTGAAACAACAATCAGGATCAAGATGGCCAGCGCGGCCTCAGCCGTAACACTCTGCCGCAAAGCCCGCACCTCCTGCGCGGGATCTCCGCTGGTCAGCGCTCGTTCCAAGCGCGGCACCAGCGTCCATCGGTGCAGCGCTCCCAAACCCAGCATTCCAGCGAACAGGGCCAGTTTGAACAGCAGCAACTTCCCGTAGGTGCTCTGGAACAGGGCCGAAAACGACCACGCGGTGAGATCCCCGTAGTGCGCGATGCCGGACACGATGAGCGCACCAACGAAGATCGTTCCCAGCGTCGAAAAACCATGCAGAAAGTCATGCGTTGATCGCAGACGCCCGCTGCCGTTCGTCTCTTTGCCGCGCAGCAGCATGGCAAGGAACATCAGGACCGCTGCGATCCAGCCGCCTGCCGCGAGAAGATGGACGATGCCTGCAGCAAGCCGGACCGCGCCTGCCAAGCCCTCGCCAGCGGCGGCGTGGCCGTTCCATGCCAGCGAAGCGAGTGCGCCGCCCGCCAGCATCGCCCCCAGCGGGAAGGCGGTCTCCACCTTCCCGCGGCGACGATGCCATCCGAGCACGAACATCAGGGCGACCAGCAGCGCGCCTCTCGCCATGGCTGCCCGGCCCGCGGACGTCTCGAGCAGATACCAGCCAAGCGATGCGCGATCAACCTCGGCAAGCGGCATTCCCATGATGCCCGCGGTCTTGAAGACGACATCGAGCCCGGTGAGCACGAGACCGGCTACGGCACCCGCCAATAGAACGCCCATGAGTGACCACCCGGCCAAGGCGTCGGCGAGTGCCGATCGACGCGACCCGTACCAACCGAAGAGTGGAACCCCGAAAAGAACCATGATGACAAGGTATTCCAGGAATCTCAGTGCATAAGCCGACAGGTCGAACATTCGCGACTCCTCAGCGCACCGTGAAGCTGAAGCTGCCCGGCATGGGGTGGTTGTCACCACCGACGGCGCGGTATTCCACGGTATAGACGCCCGGAGTCAGCGGCTGGGGCAACTTGGCACGCAGGGTCTTACCGTTGTTGACGATCTCGGTCGTGAAATTCTCGATCGGCATGGTGGAACTGCCGTGCTTCATGAGCAACTTGAGACGCGACGCCCGCGGAATCAATGTTTCGTTGAACACGAGATCGATCTGGCCCGGCGAAGCCACCACCGCATTTGCCGCCGGTGTGGACTGCTGCAGCGCGGCGTGGGCGTGCGCGATCTGCAGGGAGAACTGCCCAGCCGCAATCGCGAGGACGAGCGCGAAGGAGCGAAGGACGTTTGATGATTTCATAGGGATAAATCCTCATTGCGAATGTGATGCAAAGCCCCGTTCGGCGCCGTGCTGTGTTGGATCCGACAAGCGTTAGGTGTCGGGCTGTCACCGAAACCACGGTTGGTCGGCTTTTGATATTTGAGATGAGGATCCCGCCGCTCAGGCGGGATCCTCGACGCGTCAAGCCGCCATGGCGCTGCAGCTTTCCGCGCAACGGCGACAAACTTCGGCGCAGCGCGCCATCTCCGGGTCGTTCATGGCGTCGCATGCTTCGGCGCACTGGCGGCAGATCTCCGCGCAGGCACTGCAAACCACCGAGTGAGCGCTGGCGCCACGCAACATGGCGTCGGCGCTGGTGGCGCAGATATCGGCACACGTCGCCAGCAGGGCGATGTGCTCCGGGGCTGCGTGGGCACCTCCTTTGCTCAGGCAATAGTTGATGGTCTCAAGGCAAATCGCGTGGCATTGCGTGCAGTTGTCGATGCACTCGTTCATGGCCTGAGACCGGTGGTCTTCGGAATGGTGAGTCATGTGGATCTCCTGCTTCATCGCGGACGAGAATCGGCGCGCCCGCAACACCGCCCCCTGTTGCTCTTGCGGATCAATGCTGTGCGAAGGGTTCGGTGGTTCCGTCGTGATGGACCAGCTCGACCGTATACGGCTGCTGGCGTCCTTCCGGGACCTCCATGCCCGGCGAACCGAGCGGCATTCCGGGCAGGACCAGGCCGCGTGCGTCCGGCTTTTCTTCGAGGAGGCGCTTGATGTCCTCGGCCGGGACATGGCCTTCGATGACGTATCCGTCGACCTCGGCCGTGTGGCAGGAGCCCTTTGCATAGGGGACACCCAGGCGCTCCTTGACCGGACCCAGGTCATCCATGTCATGCACATCCACGGTGAACCCCGCCTTCTTCACGTGGTCGATCCAGCTACCGCAGCACCCGCAGGTCGGGGTCTTGTGGACGGTCATGCGTGGCAGGGCGGCTGGAGTCGCGTCGGCTGTTTCCGGGACGACCTGTGCAGTGGGCGCGATGGTGGATTGCGCGGGTGTAGCCGCTTGGGTGCAGGCACCCAGGCCGGCGACCGCAAAAGCCGCCCACGCCAGTCGGTTCAATCTGCAGGTTTTCATTTCTGGTTCTCCGCTTAGCGCTTGGTCCGCGAAGACCAGTGGATGTGGGCGATCCGCCAACCGTCGGTGGTCTGCTTCAGCACCATGGTCTCGGTGCTCTGGACGGTCAGTGGCTTACCGTCTTTCTGGGCGTGCAGCTCGCTTTCGGTTCCGACCCATGCGAACTCACCAGCGGTGCGTGCACGCTGACGGAGCAGCTGGCGATGGGCGCCCTTGAGGAATGCCGCATCGCTGACTGCGTGATGACCCAGATATTCCTCGCGGCTGCGCTCGGCACCCCCGGACTCGAGGATGAGGACGTCGGCAGCGAGCAGGGCTTCGACCGTGGCCAGATCGCCGCTAGACAGGGCCCTGTTGAAACGCTCCGCTACGGCGACCGCGGCCTCTGCAGTGACTGGGACGTCGACGTCCGCAGATGCCGCGGCAGCGGGGTGATGTGCGTGCGGCTGTGTCGCCTGCGCCATTGCGGGGGACACGACGGCCAGTGCCAGTGCGAGGGTGAACGAGATTGCTGTTGCGTTCATTGCGTGGGCTCCAAGGAGATCAATGGGTGTGCGCATGGCCGTCATCGGCCACGGGCGTGTGTGGTGCAGGGTGCGACTCCACCTTGCCGTCGGGATGGCCGTGGCTCACCAACCCGACTTCCGTGTCGCTGGGTGTCGGGCCGTGGTGATCGTCGTCCACGCCCGGCGGGTGCGCATGCGGCATGGAGTTGTTGCCCGGCTCGAATAGGGCAGGGTGATCCTCGGCCTTTTCGTCGTCATGGTGGCCTTGCGTCTCGCCGCCGCCATGCGAATGACCATCACTGCTGGCCACCAACGCCTGGTAACCGGCCTTGTCCAGCGTGGGCAGCTTCTGCAGGAAGGCCGACATGTTCCAGATGAACTCATCGTCCATGCTGCCGCCCCACGCGGGCATGCCGCTGGCCTTGATGCCGTGCTTGATCACCCAGAACGCCTCAGCTGGAGCGACCGACTGTTTGCTTAGGTTCGGTGGCGCGGGGTACAGGCCCTTGCTCATCTCGGTGGCCGCCGCCTCTGGCGAAAGATGGCAGGTCACGCACATGGCGTTGTAGTTGCCCGCACCCTGGCGGATACGCTCAGGATCATCCAGGTTCGTGGGCACCTGAAGCTTGGCGGCGCGCACCTCAATGGAACGCTCGCGCGCCGTTTCAAGTAGCGCATACACCGGGCGACTATGCGGATCGTCGGCGGCCACGTTGTACACGCCCAGAGAGACCGTGGCAGTTGCCGCGACCGCAACCAATCCCACGCCGGCACCGAGCCATACCCACATCCTTTTGTTGGATTTCATTGTCAGTTCCCCTTAGAACCAGGTACGAAGGCCGATGACCAAGCGCGTGTCTTCAAAGGACTCGCCATGCTCGCGTCGCATGTCTGCGGTATTGCCAAACGCGCGCTCGTACACCACGCCGATGTAGGGAGCGAACTTTCGGGTGAACTCATAACGAAGTCGTAGCCCCGCCTCAGCGGTACTCAGACCCGAACCTATCCCGCGCAATGGATCGTTCTTGCCATAGGCGGTGACTTCCACCAGCGGCTGCAAGATCAGCCGGTTGGTTAGCAGCAATTCGTACTCGGCCTCGACATTGGCGGCAGTCTGGCCCCCTTCGCCGAGATAGGCTGTGGCGGACACTTCGAACTTCATCGGCGCCAAGCCCTGTACACCGATAGCGGCGAAGTTTTGAGATGCCCCAGGCTTGAAGTCATGACGCACACCGGCCACCACATCCCACCACGTGGAGATACTGCGGCCGTAGAGCACTTCCAGATCAGCCGACTCGGTCTGACCATCCGTGCGTTCGCCTTCACTGCGGAGCCAGACGCGATTGAGGTCCGTACCGATCCAAGCCTGGCCCTCCCAGCCCAGCCCGGTGCCCGGATCGGCATCCCAGGCTTCCAGGCGATTGAGCAGCACGTAGCTCTTGATCGAGTTGTCATGCACCGGATGCGCGTGTTCCGGCGCGATGGCCGCCTTGCGATCCGCGTCCGTCACCGCGGGTATCGGGGTGCGCGGCTGCGTTGGCACTGCAGGCCCGTGTCCCATCTGACTGTGGTCCATGCCCTGCATCGACTGTGTCTGCGCTTTGGGCGTTGCGGGCGTGCTCGGAGGCGCGCCGTGCCCCATCTTGGAATGGTCCATCCCCTGCATCGCAGGCGTGGCCGTACTAGAGGTGTCGGCTGCAGGGGGCTGTGCCATCTGACTGTGATCCATGCCCTGCATCGACTGCGCCTGTGCTGTGGGCGCCGCAGGTGTGCTCGCGGGCGAGACGTGCCCCATTTGCGAATGGTCCATGCCCTGCATGGCAGGCTCGGCTGCTTTAGCCTGCGGCGCGGCGTGGCCCATCGTCGCATGATCGATCGTCGCTTCGCTCGGCTTGGCCGGTGTTGCAGGCTTTTGGGCTGGCGCAGGTTTTGATGTCGGCGCCTGTTGTGCAGAGTGATCCTGAGTCTGGGTCTGCGCGCCCTGCTCCATCGGCATGGAGCCGTGCTGCATGGATTGGGCGCTGGCCGCATTGGCCAGGGCCAGCGAGATAGCCAGCGTCAGCGCAGTCAGGGTGGTATCGCGTCTATTGATGTTCATTCGTCGACCCTCACCGTGCGCATCATTCCGGCTTCCATGTGATAAAGCAGGTGGCAATGGAACGCCCAGCTGCCCAACGCATCGGCACGCACGCGATACGTGCGTCGGCTACCCGGCGGCATATCCACCGTGTGCTTGCGCACCATGAAGTTGCCGTTGTCGTCCTCCACGTCACTCCACATGCCGTGCAAATGGATGGGATGGGTCATCATCGTGTCGTTAACCAATACGATGCGCATACGCTCGCCGTAGTTCAGCCGCAGCGGCTTGACATCGGAGAACTTCTGACCGTTGAAGCCCCAGGAGAATTTCTCCATATGTCCGGTCAGATGCAGCTCGATCTCGCGACCGGGGTCGCGTCCGTCAGGGTCTTCAAAGGTGCTCTTGAGCATGGAATACGTCAGTACATGACGGCCGTTATCGCGCAGGCCATTACCCGGATCATCCAAGCGCGAACTCACGCTCATGGCCTGGTTGTCCAACAGGGGATTGTTGGTCTCGCTGGCAGGGTGTGATTGCATGCCCCCGTGCTGCATGCCTGCCATGGCACCATCGCCGGCGGCGGGCATCGCATGGCCTGCATGGGCCGAGGTCGCGTTACCGCTGGCAGGTGGGGTCATGCCAGGCATGCCCATGGCCGCACCACAGCCGCCTTCCATGCCCTTGCTGCCGCCAGACATATCCATCGATCCATGATCCATGCCCATGTCTGCCATCGTCAGCAGCGGCCGGGGATCCACAGACGGAACGGGCGCGCGTAATCCTTCGCGCACGGCGAGCGTGCCGCTGACGTAGCCGGTGCGACCGGAGTCTTGGGCAAAGATGGTGAATGCGTCCTGCCCGGAGGGCTCCACGATCACATCGAAGGTTTCTGCTACCGCGATGCGGAACTCGTCGACGGAAACCGGATGGACATACAAGCCATCTGCTGCCACCACGGTCATCTTTAGCCCCGGAATACGCACATCGAAGTACGTCATGGCAGAGCCATTGATGAAACGCAGGCGCACCTTCTCGCCACTGCGGAACAAACCGGTCCAGTTGCCCAGCGAGGTCGTGCCGTTCATCAGGTAGGTGTAGGTGTTGGCGTTGACGTCGGACAGATCCGTGGGCGTCATCCGCATCACGCCCCACATCTTGCGATCTTCCAACGTGGCCGACAGGCCGTTGCGCTTCACATCGCGCGCAAAATCGCCGACCGTGCGCTTGTAGTAATTGTCATGGCCCGGCATCTTCTTCAAACGATCGAACAGGGCCGTCGGGTCCAGGTCTGTCCAATCGCTCAGCATCACGACGTAGTCGCGATCGAAGCTGAAGGGCTCCGGCTCCAATGGGTCGATGATGATCGGGCCATAGAGCCCGGCTTGTTCCTGGAACCCCGAGTGGCTGTGGTACCAGTAGGTGCCGCCCTGATGCAGGGTGAACCGGTAGTGGTAGGTCTCACCACGTCCGATACCGTCAAAGCTCAGGCCCGGCACGCCGTCCATGTTGGCCGGCAAAATGATGCCGTGCCAATGGATGGAGGTGTCCGCGCCATGGAGGGAGTTAGCGGGCAATGCATTGGAGACACGCAGGTTGACCGTGGTGCCTTCCCGCCAACGCAGCAACGGCGCCGGAACGGACCCATTGACGGTGATCGCGGTGCGGGTCTTGCCGGTGAAGTTCATCGGCGTCTCGCCGATGGTTAGGTCAAACTCGGTGCCCGATAGTACGTTGGGTTGTCCCGGGCCCTTGAGCGCCCAACTGGCTTTGGGCCAGAAACCTAATCCTGCGACTGCGCCTCCCAAGGCCAAGCCCTGGACAAATCGCCGCCGCGAAGGTAGCAGCGGCGGTCCACCGTGTGGACCACGAAAATCATCATGCGACATGAAAATGCTCCAAGCGTCGTGTTGCCACCGGCGGGCGGTGGTACAGAGCGGGCGGCTGGCCTATAAATAGGCATGCAAGCCACACCAACGGCGCCATTGCGGCGCTTAGGGACGCTTAGCCGATCGGTGGTCGGATCAGATGAGGCAAGGCAGGTGCCGCATGCCCTAGGGGCAGCGGCATGACATCCAGGCCCAAGGCCAGTTGCACCGAAACATGCAGGCGCGCCGGAAGTGCGCTCGCGCACGCGTGTACGCAGGCGCACCGGCACGCAGAAGACTTGCAACAGTCGGGACCGGCATGGTCGCCATGCCCAGTGCCAGCCCTTTCAATCGAGGTGGCATCGGGATGATTCTCAGCACTGTGATGGGCGACGCAGTCTTCGTCGCCTTGCACCGCGGCAGCCACTTCGCTGGCCTGCGCTTCCATGGCCGGGTTCATACTGATCGACGCAAATGCCGACCACGCGCCGTTAAGCACGAGCATGACGATCAGGAGCAGTCGCAGTAGAAGTGAGGAGGCTGACACGGGCGACATTGTAAATCACTTTAGACAAGGCGCGTGTGTATCGGTCGTGAACAAAATCTCAAGTAGGCCTGAGATGCCGCCACTTGTCAGTCGCACTAGTCACGGCCACTGCAGCTCCCTCCAGGAGCGCCCAATGGGCGGGTTGAGGCGAAGGGTTGCCCATAGGGCTAGCGCTTGTTCGGTTTACTTCTCGGGTGTGGCCTCGATCAGCTTCACCAACTCCCGCTTCTGCTGCTTGCTTAGCGAGCCCCAGCGCAGGAGTAACTTGGCCAGCAGATCATCGTCGGTGTAAAGGAAGGCGGCGGGGATCCCCAACGCTTGGGCCAACCGCTCAGCAGTCTCCAGCTTGGGCTCGTGCTTGCCACGTTCGTACTGGTTGACTCGGGGGCTGGCCACGTAAGGATCCAGACCGGCCCGGATGCCCAACTCCTTCTGCGACAAACCCGTGTGCAGGCGGGCTTGTTGGAGGCGTCGAGCGAAGGTCGGTGTTGAGTCGACGGACAAAGTCACGCGCACCCCCCATGGAAACCCCATAAGGATGGCGGATGTGGGGTTAAGCCGAGATACGTGCAAAAATGCCCCCAGAATTTTTTTTTTCTTCCGTGAAATCATTTGGTTGCCGGATTTTTGTTGGTACCTGAACTGTCGGCGCGATCGGGCCGCAACTGCGCCAGCAACTGCTCCAAGGTGTCCTGGCGCACACCGGCACGCAACGCTTCGGCCTCGGCTTGTTCACGCCGTTCTCGCTCCTTGGCCAAGTCGGCGTGAGCATTGGCCAGCTTGACCCGTGCGCTCTCCAACGCTTGGGCGTCCTGGGTCCAGCGTGCCAGCAAGGCCTGGTACTCCGCAGCCGTAAGCCGCAGCGCGTCCAGCTCCTTCCGCTGGTCGTCCGCAGCTTGCCGCACCTGCGCCAGTTCCCTCTCTAGGCGGCTGTGGCGTTCCAGCCACTGCCCGTTGTCGCGGTTGAGCTGAACCAGTTCGTGGTTCTTGGCGGTCAGCGCCTCGTTGGCCTGGCGCAGCGCGACCTGCAGTTCCTGCACCTGGTGCTCGTGGCGGCGCTGTTCCTGTTCGCGTTGGTCCTTGACCGAGGTGCGGTAGTGCTCCAACGCCTCGCGAGCATGCTGGTGCTTCTGCTCCAGCGACTGGGCATGCGCCTCGTGCTCCGCCAGCCGCGCGGTCAGTCCCGCGATCCGTTCGCCGAGCTGCGCGACCTCGGTGACCCGTTCGGCCAAGGCCTGCTGGGCTGCGGCGTGGGTCGTCTTTTCTTCGCGTAAGGCAGTTTCAATGCGCTGAAGCTGCGCGCTCAGCGTGGACGCCTCCTGCTGGGTGCGTTCCAGCGCCTCGCTACGCTCCTGCAAGTGCGCTTCGAAGCGCTGCCGGGCCTCGGCGATTACAGCCTCGGCCTCCTCGTGTAGGCGACCGGCAAGCCGACCGACCAGGTCCTGTAGCGCGTCGCTGACCGCGACCTTGGCGCCAAGGCCTTGCCCTTCATCTTCTTCCAGCTCCTTCAGGTAGCGGTGAATGGTTGTCTTGGAGCCGGTGTTGCCCAGCGCCACCCGCACCGCGTCCACCGACGGGTGTTTGCCCTGTGCCCGCAGCGCATCGCGGGCCTTCTGGATGTCGCTCTTGTACAAGCCGCCGCGTGCCATCGCACTCTCCGACTATTTCGTAATGTATTACATACCACGTAATTACATACCAATCAAGTTACACTACTCGCCGAGTACGGGTCGTATCTAAAGGCGGGATAATATTGAATTATCCCGCGTAACCGGCGGTTCGGCCATTTCAAGTCGTCAAAACAGTACGAAACCGCCCAAGGCTGGCGATCGCTGGGTAGTATGGCCCAGAGCGGAAAGGAGGCCAGCCGGGGTGCAAGCAGGCGCCGCCACCGAACTCGTAGGCCATCAAAGGACTGTGCATGCCGATCGAACGTATCGTCGTCGACAATTTCAAGTCGTTTCGCCATCTGGACCTGCCCCTCAACGCCCACATGAACCTGGTGGTGGGCGACAACGAGGTCGGTAAGTCCACCCTGCTGGAGGCCATCCACGCGGTGGTCACCGGGCAACTGCATGGGCGCAATCTCGCCTACGAGCTCACGCCCTACCTGTTCCACCAGCCCGCGGTGCAGGAATATCTGGCGACCCTTGCTGCAGGCACGCCGGCTTCGCCGCCACGGATCTCCATCGAAGCCTATCTGGGCGCAGATGTCGCGCTGGCGTCGTTGCGCGGCACCAACAACTCCCTGCGCTTGGATACCGCCGGCATCCGGCTGCTGGTCGAGCTCAACGATGACTACCGCGAGGAGTTCAACGCCTACCTGCAGCAGCACCAGGGTGCGGTCAGCCTGCCGGTGGAGTACTACACGGTGCGCTGGTATTCCTTCGCCAACAATGGCGTCACCGCTCGCAGCATTCCGTTCGACTCGACCATCATCGACACTCACGGCATCAAGACCTTGTCCGGTGCCGATCGCTATATCGCCGGCATCATCGATCAGGCACTGACGCCTGCGCAGCGCGTCTCGCTGTCGCTGAGCTTCCGTCGCATGCGGCAGAGTTTTTCCGAAGAAGCCGATGTGGCGGCTATCAATGCCTACTTGACCGAGCACACCGGGGACATCAGCCATCGAGCGCTGACGGTGGGGGTGGATACATCGCCGCGCTCAACATGGGAAACCAGCTTGTCACCTTACCTGGATGAGCTCCCGTTCACCCAGGCCGGCAAGGGTGAGCAAAGCGCGGTGAAGATGAAGCTGGCGATGCACGCGGCCGGCGCTGCCCACGTGCTGCTGATCGAGGAGCCGGAGAACCATCTGTCCTATTCCAGCATGACCCAGCTGATCGACAAGATTGCGGCCCTCTCCACCGCCCAGCAGGTGATCATCGCCACCCACAGCAGCTTCGTGTTGAATAAGCTGGGCGTGGACAACGTGATCCTGTTCAGCGCGCAGGGCCAGATGAAGCTGGACCAGCTGCCGAGCGATACCCATGACTATTTCATGAAGCTGCCGGGCCACGACACGCTGCGGTTGATCCTGGCCAAGCAGGCGATCCTGGTGGAAGGCCCTTCCGACGAGCTGATCGTGCAGCGCGCCTACAGCGACCACCATGGCGTGGCGCCGATGGCTCATGGCGTAGACATCATTTCGGTCAAGTCGTTGGCATTCAAGCGCTTCTTGCAGATTGCAGATCGGCTGAGAATTCAGGCCAAGGTGATCACCGACAACGACGGCGACATCGCGGTTGTGCAGGAACGCTACGCCGACTATCCCAACGCCATCTACTACGATTCCGATGAGAGCGCCCCGTCGCTGGAAGAGCAGCTGATCAAAGCCAACTCGCTGGCCGAACTCAATACCGTGCTGGGCAAGACGTTTGCCGATGAGGTGGCGCTGCTCAAGTACATGAAGGGCCATAAGACCGATACGGCCCTGGCGATCTTCAACAGCCCGCACTCGATCAGGTTCCCGGACTATGTCCAGCGCGCCATCACCTAACCGGGTCCTGCTTTCGGCGGCCGGCTCGGGCAAGACCACCTTGCTGGTCCGGCAGGCCCTGGAGCGGCCTGGGCGTCGCATCGCGATTGTCACCTACACGCTGGAGAATCTAGAAGAGATCCGGCGCACGTTTGAGGTCCACGCCGGTGCGGTCCCCGTGCATGTCACTTTGCACAGCTGGTATGGCTTCCTGCTGTGCCAGTGCATCCGCCCGTACCAGGCAGCGCTTTGCCCTGAGCCTCGCATCGAGACCATCCTGTTCGTAGAAGGTGTCACCAATAACAGGGCCCCACGCACCCAGGTGGCGCGCCACTACTTGGCAGGCAACCGGATGTATTCGGACCGGGCGGCCGATTTCGCTGTGCGCTGCGATGAGCTGACCCAAGGTCAGGTCATGGCACGCCTGGCGGCCATGTACGACGAGCTCTACATCGACGAAGTTCAGGACCTCGCCGGCTTTGATCTGGATCTGGTCGAGCGGCTGTTGAAGAGCGGCATTGCCATCACGTTGGTGGGTGATACGCGGCAGGCGACGTATGCCACCAACTATGCTCAAAGGCACAGCCAGTATCGTGGACCCAATCTGGCAGCGCTGTTTCAGATTTGGGAGGCGGACGGCTTATGCCAGCTGGATCACCGCCTCATCAGCCTTCGCTGCGTCCAGGCCCTGTGCGATATGGCGGACACGCTCTATCCGCAGATGCCGCGAACCCAATCAGGCAATGGCGAGGTCACCGGGCACGATGGCATCTACCTCGTCGCTCCAGCGGATGTTGAAGCGTACATGCAGGAGTTTGCGCCCACCGTGCTCCGGCATGACCGGCGGCAAGCGTGCGACGGACTACCGGCCGTGAACTTTGGGCAGTGCAAGGGCCGCACCTACAGCCGGGTCCTCATCTTTCCGAACGGCCCGCTGACACAGTACCTGCGCACGGCAGATGCAGCGCGTATCACCGCGCCACCAAAGTACTACGTGGCCTTCACCCGGGCGCGGCAAAGCGTGGCCTTTGTGTATGCCGGCGCGTGCGCGTTGCCGGGTTATCAGCTCTATGCGCCTGCCAACGCAGACGCATAGAGCCACGGGCGATCACATTTTCTTCAAGGGCGCCGCGGTGGGCTGTGGTGGCACCGGACCCGGGTCGTTGAAGCACAGCATGACCTGATCGATGTCAAATTGATCGGCCAGCACGCGGGCGATCACCGCATGCACCAGGTCCAGGTCGACCGAGGGCGCAGCGACGGTGATGGTGGCCGCGATCGCACGACCGCGCTCTTTGGCGGGGACTAGGCGCAGGTCATCCACCGCTTTCACGCCGGGGTCGGTAAACATCGCCGTACGCACTTGTTCCAGCTCGGCTTCATTCATGTTGGCGGTGACTCCAGGGAATGTGATTGTCAGGCGGGATAGGTCTGAATCTTGCAATCAAAAAACACCGGCCTTGCCAGCAAGGTTGGTAGGCGGGGGACAGGCTCCGGCCGATGACGACTGTCGCCAGCGACCGCTGCAACCCTGAGCCCGCATCTTTGAGGCTCCGGTGGGCTTTGGGCGCATTGAAACCAGAAGTCGCCACCACGGACCTACCTCGGGGTATTGCTTCCGGCCCGTAGAAGACCTCCACAAACGTGATCTCGATGCGCCAACTCTCACAGAGCGAGACTGACGACGGGTGGTCCCATCCGCCCTTGCGTCATATTTGTCGCGCTCGCAGTTGTCAAGAATTAGCCTCCATGATTTGGATTGGTTGATCGGATCCTATTTCCTGCGAGGCTTGGACCGAAGCCCCGGTGGTCTGCGTTGCTTAATAGGTTGCTTCAATCTCCACCGGCTCCATTCACTAGTAGATCCTTCAGCTATGAAGGTGACCAGAACCCACTTCAGTAAGGGAGAGAACCCCACCTCAGCATCACGAAGCAGGTTGGCCCAATACCTTCCGACTAGGAAGGAGAATAGACTCATGGCAGTGACAGACGATGCGAACCACGGCCAACTGATGTCACTGACGTTCGCTTGGATGCCTTTCTTGTACATGTAAACTGCAAACACCAGAGCAGCGCACTGCATCGAGATCACAACCGCGGTCGGCGTCGCCCGGGCTCTGTGGAGGGCGGCGGCGAAGAGAGTCTCCGCAAACGAGAAGCCGATCAGCAATAGAGCTGCACTCAGCATCGCTGGACCGAACTCCGCAATTCCGGCGAGTGACAGCACGATTGGAAGGAATGCAAAGGGGAGTGGCTCCAAGCAGAGGGTTGGATAGAATTTCACGAACAGTGGCCATCTCTTTACCGCGACCAGAATGATGTCTTGCATCATCGCAACTACCAATGCAGCAGCCGCACTCGTTAGCGCAATCGACACCGGTATCCAAAACATCATCTCTTCTGATGCCGGCGCGAAGGGCACCATGGCCGCTGCGCCCCAAATCGCTGCGGCCAAGAACGCGCCAATTGGGAGTGCGGCTGGCTTCCACATGGTCATACTCTGATCAGAATACGTGGCCAAATAGTCAGGCGCTCAAGGTCTGCACTGACGGCTCTGCAGCCATGTCTACGCCTCACCGTCATAGGGCCTCCCTTCCCCGGGGGGGGGGCATAGGCCTTGATGGCGGTATCAGTCGATACCCAACCCGCGGCAGCGTCTGGATCATCTTTTCCTCAAACGGACCATCAATGCTTCGCCGCAGGCTGGACATCTGTGATCGCAGAAGATCCCCGTCGGGCAGGTCGTCACCCCAGAGAGTGTGCTCAAGCTGCCGCCTGGTCACAGCGGCAGGACTTGCCCGCATCAGCGCTTCAAGGAGCTTCCTGCAAGCTGGGTACAGATGCAGTCGTTTTCCAGCCCGTGTGGCCTCCAACGTACTCAGGTCCAACGTGAGCTCTCCGATCAGCAGTCGCCTCCTTGTTACGCGTCCCTCCGTACGGGAAACCAACGCCTCTAGGCGAACTTCGAGCTCCGGGAGCTCAAAAGGCTTGGTCACATAGTCATCTGCACCGGAGCGGAAAGCGATGATTTTGTCCGAGAGCGCAACCTTTGCAGCCAACATCACAACGGGAACTGAAACACCGTGATTCAACCGCAGCCTTCTCAGAACCTCCGGGCCTTCCATGCGAGGAAGCATCCAATCAAGAATGACTGCGTCGTAACCATTGGACGCCGCAAAGTGAAGGCCGGCGATGCCGTCCCCGATGGTATCAAGCTGATGCCCTCGGGCCTCGAAGTAGGCCAGAATCTTCAAAGCGACTTCTCGATCGCGCTCAATCACTAGAATTCGCATGTCACGACTGACGGAAGCCAAGGAGCCTCAGCGCATTGAATACAACCAACAAGGTTGAACCTTCATGCACTGCCACAGCCGGTCCAATGCCAAGACCTAGGATGGTCGCAGGAACCAACAACGCTACGACGCCCAGGCTCACATACACGTTCTGACGGATCACCCGTTTCGTGCGTCGACTAAGCGCTACAGAGAATGCAACCTGTCTCAAATCCTCAGACATAAGCGCGACGTCGGCAGTCTCCAGCGCTACGTCCGAAGAGGCGGCACCCATTGCAATTCCGACGCTGGCACTAGCCATTGCGGGTGCGTCATTCACACCGTCGCCGACCATTGCCACTCGCTCCGTCTCCTTCAACCGACGTATTGCCTTCACCTTGTCGTCAGGCATGAGATTTCCCCATGCCTCGTTTAGACCCACGTCCGTTGCCACGGCTTGAGCTACAGTCTGGTGGTCGCCAGAGATCATGATCATTCGTTGGATGCCCAAGCGCCTTAGCTTGTCCAGGGCTTCACGCGCCTCTGGCCGGGGCGTATCCATAAGGCCGATGACACCTAGGTCGCGATCACCTAGGCGAACGGCCATCGTGGTTCTGCCGGCGTTACGGAGCTCCTCAATGGCAGACTCCGCACCCGCGGATAGAGCGCCAATGCCGTCGTTACCGAACATTTCTGCCTTTCCTATCCACACGTCAATGCCGTTCACCTTCGCCTGAACGCCTCTTCCAGCGAAGTTAGCGAGGTCTGTCGCTACCATGACCGGTCCATCGCCCAGGCGAGTATTACCATCTCGAACGATAGCTGCGGCCAAAGGGTGGTCACTTAAAGCCTCGACGGCGACGGCAACGTGAAGCAGTTCCTGCTCTGTCGTTCCCTGCATCACTTTGATGTCGGTAATTCGCGGCTTGCCTTCAGTGAGCGTTCCAGTCTTGTCGAACGCGATGGCGCGGACCATGCCCAGCTCCTCCAATGGTGCGCCACCCTTGATGAGTACGCCACCTCGCGCAGCTCGCGCAATTCCCGCTAGAACCGCGCTTGGAGTCGCGATTGCCAGTGCGCAAGGGCTTGCCGCTACAAGTACCGCCATCGCTCGATAGAAGCTGTCGCGGAATGGCTCATCGATCACGATCCATGAGAAAAGTAACAGCACGGCCAAGATCAGAACAGCGGGAACGAATACCCTCTCAAACTTGTCTGTGAAGCGCTGCGTTGGCGATTTCCTGGTTTCGGCTTCGCTCACCATCTTGACTACGCGGGCCAGTGCCGATTCGCCTGATCGACGCGTGACTTCGACCTCTAGGACGCCGGAGCCATTGATAGTGCCGGCGAAGACGCGGGACTCCATTCCCACCGAATCAGGCCGACCCCGTGCCTGAGCAGGGTCAGTGACTTGCAACTTATCTACCGGAATGCTTTCCCCGGTGACAGGGGCTTGGTCAACGCTGCTAGTGCCTTTGACGACGAATCCGTCTGCCGGCATCCGATCATTGGGACGAACAACCACCACATCTCCAGGTATCAACGATTCAACCTTGACTTCCACGACCTGCCCATCCCTCAGCACCCTGGCGGTTTCTGGGGCAAGCTTTGCAAGAGCTTCAATCGCGCGCTTAGCCCGGCCCATCGCGTAGTGTTCAAGGGCATGACCTAGACTGAAGAGGAACAGAAGCAAGGCGCCTTCGGCCCATGCGCCCAGCGCTGCCGCACCTACCGCTGCAACCAGCATCAGAGTATCGATTTCAAAACGCTTCAGCTTGACGTTCTCAATCGCTTCGCCAAGCGTGAACCAGCCGCCAAAGAGGTAGGCAGCTACGTAAAATGCGGTAGGAATCCATGGCGTTTGGAGCAAGCCGAGCTTTTCAATCGCAAATCCCAGGATCAGGAGCAGGCCACAGGCAAGTGAGAAGATCAGCTCGCTATTGCCACCCAATACGCCCCCGTGGGAATGACCATGGTCTTGTCCGTCCTTGTGTTCGTGACCTTCGTGCTGATCTTTCAAGTCTTCCTTCGGACCGGATGCGCCTTGCCCTACACCCAGCGCGTGGAGCTCTGCTCTCAGCTCCGTCTCGCTTGTCTTGGTTTGATCGTATTCGAGGCTCACGCCGCCAGTCGGGCTGGTGGTGGCTTCAATGACCCCCGGCAAAGCGTGTAGTTGCCCTGCAATTGTTCGTGCTTTCCGGGCGTGAACTGCTGAACCCAGTTCCAAGGAGAGGTGACCATACCGCTCACCCAGCTTGACACCCATGGACGACGCCACCTCTCGCACTCGTTGAAGCGAGATGAGCTCGGGCGCGTAATGAATGCAAAGTGTTCCGCAAGCCCCATCGCTACCACCGCGCACGTGCACGCGTGATATTCCGTCCATTTCCTGAAGCCCGTCCACCAGCCTTTGGACGCAGTTATCGTCGTGAGAAACGCCTGGGAGTACGACCGGCAATTCGACTTCTGTGGTCAGGTTCATGTGTTCCCTCCAACGTCATAAGAATGGATCGGGAAGTCCGGCAGGCAGATACGCTGCCGGACACAAACACTCCATCAATCAGGGAACATTTCCCGGTTGCCCTTTGGGATCTGGCTTGGCCAGGCGCCCCGCAAATGTCGGCAGCACAAGAAGTGTCAGCACTGTTGCGGTCAACAGGCCGCCAATGACCACCGTGGCGAGAGGCTTCTGCACCTCAGCACCAGATCCACTCGCAATAGCCATCGGAATGAAGCCGACGATCGCCACCAGCGCGGTGGTCACCACAGCTCGAATTCGGCTGCCGGCACCGTTCATTGCAGCGATCAATGGACTGTCACCAGCATCAAGCCTCTCTCTGATGGCTTGCATGAGCACCAATCCGTTCAGCGTCGCAACACCCGATACCGCGATGAATCCGACAGCGGCAGATACCGAGAACGGCATACCACGCACCAGCAATGCGAGAATTCCGCCAACCAGGGCAAGCGGGACGCAGGTGAACACCAGACTCGCCTCCTTCGCACTGCCCAATGCCATGAACAGAAGACTTCCGATCAGCAGGAAGACAATCGGCACAACTGTCATGAGTCGCCTTTCCGCCCGCTGCAAGTTCTCGAACTGACCGCCCCACGTCATGTGGGCGCCTGGTGGAAGCTTCACGTCCTTCACCGCAGCTTGGGCCTCTCCGACAAACCCGCCCAAGTCACGACCGCGAACATTAGCCTGCACCACGACACGACGGCTCCCGTTGTTTCGACTGATCTGGTTCGGCCCCTCGCTGATCTCAATGCGTGCGACAGAGGAGAGCGGCACGATGCCCCCAGTTGGGGTTGCAATCGGCAGCGATGCGAGCTGATCGGGGTCATTGCGTGCATCGTCGCCGAGGCGCACCACAACATCGAACCGGCGGTCGCCCTCGAAGATCTTGCCTGCCGCAGCGCCGCCAATGCCGGTTGAAAGTGCGTCGCTCACGTCCGCCGCCGTGAGGCCATACTGCGCAGCTGCAAGATGATCGATTGCCACATTGAGCGTGGGCAGGCCGGAAATCTGTTCAACACGGACATCCGCTGCGCCCTGAGTATTTCTCAGCTTCAGCGCGACCTGGTCAGCAACAGCTTGCAGTTGCTCGAAGTTATCGCCGTAAATCATGACGGCTAGGTCCGTACGTACACCTGAGATCAGCTCATTGAAGCGCAGCTCGATGGGCTGGCTGAATTCAAAGCTGTTGCCTATCTGCGAGGCGGCGATCGTCTCAAACCTTGCAATCAGATCCTCCTTGCTCAGGGAAGAGTCTGGCCACTCCTTTCTCGGCTTAAGTACGATCACACTGTCGGAGATGTTGGTCGGCATGGGGTCGATAGCTGCTTCGGCAGTACCGGTCCTCGAGAAGACCGTCACAACCTCTGGTTCAGCAGCAATGGCCTTCTCCAGCGCCAACTGCATAGCCAACGATTGCTCAAGCGACGTAGATGGCACACGCAACGCCTGCATAGCGAGGTTTCCCTCATCAAGCGTTGGCATGAATTCTCGACCCAGCATCGTAAAGCCGACCACGCCCATTGCGAGCATCACGAGGGCGCCAGCGAACACTGCCTTGGGCCTACGAATCGCCGCTTGGATCACCGGTTCGATGCGGCCGCGCAGGACGCGGATGATGGCAGTCTCATGTTCTTCGTCCTGGTCGCCCTCGTGTCCTTCCTTCTTCGCGTGGAGCTTGGGCTCCCTGACCAGCAGGGCAGCCATCGCCGGTACGAAGGTAAAGGAGAAGATGAATGCGCCAACGAGGGCGAGCATGAAGGTGGCGGCCATCGGGTGGAACGTCTTGCCTTCCACACCTTCCAAGGTAAGGATCGGTGCGAACACCAACAGGATGATCACCTGACCGAAGGCTGCAGGACGCGCCATCTTCCTCGCCGAGTCGGCGGCCACACGCAGTCGCTCCATGGCATTGAGGGGTCGGCCAAGTTCGGCACGCCGCTTGCCAAGCATCAGCAGGGTGGACTCGATCACAATTACCGCGCCATCTACAAGGATGCCGAAGTCCAGCGCACCCAAGCTCATCAGGTTGCCGCTGATACCGAACTTGTTCATGCCGATAACAGCGAACAGGAACGATAGCGGAATGACCAATGCGGTGATGGCTGCCGCACGCAGGTTGCCCAGGAGCAGGAACAGCACAACTACGACCAGCAGGGCACCTTCGGTCAGGTTCTTGGCGACAGTCTTGACAGTGGAGTTAACCAGCACACTACGGTCCAGCACTGGCTCTGCGAAGATATCGGCGGGCAGAGATTCATTGACCTGTGCCAGGCGCTCAGCTGCAGCTTGAGCGACGGTGCGGCTGTTGCCGCCGGCGATCATCAGTGCCGTGCCCAGTACTGCCTCATGACCATTTCGGCTAGCTGCACCAAGCCGTGGGGCGCGCCCCATACCGACCTCGGCAACATCAGCCACCCGGATGACCACACCGTCCTTGGTGGCCACCGGCGACTGAGCCAAGTCGTCGGTCGTCAGGGCAAGGCCGTCTGCCCTAACGACCAGGCCTTCGCCCGCACGCTGGACGAAACCCGCGCCAGCCTGGACGTTGGAGCGTTCTAGTGCTTGGACCAGATCGGCCAGACCCAAGTTGTATGCCGCCAGTCGAGCGCTGTCGGGGTAGATGCCGTATTCCTTGACGTACCCACCCACCGTATCAACACCGGCCAGGCCGGGGCTGGAGCGCATCTGTGGTGCGATGATCCAGTCCTGGACAGTACGCAGGTACGTTGCGCGCTCCTGGGCGGTTCCAAGACGATCGCCCTCTGGTGTCAGGTAGACCTCACCCTCTTGCCAGCCAGCCTGGCCGGGCTTGGCCAGCTTCTTGGGGTCGAATGGCTTGAAGTCCACCGTCCACATGAGAACCTCGCCCAGCCCGGTTGTAACCGGAGAGAGCATGGGGGACACGCCCTCGGGCAGATCTCCGGCAGCCTCCCGCATCCGCTCTGCCACCTGCTGGCGGGCGAAATAGATGTCGGTCTGATCAGTGAAGATCGCGGTGACCTGAGAGAAGCCATTGCGTGATAGGGAGCGAGTGGTGTTCAGACCTGGGATGCCGGCCAAGGCCGTCTCCAGAGGATAGGTGACCTGGCGTTCAATCTGCTCCGGAGTAAGGGCAGGTGCGATGGTATTGATCTGAACCTGGCGGTTGGTGATATCTGGTACAGCATCGACTGGCAGCTTGCTCAGTTGGAACAAGCCAAAGCAGGCAATCGAAGCAGCCAGAAACACCACGAGCCAACGGAACTTGACCGCTGCTTCAATGATGATCTTGAACATGGTGTATGAGTTCCCTTAGTGGCCGTGCTCGGCTTCGCCCTTGGCCAGTTCGGCTTTGAGCAGGAAGGCATTGGCACCTACGAGGCGCTCACTACCTGTCAGGCCGTTAAGGATTTCGATTCGATTACCTGCACGACGACCAGCGAGTACCGGCGTAGCCTGGAAACCACCCTGGACGGCAACGAAGACAACACTTCTGCCATCAACGCTTTGGACCGCATCCGCCGGCACACTCATACCTTCAGCGGCACCATCGGCGATGATGACGGCCGAAACGGGGGAGCCGGCCGGTGGCAACTTCTCCGAAATTGGTTTGGCGCGAATGGTCGCGGTGCCTCCCTGCTGCATCACATTCGCAGCGGCGGCAATCACCTCAGCTTCGAAGCTTCCGCCCGGGCCAGTCACTTCCAGCTTCATTCCGGGCACCGCGAGAGTGGCCAGTGCTGGCGGTGCAGTGAATACGAGTTCATTCATGTCCGGATTGGAAACCTCCGCAACAAGCGTTCCAGCTGAGACGACACCACCGGGCGTCACTTGGACGTTGCCAACCACGCCAGCGACAGGACTGGAGATTGTCACCCGGCCGGAACTGTCCGGAGATCCACTGGCCGCTACCTGTGCACGTGCAGCACTAGCGGCAGCATCAGCCGCCAAAGAGCGCGCGCGCGAGGCCTCCAGCTCCTGGCGAGCCACTACGCCCTGCTCGACAAGAGACTTGTCGCGGCCGTAGGCCAGGCGAATGGCTTCGGCCTCCGCCGCAGCGGCAGTGGCGGCGGCTTTGAAGGTCGCAGCTTCTCCACTGACAATGATCACCAGGGGCTGGTTGCTCTTGACGGCTGTACCCGGCGCAACAAGCACGCGCTCAACGCGGCCGGTGACCGTTGAGGCGATGGCAGCACGCCCCCCGATGGCCGGCTCGACGCGACCTGCAAGGCGGGTCGATGCGCCACCGCCGCGGCCGACAGCCACCACGCCGATGCCAGATGCCTTGATCTGGTCAGGCGTCAGCTTGACTACACCTTCCTCGGACTCCTCTTCGCCATGTTCGCCATCACCATCACCTTCACTGTGCGCCTCGGCGGAGCCCGGCTTTGCGTCAGCTGCGTGAACGTCGTGACCATCATCCTTTCCAGCCGGCTTTTCTGCCTCCGTACCGGTGGATTTGGCATCCTCCTGCGCCCCGCCACTGCATGAGGTCAGCGCGCCGGTCATCATCAAGGTAGCCAGCAGCGTCGCTCCGATGAGCGTCTTGTTTCCGTACTTGTTCATTTTGCCTCCACAAACGGTGCGCGCCCTTCAAGGCGGGCGAGGTCGATTTCTGCTGCCACCCGGCTAAGACGGGCATCCACAGCACTGCCACGCGCAGCGATCAGGGTTGATCGCGTGCTGCGCAGCTCCAATTGCGATATACGACCTGCCTCGAATCCGATGCGGGCCAGCCGATAGGCTTCATCTGCGGCCTGTACGCTTTCATCCGCTGCTCGTGCGCGGCTGTTGGATGCCTTGAGACTCGCTACCGCTCCCAAACGGGCCGCCTCACTGTCACGCCTCTGAGCCTCCAGAACCGCTTCGGCAGCACGTTGTTCCGCATAGGCCGCCTGGATCGCACCGCGGTTACGATCGAATAGGGGGATCGAAAGGCTGATGCCAACGTTGTAAGCTTGGTCGCCCGCTTGGCGGAAGCGCGTCTGAGCCACGGATGCACTCAGTTGTGGCAACGCACGCTTGCGCTCAACATCGATAAGGCGGCCGGAGGCGTCCGCTTCGGCTTGGGCGATGCGAACGGCAAGCGGGGCGGCCTCGTTGTCAATTGGGTGAGAGGGCACTCGGTCAAGCAGGCTTTCGCCGATGTCGGTCAGCGGGCTGTCCACTAAGGACACCCCGGCTAGGCGAGCAAGCGCCGCATCCCGGTAGGCCTCGGCCTCATCTAGGCTGGCCTTTGCATTGGCGACCTCGCTCCGTGCCTGCACACCGCGCAGGTTGGGCTCACGTCCCTCGCTGACCATCGCAGCTACCGCCTTGGCGTCCTGTTCAATCAAGGCCAATGCCTCGCTGGCCAACTCATATCGGCGCAGCGCAGCCTCTGCTTCGGCGTATGTCGCAGCCAGGCGACCCGCTGCGTCACTGCGCATCAGATCACCCCGCAAGCCTGCAGCCCCAGCCTCCGCACGCGCGGCGCGCACTCGGGCCCCTCGTTGACCCCAAATCTCCAGCGGCTGGGAGAGGGTGACAATGCTGTCAGCGTTTGAGAAACCTTTGTAGGGACCAGTGCCGTAGGCGTTCTCCGCTTCGATGGAGACCGTCGGATTGGGCAGTGCCCGAGCCTGTTGTACCCGCGCCTCGGCTGCCTCAGCCAGCGCGACGCCTTGGACCGTCGCAGGCATCTGGTTCAAGCGAGAAAGCAACGATTCGTAAGATGGTGCAGTTTGAGCAGCTACATGCCCGGTTGGCACCAACGCCAGCAGAACAGCGACAGCCAACCCGGTCGCTGAACGCGACCGACCCGTCAAAATCGACATAAAAACTCCCGTAAATTATCTGAGCGAACTACCCGCAAATGCGGGGCAGAGCCAGATCAGATACGGGGGGGGCGCATGGGTCCGTCGAGTCGGAGGGCGTAGACGTCCCCGTGCTCGGTACTGTGCAGCGAAATCCGGCCATCGGCGAACAGATCGTCGTGACCGGCAGCTGGGAGGCTTGCCGTTGAATGGTGGCAATGCCCATGGCCACAGGCATCGGCACTGGACGAATCCTTGCTCTTGCTCGACTCGGAGTCTGAATCACTTTGCAAGGCGTGCACATCGCCCACGCTGACCGTCGCTTCTTGCGCGCACGCCAATGCCTCGGCCACAGGCACGACCACGAACACCGCCAAAAGCAGCAGCATCAGGTATATACGAATAGCAGGCAGAGAGCGACGCATTGGGAAAGGCTAGCAACCTCTTTTGGACGGATACAATTACATAAAAACACTACGGTGGCTGTGCTTGAACGCACCCGAGCCCCGTTCAGGTCGGGACCCGGGGGATCAACCCACAAGGATAACGGCCCATGTGAGGGCGACATTGCAAAGAGCCACGAACACCGCAGCCGACCCCATGTCCTTGGCACGACCAGCCAGCTCATGGATTTCTGGACCATATCGTTCGATCACTGCCTCGATAGCGGAGTTCAGCAGCTCGAATGCCAAAACGAACAGTACGCTCCCCATGAGAAGCACTCGCTCTACCCCTGAGTTGCCCAAAAAGATAGCTGTAGGTAATGCCACCACGGCCATAACAACTTCCAACCGAAACGACGATTCATGCAGCCAAGCTGATCTCAGTCCCTGAAGAGACCAGCGAAGCGCCTCAAAGACGCGCGCAATGCTCCGCGGACGATGACCGTACATATCTGCCACTTCGATGTTTCCTTCTTTGGAGTTCCCAGGATTTCCTAGACAGAGCTAGCCTCTGTTGGGGGCGGCATTGGGAGACAGTCATGTCTGCAGGCAAGATCACCAGCAAGACCCGGCAAGCCTACAAATTCATCGATGCGCATCGGGACGAGTTCAGTATCCAGATGATGTGTCGTCTGCTTGGGGTTGCTCGAGCCGGCTACTACGCATGGCGTGAACATCCGATTTCCGATCGAGCGCAAGAAGATGCGCGGTTGCTTCGCTTGATACGTGCGTCGTTTACCGCCAGCCACGGAATTTATGGCGCCCCCAGGGTGTTTCTCGACCTGAGGGAGCACGGGGAGGCATGCAGCAAACATCGGGTTGCTCGCTTGATGCGGGTGAACGGATTGCACGCGCTGCATGGCTATCGCATACGGCACATCCCCGCTCCAAAACCTCATGTCTTGATCCCAAATTTGCTCCAGCGTCAGTTCAGCGTATCGCGCCCGAACGAGGCATGGGTGACGGATATCACCTACATCCGCACGTGGCAGGGTTGGCTATACCTGGCGGTTGTTTTGGATCTTTTCTCACGCAGGGTTGTTGGTTGGGCTGTCAGATCAACGATTCATCGAGAACTTGTTCTGGATGCCGTGATGAAAGCCGTGCGCAGCCGGCGTCCTCGCAAAACCCTTATCCACTCGGATCAAGGCTCGCAGTACGGAAGTGATGCATGGCGACGTTTCTGCAAAGACAACCACCTTGAGCCAAGCATGAGCAGACGTGCCAACTGCTGGGACAACGCGGTCGCTGAGTCCTTCTTCAGCAGTTTGAAAAAGGAACGGATCAAGAAGCGCATCTATGCGAATCGTGACGTGGCGACCTCGGACATATCCGACTACATCGATGGGTTTTACAATCCAAAACGCCGCCACAGTCATCTAGGCGGGGTCAGTCCTGACGAGTTCGAGGCAGCGCATCGCCACCCTCGGTCAGGTGTCCACTAAATCCTGGGAACTCCACTTTTGGGCCCAAGAGACGCTCACGGGGTCTTCCAACAGCGATACTCGCCGTGGTCGGCTATAGGCTGTGACCGGCGTTGCTGGTACAGCCGGAGAACAGATTTAGGCTCTCGTCTAGCACCGTCGTCCTAACCTGCATCAGGCCGAGCACAGAATGGAAGAGGTTGTCGTGGCTGGCCGGCTGCTTTGATCGGTCCCGGACACATTGAAGGTCCAGGTTGTTGCTGCTCTTCATACCATCAGACATCCACATCACCATCGGCACCTTGATCTGAGTATCAGGGGCGATAGCGTAGGGGAGCCCGTGAAGATAGACGTTCGCCTCCCCTAATGACTCGCCGTGGTCGGAGACATAGATCAGCCCGGTATCGTGACTCTTGTCCTGTTCAAGCATGCGAATTGTCTTTGCAAGGAAGTCATCTGTCGCAAGGACCGCGTTGTCATACGCATTGACGATTTCACCGCGTGTGCACTTGCCCAAGTCTGCGTTTCGGCAGTCGGGAGTAAATTTCGTCAGATCTTCCGGGTATCGCTTGAAGTAGCTGGGTCCGTGGTTCCCCAACTGATGTAGAACGACGACGACATCACCAGGGTTGTCCTCGATCGAGTCATGCAGACCTTGCAGCATAATCTCGTCACGGCATGCTTGGTCGTCGCACAGAACATCCTTGGCGGGCACGCGATAGGATTCAAATGCCAGATCAGAGCAGACGCCCTTGCATCCAGTCTGGTTGTCACGCCACAGGGTCCTGACCCCGGCACGCTCCAGAACATGCAGAAGCGACTCCGAACCTTTGATCTTGTCTCGGTCGTAGTCTCGCCGCCCGTACGCAGAGAACATACAGGGCACCGACACTTCGGTGTTTGACCCGCAGGCGGTCACGTCTGAGAAATTGACGACGTCCAACGCTGCCAACTGAGGCGTTGTCTGTCTGCCATATCCATTCAAACCCCAGTTCTGCGCACGAACCGTCTCACCTACAACGATGACCAAGAAGTGGGGCTTCGCGCCTGGCGGATGAGGCGTCATCATGGCATCGGGGCCAACCACTTGGATCGGACCGCGCTCCGCACGGGTGTCCTCTCGCACAACTTTCGCAATGGAAGCGATGTAGTTTCCAGGGTTTGCAAGGTATCTGACTTGCTTGTGATTGCGTATGAGTGATGAGAGGTCGTCGAATGACGCAATTGCCGCGCCAACGATGACAACAACCGCCATGCCAAGTAGAAGCACTCTTGCAAGTATCGCCCGCGTCACATTGGAAGAACGTTGGAGCCTTACCATGCATACCGCGATAGCTGGCACGACGCCTTTAATTAGTACCGCAAGAAAGAAGCCCCAGGTCAGCAACTCTCCGGCTTCAGCGCCGTCGGTCTTCAGCACATTTCGTACCATGCTGGCGTCGAAGTAGACGCTGTAATTGTCTGAATAGTAGGCGGCAGTAGCGGACACGACGAGAAGCAATGCAAGAACCGGCTTCACCGTCCATCGAACGCATAGCAATCCGAGAATGAGCACATTCAAGGCAGTGAGGATCGCTCCCGTAGAGATAACAAGTAGCGCACGAGCTGCTCCGTCCGCACCACTCTTCGCAATTACTTCTGCGAAGAACGCGCTGTTGAGAAAGAACGTGAAGTACATCGCCACGATGATAATCAACGTGTTGACGCCCAGCTGCGGGCCGCAGATGGGCTTGCCAAGACGGCCCAGTGGATCTGAGCCTAAGCCCCCGCGCGAACTGCCTCGGTTGAATTCTGTTTTCACGTAATGCATTGGTGATTCCTTTTTATTGACCACCGCGCGCGCTCATAGCGCACACGGCCGCCATTGCGCGTTCCTAGATGGAAATTCATCCACACATATGCAACGCCTGACACCAGCGAAGGGGCCAGGACCGCGGTCCGCAGGTTTTGGGTCAGTGACAGCAGTGCAGCCGAGATCCACATGAAGAGACGCTTGTCTGGGTGCAGCTCCGCTCCCCGACGCGGGAACAGCGAGCTTCCGGTTTCCACCATTTGGGTGGCAACCAAGGCAAATCTCGGTTCGTCGACAGGCCCCAAATCGCGCACACCAAGAGATGCGCCGATGGCAAGCACGGAGGTTGCCATCAGTAGTGCCGCTCGATCGCGTGCAGTTCGGAGATTGGTAGATGTTGAGAAGGGCATTCAGGTCGCCTTCTTCAAGGCGGCGCAGTACTGGCCGGCGACTGCACGTGCAGCTACGCGTCGGCCGAGCGCACGGAGCGCCCAGCAACAAGATGTGTTCATGGAAAGACCTACACAAAGGTGATCGCAGAAGGACTGACAGGCGCGTTGCGCCTGTTATGCGATCAAAGCCTGGGAGGTCTAATCAGCGTGTCCGGGATGTGGGACGTCATGGGCTGTTCGTAGAACGTGTGCCCGCCTTCATTTCTTGCGGCTTCGGCACTGGTGAAACCGTTGGACGCCACAAAAGTGCTGCTGTGGTGGCAGTGACCGTGACCACAAGCGGCATGCGCCTTATCGGGGTGGCCATCGCCTGGCCCTGCCACTTCCTGGTGTGACTGCTCCTCAGAGAAGCAGACCGAAGCATCAACGACAGGCACGATGATCATCACTGCGAGCAGCAGTGCCAGAGCGTAGCGCTTGGCATGGATGACAATGGAAGGCACGTGTGGCTAGGACTGATACATTTGAGGCCGGAAAGATACCTTGGGTCCCGCTCATCAGCAAGCTGACGCTTATTCATCAATCTCGCGGGCTCGAGTGGCCTCTGCGAGTCAGGTGGCCAGGCAAAAGCTGGCGCGGGAAATTGACGGAATCCGGCATCCGAAGAACAGAAAGTTAACGTTTTGCCTGAGCTTCCGCACGGTCACGCAGATTGAGCTGCGACGGATTAGGTCGGGGGCCAGCTGCGCCACGTGACAGTGCCGGGTTCAAGCGCAGCCGCCAGAGTCCGAGCTCAGTCGGCCAAGCCTGGTCATGCAGCCGTCTTGCGCGCGTCGGCACCTGCCCGGCGGGCATCACCTAAAATCTCGAAGGCTTCCTTGATCACATACAGGCCGATCAGGGCGCCGATCACGAAATCCGGGTACGGGCTGGCCAGCCACCACACCAACAGACCGGCCAGGATCACCCCAACATTGGCGACCACATCGGCCCGCGTGAACAGCCACGTCGCTCGCAGATGCACTTCGCCGGTCTTTAGCGGCGCCAGCATGCGCAGCACGGTCATATTGACCGCCAACGACAGCAGGGCGGTGCCAATCATCCAGCCGCTGACCGGCTCGGCGCCGTACATCACGCGACGGCCGACCTCAACCAACACGCCAACGCCCAGCGCCAGCAGCACACCGCCGCTGACCCAGGCTGCGTTCGCCTTGAAGCGGGCCGTGCGCCCGATGGCGACCAGGCCAATGGCGTAGGCGGTGGCGTCAGACAGCATGTCCAGCGCGTCGGCCAATAGGCCTGTGGAATGGGCAACCCAGCCGGCGATGCCGCCGATCACGGCCATCGCCGCATTCAGGGCAAGGGCGATCCAGAGCACGCGCCGCTCCTGCGCGTTCTTGGCCTCGTGGTGGCAGCCGCAATCACTCATCGGAACATCTCCAGTCGCAGGGAAGCCAGGCCCAGGCGGACCGCTGGCATGGCACAGCCGGTGAGGGTAAAGTCCGTAGCTACTACGGAGTCAAGCGCACTACGAATGAAAATCAGTGAGGCTGCCGACGCCAGTGGGTGCCATCTGGAGACCATCCGCTATTACGAGCGGATCGGCCTGCTGCCGCGCCCGGGGCGCTCGGGCAATGGCTACCGGGTCTATGGCCCGGCCGACATCGAGCGACTGCGCTTCATTGCGCGCGGCCGGGACCTGGGCTTCAGCCTGGAGGAGGTCCGCAGCCTGCTGCAGTTGGCGGGCGATGAAGAGCTTTCGTGCGGGGACGTGGATCGGCTGGCCCGCAGCCATCTGACCGACGTGCGGGCGCGCATGGCCGACCTGCAGCGCATGGCCAGCGAGCTGGAACGGGTGATTGCCAGTTGCCACGGCGGGCAGCGGGCTGAATGCACCATCCTGTCAACGCTGCGGCAGCCGGCCTCGGTGGAGGCCACGCGCCAGTGACCGAACTGGACCGCTACCTCGATGCGGCCACGCGCCAGAACACGGTGCGCAGCTATGCGTCGGCGCTGCGGCACTTTGAAGTCGAGTGGCAAGGACACCTCCCAGCGACACCGGACAGCGTGGCCCGCTACCTGGCCGCGTATGCGCAGACCCTGGCCACCAGCACCCTTCGCCACCGGCTGGCCGCCATTGCCTCTTGGCACCGCGACCACGGCTTTGTCGACCCGACCCGGTCGCCGCTGGTGCGCAAGGTGCTCAAAGGCATCCAGACCCTGCACCCGGGCCAGGTCAAGCAAGCCGCGCCGCTCCAGATTCGGCGGCTGGTCGAGCTCGATGACTGGTTGGCTGCAGCGATCGCTGCGGCGCATGCCCGGGGCGATGGAGCGGCAGCGCTTCGCCACCAACGGGACCGAGCGCTGGTGCTGCTCGGATTCTGGCGTGGCTTTCGCGGCGATGAACTGCTGCGGCTGGAAGTGGCCCATCTCACGCTGGTGCCGGGACAGGGGATGACCTGCTTCCTGCCGCGCAGCAAGGGCGATAGGCAGGCCGCCGGCGTCACCTACAAAGTGCCAGCGTTGTCGCGGCTGTGTCCGGTGGAGGCGACCCAGACGTGGCTGCAGGCGGCTGGCGTCCAAGAAGGGCCGGTGTTTCGAGCGGTCAACCAGTGGGGCCAGATAAGCGCCGAAGGCCTCCATCCCAACAGTTTGGTGCGCTTGCTGCGCGAGTTGCTGGCCAGTGCCGGGTTTGCCGATGCTGGGCTCCACAGCAGCCACTCGCTGCGCCGCGGGTTTGCCAGCTGGGCCAACGACCAAGGCTGGGATATGAAGGCGCTGATGGAGTACGTGGGCTGGCGCGATGTGCACTCGGCCATGCGTTACCTGGACGGGCGTGACCCGTTCGCCCGGGATCGCATTGAAGCGAGCCTGCCCAGCCCAACCGCGCCAGCTCCGACGATGGTGCTGCCGGCGCCCGAGGGCAAATCTGCCCTGCAGCTGCGCCTACGCCTGGTGCTGACCCCGTTTGCCCGCGCCGGCCGCGGCGCGGCCAGAGCCCGGGGTCGGATCGAAGAGATCTGCTTGGCCCCGTTCAAGGCTATGCGCCTGAACACCGCCAGCAGCGAGTACCGGTTGACTGTTCCCACCGATCCCGACCGGGATCTGGATGAAATCCTGGCCACGTTGCTCGATGACATGCACCGCATGGCCGATACGCACCAGTGTTTCCTGGAAGCGTCACTCAGTACAGACGACGGCCGGCACTGGGACTGATTCCCCTCACAACCTCCGGATCCAATGGCTACCCTTCACGAGACCGCCTACCCGCGACTGAAGCCTGATCCCACCGCCAAGGAACTGGAGGAGGTCTATACCCCTACCGCAGCTGAAATCGCCTTTGCCAAGCAGCTGACTGCCCAGCCGGGTCCGCAGCTGGCGGTACTGATCCATCTCAAGCTCTTCCAACGCTTAGGCTACTTCACGCTGTTGGCGGAGGTGCCTGAGCGGATCCGGCAGCACATCGCCAAGGCCGCACGTCTCGGCCGCGTGCTGGCCTCCGACCAGCTCGAACGCTATGACGTCTCCGGCAGCAAGCGCCGGCATATGCCACAACTTCGGCAGTTCATTGGGGTACGTCCCTTGGACAAGTCGGGGCTGGCTTGGCTGGATACGGTGGCCACCGCCGCAGCCCAGACCAAGCACACCATCCCAGACATCGTGAACGTCCTGCTTGAAGAGCTGGTGCACCATCGCTACGAACTGCCTGGCTTCCGCACCCTGGAGCTGGCCGCCATCGGTGCCCGCGAGCGGGTCAATTTGGGGTACTACCGCAGCATCAGCCATGCACTGACGCCTGCCACGCGCACGCTCATTGATGAACTGCTGCGCGCACCGGAAGGGTCCAGGTTCACCGGCTGGCACTCGCTCAAGCGCGAGCCTGGCCGCCCGACCAACAAGGAGGTCCGGTTCTATCTGCAGCACACCCGCATGCTGCAGCAGTTGGCTGAGCAGCTGCCTCCCATCGATGTACCGGTCCCCAAGCTCAAGCAATTCCGTGCAATGGCGCGGGCCTATGACGCCAGTGAGTTGGCCGAATTGGCTGCGGACAAGCGCTATGCGCTGGCCACCATCTTCATCCGCGCCCAGCATGCCAAGACATTGGACGATGCGGCCGAGTTGTTCATCAAGCAGGTGCGTGGATTGGAAAACACCGCGCAACAGAAGCTACTGGCGTATCAGCTCGAACACGCCAAACGGGCCGACTTCCTCATCGGCCAGCTCAAAGAGATCCTGCAGGCCTATCAGCTCGATGGTAGCGATAGCCAGCGCGTGGACGCGATCGACAACAGCCTGGAAGCGGAAGTGTCGACCTTGCTGGCCGAATGCGAAGAACATATGGCCTACGCTGGGAAAAACTACCTGCCTTTCATGCTGCAACCCTACGGCGCGATCAGGCCGCTACTGTTCAACGGGCTGGAGCTGATGAACTTGCGGGCGACCAGCCACGATGCTGGAATGGAGCCGTTGATCGCAGCGGTGCTGTCGCTGCGCAACCAACGCCGTGAGCTGATCGAGGTGGCTTCCCTCGGTTTGGACCCGGAAAAGGACTTCGATTGGATGTCCAAGCTCTGGCGTCAGCACGTGTTTGGCAAGCGGGCCAGTGCGGCAGGCGCAGGCTGGATGCACCGCAAGTACTTCGAGCTGGCCGTGCTGGTGCAGGTCAAAGACGAGCTGAAGTCCGGAGATCTCTTCATTCCCAGCAGCGAGCGTTTTGACGACTACCGCGAGCAGCTGGTCGATGAAGCCACCTTGGCCCAGGAACTGGAAGCCTATGGGCAGGTGTCAGGCCTGCCCACCGACGCCGCGACTTTCGTGGCTGGGTTGCGCACACAACTGACCGCCCTGGCCGATGAGGTCGACGCGCGTTTCCCGGAGAACGTGCATGCGGACATCCTGGAAGGACGTCTGGTATTGCGGAAGGGGCAACGCGCCGAAGTCTCCAGTGCAATTGCTACCGTGGACGGCCTCATCACTGAACGGCTGCCCGAGTCCAGCATCGTCGATGTTCTGATCGATGCCAGCCAATGGCTGGATCTGCACCGCTTCTTCCGTCCGATCGCCGGCACCGAGAGCCAGGTTGAAGATCTTCCTCGGCGCGTGATCACCACGCTTTTTTGCTATGGCTGCAACCTGGGCCCGACGCAGACGGCGCGGTCGATCAAGGGCTTCAGCCGGCGCCAGGTCGCTTGGCTCAATCTCAAATACGTGACCGAAGATGTGCTTGAAAAGGCCATCGTAGAGGTCATCAATACCTACAATAAATTCGACCTGCCGGGCTATTGGGGCAGCGGGAAGAGCGCATCAGCAGATGGCACCAAGTGGAGCGTCTACGAAGACAACCTCCTGTCGGAGTACCACATCCGCTACGGTGGCTATGGCGGCATCGGCTACTACCACGTGTCCGACAAATACGTGGCGCTGTTCAGCCACTTCATTCCTTGTGGCGTGCACGAGGGCATCTACATCCTGGACGGCCTGTTGGCCAACACTTCCGACATCCAGCCTGAGATTGTCCATGGCGACACGCAGGCCCAAAGCTATCCGGTCTTCGGCTTGGCCCACATGCTGGGGATCCAACTGATGCCCAGGATCCGAAACATCAAGGACCTGACATTCTTCCGGCCGGAGCCGGGAAGGGCCTACAAGAACATCCAGGCACTGTTCGGAGACAGCATTGACTGGCAACTGATCGCCACCCATCTTCACGACATGCTGCGGGTGGTCATCTCAATCCGACTGGGCAAGATCACCGCGTCCTCGATCCTGCGTCGGCTGGGCACCTACAGCCGGAAGAACAAGCTGTACTTCGCATTCCGGGAGCTAGGCAAGGCCGTTAGAACGCTGTTCTTGCTGCGCTACATTGATGACAACGAGATCCGCAAAACGATCAATGCCGCGACCAACAAGAGCGAGGAATACAACGGCTTCGTGAAGTGGGTGTTCTTTGGCAGCCAAGGGATCATTGCTGAGAACGTCCAACACGAACAGCGCAAGATCATCAAGTACAGCCAGTTGGTGGCGAACATGATCATCCTCCACAACGTGGAGGGCATGAGCCGGACGTTGGCTGAGATGCGGAAGGAGGGGATCGAACTGACGCCCGAGATCCTGGCCGGTTTGTCGCCTTATCGGACCAGTCACATCAATCGCTTTGGCGATTACCACCTGGATCTTGAAAGGGCAGTGGCGCCCTTGAGCTACACGGCCAAGGTCCTCGAACAGGCCCCATAGATGGGGAGATCACCCCCGCGACGAGAAAACAGCCTTATACGTCAGCCGCTTAGGTCAGTTCTGGCCCTGTACGTAATGATTCCCTGCCGACCCTCCAGCCCTGCCAGACGCGCGCGTTTCTGCACGATATCGGCCACGGATTTGGATGACAGGCCCACGCCAATTGTGGTGCCCCAAAGGCGGCGGAAGATCGGCCCCTCGGTCAGGCTGGCCGCGTCCAACCAGGCAGCGAGGGCATCGGCCGCTACGCCCAGGATCGGCTTGTCCGGCGTGGAGGTCGCTTTCGGTCCGTCCTGCAGGGTTTTGCCGTGCTCCAGTCGATAGATGTAGGTCCGGACATCAATGCGTCGCAGGTCGGCCATGTCGGCGGCCGCCACTTCGCTGCGACGACGGCCGCCACTGGAGAAGGCAAAGTAGAGCAGGGCCCGGTCGCGCAGACCGGTGAGGGAGTCGTCACAGGTGGTCGCGAGCGCCTCCAACTCAGTCCGGGTGATGGCCGTTTTCTTGCGCGGGCGCTCCCCGCGCTTATGCGCTGCACGACGGCCCTTGGCCAACAGCTGGCGCACTTCCGGCGTTTCGCACGGATTGTCGAGCTTCTTGAGCTGATGGGCAGCGGACAACACGGCCACCCGATGCACGACGGTGCTGAGCTTGAACGCGCCAGGCTTCTGCTTCAGTCCGGCGGTAACCAGCTGGAAATCCAGTGCCGACGGTAGCTCCCAAGTCAGGCCCGCTTTGGATCTGCGCTCCAAGTGATCGACCACGAACTGGACCACCGTAGCTGCCGGCACTGGCAGTGCAATCGACTGACCGTAACGTCCCTGAAACCAGGCCGCCCAGTAGCGCAGCGCCGCCGCATAGCTGCGGGTGGTATTCGCGGAGGTGGCCTCGGCAAAGATTTCCCGTACGGCCGCAGCGGCGTGCGCGGCGAGTTGTTCGGGCTGCAACGCGGGTGGCCGCTCGGGGAGTATCGGCGATAGTCTATTTTTCATATGTATTATGTAATGTATCGTACGAGTACAGCCACCTACTTCCGATAACTATCCCTTATCGGAAGTAGTGAATCAACCGGGCAGGGCGCCCATCCAGGAGACACTCTTATGGCCCGCGGCATCACCGAATCCGATGTTCACACCGCTGCCGACGAGCTGGTCGCCAGCGGCGATCGCCCCACGGTAGAGCGCATCCGCGCCCACCTGGGCACCGGCTCGCCCAACACCGTGACGCGCTGGCTGGAGACCTGGTGGAAAAATCTGGGCATTCGACTGCAGCCGAAACGACCAGATTTGAAGGATGCGCCGGCGGCACTGGCCGAGTTGGCCGGACAGTGGTGGACGCTGGCATTGCAGCATGCGCGCGAGTCGGTGTTGGAAGAACTTGCCCATGCCAGGCAGACCCTTGCAGCCGAGTACGACGAACTGCGTGTCCAGCAGCAGAACTTTGCTGAGGAAGCTTCCGAACTCCATGCCAAAGCAACGGCCTCGGCCCACGCAGAACGCCTCGCACTGACCCAGGTGACGGAGCTGCGGCAACTCGTCGACCAGCTTCAGTCGCAGCTCGCAGAGTCGGCGCAACAACGTGCTTCTGCGGATCAGCGACTAGCGCAGGTGGAGTCTGCGAGACACGCCCTAGAAACCCGATTGCACGAGCTGCAGGAACTGGCCAGATCTGAACGCGAGAGCCTGATAGAACATGCCAGATCTGTCGAGAATCGTGCTCTGCACGATATCGACCTTGCTCGCCAAGAGGCCAAGTCGATACGGACATTGCTCATCGCGGCTGATAAGAAACACTCGGTTGTTGAAGCTGACTTGCGGCGCGGACTGCAGCAAGCCCAAGAATCCGCCATCACAGCGACAGCTGAAGCAGACAGGCTGAAAGGCAAGAATGCAGCTATCGAAGAGCAGCTTGCTAAGTTTCAGCATTTGCCAGCTGACTTGGAAGCAGCAATCCGACGGGCGCAATCGTCGCCGAGAGTTAGCAAAACTGGCGGTCGCCGGATGCCCACCAAGACCTAGCTTACGAATTGCAGTGTTTGCTGATCGATCTTCTTAAGTAAGCTTCTGTCGCTTGAGCGCTTAGCCCTATACGCTCAAGTATGGACAATTAACTAATGAAAAAACGGTCATCGACTTCGGAAAGTCACAGCGCAGGCGCTTCATTACGCCATTTCGCATAATGTATATTATGTTAAATATTGTCCGGACATGGCTGGTCCGCATCTTGCAGCCCCGATGGCTCTTGACACGGAGTCTGCAACATGCGTAACCGCAAGCTGACCGGCCCTTGGGCCGGTTTTTCGTTTAAGTCGGGCCGATTGGTAACGCCCGAGGGCCGCGAATTGCTGCCGGAGGATCTGGCATGGCTTGGCCTGACCGCTGCGCTCGCCCAAGAGTACCGGCGACTGCTGGACCAAGAAAAGCAGCTCGCCAAGGGGGTGATCCGTCGATCAGCGGAGCCTTGCCCGGTAGTCCCGATGCTACCGGCGCTGAGGCGCTCAGGGCGCGTGTGAGGCGTTTACCGTAGGGGCGCTGCCCCTACACCCCAAAGACCTGGTGATTCTCGATCGGTACTTTTCGGAAAGCCTTACAGGACAATGGTTTCCGGGGCGTTTTTCCTGCAGGGCGAATTTCCTGCAGGAAAAAACGAGTTCAAAGCGTGCTGGCCACCGCCGCGAGTACCATCAGATGCCCAATGTAGTAGCCGTAGAAGCCCCAGCGCGTGCGCCTGACAGCCGGCAAGCGTCTAGCTGGGTCACCGAGCCAATACATGGGGAAAAGAGCAACCAAAGCCCACGGATTGCCGTTATAGACGCACAGTGGCGCAAAGGCGGCGAACGCAAGAAAAAGACGGCCCACACCAATCCAGATGGTTCGGTCACCGCGCACCCCTTGGGGTGTTCTGAAGAACCACCACCATGCCACCACAAGAGCAACGCCGGACCACTGATAATCCACCAGCATAGGGATTGGGCCAGCCAAGACCAGCAGCAGCCCCCAGCGGCGATTCTGGACCGCCCAGCAGCAAGCTACGGCCAGAGCGAACGAGAACAGGACGTTGACCGGGAGCAGCGCGTCGAACGTCCATGCATAAACCGGCTGAGCGACAAGGCCCCAGATGGAGAGACGCCGAAACGATTTCGCATAATCGGCACCCGGCTGGGCCAAGTTGTAGGCCATCACGAACGCGAACAACGGGAACGCGATTCGACCAAGTTCAGAGACGACCGGAACGTAACCGCCCGCCAACACCTTTACCGCGTGGTCTCCTGTCATCAGTACCAGGGCGAGCCATTTTAGGGTTTCTCGCGCCGAGCTCGTCATAGCTGGAAATCCGTCGACGGCACCGTGGTTGGCGTGTTGTATGACTTCACTTCGGGAAATGTCCCCTGTGAGCGTTGGCCTCTACTGATGACAGCACTACCCTGCCCTCGCTCGGCAATAGATTCTTTATTGCGCTCAATCTGCGTAGGCCCATCAACGAAGCGATCATTTCGCTCGTCCCTATAAGGCTCGTACTGGCCGCGACGGGCAACAAAACGACAAGTTGGCTCGTCGATCACGTAGTTGGTGCCCTGCTCCGTGACACACGTGCAAGAAGGTTCGGCATTCTTACCCTGAGCGTTCATACCACCCAAGGAAGACATACAGAACAGACGCGGCGCTTCACTCGGCAAAGAAAGGCTGTCGTCATATGCGGGTGCGCTCCACGGCTCAGATGGAATGCGTGGAATGAATCGCTTCGCATAGTCGGAAGCTGTCATCGAGGTGCCCGCCGCAACACCGCCTCCCGCCGTCGCATTCGCTCCGTCGCGCGGCGTTGTCGCCGTGCCCACTTGATTGCCTGCGGGTAACGCTTGCTCATCGCCGCCCAGCCGCTCTCCCATTGAGCCAAACGTGTAGTACATCATGTACAAACCAAGCGCAATGCCGATCGGAAACGCGATGTAGTACCAAGGAATTCTGCGCTCAGTCGTATCCAGCTCAGTGGATTTGTAAGTCCCCATCGGACGCTTGGGCAGCTTCTTGCGCCTGTTGACAAGCGGAATCGCTTTCTCGGCCTGCGCTTCGAACTTGTCGAACTCGCGTAGCTGCACGAACTGCGTACCAAACCGCCTACGCACATGGATGTGGCGCTCGATCAAGTCATGCACGAATTGATCGCACTGCTTGTCGGGCGACTGGCTGACGAAGATGAAGTCCAGACCCCTATGACGATGCTTCGCTAGCTGCTCGACGTGATTAGGAACCTTTGAGCCCGACGGACGCTTGGGGAGCATGCCGTGCTCGTAGGCTTCGTCTACAAGTGCGACTGCACCATCAGGCAAGAAGTTCGGCCAGTCTTTGAACTGCTCTGGCGTCATTTCAAGAACGCCCGTTTTTGCATAGTCGAACTCGCGGATATTGCACGCGTAAACGATACGGCCTTGATCCTTGAATTCGAGAAGCCGCTCGATTGCGTGGAGCGTCTTACCGTGCCCAGGCTGACCCGTAAACCAATAAATCATGACCCACCCCCGGCAAGCTGGTCAGCGACTGACTTGGGAACAATGAAGACCTTCCAAGCAAGGCGAACCGTCAGAGCGGAAAGAATCATTGACATCGCCGTACCTACTTGCAGGTAGCCAAGCACTTGAAGAACTGGACCATCTAATCCGCTGACCTGCGACAGCACAAACGATTTCAAATTGGGAAGAACAGCATCGAACGTAACCGTAGTTAATCCGAAGGTTGCGAGGACCTTGCCAACAATTCCAGATGCGGCATCTTTCAGTTTGCCAAGAAGGTGGGTAATACCGTTTGCAATCCAACCCCAGACCATTCCGCTCATTACAGCCCCCAGCCCATCAGGATTTTCAAAGCAGTAAACGCGCCGAATACAAGTATCAGCGCACGAAGAATTGACATGGCTTTGCACCAATACGGGAAATCAGCACCGCTGATCGTTACGCCCATGAGTTGGAACGTAGGAGGCTGAGGACAAGAACCACCACCGAAGATGTTGTCCTGGTCGAGCAAGCTGGTGGAAACCCCGATACCGAACCGCTTGGCACCTTGAACGTCACCATTGCCATCACCCGGACCAGTCACCTCACCAGTGCCCTCCAGTACATCAGGGACGCCGTTGCCGTTTGCATCTGAAGAATCACCACTGCCCTCATCGGAACCGCCTTTAGCGAGCTTCTCCAGAGCACAAGCGGACTTCCACTGCTGCATCAAAGACGCGTACTCCATTGCATCGCACTTATCACCAGTGCAGATCGGCACAGCAGTACAGGTGCCCCCGCTGACATTGCGGTTCTTCCGTGTATTGCAGTCAATGCGCCATTGAACCTTCACCTGCATGCACTGAATGGCGTTCCCGCTACAACTAGGCGGCGAATCGCAGCTATCACCGCCCGACGCAGAATCTTTGTTTGGGTCCTGCTCGCCATCTTCTTCGTCAGGCTTGCCATCTCCGTTGCTGTCCTTCTTGCAAGTACCATCCTTGCCCTTTGCTTCGCCTGCCGAGCACTGCCCATCACCCGGTAGACATTGACCGGAAGGCGATTTAACGTTTCCTGCAGGACACTCGCTTTTTTCAGGACTGCAATAGAGCGATCCTTGCTGGATCGCTCCAGGCGTAGTACCGGGAGTTGAAATCATTCCGTCCGGGCATTGTCCGTCGGGAACACACTGCCCGTTCTTCTTCTTCTGGCCTTCGGGACAAGGTTTATCTATAGGCTCGCAAACGCCCATGTAGCCGTTCCAGTAGCTACCGCTAGGACAATCCTTCTTGAAGTCGTCGTCAGCACACGTGGATCCTGTTGTGCTAGCAATGCTTGTCTCATCTGCATTCTGAGCATACTTAACAACGCAACCCAGATTACAACGAGTCGAGCCGGTGACCGGCAAGAATGGCGTAGTTTGAGAGGGGCGCTTCGCACAGCTGTTGGCAAGCATCCAATAGCGTGTATATGGACCGGGGCCAGACGCATCACCAGGACTGTGACCAGTTGAAACAGAAATCCTGCAGTAATTTGCGCCTGAGCCGTCTGGGCAAGAACGACTAATCGTCAAATAGCTATTTTTCCAAGTATCGCTATAGCTCCCCTTTGCTTGACCAATCGCTGCAGAATACGCAGTGCCTTCATCCGAACACCATCCGTTATTGACGCTACAAGGCGATTGCTGAGCGAGAACAGCCGGGGTGAGGATTGCCGAAACGATGAATAGCGCGACAACCAGAATAATGCGCATCACACGCCCCCGAACGCGAGCCAGCACGCACCACATATCCCGACGATAACGAAGTAACCCATAACCCCTCCCTCAATAAAAAAAAGGGGCGACCATGACAGTGCGCCCCTCCCAATCCCCTGCCCCGGCCCTTAGCGGGCGCGCTTGATGTAACCCCAGAGGATAATCACGCCGAGGATCACCGCAATGGCTGCGATGACCAGGTTGACGTCAGCCTTACCACCAGCCATCTCACCGGCGATGGCTGCGCCCGGCGAACCACCACCGCTTGCAAGGGCTGCACCGGAAGCCATCAGGGCAGTTGCACCCGCACTGACCTTGCCGGGAATCGAAGCGCCGAAACGTCGCAGCTTGTTCACGTACTTCATCTGCAAAACCTCTCTATCAATAGACCCCTAGACGCGCGGCACGGAACACCAGACGCGCTTTCAAGCCGATGGCCCACAAACCAACTATTGAGAAAGCCACCAAGCTCCCATCAGCCAAGTCCAGGGGCGGAAGAATTGGCTGGTGGTATGGAACCCAAACCGGCACCAAACACGTGCCGTCCTGCTGCACATTCGCAGCAGCGCAACCGACTACGTAAAGTGGTTCCGGCTGGGACATCAGTTACCCCTTTGCCGGGGCGGCGGCGTGCGGCTTCGCAGACAGCGGCACCAGATCGACGTAACGCTTCAACGTCAGGTCGCCGAAGTTGCCCAATGCAAAGCTTTTGGGATCGATGTCGTACTCACCAGCCGGGTAAGCCGGACGCTGGCCGAGGCCGACACGAAACGGCAATTCGAAGCCGTTGCCCAGGTCGAGACCAACCATCTGCGAACGCATGATGCTGTTGGTCTTGGGGTTGTGCTGTTCTTCAACAGCGGCGGACTTTACGCGGCAAACTGGCATAGTTCTTCCCTCACATATCGATGAAGTGGCTCACCCTTGGCAATGCCGCGAAATCTCCCCGGGTGGCCGTCACGGAGTACGCGGGCCTCTACGAAGTCCGACCAGCTATCGCCGAACGCTTCACGGAGGACATTGAGCATTGGCCCCGCCTGACGATGCAGCCATGCAACGGCAGCTTCGGCGGAAACCTCGACTTGCTTGCGAATCGTTTTGAGGCGGGTACACACGCCTTCGATCAACTCCGCAATAACGCTGTAGGACCCGCGCAGATACGCAGCGGGATTCATCAGCACATCCAATGGCACTTCAACGTGCTTGCCGTACAGGCGTGCTTCCACTCGCACCCAGCGAGATCCGGGCAACCCCATCTGCTTGCCCTTTTCATACACGCACAGCTCTTTGTGCCCCTTGCCGCCGACGTACAGCGTGCAACCCGTACCGTGGCCTTCATCGCTGATGAAGCGATGGCGAGGTGGGCATCCGCCCTGGGCAAAATCACCAGCAGCAGCCCGCTCACGCAGCGCATGGACGTCCACACGCTCGCCCTCGTAGTCGTCGTGAGCAACGTCCACGCGGCTGATCTTGGCCCGGAGACGTTCGCACTCGCGCTCAACCACGTTCCAGCGAGTAACCCACTTGCACCCTGCCCCGGACAGGCTGATGCAAATGGTTTCCTTATTGCCGCCCAGCCCAACGTGGCCGACCAACTCGCCTTCACGATCCACAAGAACGGCGCTCAAAGGGTAGAAATTCCACTGCTTTTTGCGGATGGCACCGGCGCGGACTTCGCCGCGGAAACCAAAAATCCGATAGAGCAACAGATCCAGCTGCGTGCACCGAACTTCGTCAGCAGCTTCAAACGGAAAGACGATGGTCAAAAAGTCGATGATTGCTCCCTGTTGCTGCGAAACCGACTTTTGGCCCGTGTTACTCCTCGGGCCAATTTCCGCGACCTGACCCTTTTCACCAGCACAGGCTGGGGAAAAGGCGTAACGCGACGGCAGACGCAGCGTGTCGCCACGCTGGGCGATAGGCGGGAGCATGGCAATCGCCATGCGATCAACGGCAGCGGGACAGCCAAACGAGCGAACGCGCTTACCGTTCACAGCAGGATCGAACGCAGGAACAACACCGGCAACTGCCGCCACATCGCCATCAAGGGACGGGAAATCATCCACGGCGCACCCACCGGATGAAGTAGAAGCAACCGAGCAACGCCAGCGGAACAAGAAGGATCACTGGCCCACCTCCGCCCTTGCACACGCAACAAGGCGAGCGGCGCGGTACGCGGAATCAACACGCGCTTCCCGGCGAGCAATCACCCAGCCAAATAGGCGAGCCGTCCCGAAGGACAGGGCCAGCGAAGAACCAACCAATGCGATGACGGCAGCTGTGTGCATGTGCATCCCCTCCCCTACCCGTTGAACCGGACGCCCGGTGGGGGTGCACCGGGGCCGGCGTCACGCCAGCGCGTGACAGGGCGCATGTAAACTGACAGCGTGACGCTATGTCAAGCCGGAGGATGACGTGAACACAGTTTCAGAGCTACTTGACAAGGTGAAAGAAGCCTGCTCCATCCCGTCAGACAACGCTCTCGCGGAAAAGCTGGGCGTCAACCGCCAACTGCTATGGCAAGTGCGGCGGGACGAAAAGCCGCTGTCAGATGAGCGGATTGCGCAGCTTTGCTCGATGGCGAAGCTAGATGCAGCGGAATGGGTTGTCCGCCTCCACGCCGAACGGGCTCAATCGCCAGTAGAGCGCGCCATGTGGTCAAAGATGCTCGTACGCCTGGCAGCAGCTGCAATTTTCGTTGCACCGCTTACCGCTGGCGCCGCTGATAAATCGCTTCAAAATCAGGCATTTGCGCCTGAAAAATCGCTCGGTATGTATATTATGTTCAAAAGAGTTCCATGAAAGATCCGAAGGCTCCCTGTGGCCCGGCGCCTTTTTTTCGCAACGAGCGCCCTGACTTCGTGCTGGAACTGCGGCCGTATGTATTCGTTTCCTGCGAAGTCCGCATCAGAACAGCTCCTGTCGCCATTCCCAAGGTTTGGTTTGCAGTACTTTGCCGATCCTCTGTGAGGCACATGCTCTGAAGGACGACATCTTTCGCCACTGGCGCGGCTCGTTTATCCCCGGCCGTGTCGATGCATGTAGCCCTGTTTGAATCCTTGAAATCTGGCCTGCCCAGTAGCCGAGAACGCGCCAGATTTGAAGCCATGGCCTTGCGGTCTGTGGGCGTGAGCCGTCCTTGTTGAAGCTATTGCGGATCCAATGCTTATTTAGTGACTCGTCACGATTAAATGCCAGCTGGCAGCTGAAGCAACGCTGTGAGCAGTAGCCTGCAGGCGTGTTGAAGAGTTCCAATTCAGTACCGTGCGTTCGACTTGGTTGACAGCCGCCACGGTCGCATGAAGGTCAGAGCCTCGATCAGCTAAGGTCGGCTGTGGGCAAGAGAAGCCTGACTTCGTATTTAAAGTGACGCGTCACCTTAACAAGAGATTGAATGGATATTGATCCGGCCAGGTGCGGCTCCGCTGACAGTCGTCCATCGATACGCACAATTAAAGTGTTACGTCACTTTAATTGGTCAGGTGCCAGCACACGCAGCTTCAGCTGATCGCATCCAGGGCCTGCCGCAGGGCACCGACCAGGTCGGCCTGAGTCTGGATCCAGTCGTTTTCCAAACCCTTGAGTGCCGGGTTTTGATACGCCATCCCTGATCGCTGTCTGCTCTTGGCCGATGCATGCAGCTGCAGGCAGCCCGATTGCTGCGCAACCTCTGCAATGTTTTGGGGGTTCAACCCAGCCCCGGCCATCAACTGCAGGCGCGATCCGGCTTGTTTGACCAGCTTGGCAAGCGTTGCGCTACCTTCGGCGGCATCGGCATGGCCCCCCGAACTGAGGATGCGTTTGATGCCAAGCTCAACTATCTGTTCCAGCGCTGCAGGTAGATCGCGTGCCGCGTCGAATGCGCGATGAAAGGTGATGTCCAGCGGCCCGGCAACACGAACGAGTTCGCGACACAGCGCTACATCTATCTCGCCGTCTGCATCCAGTGCCCCTATGACCACCCCGTCGCAGCCCAACTGCCGACAATGGGCAATGTCCCGCAGCATGATCTCCGTTTCCATCGATCCGTAATGAAAGTCACCCGGACGCGGTCGTATCAATACGTATAACGGAATGTGCAGACGGTCACGCGCTACTGCAATGCTACCGAAGGACGGTGTCGTGCCGCCCTGCTCCAGGTTTTCGAACAGCTCAACGCGGTTGGCCCCACCTTGCTGAGCTGCTACGGCCGACATTGTCGAATTGCAGGCGATTTCCAGCAGATATGGCGAACTCATGCCTGGGTGCTCGTGTACACCGAAGCTGATTCGAGCAACGCATCCTGCTTGCTGCTGTCGCACACGGCGTAGACGAAGCCACGATGCAGCGCATACGCGCCAACTTCGCCACGGCGGTTCATTGCCAGGAAACAGACCTGCAAGGTACGGCTGGCTTCGGGGCGTTTACGTACTACACGCTGGATGGCTTCACGGCAGGCTTCCGCCGGCGTACGGCCTTGCCGCATCAATTCGACCACCAGGAAGGAGGCCGCATTGCGGATCATTTCCTCACCCATGCCGGACGCCGTGGCTGCCCCTACTTCGTTGTCGACGTACAGGCCGGCGCCGATGATCGGGCTGTCGCCGACGCGGCCATGCATCTTGAAGGCCATACCACTGGTGGTGCAGGCACCGGCCATCTCGCCCTTGGCGTCGATGGCGATCATCCCCAGCGTGTCGTGGTTGTCCTTGTCGCCGGGAATACCGCGACGCTCGGCGTTGATCTGCGGCGCGTAGTGCTCGGTCTTCAACCACTCGCGCCAGGCTTTCTCTGCTTCCGGCGTCAGCAGATTGCGGCGTTCATGTCCTTGCTGCACGGCAAATTGTTGGGCGCCCTCCCCCACCAGCATGACGTGCGGGGTCTTCTCCATCACCGCGCGGGCGACGGTGATCGGGTGCAGGATATCGGCCAATGCCGCCACCGAGCCGCAGCGACCATCGCCAGCCATGATGCTGGCGTCCAGGCTCAGTACGCCATCGCGATCAGGATTGCCGCAGCGACCGACAGTGGGGTTGCAGAGTTCGCTTTCCGCCCAGCGGGCGCCGGCTTCCACCGCATCCAGCGCATTGCCGCCGGCGGCCAGGATCTTCCATGCAGCCTGGTTGGCGCCGACGCCGAAGTCCCAGGTTGAAACCACGCGAGCGCCGCTGGCAGCTGCCGGCGACGCCAGCAGGCCGGGCGCAGCGCTGCCCAATGCACCGATAAGTGCGGACGATTGCAGGAACTGTCTGCGGGTACTCATGGCGGGAACCTCCTGGGTTGGGCTCAGCGTGCGGTGAGTTTGTCCACGTGCCAGGCAAGGGCACCGAGCACGCCGAGCTCGCCGTGTTCAACGCGCCAGACCGGTACGTGCCGCAACGCCTGTGACAAGCGGTCCTTGGCAAGGAAACGTTGCTGGAAGCCGCCTGCGTGCAGGAAATCACTGATATGACCAGTGATACCACCGGTCAAATAGACGGCGCGTGCACCGAAGGTCAGCGCCAGATCGCCAGCCAGGCTGCCCAGCCATGCGCAGAATACGTCAACGCTTTCTGTCGCCAATACATCGCTGCCGCTGCGTGCGGCAGCAACCAGTTCGGCTGGCGATTGCCATTGCGGGACGCTGCCGCGCAACTCGCACAAACAGGTGTAAAGCGTGATCAAGCCCGGACCAGACAGGATCCGTTCGTTGTCGATATGGGTGTATCGCCGCGACAGCAGGCGCAACACGTCCTGCTCCAGTGCGCTGGAACCAGCCAAGGCGGCGTGCCCTGCTTCGCTGGGCAGCACCGAAGGCTTTCCACCCGGCAGGTATACCGCCACGCCCAAACCGGTTCCTGGGCCGAGCACCACGGCTGGGCCAGGTGCTACCTGCTCGGGATCACCGCAGATCAGGTGCAGCGAATCGGCCTCGGCATGCGCCATCGCTTGAGCGACGGCGACAAAGTCGTTGATCAACTCCAGCGTTTGCATGCCTGACTCACGGCGCGTTGCCGCCAGCGACACCGGCCAGGCCAGATTGGTATTGAGCAGCGTATCGCCGTCACCATCAAGGACGCCGGCGATGGCAACGACCGCGTGCGCGATCGGCGGTGCATCGGTTTCCCGGGCCAACCAGTCGGCGTAATCGCGCAGGATTGCAGCCAGACTCGGGTGTTCGGCACAGGTGTATTTGCGGAAACCGTGGACGCTCAGCGCGCCGTTGGCCTGCAGCCGCGTCCAGCCCAGGCGCGCATAGGTGCCGCCGACATCCGCACCGATGATGGCGCTGCCCGGTTCAGAATCCTGGATTGCTTTGCTGCGGGCCGCGTCATCCGACGCTGGTCTGCTCATTCGTGTGCCCGCTTTTGCTGCATGTCCAGGAAACGCTCAATTTGTGGTGGGCGCATGATGCGGTATCGACTGCGGCATTGAAAGCGACCTCAAGTCAGGTGCCGCAAAGCGCGCCAGGTCCACCAGCCCAGGGCGGTCATGGACAGCGAACCGATCAGATGCAGGCCGATGGTCAGCAGGCCCCAGCCCAGTTGTTGGCGCTGCAGCAGGTAGACCACTTCAGCGGAGAATGTGGAGAACGTGGTCAGCCCTCCCAACAGCCCCGTGACCACGAACAGCCGCCATTGCGGTGAGAGCTCGGGCCGGGTGGCGAAGAAAGCCAGTGCAAGCCCGATCACGTAGCCGCCCAGCAGGTTGGCGGTCAAGGTCCCCAGCGGCACCGTGTTGTGCACGGGGTTGAGCCAGAGGCTCAGTCCGTACCGCAGCCAGGCACCGAGCGCTGCGCCAACGCCGATGGCCAGGAAAGAAAGCCACATGGGTTCAAGCTCCAGGCATTGGGTGGCGGATGGCGGTCATTTGCGCTGTGCGCGGGCCTGCTCGCGGGCGGTGCGCAGGCGATCAAGCTTGTCTTTCAACTTGATCTCCAGGCCGCGCTCGACCGGCTTGTAATAGACCTGTTCGCCCATGTCATCCGGGAACGCCGTCTGGTCCAGCGCGATACCGCCTTCGACGTCATGGTCGTACTGGTAGCCCTGGCCGTAGCCCAAGGTCTTCATCAGACGCGTGGGTGCGTTGCGCAGGTGCATCGGCACCGGCTGGGTGCCGTACTTCGCGATGTCGGCGCGGGCCGCATGCAAGGACATGTAGGCCGCGTTGGATTTGGCGGTACTGGCCAGGTACACGACCAGGTTGGACAGGGCGATATCGCCTTCCGGTGCGCCGATGCGGTCGTAGGCGTTCCAGACATTGATCGCCATTTCCAGCGCCCGCGGATCGGCCAGACCCACGTCCTCCACCGCCATGATGGTCAACCGACGCAGCAGGTAGGACGGATCACAGCCACCATCGAGCATGCGCGCCAGCCAGTAGATGGCGCCGTCCGGGTTGGAGCTGCGCACCGACTTGTGCAGTGCCGAGATCTGGTCATAGAACTGCTCGCCATTCTTGTCGAAGCGGCGGGTGCGGTCGGCCAATACCTGCAGCAGGGTTTCCGGGGTGATTTCACCGCCCTCGCCCGCGGCCAGTTCCGCGGCGATTTCCAGCAGGGTCAGGGCGCGGCGCACGTCGCCGTCGGCGGCGCGGGCTATCTCCAGCAGCGACTCGGCCGAGACCGTGATTTCCTGCTCGCCCAGCCCGCGCTCGGTATCGTCCAAGGCCCGCTGCAGCGCTTCCACCACGTCTTCGGGCGAGACCGACTCAAGTACGTGCACGCGACAGCGCGACAACAGTGCCGAGTTCAGCTCAAACGAAGGATTTTCGGTGGTCGCGCCGACAAAAATGATCGTGCCGCGCTCGATATGCGGCAGGAAGGCATCCTGCTGGGCCTTGTTGAAGCGGTGCACTTCGTCGACGAACAGCACCGTGCGTCGCCCTTCGGCGAAACGCTGCGCGGCTTCGGCCAGCACCTGGCGCACGTCGGGCAAGCCGGACAGCACGGCCGAGATGGCACGGAATTCGGCATCGGCATACTGGGCCAGCAGCAAGGCCAACGTAGTCTTGCCACAGCCCGGCGGGCCCCACAGGATCATCGAATGCACGCGCCCGGATTCGACCGCGCGGCGCAGCGCCGTGTTGGGTGCCAGCAAACGCTTCTGGCCGACCATCTCGTCCAGTGCACGCGGACGCATGCGCTCGGCGAGCGGACGCATATTGTCCCGGTCCGCTGTCAGCAGATCGGCGGGAGCTTCATCAAGAAAGATATTTCGGGATCTGGCCACGCCCACATTCTAGCAGCGTGGCCGCCCTGCCCCGGTCTCAAAAAACGGCGGCTCCGGGTTCAGCGTTCGCCGACCACGTCGACGTCCTTGCCCGGCACGAAACGGAAGGTACCGGCAGCGAAGCTCGGGTTCTTCTTCCAGCCGCTGAAGTTGATGATCGTGCGCTGGCCCACCGCGTCGGTCAGCTCCATCCGCGACAGCGCGCCACCGGAGAAGCCCAGTGCGGCGACATCGAAGCTGGCCTGGGTATCACGCTTGGGCGTGAGCGACAGCCACTGCATGCCGTCGCGCGGTGCGGCTTCTTCGCTGATGTCGTACTGCTGTTCCAGCAACGCCGGGTTGATCAGCGCGGTGAGCGGATTGTTCTGCTCCTCGGTGCCCTGCGGGCTGACCCGGGCCTGCTCCAGGTCCGGCTCGTAAACCCACAGCTTGCTGCCGTCGGCAATGATCAGCTGTGGATGCGGACGGGTGTACTCCCAGCGGAACTGGCGCGGTGCCGACAGCGCCACGCGGCCGCTGGAGGATTCCTTGACCCGGCCACGTTGATCCACCACCTGCTGCGCGAACTGGCCATCGAGGCCGCGCAGGCCGCTGGTGAAGGACTTCAGGTCGTCGCGGGCGCCGGCATGCGCATCCGCAGCAAGGCCGGCACAGGCCAGGGCAACAGCAAGAACGGAGTGGCGCAGGAATGCAGTCATGGCGGCTTGGGATAGTTATGTCGTTGGTGAGGCAGAGTCTGCCTCTTACAAACTGAATGGGCGGCAATCAATCACTGAATGCCGCCCTTGCGTTCATTGTTTGGGCGGCGGCGGAGCCAGTACGGTGCGGTCGCCGTTGTGCTCGGGCGCGGTCACCACACCGGCCGCTTCCATCGCTTCGATCAGACGCGCGGCGCGGTTGTAGCCGATCTTCAGGCGCCGCTGCACGCCGGAAATCGAGGCGCGGCGGGTTTCGGTGACGATACGCAGCGCCTCGTCGTACAGCGGGTCGGATTCATCACCGCCACCGCCGCTGGCTTCCGGCAGGCCGTTGGCCCCCACCACCACGCCATCGCCCATGGTCTGCACTTCGTCCAGCACGCCCTCGATGTAATCGGTGGGGCCGCTGGCCTTGAGGTGCTCGACCACGCGGTGCACTTCCTCGTCGGAGACGAAGGCGCCGTGCACGCGGTCCGGCATGGCTGTGCCCGGCGGCAGGTACAGCATGTCGCCGTTGCCCAGCAGCGCTTCGGCGCCGGACTGATCGAGGATGGTGCGCGAATCGATCTTGGAGCTGACCTGGAAGGCGATGCGGGTCGGGATGTTGGCCTTGATCAGGCCGGTGATCACGTCCACCGACGGGCGCTGCGTGGCCAGGATCAGATGGATGCCGGCCGCACGTGCCTTCTGCGCCAGGCGCGCGATCAGCTCTTCGACCTTCTTGCCGACGATCATCATCATGTCGGCGAACTCGTCGATGAAGATGACGATGAACGGCAGCGGTTCCAGCGGACGCGGCGCCTCGCCCATCTCGGGATTCGGCTTGAACAGCGGGTCCATCAGCGGCTGGCCGGCGTCGATGGCGTCCTTCACCTTCTTGTTGAAGCCGGCCAGGTTGCGCACGCCCACCGCACTCATCAGCTTGTAGCGGCGTTCCATTTCGGCCACGCACCAACGCAGGCCGTTACCGGCCTCCTTCATGTCGGTGACCACCGGCGCCAGCAGGTGGGGGATGCCCTGGTAGACGCTGAGCTCCAGCATCTTCGGGTCGATCATCAGCATGCGCAGGTCTTTCGGGCTGGCCTTGTACAGCAGGCTCAGCACCATCGCGTTGACCGCAACGGACTTGCCCGAGCCGGTGGTACCGGCCACCAGCAGGTGCGGCATGCGCGCCAGGTCGGCCACGCTGGGGCGGCCGGCGATGTCCTTGCCCAGAGCCAGCGTCAACACGCTGGCCGACTTGTCGTATTCCTTGGAGCGCAGCAGCTCGGACAGGAAGATCATCTCGCGGGTGACGTTGGGGATTTCCAGGCCGATCACCGACTTGCCCGGAATCACATCAACCACACGCACCGACTTGACCGACAGGCCACGGGCGATGTCCTTGTCCAGCGAACTGATCTGGCTGACCTTGATGCCCGGCGCCGGTTCGATCTCGAAACGGGTGATCACCGGGCCAGGATAGGCGCCGACGACCTGCGCATCGATGCGGAAGTCCTTGAGCTTGAACTCGATCTGCCGCGACAGGGTCTCCAGCGTCTGTTCGTCGTAGCCCTTGGCCTGCGGCTTCGGGTCGTCAAGCAGGGCCAGCGGCGGGATGTCCGAGCCATCGCCATTGACGCCCTGGAACATCGGGATCTGCGTCTCGCGCTTGGCGCGGTCGCTCTTCTCTATGATCGGCGTGGGGCGCGGTTCGATCTTCACCGGCTCGCGCTTGGCGCGGACCTCGGCATCGACCTTGCGCACTTCCTCGCGTTCCTCACGCAGCACGCGGGTCTGCTGCCACTCATTGGCCTGTTCTTTCTTCTTGTTGAGCATCGGCCCCAGGGCCAACACCCACTTGCCGATTTTCTCCATCACCGCAAACCACGACAAACCGGTGGCCAAGGTGATCGAGGTCAACAACAGCACCAGCAGGAACAGATTGCTGCCCACCGGGCCAAAGCCGGTCTGCAGTGATTTGCCTACCAATACGCCCAAGCCACCACCGGCACGGGCGACATCACCCGGCGGCAGGCGCAGGTACAGGAAACCGGTGGCACCAATCAGGAAACCGACAATGCCGACCAGTCGCAGCGCCGGCCCCAGGTCATCCTGGCCGCGCTCGTCGGTCTTCTTCAGGCCGAACATGGCGATCCACGCCACCGCAGCCAGCATCACCGGGATCAGGTAGGCCACATAGCCAAACAGCTGGCGCAGCACATCGGCAATCCACGCGCCGACCTTGCCGCCCATGTTGTGCACGGGCGCAACCACCGAACCCGACTGTGACCAGCCCGGATCCGTGGGCGAATACGTGAACAGACTGGCCAGCAGGTACAGCAGCGCGGGCGCGATCGCGATCAGCGCCAGATCACGCCAGAGCTTTTGACGACGCGGATTGTCTACTGCTGCAGCCGCCGACTTGCGCGCATCAGCGGCAGCCTTGGGGCTTTTGTCGCGTTCCGGGACCTGTTTCGCCACCTTTGACCAGACCTTAAAAATGCACGGTTAGTGATTGATATTAAACGACAGATCGTCGGGTTTCACCCGCTTGCAGCGCATTGCGGTACGGCTGACAGACAGAAAACGTCAAAAAGCCGCCAGACAGCGGCGGCAGCAATGAAGGAAACAGCGGAGTTGTATCCAACGGGCCGCGCAGTTCCATTCACGTGCCTTGATTCACCGGGGTCCGACCGCCACTCTATTGGCTTGCCCGGACAGTTGCAGACTGCCGCGTTCGGGCCACCAATCCTGACTTTCGCGAGTATACATGAGCACTTCCAGCCTCCCGACCAAGCACACCCGCCTGTTGATCCTCGGCTCTGGCCCTGCCGGCTGGACCTCTGCCGTCTACGGCGCGCGCGCAAACCTGAAGCCGTTGGTCGTCACCGGCCTGCAGCAGGGCGGCCAGCTGATGACCACCACCGAGGTCGACAACTGGCCGGGTGATGCCCACGGCCTGATGGGTCCGGACCTGATGGCGCGCATGCAGGCGCATGCCGAGCGCTTCGAAACCGAAGTGGTGTTCGACCACATCCATACCGCCGACCTGTCCAAGCGCCCGTTCACCCTGACCGGTGACAACGCCCAGTACACCGCCGACGCGCTGATCATCGCCACCGGCGCCACCGCCAAGTACCTGGGCATTCCGTCCGAGGAAGCCTTCAAGGGCCGCGGCGTGTCTGCCTGCGCCACCTGTGACGGCTTCTTCTACCGCGACCAGGACGTGGTCGTGGTCGGCGGCGGCAACACTGCCGTTGAGGAGGCGCTGTACCTGTCCAATATCGCCCGCAAGGTTTACCTGGTCCACCGCCGCGACACCTTGAAGGCGGAAAAGATCATGCAGGACAAGCTGTTCGCCAAGGTCGCCGCCGGCAAGATCGAGACCGTGTGGCACCACCAGGTCGACGAAGTGCTGGGCAATGACGCTGGTGTCACCGGTGTGCGCGTGAAGTCCACCCTGGACGGCAGCACCCGTGATATCGAAGCCCACGGCTTCTTCGTCGCCATCGGCCACCAGCCCAACACCGAGTTGTTCACCGGTCAGCTGGCGATGAACAACGGCTACCTGGAAATCCGCTCCGGCCTGGGCGGCAATGCCACCATGACCTCGGTCGAAGGCGTGTTCGCCGCCGGCGACGTCGCCGACCAGCACTACCGCCAGGCCATCACCTCGGCCGGCTTCGGCTGCATGGCCGCACTGGACGCCGAGCGCTTCCTGGACGAAAAGGGCGCCTGAGCGCCCCGCTCCGCCCGCCTGCCATGGACAAGCTGATGATCAAGCAGCTGCTGTTCCATGGCAGCTGGCTGGTCTTTCCTGTCATCGCCTGGCTGCTGTGGCGTTGGCGCAATCCGCGCCACCGGCCGGTGCTTGCGGTGCTGCTGCTTGGCTGCAGCGTGTTCGTCTGGGCACGCTTCATCGAGCCGCAGATGATCGTGATCAGGCACACCACGCTGGAACGTACCGGTACCGCTGCCCGCATCGCCCTGGTCAGTGACATCCACCTGGGCGTCTACAAGGATCGGCGCTTCCTGGAGCGATTGGTGGCGCGCATCAACGATCAGGATGTCCACGCGGTGGCGATCGTCGGCGACCTGACCTACGAGCCGCAAGGCCTATCGCTGCAGGAGCTGTTCGCGCCGCTGGCGGACCTGCGCGCGCCTGCGTTTGTGGTGCTCGGCAACCACGACCAGCAACAGCCCGGCCCGGACATCGACAAACCCCTGCGTGCCGCACTCGCCGCGTATGGCATGAACGTCATCGAAGGACGCCTGCTCCGGGATACCAACGGCGTGAACTGGGCGGGCCTCGGCGACCGCTGGGCCGGCCGGGATGACGCGCGCTTCCTGCTCGGGGGCGGGGCATTGCTCGGACCCACGATCATTCTTGCCCACAACCCCGACAGCGCCATGCAGGTCTGCGCCGGCAATGTGGCCGTTGTTCTCGCTGGGCATACGCATGGCGGACAGATCCGCATCCCCTGGCTGTACCGCAAGGTCATTCCGAGCGCTTATGGCTTCGATCGCGGTGAGCAGGTCATGCAGGGCGCCTGCGGTCCGATACGGGTTTTCACCACCAGCGGTACCGGAGAGATCGGCCTGCCATTGCGCCTGTTCAACCCACCCGTCATCGACGTATTGACGCTGGAACCATGAACCTGCGTTTGCAACCTCGTGTCCTGCACAGCCTTGCAGCGTTGCGCGCCGCGCAGTGGGATGCCCTGCATGACGGCAGCAACCCCTTCGTCGGCCACGCCTTCCTCAGTGGGCTGGAGCAGCATGGCTGCCTGCGCCCGGAATGGGGCTGGCAGGCCCAGCACCTGAGCCTGTGGCGCGACGACGAACTTGTTGCTGCCGCCCCCGGCTACCTGAAGCAGAACTCGCATGGCGAGTTCGTGTTCGATCATGCCTGGGCCAACGCGTATGCACGCCATGGCCTGGCGTATTTCCCGAAATGGCTGTGCGGCGTGCCCTATTCACCGGTCACCGGGCCGCGCCTGTTGGCCCGCAGCGAGGCTGATCGGCAGGCATTGATCGAGGCCATCGTTGGCCATGTGCAGGACAATGACTTGTCGTCTGCGCATATCAACTTCCATCTGGCCGATGAGAACCCATTGTTCGACGCGCAGTGGCTGCAGCGCGATGACGTGCAGTTCCAGTGGCAGCGCCAGCCGGGCTGGAAGAGCTTTGATGACTTCATCGGCGCGATGGATCACAAGCGGCGCAAGAACATCCGCCAGGAGCGCGCCAAGGTCGCCCGCGCCCGCATCCGCTTCGTCGTGCGCCACGGCGATGAGGCCAGCGCGGACGAATTGCGCGCCATGCACGGTTTCTACCTCCAGACCTTTGCCGAGTACGGCAACGCGCCGGCGCTGACCCTGGCTTTTCTGTGCCATATGGCTGAGCAGATGCCGCGCCAGCTGGTGTTGTTCCTGGCGATCCAGGATGGCGAGCCGATTGCTGGTGCGCTGTGCCTGCGTGGCGCGGATACGCTGTACGGACGCTACTGGGGCGGCGCCGCCCTGCCCGGCCTGCACTTCGAGACCTGTTATTACCAAGGCATCGACTACTGCCTGCGCGAAGGCCTGCAGCGCTTCGAGCCCGGCGCCCAGGGCGAGCACAAACTGGCGCGTGGCTTTCTTCCAACACAGGTGCGCAGCCACCATTGGCTGGCCCATCCGCAGTTCCGCGAGGCCGCACGTGACTGGTGCGCCCGCGAGCGCGAGGATGTCGCGACCTATGGCGCAGACCTGCTGCGCCATTCACCCTTCAAGCTGGACGATCCATCGCAATGAGCAACAAGGGCCCGTTCCTGCTGGACAGCGCCAGCGATGCACCATTCCCGCCCGCCGAGCTGGCCTTGCAGGAGCCCGATGGCCTGCTTGCCGTCGGCGGCGATCTCAGCCCGGTGCGCCTGCTCAATGCCTATGCCGGCGGCATTTTTCCGTGGTTCTCCGAGGGCCAGCCGCTGCTGTGGTGGTCGCCGGACCCGCGCATGGTGTTCCGTACCGACAAGGTCCACCTGTCCTCGCGCTTCCGCCGCGGGCTGCGCAACAGCAAGTGGACCCTCCGCGCCGATACCGCGTTCTCGGAGGTGATGCAGGCCTGCGCCTCAGCCCCGCGTCCCGGCCAGGATGGCACCTGGATCACCCCCGCCATGCACCAGGCCTATGTCACCCTGCATCACCTCGGCTACGCGCATTCGGTGGAAGTATTTGACGAGGAGGCGTTGGTAGGTGGCATCTATGGCGTCGCCATCGGCCAGATGTTCTTCGGCGAAAGCATGTTCAGTGGCCGTAGCGGCGGTTCCAAGGTGGCACTGGCGGCCTTGGCCGGGACGTTGGCCCAATGGGGCTGGCCGTTGATGGATGCACAGGTGGAGAACCCGCACCTGCTGCGGATGGGCGCCGAGCATCTACCCCGTTCGGCGTTCCTCGAAAGCGTCCGCGAGCTGGTGCAACGACCCGGGGACGCGGGGGGCTGGACGCGCCGGTTTGGCGAGTTGGCTGCAGCGGCATTGGCCTGAATACCGAGGTTTAACGCAAACTTTGCATCCCGGCCCGCGAAAGCGTAAAATGCCCGCCCTTAGGCCCAATGGCCGTCCGCAGAACCGCACAGGACTACATGTCGAAAGACGACTCCATCGAGTTCGAAGGCACCGTCAGCGAGACGTTGCCGAACACCACTTTCCGTGTTCGCCTGGAAAATGGGCATGAAATCATTGCCCACATTTCCGGTCGCATGCGCAAGAACTACATCCGCATCCTGACCGGCGACCGTGTCAAGGTTGAGATGACGCCGTACGACCTTACCAAGGGCCGTATCACCTACCGCATGAAGTAATGCGGTAAGTCGAGCGTTAGCCGAAAGCCAGCCTTCGCGCTGGCTTTTTCGCGTGGCCAGGATTCCATGTAGTGCCGAGCCATGCTCGGCAGAAGCGTTACCGGAAATGCCCCCGTAGTGCCGAGCCATGCTCGGCAGAGGCGTTACCGGGAAAGCCTCTGCCGAGCATGGCTCGGCACTACAAAATAAACCCCCGCATCGCTGGATGCGGGGGTTTGCGTGTGCCGAAACCATCCTGGCTTCGCGGCTTACGCCACTCCTGCAAGCGCAGGCTTACACCGTTGCCGGCAACAGATGCTCCGGCTCGGCTTCGGTCTCCACGATCAGTTCGCCGTCGCGGACGTCGATGCTCACCTTGCCGCCATTCAACAGCTTGCCGAACAGCAGTTCGTCGGCCAGCGGGCGCTTCACCTTGTCCTGGATCACGCGGTGCATCGGGCGTGCACCCATGTCCGCATCGAAGCCGTGGTGAGCCAGCCATTCGCGCGCGGCAGGGGTGGCCGACAACGAAACGTGCTTGTCCTGCAGCAGCATCTCCAGCTCGATCAGGAACTTGTCCACCACCCGCAGGATGTGATCGAAGCCCAGCGGCTGGAACTGCACCACGGCATCCAGGCGGTTGCGGAACTCCGGGGTGAAGCTCTTGCGGATCACCTCCATCGCGTCGGTGGCGTGGTTCTGCTTGGTGAAGCCGATCGAGCGCCGCGCGGCCTGGGTGGCACCGGCATTGGTGGTCATCACCAGGATCACGTTCTTGAAATTGGCTTCACGGCCATTGGTGTCGGTGAGCACGCCGCGATCCATGACCTGCAACAGGATGTTGAAGATGTCCGGATGCGCCTTCTCCACCTCGTCCAGCAGCAGCACGCAGTGCGGGGTCTTGACGATCTTCTCGGTCAACAGGCCGCCCTGGTCGAAGCCAACATAGCCCGGAGGCGCACCGATCAGGCGACTGACCGAATGCGGCTCCATGTACTCGGACATGTCAAAGCGCACCAGCTCGATACCCAGCTGCAATGCCAGCTGACGGGTTACTTCGGTCTTGCCCACGCCGGTGGGGCCGGCGAACAGGAAGTTGCCGATGGGCTTGTCCGGACTGGCCAGCCCGGAACGCGACAGCTTGATCGCGGATGCCAGCGATTCAATGCCCTGGTCCTGGCCGAAGATCACCATCTTCAGGTTGCGCTCCAGGTGCTGCAGCACGTCCTTGTCGGTAGCGGTGACCTGCTTGGCCGGGATGCGCGCCATCTTGGCGATGATGGCTTCGATCTCCTCGACGTCGATGCGCTCCTTGCGCTGCCCTTCCGGAAGCAGGCGCTGGCGTGCGCCGGCCTCGTCGATCACGTCGATGGCCTTGTCCGGCAGCAGACGGTCGGCAATGTGCTTGACCGACAGGTCCACCGCCGCCTGCAGCGCATCATCGGCATAGGTCACGCCGTGGTGGGTCTCGTACTTGGGCCGCAAGCCCTTGAGGATCTCGTAGGTCTCGCCAACGGTGGGCTCGACGATGTCGATCTTCTGGAAGCGCCGCGCCAGGGCACGGTCCTTCTCGAAGATGCCGCGGTACTCCTGGAACGTGGTCGAACCGATGCAGCGCAGCTCACCGGAAGCCAGTGCGGGCTTGATCAGGTTGGACGCATCCATGGTGCCGCCCGATGCCGAGCCAGCACCGATGATGGTGTGGATCTCGTCAATGAACAGCACCGAGTTGGGGATCTTCTTCAGTGCGGTGATCACGCCCTTGAGGCGCTTCTCGAAATCGCCGCGGTATTTGGTGCCGGCCACCAGTGCGCCAAGATCCAGTGAATAGATCACCGCATCGGCGAGCACGTCCGGCACCTCGCCATCGACGATGCGCTTGGCCAGGCCTTCAGCGATGGCGGTCTTGCCCACGCCGGCTTCACCGACATACAGCGGATTGTTCTTGCGACGACGGCACAGTACCTGGATGGTGCGCTCGATCTCATCGCGACGCCCCACCAGCGGATCAATCTTGCCGGCCTTGGCCTGCTCGTTGAGGTTGCTGGCGAACTCGGTCAGCGAATCGCCCTTGCCCTCGCCGTCGCCGCCCTCGACGCGACCCTCACCTTCAAGTGGGGAGGACATCTCCGGATCGTCGCCACCCTTGCCCACGCCATGCGACAGGTAATTGACCACATCCAGGCGGGTGACATCCTGCTGGTTGAGGTAATAGACCGCATGCGACTCCTTTTCGCCGAAGATCGCCACCAGTACGTTGGCACCGGTAACCTCCTTCTTGCCGGAGGACTGCACGTGGTACACCGCCCGCTGCAGCACGCGCTGGAAGCCAAGGGTCGGCTGGGTGTCACGCCCATCGTCTTCGGCCAGCAGCGAGACCGAGGCATTGATTGCCTTTTCAAGCTCGCGCCCCAGTCGCTCCAGATCCGCGCCACACGCCTTCAGTACCGCTTGTGCCGAGGCATTCTCCAACAACGCCAACAATAGATGTTCAACCGTCATGTACTCATGACGGGCTTCTCGGGCGCGCTTGTAGCACTGACCAATGGTCTGCTCGAGGTCTTTACTGAACATAAGGCACTCCGGTTGCGGTTGGAGACAATATGCGGCCTGGCAACGATTTTTCCAGCACCCTAGCGACGAAGATGTAGACGCCGTGTCAGCAAGCCCGGCAAATCGCCCCTGGCCATGAATCCTGCATTCAGTTTCAACGTAAGAACAGTGCCGACGCTGCTGCCGTAGCTATCAGGGCGCAACGCACCGTTCCGCTTTTCGCAGACCGTGCAGCTTTCCACTACCGGGGTTTTACACTGCCTGCACCGTTCGTGCGGCGCTGGCGCTGATAACCATGTCGCATGGTCAGCAGGGCGCGCGCAGACGCCCTGGCGCTGGCTCAGGCCCGCTCCATCGTGCACAGCAACGGGTGCTGGTTCATCCGCGAGAACTCGTTGACCTGGGCCACCTTGGTTTCGGCAACCTCACGGGTATACACCCCGCAGATGCCGCGGCCGCGCGTATGTACATGCAGCATCACCTGGGTTGCCTTGTCCATGTCCATGGAAAAGAAACTCTGCAGGACGGTCACCACGAAATCCATCGGGGTGTAATCGTCGTTCAGCAGCATCACCTGGTACTGCGGCGGGGGCGCAACCTCGGGTTTGCCGGGGGCAACCAGCAGGCCGTGTTCGCTGTCATGTTGGGTCTTTTGGGACATGTGTCGATTATAGCCGTTCCAGGTGGCCGTCTTTTGACCATTGGACGGCGGGCCCCCTGCCCCCGCACAATTTACAGGCTAACCATCCATTCCTTGGGGAAAACATGAAGAAATCCGTACTCAGCATCGCCTTGCTGGCCCTGGCTGGCGCCACCGCCGGGAGCGCGTTCGCCGGTGAACCCGACCGTGCGGTCGGCCGCCTGCTCGACACCTTGAAGTACAAGTACGAGGTGGACGCCGATGGTGACTACCAGCTGGTCTTCGAAATGGACGACGACCGCACCCAGCTTGTATTCGTGCGTTCCAATGTCGAGACCTATGGCAGCCATCATGTCCGTGAAATCTGGTCGCCGGGTTACAAGTCCTCCGGCCCGCAGTTCCCGGCGCTGGTTGCCAACCGTCTGCTGGAGGATTCCAACGACTCCAAGCTGGGCGGCTGGGTAAAGCAGGGTGAGGTTGCCATGTTCGTGGTCAAGATCGATGCCGATGCCAGCTCCGAGGTGTTGTCCGACGCCATCGACGCTGCCGCCAAGAGCGCCGATGCGATCGAACTGGAAATGACGTCCAAGGACGAGTACTGAGCGTGAATGCATTGCAGTCCCAGCGATGGGCGCCACATGTAACCGTGGCCACCGTGGTCTCCCGCGCAGGGCAACTGCTGCTGGTAGAGGAAGAAAAGAACGGCCGGCGGGTATTGAACCAGCCGGCTGGCCACCTCGAGCCGGGTGAGAGCCTGCTCGAGGCGGCTGTACGCGAAACCCGCGAGGAGACCGGCTGGGACGTGCGCCTGACCGGTTTCATTGGCAGTTACCAATGGACGGCGGCTGACGGCACGCCGTTCCTGCGCTTTGCCTTTGCCGCCGAGCCACAGCAGCACCACCCGCTGCAGGCGCTGGACACCGGCATCGTGCAGGCACTGTGGATGAGCCCGGTGGCCCTGCAGGCCGAGATGGCAAGGCTGCGCAGCCCGCTGGTCTGGCATACGATTTCCGATTGGCTGGCTGGCCAGCGCTACCCGCTTTCGATCGTGCGACAGGTGGCACCGTGACTACTCCAAAGATCGTGGTCGGCGTTTCCGGCGGCGTGGATTCGTCGGTGGCCGCGCTCACCCTGGTCCAGCAAGGCCTGGATGTGGCCGGTCTGTTCATGCAGAACTGGGCCGACGATGGCAGCGGCCATTGCCGTGCCGAGGATGATCGCCGTGATGCGGTCGCGGTCTGCGGCAGGCTGGACATTCCGTTCCATTTCCGCGATTTCTCCAGCGAATACTGGCAAGGGGTGTTCGAGCACTTCCTCGCCGAATATGCTGCCGGCCGCACACCCAACCCGGACGTGCTGTGCAACCGCGAAGTGAAGTTCAAGCACTTCCTGGACGCGGCCCGTGAGCTGGGCGCCGAGCGTATCGCTACCGGCCACTATGCCCAGGTCGACCACTCCGGCGGCCGCTGGCGGCTGCTGCGCGGCGCCGACCGCGGCAAGGACCAGAGCTACTTCCTGCACCAGCTGGGCCAGACCCAGCTGGCAGCGACATTGTTCCCGATCGGGCACATGGAAAAGAGCGAGCTGCGGCATATTGCCCGCGAGGCGGGACTGCCCACGCATGCCAAGAAGGATTCCACTGGCATCTGCTTCATTGGTGAGCGTGACTTCCGTGAGTTCCTGGGCCAGTACCTGCCCGCCCGCGAGGGCGAAATCCACGACCCCGATGGGCAGGTCATCGCCCGCCATCCCGGCGTGTTCTATTTCACCCTGGGCCAGCGCGAGGGCCTGAACATCGGCGGCGTACGTGGGCGCCCGGCCGCGCCGTGGTTCGTGGTTGGCAAGGACGTGGCACGCAACATCCTGTACGTTGACCAGGGGCATGACAGCCCCTGGTTGCAGTCCAACTGGCTGCGCAGCGAGACCATGCACTGGATCGCCGGTACCCCGCCCGCCCGGGAATTCGCCTGCACCGCGCAGACCCGCTACCGCCAACCGGACGAAGCCTGCACCGTAAAGGTGCGCGATGACGGCACGTTGGATGTGCATTTCGCGCGCCCGCAACGCGCCGTCACCCCCGGCCAATCGCTGGTGCTTTACGACGGCATGGAGTGCCTGGGTGGTGCAGTGATCGCTGCGACCGATGCACCTTTGGAGCGCCGCCTGGGCGCCCCTGTTTCCCCTTGAGAGATGACCATGACCTTTTCCATCGATGACCGTGTACTTGCCCTGGCTGGCATCGCCCAGGCCTTGCAGCAGGTACGCCGCATCGCAGAAACCGGCCATTCGGAGAGCGCCGTGGTGCGCACCGCGATGGACAGCGTAATGCGTATTGATGCCAGCTCGCCTGCCGCGGTCTATGGCAGTGCAACCCAGGTCGAGCCCGGCCTGCGCCTGCTGCGTGACTACTTCCGCAACCAGGGCAAGGACGACCTGCTGCCGCGGCTTGCCCTGTCGGTGATGCAGCTGGAACGCCGTTTCGTGCGCGAAGGCGCGACGATCGACAAGGTGGAGGCCGGCATCGAGCGTGCTGCCGGCATCGCCCGTGAGCGCGGCGACAGCTGCCACCCGGACGTGCTCAATGCGATGGGCGCGCTGTATGCGGAGACCATCAGCCAGCTCAAGCCCAAGATCATGGTGCAGGGCAACCCGCACTACCTGGGCCAGGCGATGGTGGTGTCGGAGATCCGTGCGCTGCTGCTGGCAGCGGTGCGTTCGGCGGTGCTGTGGCGGCAGCTGGGTGGCGCGTACTGGGATTTCCTGTTCTCACGCAAGGCCATGCTCGAAGCCATCGAGCGCCGCCTGCGCTGAATGGCGACGCCCGCAGCCGCCGTGGTTGCGGGCTACGTCGCAAAACCTCCGGGGATTCGCGCCAGCAGGGCTAAAGACCCCCTGCCCACTGCCGATACTGCATTCGTGACTCTCCCGAGAACGTCCATGTATTCACGTATTGCAATCCGTTTGGCAGCCCCACTGGTCCTCACCCTTCTGGTCGTGGTTGCTGCTGCCCTGTCCTGGCCCTCGGCGGCCCTGTGGGCGATCCTGACCACCATGGTGTTGAGCTGGCTGGTGTTTGCCTGGTGGAGCGTGCATTCGCAAGCCCAGCGCTCGCCCGAGCATGCCAAGGTGCTGAAAGAGCAGGACCAGTTGCTCAACGAGCTGCGCAACTTCGTCAGCAACGAGATCGACGGCTCGCGCAGCGAGATCGAGCGCGCCCGCGAGCTGATCCGGCAGGCGGTCGGCGGCCTGGGCGGCAGCTTTGATGCGATGAGCCGCAAGTCGCGCCAGCAGAGCCAGGCGCTGGCCCGCATCGTTGACCGTGCCGGCGATGAAGGTGGCGGCGGTGTCGATGTTGCCCGCTTCGCCCAGAACGCCAGCCACCAGATGGAACAGCTGGTGGAAGCACTTGAGCAGGTCAGCGGCCAGAGCAGCAATACCGTGCAGCACATCGACCAGATGGCACAGCACCTGGACGGCATTTTTGCCCTGCTCGAAGACGTCAAGTCGATTGCCGACCAGACCAACCTGCTGGCCCTGAATGCGGCCATCGAAGCGGCGCGTGCCGGTGAGGCCGGTCGTGGCTTTGCGGTGGTGGCCGACGAGGTGCGCAACCTCTCCGAACGTTCCACCACCTTCAACGAGCAGATCCGCAAGCTGGCCCACAGTTCCAAGGACGCGATCGCCAAGGTGCGTGAAACCGTCACCCATATGGCGTCGCGCGACATGGACCGCTCCCGTGAGGCGCGCCTGGAAGCCGCCTCGATGCTGGACAGCGTGGCCGCCATCAATGCCTCGCTGGGCGATGGCATGCGTGAGATCTCCGAGTGCGGCCGCGCCATCGACGGCAGTGTCGCCGAAGCCGTGCGCGCCCTGCAGTTCGAAGACATCGCCACCCAGGCGCTGGGCGGCGTGCATACCCACCTGGACCGCCTGGGCGCGATCAACCGTGAAGCGGTCGCCCTGCAGGAGCTGCTGCACCGCAATGGCGGCGTGTTCGACGGCGAGATGGTCAGTGCGCTGCAGCGTACCGGCAGCCGTCTGCGCGAGATGCGCGTGGAATGGGAGCGTCCGCCGCACAAGCCGGTTTCCCAGCAGAGCATGGGCGCAGGCACGGTGGAATTGTTCTGATTCCAGCCTGCTCCCGTTTTGCATGCAAGCCCCGGTCTTCGACCGGGGCTTTGCTGTTGCCTCGTCCACATTGATAGATGCTCAACCAGCGCCCCCCTGCCGACACGAATCCGGAGCCAGCATCGCAGCTGGCCGCCACCATGCCGCCAGTCGCCCCGGTCAGCGGCCCGGCGCTGAACCGCCGCGCGCAACTCGCTCAGCTCGAGGACAGCGCGCAGCAGGAAATAGTGGCCTTGCGTGCACGCCGCGATGGCGAGGGAAATCCTGCGGGTGCAGAAACAGCCGACTGGCTGACATCCAGCATCGATTGGGACCTGTCTGTCCCCTGAAACACCCCCCCCAGCCGGTCAACATGCGTGCAAGCACAATGCCTTTCTTGTGGGAGCGGCGTAAGCCGCGAAGCACGCACATCATCAGATCAAGGCCTCCCAGCAACACCAGTTTCGCGGCTTACGCCGCTCCCACATCCAATGAGCAACCTGGCTCGGTGAGGGCAGAAGCAGCCGAGAGTTGATGTTGTGCAGCCGCTATTGGGTCACATGTCCTCGCACAGCGCAGCTGTTTTGCAGGAGCAGCGAAAACAGCGACGCACGGACATCACCAGAACAAGGTCTGTGAGAACACCAGCGTCGCGGCTTGCGCCGCGCCCCCAGGACGAAAAAAGCCCGGCTGCGGATCAGGCAGCCGGGCTTGTATTCGTTCTTGCCGTCGGTCAGTGGGTTGCGCTGATCGTCGTCATCGCGGTGATGTTCGGCAGTTCAAGCAGTTCGGTGGGGCCGCTGCGCAGCCATTGCACCATTTCACGCGGCCGCAACGGCCGCGAGAACAGATAGCCTTGCAGCTCATCACAGCCCTGCTGGATCAGCATGGCCGCCTCTGCCGGGGTCTCGACACCTTCAGCAACCACACGCATGCCCAAGGCATGGCCCAGATGCACGATGGCCTGGGTAACCTCGGCAGTGCCTGCGTCGTGCAGCATGCCTTGCACGAAGCTGCGGTCGATCTTCAGCCGCTGCACCGGAAACCGATTGAGGTAATGAAGGTTGGAGAAGCCCGTGCCGAAGTCATCCACCGCGAGCGGGATGCCATGTTGCTCGAAAACATCGAAGCACTGCCTCAGCGCATCGGTGTCGCGGATCAGCGCCGACTCGGTCAGCTCCAGTTCGAGGCGCTGCGCTGGCCAGCCTGATTGCTGGCAGATACTGACCACACGTTCGGCGAAACCACGGTCCCGCAGCTGCAATGCCGAGACATTGACCGCGATACGCTCGAACTTCAGCCCTGCCTGCTGCCATACCGCAGCCTGCCGGCAGACTTCCTGCAGCACCCAGTCGCCGATATGGATGATTTCGCCACATTTCTCGGCAATTGGAATGAACTCGGCCGGGCTGCAGGAACCGATCTTGCCACTGTTCCAGCGCAACAAGGCCTCGATCGAAGGCGTGGCATCGCCATTGGCATGCACCAGTGGCTGATAGACCAGGCTGAACTCGTCGCGCTCGACCGCACCATGCAGGGCATGTTCAATTTCAACCCGACGCTGGGTACGGGCCAGTGCGTCCTGGCTGTAGTACTGGTAGGTGTTGCGCCCCGCCTCCTTGGCGGCATGCATGGCGGCATCGGCAGCACGCAGCAGGCTGTCGAAGTCGTTGCGACCCTCATCGAGCAGGGCGATACCCACGCTGGCACCGACCTTCAAGGTGACGTCCTCGCGGTATAGCGGCTCGGCCAGCGAGGCAATCAGCTTGCGGGCCACATGCCCTGCATCGTCCGGTTCCACCAGGTTGCGCAGGATCACGATGAACTCGTCGCCATTGAAGCGGGCGAACAGGTCCGCTGTGCGCAGATTCTGGTGCAGGCGTGCCGCAGCGGCCTTCAGCAACATATCGCCGGTAGCGTGACCGAAGGTGTCGTTGATGCTCTTGAAACCATCCAGGTCGATGAACAGCATTGCCAGGACGGCACCGCGCTCACGCGCCTCGATGATCGCCTCGGAACCTTGCTCACGCAGCAACATGCGATTGGGCAGGCCCGTCAGCAGGTCGTAGTGTGCAAGCAGTTCCAGGCGTTCATCGGCCTCGCGTTCGCGGGTGATGTCGCGGAACAACACCACGTAGCGTTCCGGCAGGCCGTCGCGCTGATCCAATTCGATCAGGACCTGCACCCACACCCGTTGCCCGGAGGGGCGGTAAAAGCACAGGTCCAGCTGTTCCGGAAGCCCACCCTCGGCGATGCGCGACAACGCGGCTTCAAAGCTGTCACGCGAATCTGGAATGTACAGATCCAGCGCCTGGTCCAGGGTTACCGGCTCCTTGCGCAGGCCATGGATGCGGTAACACTCCTCGGTCCATTGCATGGCACGGGTGCTGACCTCGATCTCGCAGCCGCCGATGCGGCCCAGCGCCGACACCCGGTTCAACAACTCGGTGCGCCAGCGGATCAGCGCGTCTGTACGACGCTGATTGCTGATGTTCTGCACCTGACCCAGCACCCTGTGCAGGGCGCCGGTAGCGTCGTAATCCAGCTCCACCCAGATGCGCAGCTGTTGCTGGGTGACCGGGTCACGGCCCCAGGTGATGTCAAAGCTGCCGCCCTTGGCCTCATCCAGCAGGCGCCGCCAACTGCAGAACAGATGCGTGCGGGCATCGCTGGACAGGTTGCGCAACCATTGCCGCCCGCTCGGCAACGTGGTGTTGCTCCAGCCGATGGCGGCGGCGAATTCCTCGGACCACTGCACGCGATTGCGCTGCGGCTCCCACACCCAACTGCCCATGCCGGCGACGCGTTGTGCCCGTCGCAGCAGGGCCTGCTGCGAGCGCAGTTCGTCCTCCAGCGATTTCTGCTGCTGGATGTCGGTATAGGTGCCGACCATCCGCAACGGTTGGCCGTCGGCCGCGCGTGCAATCACCTGCCCCCGATCCAGTACCCAATGCCAACTGCCATCGGTCTGGCGCAGGCGGAACTGACACGCAAACGGGGTCTGTGGATCGTGCAGATGTGCGGCAATCGCCTGGCGCAGCTGCAGCTGATCTTCCGGATGAACTTCGTCCAATAGTCCGATGTCGGGCGGATCTACGTTGCCACCCGGGGTGGCACTGGTACGGATGACGGCATCGCTGACGATGTCCCAGTCCCATAAACTGTGACCTGCCGATTCCATCGCCATCGCCCAACGTGCATTGCGCGCCTCGGTGTCACTGGCCACCGAATACAGATAGCCCAGGGGAGCCGCCGAAGGCGATTGCACCGCGCTGAGCCAGCCCTCGAGTCGATGGCCGTCCCCGGGCAGCGGGCAGGCGACCGCGTCCTGTTCGGCCAGTCGCTGGCGGATGCCAGCCAACTGCGGGCAGTAACGTGACAGACGTTCGGGCAGGCCCAGCTCCCTGGCCATGCCATTGGCGGCCAAGGGTTGCCCGTCCGTGTCCAACAGCACGACGGCCGCATTCAACGGATGACGAAGCAGGCTAGCTATGACGCCGCGATCCACGCGTTCTATCTCCAAGCCCGACAAACCGGGTACCCATTCGATAACGGCACCAACTCGGCAGAATTGAGCACTTCGTCGCCCGCCATGTGCACAAGCCGTTAAACTTGGGCGACGCTTGTCCGAAACCTTCTCCCAGCATGCGAGCCGATCCGGCAACTTCCGTTCCCTCCGTGTCCGTCGCATCCCTGCGGCGACGCGCTGGCACGTTCTGGTTGCAGGCACTGGCGGGTTTGCTGGCGATAGCCCTGCTGGCCTTGCTTGTAATTGCGGGTGATTTTTCCAGTTGGCAGGGAAAAAGTGTGATGGCCATCGCTATCGCGCTTTGCGGGACGCTTGCTCTGCTGTGCTGGCACCTTCGCGCGACGCGATCATTGACAGAGGCCCGGCAGCGGCTGCCTGACGGTTTACAGCAACTGGCGGAACTACTCCCGGATGGGGTGATGATTGCCGAAGACAACACCGTTCTATATGCCAATGCCGCAGCAAGCAGCATCCTGGGCATCGCTGATGGCCGCAGCGACACGGCGGCACAACTGCTGATCAGTCTGCGCACGCACGCACCGCCTACGCACAATGGCGAGTTGCCGGTCCAGCTGCGTCGATCGGGGGGCGAGCCCTTCCATGCCATGGTGATCACCCAGCAGCTGCGGCACGCCGGCAAGACATGTCAACTTTTCGTCATCCGCGACCTGAGCGAGCTGGAGCATGGCCGGGCTGCGCTGGCCGCAAGCAACAGCGAGTTGCAGGCCATGGCAGGCCGCCTGTTCTCCTTGCAGGAAGATGAGCGGCGCTCGATCTCGCGTGATCTGCACGATGATATCGGCCAGGCCATCACCGCGATGAAACTGGCGGCCTGTGCCGCACGCGACGAAGACAGCAAGCCACGGCGGCAGGACGATATCGACCAGATCATCGAACTGGCGGACAGTACGGTGATCAAGCTGCGCAACCTCTCGATGCTGCTGCGCCCCCCACAACTGGACGCGCTGGGCCTGGAGGCTGCCTTGCGCTGGCAGGCCGGCCTGCTGTTCCGCTCCACCGAGGTCGAGCTGTTGCTGGATGTGGACGCCCTCCCCCGCCGGCCCAGCAACGAAGTGGAACAGGCCTGCTTCCGGATTGCCCAGGAAAGCCTGACCAACGCGCTGCGCCACGCCAGTGCCAGCCAGGTGTCACTGTCGCTGCGCGACGGCAGCAACGGCGACCTTCACCTGCAGGTGGTGGACGATGGCGAGGGCTTTGATCCCGCCGGCCCGCGTGGACTGGGCATGATCGTGATGCGCGAACGTGCACAGAGTGCCGGCGGCAGCCTGCACATCGAGACCGCGCCGGGAGCAGGCACCCGTATTGACCTGCGTCTACCCTACGCAATGGCCGCACAGTGACCCCGCAAGGACCCCGCCCGATGTGGAATGCCACTCCCTCTTCGCTTGGTGATCGCGGCGACGCGCGCCCAGCCCGCCTGGGTGCCGGCAACCCGGAACTGGCCACCCTGGTGGATGCCGCCAATCGCACCGGCACCTCGCTGATGCTGTTGCATCTGGATATCGACCACTTTGCCTCGGTCAACGAGAACATGAGCGCCGAGGTCGGTGACCAGGCATTGGTACTGATTGCCGAACGCCTGCGGGGCTTCCTCGGCGATCGCGGCAGGCTATGGCGGCACGGCAGCGACGAGTTCCTGATCGCGGTGCCCCGCAGCACCCAGACGCCTTCGCCCGAAGACCTGGCAGAACAGATCCGCCAGCAGATCGAGCTTCCGCTCTCGGTACTGCCCTACACCCTGTTCCTGACTGCCAAGATCGGCGTCAGCCTTTGCCCGGAACACGCCAACACGGCCACCGGTGTGCTGGATCTTGCCGAGGACGCACTGCACCAGGCCGGCCGCGAAGGGGGAAACTCGGTGCATGTGCATGTGCTGCACAAGCCCAGCAGCGCCCACAGCGAAAGCATCATCTCGCGCCAGTTGGTGGATGCCATCGACAACGGCGAGCTGCGCCTGCGCTACCAGCCGCTGGTCAGCGCCCGCGATGGCCACGTGATGGGCATGGAGGCGCTGTTGCGCTGGCAATCGCCCACCCTGGGCATGCTGGTGCCGGAACGCTTCATGCGCACCGCCGAGCGCCTGGGCATCATCGTGCAGATTGGCGCCTGGGTGCTGGAAATGACCTTGCGCCAGGCCAAGGTGTGGCGCGACCAGGGATTCGAGGACTTCAACGTCGCGGTCAATGTATCGACCCTGCAGCTGTTGCGCCCGAACTTCTTCACCGAAGTGATGGCCATGCTGCAGTCGATTGGCGTCCCTGCGCGGATGTTGACGCTGGAAATCAACGAAAGCGCCCTGACCAACAACGTCAACTTCGTCCATGAGACGTTGGCCAACCTGCGTAACGAAGGCATCAGCCTGTGCCTGGACAACTTCGGCACCGGTGACTCCAGCCTCAGCGCATTGGTTCGCTACCCGGTGGACAAGCTCAAGATCGACCGCAGCTTCATCAAGAGCGCGCCGGCCGCCAACCGCGAGGCGGCCATCAGCCGCGCCATCATCGCCATGGGCCATCAGCTGGGCATGACGGTGATCGCCAATGGCGTGGAATCGCAGGCACAGCTGGGCTTCCTGCGGCGCAATGACTGCGATGTCTTCCAGGGGTATCTGTTCGGCGAGCCGATGTCGGCCGATGCTGCCGGCATGACCTTGCGCCGGCGCTACCTGCGCCCGGAGGCGTTTGCCGAAACCCGTCCGGATCGCACCTTGTTGCTGCTCGACGACGAGGAGAACGTGCTGCGCTCGCTGGTGCGCCTGTTCCGTCGCGACGGCTATCGGATCCTGGCCGCCGGCAATGTGCGTGATGCCTTCGATCTGCTGGCGATCAATGACGTGCAGGTGATCCTGTCCGACCAGCGCATGAGCGACATGAGCGGCACTGAATTCCTGGGCCGGGTGAAGATGTTGTACCCGGATACGATCCGCTTGGTGCTGTCCGGCTATACCGACCTGAACACGGTCACCGACGCGATCAACCGTGGCGCGATCTATCGCTTCCTGACCAAACCCTGGAACGACGACGACCTGCGTGAACACATCCGTCAGGCCTTCCGCACCCATGATGAGAAACAGGGTGTGGGCGCTTCGTAGGGTTGAGCCAGGTCGTTGCAGCTTTTGTGGGAGCGGCGTAAGCCGCGAGGCCGCTGATGGCCAAACCCCTATGCACTGGTTGCAACTGCACGATGCACTTCTGCGTTCGCAGATAGGCGAGGACTGACACGGCATCAGCTTCGCGGCTTACGTCGCTCCCACAATCCTGCAATCCAACACTTCGGCGGCGCCCATCCGCCTATTTCGGCTGGCGGATCGGCAGCACGATGCGGAAGCAGGAACCCTCGCCTACGGTGCTGTCCAGGTCGATGCGACCGTGATGCTTGTTGATGATGCCGTAGGAGATCGACAGGCCCAGCCCGGTGCCGCTGCCCACCGGCTTGGTGGTAAAGAACGGATCGAAGATGCGCTGGCGCAGTTCCGGCGAGATGCCTGCACCGTTGTCCTTGAACTCGACCCAGACCTCGTCGCCACTGACGCCGGTGCTGACCACGATGTTGCCGCGTTCGGCGATGGCATGGCCGGCGTTGAGCAGCAGGTTCATATAGACCTGGTTGAGCTCGGAGGGCAGGCATTCGATCATCGGCAGTTCGCCATAACGGCGTTCCAGCGTGACCTTGTACTTGAGCTCGTTCCAGATGATGTTGATGGTCGATTCGAGGCCGGCGTGCAGATCGACCAGCTTCCACGATTCATCGCGGCCGGAGTACGAGAAGTCCTTGAGGTCGCGCACGATGCGGGTGACCCGCTCGATACCCTCGCGTGATTCGGCCATCAGCTGCGGCAGGTCGCGGCTGATGAAATCGATATCCAGACGATCACGGATGTCGTCGATCTCAGGGATCAATGCCTTCGGGTCGGGCGCGCGCAAGGCACGCTCGTAAGCCTCGATCACGGTGAACAGGCTGCGCAGGTACTCCTGCAGGCTGCCCAGGTTGGAGTGGACGTAGCCGATCGGGTTGTTGATCTCGTGCGCGACGCCCGCAGCGAGCTGGCCGATGGAGGCCATCTTTTCCGACTGCAGCAGTTTTTCCTGGGTGCCATTCAGCCGCAGATAGGCCTGGCGCAGCTCGGCGTGGCGCTGCTGCAATTCACGCTCGTAGTCTTCCGGGCCGTCGATATGCTGGAACAACGCCAGGAAGGCTTCGCCAGCGGCATCGCTGTGATGATGCAGATGCAGGGTGATGACGCGCTCGCCGATCGGCAGGCTGCCGATCCAGCTACCCGAATCGCGGGCCTGCGACAGCGCGAACGGCGGCAACAAGGCCTCGAGCTGGCGGCCAAGGTCGGCACTGCCTGCTCCATCCACGCCAAACAATTCACGTACCAGGCCGTTGGCGATGCTGACTTCAAACTTGCCGCTGAACACCAGCATCCCGTGCTGGACGCGTTCGCCCAGGGCTCGCAAGGTGGACGCCGAGGGCGGTGGCGTGAGGAGGCTGCTATCGGTCTGGGTCACGGCGGTCGGTGCAAACGAGGACAGACCGCCACTATAGCCGGATGTGGGTATCCCATCGCGCCCCCAAGGCGCGATACCTGCTGGGTCAGGCGACGGCGAGTGGCCGCCGTGCGTGTACGGTCTGCGCCTGCCCCTTGGCGTCGTAAGCGGGCGCGCTCTCGCTGCGGCCCAGCTGTCGCAGGGCCCAGTTGACCTCGCGCCGGCGTCGCGCCAGCAATACCCCGTTGGCGTGGTTGCGTTCGGCCAGCTCCTTGAGCTTTTCGGCCTCATGCAGCGGCGGCTGCCGCTCCAGTTCGCGCAGGGCGTCCAGCTTCCTGCCGGTGGCGGCAACCAGGGCCGCCACATCGTGCTCGGCCAAGGCGCGCTGTTCGCGGTCCAGCGCTTCGCTCAAACGCTGCAACGGGTCGCCCATGGTGAGGTTCATCCCTGCAACTGCCGGTCCAGGCCCAGCATGCGCGTCGCGATGGCGTCGGGGTTGATCTTGTAACTGCCGTTCTCCAGCGCCTCGCGCACGGCTTGTACGCGTGCCTGGTCAATGGCCGGAGCGGCGCTCAGCTCGCGCTGTACCGCCTGCAGCTGGGTGGCCTCTCCGGTCAGGCGCACGCTGTCGGCTGCCTCAACCGGCTTGGGCTTGGCATCGCCTGCTGCGGCCACTTTGGTGTTGACGGCCACACTGCGCAGTTGCGCTGCGGCTGCAATACCACCGTCGATTTTCTGGCTCATGTGATGGAGTCCTGATTCGGTTCAAAAACGATAACGGCCGCTTCGGGCAGTTCTTTAGCAATTTATCGGCTTACCAGCACATCGCCGCCGGGGGTGGCGACACCTTGCATTACCCGGCGTGAAGACAGGTTCTCGACGGAGACCCGCTCGCCTTCACCGGCGTCCCCCAGCGCCTTGCCGGCCATCCGCACCTCGACCCCGCCGCGACGGGACACCAGGGCGACATTGTCGCCACGACGCACCGTGCGCGGTGCCACCAGATCAGTCGCCGACAGCAGGCTGCCCGCGCTCAATGCGCGTCGGGCCACCCTGCCCACTGCTGCCTCCGGCTTCAACAGTACCGCACCGGCCAAGCGCGCCGTATCGCGTTTGACCGTACTTATATCGGCAGCCGCCAGCGTTTCTCCAGCGGCCACGCCACGGGCCAGCACCAGCACCTGCTGTTCACGCCGCACCTTCACCGGTACGAACAGGCGCCAGCCACCGGCTTGCGGACAGGCCACTTCCACCGTGGTGTTGGCGGTGACCCTGGCCTGCAGCGCCTGCGTGCAGGCGGGCAGGCGCAGGTTCGCGTCGAGATTGGCCTCGCCACTCTCCCCTTCCCCCAAGGTAGCCAGGGCAGCTGCACGGATGGACTCCACCGACTGGAAAGTGGTGGCTCCGGCCAGTGACGGCAACAACAGGCAGATATAAAGGAGTAAGCGCATCGGCAGCGGCCGCCCGGTCCAGGATTGATTCGACAGGCTTCGGTGCAAGTGCCGTGCCAACTCCCGTCAAGACCGGCGCTCAAGTTGTCATACCTTGCCGCCGATACAGCACACATGTCACAAGACCTGCTCAACCGAATTGACCAGCGCACCCGGCTGGCCGGCCACAACCGCCTCGCACTGCTGCTGTTCCGCCTCGGCGGCCGTCAGCTTTTTGGCGTGAATGTCTTCAAGGTGCAGGAGGTGCTGCGGCGCCCGGCATTGTTCCAGGTGCCAGGCTTGCCAACCCAGTTTGCCGGTGTCGCCGACGTCCGTGGCCGCTCGGTGCCGGTGCTGGACCTTGGCCTGGCCATTGGCCACCCCGAACGCGAGCCTGAGGCAGACACCTCGCCAGGCTATCTGGTGGTAACCGAGTTCAACCGTTCGGTGCAGGGATTTCTGGTCAGCGGGGTTGAGCGCATCGTTAACATTGCGGTGGAAGATATCCACCCACCGCCGGAGTTGGGCGCCGAATCGACGTATTTGACCGCCGTTACGCGCTTCCAGGGTGAGCTGATCCAGGTCATCGACGTGGAAAGCGTACTGGCCGATATTGCCCAGGTACGCAGCGAGGCGGTGCTGGATCCGTCGATGGCGCTGCCTGCCGATGCCCCGGCGATGCAGGTCCTGGTGGTCGATGACTCGCGGGTGGCGCGGCAGCAGATCCGCAGCGTACTGGACCAGTTGGGCGTCAGCGCCACCCTGCTCTCCGACGGCAAGCAGGCATTGGAACACCTGCTGCAGATCCATGCCTCGGGTGAGAACCCGGCTGAGCGCTATGCCATGGTCATTTCCGACATCGAGATGCCGGCGATGGATGGCTACACCTTGACGACGGAAATCCGCCGCCATGCAGGGTTGGCGGGCCTGTATGTGCTGCTGCATACGTCCTTGTCGGGCGTGTTCAACAACGCCATGGTGGAACGCGTGGGCGCCAATGCCTTCGTGGCCAAGTACAGCCCGCATGAATTGGCGGATTTCGTCCTGCAGCGCCTGCGCCATGTGGCTCAGACCCAATACGCGTATAACTGAGCCGGCTCCACGGTAGTGCCGATCCATGCTCGGCAGGGGCTTTACCGGTAGAGCCCCTGCCGAGCATGGCTCGGCACTACCGCCCCCCTCTCTCTGGCATAGCCAAAAGGAGGGCTGGGGAGGGGTAGCTCTTTGCGCGCTGCCGCAGCAATGACTTCGCGGCTTGCGCCGCTCCTGCGGCTTTGCCGGTAACGCCCCCGCCAGGCATGGCGCGGCATCGCATGTCCTTTGGCACAGGTTTTGCAGCTTCCCCGGCAACGTTCCGTGGGAGGTTCCACATGGCCAACCTGATTTCCAACTATCTCGGCATCCACGCCCAGGCGATGCCTTTGCGCGAACAGCGCATGAAGCTGATCGCCAGCAACCTGAGCAATGCCGACACGCCCGGCTACAAGGCCCGCGATCTCGATTTCGACGCTGCCCTGCGCAATGCCCAGGGCGCAAGCAGCGGCAACGGCTTGTTGAACACCACCGCCGAGCAGCACTACGCCATTGGCGGCACCGGTGGACTCAACCCGTTCCAGATCCTGCGCGAAGGCGTGCAGCCCAGCCTGGACGGCAACACCGTTGATCCGGATACCGAGCGTGCCGCCTACGGCCGCGCCGCACTGGAATATCGCGCCTCGCTGAGCTTCGTCGAGTCCAAGGTGAAGACCATGCTTACCGCCATCACTGGCCAATAAGGAAGCGCGCCATGAGCAACCTGCCCATCTTTGATATTGCCGGCTCCGCCTTGCAGGCGCAGTCGGTGCGCATGAGCACCATCGCCTCCAACCTGTCCAATGCCGACTCGATCGCCGGCTCGCCACAGGCGGTGTACAAGCCGCTGGAGCCTGTTTTCCAGGCTGTCACCAGCCGCAACGATCCCAACCTGACCGGCGTGCAGGTCAAGGAAATCGCACAGAGCGACGCGGCGCCGATCAAGCGCTACGAACCCAATCATCCACTGGCCGATGGCGAGGGCTACGTGTACTCGCCCGACGTCGATCCGGTCGCGCAGATGGTCAACCTCATCTCCACCTCGCGCAACTACCAGGCCGGCGTGGAAATGCTCAGCACCGCCAAGGAACTTGCCTTGGCCACACTGACGATGGGCCGCTGAGCCCCCCTCCCCCAGGAACCTGCCGACATGAGCACCAGCGTCAACTCCGATCTTTACAGCTCGCTCGGGCTTACCGCACCAAACAAAACAGCCACCACCAAGAACAAAAGCACGCTCGACCAGGCGGATTTCCTGAAGCTGATGACGACCCAGCTGCAGCACCAGGACCCCACCAAGCCGATGGACAACAGCCAGATGGTTGCGCAGATGGCGCAGCTGTCCACCGTGCAGGGCATCACCGACCTGAACACCTCGGTGAAGGGCTTCCAGCAATCGATGGCCAGTGACCAGGTGCTGCGCGGCGCAGCGTTGGTAGGCCATGAGGTGATGGTGCCTTCAACCAAGGTCGCACTCGAGGCCGAGGGCGGCGCCAGTGGCACGGTAGCCGCGCCGTCGGCCGGTTCGGTAACCGTCGATATCACCGATGCCAATGGCCTGAAGGTCAATCAATTGACCGTGCCCGCCAACGCCGCCGGCGAGGTCGCCTTCCAGTGGGATGGCACCAACGCCGATGGCAAGCGCATGCCGGCCGGCAGCTACACGATCACCGCAAGCCATACCGACAGCGCAGGCGCGCAGAGCAAGCTCAACACCTATGTGCAGGCAGCAGTGGAAAGCGTGACGGTGGGTTCCGACGGCCTGTACCTGAACCTCAAGGGGCTGGGCACTGCCCCGCTCGACTACGTGCTCCGCGTCAGCTGAGCCCCCTCTTCGATTTCCCAGGAGTATCGCCATGGGTTTCAACGTTTCCCTGTCGGGCATCAACGCGGCCAACGCGGACCTGAATGTCACCGCCAACAATATCGCCAACGTCAACACCACCGGCTTCAAGGAGTCACGCGCCGAGTTTGCCGATCTGTTCAATGCCACCAGTTATGGGCTGTCGCGCAACGCCATCGGTTCCGGCGTGCGACTGAGCAACGTGGCGCAGCAGTTCTCCCAGGGCAATATCAACCAGACCGGGCGCAGCCTGGACCTGGCCGTGGCCGGCGAAGGTTTCTTCACCATGAACATGAACGGCGCACGTGTGTATTCGCGCGCCGGCAATTTCCAGACCGACAACAATGGCTATGTGGTGAACCCGCAAGGTGCGCGCCTGCAGGTGTTTGCTCCCAGTGCCGACGGCACGCGCTTCGATGGCCAGCTGACCGACCTGCAGCTGCTCACCACCGATAGCCCGCCCAAGCAGAGCACCCTGGTCAACATGGCCTTTACCCTGCCCGGCAATGCCCCGCAGCCGACCGTGGCCACATTTGATCCGGCCGACTCCAATACCTACAACCACTCCACCGGCGGCATCACCGTCTACGACTCGCTGGGTGTCAGCCATACCCAGACCTCGTACTTCGTGAAGACGGGTAATGCCAATGAGTGGCAGGTGCACAACTATATCGACGGCCAGCCCGCCGGTGCACCGTCGCTGCTGCAGTTCTCCAATGCCGGTGCCCTGACCAACCCTGCCAATGGCGACATCACCCTGGCGCCGTTTACGCCTGCGACCGGCGCAGGCGTGGTCAACCTGACCCTGAACGTTTCCGGCGCCACCCAGTACGGCGAAAAGTTCGCCATGCGCGACACGCGCCAGGACGGTTACGCGGCAGGCAAGCTCAATGAGATCAGCATCTCCGAGGAAGGCGTGGTGTATGCACGTTATTCCAACGGTGACGACAAGGCCCTGGGCCAGGTCGCGCTGACCACCTTCAACAATCCGCAGGGCCTGCAGAACCAGGGCAACAACCTGTGGGTGGAGACCTTCGCCTCGGGCAACCCGCGTACCGGCGCACCTGACACCTCCGACCTGGGCCAGATCCAGGCCGGATCGCTGGAGGCCTCGACGGTGGATCTCACCGAACAGCTGGTCAACATGATCGTCGCCCAGCGCAACTTCCAGGCCAATGCGCAGATGGTGTCCACCCAGGACCAGATCACCCAGACCATCATCAATATCCGCTGACAGCGGTACTGGGGAATCGGGATAGGACATGGACCAGCATCTGGTCGACCCCTGACCCGATTCCGTTGTCGCACTTCAATTGTCCTGCTGTTTGATGCGAGCGGCAGAGGCGCTGCACGTCACCTGTTCCCGCACCGCCGCTGCTTTCGCTCCCGCGTTCCTCTCCCCGATCCCAACTGCCGAATCCCCGCCTTATGGACAAAGCCCTCTACGTTGCCATGACCGGTGCCCGCGCCTCGCTGCAGGCACAGGCCACCGTGTCGCACAACCTGGCCAACTCGGATACACCGGGCTTCAAGGAAGCACTGGCCAATACCGAGGCATTCCGCATCCAGGGGCCCGGGTTTCCGTCGCGGGTGGATGCCGTGCACGTGGATGCCGGTTTCAACCGTCGCGTTGGCGCGCAACAGATCACTGGCAATTCACTGGATCTGTCCTTGCAGCCAGGCAGCTGGCTGGCGGTGCAATCCAGCGACGGCACTGAGGCCTATACCCGCAGCGGTGCCCTGTCATTGACCCCGAACGGACAGTTGGTGACGGCCGAAGGCAACGCGGTTCTCGATGACAACGGCAATCCGATTGCCGTGCCACCCCATCAGGCCATGGAGATCGGCCACGACGGCACCTTGTCCATCATTCCGTTGGGCGAAGGCCCGCAGACGATGGCGATGATTGGCAGGTTGCGCGTCGTCGATGCACCCAACGAACGCCTGGAACGACGCCTCGATGGCTTGATGCGCAATACCGACCCCCAGCAACCCTTCGTGCAGCGCCAGGGCAAGGCACTGGATAGCGGCATGTTGGAATCGAGCAATGTGGATGCCGCCGGTGCACTGGTGCAGATGATCCAATTGCAGCGGCAGTTCGAGATGCAGGTGAAGGTCATCAAGCACGGCGATGAGAACGCCCGCAGTGCCAACAGCCTGTTGCGGCTGAACGGCTGATAGCAGGCACCCGCGCGTACGCAAGGTACGCGCCCTCACCTGCATCGACGAACGGCGGTGAGCTTCCCGCCCCTCCCCGACGCAGGATCCAACCCCTGCCTGCTCCTGTCGGTGCCCGCTGAGCGGGTCCCGGCGCACACCCATTTTCGCGATTGCAGTCGCGGCTACATCGCCGGCAGCAACCGCAACTCACCACCAACCGCACCGCGCCGACATTCCGTCGTCGCTTTTTGGCACAGCCCATGCATTGACACAGGCAAGGGCCAATCGGCCGGTAACAGTCACCAAGGAATCGCACCATGAATCAGGCATTGTGGGTCGCCAAGACCGGTTTGGATGCGCAACAGACACGCATGTCGGTTGTCTCCAACAACCTGGCCAACACCAATACCACCGGATTCAAACGTGATCGCGCCAGCTTCGAGGACCTGTTGTACCAACAGGTCCGTCAGCCCGGCGGCTCCTCCTCGGCACAGACGCAGCTTCCTACCGGTCTGCAGCTGGGTACCGGCGTACGCGTTGTCGCCACCTCGAAACACTTCGAACAAGGTAGTCAGCAGCAGACCGGTCGCGCGTTGGACGTGATGGCCAATGGCCGTGGCTTCTTCGAAGTGATGATGCCCGATGGCACCTCGGCCTATACCCGCGACGGCAGCTTCCAGATCAACGCCCAGGGTGAACTGGTAACCAACAGCGGCTACCCGGTGCAGCCCGGCATCCAGATTCCAGAGGGCGCGCAATCGTTGACCATCGGCACCGACGGCACCATCAGCGTGAAGATGGCTGGTGAAGCCGCCTCGGTGGAAATCGGCTCGTTGACGCTCACCGATTTCATCAACCCGGCAGGCCTGCAGGCCAAGGGCGAGAACCTGTACCTGGAAACCACCGCTTCGGGTCCCGCACAGAACGGCACGCCCGGCCTCAACGGTCTGGGCACGGTCGTGCAGGGCGCATTGGAAGGCAGCAACGTCAACGTGGTCGAAGAGCTGGTGTCGATGATCGAAACCCAGCGCGCCTACGAAATGAACGCCAAGGCCATCTCCACCACCGACTCGATGCTCGGCTACCTCAACAACAACGTCTGATTGGTCGCCAAGGGATACCGTCATGAGCAGCACCCTACTCCTGCGCCAACTTTCCATCGCCTTGTGCGCTGCCTTGATCGGCGGCTGCACGCTGGCCGGCGACGTGCGCCCCTATGCACCGATGGCGCCAATCCAGCCCATCGTCGTGCAGGCCGCCGCGCCAACCGCTGGTGCGATCTACGCCGCCGGCCCGGGCTTGAACCTATATGGCGACAGGCGCGCACGCGACGTCGGTGACCTGCTGACCATCACCCTGGTCGAGAACACCATGGCCACCACCACCGCCAGTACTGCGATCAGCAAGAAATCCAGCGTTGATGTCGGAACGCCAACCCTGTTTGGCGCACCGGTCACGCTGGGTGGGAAAGACATTCTTGGCGCCTCGGCATCGGCCGACCGTGATTTCGGCGGCAAGGGCAACAGCGCGCAGAGCAACCGCCTGCAGGGCAGCGTCACGGTCACCGTCATCCAGCGTCTGCCCAATGGCAACCTGGTGGTGCAGGGACAGAAAAACCTGCGCCTGAACCAGGGCGATGAGCTGGTACAGATCCAGGGTGTGGTGCGCGCAGCGGATATCGCGCCGGACAACACCATCGCCTCCAGCAAGGTCGCTGATGCGCGTATCGCCTATGGCGGTCGTGGCGCGGTAGCGCAGTCCAACGCGATGGGCTGGCTGGGCCGCTTCTTCAATTCAGCATTCGCGCTGTTCTGAGCACCGTGATGAAGACTTTCTCTTTCATGCGTCCTGTTGTGCTGGCAGCACTGCTGCTTGCCGCCGCCCTGCCCGCCCAGGCCGAGCGTATCAAGGACCTGGCGCAGGTGGGTGGTGTCCGCGGCAACGCCTTGGTGGGTTATGGCCTGGTTGTCGGTCTGGATGGCAGCGGTGACCGTACCAGCCAAGCCCCGTTCACCGTGCAGAGCCTGAAGAACCTGTTGGGCGAGTTGGGCGTCAATGTTCCGGCCAACGTCAACCCACAGTTGAAGAACGTTGCGGCGGTGGCGATCCACGCCGAGCTGCCGCCGTTCGCCAAGCCGGGCCAGACCATCGACATCACCGTGTCCTCGATCGGCAACGCCGTCTCCTTGCGCGGCGGCTCCTTGCTGATGGCCCCGTTGAAAGGCATCGACGGCCAGGTCTATGCCATCGCCCAGGGCAATCTGATCGTTGGCGGCTTTGGTGCCCAGGGCAAGGACGGCTCACGCGTCTCGGTGAACATTCCCAGCGCTGGCCGCATTCCCAACGGCGCCACGGTTGAACGTGCCCTGCCTGACGTCTTCGCTGGTGGTGGTGACATCACCTTGAACCTGCACCAGAACGACTTCACCACGGTCTCGCGAATGGTCAATGCGCTCAATGCCACCTTCGGCGAAGGTGCAGCGCGTGCAGTCGATGGTGGCACGGTTTCCGTACAGACACCGACTGATCCGGGCGCACGCATCGGCATGCTGGCACGCATCGAGAACGTCGAGTTGTCGCCAGGCGCGGCACCGGCGCGCATCGTGGTCAACTCGCGTACCGGCACCGTCGTCATCGGCGCGCAGGTGCGGGTCAGCCCGGCGGCGATCTCGCACGGTTCCTTGACGGTGACCGTCAGCGAATCGACCCAGGTCAGCCAACCCAATGCCTTCGGCGGCGGACAGACCGTCGCTACCCCACAGTCCACCATCACGGCCAGCAATGAAGGCAGCCGCATGTTCCGCTTCGACGGCGGTGCCACCCTGGATGAGATCGTGCGCGCGGTGAACGAAGTTGGCGCCGCGCCTGGTGATCTGATCGCCATCCTCGAGGCCCTCAAGCAGGCCGGCGCATTGACCGCCGACCTCGAGGTGATCTGACATGCGTATCGCCGCGCCCGCGCTGGAACTCAATCCCGTCATCGCCAATGACCCGGCGAAGATCGACAAGGTTGCACGCCAGCTGGAAGGCCAGTTCGCGCAGATGCTGGTCAAGAGCATGCGCGATGCCAGCTTTGGCGACTCGCTGTTTCCCGGCGAGAACCAGATGTTCCGCGAAATGTACGACCAGCGCATTGCCGAAGCGATGACGCGTGGCCGCGGACTGGGTTTGTCGGCAATGATCGCGCGGCAACTGGGAGGCACCGAGGGTACGACAGCGCCAACGGTTGATCCCAGCATCAAACCAGCGGCGGCCGTGCGCGCCTACCAGTTGGCCACTCCTGCTGCCAGCGGCCTGCCGCTTGGCGAGGATCCGTTGTCATCGCTGGATCTGCGTGATCAGTCCACCTATATGGCGCCACAGACGCAGGCACTGGATCTGATCGCCGGGCGCGACAGCAGCAGCTTCCACGCCTCCTTGAACAGCGCCAACCCCTATCAGGATGCCGCATCCGTCGAACCGTCCGCGGATTGGGCAATGGCCAATGACCGCTGGAGCAAGGTGTCGGCGGCGGAACGCGGCGATGCGATCAACACCGCCAGTGCCAATGTCGCCGCCGACAAGCTGGGCAAGCACACGCCGGAAGGTTTCGTCGCCAGCATCTGGCCCCACGCCGAGCGCGCCGCGCGCGAACTGGGCGTGGATCCGCGTGCATTGGTCGCCCAGGCGGCGCTGGAGACCGGCTGGGGCAAGCGTCACATCAAGCGCGACAACGGTGACAGCAGCCACAACCTGTTCGGCATCAAGGCCAATGGCTGGAGTGGCGAGCGCGCCACCACCGGCACCCACGAGTACGTCAATGGCCAGCGTCGCAACGAGGTCGCCAGCTTCCGTGCCTATGGGTCGATGGCGGAGAGCTTTGGCGATTACGTGCGCATGTTGAAGACCAGCCCTCGCTACCAGGCCGCGCTCAGCGCCGGCAGCGATGTGCGCAGTTTCGCCCAAGGCCTGCAGCGCGCCGGTTATGCCACCGATCCCTCGTATGCGGCCAAGATCGCCGCTATCGCCGCCGGCCCGACCATCCAACGCGCTGTCGCCGCCATCGGCAGCGCCAGCGCCGGTCTGAGCCAGACCTTTGCCAGCAACGCCGGTACCACCGGCATCACCCGACGTTGAGATAGCCGTCCATGTCTAATGTTCTTTCCACCGGCACCAGCGCGCTGATCGCCTTCCAACGGGCGCTGGCGACTGTCAGCCACAACGTCGCCAACATCAAGACTGACGGCTATAGCCGGCAGAAGGTGGACTTCGCCACGCGTGAACCCAGCGACGTGGGTTACGGCGATGTTGGCAACGGCACCAAGATCACCGACATCCGCCGCGTTGCCGACCAGTTGGCCATCTCACGGCTGCTCGACAGCAACGGCGAGCTGGCACGGCTGCAGCAGCTGTCCGGCATGGCCGACCGTGTAGATGCCCTGTTCTCGGACGCCGCCACCAACGTCACCGGCGTGTGGTCCAACTTCTTCGACGCGGTCAATGGCCTTGCGTCCAATGCGTCCGGTACCGCGGACCGCCGCGACGTGCTCGATAACGCCAGCACCCTGGTAAACCGCTTCAAGCAACTCAATGCCAACCTCGACGGCTTGAACAGCGAGGTCAACAACGGCTTGATCTCCGCCGCCACCGAAGTAAACCGGCTTGCGTCGGAGATCGCGCAGATCAATGGCGCCATCGGCAGCAACGCCGCTGCGGCCGCGCCGGACCTGCTGGATCGCCGTGACCAGCTGATCTCCAAGCTGGTTGCCTACACCGGCGGTACTGCGGTGATCCAGGACGGCGGGGTGATGAACGTCTATTCGGCGGGCGGCCAGGCCTTGGTCGTCGGCACCACGGCCTCGCAGATCACCACCGCCGCCGACCCGTATCAGCCCGAACGTCTGCGCCTCGCCATCAAGACCCAGGGCATGACCGTCAGCCTGGACAGCAAGGCGCTTGGCGGGCAGATCGGGGGCCTGCTGGAGTTCCGTGAGACCGTGCTGACCCCGGCACAAGCCGAACTCGGCCGCATCGCGGTCGGCATGGCGCAGTCCTTCAACCAGGCCCATGCCGAAGGCATGGATCTGTATGGCGACATGGGGGGCAACTTCTTCAATCTCGGAGCTCCGAAGATTTCCGCGCACAGCGGCAATACCGGCGGCGCCACCCTCACTGCAAGTTATGGTGACCTGGCGGCGCTGGACGGACAGAACCTGCTGCTGAAGTTCGACGGTACCAACTGGCAGGCCAGCCGCGCCGATACCGGCGTATCCGTGCCCATGACCGGTACCGGCACCGCCGCCGACCCGTTCGTGGTCAATGGCGTTCAGTTCGTCGTGGGCGGCACACCCGCGACCAATGACCGCTTCCTGCTGCAACCCACCGCAGGTGCCACCAATGACCTGTCGGTGGCGATCACCGATCCTTCGCGCATTGCCGCTGCCAACCCGGTCAAGGGCACCGCCGTGCTCGCCAACACCGGTACCGGCGTGCTCGGCAAATTGGATGTTCTGGATGCAGGCAACCCTGCCCTGCTCAATCCGGCGGCGATCGAGTTCATCGACGCCAACAACTACACCATCGATGGCGCCGGCCCGTTTGCCTATACGCCCGGCCAGACCATCAGCGCCAACGGCTGGAGTGTCGTGCTCGATGGCAAGCCGGCCGCCGGCGACCGCTTCGATATCGGCAAGACCGCTGCCGGCTCCAGTGACAACGGCAACGCCTCGCGGCTCGCCAATGTCGAAGAAGCCAAGGCTTTCAACGGTGGCACCGTCACCTTGAACGGCGCGCTGGGTGGGCTGACCACGCAGATCGGCTCCGCAGCCCGTGCCGCCGACTACTCGCTGCAGGCACAGCAGGTGATCAACGACAACGCCAAGGCCTCACGCGACTCGATCTCGGGCGTGAACCTTGATGAGGAAGCGGCGGACATGCTCCGGCTGCAGCAGGCCTATCAGGCCGCGTCGCAGCTGATATCCACCGCCGACACCATGTTCCAGACGATTTTGAAGGCGGTGGGCTGATGAGCAACCGAATTTCCAGCAACATGATGTACGACCAATCGGTCGCGCTGATGCTGTCCAAGCAGAGCAAGATGAATCATCTTGAGCAGCAGCTGGCCACCGGCAAGAAGATCGTCACCGCCAAGGATGATCCCGTTGCTTCCGGTACGGCCGTGGGCCTGGATCGCGTTCTTGCCGAGCTCGAACAGCTCGGCAAGAACGCCAACGGCGCGCAGAACCGGCTGGGCCTGCAGGAAAACACCTTGGCGCAGGCCAACGAGCTGCTGGCACGGGTATCGGAATTGACCGTGCAGGCCAACAATGCCGCGCTGTCGGCGGAGGACCGCAAGACGGTTTCGGCCGAACTGCAATCGATCAAGGACCAGATGCTGGCCTTGGCCAATACCACCGACGGCAACGGTCGCTATCTGTTTGGCGGCGCTGCCGACGGCGCCGCGCCGTTCACCCTGGCCAATGGCACGGTCACCTATAACGGCGATCAGATCCAGCGCCAGGTCGAAGTTGCGCCAGGCATGTTCGTCAAGGACGCCCTGCCTGGCAGCGAGGTGTTCCTGCGCATCCGCACCGGTGATGGCACGGTCGACGCGGCGGCGGTCGCCGGCAATACCGGCAAGGCAGTCCTGACCGACATCAGCCGCGATGGTTCCGGCAGCTGGAACGGGGACAGCTACACGTTGCGCTTCACCGCCGCAGACACCTATGAAGTGGTGGATGCCAGCAACACCGTGGTCGGCACCGGCACCTACAAGACCGGCGAGGACATCGTCTTCCAGGGGCTGCGGGTGCGCATTGAAGGCACCCCCGCCGCCGGTGACGCGTTCAGCGCCGGACAGGCCGGCACCCGCGATGTCTTCAGCACGATCGACCAACTGGTGCAGACGCTGCAGATGGACACCTCCACCGAAGCCGGCCGAACCGCGCAACAGAACGCCCTGCAGGCCAGCATGCGTGATGTTGCACGCGCATCGGGCAGCCTGATCGACGCGCGTGCAGCCGGTGGTGCACAACTGAAATCCATCGACGATGCGGCATCGCTGCGCGAGGCCAGCAGCATCACCCTGGAAAGCTCACTGTCGCATTTACGCGACCTCAACTATGCCGAAGCCATCGGGCAGTACCAGCTCGAAGGCGCGGCTTTGCAGGCGGCACAGACCATCTTCACCCAGATGCAGTCCATGTCGTTGTTCAACATGATCCGCTGATTCCGCAACCCGCACCGCTTCCGCCTCCTCACACGCAGTACGTCACCGAACACAACGGAGAAGTCCCATGGCACAAGTCATCAACACCAACATCATGTCGCTGAACGCTCAGCGCAACTTGAACACCAGCGGCAGCAGCCTGGCGACATCCATCCAGCGCCTGTCTTCGGGCCTGCGCATCAACAGCGCCAAGGACGATGCCGCCGGCCTGGCCATTTCCGAGCGTTTCAGCACCCAGATCCGTGGCCTGGACGTCGCCGTCCGCAACGCCAACGACGGCATCTCGCTGGCCCAGACCGCCGAAGGCGCAATGGTCGAGATCGGCAACAACCTGCAGCGCATCCGCGAACTGGCCGTGCAATCGTCCAACGCCACCAACTCGCCCAGCGACCGTGAAGCGCTGAACGCCGAAGTCGACCAGCTGCTGTCGGAGATCGACCGCGTCGCCAACCAGACCGGCTTCAACGGCACCAAGCTGCTCGACGGCAGCTTCACCGGCGCCCTGTTCCAGGTCGGTGCCAACTCGGGCCAGACCATCGGCATCAACGCCATCGTCGATGCCAACATCGACACCCTGGGCAAGGCAGGCTTCGCCGACAACGTGAGCGGCGCCGGCATTGGCGGCACCGCGGCGACCGCCTCCGGCTCGATCAGCGGCATCACCGTCAGTGTCACCCCGGCCGGTGCCGCCGCCGCAAGCCAGATCAAGCTGGATGACATCAAGATCGAAGTCGGCGACGACGCTGCCGCCGTGCAGAAGAAGGTTGCCCAGGCATTCAACAACAAGCTGGACCAGACCGGCGTGTACGCCACCATCGAAGCCGGTGAACTGAAGCTCACCTCGGTGAAGGCTGGCCAGGACTTCGGCGGCGTCACCAACGGCACCCTGACGGGCGGCACCGGCATCACCGTCTCGCTGGCAGCGGATCTGGGCGCGACCACGGCCGCGGCAGGCGTGGCAGCCAACGGCGGCGGCACCCGTCACATGGAAGACCTGGACATCTCCGATTTCGCTGGTTCGCAGCGGGCAATTGAAATCGTCGACAAGGCACTGACGGCCGTCAGCAGCTCGCGTGCGGAGATGGGTGCCATCCAGAACCGCTTCACCTCCACCATCGCCAACCTGGCCACCACCTCGGAAAACCTGTCGGCTTCCCGCAGCCGTATCCGTGATGCGGACTACGCCAAGGAAACCGCCGAGATGACCCGTACCCAGATCCTGCAGCAGGCCGGTACGGCCATGCTGGCCCAGGCCAACCAGGTGCCGCAGAACGTGCTCAGCCTGCTGAAGTAAGCCAGCGCCACGTGGTCAAACAAAAACCCCGGCTTGCCGGGGTTTTTTATTCCTGATTTTTGTGGGAGCGGCGTAAGCCACGATCCCCGAACATCATCGGTTCGCAAATCCCGCCGGCCTTCGATACCACCTGCTCCGCTACTCCCGCCGTTCCCATAAACGGGTTCTGACTGCCTCCAGCGTTGGAGAGCGATATTTGTCAATCAGATCTTACGGAAGCCCTAAAGCGCAGGAGGGTGCTGCCGTTATTGATATCAGCAGCGGTACTGCGGCCCCTACGGCACTTCCCACTGCACCCAGTACCGGTCAGGTTGAGCTGCCGGATCAAACGACAAAAAGGAATCCGAAATCATGGCACAAGTCATCAACACCAACATCATGTCGCTCAATGCTCAGCGCAACCTGAACACGAGCGGCAGCAGCCTGGCCACCTCGATCCAGCGCCTGTCTTCGGGCCTGCGCATCAACAGCGCCAAGGACGATGCCGCAGGTCTGGCCATTTCCGAGCGCTTCACCACCCAGATCCGCGGTCTGGACGTTGCCACCCGCAACGCCAACGACGGTATCTCGCTGGCCCAGACCGCCGAAGGCGCGATGGTCGAAATCGGCAACAACCTGCAGCGTATCCGCGAGCTGGCCGTGCAGTCGTCCAACGCCACCAACTCCCCGACCGACCGTGAAGCGCTGAACTCGGAAGTCAACCAGCTGCTGAAGGAAATCGACCGCGTTTCCAACCAGACCAACTTCAACGGCACCAAGCTGCTGGACGGCAGCTTCTCCGGCGCCCTGTTCCAGGTCGGCGCTGATTCGGGCCAGACCATCGGCATCAACAGCATCGTCGATGCCAAGACCACCAGCCTGGGCACGATGAACTTCGCTGTCGACACCACGGCCGTCAACGTTGTTGCTTCCGGCGCCGCTGCGACCGCTGCCGGCAATGTCAGCGGTATCACCATCTCGGTGACCGGCACCGGCGCAGGCGCCTCTGCCAAGACCGTCAACATTGACACCGTCAAGTACGAATCCGGTGATTCGACCCTGTCGATCAACAAGAAGATCGCCTCGGCCATCAACGACAAGATGGACCAGACCGGTGTTTACGCCAAGATCGACGACACCAACGGTGCGATCACGCTGCAGTCGGTCAAGGGCAACCAGTTCACCTCGGCCATGAGCCTGGGCACCATCAGCGGTGGCGGCCTGACTGCCGGCACGGCGTTCACTGCCCAAACCGCAGCCAACGTCAATGACGCCAAGAACGCCAGCAAGCTGGATATCTCGAGCTTCGCCGGTTCGCAGAAGGCCCTGGAAATCGTCGACAAGGCACTGACCGCGGTCAACAGCTCGCGTGCCGACATGGGTGCGATCCAGAACCGCTTCAGCTCCACCATCTCCAACCTGTCGACCACCTCGGAAAACCTGTCCGCCTCGCGCAGCCGCATCCGTGATGCCGACTACGCCAAGGAAACCGCCGAGCTGACCCGCAACCAGATCCTGCAGCAGGCCGGTACCGCCATGCTGTCGCAGGCCAACAGCTCCACCCAGAACGTGCTGAGCCTGCTGGGCTAAGCAACCTGCAGGGCCGGTGGACCGGCTCCAGAGGTGACGTTTCCAGAACCCCCGCTCTCAGGCGGGGGTTCTGCGTTTGCTGTAATTGCCGGCCGCGACCGGGCAGTTTCGGCACACCGCTTGCATGGTCAGCACGGCAACCATCGCCGACTGCCTAAAGTTGCTGGGCAGGCGTGCCGATACAAGGGATAGCTGCACAGGCGTCCCACAGCCTAGACCAAGGAAACACATGGCCACCTCCTCTCTCGCTGCTGTTGGCTCCGGCCTCGACATCCCCACCATCGTCGCCAAGCTGGTGGCTGCCGAGCGCAAACCTGCCGACAACCGCATCAACTCCCAGGGTACGGCGGCCACCGCCAAGCTGTCGGCGTTGGGCAACATCAAGAGCTCGTTGAGCGGCTTGCAGTCCTCACTGGAGGCCATGGTCAAGAGTGCCGATATCCGCGCCTACAAGGCCACGGTACCGGAGGGTGCAGGCTTCAGCACCAACATCATCACCGATCCAAGCACCGGCAAGACCCTGGCGACAGCGGGCACCTACAATGTCGAAGTACTCAGCCTGGCAACCACCCAGAAGCTGAGCTCCGGCGCGTTTGCTGCCGATGCGCCGGTGGGCGACGGAAAGCTGACGTTTGCGTGGGACGACCAGACCCTCGACGTGGATATTGCCGAGGGGGCGACGCTGACCGAGATCGCCGCCGCCATCAACTCGGCCGCAAACGGCAAGGGCGTCAACGCCACCATCATTACCGCAAGCGATGGCCAGCATCTGGTGATGAATGCGGTCAATGCCGGCACCGAGGGTGCGCTGAAGGTCAGCGCCAGCGGCGGCAATGGCGGTCTGTCGGCGTTGACCTGGGATGGCAGTGCCGGTGGCATGGCCCAGACCACCGCCGCCACCAATGCCAAGGTCCGCGTGGATGGCTTCGAGCGGGAATCCAGCAGCAATTCCATTACCGACATCATTCCCGGCGTCACCCTCAACCTGAGCAAGGCTGAGGTCGGCACCACCCGCACGCTGACTGTGGCGCAGGACAACTCGCCGCTGAAGATCAACCTGCAGGCGTTCATCAGCGCCTACAACGCAACCACCAGCCTGCTGAAAAGCTCGACCAGTTACGACGCCACCAACAACAAGGCGTCCACGCTGACCGGCGATTCCATGATCCGCGGACTGCAGCAGCAGATGCGCAGCCAACTCAGCGCAAATGTTGTTGATCTGAAGGCACTTGGGGTGGCGATCAACAAGGACGGCACGCTCAGCTTCAGCAGCACCACCTTCGACAAGACCGTGGCGGAGAATCCGGGCGCCGCGCAGGCCCTGCTGGGCAGCAAGGGCAGCCTGTCCAGCGGCGTGACCAGCATGCTCAAGAGCAATCTGGACAGCCAGGGCACCCTTACCCTGCGTACCGACTCGCTGAACAAGCAGATCAAGAAGCTTGAATCGGACCTGGATGCGCTCGATGCGCGCATGGAGAAGGTAGCTGAGCGTTACACCAAGCAGTTCACTGCAATGGACACCCTGGTTGCACAGATGCAGAGCACCAGCAACTACCTTGCGCAGCAGCTGGCAGCCAAGTCCAAGTAATCGCGATACCGCGACAATCACCCACCCCGGCCGCCATGCCCAACGCACATGGCGACCGACAACAAGGAGTCCCATCCACATGTACGGTGCCAACCGCCACTATGCCGAGCAATACCGCAAGGTCGGCGTTTCCAGCCGTGTCGTCGATGCGGACCCCCATCGCCTGGTCGCCCTGCTGCTCGAGGGCGCCGGTGAGCGCATCCGCCGCGCGGAGGCCTGCCTGGCCAGCGGTGACCAGGCCTTGAAGGGCAAGGCCATCGGCGAAGCCTGTGCCATCATTGGTCACCTCAACGGCTCCCTGGACCATGAGGCCGGTGGCGATGTCGCCAGCAATCTGTCGGCACTGTACGAGTACGTATTGCACCGCTTGACCGAAGGCAATCTGAACAATGACGCCAACGCCCTGCAGGAGTCCTTGGCACTCATGAGTGAGATCGAATCCGCCTGGAACGCGATCCCGTCCGAACAACGCGCCATGCCGGCGGCCACGGGAGCGCGCTGATGACCGATACCGCCAGCCAGATGCTTCAGGCCCTGCATGCGGATCTGGACGCACTGAAGAACGCCATCAACGCCGAGGATCATGCTGCCGCCGAACAGATCGTCGCCACCCACGATCAGCGCCTGCGCAGTTACATCCAGGACAACGGTGCAGCCGGCAGTGCCGATGCGCTGCAGGCGCTGCTGGCACAACAGCATGCAGTGGCTGACAGGATGCGCGAGCTGCGTGACGAGGCTGCCCTGCACCTGCGCGCCGAACGTCAATCCACGCGTGCCGCCAGCGCGTATCTCCAGGCCGGAACGCTGGCATGAACACCCCCGGCATCACTCATCCTGCAGAAACCGAGCTGTTCGACGACACGCTCAGTTGTGAGCTGTCGCTGCCAGTGATGTTTGAAGCCAATGCCCGGATCACCCGCCCGGGCAGCGCCGAGATGCTCCTGCGCAGCGTCGCGCTGGTGGAAGATGCGCGAAATCTGGATGACAGCGACGAGCGTGGCGACAACAGCCAGCAACTGCAGCGGCTGGAGGCACGCCTGGACCTGACCCTGGTTCTGTTGGGGCGCCTGCTGCAACGCGAACTGCCGTCCGTGACCGCCAGCCAGCTGCGCTGGTCACGCCTGGGCCTGCGGCTGCAGCGTGACCAACTGGGCGGCTTCGCCCCGGGTACCGAGGGCGTGGTCAGCCTGCAGCCTGCTGAATGGCTGCCCGACACCATCGAACTACCGGTTCTTGTCGTGGCCGAGGCACAGACGGCGCAAGGTGTGCAGTTGTGGCTGCGCCTGCATACGCAGAATGATGCGTTGCTGGCAGCGGTTGAACGTCACCTGTTCCGCCTGCATCGCAAGCAGATTGCAGATAGTCGCCGCAACCGATGACCTCGTTGCGACTTTGTGCTCTGGCGCCAGGGTCGCCGCTCCGCTAAGGTGCAGCCTTCTGATATGACCCGGGGTCCTGTGCGCCTTCTTATTGTCGACGACCACACCCTGGTCCGTGCCGGGCTCACCCGCCTGCTGCAGACATTCGACGGGATCCAGGTGGTGGCCGAGGCCAGCAATGCCGAGCAGGCGCTGGAAATGGCATTGTTCCACGTTCCGGACCTGATCCTGCTGGACCTGTCCCTGCCCGGTCGTTCGGGTCTCGAAGCGCTGAGCGATATCCGCCAGCGGCTGCCGCACGCGCGCGCGGTGATGATGTCCATGCACGACGATGCGGCACATGTGCGCGATGCGCTGGACCGTGGTGCGGTTGGCTTTCTGGTCAAGGATGCTGCGCCGGCTGAACTGGAACTGGCGCTGCGCGCGGCCCACGCCGGCCAGGTTTTCCTGAGCCCGCAGATTTCGGCGAAGATGCTTGCGCCCTTGATGGGCAAGGAGCGCGCGACCGGCATCGGCAGCTTGTCGCCACGGCAGAAGCAGATCCTGCGCCGTCTTGGCACCGGCCAGACCACCAAGGAAATCGCGGCCGATCTTGGCATCAGCATCAAGACGGTGGAAACCCATCGGGCACGAATGATGGAATCGCTGGGCTGTCGGCGCGCCAACGACCTGCTCCTGCTCGCATTGCGCCACGAAAATGACCTTACCTGACGCCACAGCCGCGCTAAAAGCCCGACTGCGTCACGAAATCGGAAATCCGTCGCCTTACGCACGGATTCAATTAAAATCAATGGCTTACATAATTCTCGTGCAAAAGGCGCGTCAATAAATCGGCACAATGTAGGGGTATCACCTACAGCACGTAGGGCGGCCATCGACAGCTATAGGGTCAGCACCTATTACCGCCCCGACATGAAGCACGCAAGATGCGTTCCACAACGCGCCCATCGACCGGGGCGCACCGGGGAAACGCATGAAAGCCGCACTGTCTGCCCAGCTGGGCCAGCAACTCCATCTCACGCCCGCACTGCTGCAATCGATTCGACTGCTGCAGCTCAACGGCATGCAGTTGGAACAAGAAGTCCGCCAGGCCCTGGAGAGCAACCCACTGCTGGAGCTGCAGGAGCAGGCGGAAGACGCGCCGGTAGCGACCGACACCGACGCTGCGCAGACCGAGATCGCGGCGTTTGACGAACTCCCCGAAAGTACGCTTTGGGATGTGCCGGGCGCCAGCTGGAATGCCGATGACGAAGACCGCATGGCCCGCGTTGCCGCCGGCGAGTCCAGCGATCCGCAGCTGCGTATCCTCAATGCCCTCGCCTACGAGTTGAACGATGCCGATCTGGCCGTTGTCAGCTTCTGGCTGGAGCATTGCGATGAAGCCGGCTACCTGCAGGCACCACTGGCCCAGTTGACGCAGCTGGCCAGTGCCCGCCTGGACCGTACGAGCACCGATGTTGAACGCCTGCGCCAGCGCTTGCTGCAGGGCGAACCGGCCGGCATGGCAGCGGTGGACCTGCGCGAATGCCTGCAGGCCCAGCTCTCCGCCCTGCCCGGCCGGGTTGCGGCCCGCCATCTGGCGCAGCGCCTGCTCGACGCCGATATGCAGCTGCTGGCAAGTCACGACTACCCTGCCCTGGCCCGCGCCCTGGATGTCGATGTTGCCGACGTCCATGAAGCGTTCCGCCTGGTGTTGTCGCTGCAGCCCCGTCCCGGCGACTGCCTGCTGCCGCAGCAGGAGCTGGCGGTGATCCCGGATGTGGTCGCCTGGCACGCCGATGGCCAATGGCGCGTCGCGTTGAACCCTGCAACCACGCCGCGGTTGGCGATCAACAGCAGCTACGAACGCGTGGTCGCCGACAGCAATGGCGAGGCAGCCCAGCCGCTGCGCGAAATGCTGCAGGAAGCACGCTGGCTGACCCGCGGCCTGTCGATGCGCTATGACACCCTGCTGCGCACCGCACGGGTCATCATCGAGCGCCAGGCCGCGTTCCTGGTCAACGGCGACGAGTCGATGGCGCCACTGACCCTGAAGGAAGTGGCCGACCTGATCGGCATGCACGAATCCACCGTTTCGCGCATCACCTCGGGCAAGTACCTGCAGACACCGCGCGGCACGTTTGAACTGAAGCATTTCTTCGCGGTGCGCCTGGAAGGCGCCAGCGTCTCCGGCCAGGCGGTCAAGGCCATGGTCAAGCGCCTGATCGACGCCGAACCGGCCGCCCGCCCGCTTGCCGACGAGGCCATTGCCGGCCTGTTGTCGCGACAAGGAGTGAACATCGCACGCCGGACCGTCGCAAAATACCGCGAACAGCTTGATATCGCCCCCGCCCGCGAACGTCGCCGGCAGAGCAGCAAGCCCCAGCTGGCCCGTGTGGGCTGAGACCAAGGATCCCCATGAACAAGCTCACCGTAGTGCTGGTCGACGACCACGAAGGCTTCATCAACGCCGCCATGCGTCACTTCCGCAAGATCGACTGGCTGGAAGTGGTAGGCAGCGCCGCCAACGGCCTGGAAGCCATTGAACGTTCCGAGACACTGCGCCCACAAGTGGTGCTGATGGATCTGGCGATGCCGGAAATGGGCGGCCTGCAGGCCACGCGACTGATCAAGACCCAGGACCAGCCGCCCTACATCGTGATCGCCAGTCACTTCGACGACGCCGAACACCGTGAACATGCACTGCGCGCCGGTGCCGATAACTTTGTCAGCAAACTGTCCTACATCCAGGAAGTCATGCCGATCCTGGAAGGGCTGAAGGTACAAGAAGATGAGTGAGTCCCGCATCCTGGTGATCGATGCCGACGGCATGCGCGCCGAGCGCACCTTGGCCCTGCTGGAGTTCATGGACTTCAACCCGCGCTGGGTCAGCGAGGCACAGGACATCGACGTCAGCCGGCACCGCAGCAATGACTGGATGGCCGTGGTGGTTGGCACGCTTGAAGATGCCGACCGCGCCGCCGGCTTCTTCACCTGGCTGGCCGGCACATCGCTGCCACCGCCGATCCTGCTGGCCGAAGGCGATCCGTTGGCGTTCTCCCGTCACTACGGCCTGCACGAAGCCAACGTCTGGCCGCTGGAACAGCCGATGCGCCATGCGCAGATGGAAGCGCTGCTGCGCCGCGCCAGCCTGAAGCGACTGGATGCCGAACACCAGGCCGACAATGCCGGCGACAACGGTCCGACCGGGCACAGCCCGGCCGTCACCGAGCTGCGCCAGCTGATCGAGCAGGTCTCCAATTTCGATACCACCGTACTGGTGCTGGGCGAATCCGGCACCGGCAAGGAAGTCGTGTCACGTGCCATCCACCAGCGCTCGCCGCGCCGCGACGGTCCGTTCATTGCCATCAACTGTGGTGCGATTCCACCGGATCTGCTCGAGAGCGAATTGTTCGGCCATGAGAAGGGTGCCTTCACCGGTGCGCTGAGCGCACGCAAGGGGCGCTTTGAAATGGCCGAAGGCGGCACGCTGCTGCTGGACGAAATAGGCGACATGAGCCTGCCTATGCAGGTAAAGCTGCTGCGCGTGCTGCAGGAACGCAGCTTCGAGCGCGTCGGCGGCAACCAGACCATCCGCTGCAACGTCCGCGTCATTGCCGCGACCCATCGTGATCTCGAGTCCCGTATCACCGATGGCAAGTTCCGCGAGGATCTGTTCTACCGCCTCAACGTGTTCCCGATCGAAGTCCCCGCGCTGCGGGAGCGCGCCAGCGATCTGCCGATGCTGGTGGAAACCATCGCCACCCAGCTCGCCCGCACCGGCCGTGGCGAGGTTCGCTTCGCTCAGGAGGCCTTGCAGGCGCTTGCCAGCTACAACTGGCCGGGCAACGTGCGTGAGCTGACCAACCTGGTTGAACGCCTGGCTGTACTGCATCCGGGTGGAATCGTTCGCGTGCAGGACCTGCCCAGTCGCTATCGCGGCGACCAGGCCAATCTTGCAACGGCTGCGAACCATGATGACGAACGTCCGATGCTGCTTGGAAAGGCAGCGGCAGCCCCCGCACAACCGGCCAATGCGGCCACCGGCCTCATCAACAAGATCGCCGCGGCCGACAACGGCAACCAGTTGCCCAGCGAAGGCCTGGACCTGCGCGACCATATGGCCAGCATCGAGCTGACCCTGATCAACGAAGCGCTTGAGCGCACCCAGGGCGTGGTTGCCCATGCCGCCCAACTGCTTGGCCTGCGCCGGACCACGCTGGTGGAAAAGCTGCGCAAGTACGGTATCGAGCGTGATTCGGTCGAAGCCACCGGCCACTAGGTAAACGCAGCCGGCGAAGCCCTCGCCGGCCCACCACTCCGCCGCGCGAAGCGATGCACTCTTACGTGCGTCGGTGATGCTGGCTGCCTCTTCCACGGCACGAATCTTGCACCTTCCGCCCTGTCACTCATCGCCGCGCCCGCACATGAAGCCTGCCGTTACTGGAATGAAAGCCGTCATCCTTGCCGGAGGCCTGGGTACCCGCATCAGCGAGGAATCCCACCTGCGTCCCAAGCCGATGATCGAGATCGGTGGCAAGCCGATCATCTGGCACATCATGAAGCTCTACACCCACTTCGGCATCACCGATTTCGTGGTGTGCCTTGGCTACAAGGGCTATGTGATCAAGGAGTACTTCGCCAACTACTTCCTGCACATGTCCGATGTCACCTTCGACATGGCCGAGAACCGCATGCAGATCCACAACCGCCACGCCGAGCCCTGGCGGGTGACGCTGGTCGATACCGGTGACAGTACCGCTACCGGCGGACGTTTGAAGCGCGCACGCGACTACCTTGGCGACGACACGTTCTGCCTTACCTACGGCGACGGCGTCGCCGACATCGATCTTGCCGCTCTGGTCGATTTCCATCGCGGTCACGGCCGCCTGGCAACGGTGACCGCGGTACAGCCTCCCGGTCGCTTTGGTGCCTTGGCCATCAACGGTACGCAGGTCGGCGGCTTCAAGGAAAAGCCATTGGGCGATGGCGCCTGGATCAATGGGGGCTTCTTCGTGCTGGAGCCGGGTGTGTTCGACTATATCCAGGGCGATGCGACCACATGGGAACAGGAGCCGATGCGGCAGTTGGCCGAGGACAGCCAGCTGATGTCTTTCCTGCATCATGGTTTCTGGCAGCCGATGGATACCTTGCGTGACAAGACCCTGCTGGAGGAGCGCTGGTCGCAGGGCAAGGCGGAGTGGAAGCTGTGGCAGTAACCCCGGAGTTCTGGCGCGGCCGCCGCGTACTGCTCACCGGTCACACCGGCTTCAAGGGTGGCTGGCTGGCACTGTGGCTGCAGCATATGGGGGCGCAGGTGCAGGGCTATGCCCTGCCCGCCCCGCGCGGTGATTCATTGTGGCAAGCAGCCCGCCTTGACCAACTGATCACTGGCGAGCTGGCTGACATCCGTGATCCGCAGCGCCTGGCTGCAGCACTGCACGCACAGCAGCCGGAGCTGATCCTGCACCTTGCCGCGCAGCCTCTGGTGCGCGAATCCTACCGCGCGCCGGTGGATACCTGGTCGACCAATGTCACCGGCACGCTCAATCTGCTGGAAGCCGTGCGTCAATGCGACAGCGTCCGCGCCGTCGTGGTGGTCACCACCGACAAGTGCTATGACAACCGCGAATGGGTCTGGCCCTACCGTGAGCAGGATCCGCTGGGCGGCCACGACCCCTACAGCAGCAGCAAGGCGGCCGTCGAGCTGCTGTGTGCTTCCTGGCGCGCGTCCTATCTGAAGGCCCAAGGGGTCGCGTTGGCCACCGCCCGCGCTGGAAACGTCATCGGCGGCGGCGACTGGTCGCCAGAACGCCTGTTGCCCGATGTCCTGCGCCAATGGCAGCAACAGCAACCTGTCACCCTGCGCTACCCCGGTGCAACCCGTCCCTGGCAGCACGTGCTTGAACCCCTGCACGGCTATCTGTTGTTGGCCCAGGCCTTGCTGCAGCACCGGGAAGGTGCGGATTCGGCGTGGAACTTCGGCCCGGATGCGGCGGATGTCGCCAGTGTCGGCACGGTCGTGGAGCAACTGGCCCAGCTCTGGCCCGGCGAAGCGCGCTGGCAGCTTGAGGCCGCGGCACAACCGCACGAAGCCGGCTTGCTGGCGCTGGATTCGGCCAAGGCACGGCACTTGCTTGCATGGAAGCCAACCTGGTCGTTGTCGCAGGCCCTGGCGCAGACCGTGCGCTGGCATCAGGCATGGCAGGCCGGCGAAGGCATGCAGCGCCATACCCTCACCCAGATCGAAGATTTCCAGAACAGCACGCGATGAACCACGACGAACTCCAGCTACGCCATCAGATTGCCGAACTGGTCGGGCAATACGCCGACCGCTACCTTGCGCCTTCGCCGTTTGTCCCCGGCAGCAGCACGGTTGCACCGTCGGGCAAGGTGATCGGTGGTACCGAGCTGAAGTCGATGATGGAGGCGGTGCTGGATGGCTGGTTGACCACCGGCCGCTTCAACGACGCTTTCGAGAAGAAGCTGGCGCGCTACCTCGGCATGCGCAATGTGCTGACCACCAACTCGGGTTCCTCGGCCAACCTGCTGGCATTCTCGACATTGACATCACCGCGCCTGGGCGAGCGCGCCATTGGCAAGGGCGATGAAGTCATCGGCGTTGCCGCCGGCTTCCCGACCACGGTAAACCCGATCCTCCAGTGCGGCGCGGTGCCGGTGTTCGTGGACGTCGAGCTGGGCACCTACAACGTCAATGCCGAGCTGATCGAAGCGGCGATCACCCCGCGTACCCGCGCGATCATGCTTGCCCACACCCTGGGCAATCCGTTCAACCTGGGCGTGGTGCGCGAGCTGTGCGACCGCCATGGTCTGTGGTTGATCGAAGACTGCTGCGACGCGCTCGGCTCCACCTACAACGGCAAACTGGTTGGCAGCTTTGGCGACATCGGCACGCTGAGCTTCTACCCGGCCCACCACATCACCATGGGCGAGGGTGGCGCAGTGTTCACCAGCTCGCCGCGGCTGAAGCGCATCATCGAATCATTCCGCGACTGGGGCCGCGACTGCTACTGCGCGCCGGGCACCGACAACACCTGCGGGCAGCGCTTTGACTGGCAGCTAGGCGGGCTGCCTGAAGGCTACGACCACAAGTACACCTACTCACACCTCGGCTACAACCTGAAGATCACCGATATGCAGGCCGCCTGTGCGTTGGCACAGATGGACCGCCTGGAAGGCTTCATCGCCGCGCGCAGGCGCAACTTCGGCTGGCTGCATCAGCGCCTGTCCGGCAGCACCGAGCAGCTGATTCTTCCGCACGCTACGCCCGGCAGCGACCCATCGTGGTTCGGCTTCCCGATCACCCTGCGTGATGGCAGCGGCGTAGTGCGCGAAGACCTGTTGCGTCACCTGGACAGCCACAAGATCGGCACCCGCCTGCTGTTTGCCGGCAACCTGACCCGCCAGCCTTACATGCAGGGCCAGAACTACCGGGTCAGCGGCGAGCTGCCGGTGACCGACAAGGTGATGAAGGACACCTTCTGGATCGGCCTGTGGCCGGGGCTGAGCGAAGACCAGCTTGAGCACGCCGCCAGCTGCATCGAGAGCGGTCTGGCCGGCGCGGCCATCCCGACGCGTGCCAGGGTATCGGCGTGAGCTGCGTCGCCCCTATCCCCGCGAGCAGCATTCCGCGCGAACAGATCCGCCAAGCGGGCACCGTCGTGGTCATGGGTGCAGGCAACATGCTGCAGATGGTCGAGCCCTGGCTTGTTGCCAATTTCGCGCCTGCCCATATCACCGACAACCGTCCCGAAGCCGCGCAGCGATACCCCCGCTACCAGTACGTGGCGCCGCATCTGCTGCGCACGCTGGATCGCCCCTTCGTCATTGTCACCACCTCTCGTACCTTCTATCCGGAGATAAGCGCGCAACTGACCGCACTTGGCGTTGCGCATTGCCTGCTGGACGACATCCGTGGCGTGCACGCGGATATCTACCCGGTCATCGATGTGGCCTCGTTGGCAGCGCCCTACTCGGACGCGTATGGCAACAGCATCACCTGGGACGGCGAGATTCCGCCCAGGCTGAGCGTCCGCTTCGGACGCGATGGCAAGGATGGACGGCAGCCATTGATGGCACGCGACAACAGCCTGCGAATCGGCGCAGGCTGCCATTTCAACGGCAGCAACAAGATCACCTTCCTGGGTGATGGCTCCCGCGTTGCCTTGGGGGCGGGAACCTGGATGGCCGGCGGCTTCAGCTTGACCGCCAGCAACAACGCGCGCTTCCAGAGCGGTGCGCGCTGCACCTTCGAAGCCCTGAACGCCGATGTCCATGAAGGCGAAATCACGCTGGGCGACGACTGCATGGTCTCGGTACAGGTGCACCTCCAGCAGACTGACTCGCACCCGATCTTTGACGCCCGCAACGGCGAACGCATCAATCGAGGCAAGCACATCCGGATCGGCAATCACGTCTGGATTGGCTACCAGGCCTTCCTGCTCGGCGGCTGCCAGATCGGCGACGACTGCATCGTTGGCGCACGCGCGGTGAGCGCGGGCAAGTTCAGCCGGGGCACGGTTCTTGCTGGCAATCCCGCAAGGGTGATCCGTGACAACGTCACCTGGCGCAAAGACGAGTTGACCTGCTCTCCGGCCCTGCACCACCTGTCGGACTGCAGACCAGGCCCGACACCCGAGAACCAGTCATCCGCAGGAATATCCATGGACATCGTTGGAGCAGCCCCCACCTCACTTCACGTCGACATCAGCAACACGCTGGTCAACGCGCACGCCCAGCTGGACGTGCAGCCATGAATGGTGCGCAGAAGCCCACGGTGTCCATGCAGGTTGCCGACTGGTTGGCAGATCAGGGCGTGGAGCAGGTGTTCGCTGTCACCGGCGGTGGTGCCATGTTCCTGAACCAGGCACTGGGAACAAATCCGCGGCTGCGCTGCGCATACATGCACCATGAACAGGCCTGTGCGATGGCAGCCGAGGGCTATGCACGCGTTGCGGGCAAGCCCGCCGTGGTCAACGTGACCACCGGGCCTGGCGGCATCAATGCACTGAATGGCGTGTTTGGCGCGTTCACCGATTCCATTCCCATGCTGGTCCTGTCTGGCCAGGTAAAGCGCGAAACGGCCTTGGATCACCGGCCGATCGCAGGCCTGCGCCAGCTGGGCGACCAGGAGGCGCCGATCGTGGCGATGGCCTCGCCTGTCTGCAAACGCGCCGTGGCCATCGGCGACCTCGCCGAGCTCGAGACGGAACTGCCGCATGCATTCGCGCTCGCCAGCCAGGGTCGGCCTGGCCCGGTCTGGCTGGACATCCCGCTGGACCTGCAAGGTACGGTCGCTGACCTGACCTTCCCGGCAATCGCCAATGACGGTGCAGCACTGCCGTCCGCCCAGCTACGCGACGACTGCAGGCACATTGCCGAACGCCTGCTCGCCGCGCACCGCCCGCTCATTCTGGCGGGCACCGGCGTAAGGCTCGGTGCCGCCGAAGCCGCGTTGCTTGCCTTCGCCGAACGCCATGGCATCCCCGTGGCCACCGCATGGACCCACGACCTTATTGCCAGCGACCACCCCTTGTTCGCCGGACGGCCCGGCACCATCGGCACCCGTCCCGGCAACTTCGCGGTGCAGAACGCAGACCTGGTGATCACCATCGGCTCACGTTTGAACATCCGCCAGACCAGCTACAACTGGGAGGCGTTCGCTGCTCGCGCCTATACCGTGCATGTCGACATCGACCAGGCCGAACTGGACAAGCCCAGCCTGCGCACGGACCTGCGCGTCAAAACCGACGCAGGCACCTTCCTGTCCACCCTGCAGGCCGAACTTGAAGCCACCGTATTGCCGGACTATGCACCGTGGGCCAGCTGGCTGCGCGGCCTGCGCTCGCGCTTCCCTGCAATCACCCCTGCCCAGCAGCAGTCGCCTTCGATCAATCCCTACGCCTTGGTCGAGCGCATCTTCCAGCAGCTACGTGCCGACGACATCGTGGTCTGTGGCAACGCCTCGGCCTGCATCCTGCCCTTCCAGGTAGGCAAGCTGCAGGCGCAGCAACGCATGTTCAGCAATTCCGGCTCGGCTTCGATGGGCTATGACCTACCGGCCGCAATCGGCGCCGCACTGGCGGCACCCGAGCGCCGGGTGATCTGCTTCGCTGGCGACGGTAGCCTGCAGATGAACGTGCAGGAACTGCAGACCCTGCGCACGCTGGGCCTGAATGTGGTGATCGTCGTGCTCGACAACCAGGGCTATCTGTCGATCCGTCAGACCCACGAGAACTTCTTCGGCACCGTGGTGGGCGCCACCGCGCAGAGCGGCGTCGAGTTTCCCGACTACACACGCCTCGCTGCCGCCTACGGCATCCGTACGATGGCAGTACATGAACCCGAGCAACTGCCGGTACTGGATTCCGCGCTCGTCGACGACGGCCCCATGCTCCTGCACGTGCATGTTGACCCAAGGCAGGAGTTCGAACCGCGGATCAAATCGCGTCGCGACGCCAGCGGCGCTTTCCACACACCGGAGCTTGACGACATGTTCCCGTTCCTGGACGTGGAGCAACTGCAGGAGATCCGTGCACAAGCCGCCGCAATCCGCCAGGCAGCGCAACCATGAACCCGCAGGCTTCAACGCTCCCGCCCGCGGACCAGGCCGCGCTCGCACACGCGCAGCGCGACGGCATCGTCATCATGGGCACCGGCGGCATGGCCAGCCAGCTCCATGAGGCGTGCCAGCAACTGGGTGTAAGCGTACATGCGTTCATCAGCAGCAACGTTGCAGCGAGCCAGCACCGCGGACTGCCCGTGCATGTACTTGCGCAACTCCCGCAAGCGTTGCTGGCTCACGAGGTCTGGATTGGCATTTTCAACCACGGCGACGATTCGGATCTCGTCAAGTTGCGTCGTCAATGCATGTCCGCCGGCTTCAGTCGCGTCCTGGTTCCGCAGCAGTACTACGCCCTGGTAGAAGCGCAGATGGGTTGGCGCTACTGGCTTGCGCCGTTGCACGCCTATGCGGCGCAGCAAGACGCCATTGCGCACGGACGCAAACTGTTGGCCGATACCGAAAGCACCATGGTATTCGATGCCATCCTGGATTTCAGGCGCGCCAATGAGCTGGATCAGGCGCTTCCACGTTCCGCCGGCCCGCAATACTTCCCTGCCGACCTGCAGCTCGTGCTGCCGCAGAATACCGGCATCTATCTCGACGGCGGCGCGTTTGATGGCGATACCGTCAGCCTGGCGGTGCAGCATCTTTCGCCGCGGCAGGTTCTTGCGTTCGAGCCGGACCCTGAAAACTTCCAGAAGCTCGCCGCGCGTGTTGCTGCCATCGACGTCGCCGCAACACTGTTTCCTCTGGGAATCTCCGATGCGGTTCGCTTCCTGCGTTTCCGTTCCGACAACGGCGCGGGCTGCGCAGTGGATGGCAGCGGTGACAGCCAGATACAGGTAGTGGCTATCGACAGCATCCTTTCCAGGCAGCAGGTGGATTTCATCAAGCTGGATATCGAAGGATGCGAGATAGAAGCCTTGCACGGTGCCCGCGAGCTTGTCGCCACCTGCAAACCCTTTCTCGCAATTGCCGGCTACCACCGCTGGGACGATCTGTGGCGCATCCCAACGCTGATTCACGCAATCAATCCCGACTATACGATCAAGCTCAGACTGCATTGCGCCAACAGCTTCGATGCGGTTTTCTACGCCTACAACGCCTGAGCCCGGCAACCACCTCTCCCCTATCAGAACCTGCATCATGCAAACCACCAATAAATTCTTCGAAGATCTGTTTGTCCTGGAACTGGCAAACAACCATTGGGGCAATCTTGCGCGTGGACTTGAGATTGTCAGGCAGTTTTCCGAGGTAGTCCGTGCAGGCAATGTGCGCGCGGCAATCAAACTGCAGTTCCGCGACGTCGATGCCTTTGTGCACAAGGACTACAAAACACGCAGCGACATCCGCTACGTGAAAAAGACCATGGACACCAAGCTCTCCATACCGGAGTTCGAGATCCTGGTGGAAGCCATCAAGGCCAGCGGTTGCATCGCAATGGCCACTCCGTTTGACGAGCGTTCGGTTGAATTGTGTGAAGCACTCGATTTTCCGATCATCAAGGTCGCCAGTTCAGATCTTGGCGACCATTCGCTGATCGAACGCATCGTCAAGACCGGCCGCCCGACCATCATCTCCACCGGGGGCGCCAACGAGCAGACGATTGATCGGGTGGTGCGCCAGTTCAGCGAGCGCGGAATTCCGCTGGCCATCAATCATTGCGTATCGCTGTATCCGTCCGAGGATGGCGAACTGGAGCTTAACCAGATCGACTACCTCCGCAACCGCTACCCGGCCCATGTGATTGGCCTGTCCACCCATGAGTACCATGACTGGAGCAGCTCGATGCTCATGTCCTATGCCAAGGGCGCACGCACCTGGGAACGTCATATCGACATCGAAGCCGATGGCATTCCAGTTTCCTCCTACTGCACGCTGCCCCATCAAGCCGCCGAGTGGTTCGCGGCTTACCACAAGGCGCGTGAGATGTGCGGTGGCTCCACCGCACAGCGACGCAAGCTGCCAAACCGCGAGATCAGCTATCTCGACAATCTGGTCCGCGGCGTCTATGCCAAGCGCGAGCTTCCTGCAGGCTACGTGGTGGAACCTTCGACGTTCGACAATGACTTCTACATGGCGGTGCCGCTATTGAAAGGCCAGCTTTCGTGCAGAGAAATACTGTCCGGCCTGACCCTGGCAAAACCACTGGATGGCGATGCGGCATTGACCCTGGCAACCGTAGCGACAAGCGCGTTCAGCCGCGAGCAACACAGCCTGATTCTCGACCGCGGGCTGTAAGCGCATCCGGGTGCCGAGCCACGCTCACCCCTCCCCGCATCGGCGCAATCACCAACCATCCAGACGTTCAGATGACAGCTGCTTCGCCAATGGCTGCTTGTGCAACCGACAGTTTCGACCGCCTCCCGGTCGCGCTGTGGCCACGCCTGCATGCAGTGCTGGACGGCCAGCATCTTCTGCTTACCGGCGGAACCGGTTTCTTCGGGAAATGGCTGCTCGCTCTGCTGCGCCGTCTCAATGCTTCCGGCACCCAGGTACACGTCAGCGTGGTATCGCGCGACCCGGGACGATTCCTGGCCGCACACCCTGAGCATCTTGATCAGCCCTGGCTGCACTGGATTGCCAGCGACATCCGCGAGCTGGACGGCCAACACGACCGCCACGTGGACATGGTTCTGCATGCCGCAACGGACACATCCAGCCAGGCCCACGAGAAGCCGCTGGAGATATTCACCAGCATCGTCGATGGCACGCGGCGGGTCCTGGAGTATGCGGAAAGGAACGGCGCCCGGCGACTCCTGCTTACCGGCTCCGGTGCACAGTACGGCGCAATCCCGGAGGGGCAACCGGTCGCGGAAACCTCGCCGCTGGCATGCGAAAGCCATCTTGCACGGAACATCTACGGCGAATCAAAGCGCATGCAGGAAGCGCTGGCGGCTGTCTACATGCAACAGAGTGCGATTGACGTTGTCATGACGCGCTGCTTCGCCTTTTCCGGGCCCGGCATTGCGCTCGACGGCCATTTCGCGATCGGGAACTTCGTCCGCGACGCCCTGCGCGGTAACGGCATTACCCTCAATTCATCCGGACACGCGGTGCGCAGCTATCTGCACGGTGCTGATCTTGCCGTCTGGTTGCTGGTACTGCTCGGCGAAGGTCATGCCGGGCAGGTCTACAATGTTGGATCCGACCTTTCGCTGAGTATTGCCGAGCTCGCCGAGCTGGTACGCCGTCGGCTGGCTCCCGGCACGCCACTGCATATTCTCGGCCGCAACGATGGTCCCCGTTCCTACTATGTCCCCGCCATCGATGCGGCACGTGCGCTTGAGCTGGCGCCATGGACCCGCCTGCAAGACTCGATCGACGCGATGGCGGCCTGGGCCAGGGCGGAGGACCATCGCTTCAGTTCCGGTCCGCAAATGCCCTCGATCGCATATCGATGACAATTCCCCTTACCGTCGCCCTGCTTACCTATAACCGTCCGCACTACCTGCAGTTGGCGCTGCGCGCGATCATCGAACAGACCTACACGGACTTCGAACTGCTGGTCATGGACAATGGCAGCACGGACAACACGCCCGAGGTCGTACTCGGGTTCAAGGATGATCGATTGCGTTATGTGCGCAATGCGCCCGGACACCCTGCGAGCTTCAATGGCACCAGTGCCGTGCTCATTGCCCGTGGCAAGCGCTTGCTGATCACGCATGACGACGACATCATGGAAGCGGACATGCTGCAACGGCAAATGGCCATGTTCGATCGCAATCCTGAACTTGCCGCCATCTGGACCAACCAGAGCACGATGGACGAGAACGGCCAGCGTCTACTGGATCACCTCGCCCCACCCGGTCCGGACCGGATCTATGCGCGTGGCGAATACATCGCCAAAGCCGCCGAAGAGCGCCATTGGCACCCGCCCAGCAGTCTGATATTCACCCCCGGGCTGCTACCGCTGGCATCACTGCACAAGGTATATCGTGGGCTGCCCCTCGGCACAGGCAAGCGTGCGCCTACCGAAGGCAGTGGCGATTACATCATTCCGGCGCAGATGAACCTCAAGGCGCCGGTAGCGTTCCTCAACGCACCGCTGCTGCGTTATCGCCAGCACGGGGGTCAGGAAACCAATCATGCCGATCTGACCGGCGCCGTGTTGCATGGCTACGTCTCACTTCGCCGCTTTGTCGTACGTACCGACTACAAGCAACAGTATGTGCCCGTGTATGACGCATTGATCGCCCGCTACAAGGCACAGAGGCGGGTAACCGAGATCGCTGGCAGCACGCTGCCCATGTCAGCCCTTCGCCAGTTGCAGCGGATGTTCCGGCAAGGCAGCACAGACCTGGCCGCCAATCCACGCGCCGGTTTCCAGTTGCTGCCGCTTGCCCTTCTGCTGCACCAGCATGCCGCGGCTGGAACGGAGAGTGAGCTTGAGCAGCTGCTTCGGGTCATGCCCGCTGCCGAGCCTGCGTTGCAGACATCCATCCACCGGCTCTACCGCTGGGCGGGTATACGCCATCAAGGTGGAAACCTGTTCCGGAACTTCGCGCCGGGCTCGCGCATCGTCATTCTTGGCAGCGTCCTGTTGTCAGCCTTGCTGGTACAGGAGGCACGCCAGGCCGGTGTCCACGTCGTCTGCTGCCTCGACTCCAGTGTTACACGACAGGGCTGCAATTGGCTGGGCACCACCATCGTCCCACCCAGCTGGCTGGCCGAGAACGACGTGCCGCTCGCGGCAATCGTGCTGAGCTCCGAACGCGACCACGAGGATGAACTCATCCACATGTTGCGTCGCCACGATGCCGAGACGCTGATCGTGTCATGGAAGCAACTGGTGGAACAGTACGTGCAAGGCAGCGTCGCTGCAGTGTTGGAGATGACTCTTGATTGATTGGACAACCCTACCCGGAGGACGCGTCAGTGGCGCCCCATTGCAGGTCACCCTGCTGGGCTACTGCATCCAGAGCGGAACGTGTCATGCACTGTCAGACGAGGACCTGCGCGCACTGAATCAGGCAATACCGCTCGATGCCCTGTGCGAATACGGGATGGCGAACGGCTTGTACTTCAGTCGGCCAACGACCGAAACGCCGGCCCAGGAAATCAGAACCGCGCTGTTGTTCGCCCAGTCCCGCCCGGGTCGGGCTTCGTTCCAGCTTCAGGCCTCAACCAGCAAGTACCTTGTTCTGGCGACGGCACATGAGCGCGTACAGCTTACGGAGGAGCAGCTGTTTGCGATCATTTTCGTGCCTGGCGACCATCCTGGCCGCGCGGGAAACGTCGTCACCACCACGCACCACATCGATTTCCGTCTTCATGGTGACAGCGATAGCCAGAACATGGCCCTGGCAGCGATACCCAAGGTCAACGTCGGGGTACATGCCTACTATCACTCGGCGCCATCGTGGATCAATTGGGTCACCACGGCGATCGCCGCAGATGCAGCAGAACGGCGCGGCGAAGGCCCGTTGCTGAGCATCATCATCCCTGCCTACAACTACGGCCGGTTCCTTCGCCAATGCGTGCAGTCTGTCCTGGACCAGGGACTGGAAGACATGGAAGTCCTGGTGCTCGACAACGCATCCAGTGATGACACCGCGACAGTCATGCTGGATTTTTCGGCAGATCCGCGCGTTCGCTACATGCGCAATCCACACAATTATGGCGCCGGATTCAACTGGCTCAATGGCTTGAATCTTGCCCGGGGAACCTACTGCACGTTCCTCTCGGCCGACGACTTCTTCAATCCCGGCCACCTGCAACGACTGATGCCGGTGCTGTGCGCGAACAAGCAGGTAGTTGCCGGCTATACAGGGATCCGCTGGGTCGATGAAAGCGGCGCTACCGTAAACCAGCCCCGCCATCCCGGCTACCGGGCTGCGGACTATGTCGGCGGCCGCAACGAGGTCGCTGACCTGCTGATCCATGACTGCTACATCGCACCTTCAGCAGTGGTCTACCGTACCCGTCAGCTCCGTGACACCTGGCGTCCTTCCAGCACCCATGGCGCCGGCGACTGGGAAATGTCGATCCAGATCGCGGAGAGATTCCCCGACTTCGCCTACATCGATGTTCCTGGCGTCAGCTATCGCTTGCATACCTCGCAGCATTCGAGCCGGTTCTATGCATCCACCAATCCGCTCGAAGACCACTTGACCATTGTCGAAGGCGTCTTCAAGCGCCAAGCCCAGCAGGTGTTGCGTGGGCACGAACGGGCGGTGGCCGAGCATATTGAGCGCCGGCTTACCCTGTATCCTGATCAACGTGCCACCGAACTCGGGGCCCGTGCACGGGCACTGATCGGCCAGTTGGAGCAGCTGGCTGAAGCCAACGCGGCGCCACTCTTCAGCATCGTCCTCACTACCTGGAACCGCCCTGCCCTGCTTGTTGATGCCTTGAACAGCATCAGTGCGCAAAGCCTTCGCGACTTCGAGGTGATCCTGGTGAACGACTGTGGCGAGCCCGTCGAGCACCTGCTTGGCGAGCGTGACTTCCCACTCACCTATCTGCAACTTGGCCGCAACGGCGGGCCAGCTGCAGCGCGAAACGCGGCACATCGACTGGCACGCGGGCAATATCTGGTCTATCTCGACGATGACGATCTGTATCAGCCCCAGCACCTGCAGACACTCGCCGATGCGATCCAGCGGCACCCCGGTGAAGTGGTTTACAGCGATGCATGCTTCATTACCGAGCGGATCGAGGGAGCGCATCGTCTCGTCCTGGCCGAAGAGCACCGCTACCCGCACGGAAGCTACTCGCACGAGCGGCTTTCGATAGAGAACTATATCCCGGTCAATACCTTCGCATGGCCGCGCGCGCTTGCTGCAGGCATCGGCGGCTTTGACGAGCACCTGCAAGGACTGGAAGACTGGGATTTCCTGCTGCGTCTGGCAGCACGGGTACCCTTCAACCACGTGCGCCAGCAGACCGCGCAGGTACGGATGCGTGCGGATACCGATGAACGTCGTTCGGTACAGGCCTTCGGGCACTACCCGGCCTTGTACCGGAAGATCTATGCCCGCCATTCGGATCTTGACGCGGAAACCGTGCGCACCGGCCGAGCCGAACGACTGAAGCAGCTTGGTGTCTTGATTGCGCAGACCCCTGAGAGCGTGATTGACAACTGGCGCGCCGCGCGGGTGCCCTCGCCTGCCCAGCGCCAGCTGTGCGTGCAGCGTATCGAGCAGTCCGTGGCGCGCCCAAGGCTATGCGTGCTATTGCGGAGTGTGGACGGAAATACCGCAAGCATTCAGCGCAGTATTGCCAGCCTGCACGGCAACGAGGGCATGCCTGAAGCCTTGCGGGTGATCGTTGTCAACGAAAGTACAGTGGCGTCGATATGCCCCAGCGTGGCCTGTGACCAGGTTCAGGTGATTGATTCAACGGCAGTGACTTGGGATGCCTTCCGCAACAGCCTGCTCAATGACCATACCCTGGACTGGCTGCTGATCGCCAACGCCGGTGATGAGTTCACGCCAGGGGGGCTACTGCAACTGCGCCTGCATCTCGCCGCGCAGCCGCAATCACGCGCGGTCTTTGCCGATGGTTGGCAACGCACCAATGACGGCAGCTTGGTGCCGATGTTGCGACCTGATCTCAATCTGGACCTGTTGCTGGCAAACCCGTCGGTCCTGGCCTCGCATTGGGTGTTCAAGTGCCAGGCAGCACGCGACGTCGGCGGCTTCGACCCCGCTGCAGGCGATGCTGCAGAGCTGGGCCTGATCCTGCGCCTTGTCCATGCAGGCGGCTTCGGTGGAATCGAACATCTACCGGAACCTTTGTTGACCAGCACAGCGGGCCGCTTTGACAGCCGCGCCCAGCAACGGACCATCCTGGCCCATCTGCAGGCACGCGGCTACGCCCATGCCAGCGTGCAAGCCATCGAAGGCGGCTTGCACAGGATCGACTACGGTCATGGCCGGCAACCTTCTGTTTCGCTGGTAGTGATCGTGTCAAAGGACACGACACTCAGTGCACTGGAGCGCTGCGTTGTTTCAGTGCTTGAGAAGACCCACTACGCCAACTATCAACTGCTGATGGCAGACAACGGCGCCAACGATGAACTGCGGCGGTGGATGCAACAGGTGGAGCCATTGGCCGCCGACCGCGTGCAAGCCTTCACCTTCGATCCGCCATTGCCACACACCGCTGCCTGCAACCTTGCCGCAGCGCAGGCCAGTGCAGAGTTCCTCCTGTTCCTGCGCCCCGAGGTCGCGGCGCTACAACCGCAGTGGCTGGAGGAACTACTGAATCACGGACTGCGCACGGAGGTTGGCGTGGTCGGGGCAAAGACCGTCTCCGGCGAAGGCAAGGTCACGCATGCGGGACTGGTGCCCGGTCTTCGCGCCAGCGGCGGGCGTGCCTTCGCCGGCGAAGCAATGGACGCACCCGGCTATATGGGCCGGCTGCAGGTGGCCCAGCAGTACACCGCGGTTGCCGACAGCTGCCTGTTGATCAGCAAGGCGCTGTTCAACGAACTGGGCGGTTTCGACCACGCAGCATTCATCGACGAAGGCGCAGACGTCGATCTGTGCCTGCGAGCGCGCATGCAGGGCTATCTCACCGTATGGACACCGTATGCACTGTTGCTGCATTCGAACGAACCGGTTCCGTTGACCGAGACCGCGAACGACGCTTTGCTGGAACGCTGGTTGCCGCAGATCGCAAACGATCCCGCGTACAACCCCAGCCTGCGATTGGACGTGGTTGGTGGTTTCCGGCTTGGCGAATCCGACTTCTCGTGGAAACCCTTGCCCTGGCGGCCAATCCCCCGCGTCCTGGCGCAACCGGCAGATCCCTGGGGCAGCGGCCACTACCGCGTCATCCAGCCATTCGAGGCCCTCAAGTCCGAAGGGCGCATTGAAGGTGCCCTGTACTCAACCCTGCTCGATCCAGTCGAACAGGCACGCATCGATCCGGATGTGGTGATCCTGCAGCGGCGCGTCAGCGATGAGGACCTGCACGGTATCCAACGCATGGGCCGTTATTCGTCCGCATTGAAGATCTACGAGCTGGACGACTACCTGCCCAACCTGCCTGCCAAAAGTGCACATCGCGAGCACATGCCGCGCGATGTGCTGCGCAGCCTGCGCAAGGCGCTTGGGCTGGTGGACCGTTTCGTGGTGTCTACGCCGGCGATGGCCGAGGCGTTTGCCGGCATGCATCCGGATATCCGCATCACCCCCAACCGGCTGCCGGTGGGTTGGTGGAAGCAGCTGCCCATCGTTCGTCGCGAAAACGGTGCACGACCACGTGTGGGCTGGGCTGGCGGATTGGGCCATACCGGCGATCTGGAGATGATTGCTGATGTCGTCAGTGAATTGGCGCAGGAGGTGGATTGGGTGTTCTTCGGCATGTGCCCGGATCGCCTGCGTCCCTATGTCGCCGAGTTCCATCCAGGGGTGGATATCGCGTTCTATCCACGCGCCCTGGCGTCACTGCAGCTTGATCTGGCAATCGCACCGCTGGAAGACAATCCTTTCAACGCCTGCAAGAGCAATCTGCGCCTGTTGGAATACGGCGCCTGCGCGGTGCCGGTGGTCTGCAGCGATGTTGGTCCCTACCGGGACCCTGCCCTGCCCGTCAGCCGCGTACGTAACCGCCATCGCGAATGGGTCGGCGCCATCCGCGACCACCTCGCCGACGCCGCGGCCCGCCGCAACGCCGGTGATGCATTGAAGACCATCGTCCACCGCAACTGGATGCTGGAAGGCGCTGGTCTGGATGATTGGCGTGCAGCCTGGCTGCCTTGATCCCGAACGCATCTCCAACCTGTTCGACGGCCGCCGGTTCTCCGGCGGCCGTTTCCATTTGGGTCTCAGAACCCCCGCCCGTCCTGAAAACCCGTCGGCAGCGTCGGATTTCCGACACCCAACACGTGCAGCACGACGTATTCACGAACATCAAAGCCTTCACGGTTCCGGCACGCAACTTGCAGCTGTCCCATCAGCTCTCCCACACGTTGCCCGGAAACCCGCACGATGTCCCACTCCATCACCTCTGTTCTCTCCCAGATCCGCACGCTGCAGAACCAGGTGGGGCAAGCCGCTCCCCAGGGTGATCTGCCGCGCAGCAACGCGATCCAGGGGTTGGCCGAAGGCAATGCCGTTGCAGCCCCTTCGTTCAGCCAGACCTTGCAGGGCGCCATCCAGGGCGTCAACGAGGCCCAGCAGAAGTCCGGGCAGCTCGCCGCTGCCTTCGAGCGCGGCGATGCCAATGCCGATCTGGCCAAGGTCATGGTCGCCTCCCAACAGTCCTCGCTGGCGTTCCGCGCCACCGTGGAAGTCCGTAACCGTCTCGTCCAGGCTTACCAGGACGTGATGAACATGCCGCTGTAAGGATCCGCACGCATGGCACTCGCGCTGTCCAGAGAATCACTGAATCCGGAACGGGCTGGGGCCTGGTTCGATCGTCTGCAGAGCCTGCAGATCACCCGCCGCCTGGGCCTGATGGCGATGATCACGGTTGCCGTCGCAGCCGGTTTGTTCGTGTTCTTCTGGGCGCAGAAGCCACAGATGATGCCGCTGTATACCGGGCTTGACCAGAAGGCGACAGCCGAGGCCACCGATCTGTTGCGCTCGGCGCAGATTCCGTTCGAGCTGGACGCCGCCACTGGCGCGATCAGCGTGCCGGAGAAGAACGTGCACGATGCACGCCTGAAGCTGGCCGGCTCCGGACTGACCGAAAGCGGCCGCCTCGGCTTTGAGATGATGGAACGCGATCCCGGTTTCGGCGTCAGCCAGTTCGTCGAGAACGCACGCTACCAGCACGCATTGGAAACCGAGCTGGTACGGACCATCAGCAGCCTGCGTCCGGTCCGCGATGCGCGCGTGCACCTGGCCATCCCCAAACCCAGCGCATTCACCCGCCAACGCGACGTCGCCAGTGCCTCGGTGGTGCTGGAATTGCGTGGCGGCCAGCAGCTGGAACGCAACCAGGTAGACGCCATCGTGCATATGGTGGCCTCCAGCATCCCGGATCTGGCGCCGGAGCGCGTGACCGTAGTCGACCAGAGCGGTCGCATGCTTACCATCGCCGACCCGAACAGCGAAGCCGCACTCAACGCTGCCCAGTTCGACCAGGTGCGGCGCCTGGAGGGTTCGTACAACCAGCGCATCCGGGAACTGCTGGAGCCGATGACCGGCGCTGGCCGCGTCAACCCGGAAGTCAGCGTCGACATGGATTTCTCGGTCACCGAGGAGGCGCGCGAGCTGTACAACGCCGAGCCGCAGAAGGTCCGCAGCGAGCAGATCAGCGAGAACACCACCACCACCGCGGGCCCGCAGGGCATCCCCGGTGCCACCAGCAACACCCCGCCGGGTCCGGCCGCCGCCCCACCGGCCACCGCAGCGACGCCAACCGAAACCTCCAAGAACGCAACCCGCAACTACGAACTGGACCGCACCCTGCAGCACACCCGTCAGCCGCCGGGCCGGGTCAATCGCGTCTCGGTCGCGGTGCTGGTTGACCACGTGCCGCGTGCCGGCAGCAACGGCAAGCTCAGCGATCAGCCACTGAGCGCCGCCGAACTGACCCGCGTCGAAGCACTGGTCAAGCAGGCCGTGGGCTTCAACGCCGAGCGTGGCGACACCGTGTCGGTGATGAATGCACCGTTCGTGCGTGAATCCATCCCGGTCGAAGCCCCGAAATGGTGGGAGAACCCACAGGTGCGCGATGCACTGCGTCTGGTCCTTGGCGCCATCGTGGTGCTGGCCTTGCTGTTCGGCGTACTGCGCCCGGCCCTGCGCCAGATCACCGGCACGCCCAAGGCCCTGCCCGGCGCGGAAGATCCGCTGAGCGCCGACGTGCAGGTACTGGACGATGGCACCGAAATGCCGGCGCTTGCCGCCGACCGTCTGCACCTGGATGGCACGCCGGCGCTGGCCCTGCCAGTGGATGCATACGAGGAACGCCTGCGCATGGCCCGTGAAGCAGTGAAGACCGACTCCAAGCGGGTTGCCCAGGTAGTGAAGGGATGGGTGTCAAATGACTGATGCAATGCCGATGACCGGCGTGCAACGTGCCGCCGTACTGCTGCTGTCGCTCGGCGAGACCGATGCGGCCGAAGTACTGCGTCACATGGAACCGAAGGAAGTGCAGAAGATCGGCATCGCCATGGCCACGCTCAGCGACGTCACCCGCGAGCAGGTGCAGCAGGTGATGGATGATTTCGGCGCCGAGCTGGGCAACAAGACCTCGCTGAGCGTTGGCTCGGACGACTACATCCGCAACATGCTGGTGCAGGCGCTGGGCAATGAGAAAGCCAGCAACCTGATCGACCGCATCCTGCTCGGCCGCAACACGACCGGCCTGGATGCATTGAAGTGGATGGACCCGCGCGCGGTCGCCGATCTGGTACGCAACGAGCATCCGCAGATCATTGCCATCGTCATGGCCCACCTGGAAACCGACCAGGCCGCCGAAGCACTGAAGCTGCTGCCCGAGCGTACCCGCGTCGACGTGCTGCTGCGTATCGCGACCCTCGATGGCATTCCGCCGAATGCCTTGAACGAACTCAACGAGATCATGGAGCGCCAGTTCGCCGGCAACCAGAACCTGAAGTCGTCGAACATTGGCGGCGTGCAGTGCGCTGCCAATATCCTCAACTTCATGGACGGCGGCCAGGACCAGGCCATCCTCACCGAGATCGCCCGCATCGACTCGCCGCTGGGCAGCCGCATCCAGGACCTGATGTTCGTGTTCGATGACCTGGTGGACCTGGACGACCGCGAGATGCAGCTGGTGCTGCGCGAAGTCAGCGGCGAGCGCCTCGGTCTTGCCCTGCGCGGCGCCGATATCAAGGTGCGCGACAAGATCACCCGCAACATGTCCCAGCGTGCCGCCGAAATCCTGCTCGAGGACATGGAGGCCCGTGGACCGGTGCGCCTGTCCGATGTGGAAGGTGCACAGCGCGAAATCCTTGCCATCGTCAAGCGCATGGGCGATGAAGGCACCATCACCCTGGGCGGCGCCGCGGAGGCCATGCTGTGAACAACGCCGTGCGTTGGCACGCCCCGGATCTCAACGCCCCGATGGTTCCACCGTCGGCGGATGACATCGATCTGGATGCCCTGGAAACCATCGTTGCCGAGCCGGCGCCGCCGCCGTTGCAGCTGCCTACCCTCGAGGAGCTCCAGGCGATCCGCGACGCCGCGCAGGAAGAAGGCTTCCAGCAAGGCCACGCCGACGGATACGCACAGGGCCAGGCCGAAGTCCGGCGCCTGACCGCACAGATCGAAGGCATCCTCGACAACTTCAGCCGGCCGCTGGTGCGTTTGGAGAATGAAGTGGTCGGCGCGCTCGGGGAACTGTCGGTACGCATTGCCGGTGCCCTGATCAGCCGCGCCTACGAGGCCGATCCTTCCCTGCTGAAGGATCTGATCGACGAAGCATTGGATACGGTCAGCGGCACCAACCGTGATGTCGAGGTTCGGCTGCATCCGGACGACATCGCGGCGATCAGCAACCTGCTGAGCCTGCCTCCCGGCCAGCGCCTGGTGCCCGACCACAGCCTCAGCCGTGGCGACCTGCGCGTGCACGCCGAAGCGGTACGCGTCGATGGCACCCTGGATGCCCGCCTGCGCGCGGCATTGGCCACCGTGTTGCGTCGCGCAGGTGCTGCACAATGAATACCTCGCCTTCGCCCGCCCCCGCCGACTGGGCAGCCGCACGCAACCTGCGCTTGGCGGCACGTCTGGACGGCATCGCACTGGACGCAAGCGGCGGCCACGGTCTGGTCCGTGAAGGGATCCTGCGTCGTGCCGTTGGCCTCACCCTGGAAGCCGTCGGGTGCGAGGCACCAATGGGCGCCAGCTGCAAGGTCGAGATCATCGATGGCGGCTGGGTGGATGCCGAGGTGGTCGGCTTCTCGGGCGACCGTACCTATCTGATGCCCAGCGCCGAATTGCATGGCCTGCTGCCCAATGCGCGCGTCGTGCCCTCCTACCGCCGTGGTGGCGTTGAGGTCGGCGAAGGCCTGCTGGGCCGGGTCATCGACTCCGATGGCATCCCGCTCGACGGCAAGGGCCCAATCCGCGCCGAGGGCAATGTCAGCATGGCCGGTGTCGCAATCAACCCGCTGGCACGTGAGCCGATCACCCAGCCACTGGACGTCGGCGTGCGCGCGATCAACGCGCTGCTGCCGATTGGCCGCGGCCAGCGTGTGGGCCTGTTCGCCGGCTCCGGTGTCGGCAAGTCGACACTGCTCGGCATGATGACCCGCTTCACCGCCGCCGATGTGATCGTGGTCGGCCTGATCGGTGAACGTGGCCGCGAAGTACGCGATTTCGTCGAATCCACTCTGGGCGAGGAAGGCCTGCGCCGCGCCGTGGTCGTCGCCAGCCCGGCCGACCGACCGCCGCTGGCACGCCTGCATGGTGCCTATCGCGCCACCGCCATCGCCGAATGGTTCCGCGACCAGGGGCTGAACGTTCTGCTGCTGATGGATTCGCTGACCCGCTTCGCCCAGGCCCAGCGCGAGATCGGCCTGTCGGTCGGCGAACCGCCCACGACCCGCGGCTACCCACCGTCGGTATTCGCCAAGCTGCCTGCCCTGGTCGAACGTGCCGGCAACGGCGCCAAAGGCCGCGGTTCGATCACCGCGTTCTATACCGTACTGACCGAAGGCGACGATCCGCAGGACCCGATTGCCGACGCCGCCCGGGCGATTCTGGACGGCCACATCCTGCTGTCACGCCGTGTCGCCGACAGCGGCCTGTACCCGGCCATCGATGTCGAATCCTCGGTCAGCCGCGTGGTCCAGGACATCGCCGACGACGTCTGGCGCGCGCGCATCCGCAAGCTCAAGCAACTGGTATCGGCCTATACGGCCAACCGCGACCTGATCGCCATCGGCGCCTATCAACGCGGCAACGATCCGCTCACCGACGAAGCACTGGATCGGTGGCCGGAGATCATGGAATTCCTTGGCCAGGACGTGCACAACGCCGCCGACCTGGGCCACAGCCTGAACGCATTGCACCAACTGGTAGATAGTGAGACGCCCGCATGAGCCCTAGCCGCCGCCTGGATCCACTGCTGCGCCGCGCGCAGGACCGCGAAGATGAAGTCGCCAAAGCCTTGGCCGAACGCCAGCAGGCCTTGGACATGCATCAATCGCGCCTCTCCGAGCTGCGCCAGTACGCCGAGGAATACGCCAACGCGCAGCTGGCCACCACCAGCGCCGCACAGCTGCTCAACCGCCGTGCCTTCCTCGACCGCCTCGACAACGCGGTCGAAGCGCAGAGCAAGACCGTGGACAGCAACCAGGAACGTGTCGATGCCGAACGCGCGCGCTTGTTGTTGGCCAGTCGCGACAAGGCCGTGTTGGAACAGCTGGCTGCCAGCTACCGCGCCCAGGAGAAGCAGGTCGCCGACCGCCGCGACCAGCGCGAGATGGACGACATCGGTGCCCGTCGTGCGCGCCTGAAGAAGACCGAAGGCGAAGCCGAGGGAGAAAACCAGTGAATGTTCTTTCCTCCGCGCTCGGCGGTGCCAGCAGCATCGACAGCAGCAGCAGCGGCGCGCGCAGCAACAGCACCGACAAGTCCAGCGACAACGGCTTCGACGCAATGCTCAACAGCAAGCCAGCCACGCAGAAGCCTGCGGCCAGCAAGCCAGGCAGCACGGATACCAAGCCCGCCAATGAAGCGCGCGGCGAAGACAGTTCCAGCGGAACCACCACGGAACAGAGCGCCGCTACCGACAGCAGTACCAGCAACGACGACAAGCCCGACACGCAGACCGCCGCGGAAGACGCGCCGTGGCCGCCGTTTGGCTTGTCGGCGATCGTCACCCAAGCGGCAGAGCCGGCAGTGCAGGCACCCGTAGCCTTGGCAGCAGCAAACCAGGAGGGCATGGCGGCACCGGCAAATCCGGCAGTCACCGCCCCACCAGCCCTGCCGGCTGCTCCGGCTCAGGCTCCGGCTGCTGCCGCAGCCAAGCCAGCGACCATCAGCGCTGACGAGGCCAGCACAGAGTTGAGCCTGCCCTTGGCCGCAGCGGCGGCGAACGACGATGCCAGCACCCTCAACCTCGACGCCGATACCCCGGCGCCCACCACATTTGCGTCCTTGCTGCATAACCAGGCACTGCAGGAAGTCCGCGCAAGTGCCCCGGCCAGCAGCATCAGCGCGCCCACACCTACCCCCGACCTGAATTCTGGTGACTTTGACGAAGCCATCGGCGCCCGCGTCGGTTGGCTGGCGGAGCAGAAGATCGGCCACGCCCATATCCGCATCAATCCGGAGAACATGGGCCAGATCGACGTGAAGCTGCAACTGGACGGTGACCGTGTCCATGCCAGCTTCAGTAGTGCCCATGCCGATGTTCGTCACGCCCTGGAAAGCAGCCTGCCGCGCCTGCGCGAAATGCTTGGCGAGCAAGGCCTGCAGCTGAGTCACGCCGACGTGGGCCAGCAATCCACACCGCAGCAGGACAGCGACAAGGGCGAGGCTGGCAGCGGCTTGGCATCAGGCAGCCAGCTGGAAGGCACCGATCTCCCGGTAACCTCCAACCACAACCTGCGGATGCGCGGCCTGCTGGATGCGTATGCCTGAGGTCACTCCGTTGTGGGAGTGGTGTAAACGACGGAGCTGATGATCTGAAACGCTCGCTGCTTCGCGGTTGACGCCGCTCCCACAAGGCTGACTACTTTTGTGGGAGCGGTGTAAACCGCGAGGCTGGCAATCCATCGGACCATCTACAAACGATCACTGTGCTGACAGCACTTGGGAAGCCGCAGCGCCATCCTGCGTTGATGGCGCTTCCAGCAATCAACCCAAAGCCAGGATCCAAAACCCTCCGCACAGGCCGGATATCCCTACCCGGCCACGCATATCTGGTCACCTTCACAACGCTAGCTCGCCAGCCGCTTTTTCTGGACTTCCAACTGGCCTCGCGCATAGCTCAAGCCTTGTACCACCCTCTGCTCTGGCGTGACGCACGATTATTGACCTGGATACTGATGCCAGACCATTGGCATGGCCTGGTACAGCTGGGTGCCTGTACCACTCTCAGCTCATTGCTGCGGCGCATAAAATCCAATACGGCACGCGGCTTGCCAGAATCAATCAGCCGCCCCGTTTGGTCACCGGGTTTTCATGACCGGGCCATTCGCAAGGATCGGGACCTGAAGGCGACAGCCCGCTACATCACCATGAATCCGGTCAGGGCCGGGCTTGTGAGCTCTCCGCGCTTCTACCCGTACTGGAATGCTATATGGCTCTAAGCCCAGCTTTTGTGGGAACGGTGTAAACCGCGAAGCTGGCGATCTGTCGGATGGTCAGCTTCGCGGTTTACACCGCTCCCACAAGAACCCAACCACGCGTCAATAGACCGTCACCCCCTCCTCCGGCACAGCCCTTGCATCTGACTGGGCAGCAATCCTGAGGAGCTCCACGTGGCCGTTGCCGCAGATAAAAACCGCAAAGCTGAACCCACCAAGGAAGCGGCAAGCAAACCGAAGCGCTCGTTGTTGGTGCCCGCCCTGATCGCCGTGTTTGCTGCTGCCGCAGCCGGCGGCGGCGTCTGGTACTTCACCCAGGGCAAGGCCCAGGCCGAAGCCAGCAAGGAGGCCAAACCCAAGACCCCGGCACCGGCCCAGTACTTCGCCCTGGACCCGGCCTTCGTGGTCAACCTCAGCGGCCCGATCGACGGCCCGCGCTACCTGCAGGTTGAAGTGCAGTTGATGACCCGCGACCCGCTGGCACTGGCTGCCCTGCAGACGCATGCACCGGCGATCCGCGCCAAATTGCTGATGCTGTTCTCGCAGGTCGAGCCCACCCAGATCGCCGACCGCGCCGGCAAGGAAAAGCTGCAGGCCTCGGCGCTGGCCGAAGTACAGAAGCTGATGAAGGCCGAAACCGGCCAGAACAGCGCCGACGAATTGTTGTTCACCAGCTTTGTGACCCAGTAAGGCGCCACGATGAGCATCAACGACCTGCTGTCCCAAGACGAGATCGACGCTCTGCTGCATGGCGTCGATTCCGGCTCGGTCAATACCGCAGAGCCGGAGGCGGCGCCGGGCGAAGCGCGTTCGTACGACTTCGCCAGTCAGGACCGCATCATCCGTGGGCGCATGCCGACCCTGGAAATGGTCAACGAGCGCTTTGCACGTTTGTGGCGCATCGGCCTGTTCAACCTGATCCGGCGCTCGGCCGAGCTGTCGGTGCGCGGGATCGAACTGGTCAAGTTCGGCGACTACCTGCATTCACTGTATGTGCCGACCAACCTCAACCTGATCCGCTTCAAGCCCTTGCGTGGCACCGGCCTGATCGTGTTCGAGCCGACCCTGGTGTTCGCCATTGTCGACAACTTCTTCGGCGGTGACGGACGCTATCCGACCCGCATCGAGGGCCGCGAATTCACCGCGACCGAAATGCGCGTGATCCAGCTGATGCTCAAGCAGACCTTCACTGATCTGCGCGAGGCCTGGGGCCCGGTGATGAACGTCGATTTCGACTACATCAACTCCGAGATCAACCCGCACTTCGCCAACATCGTCAGCCCCCGCGAGTACGTGGTGGTCAGCCGCTTCCACGTTGAACTGGACAGCGGCGGTGGCGACATCCACATCACCTTGCCCTACTCGATGCTGGAACCGATCCGCGAACTGCTGGATGCCGGCATCCAGAGCGACCGCAACGACCGCGACGAAAGCTGGGCCATCATGCTGCGGGAGCAGCTGGATACCGCCGAGGTGGAGCTGTCCAGCGTGCTGGCCAAGCGCCGCATGAGCCTGCGCGAACTGACCAAGCTGAAGATCGGCGACGTGCTGCCGATCGAAATGCCCAAGCAGGTGCCGCTGTGCGTTGAAGGCATCCCGGTTTTCACCGGCGAGTTTGGTGTGTCCAACGAACGCAACGCCATCAAGATCACTGCTACCCATCCTCCCGGAAAGCGCCCCAGCGTCCCCGTGATTCAGGAAAACACCGATGAATGACAACCACTCCCCCGAAACTGAAAACGGCGCAACGCCGGCCCAGTTCAGCAACCTGCAGGCCGACAACAGCATCAACACCGATCTGGACCTGGACGTCATCCTCGACGTACCGGTGACCTTGTCGCTGGAAGTCGGTCGCGCGCGCCTGCCGATCCGCAACCTGCTGCAGCTCAACCAGGGCTCGGTGGTGGAACTGGAGCGCGGTGCCGGCGAATCGCTGGACGTATTCGTCAATGGCACGCTGATCGCGCACGGCGAAGTCGTCGTCATCAATGATCGCTTCGGCGTGCGCCTGACCGACGTGGTCAGCCCCAGCGAGCGCATCCGGAGACTGCGTTGATCGCATTGCTCGCCTATGCCGCACCGGCCGCCAAGGCGGCGACGCCGGTCGGCCAGCACGCGGCCAGCGCGCCCGGTCTGTTCGGCGCGTTCTTTACCCTGCTGCTGGTGCTGGGCCTGATCATCGGCCTGGGCTGGCTGCTCAAGCGCATGCCTGGCGGCGGGTTTCGCCCTGCCGAGGGCCTGAAAGTGGTCGCCAGCATCAATGTCGGTGCCAAGGAGCGCGTGGTGGTGGTGGATGTCAACGGCCAGCAGCTGCTGCTCGGCATCACCGCCGGCGGCATCAGCACCTTGCACCAGCTTCCCGAACCGCTGCCGCAGGCGCCTGCTCCCAGCCTGCCCAATCTCAAACAACTACCGAATTTCGCCCAGCTGCTGGCACAGAAGCTGCGCAAGGACTCCTGAACATGTCGGGCCAAGGTTTCAGTTCACGTGGTTTCAATTCCCGCCACTTCTGGCAGCTGCTGATGGTGCTGGCGATGCTGGCACTGCCGCTGTTCGCCTGGGCTGCACCTGGCCCGCAGGTGCCGGCGCTGCCGGACGTCAACGTCGGCAAGATCGGTGGCGCACCGGTCAGCCTGCCGCTGCAGACCTTGCTGCTGATGACGGCAATCACCTTGCTGCCGTCGATGCTGCTGGTGCTTACCGCCTTCACCCGCATCATCATCGTGCTCGGCCTGCTGCGGCAGGCGCTGGGCACCGGGCAGACGCCGTCCAACCAGATCCTGTTGGGCCTGGCTTTGTTCCTGACCGCGATGATCATGATGCCGGTCTGGGACAAGTCGTGGTCGACCGGCATGGCACCGTATCTTGATGGTCAGATCGACTTCCAGACCGCCTGGCAGCTGACCACCGCACCACTGCGCGCCTTCATGCTGGCGCAGGTCCGCGAGACCGATCTGATGACCTTCGCCGGCCTCGCCGGACACGGCCCCTACGCCAGCCCGGATGCGATCCCGTTCCCGGTACTCGTCGCTTCCTTCGTCACCAGCGAGCTGAAGACCGCCTTCGAAATCGGCTTCCTGATCTTCATCCCGTTCGTCATCATCGATCTGGTGGTATCCAGCGTACTGATGTCGATGGGCATGATGATGCTGTCACCGATGCTGGTCTCGGCCCCATTCAAGATCTTGCTGTTCGTTCTGGTGGACGGCTGGGTACTGGTGGTTGGCACCTTGGCAGCCAGCTTCAACGCGGTGTGATCCGGCACTGAACGCCGGACACATCGCCTGCGCTGTGCTGCGTAGGCTCAATGGAAGTCGCGGCTGCGTACATCCAGGCTGCCCAACAGCGGCGACAGATCATCCAGGCGGCGTGCGATCAGATGACGCACGCCGTTTTCGGCTTCCAGCCGTCCACTGACCTGCAGCAGCCGTGATTCCAGGAACACCTGCCGCTGGCGCTCGGCCAGCTGCCGCCAGACCACTACATTGATCTGGCCGAACTCATCTTCCAACGTGATGAAGGTGACGCCGCTGGCAGTTGCTGGCCGCTGCCGGCCGCGCACCAACCCGGCCACCAGCACATTGCCGGTACTGCGCATGCTTTCCAGCTCCCTGGAACTGCGGCAACGGCGCGCGCTCAGCTGTCGTCGCAGACGGGCCAGCGGATGCAGCTCCAGCGTGGTTCCCAGCAGAGCGTAATCCGCGTTCAGATCCTCGCCGACACTGGGCATCGGCAAGGCGACGTCAGCCTCGGCGGTCGCCGGCTGATCATCAAACAGCGGTCGCTGGTCCTCGACGCCGGCGATCGCCCAGCGCGCCCGATGGCGGTTACCGACCATGCCACGCAAGGCGCCGGCATCGGCCAGCAAGGCCCGTGCACGCGCGTCCAGATCCGCCCGCCGGCACAGGTCGGCGATATCGCTAAACACCGCCTGCGCCCTCGCCTGTTCGATCCGCAATGCGTCCTCGGCATTGAAACCGCGCACCAGGCAAAAGCCCAGGCGGATCGCCAAGCGCTCACTGTCGCGTTCCCATTCCAGCGAGCACTCCCAGCCGCTGTAACGCACATCCAGCGGCCGCGTTGCCACGCCATGGCGGCGCACGTCCTGCAGCAGCTGGTCCGGGCTATAGAAACCCATCGGCTGGCTGTTGAGCAGTGCGCAGGTGAACTCGGCTGGATGGTGGCATTTCAACCAACTGCTGGCATAGGCGATCAATGCGAAGCTGGCCGCATGGCTTTCCGGAAAACCATAGCTGCCGAAGCCCTTGATCTGCTCGAAGATGCGCTCGGCGAACGCCAGCGGATAGCCGCGCTCCAGCATGCCTTCGGTGAGCTTCAGCCGGTGTGGCTCCAGCCCACCGTGGCGCTTCCACGCCGCCATCGAACGACGCAGACCATCGGCTTCGCTGGCGTTGTAGCCCGCCGCCACCATCGCGATCTGCATCACCTGCTCCTGGAACAGCGGCACCCCCAGCGTGCGTTTAAGCACTTCCTTCAGGGCTTCGGAGGGATAGCTGACCAGTTCTTCACCGGTACGGCGACGCAGGTAGGGATGCACCATGTCGCCCTGGATAGGGCCGGGACGGACGATGGCTACTTCAACCACCAGGTCGTAGAAGGTCTGCGGCCGCAACCGCGGCAACATCGCCATCTGCGCGCGCGATTCGATCTGGAATACGCCCACCGTGTCGGCACGGCTGATCATGTCGTAGGTCGGCCCGTCCTCCTGTGGAATCGTCGCCAAGGTGAGTTGCAGTCCGCGATAGCGCTGGATCAGATCAAAACAACGACGCACGGCGGTGAGCATGCCCAGCGCCAATACGTCGACTTTCATAAGCCCCAGCGCTTCCAGGTCATCCTTGTCCCACTGGATGACGGTGCGCGCCTCCATCGCTGCGTTTTCCACCGGCACCATGCTGTGCAGGGCACGCTCGGAAATGACGAAGCCGCCTGGATGTTGTGACAGGTAATGCGGGAAATCGATGAGCTCGTTGGCCAGTACCAGGATGCGGCGCAGCAGCGGGCTGTCCGGGTCGAAGCCGTGTTCGCGCAGGCGTTCGGCATCGGGAATGCTGTCCGACCAATGGCCGACACAGGAGGTCAGCTGGGTGATCACGTCGCCGGGCATGCCGAGTACGCGCGCCACATCACGCAGGGCGCCGCGCCCACCGTACTGTGTCGCCACGGCAGCCAAGGCAGCGCGTTCACGGCCATAACGTGAGAACACGTACTGGATGACTTCCTCGCGCCGCTCATGCTCGAAGTCGACGTCGATATCCGGTGGCTCATCGCGGTCATCGGAGATGAAGCGTTCGAACAGCAGATGGCTGTGCGAAGGATCAAGTTCGGTGATGCCCAACACGAAGCACACCACCGAATTGGCCGCCGAGCCGCGGCCCTGGCAGAGGATGCCGATGCTGCGTGCATAGGCCACCAGATCATGCACGGTGAGGAAATACGAGGCGTACTTCTTCTTGGCGATCAGGCCCAGTTCTTTCTCGATCAGGGCCTGTGCCTGCGGCGGAGTACCGTCCGGCCAACGCTTGCCCGCACCACGCGTCACCAGCTCCGCCAGCCAGCGCTGCGCGGTGTAACCGGCGGGTACCACCTCGCTGGGATACAGATAGTCGACGGCTTCTTTCAGATCAAACCCGGCGCAGCGTTCGGCGATGCACAGCGTCTGCTGCAACAACTCGGCGGGATAGATCGCCTGCAACGCCTGCAGCGGACGCAGATGCCGCTCGCCATTGGCGAACAGCCGCTGCCCGGCCTCGGCAACGGTGACGCGGTGGCGGATGGCCGTCATCACATCCTGCAAAGCCCGGCGTCCACGCGCATGCATATGCACATCGCCGGCGGCCACCAAGGGCAGCTGCAGCTGCGCACCCAATGCCTGCAACTGCTGCAGACGCGCCTCATCATCGGCACCGTGGTGCAGTTCCACTGCAATCCAGCAGCGCTGCGGAAACCATTCGCGCAACTGCATGCCCTCGGCAGATTCCGGTTGTGCCGCAGGCAGCCACAAGGCCAGCAGGCCGCTGCGATCAATCGACGCTAGGTCCTCGGCCAACAGCCGGTATTCGCCCTTCTCCGCCCGCCGCCTTGCCTGTGTTATCAGCCAGCACAGCGCTTGGTAACCTGCGGCGTCTTCCACCAGCAACACCAGCTTGGCGCCGTTTTCCAGTTGAATTTCGCTGCCGACAATCAGCTGCAAGCCGGTTTCCCTGGACGCGCGCCAGGCGCGCACGATGCCGGCCAGCGTGCATTCGTCGGTGATGGCCAAGGCCTGGTAGCCATGCGCCTTGGCCCGCACGAACAATTCATCCGCGGTCGATGCACCGCGTTGGAAGCTGAAGGCAGACAGGCAATGCAGTTCGGCATAAGCGCCATTCATGCGAACCAGCCCTGCAGCATGAAGCCGCCCTCGCTGCCCACCTCACGCCAGGCCCATGCCTGCTGGCCAAAACGGGTGCTGACCCGGTAGTAATCACGACGCACATCATCGCCGTCCCACCAGCCACTCTCGATCCGTTCTGGCGCCGACAGCAATTCCGGGCTTGCCCCCGGCCAAGGCTGTGGCGTGCGCAGCAACCAACCGGGACGTACGGGTGACGGCAGGCTGTTGCTTGTTGAACCTGCAGCTGGAGCCGCCTCGCCACGCCAGGCATATTCGGGGCGATGGTCGGCATGCACGCGTAGCCCGTGCACGGATTGATCGCCCAGACGCGCGCGCAGGCGTTCGCGCAATTGTTCCCACGGCATGCTCTGCTGCGGACGGGTATCGAACAGCTCGCGGTGTTCTGGCACAAACGCCGGCAACTGATCGGCACGAAGGCCAAACTGACGCACCGGTGCCGGTATCTTTGCCTGCTCCAAACGGCTACGTGCGATCTCGAACAACAGGCTGGCATCACGCTCGGCCGCGAGCAGGCCGATCTCCAGTGTGGTGGTCGGCCGGTCCTCGTGCTCCAGCAACAGCGCAAAACGCTGCACGCTGCCGTCACGGCCGGCAAGAAACGCGGCAAGGTCCGAAGTCAGGCGTCGCAACGGGAACAGCAGGGCCTGCGAGGATTCCACTTCATAGCCCAGCTCGATGCGCAGTTCGAACACATCCGGCGGCTGATATGGCTGCAATACAAAGGCCCGCTCGCCGAGCAAGGCATCCAGCTGCCGCAGTACATCCGGCGCAAAGCGCCGGTTGATGCTGGCCCGTGGCAAGCCCTGCAATTGCTTGACAGTGCGGATGCCCATGCGCGCGAACGCCGCCGAGGCACTGCCACCAAAGCCAGCCCGCGCCACCGGCAATTGCCCGAGCAATGCCGCCAGCCCGGCCTCATCCACGCTCAGGCCATCGCGCGCATTGGCCAATGCGCGTGCAGCTACCGGATTGGGCGCCAATGCGATGCGGTGACGGAAGCCCAAGGCGTCCAACTCCTGCCGCAGGCGCGCCTCGAATTTCGGCCACGGCCCGAACAGCGCCAGGCTGTGCTCGATTTCGATGATCAGCGATTGCGCATATTGCAGGCTTACCTGCGAACTGAATTGATACGCCCAGGCCGCGAGGAAACGATGCCATTCCGACTGTGCATCCGGCTCATACGGGTGTATCTCAAATCCGGTTGCCAGTGCCTGTGCCGTTACCAGTGACTGCCCTGGCTTCAGGCCCAGCGCAGCCGCCGCCGGATTGACCGCATGCAACACCCGCCGCTGGCTGGGCCCGCTGATCAGTACACGCGCAGCCTCCGGCTCGGCGCAGCCACGCAGCACACCGTCCATGGCCAGATGCGGCAATAGAATGCAGGCCCAACGCATGGCTTACCGCTCCCGGGCGAAGGGCAACGGACGTGGCGGCACCATGCCGCCGCGACACTTCAACACTCGCAGCTGCGCTGGCTGCGCATCGATGGCGATACGCAAGGCCGCTGGCGAAGGATTCCTGGCCGCCTGCAACGGCCGGCTGGCAAAACCCAGCGTCTGCCCTGATTCGGCCGCCACCTGCAGGCGTCGCAACGCCTTGTCTTCGGCCATCTGCGGCCAGCACAACACGGCACCGCAGCTACCCGAACGCAGGCATTGCTCAGTAGCCCACAGCGCATCACGCGGATCATTGGCCTGCACCACCTGCAACTGACGCAGGTCGATACCCGCTGCCTGCCAGGCCGGTGCATACGGGATATGCGGCGGTGCCACCAGCACCACGCGCTCGCCGGCCTGGGTCAAACGCGCCAGCGAGGGCCATAGCAGCTGCAATTCACCCACGCCTTCGGCCGGCAACAGAATCTCGCTCAACGCGGACTCCGGCCAGCCACCGGTAGGCAGCACATCATCCAGTTGCGCATAACCCGTCGGCTGGCGGCTGGCCGGCAGCGGCGCAGGCCGACCACGCCAGACCCGGCGCTCGTGCAGCAGGCTGTCGAGGGCAACAACCGCGCCCATCAGCCACGCCGGACCAGACCACAGAACACGCCTTCGATGGCGAAGTCCTGATCGTGCCGCACTTCAATCGGCGCATAGGCCGGGTTGCGCGGCAGCAGCCGCAGCTGGGTGCCGCTGCGTGAGAGCCGCTTGATGGTCAGCTCACCGTCCAACCGCGCCACCACCGTCTGTCCGTTGCGCGCATCGCTGCTGCGCCTGACCCCGACCAGATCGCCATCGAGAATACCGTCGTCGATCATCGAATCGCCCTGCACGCGCAGCAGGTAATCCGGGCTGAGCGAGAACAGGCGTTCATCCAGCACCAGGGTATCGACCAGTTCGGCATCGGCACCGATCGGCGCGCCAGCGGCGACCCGTCCAAGGATGGGCACCTGCAACACTTCCGACGCCCGCCCCAGCTGCCCCACCGGGCGGATGCCCCGCGCCTGCCCGGCAGCCACCTCGATCAGGCCGGCCTCGCTCAAGGCCAACACGTGTTTACGCGCCGCGCCGCGTGACGCCAGCCCGCAGGCAGCAGCAATTTCCGCCAATGAAGGCGCCTGCCCGTGCCCATTCACCTGGTCACGGATATAGCGAAGGATGGCAGCACGACGGGGACTCAGTGGGCTCATGGAGTACATTTGTACTCCATCTGCACAAAGCCCGCCAGCGGCTAAGCACCGCTATTCAGGTGAATGCGCAAAACACATTGTCGCTGCTATCTTTCGCGCCATATGGACCGCAACGTCCCCGCGAAACCGCCCCCCTCCTTACCGCAGGCATTGCGCAGTGTGCCGCTGCGCACCATCGCCCCGGTGACGACCCTGGCACTGCTCTTTTTCGGGGTTTGGCTGTGGTTTGACGGGCATCGTCCTGCGGCGGCGGCGAGCGGTCTGCTGTCGGCACTGGCCTTGCTGGCCAGCATCTGGATCCATCAGCGCAAGCCACGGCTGGAAATCGGTGGTGTGCTGCTGTGCCTGGCCACGGTTGGCGGCAGCCTGCTGTCCGCCTGGCAACTGGGCAGCGATGCGCTGCCTTGGACCTACCTGACGCTGATGTCCAATTTCTTCATTGTCCGCAACCAGATTGCGACCCCGCTCAATCTGATGCTGGTCGCGGGCCTGCTGCTGATACCGGACGTGCTGCTGGGCCAACCGGCCCGGTTGCAGGCATTGACCGTGATCGTGCTGGTGTTCGGTTTTGGCTACCACTTCTCCCGTCGCCTGCAGGGCGACCGCATCCGCCTGGAGATGCTGGTATCGCTGGATGCTTTGACCGGCGTGCCAAACCGGCGGGCGTTGGAAAGGTCATTGCAGGCGCATATCAACGGCGTACGCAACGAGCGCTTCCGGCAGGGCCTGGTGGTGATCGACATCGACAATTTCAAAGAGGTCAATGATCACTATGGGCACGGTGCCGGTGATACCGCCCTGTCCGACCTGGCGGCAATCCTGCGCTTTGAACTTCGTGAGAACGATCAGGTATTTCGCTTTGGTGGCGAGGAATTCGTGGTTCTTGCCGATACCGGCAGTCGCGAAGCGCTGGCCCGTTTTACCGAACGCCTGCGCAAGGCGGTCCATGAATCGCTGCGCGGACCAGGCGGCCGCATCACCATTTCGGTAGGGGCAGCAATGTATGCCGGCGAGCAGCGTTGGCAGGACTGGTTCGCGCGCGCCGATGCCGCGCTGTATGAGGCCAAGGGCAAGGGACGCAACAGCGTGGTAGTCGCGGAGTAGCTTTGGCTTTGGCTTTGGTTTTAGCTTTAGCTTTAGCTTTAGCTTTGGCTTTAGCTTGAGCTTTGGCTTTGGCTCAGCCCCCTCCCTTGCGCCGCAGGCGTAGGGGAGGGTTGGGGAGGGGTAGCTTTCGCTTTGCTTTTGCCCTTGCTTCCGCAGTGCGCGCACTGGACTTTCCGCGAGCCAAAGCCACAGCAAAAGCAAAAGCAAAAGCAAAAGCCCCCTCATCCGGTGCTGCGCACCACCTTCTCCCGCAAGCGGGAGAAGGGAATAAAGGCAGCAGCCAGAGCAAGCGCAAAGCCACAGCAAAGCCACAGCAAAGCCACAGCAAAGCCAAAGCAAAGCCAAAGCCAAAGCAAAGCCACGGCAAAGCCACGGCAAAGCCAAAGCCAAAGCAACAACAGCCGCAGCAGCCGCAGCAGCCGCAGCAGCCAAGATGAAAGTCAAAGCGACAGCCAAAACTAAGGCAACAGCTGGAGCAACAGCCGGAGCAATAGCAACAGCCAAAACAACAGCCAAAACTGCCCTTCCCCCGCCCTCCCCTACGCCTGCGGCGCAAGGGAGGGAGTAAAAAGGGCCGCTTGCGCGGCCCTTCGTTTACATCATCAAGTGATTGCTGCGATCACGAACGCAGCGGGATCACCCGGATCTCGACGCGGCGATTCTGCGCGCGGCCAGCGTCGGTGCTGTTGTCGGCAATCGGGTAAGCCTTGCCTGCACCAAGGGTTTCAATACGCTCACGCTGCACACCCTGTGCGGCAAGATAAGCGGCCACTGCATCGGCGCGCTCCTTGGAAATACGGTTGTTCACCGCATCGGTACCGATGCTGTCGGTGTGGCCGACCACCTCGATCATGGTCTGGTTGTACTCGCTCAAGGTGCTGGCAACACCGTTGAGCGCGCCATAGAATTGCGGCTTCAGCGTGGTCTTGTTGAAATCGAAGGTAATGCCGTCCGGCAGGTTCAAGGTGATGTTGTCGCCCTCGCGCTGCACGTCGATACCGGTATTGGCAGTACGCTCACGCAGTGCGCGCTCCTGACGGTCCTGGTAGTTGCCGATCGCTGCACCGCCAAGCGCGCCGATGCCGGCACCGACCATTGCACGCTGGCGACGCTCGGTGGCATCACCACCGCTGAGCAGACCTGCCGCCACGCCAATGGCCGTACCGATCAGCGCGCCCTTGCCGGTCTTGTTCTGCTGCTGGGTCTGATTACCGTACTGGTCCTGCTGCACATACGAGCCACCGGTAGCGCAGGCCGAGAGGACGGCTGCCGCCACCAAGCCAATGGAAAGATTGCGAACAACAGTAAGGGTGGTCATCTGAGTCTCCTGATAGGCCGGACTGGCCAGCGTGGATTTGCCGGGCAAGCATAAACACCGCGAAGCATTACCTGCGTGAGCCCATACCTTGCTCAAGGGTATCCATTCATCTAACTGTCTTCAGCGTTAAGCCCGTGTCAGCGACAGCGCTGGTAGGCCGCCAACGCCGCGTCGCGGCCCTGCGCCAGATCCACCAACGGCTGCGTCGGATAGCCCGGCGCGTGTTCGGCCAGCAGTTGCGGGAACTGCCACGGGGCGAACCGTGCCTTGAGTGGCAGCGCGGCCAGCTCGGGCAGCCAACGGCTGATATAGCGTGCCTGCGGATCGAATTTCTGCGCCTGCGTCACCGGATTGAAGATACGGAAATACGGCGCCGCATCCGCCCCGGTTCCGCCGATCCACTGCCACCCCATGCTGTTGTTGGCCAGGTCGGCATCGACCAAGGTGTCCCAGAACCAGCGTGCGCCCTCCTTCCAATGCATGCGCATGTGCTTGCACAGGTAGCTGCCCACCAGCATCCGTACCCGGTTGTGCATGTAACCGGTCGCCCACAGCTCGCGCATGCCGGCATCGATGATGGGAATCCCGGTACGTCCCTGCTGCCAGGCCGCCAGCATTTCCGGCTGCGCCGGCGCCCAGGCGAAGCGCTCGAAGCGCGGATTGAGGTTGACGTCACTGGTCTGTGGGAAGTGATGCAGCAGATGCCAGGAAAACTCACGCCACCCCAGCTGCCGGATGTAGCCATCGATGTCCCCATCGCGGCCGGCGCTACGCATTCCTTCCAGGGTACGGGCGATGCGCCACGGTGCAATCTCGCCGAAATGCAGGTGCGGTGACAACAACGAAGTGCCGGTGCGATCCGGCAGGTCGCGCTGCTCGCGGTAGCCATTGAGCGCACCCTCGGCAAAAACCTCCAGCGCTTCCTGTGCGCCCGCCTCACCCGGTTGCCAATGCTCCCAGAAACCCGCATCCCAGCCCAGACGCGGCTTCAGGCCCAGCGCCTGCAAGGGCAGGCCCGACAACGCCGGCGTGCTCAACGTGCGTGGTGCTTCGGACAGTTCAGCCAGCCGCCAACGGGTCAGCGCATTGCGCCAGAACGGGGTGAACACCTTGTACGGGCCGCCCTGCAGCGTGGCCAGCTCCCAGGGCTCGAACAGCAGGTAGCCGTTATGGCTTTCCACCTGCACACCTTGCCCGCGCAGGCCACGCTTGATCCCCGCATCACGCGGCTGCGTGGCGGGCTCGTACTTGCGGTTCCAATAGACTGCCTCGGCGCCGCTTTCGGCAATCAGGGCCTGCAGCTGGGCCATGCTGTCGCCGCTGCGTAGCAGCAGCGCCGAGCCGATGGCGCGCAGCTGTGCATCGAGCTGCTGCAGCGAATGATGCAACCAGGCGTCGGAGGCTGCGCCTGGTGCCCATGCGCCCTCCTCGTGCGGCGCATGGATGTAGACCGGGATGACATCGTGGCCCGCTTCAATCGCGGCCTGCAACGCCGGGTTGTCACGCAGTCGCAGGTCGCGGCGGAACCAGACAATGGCGGTGGACATGCAGCTGCTCCCGCTTATTCGAACGAACCCACCGAATCGTGGCTCAGGTTGTCAAAGCGGGTGTACTCACCGAAGAATTTCAGCTTGCATGAACCGGTGGGACCACCACGGTGCTTGCCGATGATGATCTCGGCCAGGCCTTTGTCCGGCGAATTTTCCTTGTTGTAGTAATCATCGCGGTAGATGAAGACGATCATGTCCGCATCCTGCTCGATAGCGCCGGATTCGCGAAGGTCAGCCATCACCGGGCGCTTGTCGGTACGGGTTTCCAGGGAGCGGTTGAGCTGCGACAGCGCGATCACTGGCACGTGCAGTTCCTTGGCCAGCCCCTTGAGCGAACGCGAGATTTCCGAGATTTCGGTCGCGCGGTTCTCACTGTTGCCCGGCACGCTCATCAGCTGCAGGTAGTCGATCACGATCAGACCAAGATCGTGCTCGCGCTTGAGCCGGCGGCACTTGGAACGCAGCACTTCGGGCGACACGCCAGGCGTATCGTCGATGAATATCTTGGTTTCCTTCAGCATGCGGATGGCGCCGGTCACGCGGCTCCAGTCTTCGTCCTCAAGCTGACCGGTACGCAGGCGCTGCGCATTGATGCGGCCGTTGGACGAGATCAGGCGCATCGCCAGCTGCGATGCGGACATTTCCATCGAGAACACCGCCACACCCTTCTTCGACTTGATCGCCGCGTACTCGGCGATGTTCAAGGCGAAGGTGGTCTTGCCCATGGCCGGACGCGCGGCCAGGATGATCAGATCGGTCGGCTGCAAGCCGGCGGTCATCGCATCGAAATCGTTGTAACCGGTCGGCAGACCGGTGATGTTGCCGCCGTTCTCGAAGCGGTTGCGCAGTTCTTCGAAGGCGTCCTTCAGTGCGCCCGGCATCGCCACGAAGTCGGTGCGCCCGCGCGCGCCTTGTTCGGCGATTGCGAAGACCGATTTCTCGGCGGTCTGCAGCAGCTCCGAGCTGTCACGCCCTTCCGGCTGGAAGCCATCATTGACGATGTCGGTACCGACCTGGATCAGCTGCCGCAACACCGCCTTGTCGCGCACGATCTCGGCGTAGGCGCCGATATTGGCGGCCGACGGCGTGGTACTGGCCAGTTCGATCAGATAGGCGCCGTCGCCCACCATGTCCAGCTTGCCCTGTGATTCGAACCATTCGCCCAGGGTCACCGCATCGAAAGGGCGATCGCGCTCGGACAACTCGCGGATCGCGCGGTAGATCAACTGGTGATCGCGCCGGTAGAAATCCTTGTCAGTCAGTGCCTCGTTGACCCGGTCATAGGCCTCGGGTGCCAGCATCAGGCCACCCAGCACGGCCTGCTCGGCTTCTACTGAATGAGGGGGCACGCGCAAGGCGTCGATGCGCTGCTCGCTGCGATCGGAGCGGTCATTGCGGTCACCGCGGTCGCGGTCGGAACGGAAACCAGTACGGGCGGACATGAAAAGCGTTATTCCTGCAATAAGGCCGTGTGGCCATGGTAGGTGGGCATTGCCCACCGGGATACGTACAAGTCTGTGGATAACCTGTCCACAACCCAAGTCCATGGGAGCTCAGGGTTCGGCTGGCATACAGAAACAGGCACCCGGCGCCGTTGCAGCACCGGATGCGGATTATCGCATGTGTAGCTCCCGCCTCGCGGGGCCTCAGGCCTGGCGTTGGCGCTCGATCCAGGCCAGGAACTTGTCGACAAAGCCCTGCAGGAACTGGCGGGTGCCGTCGTTGCTGATGCTGCCATCGGCCTCGATCAAACCTTCCTTGAAGTGCAGGAAAGCCTCCGGCTGCGGCATCACCGCCAGGTCGACGAATACCAGCACATTGCGCAGATGCTGCTGGGCCAGCGCACTGCCGATGGCACCAATGGAGGCGCCGACCACCGCCGCCGGTTTGCCGGCAAAGGCGTTGTCACCGTACGGGCGCGAGGCAGTATCGATGGCGTTCTTCAGCACGCCGGGAATCGAACGGTTGTATTCAGGAGTGACGAACAGCACCGCATCGGCGGCACGCACCTGGTTCTTCATGCGCGTACCCTGCGCCGGGAACTGGCTATCGTGATCCTGGTTGTACAGCGGTATGTCACCGATCTGTATGTAGTCGAACTTGACGCGGTCGCCGGCCAGCTTCTCCAACGCAAGTGCCAGCCGCCGATTGATGGATTCCTTGCGCAGACTGCCGACGAAAACCGCGATCTTGTACTGGCTCATGACCACCTCGCTCCGTAGGAAGGACACAGGCTAGCCAGAATGGGCTTCGCAACAGGTGAAGGCAACGCCCTGACAGACTACCCGCGCAGGGAAGGCAGCATCAAAGACGCAGGCGGCCGGTAATCCCGCCGTAGGCCAGCCTCACGGTATCGAAACCATACTTCGACTCCAGCCGCTTGATGATGAAATGTCCGCGGGCCATGTCCTGGTAGTAAGCAGTGAACATGGTGTTCAAGGTGGCACCAGCCACCGCGCCGATCACCGGCACTGCTTGGGCAACAAATTTCTCCGAGACCACCACACCGAAGCGGGCGGCGATCTTCTCCACGATCCTGGCCAGCCACTTGCCGGCCTCCTTCGGGCCCAGGCCCAGCAGTACACCGTGACTGCCACTGATCGCGGTACCAGCCAACTCCGCCGAAAGATGACGCATCACCTCGGTGGTGAAGCCGCGTGCCAGGTAATAGCCGGTCTCGCTGGCATCGTCCTGGCCGGAGTTGCCACCCAACGCGAACACTTCCAGACAGGCCTGGCGGGTCGCCATCTCGCTCAGATCAAAACCTTCACTGCGGGCAACATCGGCGACCGCGCGCATGATGATGGTGGTCGACAGCGGCAGTTCGATCGCCAGCGCGGGCAGCCCACCTGCCCCGCCCAGCGCACCGGACGCAGCCGCCGCCAGCTTGTGCAGGCGCGGCGAGGCCGGCTTGCCGGGCTGCTTGTTGTCCATGGTCCACAACGCCGTCTGCGCAGCCTTGTACAGGGCCGCCTCGGTGACGCCCTGGATCCGCGAGGACACCGCTGTCGGCAGCTTGCGCACGGCAAATTCCAGTGGTCCACCAATCAGGTTGGCCATCCTGGCGGTGAGCGTGGGCGACTCCAGCAAGCCCACGGCACGTTCCAGATCGGCCAGATCCTGCGCGTTGTCTTGCAGACGCAGAGCAAGCCCGGTCATCTGATTCAGCCTGCTTCCGGCAAGCCCGCCAGTACGCCCATGAACTGCCGGTAATGGCGCAGCTCGGCGATGGAGTCCTGCACATCACTGCGCGCGGTATGGCTGGAAGTCTTGCTCACCCCTGCGGCTACGGCCGGCGACCAGCGCTTGGCCAGCTCCTTGATCGTGGACACGTCCAGGTTGCGGTAATGGAAATACTTCTCCAACCGCGGCATCTGCCGGTGCAGGAAGCGGCGATCCTGACAGATCGAGTTGCCGCACATCGGCGAGGCACCGGCCTTGATCCAGTCCTGCAGGAAGGCAATGGTCCTGGCTTCGGCCTGGCCCATGCTGGTGCTACTGTCCAGCACCCGCTGCCACAAGCCTGAACGCTGGTGCTGGTTGCGGTTCCACTCGTCCATCGCTTCCAGCGTGGCCAGGGAATGGTTGATGGCGAACTCGGGGCCCTCGGCCAGCACATTGAGTTGACCATCGGTGACGACGGTGGCGATCTCGATGATGGAATCGTTGTCCGTATCCAGACCGGTCATTTCCAGGTCAATCCAGATCAACCGATCGTTGCCTGCGCTGTTGTCCGCCATGTGCTGCCTCATGCTTGGGGCCGACGGTCAATCGCCGAACGGCCGGAATATCGAAGCGCACATGATACCCCTGCCCAAGGTAGGGGTTGCGTCAAAGGTCGTCGGGTGTCAGCAACGGGCGTCCACGCTTGGCCCGGAAGTAATTGCTCAGTCGCAGGCTGGCCTCCTGTGCCAGCACCCCACCCTGCACCTGCACGCGGTGGTTATGGCGCGGATCGGTAAGCAGATCGAACACACTGCCACAGGCACCGGTCTTGGGATCGGTGGCGGCATACACCACCCGCGCGATGCGTGCGTGCACCAGCGCCATCGCGCACATCGCGCAGGGCTCCAGCGTCACGTACAAGGTGCTGCCGACCAGCCGATGGTTTCCCAGGGCCTTGCCGGCCTGGCGCATGGCCACGATCTCGGCATGGGCGCTGGGATCATGGTGGGCGATATTGAGGTTCCAGCCCTCACCCAGCAGCGCGCCATCGGCGCCGACCAGAACCGCACCCACCGGAATCTCATCGAACTCGCGCTGCGCGCGGTCAGCCAAGGCCAAGGCTTGGCGCATCCAATGCGTGTCGACTGCCGCTTCGGTATCTGCGTTGGCGGGACCTTCCGTCATTGCCGGCTACCGGAGACAACCCACCCGCGCCCGGGACAGGCCTGCGCCAGCACCTGTACCGCAGCAGACACGCTGCACGCCTCAGAAAACATGGATACAACTCCGACAACCAGGGCCAAGCCCGACCCGGTCATTTTACGTCAAGCCACGCTCGCCACGTCCTGCAGCCGCCCGCACCCTGATCGGGAACGGGGTGGCCCCCGCCTTACTGCGCGGTTGCCGCAGTTCCCTCGGGCATGCCGGTGGCCGCATCCGCGGCAAGCGAGTAGACATAGCTTTCGTCATAAAGCCGCACTTCCAGCTTGTCACGCCCGCGCCGCTCGACCGCATAGATGCTGCCCTCCCAGTTGCCGCCCAGGGCGGTCATGGGATCGATCTCCCCCAGCCTGCTGGCATCGATGCGCAACACCACCTTGTCCTTTTCATAGGACGGCAGTACCGAACAGAAAAACGTCGCGTGCTGGCCAGAGGTTATAGCCCCATACGAACTGGAGCTCGGGTGCGCCACGAGGAAGGCGAAGCTCTTGCTGAAATCGATGCCGGACAGATCAATCGGCGCTTCATCCCTGCGTCCTGCTGGATACGCGCGCATCGCCTCGACTGCATCCGCGCTTGCAATAGGAAAGAACTCGATGTCGCTGTAGCCCGGCAGCGAAGCCTGGCCTTCGGCGGCAAAGCCCGTGCCCTGCAGCAGGGTCGACAGCGCCTGGGTACTGCTCAGCATCGGCCGCGTACTCACCTGGAACTTGCTGCTGGCCTCCAGCTCTGCCGCCTTGCCGGTGAGTGACAGATTTCCCTCCTGGCCACAGCCAGCCAGCAGCAGCGAGAAAATGCCGGCTACGATCAAACCAAGAAAAGACCTTTGCATGCGGTACGTCCTGTACGAAGCTGCTGCTCTCGCAGCGGGTCTGCAATCATGCAAGCAGTTCTCTTGCTTGTATGTAGGTAAACACCTACCGGCAGCCTTGACGCCATCTGCGTCGAGTCGCAGATGACGCAGACCGCGCCCGCCGGGTCAGACGTGGAAGCGGGCACCCGCCTCGCGCTGATGCACCGAGACCCGATTCCTGCCGCCACGCTTGGATGCATACAGCATCTCATCGGCCGCCTTGAGCACCGCTTCGATTTCGAAACTGCTCTGTGGCCAGTTGGCCACACCCAGTGAGATCGTGATCGTACCCACCCTGGCGATCTGCATTTCCGCAACCGCCACACGCAGCCGTTCGGCGACCTGCGCTGCCGTTGCCAGCGTGGTGGATGGCAGCAGGATCAGGAACTCCTCGCCACCGACGCGCAACGGCACGTCGTAGGCGCGACAGGCTTCGCGCATGCGCTGGGCGAGCTGCTGCAACACGACGTCGCCTGCATCATGGCCATGGGTGTCGTTGATCAACTTGAAGTGATCAATATCGATCGAGATGACCGAGAACGTGCTGGCCTGGCTCTCGAAGTTCGCCAACGCCTCATCCAGTCGGCGCCGGTTGCCGAGCTTGGTCAAGGGGTCCGTGGTGGTGTCCTCGCGCAGCTTGCTGAAGCTCTTGTGGATCGCGTCAATGCCGATCAACAGGGCCTTCTTGAGTTCACGCGACTCGAAGTACCAGGACTTGACCGAGCGGATGTCCTTGGCCGAAGACGGATCCTCCATCTTGCGGGCGCCATCGGCCAGCAAGCGCAGCGGGCGCGAGATCAACCGCGCACTCCACAATATCAGTATCAAGGTCAGGATCGTTGCCGGCAACGCACGGTACAAGGTGCCCTGCATCAGCTGGGTCAACGGCGCAAGCGTGGCCGCCTCGGGACGTTGGGCAACGATGCCCCACCCCGTCGATGCAACCGGCGCGTAGCCGGCCAGCATTTTCACGCCTTGCGAATTGACCGTGGGCCCCTTCCCCGCCACGCCAGTGGCGACGCGGTCGACGACGACGTTCTTCTCCACGAAGTCACCGATCCGGTCCGGATTCGGGTGATAGATGATGCGCTTCTGCTGGTCGACCACGAACAGGTAGGAGCCATCAACATAGAAATGCTGGCCGAGCAGGCGGTCGAGGATGTTTTCCTTCTGCAGGTAGATCGCGCCGCCCACCGCGCCGAGATAGCGGCCCGATGCGGAAATTATCGGGTGGTTGATGAAAACGATGAAGTTGCCGGTTGCCGATTGGTAGGGCGCGCTGATCAGCGGCCGCTTCTCGCGCAATGCAGTCTTCACCGCTTCGCTGCCCAATACCCGACCCTGCAGCCCCAGGGTTTCGGGCGAGGTTGCCAATACCTTGCCACCTGCGTCGAAGATGGTGATGGAGTTGAAGCTCTTGCTCATCATGCGCAGGCGCGCGGCTTCCTCTTCCAGCTTGGATACATCGTCCATTTTCAGCGCGAGCAGTTGCGCGGTATAGGCCAGCTGCAACTGCGACGCCTGCAGGAAGTCTTCCGTGCTCTTGGCCAGCTTGTTGGCGTAGGCATAGTTGCCATCCAGGGTGGTGTCCACCAATTGCTGGCGCTGCACCGTATAGCTGGCATAGAACGTATTGGCGAACGGCACCAGTGCTCCGATCAAGGTGAGCACCAGAATGAGTTTTCGTAAATCCATGGATCTAGACGCGGACGCTGGAAGGTAGTGCCGCGACAAGCCCATGCATGCCCGGGCGCGCAGCTCCCCCAAGCCGTGTCCATTTTACCAGCGGAACTGTCCTGGATGTCCGCCACCGGTGTCATCGCAGCGCGGATGCCCGCGCCGTATCCGCCACTCATAAACGCAGAGAAGCCGCTGTTTCCAGCGGCTTCTCCACATGTCTGGCGGGCAAAGTGGGATTCGAACCCACGGAAGGTTTGACCCTTCGCCGGTTTTCAAGACCGGTGCCTTAAACCGCTCGGCCATCTGCCCGTAACGTGCAACTACCCCGGATAGCATCCCGGGGCGGGCATTCTCGCATGCTTGCGGGCTTTTTTGTTCAACCGGCTTCGATTGCCAACGATCCCGCCATCGAAGCGCGGATCTTCTCCTTGGCCCGCTCGCAGGCGCCCCCACAATGCAGGCGCGAGGCCTCCAGTTCGGTCGGCAGGTGCTCTGCAAGGAAGTCGATGAATACCCGCACCGCCGGCAACAATCCGCGCCGCGAGGCAAACACCGCGTGGCAGATGCCTTGCGGCAGTGACCAGTCCGGCAGCACCACTTCCAGTTCACCGTTGCGTACGGCCTCTGCGCAGACGGTTTCCGGCAGCATCGTGATACCGAAGCCGTCCTTGACCATCGCCTGCAGCAGCGGGAAGTCAAACCCGGCCACTCGCGGCTGCAGTTCGACCCGGCGCACTTCCCCGCCCGGCCCATGCAGCTCCCAGCGCTGGCGGGCCTCGTCCTCGCTGATGCTCAGGGTGACGTGATTGCCCAGGTCTTCCGGCGAGGCCGGGCGCCCTGCCCGATCCAGATACGCCGGGCTGGCCACCAGCAACTCCTGTACCTGGCCAAAGCTGCGCATGACCAGGCTGCCGTCATCATCCAGGCGCGAACGTACCCGCAAGGCCACGTCATAGCCTTCGTTGATGATGTCCACGCGACGGTTGCTGATGTTCAGCTGCAGCCGCACTTTCGGGTACTGCTCGAGGAACTTCGGCAACAGCTTGGGTAGCTGCATCTGTGCCAGCGACACCGGCACGCTGGCGCGCACCAGCCCACGCGGCTCGGCACTGAGCCGGTCCACCACTTCGCGCGCGGCCTGGGCCTCGGCCAACATCGTCTGCGCATGCCGATGCACGCTCATGCCCACGTCGGTGACCGCGAAACGGCGCGTCGAGCGCTGCAGCAGGCGCACACCGAGGTCTGTCTCAAGCTGGCTGATGCGCCGGCTGAGACGTGATTTCGGTATGCCCAGCGCACGCTCGGCAGCAGCAAAACCGCCGTGGTCGACCACCATGGCGAAGTAGTAGAGGTCGTTGAGGTCCTGCATGGATTGATCCCACTATTGGAACGAACCGCTAAATTTAATCACCTTTGTCCTGTATTTACAAATCAGACCCCAAACAGTCCTGATTTAGGTTTCAGAATGCCGGGGGCGAAGCACTGCAGACGCCCATTCATGTTTAGAGGGCGCAGCGTCAAGGAACGGCGCGCTTTTGTAGGAGCGGCGTCAGCCGCGAAGCTGGCAAGCCTTGCGGCCCGGATATGCCTCGCCATTCAAGTGTTCCCGGCTTTGCGGTTTACACCGCTCCCACAAGGACCTGAAAACCCTGTCGGCACGGCCGCTGAAGCGTTATCGGGCAGGCATCTGCCGAGCATGGCTCGGCACTACCCAATGCCAGGCTGCCTGCCTTTGTGGGAGCGGCGTGCGCGGCAAAGCCCGGAATCCTTGTGATCGCGGGCATTTCTGCAATTCCGGCCTATCGAGCTTCGCGGTCTACACAGCTCACACAAGGATCAAAGACTTTGTGCGAGCCGGCGCCGAAGCGTTGTCGGACAGGCATCTGCCGAGCATGGCTCGGCACTACCAAATTCGGGGCCGCTTGTTTTTGTGGGAGCGGCGTCCGCCGCGAAGCTCACAATCGTTGCGATTGCCGACCGTTTTGCAAATTCAACGAACCCGGCTTCGCGGTTTACACCGCTCCCACACCGATCAAAGACCGTGTGGGCACGGGCGCCGAAGCTTTATCGGGCAGGCCGCTGCCGAGCATGGCTCGGCACTACCGTCTGGGATCAGGCAATGGTTTCGGCACCGCCCATGTAGGGGCGCAGTACTTCCGGGATCGTGATCGAGCCATCGGCGTTCTGGTAGTTCTCCATCACCGCGATCATCGCCCGGCCTACCGCCACGCCCGAACCATTGAGGGTGTGCACCAGCTCCGGCTTGCCGGCGGGATTGCGCCAGCGCGCCTGCATCCGACGCGCCTGGAAATCACCGCAATTCGAGCAGGACGAGATCTCGCGGTAGGTCTGCTGCGACGGCAGCCAAACCTCCAGGTCATAGGTCTTGATCGCCGAAAAGCCCATGTCGCCGGTGCACAGCAGCACCTTGCGGTAAGGCAGGCCCAGCTTCTGCAGCACGGCTTCGGCGCACGCGGTCATGCGCTCATGCTCGGCAGCGCTGTCCTCGGCAGCACACACGCTGACCAGCTCAACCTTCTCGAACTGATGCTGGCGAATCATGCCGCGCACGTCGCGGCCACCGCTGCCGGCCTCGGAGCGGAAGCACATCGAATGCGCGGTCATGCGCAGCGGCAGACGCTCGGCGTCGATGATCTCGTCGCGGACGATATTGGTCAGCGGCACTTCCGAAGTCGGGATCAGATAGCGGGTGGATTCGCCCAACGCGGTCTTGAACAGGTCTTCCTCGAACTTGGGCAACTGACCGGTGCCGCGCAGCGAGTCGGCGTTGACCAGCACCGGCACATTGGTTTCCTCGTAACCGTGCTCGTTGCTGTGCAGATTGAGCATGAACTGGCCCAGGGCACGGTGCAGACGCGCGATCGAGCCGCGCAACACGGTGAAACGTGCGCCGGACAGCTTGGCGGCGGTTTCCGCGTCCAGGCCATTGTTGCGGGCCCCCAGCTCCACGTGGTCGAGCACCGGGAAGTCGAATTCGCGCGGGGTACCCCAGCGCAGCTGCTCGACATTGTCATTCTCGTCCTTGCCGGCCGGAACATCGGCGGCAGGCAGGTTCGGGATGCCCATCGACAGGGTTTCGATCTGCTCGCGCAGTACATCGAGCTGGGCCTCGGAGCTCTTCAGCTCATCGGCGAAGGCAGCCACTTCGGCCATGATCGCCGACACGTCCTCGCCCTTGGCCTTGGCATGGCCAATCGACTTGGAACGGCTGTTGCGCAGGCTCTGCAGTTCCTGGGTGCGCACCTGGATGCGCTTGCGGTCAGCCTCCAGCGACTCGAAGGCGGCCACATCCAGAACGTAACCGCGCGTACTGCGCAGGCGTTCGGCAAGTTCGGCGGGCTGCTGGCGAAGAAGGGCTGGATCAAGCATGGCTGGGCACTGTGTACGGGTGTGGATATTGGATTATCGCGCGAACTGCAGCTTTCTGCCGCGCGATTCACCTTTCCTGTGCAAGAATCGGCCGGTTCCATACGGTCAAGGCCATGTCCGCTCCAAGCTCCCGCTCCGACCAGAACTTCACGTTTCACCTGCCCCGCAGCAGCCTGAAGATCGCTGGCATCGCCTTTGGCGTCGGTGTTCTGCTGTTCCTGGTGGTCTGGCTCAATGCCCGTCGCCACAACGAGTTCTATCGCGCCGATCCGGCCCAGCCACAGGCCAGCAACGCCGTGTTGGCGCCCTTGCCGGCACCCTTGCCCGCAGGTGCCGGCGCCAGCGACATGCCCGATGCGCGCCCGGAAACGGTGGAGGAAACCCCGGAGCTGGTCGAGGCCGCGCCCGCCCCACCACCGCAGCCCATCGCTGAGACTGCGCCGGTCGATCCGGCACCGGCCGCGCCAGTCGCGCCCGCGCCCAGTGACCAGCCAGTGCCACTGCCTGGCCAAAGCCCGGCGCCGGACTATCCGCCGGCAGCCCTGCGCCGCGGCGAAAGCGGTACGGTAATTGTTCACGTGGACGTGGACGCCAATGGCGTGCCCCTGGATGTCCGCGTGATCCAGCGCAGCGGCTCGCGCGACCTTGACCGGGCTGCCCAGGAAGCCGTGCGCAACTGGCGTTTCCAGCCGGCACAGAGCAATGGCCAGCCAATGCAGGGCAGCCTGGAAATCCCCTTCGATTTCAAACCGGCGCCGTAAGCTGAACCCCGGCTCCCCAAGGGGGCCGGTTTCCGCCCAAAGTCATTCGCCGTTTGGGAGTGCGGGACCAGACTTGTTGCGTAGTCGCTACGCAGAGCCCACATGTCGATGTCCAGCATCCCCCATCAACACAGCACGAGCCACCCTCATACACCGGCACGCCCGCACGGCATGGCTGTGGCATGGCTGTGGGGCCTGCTGGCGCTGCTGGTGGTGACTGTCTTTGCCGTGCTCGGGTACCGCCACCTGCAGACTCCAGTGGCTGCCAGCCCGGTTTCCATCACCACTGCTGATACCACTTCGGTGGTCAGCATCGCGGGCAATCGTGATGCCGAACCGCTGGCCAACAATCCGACCCCGGATTATCCGGCCGCCGCGCTCAGTGCCGACATCGAAGGCGATGTGATCGTACGTCTGCAGGTGGATGCCGACGGCCGGGTCAGCCAAGCCACCGTGATCGGACATGAAGGCGGCATTGACCCCGCCCTGGATCAGGCCGCCATTGCCGCGCTACAGCAATGGCGCTTCCAGCCCGCGATGCGGGATGGCCGCGCCATCAACAGCGTCGTGCAGGTCCCTGTGGAGTTCAGGACCGGACGCTGAGCCCGAAGCCGGCGCCACTGGCCAGGCTGTCAAAGCCCGGGAACGATGTCGCCACGTTGGCGACATCATTGATGCGTACTTCACCGGTGCTGAGCTGGCCGGCAATGGCAAAAGCCATCGAGATACGGTGATCGCCGTGGCTCTCGATGGTGCCGCTGCCCAGCGGACCACCGAAGATGGTCGCACCATCATCGGTCTCGTCCACGCGCAGGCCCAGGTCACGCAGGCCCGTGGCCATCGCCGCGAGACGGTCTGACTCCTTCACCCGCAGCTCGGCTGCGCCGCGCACCACGGTCTGGCCTTCGGCGGCGGCGGCGGCGACGAACAGTGCCGGAAACTCGTCGATCATGTCCGGCACCAGCGCCTCCGGAATCTCCGCGCCCTTGAGCTGGGCATAGCGCACGACCAGATCTGCGACCTGCTCGCCACCGTGCTCGGCATGGTTCTCCTCGGTGATGTCCGCGCCCATCAGGCGCAGTGCAGCCAGCAGGCCGGTGCGGCGCGGATTCAGGCCGACCGAACGCAAACGCACTTCCGAGCCGGGAATGATGCTGGCGGCAACGATGAAGAACGCCGAGGACGAGAAGTCCGCCGGTACCGAAATATCGGTCGCACGCAGGCGCTGGCCGCCGCGCAGGCGTGCCTTGCCCGGTTCGAACTCGATCTCCACGCCGAATGCGCGCAGCATGCGCTCGGTGTAATCGCGGGTTGGATGCGGCTCGACCACTGATGTCTCGCCTTGCGCATACAGGCCAGCCAGCAGCACCGCCGACTTGACCTGCGCACTGGCCACCGGCAATTCGTAATCGATGCCGTGCAGTGTCTGCCCGCCGTGGATGTGCAGCGGCGGCGTGCCATCGTCCTGGGTATCGATGCGCGCGCCCATCTGTGCCAACGGCCCGGTCACCCGGCGCATCGGCCGCTTGGACAAGGACGCATCACCAACCAGCGTCGTGTCGAAGGGCTGCGCGGCCAGCAGGCCAGCCAGCAGACGCATGCCGGTGCCGGCGTTACCGCAATCCAGCTCGTCGGTTGGTGCCTTCAGGCCATCCACGCCAACGCCATGGACGATCCGCTGCGAGGCTGACGGGGTTTCGAATCGCACGCCCATCTGTTCGAAAATGTGGGCGGTGGCGCGGGTGTCCTCGCCTTCCAGAAAACCATCGATATGCGAAACGCCATCGGCCAGCGCGGCGAACATCACCGAGCGGTGCGATACCGACTTGTCGCCGGGAATGGCGAGCGTGCCCTGCAGGGCGGAACCTTTGCGTGCAATCCAGTAGGGCTGGGAACTCATGCGGTCTCTCTAGTATTCAGTGCGCCAGGGGCGCGTCAGCAAACCCTTCTCCCTCCGGGAGAAGGTGCCCGAAGGGCAGATGAGGGTAAGGGAGCACATGGCTGCAGCGAATTGAAGAATGTCGGCAACCCTGCCCTCACCCCAACCCCTCTCCCGCGGGGAGAGGGGCTTTGGAATTCACGGCACGGCGACCGGGTAGGAACCGAGCACCTTGATCTGCGCCGAGTGCGACTTCAGCTCGGCCAATGCGGCCTGCATCGATTCGTCTTCGATATGACCTGCCAGATCGATGAAGAAACCGTATTCCCACTTGGCCTGGTGCGAGGGTCGCGACTCGATGCGGTTCATGCTGATGCCGTGGCGTGCGAACGGGCTGAGTACGTCGAACAGCGCGCCGGGCTTGTCGTGGATGAAGACCAAAACCGAGGTACGGTCGTGGCCCGACGACGGGAACAGCTGGCGACCGATCACCAGGAAGCGCGTGGTGTTGTCGGCGTCGTTCTGGATCGGCTTGGTCACCACCTTCTTCAAGCCATACACATGCCCTGCACTCTCGCCGCCGATGGCCGCAGCGTCTTCCGCATTGCGGGCGCGTCGGGCACCTTCGGAGTTGCTGGACACCGGCACTTTTTCGGTCTTGGGCAGGTTGGCACGCAGCCATGCCGAGGTCTGCATGAAGGCCTGCGGATGCGCGTAGATGCGCTCGATGTCCTCGATGCGGCCGGTGCGCGAGAGCAGGTACTGCTGCACGCGCAGCTCGACTTCGCCGCAGATCTTGAGATTGGAGGTCAGGAACATGTCCAGGGTGATCTGGATTGTGCCCTGCCCGGAGTTCTCCACCGGCACGACGCCGAAATCGGCGTTGCCGTTTTCCACTTCCTGGAAAATCTCTTCGATATTGGCCAAAGGCAGGCCCAGCGCCGAACGACCAAAGTGCTTGTGCGCGGCCTGCTGGGTGAACGAGCCTTCCGGGCCGAGGTAGCCGATCTTCAGCGGCTCCTGCTGGGCCAGACAGGCCGACATGATCTCGCGGTAGACATGCACCAGCACTTCGTCACTGAGCGGGCCTTCGTTGCGGTCCACCACCATGCGCAGCACCTGTGCTTCGCGCTCCGGGCGGTAGTAGTCAACGGCTGCCGCCAGCTTGCCCTTGGCCTTGCCGACCTGGTGGGCGAAGTTCGCCCGCTCGGCAATCAGGGCCTGGATGCTGCGGTCGATCTGGTCGATCTTGGCGCGCACATCCGACAGCACCGGCTTGGCGACGGTGAGGGTGTCGGCGGCGGCTTTCTTGCTGGCGGCAGTCTTCTTCACCGCAGCCTGCCTGGTCGGTGCTTTCTTGGCGGCAGGTTGGGCTTTACTGGCGGTCTTGCTTGGCTTGGTCGCCATGGAATCGTCTACCTGTTACTGGCCGGCGCGGCGCGCACGGCGGGATTGGTTCAACCGTTGCGCTGCTGGAAATCACGCATGAATGCTGCCAGCGCCTGTGCGCCTTCCAGCGGCATGGCGTTGTACAGCGAGGCGCGGATGCCGCCGACTGCCTTGTGGCCCTTCAGCGCCAGCAAGCCGGCTGCCTTGGACTCGCTGACAAAACGCGCATTGAGTTCTTCGCTGGGCAGGAAGAACGGGATGTTCATCCGCGAACGTACGGCCGCAGCTACTTCGTTGCGGTAAAAGCCCCCGGAACCGTCAATGGCCTCATAGACCGCCGACGACTTGGCAAGGCTGAGCCTGGCGAAGGCTTCGACACCACCCTGGGCCAGCATCCACTTGAACATCAGCCCGGCAAGGTACCAGTTCCAGGTCGGCGGCGTGTTCAACATCGAGTCGCGCGCGACATGCGAACGGTAATCGAAGATATCCGCGCGCGGCTGGCCGGCGCGTTCCAGCAGGTCGCGGCGGATGATGACCACGGCGATGCCCACCGGGCCAAGGTTCTTCTGCGCACCTGCGTAGATCACGCCATAGCGCGACACGTCAATCGGCTCGGAGGCAATGGACGAGCTGAAATCGGCGATCAGCGGCACCCCGCCCACATCCGGCACATCACGGAACTCGATGCCGTGGATGGTTTCGTTGGCGGTGATATGCACATAGGCCGCATCGTCAGATAGCTGCCACTGCGAACGCGCCGGGATATCCCGATAACCACTGGCCTCACCGCTGGCGGCGATGTTGACGTCGACATAGGGCTGGGCCTGCTTGACCGCAGTCTTGCCCCAGTGGCCACTGACCACATAGTCCACGCGTTGGCCCGGGCTGGCGAAGTTCAGCGGCAGCAGCGCCTGCTGGGTGGTGGCACCGCCCCCCAGGAACAGCGCCGCGTAATCGTCAGGAATGCCGATCAGGCGCCGCAGGTCGGCTTCGGCCTCGGCGGCCACGGCCATGAAGTCGGCACTGCGGTGGCTTATCTCGACAATGGACGCGCCTACGCCATTCCATTCCAACATCTCCGCCTGCGCCTGGCGCAGGACCGATTCCGGCAATGTCGCAGGGCCGGCACTGAAATTGAATGCGCGCGTCATGTCACACCTGTTGAGCAGAATCCCTAGTATGCCGCAGCGCAACAGCCTTGGGCCAGTTGGGAAAAGTTGCATCTGCACCCATTCTGCGCGTGCAGCTTCCCCGGCCCATGCGTGAGATTTCAGTACGACAGGTGCCGCTAGTCAGCGGGCGCCGAACAGCAACAACGCGCTGATCGCCGCCCCCAGCAACAAGGCGCTGAGCAACAGCCAGGGCCAACGCCGGGGCAAACGGGGTTTTGCCGGCGCCAACGTGGAGGGTTTGACCGCCACCGGCTCTTCATCATCTTCGACCGCGATGGCCGCATTGGCGGCAACCGGGCCCAGCGGAATTTCCAGCACAAAGCGGTGGTTACCTTCGAAAACCACCTGGTCACCCGCCTGCAACCAGCAATGCCGGGCATTTACGCCATTGACCAGGCTACCTTCGGCCGACCCCAGGTCACGCAGCAGGACCTTGTCGCCATGCCGCTCGAATCGGGCATGCCGTTCGGCGAAGGCCGGCTCGTCGATCAGGATGTCACTCGCCGGATCGCTACCAACCAGGCGCGGCTTGTCCAGGGTGAAGCTGCGCCCGTGGTGGCGCCCCCCCACCCCGCGCAGCAGCGCCCGCAGATCTTCGCCGCCATCGCCGGGCGCCTCGGGCGGATGCGGGACCTGCTCGCATTCCCCGCGCAGCAGCATCTCCGTACCGTCGGCGTAGACCGAATCACCGGCGCGCAGCAATGCCATCCGCCGCACCGGCCGGCCATTGACGTGAATGCCGCGGCCACCGCTGGCAACCTGGAGCCAGACGCCGCGCTGATCGGTGCAGAACTGCGCCAACAGCAAGGGGCCGACGCTGCCATCACCGAGCCGGATTTGACCCGACGCGTGGCGCACGATGCGCTGGACCCCCGGCATCAATGACTGATCCGGCTGCTGACGATTGCTGAAATGGACTTGCAGAGTGCGCACCGGCAGCAGACTAGCAGGTCATCCGGTCATGCAGAAGGTGTACGTGAGACTTGGACTACGCCGCTCAGGTCCGCACAATGGCGCATCTTTCCCACATACAGCAGTACAGGCCGCACGCCATGTCCACCATTGATATCCAGCACGCCCACTCCCTGTCCGACGACAAGGCCCGCACCGCCATTGCCGAAGTCGCCGAAAAGCTGCAGGAACGCTTCGACGTGGTTACCCGCTGGGACGGCCCGGTGCTGCACTTCAACCGTTCCGGCGTGGACGGTGCCATCGAGCTGTTGCCGGGTGCTGTGCGGGTCAAGGCCGAACTGGGCTTCCTGCTCTCGGCAATGAAAGGCATGGTGGAATCCGAAATTCAACGCGTGCTGACTGACAAGCTCGGCTGAGCCGGCGCCGTCACACAACTCAGGCCGCCAAGCCGTTACGGTGTGGCTGAACTCTTCAACCCCGCATAGGAGCATCGTCATGACCACCTACGAGCAACGCCCGGAAGACGAAGACGACAGCGCCGGCACGCAAGGCCAGGCCGAGCGTTTGACCAGGAAGGTGACCGAATCGGCACAGCAGGTGTGGCTGGCCGGCCTGGGCGCACTGTCGCGGGCGCAGGCCGAGGGCAGCAAACTGTTCGACACCCTGGTCAAGGAAGGCCAGGACAGCGAAGCCCGTTCCCGCGAACAGTCGCGCAACGGCGAAAGCCTGCGCGACACCGTCGAGAACACCCTGGGGCAGGCCCGGGAGCGCGCCGCCGATACCTGGGACAAGGTCGAAAAGTCGTTTGAAGACCGCGTACACAGCGTGCTGCGACGCATGGACATCCCCTCGCGTTCCGATATCGAGGCCCTGAACGACCGCCTGGACGCCCTCAACCGCCGTCTTACCCGGGCTGAGAGCCGCGCCGCACACGACGGGCAGCAAGCTGAAGATCAGTGATGTTGCAAAGCAACATTGCTTGCGCAAGAATCAACTCACCCGCCAGCAGTACCGCGCCGTAAGTCTCCCTCCCCTCACGGCATCGGATGGCGGGTTTTTCATGCCTGCGATTCGTCACGGCAGCCAGATTCCGGGGCCAGGCACCGCCAGCAAGCGATAATCTGTGGCTTACCGCTCCGCCCGCGCAGCATCGGGCGGTGGCCGCAATCGCTGGAGTCAAGCATGCAAACCCCGCGCCCCGACACGGCCCCCGGCAGCACCGTCGGCACCCAGACCCGTCACGCCCTGCACGGCCGCTACCCGCGTGCCGAAAGCGTGGATGACTTCCGCCATAATCTTGCCTTGGTCCGCGAGCGGATGGCCGTGGCCTGCCAGCGCGTGGGCCGGGCCGCGGACAGCGTACGCCTGCTGCCGGTCAGCAAAACCATCGACGAAGCCCATATCCGCCTGGCCTATCAGGCCGGCTGCCGCATGCTTGGCGAAAACAAGGTGCAGGAAGCCCATCACAAATGGGAGGCGATGCAGGACCTGACCGATCTGCACTGGTCGGTCATCGGCCACCTGCAGACCAACAAGGCCAAACTGGTGGCCCGTTTTGCCGACGAATTCCAGGCCTTGGACAGCCTGCGCCTCGCCGAAACGCTGGACCGCCGCCTGCAGGCAGAAGGCCGTTCATTGGACGTCTTCGTGCAGGTAAACACGTCCAATGAGGCCAGCAAGTATGGATTGCTGCCCGAGGCGGTTGCCGGGTTCCTGCAGGCCCTGCCGCGCTCGGGCGCATTGCGCGTGCGTGGCCTGATGACCTTGGCCATGTTCTCCGCCGAACCGCAGCAGGTGCGCGCCTGCTTTGTGCGCCTGCGGGAACTGCGTGAACGCCTGCGCCAGGACGCCCCGGCCGGCATCGGCCTGGATGAGCTGTCGATGGGCATGTCAGGAGACTTCGAGATCGCCATCGAGGAAGGCGCGACCGTGGTTCGAGTCGGCCAGGCCATCTTTGGCGCACGCGCGGTGCCCGACAGCCATTATTGGCCGGCCCCTCGGTCCACGGACTGATTCGGCAACAGCGTACAAAAAAGGCGAAGTCAGCCAGCTCTTACGGTCGTCAGGGAAGATAGACTGGGCCCCTTCTCTAGGCTTTCGGGTATGTCGATGTTCTCGTGGATTCTGGCCCTGTTGCTTGCATTGCTCTTGTGGGGCCTGGCGTCGGCATACCTGTGGTTGGTCGCCCGCCGTCAAACCGAGCGCCAGCATGGCCTGGCCGCACTGGCTGGCATGCGCTGGCGTGAGTTTTCGCGCATCGTGCACCAGGCCATGGCCGAACAGCGCAACCTGCATCCACTGACCGATGACGACGAGAACGATCGTGGCACCAGCAGCGACTTCCTGCTGCAACGGGACGGCCAGCGCTGGCTGGTGTCATGCAAGCATGGCCGCGCTTACCGCTTCGATGCCAGTGCGATCCATGAGTTGGCGTCGGCCATCAGCCTTACCGGCGCCGTGGGTGGCCTGCTGATCACCGAAGGCCATGTTGAACGCGACGGTCTGGTCGAAGCGGAGAAGCAATCGATCGAGGTCATCGACGCGCGGCAGTTGTGGCCACTGCTCAAGCCCTATATGCCGGCCGAGGCACGCGAGACCGTGACCGGCATCGCGCGACGCGAAGCGGTTCGCCACACCGGCATAGCGGGCCTGGCGGCGATCACCCTGGGCCTGCTGGTCGGCATGGGGTATATGACCCTGCGCGGCGACAGCCCTGCGCCCGAATCCATCGCTGCCGCTCCCCGCCCTGCCCGCGACACCACACCCGATCCCGTCAGCGCGCCTGTGACCCCGGCCACCAGCGAAAAAGCCGAAGCCAGCAAGCCAGCAGCACCGGCACCGGCACCGGCAAACACTTCCAACCCCAGCGATCTCGTGCAGGACCCGGATGCCGCCACGCTGCTGCGTTATCAGCAATCCGTGTCCAAGGCCCTGGCCAGTACGGCGGGCGTGGTCAGTGGCATCTGGTTGACCCGTTCCACCCTGTCGGTTGAGCGCAGCGGCGACGATGCCCAGGTATGGCCCCTGATCTGCCAGCAGCTGCAGCGCTACCCGGCCTTGCGCACCACCCGCGTGCAGCTCAATCCGCGCCCAGGCGTGGACGAGCCGGTACGCTGGCGGCAGTGCAGCACCATCTAGATCTGGAGTTCAGCAGCGTCCAGCCAGGCCATCGACCTGGCTGGAGATTGCATCGAACGGATTGAATCAGCGTGCGCCCGGCGCGAAGCGGGCAATCAGGTCGTAGGCATCGCCAAGGAACATCTGCCGCACCCAGGTGATCGGCAGCTCGCCGCGCCAGGTCTGGCGGTCGATGACCAGGCAGGCCGTGCCCACCGGTACTTTCAGCAATGCAGCTTCGTCGGCGGTCGCGGCCACCGCGCTGATACGGTGCTGGCCGCGTGTCCATGACACGTTCTGCAGCAGCCAGCTGCCCGGCGCGTGGATGGTGAAATCCACCTTCAGGGTTTCCGGCACGGCTTCGGGATTGATCAACCTGCGCTCCAACGCCAGCGGCTTGCCGTCGGCCAGGTGCAGGCAGCGCATCGCCAGCAACTTGCCGTCACCTACCAGCTGCAGCTCTTCGGCCGAGTTTTCCCTGGCCTTGCGGTGCGCGCGTTCAAGCAGCTGGAAGCCGTATTCGTGGCCGCGGTCAGTGACCGCCACCTCGATGTCGGGGATCTCCAGCGCCACCTGTTCCAGATGGGGCGGCTGCCGCGCCACGAAGGAGCCGGCGCGTCGGCGGCGTTCGATCATGCCGCTCTCGGCCAGCGCGGTCAGCACCTTGTTCACCGTCATCCGCGAGCAGCCGTACTGTTCCATCAGCTCGTGTTCGAACGGGATACGGAAGCCAGGCTCCCATTCGCCGCTGAGGATGCGGCCTCCGATGTCACTGCGGATGCGGTGATTGAGGGTGGGAGCTTTCTTGCCCTTCACTCGGGTTTCCTGAAAGAAGCGGTGCCTGGCCGATAACCGACCTTAGCCCAGTATCCGTGCGAGCGCGGCACGGTAACGCGCGCTGATCGCATCGCGGTTCACGTGGCGGCCATCGCGGACCAAGGCCCGACCATTGCGCCAGACGCTGCGAAGGGCGCCATTACGTGCGGCGAACAGCCAACTGTCAAGCAAGGCGTCGCCCTTGCGGCCCAGCAAGGCCGGGTGCTCGTCGTCCAGTTCCAGCAGATCGGCAGCGGCGCCCACCTCCAGTCCGAACGGCACGCCCAGGGCCTGCGCCCCGCCCTCGCCCGCCTGCTGGTACAGCCAGCGGCCACTGGACAGATCGCCGGGGGAGAGCACGTTGCGGCCGCGCAGCTGCAGGCGCTGGCCATATTCAAGCAGGCGCAGCTCTTCTGCCGCGTCGATCAGCACGTTGGAGTCGGAGCCAACGCCGAAGCGTCCGCCAAGCTGTATGAAGTCACGCATCGGGAACAGGCCATCGCCCAGGTTGGCTTCGGTTATCGGGCACAGCCCAACCACCGCACCGCTGTCCGCCATCAACCGCACTTCATCGCTGTTGACGTGGGTCGCGTGCACCAGACACCACCGCGCATCCACCGCTGCGTTGGCGTACAGCCATTCGACCGGCCGTTGCCCACTCCAGGCCAGACAGGCATCCACCTCGCGGGTCTGCTCGGCGATATGGATATGGATTGGGCCCGGCGCCAATGCAACCAGCGCCTGCAGTTGCTGCGGAGTGCTGGCGCGCAGGCTGTGCGGTGCCAGCCCCAGAACCGCATCGGGCGTGTCTGCCAATGCCCGTTTGCAGCCATCCAGCAAGTCCGCAAAGCCGTCGATGTCGTGCAGAAAGCGTCGCTGTGCCGGGGTCGGCGCGGCACCGCCAAAATCGCTGTGTGCGTAGAACACCGGCAGCAGGGTCAGACCCAGCCCGGTGTCGTCGGCTGCTGCGGCAACGCGTACCGACATTTCGGCATGGTCGGCGTAGCGGCTGCCGGTCTCGGTGTGATGCAAGTAGTGGAACTCACCGACCCGGGTGAAACCGCTTTCCAGCATTTCCATATAGGCCTGCGCAGCGATGGCCTGGAAGGTATCCGGATCCAGGCGATCCAGGAACCGGTACATCAGCTCACGCCAGCTCCAGAAACTGTCGCCCGAACGTCCGCCCACCTCGGTGAGCCCGGCCATCGCGCGCTGGAACGCGTGGCTATGCAGATTACCCAGGCCCGGCACCACCACGCCCAGCCGTTGCGACTGGCCATCCCAGGGCGCACCCGCAGCCACCGCGGTGATGCGGCCAGCGCTGCAGTCGATGCGCACATTCTGCGCCCACCCCTGCGGCAACAAGGCCTGGGCAGCATGGAAGCGGACAGATGGGGTCGGCTTGATCGTTGTCACTGGACACTCTCCGATGGTCGCCGTTATTGTATATACAAATAGGCATGGAGAGGGACAATGCGCTGCGACACGCTCTGGCACAACGCCAACCTGATGACCCTGGACGACGCCTCGGGCGGACTGGGCAGCATCCGCGACGGCGTGGTCGCCGCCCGCGATGGTCGCATCCTGCATGTCGGACCTGCCGCGGAAGCACCCGCATTTGAGGCCGATAACCGCGTCGACTGCAACGGCCGCTGGATCAGCCCCGGCCTGATCGACTGCCATACCCACCTGGTCTATGCCGGCAACCGCGCCGGTGAGTTCGAGCAGCGCCTGCAGGGCGTGAGCTATGCGCAGATCGCCAAGGCCGGTGGTGGCATCGTTTCCACGGTCAGCGCCACCCGCCAGGCAGATGACGCGGCGTTGATCAGCGCCAGCCTGCCCCGGTTGGATGCAATGCTGGCCGAAGGCATCACCACCATCGAGATCAAATCCGGCTATGGCCTGACCCTGGCCGACGAACGCAAGCAGCTGCGGGTGGCGCGCGAACTGGGAACACTGCGCAAGGTGGAGATCGTGCCGACCTTCCTGGGTGCGCATGCAGTGCCGCCGGGCCACGAGGCACAGGCCTATATCAACGAAGTCTGCGCAGTGATGATTCCGGCCATCGCCGCCGAAAGTCTGGCCGAAGCGGTCGATATCTTCTGCGAGAACATCGCGTTCTCGCCGGCGCAGGCACAACAGGTGTTCGAGGCGGCCAAGCAGCACGGTCTGGCAATCAAGATCCACGCCGAGCAGCTGTCCAACCAACACGGTGCAGAGCTGGCAGCGCACAACGGCGCATTGTCCGCCGACCATATCGAACACCTGGACGAAGCCGGCATCGCCGCGATGCGCGCGGCAGGCACCGTTGCCGTACTGCTGCCTGGCGCCTATTACTTCACCCGCGAGACGGTGCTGCCGCCGATCCAGGGCCTGCGTGACGCCGGCGTACCGATGGCGTTGGCAACCGACTGCAATCCCGGCACCTCACCACTGACCAGTCCACTGCTGACGATGAACATGGGCGCCACCTTGTTCCGCATGACCGTGGACGAGTGCATCGCCGGCTTCACCCGTGAAGCCGCACGCGCACTGGGCCGCGCCAACCGCGTCGGCAAGCTGGCCGCCGGCATGGACTGCGACCTCGCCATCTGGGACATCGATGCACCCGCCGACCTGGTTTACCGGATCGGCTTCAATCCTTTGCATGCCCGCGTCTGGCGCGGGCAGATCGTCTGAACCTCGCACCTTGAACCTCGCACTGCTGGAGCACGCATGAGCACTACCTTGACCCTCCTCCCCGGCCACGTCCCGCTGGCGCAATGGCGGCAGATCTATCGCGGCGCCAACGTGCGTCTGGACGAATCCGCCCAGGCCGCAGTGCTGCGCAGCGCGCAGGTGGTGGACGCCATCGTCGCCAAGGGCGAGCCGGTGTATGGCATCAACACCGGCTTCGGCAAGCTGGCCAGCGTTCGCATCGAACGCGAAGACCTGGAAACCCTGCAGCGCAATATCGTGCTGTCGCACGCCGCCGGTGTAGGCGAGCCGATGCCGGTCGATGTCGTGCGGCTGATGATGGCGCTGAAGCTGACCAGTCTTGCGCAAGGCGCCTCGGGTATCCGCCCGCAGACCTTGGCGCTGCTGGAAGCAATGCTGCAGAAGGACGTGGTGCCGGTTGTGCCCTGCCAGGGTTCGGTTGGCGCCTCTGGCGATCTGGCACCGTTGTCGCATCTGGCCAGCGTGATGATTGGTGTCGGTGAAGCGTTTGTCGGCGGTGCTCGCATGTCGGCCGAGGCAGCCTTCAAGCAGGCCGGTCTGCAGCCGTTGGTACTTGGCGCGAAGGAAGGTCTTGCGCTGCTCAATGGCACCCAGTACTCGACCGCTTACGCACTGGCCGGCCTGTTCGAGATCGAAGTGGTTTTCCAGGCCGCGCTGGTTACCGGTGCGTTGTCGGTGGAAGCCGCCAAGGGCTCGGATACCCCGTTTGACCCGCGCATCCACAGCATCCGTGGCCAGCGCGGCCAGATCGCCACTGCCGCGGTTTTGCGCGAGTTGATGCAAGGTTCGGCGATCCGCGAATCGCATCGCGACAACGACGTGCGCGTGCAGGACCCTTACTGCCTGCGCTGCCAGCCGCAGGTAATGGGCGCGGCGTTGGACGTGATGCGCCAGGCGGCAGCCACCCTGGAAATCGAGGCCAATGGTGTCTCCGACAACCCGCTGGTGTTCACCGACACCGGTGAAGCACTGAGCGGCGGCAACTTCCACGCCGAGCCAGTGGCATTCGCAGCGGACATGCTGGCGATGGCGATCTGCGAGATCGGCTCGATCAGCGAACGTCGCACCGCCATGCTGGTGGACCCGGCACTGTCCGGCCTGCCGGCCTTCCTGACCCCGAAGCCGGGCCTGAACTCGGGCTTCATGATCCCGCAGGTGACCGCGGCAGCATTGGTCTCGGAGAACAAGCAGCGCGCCTACCCGGCCAGTGTCGACTCGATCCCGACCTCGGCCAACCAGGAAGATCATGTATCGATGGCGGCGCATGGTGCGCGTCGTTTGATCGCCATGGCCGAGAACGCCGCCAACGTCATTGGTATCGAACTGCTTGCCGCAGGCCAGGGCTGTGATTTCCATGCGCCGCTGCGTTCGAGTCCGGCGTTGGAGCGGGTGCGTTCGACCTTGCGCGCGCAGGTACCGACCTTGGTGGACGACCGTTACTTCCACCCGGACATGGTTGCTGCGACTGCATTGGTGCGCGCTGCTGCGTTGACGGCTGGCTTGGGTGTGCAGTTGCCGGGTGTTGATGTGACTGACAAGGCCTGATTGAAGCGCATGCAGAGCTGGCCGAAAGCCGTGTTGCCATTCCTTCTCCCGCCTGCGGGCGAAGGTGGCGCGCAGTGCCGGATGAGGGGAGCTTTT
>NZ_DAMBKV010000005.1:214038-263658 GCF_032066555.1 Stenotrophomonas sp.
AGGCCAGGCACAGTTCACCGCGAGCTGCGATGCAAGCCCTTCTCCCGCCTGCGGGAGAAGGTGGCGCGCAGTGCCGGATGAGGGGAGCTTTTCGGCTTCACCGCGAAGAGCGCCCTCACCTGCCCTCCGGGCATCCTCTCCCGCAAGCGGGAGAGGCGACAGCCAGCAACGCTGCAATCTGCCAGGCCAGGCACAGTTCACCGCGAGCTGCGATGCAAGCCCTTCTCCCGCCTGCGGGAGAAGGTGGCGCGCAGCGCCGGATGAGGGGAGCTTCTGGCCTTTACCGTGCAAAGCATCCCCTTCTGCCCTTCGGGCATCTTCCCCCGCCAGCAAGGGAAGAACAACGCCTGCCATACCCCAGGAATCCCCATGACGAACTCCCCTGATTGGCTGCAGATCCACCACGGTCACGCTCCATTGATCGTCAGCTTCCCGCATACCGGAACCGAATTGCCGGCATCGCGCGTCGGCCACTTCGTATCACCGTGGCTTGCACGCCGCGATGCCGATTGGTGGGTGCACGAACTCTATGCCTTCGCCAAGGCGATGGGCGCCACCACGGTACGCACTGCCATCTCGCGCTCGCTGATAGACGTCAATCGCGACCCATCCGGTGTCTCCCTCTACCCTGGGCAGAACACCACCGGTCTGTGTCCGCTTACCACCTTCGACAACCAGCCGCTGTACCGCGCCGGACACGAACCTGATGAAGCGGAGATCCAGTACCGCCGCGAAACCTGGTTCGATCCCTACCACGCAGCACTGGCCGGCGAGATCGCACGCCTGCGTGCCCAGCACGAGACCGTTGTCGTCTACGACGCGCACTCGATCCGCTCCCTGATTCCGCATCTATTCGAGGGCGAACTGCCGCAGTTCAATATCGGCAGCGCCGGCCCCAGCGGTGCCCCCGATACCTCCTGCGACAACGCGCTCACCGACGTGGTCGAGAACCTGTGTGCGCTGAGCGGCATGAGCCATGTGCGCAACGGTCGCTTCAAGGGTGGCTGGATCACCCGCCACTACAGCAACACCGCCAACGGCGTGCACACCCTGCAGATGGAGCTGGGCTGCCGCGGCTACATGCACGAACCCGCACCCGAGGACGTGGACGAGCACAGCTGGCCCACGCCCTACGACCCCGAACACGCAAGCCCCGTCCGCAACACCTTGCAGCAAGTGCTTGGCGCTTGTATGGAATTTGCTACCAGGAGAAATGCATGACCCGTCACGACCCCTCCCGCAACCCGCGCGCACCTCGCGGCACCACGCTCAACTGCAAATCCTGGCAGACCGAAGCGCCCTTCCGCATGCTGCAGAACAACCTCGATGCCGAGGTCGCCGAAGACCCGACCTCGCTGGTGGTCTACGGCGGCATCGGCCGCGCCGCACGCGATTGGGAAAGCTACGACAAGATTCTGGAGACCCTGCAGCGACTGGACGACAACCAGACATTGCTGGTGCAGTCCGGCAAGCCGGTCGGTGTATTCCCCACCCATCCGGATGCACCGCGCGTGCTGATCGCCAACTCCAACCTGGTACCGCATTGGGCCAACTGGGAGCACTTCAACGAGCTCGATAAGAAGGGCTTGATGATGTACGGGCAGATGACCGCCGGCAGCTGGATCTACATCGGCAGCCAGGGCATCGTCCAGGGCACCTACGAGACCTTCGTCGAGATGGGACGCCAGCACTACGGCGGCAGCCTGAGCGGCAAGTGGATCCTCACTGCCGGCCTCGGCGGCATGGGCGGCGCACAGCCGTTGGCCGCCTCGTTGGCCGGTGCCAGCAGCCTGACCATCGAATGCCGCCAGAGCAGCATCGATTTCCGCCTGCGTACCCGCTATGTCGACGAACAGGCCAGCGACATCGACGACGCCTTGGCCCGCATCGCCAAGTACACGTCTGCCGGTGAAGCCAAGTCGATCGCCCTGCTTGGCAATGCCGCCGAGATCCTGCCGGAACTGGTACGCCGCGGCGTGCGTCCGGACTGCGTCACCGACCAGACCAGCGCCCACGACCCGGTGCATGGTTACCTGCCGATCGGCTGGAGCGTCGAGCAGTGGCTGGCCGAACAGCAGGCCAATCCGGAGAAGGTGCGCGACGCCGCCAAGGCCGCGATGCGCGTGCACGTCGAAGCGATGCTGGCCTTCCATGCCGCCGGCATTCCCACCGTCGACTACGGCAACAACATCCGCCAGATGGCCTTCGACGAAGGCTTGCAGAACGCCTTCGATTTCCCCGGTTTCGTGCCGGCCTACGTGCGTCCGCTGTTCTGCCGCGGTGTTGGTCCGTTCCGCTGGGTGGCGCTGAGTGGCGACCCGGAAGACATCTACAAGACCGATGCCAAGGTCAAGGAAATCATCGCCGACGACCCACACCTGCATCGTTGGTTGGACATGGCGCGCGAACGCATCAGCTTCCAGGGCTTGCCGGCACGTATCTGCTGGGTTGGCCTGGGCCTGCGCCACAAACTCGGCCTGGCCTTCAACGAAATGGTGCGCAATGGCGAACTGAGCGCGCCGGTGGTGATTGGCCGTGACCATCTGGACAGCGGCAGCGTCGCCTCGCCCAACCGCGAAACCGAATCGATGAAGGACGGCTCGGATGCGGTCTCCGATTGGCCGCTGCTTAACGCCATGCTCAATGTCGCCGGCGGTGCCACCTGGGTAAGCCTGCACCACGGCGGCGGCGTCGGCATGGGTTACTCGCAGCACTCGGGCGTGGTCATCGTCTGCGACGGCAGCGAGGCCGCCGACCAGCGCATCGCACGCGTGCTGTGGAACGACCCCGGCACCGGCGTGATGCGCCATGCCGATGCCGGCTATGACATTGCCATCGACTGCGCCAAGGAAAAGGGCCTGGACCTGCCGGGCATCCTCGGCTGACCGAGCGCCTCTGGCTGTGAATGCAACGGGCAGGCCGATGGCCTGCCCGTTTTGCTTTCAGCACTGGTGCCCAACGGTGCGTGCCTGCCAGAACCTGGACAGAAGCAACGCTTCCAAGGCGGGCTCCCCGCGTTGTGGCAAGGCTTTGACCCACTCAGGCCGCTCATTACGCTCATCCAGGCGATGTGCTATTGAAGACCGACGATCAAACCGATGGTCTACCCATGCGTGGCTTGCTTGCCCTACTGCTCTTGCTCAGCGCGGGAACTGCCTCGGCCTTGGACCAGCCAGCTCCCAGGCTGGCGCGGCCACAGGCCGCCGATATCGATGCAGCCATGCCCGGGCTTGCAAGGCTCGCCTTGGGCCGCCTGCCCCAGGGCGACGAACAACAGCTGTTGGACACCCGTTTCCGCCTGCAGATCGTCGCTGGCCAGTATCCACAGGCGCTGGAGAGCATCCGCAAACTGCGCGCATTGCGCGCCGATCCACGCCAACAACCGCCGCTATACCTCCAGTACGAAATCTACGCGAACGCCAAACAGCTACAGCAAGCGCTGGGAATCAGCTTTGCCGATGCCTGGAAGCAATGTTTTGAAACGCACTTCCAGCGACTCGACGACCCAACGGCCCTGAAAGCCGAGTTCGCCTTCGCCAGCAACCTGCAACCGCTACGCGAGCAACGCGACAGACTGATCAATGCCACCGACAGTGTCGCTGCGTTGGACGACGAGCAAACCATTGCCCTGCTGCGCGCATGGCAGGTACACCGTGTCTACGCGGACTTCCTGCCGCTGGCGCCGCAGGCTATCCGCGAAGACGACGCGCGGCGCTACAGCATTGACCGCGACATCAGCATCACCACGCCCGATGGCGCGCGCATCTCCGTTATTTCCGTGCACCCTAACAAGGCCAGCAAACTACCGGTATTGCTGACCTTCACCATCTATGCAAATGACGACTGGGCCTGGTCCGATGCCAAGACCATGGCTGCACACGGCTACGGCAGCGTGGTCGCCTACAGTCGCGGCAAGGGCCGCAGCCCTGATCCGATCCGGCCGTATGAGCACGATGGCAGCGATGCCGCGGCAGTGATTGCCTGGGCTGCCACCCAACCATGGAGCAATGGCAAGGTCGGCATGTATGGCGGCAGCTACAGCGGTTTCACGCAATGGGCGGCACTCAAACAACGGGCCCCTGCACTCAAAGCCATCGCCACCTCCGCAACCACCGCGCCGGGCATCGACGTACCGATGGAAGGTGGGATCTTCCTGAATTTCATCTACCCATGGCCGTTCTACACAACCAACAGCACCTCGCTGGACGATGCAACCTATGGCGACAACGAGCGTTGGAACGCGCTGAACAGCCACTGGTATCGCAGCGGGCAGGCCTATCGCGACCTGCCTATGCTGGACGGCGCGGCGAACCCCTGGTTCGAGCGCTGGCTGCAGCATCCTACCTATGACGCTTACTGGCAGGCATTGATACCCCAAGCGCGGGAGTTCGCTGACATCGGTATCCCGGTGCTGGCGACAACCGGCTATTTCGACGGCGCGCAGGTCGGCGCCCTGCACTACTTCCGCCAGCACCTGAAACAGCGCCCGGATGCAGATCACACCCTGCTCATCGGTCCCTACGAGCATTTCACCATGCAGACTGGCGTACCCGAACAGGTCCAGGGCTATACCCCTGATCCCGTCGCGCGCGTGGACCTTCAGGCGCTGCGCCTTGCATGGTTCGACCATGTGCTGAAAGCTGCGGCCAAACCGCCGCTGCTGGCCGACCGGGTCAACTGGCAGGTCATGGGCAGCAACCAGTGGCGTCATGTCGCATCGCTTGATGCAATGCCGACACGCCAACAGCGGCTCTACCTGCTGCCCGCCAGCGCTGGCGGTCATCGACTTGCGGTTGAACCCGCGCCTGCCCGCAGCAGCGTGCAGCGGGTCGATTTCCGTGATCGCGGCGACGCCGCCTGGCAGGCCCCGCCCAATGTCGTCAACCGCACGCTTGATCCACACGCGGGGCTGGTCTTCCTGGGCGAACCGTTGGCGCAGGACACCGAACTGGCGGGTGCGTTCTCAGGCACATTGGACTTCAGTCTGAACAAACAGGACGCCGACATCGCGCTCGCCATCTACGAACTCACTGCCGACGGCACCTATCTCGATCTTGCGTACTGGCTGCAGCGGCTCAGTCATGCAGCCGATCCCCGCCAGCGGCAGCTGCTCGCCCCCGCACGACGCCATAGCGTGCGCGTGACCGATACCCGATTGCTGGGCCGCAGGCTCGCTGCAGGCAGCCGCATAGTGGTGACGCTGGGGGTGATCAAGCAGCCCGATCGACAACTCAATCTCGGTAGCGGCAAGGACCCGAGTGATGAAACCCTGGTCGATGCAGCAACGCCATTGGAAGTACGCTGGTATGGCAGCAGCCACATCGACCTGCCCATCCGTGATTGACCGTGGCAACGCCAGCGCTTGACGCCGCAGGCCAGGTGCAACGACATCCCCTTCACATCCACGTCCGCCATCGCCCCAAGGGTGCATGAGCAAGCTGCCCAGCCATTGCTGAATGAAGGCAGGCGCGACGTTCTCTTCGCCAGCCTGCAACCGAGCGCTACATTCTTCTGCCCACAGCCGCGCTAGAATCGGGCGGTAACCCACAACGAGATTTGCCATGCTGGATCAGGATGCCCTGCTGGCCCCGATTGACGGACACGCAGCGACCGGTGAAGACCTGTCGTTCTCGGCCGAATTTGATCGGATCATCGAAAACCGTCGTGCCGATGACCCCACCCTGGATCAGGGGGCGTGGCAGACCGATATCAAATATGCGGACTGGGGCAGCGTGCTGCGCGACTGCAACCAGTTGCTGCAGACCCGCACCAAAGACCTGCGCCTGGCCGGCTGGCTGTGCGAGGCAGCGACCCAGCAGGAGGGCTTTCCCGGCCTGGCCGCAGGCTTCCGGGTCACCGCAGGGCTGTGCGAACGCTATTGGGATGACGTGCATCCAGTAGCGTATGACGGCGACTACGAGGAACGCATCGGTAACCTGAGCTGGTTGCTGACCAATACTGCGCAATGGCTGCGCGCGATACCCATTGCCGTCGCACCGCAGGGTCGTTTCAGCCTGGCCGACTTCGAGCATGCCCACGCCAATGGTGGCGAGCCTTCCGATGGCCGGCCAAGCCTTGATGTTCTGGAAGCCGCGCGTCGCAGCACCTCGCACGACGTGTACCGACAGCTGGTTACCGCCCTGCCCGACTGCAGCCAGGCACTGGATGAGTTGCAGGCCGCGGTGGACAGCCGCTTGGGCATGGATGGCCCCAGCTTCAGCTCGGTGCGTGAGCAGCTGGATCATCTGCAGCGCACCGTCCGCCGCTTCGCACGTGAGGCCGGCATGTTGCTCGACGGCGAGGTGGAAGACACCACCGATGAAGCGAACGGCACACATTTCGCGCCCGCAGCGATCACCGCTGAGCCAGCGGCGGCCAGCACGGCGCCACGTGGCCCTGCCGGCGCACCGACCAGCCGCAAGGAAGCGTTGGCGCAGCTACGTCAGGTAGCCGAGTTCTTCCGTCGCACCGAACCGCATAGCCCGGTCGCCTACCTGGCCGAGAAGGCCGCCAGCTGGGGCGAGATGCCACTGCACGTGTGGTTGAAGCGTGTCATCAAGGACCACACCACGCTCGAGCAGATGGAAGAAATGCTCGATGTCAAAAACGATAACGACGGGCTTTGAGCCCGTCGTTGTCGTTTCAAGCTGGGCCCGGCACTTACTGGATCTTGAACTCGATACGCCGGTTGCGCGCACGCCCATCGTTGGTGGTGTTGTCCGCGACGGGCTCATCCGGGCCTTTGCCCAGCACATCCATATGCGTGCTGGGAATGCCCTTGGACATCATGTAGTTCTTCACCGCTGCCGCACGCGCATGGCTAAGCGACAGGTTGGACTCTCGCTGGCCGACATTGTCCGTGTGGCCAATGATCAGGAAGCGGCTGTCCGGCATCTGTGCCATCTTCGCCACCATTTCATCGAGAATGCTCATGCCAAACGGCGTGAGCTTGGCACTGCCACTCTGGAACTCAATGATCCGGTTGGCCAGGGTTTGGTCCAGCACACTCTGCTGTGAGCCCACCTTCAAGGCATTGCTGACCGTATAGCTGGTATTGCTGGCAAGGCTGAGGTCACTGGCCACCTGCTGCCGCAGGGCCTCATTGGCCACTTCGCCGGTAATCCGCACCGACTGCCCGTTGACCTCCAACTTGCCGGGTGAAACGCGCTTGAGCCCGGTGTTGATCATCCCGGCAACATAGTCGCCCCAGTTTGGTGGCGTGGCGATGCTCTCCACCTGAATGCGATCGACCACACGTTCGGCACCATAGACCGCGCGCAGGTTATTGAGCAACTTGGCCTTGGTGGCCTGATCCGGCACCACCCCTTCGATCACCACAGGACGCTCCCCCGCTGCAGGCGTCGCCGCAGTTGCCGGAGCAGCCGTTTGTGCGAACACAGGCGTAGCCGCCAACAGCAATGCAGCGATGTAACTCACTTTGAACAGATGCATCGTCAGGTTCCCAGGAAAGTCTCGCCAAACAGCCGACGCGCGGTGACCAAGGCAAGGTCGTCACGCTCGAGGAAGCTGCCGAAGCGGTTCAAGTTGTAGTCGCCATGCAGGTAGTCATCCACCCACGCAGAGTGCTGCAGGTGAATCAGGTAGTCGCCTGCTTCGGAAGGATCCAGTGCCGCCCGCAACACCATGCGATCAGCACCGTTGAAGCCAATCACCATGTTCGGCTTTGCATCGTTGCGGATCAGCACCGCCAGCTCGAAATCACCGCGACTGACGAAGCTGGATACCAGGTCCAACCAGAAGGCAGCCACCAATGGTCGATAGGCCGGGTCGCGCACCAGCGGCAGCACCAACGCCTTGTCGATGGTCACCTCGCCACCACTCAGCACCGGCTGCAGCAACAAGCCCAAGGCCGGCAGCACCTGCCGCAAGGACACATCGCCATGGCCTGCCTCACGCAGGCGCTGTTCGAAGCTGGCGATAGTGGTGCCTTCGAGGAAGTCATGGAAACTGGCGTTGTAGTCGGCCGGATCGGTGCTGATGCTGAAGCGTGCATCTGCCAGTTGGCTCAAGGCCTGTGTGGCATCGGCATCTTCGTTGGCCTGGCGAGCCAATCGCGCCAGCCCGGACCACGCATTGGACAGCGCCAAGGGGCTGCGACCGATGAACGGCAAAGGTTCCGGGGCTTCCAGTCGCAATGCGGAGAGCAGCGGGAAGCGTCGCTCGGACGCGTCGCGACTGGCCAGGAAATGACCACACACCAGCATCTTGCTACGCGAGCCAAGAAAGGCGTAGTTGATCTCCGGGGCATCGTCGTAGCGCTGCTTCCAATCCGGGCTCTGGCTCAGTAACTCCAATGACTCACCGGCCCAGCGGTCCAGCCACCCCAGCAACTGGTGGTTGTCGGCGGCACGCACGAAGTCGCCCCGCGAGGGCACCTTTCCAAAATAGGAAACACCGGCACTGACAACGCGGCTCATCGCGCACCTCCGGCAGCCTGCTGCGCCGGCGTCGTCGCAGGCGTAGTTGCTGCAGGTGCCTGCATCGCGGGGACCTGCGGTGCTGCGGCTACAGGCGCACCGCCGGCGACGCGCTCCGGCAACTGCAGGCCGCGCTGCCAATCGCTGCCATCAGAGCCCGTGCCTGCACGCCGTACGACACGCATTTCCACCGTTACGGCAACACCACTGCCTTCCCAGGTGATGCGGCTGGAGTCATCGAGACGCTCATACTGCCCTTCGGACATCAAGCGCTTGAAACCATTGGAGCCCGGCGCATTGAATACCTCCACCGTGCGCCCATCGCCGGTCACCGCCGAGATCTTCACGCCGGGAATCTGACCCGCGTTCGGGTATTGCATGGTGGTCCACTGCGGCGGCGTGTTGCGATAGCGCAGCTGCTGGCCATCGATCTCGATGGTGTACTCCACCGCTCCGGTGGCCGGTGACGGCAGCAGCTCGAAGATGGTGCTGTCCTGCGCTGCGCCCGCACCGGCACCGCTGACCCAGTTGCCGTAGTTGGCGACCAGTTCGGAGGACAGGTTGATACCGATACCCGCCCAGCGCCGTGCTTCAAGCAAGGGCCCGCGCTGGATGACCAGTGCCCCCATCGCGTCCTTGTTGAAGGTGGCAATGCTGCCGCTGGCGCCGAAGATGGCACCGATATCGCTGGCGGCGGCGTCCACATCCGAGTTCAGGTTGAACGGATACTGCTGGCCGATACGTGCCTTGAACGGATCATAGACCTGTGCCGTCCAGGTCTTGTTGACCTCGTCTTCGGTCGGCGGCACCAGGGCGGCAAAGGTCTGCGTCAACGGACGCAGCAGCAACGGTCGCAGTGCATCGCGCTGCTTCTCATCCAAACCGTTCAGCACCTGCTCGTCGACCAGGGCCAACGCGACACTCAATTCGGAGCCTTCATTGCTGAAAGTATCCTGCATCAGCTTGCGTGCGCCCACACCCACGTCGCCCTGCGACTTGATCGCATTCAAACGGGCGCGCAGCTTGCCCAGCGTGTCGAAGTACGCCGCGATCACGGCCGGCTGATCGCCGCGCGGCATGGTCAGCCGCGCAATACCTTCAAATGCCTTGCCAATCGGTCCGACCGGCGCGGCTGCGGCAGCAGCTGCCGGATCCTTACGCAGGATCGTACGTTGGAACCAGGCCACGAAACCCTTGCCGGCCTTGCTGGAGCGCGCCTGTGCAGGCGGGTTGTCCCAGATGGTTTCCTCGTTGATCTTCTCCAGCAGGGTGCGCAACGGCGAGTTGCTGGCGTCGCCCAGGCGATTGATGCGGGCGGCGGCCTCGTCGAAGGTATTGAACTCGGCAATGCTCAAGCCCTGCACGAACTTGCCCCACTCCCGCGCGTATTCCTGCTTGTACAGCGTCACCAGCTCACGCGAGACATGCTCTGGGCTGCCGGCAAGTGACAAGTCGCTCTGCTCGGTTGTGCCCAGGACCCAGTCGGTTGTGCTCAGCTGGGTGTTGGCCGCTTCCTTGATCGCATCCTGCACATAGTCTTCCCAGGCCTTGCGGCTGAAAGCACCGGAGATGGCATAGCTGCCATTGATCAGCCGCGCATTGCGCTCCTCACCCACCAGGCCATCCACCGTTACCGTGCCAAAGCGCGCACCGGCGCGCGCCTTGATCTGCGCGAACACGCGCTCCATCGCCGGCTGGCCCTTCATGACCTGTGACAGCGCCTGGCGCGAATCGGTGACCAGGGTGACCTTGTTCTGCACCTGCGGCCAGCCCGGCTTGCCGGCCTGCGCCACGTAGAACGTCATCAGCTTCTCGGCAGCGCGCACCATCTCCTCACGGCTCATCTGACCACGATTGGCTTCCAGCCAATTGCGCCAGAACAGGGTGAGCTGCTGTGACAGGTGCGCGCCTTCCACATACTTGGGATTGCCCAGCATCAGGTAGGTCTTGAGCGCGTTGTAGGCGTCGTTGGTGCTGGTCGGCGATGCGTTCTGATACAACGTTTCGCTTTCCGCAGCGGCAGCGTTGGCCTGGCCGAGCTTGTCGCGCTCGGCAACCACTTGCCCCAGATAATTCTCAAGATTGGATACGGTAGGCGCCAGCATCACCTGCTGCATGCCGTGGTTGTACTCGCGCAGCAATTTGTCGCGAATCGCGTCGCCTTGGTACAGGCCGAGGCTTGTGGTGATGCCACCTTCCTTCTTGTAGCGATCGAGCTGCTCCATGCGATCCTGCAGCAGCAGCAGCGCGTCGACGCGTGACTTCAGGTCCATGCGATCCTTCTGCACACGCACGGCCTGGTCCAGATCCTTGGTCGCATTGGCGACCAGTTGCGCATTGGTGGTGTACGACCAGGTCCACAGTCCCAAACCCAAAGCCAACACACCCACCGCACCCAGGAACACGCCATAGCGCAGGCGATTCTGGTGTGGACTTGCGTACTGCCGGACCAGCTCGCGGTCGGCGAAGATCACCTTGCGGAACAGATCCTTGAGGAAGAACGCGGTCTGCCCGCTCGGCGCCTCGTCGACATTGGAGCCGCGCTGCAGCCCGAACTGGCGCCCAACGCGCTCGGAGGCATGATGGACCGAGCGGCCTTCCTGCAACGCACTGCTGAAGTAGAAGCCGCGGAACACCGGCTTGAACTGATACGGATTCTCCTCGAACAGTGTTGCGATGAAGGTGCGCAATGCCGGCTTGATGCCCACGAACTCCAATGGCAGCGACAACAGGCCTGGCGAGACTTCGCGCCCCCGCTGCATGGCCATGTGGGTCAGGCTCATCTCCTTGATGCCGTCCGCCAACTCGTCGAAGTGCTTGTCGAACGCCGTCAAGGCGTCACTCTGCTGCAGCACATCGGCTGGCAAGGTCGCGCCCCACACATTCTCACGCTCGCCCGGGTCCAGGTTGCCAAAGAACTCGCTGAAGCCAGCGATCAAATCGGCCTTGGTAAACAGTACGTAGACCGGCGCAAAAACCTCCAGCTGTTCGGTGACTTCCTGCACGCGCTGGCGCAGGTTCTTGGCCAGCTCCATTGCGAATTCCGGCTTGCTGCCGGACAACTCGGCAATGCTGACCGCGATGATCACACCGTTGATCGGCGCGCGCGGTCGATTCTTCTTCAGCAGACCCAGGAACGTCAGCCACTCCATGCGGTCTTCGGTGCTGACCGAATAGCGTCCGGCCGTATCCAGCACGATGCCGTTGGTGGTGAAGTACCAATCGCAGTTGCGGGTACCACCAATCCCCTGGATGACATTGCTGCGGTTGTCCTCGAACGGGAACTGCAGCCCGGAGTTGAGGATGGCCGTGCTCTTGCCCGCAGCAGGATTGCCGATGATCACGTACCACGGCAGCTCATAGAGCGCTGCATTGCCCTTGAGCATGCCCATCCGCGAGGACTTGATCTGCTTCACCGCGTCCAGCATGCGCTTGCGCAAGGCTTCGGTATCGGCCCGCTGCGACGGCTGCGCATTGGCCACGGCCTTGTCGGCCTCGCCCTGCACCATCGCTTCCACCCGCCGTGCTGCGCGCCGCGCCATGATCCGCTTGATGATCCACACGATCAGCGCGACAACCAACAGTGCTGCGAGAACAATCGCTGCCCATATGCCGATCTGACGTGCTTCGGCCTCGCCGTACTTGGCCAGCCCCGCGGCGCCGATAAGGCCGATCACCATCCACAAGCGATAGTCACGCAGGTAGTAGCTGAAATTGCTCAAACTCATGCAGGGAATCCAGGGGTTAGTTGACTGTTGGCATTTCAGCCGCCAGCGTCGGGGAAGAAAGCGGCTCTACGAGACCAAACAAACGTTGCTGCGCATCGGCAACACCGAGCAACAGCACCGCATCGGACTGCCGTTGCAACTGCGCCTGGGCCAAGGCCAACTGGGCAACCGGCAACACCGGGCCAAGCTCACCTGAGCACACTGCAAGGGCAAGGCTTTGTGAACTGAAATCCAGGTCCGGATTGAGCGCAGCCGTGACCGCCGCAGTGGCGACAATGGATTCAGGGTGCTGATCGGCGTCATGCAGCACGAACTGCACACGGCCCGCATCGGCAAGCAAAGGCTGCAGCCACTGCTGCGCCGCCGTGGCGAGCTGACGACGAAGCTCCGCAGGCCGGCTGCCGTAAACCGGCTCCAGACGCTCGACCTGTGGGCGCCACAAGCGCCCCGCACCTTCGCCTGCGAGTGCGATGCTGCTCAACAGCACACCGGCCGCACCCTCGCCCGGTACACGGCCCTGGGCGTTCTGGGTGGTTGCCAACAGGCCCTGAGCCAACCATGTGTTGATGACACCGGCGTCAATCGCGGAGTAGCAGGAAACCAGCAGATGCCAGCGCGGCGTACCTGCGCTCAATGCATCCACTATGCGCTGCAGATGCGCCCACACATCCCCGGGGCGCTCGAGCACACTGATGCGAACATCAAACCGACGCGCGTCCAAGCCGGCCTGCACGGCTTGCTCCTGCAGCCATGCCTGTACCCAGTGACGCAATCCGTCAGACCACGCCGGTGAAACCACGAGTTCGACAGTAAGAGCGTTATCGACCCGTTCTTCTTCCCGACGACGCAAGCCGGCAACCACGACTTCTTCACCGCCAACGATTGCTGGCATCGCCAGATAGGCAGCATCCAGCAATTGCTCCAGGACCGGCTGCAACAAGGCCGTCGCACGCCGCTCATGGGCTGCGGTATCGATATCACCTTCACGCTCGGACAACACCAGCCACTCGTCCAGATCAGCTACCGCGCTGACCCGGATAGGCAGGTTGTTGGCGTCGCGAAACCGATTGTCCAACTGTGGCCTGGGCAGCGCCGTTGCCACGGCCAACATTGCGTTGGCGTCCGTAGCCGCAGCCGCAGCCGCAGCCAGATTGATGCTGGCTGCAGTTATCGCCATCGACGGCAGCGCCGCGCCGGGGGCAGCCACCGTCGCAGCAGAGGGCGCCTCAGCGCCGCTCGCGTTTGTTTCAACAACCTTTTCCACGCCGCGCGACAGCATGCTGCGCAGCATGTAGCCCGCACCGCTCAAGCCTACCGGCAGTACGCCGAGATAGGCCAACATCTGCATGCCATTGGGGGTAGTGCCGCTGCTACGCCAGTACATGATGGCCGCTGCCCAGGTGGCAACGAAAACCATCATCACGCTCCCCACGTTCTTCAACCAACCTGCCATCAGTCGCCGTGCTCCATGCCCGCTCCTGTACTGCGTGTTGCGATTAGCCCAACCCGGTGCTGCTCTGTGTTGCCAACAACGTGGCACCACACGCAGTGCGATCTCCGTCACGTGCGACAGGCTGCCCGTCGATTACGACGGTAGCGTCACCACTGATGATTGATGTTGCCCCGTGCACCGCACAAATGGCGCGGTCCCCTATCCGGGAAACAGGTTTGCCATTGACGTCGGTCTGGCCAGTGCCAGACACCACGCTACCGCCATGACTCAGTTTGTCACCGACAACGATAAACGGTCGTGCCATGCATCATGCTCCTTGATTCGCCGTGACCCGGCCTTTCCATCGCCCCTGTCCAACGGCGACCCGAGTCATCACCGGCTTACGATACCAGCACTTGTCCGCGCTTATAAGCCTTGCCGTCGCAGTTCATCGCGCTTTGCATTGCGTGCGGTGCGGCAGCGATCCGTGTCTTCGACGTGCACGTAGTCCTTGATGCTGCGCCAGTTCCCACCCCAATCCAGACCTGCCTGTTCAGCAAGCTCCCCGTACAGAAAATAACCTCGGCGGGTCCACGGGTCTTCCATGTCCCATTGCAGACGCCCGTCACGGATTGGCGCGCTGTCCACACCCAGTCCGTATTGGTGACAGCTCTGCCAGGCACCGGCACGCGTGGCCTTCCCACCCGCCATCAGCTCGGCCTGCCGCTCGGGGCTGCGATAGCCTTCGATCAGCACCATCTCGTAACCATACTGACGACGCATCACTTCGTAGATAGCCAGAACGCGTTGCTGCAGATCCGGATCAATCTGGTTCCATTTGCGATCAGCCGTAACTATCTCTGGTCGCAAGCGACGAATCTCGGTGGTGGTGAACACCTCTGGCGGCGGCGCTGGCGGCGGGGTCAAGCGCTCGCCACGCAGCAGCTGCGCAACCATCGAGCCGGATTCGGCGAGGTCATCTCCGCGAAAATCCGACAGCACCACGGTTTGCCGCGACATCAGAATTATCACGGGAGGAATCGACAACAGCCCGATGGCTATCGCCAACACAGGCCAATGGCGGCGCAGCGCACCGCGCGCACTAACGACTTCTTCACGAACCCCACTGCGCACACGCGCCGCGCCCTGACCTGCACGATCACCCGCGCGCCCTGCCCGCTGCCGAGCCGCTGCCCAGCGTGCCTGCAATCGCGCAAACACCGGACCCAGCGACTCAGGAAACAACAAGCCCCAACAAAGCAGTGCAACAAGCAGCAACAGCACAATGGCTACAACGACAATTACAGTCACCGGTCCTCCATGACGACAATGCTGGTTGACGCATCGAGAGGCTTACTCTACAAATGCGCGTATTCGTTTCGGCACTAGCCGACTCAAACCAAGGGCTGGAAGCACTTGAATAATGGCGGAATCAATCGGCCGAGTCTGCTCTCAGGGGGAGCGCAGAACAACGGCCCGGCACCGAACACGGGCCGCATTCTCGCAGACATGGAAGGTCGACAGGTTGCCGCATCGTCGCGCGCCACCAAAGACCGCCCCACTCAACGCCGGCGCGTCTGGGTGTGGGTTGGCGCGTGCTGCGCACTTCTACTGTCGTTCACGACGGCCACGTTGTGGTGGCTATCGAGCAGCGCGTCACAGGACAGCACCGAGTACTCACTGAACCCGGATGCAAACCCAGATTCATCTGTAACCGGCGCTACCGGCCACCCCGACGCACCCTTTGCTGCCCCCAGCGATGGCGCTGCGATGATCATTGATGCGCCGGACAGCGCAGATGCCAAGAACCGCAACGAGACGCCACCGGCTGTGGAAGCCGCCGCAGCGAACGCAACACCAGCGCCCGCAGCACGGGATGCACGCGTACAGCGCACCACAGCGGCCGCACGCCCTGCAGCAGGCAGCAGAAATGCGGACGAGAATCTTCTGGGCACATTGCTGGGCATCATCAAGGAAGAGGAAAGCAAGAAGAAGAAAAGCGCTGCTGCGCCACAGCCTCAGACCATGGATGATCTGATCGCGAAAATTGAAGCAGACGACAAGAAGCGTGCCGATGACGAACGCGTTGCATTCGAACAGGTTGCAACGCGGAAGACTGCTTCGACCGAATCGACGATCCAGACCCAGCTGCGTGCGTGTCCTGGTGCGAACACCACCAAGGGCCTGGAGTGTCGCGCGAAGATCTGTGCCAGCGTACGCGGCAGGGATCCTGCTTGCCCTGCCATGTGATGGCTTGCCTATTCGGTTTGGGAATCGACTGAAAGTCAGTAGTTCCTCAACGACGCGTATGCAGATGCAGTCGTGACGACGTCCTGTCCTCCGTCTCTACTTGTGCCCACGAGCCCGCCGCTGCGGGCTTTCCCATAAGTCACGATTGACTCGTCCATCGACCATCGACCATCGACCATGCGCGAGCCTGTCGGAGACGAGCCTCAACTTCGTAGCGATTTGACTCATCGCCGGTCTCGTTGAGGTTGGTTTACCCGGAGACCTCTAAGGATGTCCGGATCAAGGCCATGGGCAGGCGACACACGCCTGCACAGCACTCCATGCGGCCTCACCGAAAATATTCTCCGGAAATACTAAGATTTACCTTTACGTTGCTGCCGCTCGCGATAGAGTTCCCTTGCTCTTGCCACCACATCTGGGCGGCCGCCAAATTGATCAATATAGTCCGGCTCTTCCCAACGATCTGCATCATTTGGATCGAATCTACTTTCAGCTTCGGTTGCGGAGGAAAAGCGAGGGACCGCGCACGTCAGCATAACCACCCATCGTGTTAGCGCCAACGTCCAGTACAACGGAAAAAAGAAGTACCTGAAAGGAAACAGCGACTTTCCAAGTAGGAAGCAGGTCCAGCGATAAGCATTTACAAGAGTATTACGCACGGACAGCGTAATAACTTTATCCGCGTCGTGAGAAACCGCACGTTGCGCACCCCACTCCATGTACCGTTTAATGAACTCCCAGCACTCACGCACCCGCCCTGGATCATCATGGAAGATCCCGACAGTAAACGTTTCTATAATAATTCCATTTTTATCAAGGATATGGCAGCGTAGATCGCGCAAAACCGAATTTTGACTACCCCGTCCAACATGGAATAAAAGAGCATCACTCCCCCACGGCACGATTACTTCACCACCTGAAAGATTGCTTCTGAAAATATGAACCTTCCTCGTCAGCCTGTTAAATCTTACCGGATAGTACCGATATGAAAAAAGTCATGCCTTAACACAAGGTTCCAGAAGAAATACACCAGACCGCTAGTTATGCTTAACAGAAAAATCGCTGCAAAAAACTCGGCCATCGAAGGATTAGCAGGAATAATACTTGCGATCGCACATATAGCGGTAACGACAAAAAAAACACTAAGGACACCTGCGACCAAGGTCGGAGCAAAACCTTTCATCGAAAATGTTCGATCTACAAAATCCGCATAAGTAGAGTTCAGTGAAATCAGCGAAGTGGAGTCGCCTGGAATAACCCCCTCACTCACACCTAACGCAAGATGATCAGCCTTTTCAACATTGGTGATGCCTCGCCCTTTCTCAAATCTCGGATACCAACCCGTCAACATATCGCCTCACTCCTCTTGCGCGCATATCCCGATCCGGATCTTTAGCGGATACTCTCGACTCTCAACGTCCGCATCCTCACAACGCTCAGATGTCAAACGCTCCAATAGCAACACTATAGCCAAGCGTGCCTCAAGTTATCACCATCAATCCGGCATACATCCGCTTGAGATCGGCGTGCTCGGCTTCAACGTCGCGCGACGGCTGCACCTCCGAAGCTTCGATGCCGCCGCAGTCTTACGAACTCTTTAAACGACGGCCTTTCCATAGATTTGTGCTTTCAAATCTGCGTCCAAGGCTTTTGCTTCCTGCACTGATTCCCTCCAATAGGTCATCATCGCCTCTGCCTCGGGTCCCTGCTTCACTCGCCCAAATACTGCCGGCGCCTTGAGGCCATCGCCTTGACCGCTAAGAGACCTGCAATCCGCAAGCACGGACGTAGGCCAAATCGGCTTACGGCACAGCATCATCGTCAAATAGCGGGATAATGCCCAAGGGAGAGTCAACGGCAGACCCAGCAAGATCATTCCCGGACCTGGGGAAGATACGTGCATGATGAAAGCGTTGCGAAAGCTAGGTACAACGGACGTAAGCAACTGCAAAGGTGGGAACGGCAAAGCATCAGGACCTGACTCCATGAAGCGTTTGATCATCTCCCAACTAGCTAAAGACACCCCTGGACTACCTCCGCTATCGGAACCCACGGCAAACGTATGGACCACAATGCCGTCACGCATCACGTTTCCCCGCAAGTCATAGGTATGACCTTCATCTGGCCCAACAGGCTTGTCTCGCCCGATGTAGAAGTGCACGTCGTTCCAGGGGACAGATATGGCACGACGGTTTCCGCCGATAAAGACGTGCACCATACGCGTCACCCGATTAAATCGAATTGGGTAGTACTGATATCTAAAAACATCCCGCCCCAACAGCATCCAGTATGCAAGACCTGCGATTGAGAAACAAAGCAAGACCAAAAAACCAACGGCATAGTACTCACCCTGTACGATCACTCGTTCGCCAGCGATCTGCACCTGCCAAAGCACCCATATCATCCCGGCCGCGAATGCCATTACCAGCACAATCAAAAGCGCCCCCCACATCGCTGCCCAACCACGATAGTCGAAGTGGCGATCCACATATTCGAGGTACGTCGAGTTTATCGCTATCAAACCCTGATCTATTGGTTTAGAAACCCTGAAAGAGCGAAGACTGCCGAATCCAGCGGCGATTTCGTAATCTGACAAAGAACGCCCCACCTTGTAACGCTGAGCTAACCAACCTGCAAATTGGCTCATGCGGTAGGCCTTCGTAAAAAATACATCACTATTTGCATCACCACTTCTCCAATAAGTCAATAAACCGCAGTCGACCCAGGATAAGGCAGGCCAACTGCCCAACGGCAGACGGCAATCCCGCCTTAGCTACGAATGATCAACTGGTTGCCTCCAAGATGATCTCAAGGGCCAGCGCCGACTTGCGCCGGGCGCTCCAGCGCTTGATCTGTTCCTCAATCTTTTCGCTCATCGGTGTCTCCTTTGCGGAAAACTGACACCTGAGCAGGATTTTAGTGGATCATTACATAAAGACCTAGTAAGTCGCATCGAAAGTTCCAAGCTCACGGCAGACATCCTTGACCTGCGTTCCAGGATCAACCTGCTTCAACGTCGTAACGATATGACTCTCTGTGAATTTGCTCTTCCGCATCAGTGATCTCCTTGAGGCTAGTTTGCCCGGAGACCTCCAACAATACCTGGATCAAGTTTACCGTCAGGCGACACATCTTCTTTAATATCGAGCTTGCCTGTTCAAACGCATTGGATAGTGTGTGCAGCATAAATTTTCGCTTTTCACTAACCAAAGAACGCCGCCAACTACGAACAGAGTCATAAAAACGATAAATATTCAAGAATTCACAAGATATCCAACACTCATCCTCGCGGGAAGGCGGCCCCAAAAACATGACGTGATCCGACACGCCAAGCAGCGCATAGGCTCCCTCTCCAATCAACCCAAGAAACGCATGGAAACCCTTCCATAGATACCAGCGGTCAACCAACTCCAGAGACTTTGAGTTGACAGGTCACCCGCACACATTTTCATCACCCACTAAAATAATAGAACCAAGGTGGAATTCCGATAACCGCAAACATCATAAAGACAAGCACCGTGCTAATACTTCCCAGCAGGAGCCAGCGACGGTTCAAATAGTCCAGATTCCCATCATAAGCAAGACGCTCTGCAGCGGTGAGCCCTCTAGTTCTGAACGAGCTCTCTGGAGAGCGTACTGACATGTCCGCAAGAATATCCGATGGCCAATCAGGTCGAGGAGCACGACGCCAGATCCAAAGCCCTGCGCGTTCGAACCAATACATTATGGCTCCAACCACAGAAACATAGATCACAGGGAACGCACCAGGCTTTATACGATGCTGGTTATCCACAAGCCCCCCGTACAACCGTCTATCGAGCAGCACATAGTCCGCAGCAGCATCATCAATGGATGGCAGTGGATCCACAGGAGGCAGAGTCTTCGGGTCTCCATCCATGTAATGGCGAATGAACTCCCAAATCATTTCAGGCGCACGATTGTCGCGATTGGGCTGGGCCAACGGCACACACGAGCGGATACGGTGATCGGAACTGTCAATATCAATCACGGCGAGCACATAACCTGTCGCAGCACCTGCCAGACTATAGCTCCTGGACACCAACGAAACGGGTTGTGCGGCGTCATAATCTACGGTGACCCAGCCGCTCTTCTTGTCAATCCAACAAAAAAACTTCCTTAGCCTTCTGCTTAGCACAACCGGGGGCGGGGCGGTGCGTCTAACAGCGGCAATTGACCATACAAAGAACGCGCCACCGATCAGAAGGACCACTCCATAGGCGGCCGCGAGATAAGGCCAAAAGTCAGCCCGTGACAGAATACCCCCCAGTACCACACGAGATAAAATCATACTCAAGCTTGCACAGCCGAATACCAAACCCAGAATGAACGCAAATCCCCTGCTGGACGCTTCGGTAGCAGGTGAAAATGTCATGAAGGAGTTATTAATTGCTTGGATAGCATTAAGAGAGGCGGGCTCGACAGCTTCCGCCTTACTACGCGTACTTAGTAGTTCCCCCCACCAACCACTCTTTCCTGGAAGGTGACTCATTCCGAACAACGCGTCGTGAACATTCCTAGCCATGGGCGCTACTTCTTCCTTGCAATCAGATCCTTCAATGCATGATTTCCCATCGCCAGTCCCGCGTACATCCGCTGGGCTTTGCGTGCCTTACTTCGACATCGCGCAACCGCTGCACATCCAAAGCCTCCATGCCGCGGTACTTGGACTTCCAGACGTAGTGAGTCGCGTCGAAAACTCCAAGCTCACGGCACATCCTTAACTTGCATTCCGGCCTAAATCTGCTTCAACGCCGTAACGATCAGACTCTCAGTGAATATGGTCTTGCGCATCGGTGGTCACCTTGGGTTTAGTTTGCGTGCAGACCTCTAAGAATGCCTGGTTCAAATTTACGGCCAGACGACAGCCTGCGCGACGTTTTCAAACCAAAATTACGGACGCAAGAAAAAAAACAACCGGACATCCCATGCGCCCTAGCGCGTCGCTAGCAAACGAACGCAAAACAGTATTAACTTTTTTCCTACAAACCCAATCCGAACAATCAAAACTCCGCAAGCAACCCTAATCACGGTGCAGACTAACGGCCAAATCAACTCGACGAAACCAAGCCTAGCATTAACTCTCAAATCTCGCTCGAATGGGTCATCCGTGCAAATATCATTCGCAGCCTGAACTTCCGCCTGCCACACGGGAAAAGGGGATGTGGCCATCGCCAGCTACCAAGGGCTGTTTTCAGGATATCGCGACGCATAGTCACCCAGCCACTTCACTGCCTGCACCCATAATCCTCCGGGGTAGCGCATCGACTTCCTGAAGCTCACTAGGTGATTCAGCTTTTCGGGCAAATGGAAAATTGGAGCCTCAATATACCTCCACAGAACTAGCTCTTCTTAACTTTTCTCTTTGATTTCTCACCACTCAACATTAGCGACTCCTCCAATGAAGCCAGCGTCGCTTCATTAAAAGGTCCAGCTCCGATCGATGCCTTAATGGATTCTGGCCACACAGGTCGCCGCTTCAAACAATAGCTGATATACCGATTCATCCCCAGGTACGCGGTGATGGGGAAAAAGACCAGGCTTGCAGCACCCAACAGCCACATCAACGGACCCCTCCGCCAATTCTTTGCACTTCCGGGTCCAATCAAAGGCTGACCAAGAGTTAATGCTTCAGAAAAGCTGACTCCAAAGTCCTGGTATCGGACCTCTCCCTTGGCCCAAATCGGCCCTTCCCCGCGCATAGCCCTCCGAACATACTCCCATCGCTCAACTGGGCCGACGGTGTCGCCATAAGCGAAGCTAGGGCCGACACCTACCCGTTGGATCTCAACCAATCCATTTGGCCCGTCCTTTATGGACAGGACAAGGGACGATTCGCGCCGAGCTACCTGCCCCGTGAAAATCGTGAATGTCGAGACCTGACCCTCGACGCACGCCCAATCAAATGTTTGCACCTCGAATTTCGGACGACCAATTAGATTCCAACCCCATTGCCACCACGGTAACCCTAGCGACTTGAAGATGTGAACCTTTCCACTTCCTCTATCAAAGAGTACTGGTTCGTAGCGATACCCAATCCAATCGGTTTGAACAAATAACAAGAAAACAAATAGCATGAAAACAAGCAGCAAAGAGAGCCAATCAAATGCCCCCATTCGGAAGGAAACAAAGAGGCCAAAACAAACAACAAACAACCCAATTATTCCAGAGCTGCTTAGATAACCCCTCATCAACCCAACCTGGTCGACAAAGGCAAAACCATTTTCATACACTTCAATCACACCGCCATGACTGGAGGATCTCGACGTTGCGCTCGTTCCCAATGGAGGCAGCTGCAACAGCGATGGTGCGTTGATAGATTTGTCATTAACCATAACAGTTCAACGCCCCAATGTTCCCAGGTAAAAATGCCAACGATTTAATCCTTTTCCCATACTTCGCCACGGGCCATTATTTCATTAGATTTTCTACTGTGTAGCGAGTAAACAAGTCGTACTACTCTAAATTTTCCAGGTATGGGCGATTCTATTTTTGCTTTATGCCCCCCCCCATCTGGAATTTCTTCAAACACCAGCGGCGATGCATCACTTGAAACCACGCGCGCACCAGCGGGAGCGAGACCCTTGCCCATATCTGGCATAGATTCATAGCCCTCAAGGCTGTACTTGACTTCCTGTTCATCAACCTTCAGGTCGCCAACAGATATCGTCGCAAAAATAACATCGCTACTTAGTAAATTATCTTGCCAGTTTTCGATTGTTGCGGTTATTCCTAGTGCCAAGGCACCGAGACCGAGTATCTCATCATTCAACCCACCAGCTACCCATGCATCCTTATCATCGATCTCAGCACCACCAAATCGACCCTCTGTCCTTTCGTGCTTTCCAAAAAAAGATCTATCCAAGAATCTCTCATTCTCGTCATGCTCTAAGCTAGCAGCGTAAAGCGCCCAGGCGATACCAACGATTAGAAGAACAACGCCTACACCGGTCATGCTCGCTCCGACGAGAGCACCGATCGACGTTCTGAGAGCAACGCCACCGAGTACACGCAATGCAACCTGCTGCCCTACGCGTGCAGCAAGTGCTGCCTTCCAAGTCACAAAGGATCCGCCTATCAGGGCGCCACCAGATACGGAAAGCAAGACACCTGCAGTACGATAGTTGTGAGCGGCTTCAATCTGCCCCTGCGCGTCTGCTCTAAACGAACTTATAAATGCGGAGAACCCGCTCATTAGAGCCCCGACCCCGGTACTAACGCCAGCCAGGAAGCGAAGCATGAGTGCCCTATTTACATTTACCGCCAGCAACGACGTACCTAAAGGGGGACTTTGCCGGCTCGCTGCCTGATACGCGAACGCGCTTATCTCCATAGCACCGCCAAAAGTACCAGCCAAGCCCCCCATTACATTGACAGAGGCATCCGCATAATTGAAACCGGATGTGGAACCAAGCTTCGCCCAAGCATCCCAGAATTGACGAACAGAGAAGAATATAGCGAAGGCAGAAAATCCTACTTCTCGGTTGGCAAACCCCTTCCAGCCGTGTTGCCGCAAGATCGTGTTGCCTTGGACCAAACGCTCCGCGACATCAGCCGGCAGCTCCACCACTGGCGACGATTGACCAATGTTGTAAAGTTGCGTAACACCCTGCTTTCCCCGAGCCCTCTCCAGGGTAGCCCTCTCGACAATAAGCGGAACTGTCAGGTCAGCCTGAAACTCAGGTCTTTTCTGAAGGTTAGCCAAAAGCTTTCTAGAATCAGCATTTGCTCTACGGGAGGCCGTTCGATCACCAACTTTTCGGCCATTGAGCTCGAATACTCCGGATGCAGTAGCATCCCCATTCGCGACAGCATCGAGATAGGAGCCGACAGTCATTTTTACGTTGATAGAATAGTGCTGTTTGCCCGTATCAATGAAATCCCATAGTGCTGCCGCACGCACCCATACGATTTCTTTTCGCGCAATTTCCTCTAACGCCCCAACAGCCTGAGAGACCCCCTTCCCCGCAGCTGGCTTTAGCGCTTTTGCCCTATTTTCACTAGCGACCTGCTGCATGCTCAACACCAGACTCTCCACCGAGGCAACAGCTGATTGCTGATAACGCTTGAATTCCTGCCACCATGCCTGAGGCAGCAAAGCACCACTGAGAATAGCGGTATATACAGTACCCGCGTTACCTGGAGACTTAGCCGACTCTAAGAGATCGAACCCCGAAAGCAGCGCACCAGCGAACCAGTTATTCTCATCAGAAACATCCAACTTGAAAAACTTATCTAGGAGCTCAAACGATGCGGCCGAGGCGGCCCCTCCGCCATAGAAGCACTCTACAGCGCGCAAGCGAGCCACGGAATTGTAAACCGAATTCTTGATGTCAAGTTGCGAGGCGGCGGCTTTCGGGAGAGCGCTATTGAAATCATACTTACACACGATTTCTGACCAAGGACTTGACGAGAACTTAGCGAAGTCCTCGTCCACTTTCTTTACCGCGCTTTCCCAATCATCTTCATCAACTACATATTGAAGATTAAACTGTTGTAACGCACCAACGTCCAATCGCTCGCGATATCTCTCAAGCTTTTCCTTTGCCAATGCACTTCCGTGATATTTACCATTTGCAACAATGTATTCTTCGGAATACTCAATATTACCCAGCGGCTCCGATTTCCAGTTGGGGTCATAATCCCGGGGGTCCCCTGTTTCAGCTATTTTAGAAGTCGTCATCCGCAACCTATTGGTCACAGGGTCGATTGAAGGAATCCAGCGAGCTCGATGATAAGGATTCAGCCCATTCTTTTTTTTAAGCGGCTCAGCAACCGCCTTCCCATGCTTTCGTTGAAATTCGCGCTCAGTTACAAGAAAAGCCCCCTGATCGCGAAACTGCTGTGCACCTCGCCTGATACTTTCAGCAGTTTGCTTGCCCTCCCAATCCGCACGCTGACGTGCCCATGTCTCAACGTACGCCACATGAGTGGCTGACTGACGCTTCCATGCCCGCAACGGATCAGCTCCTAATCCATCCAGCCTTTGCCCACCAGCCCTCCAATCATCAGCGCGTCTACGAACCATTGATCGCAAAGCATTGTGATCGTCGGCAAGACCCACCGGATCAGGGATTACGAGAGCAACACCGGTCTTGACCGGGGTAGCTGAAGATGCAGTTGCCATTTCACTGACAAGTGAATCACAACTTGCCGACAGATTTAGGACTGCGCGTGGCACAAACTCATGCAACCGCGCCTGAAACTCGGACGGAGTAAAATCAGCGACTCCACGCAACGATTCCGCAGTAGCGAGCATCCCAAAACTTACGCCGCTACCCATGCCCACGTTGCCACTTGCAGCTTCCTGCACCATCAACTGGGTCATGCGACTATCTCGCCGGCCGTCAGAATTTTCCTCATACGCTTTCACGACTTCTGAGGACCAACGATGCTGGCTAAAAGCTATCCATATTTTGTCGAGGCTTGAATCCACGGTGATAAACCGTGGCTTGATGTTGCTATGCCCTTCACGACTACAAGATGACAGCAGCACTTCATCCGGCTGGTCAGGCAATGCGTCAACAGGCATTCTGTTGAACATCCCGTCGACCCCAACGACATACGCATCCCAGGTATTGTCCGACTTGTAGATATACAGATATCCCGTCGGCAAAGTACGTAAATAATACCAAGTAGCTGAGCCATCTGATGCATTGAGCCTTCGCCCAAGGCGAGCAAGTTGCGCAACTGCCACAGCATCGTCGGAAAGCCACTTATCCATGTAACTCGGGGCCGGCGCGAAACAAACCGGAAATAGGGCCAATCCAACCTTGCCAGTACAGTTACGACACTTACCCGGAGACTCACCTTTCTTGTTCGCAGCAGCGCGCACGGAGCTGGAAAGCCTGGAAGATCCATTATTTTCATTCATATCGATATCCTTCGAGCAGGCATTGCTGATTTGTTGCGCTTCGTATCTCTTGCAGCTGAGCATCTTCCAGTCGAGCGATACTTGATGCAAAGTAACCCGGCCTTCTGGTGGCTACAGATAGCACCCGATCTACCAATGGGAATTTAGAAAAGCGGGGTCCTAGCAGGAATACGCAACTGGCGAAGACCAAACAATCCTCCTGCGACTCCAACCCCGCTGACTGGGCTAACGAGAGCGCCGCATCCATCTGATGATCTTCTGGCAGCTCATTCATACCCCAAGTCAAAGCCAAACAGCGCAGCTGCTGCAGCCAAGCAACCCTTTCCAAGTCGATCCGTTGCTGATGCGACAGACGCAATTTTCTGGCGGGCACATCACATTCGCGCTCTGCGTGCGCGACTTTAATAGTGCCGCGATGATCGAGAAATAGCCAAGAGGAAAGTGGCGATATCAAAGCACTCCGCTGACCTTCCCCCAAAATTCTTCCGAGATGCCCCATGACGCGCGGATCGAAATAACGAAAATAGAGAGACTTGCCTTGAAAATCCGAGACACACGCATTGGCCCCCAAAGAAATAGCTAAGGAGCGAGCATTGAAAGTACTATCAGCTTCGATCGGTAGCCAGGCACAGATTGACCTCGCATTGCGAGCACTATTTACACCCGCGAAGCTTTCTTGGGCAGCGATGGAGAACGTCGCACTTATCAGCCTCTCGGCGCTTAGTTCGTCGTCGATCCATAGTAGATATGGAGAATTTTCTGAGCTTAAATCCGGGTGTTTGACCGCCAAGTGTATTGGCCGCATGCGTTCAGGCATGTAGACAGATAGCTGTCCCAACGGGTTAAAAGCTGCTGGATCAATGAGAACTGCGAGTCTAGAGGTTCCGATCCGAGACAACTCAGCCCTTAGTGCAATCGTTGCTTGTTCTGCAGCGACATCAGGGGAGGCCACAGCGTCGATCATGCTATTGCAGCTCCTGTCCGCGCAGCCTCACGAATTCGCTCAGCACACCCTTTACCTTGACCGCTTGGCACCTCTGCCATCGCGCTCACGCCCGCAGGCCCCACCCAATCCCTCTGGCTCGCCTTGAACTCAATCTTCCCCGGCGCGCCAAGCTCGATGTTGTCGCCTTCAATCCGAATGTAAGCACCGGCCGCCGTAGCCAGCAGATGCTTGCTCGGCGCCGCCATCTCGACATCGGCTTCCGTGCTGGCGATCCGGACGTTGGTTTTCGCGGCGATCGTGGCTTGGTTCTTGTGCGCCCTTGCGCTCACCTTGCCTTGTGCCGCGTGCAGGGCAATCCCTCGCTCCTGGTTGGGGCTTTCCTTGCTGCCTTCGCTGCCTGCCGTGTACAGCACCAGACCTTGCGCGACTGCCAGGCTCAGCGAGCCCTGCGTCATCCAGTTCAATGCAACGCCGCTGCTCAACAAGGTGTGGGTGCCGCTTACCCAGGCTTGGTCGGCCGGGGTCAGACTCATCACGCCGGCTACGCCGCTGCCGAGCAATACCGGCGCACTCCAGCCGGGTGCTTCGCCATCGCCGCCATTGATGCTGCCGGCGCTGCTGCCGCTATGCGTTGCTTTGAGCTGCTCTTGCAACTCGGCCAGGGTTTGATCGATGGGAAGTTCGGCAGGATCCTTGGGCAGCTGCGCTGTTTGATCAGTTGCGGAGTCGGCGAGACTCTTGAGCAGGTCGTGGCCTTGCTGCAGCTGTGCGATGGCTTGTGGTGCCGCCATCTGCGGCGTGCCCTCCTCGGTTGTCAGCAGCAGACCGCGACCGGCACGCAGACTGCCGTGTGCTTGGGTTGAAAGCTCGACGCCGAAGCCGCGCTCGCCTTCGCGCACATTGTCGTCACCGCCTTTCAGATGTCCGAGGGTGAGCGTTGTGTCGTGCTGCGTTGTCGACAGCTGTGCACGGCCTTGTCCGGGGGTATCGTCGAAGCGCAGCTGCTGGTAGCCACCGGTGCCGCTTTGGCTTTCTGCCAGCGCCTGGCTCTTGAAGCCGGTGTATACAGCGGCGTGGTCGTTGCCTTCAAACCATGCAGCGGCATTGCCGGTGGCGTTGGCGCCAGCGCTGTTCAACTGATTGTGCTGTGCATCCTGCTGACCGCGGCCGTTGTAGAGCGCGCCAACGATAACCGGGCGATCGATATCGCCCTCCAAGAAGGCAACCAGCACTTCCTGACCGCGCCGAGGCAACACTACCCCGCCCCAGTTGTCGCCGGCCCAGGGGGTCATTACACGCACCCAGGTCCAGGCGTTGCCGTCGGCGGGCGCGTTGTCGTCCCCCGCAGGGTGCGATAGACCGTTGCTGGCGTTACCGCCGCGCTGCCACGGAAACTGCACTTTTATACGGTGGTCACGGTCGGACAGCAATGGATCGCCGTCGCTGACCACGATCGCGCTCAAGGTGCCTGTAATGCTGGGGCGTGGATGCAGGTGCACGCCGTGGCCATCCTCGGTCTGTGGGCGGTAACTCACCTCGGCCGGAATCACCGCGAACTGGTTGTCGTAGTAGCCTGTGTCGATGTCATTGCGTTCGGCAACTATGCCGATGCCTGCCAATGCAGTTGGCAGCGCCAAAGTGCGCTGGTTGATCGGACCCAGTGTCTGCTCCAGTGCATCGAATACATCGGCGTCCAGGTTGTTGCGCGCCTGGTGCCGCACCGAGATGCAAAGGAATGCTGCGTCACCGGGCACCTGCGGATGCTGCGACAGTGCCAGCTTTGCGCCGGCGGCGAGCGCGCGCCATTGGCCAATTCCTTCTATCAGGTGCGCGCGTACCCGCAATGCATCCAGGTGCTGCTGTGCGCGGCGCTGGCCGCGGGCGTTGTCCTGCCAGCCATAGGGTCCGCTGGTGTCCTGATCGACGATACCCAGATCGCCGCCCTGCTCCGCTTCGGCGCTCGCTTGTCGACGCTCGAGGCTTCGGTAATCCCAGGTGGCGCGCTCCACTTTCGTGGTGCACCAGCTGCGGCCTTCCTGCCAGTGCTGGATCGCATCGCTACGCTCACTCTCATTGCTACGGTGAAAGCGAACGCTGCCAAGATCGGTGACATCGTGCGCGTGATCGGCCAGCACCAGGCTATGTTTGCCGAACGTGGATGCATCTGCATCGCCTTCGTGCTCAAACCAGTAGAAGATGCCCTCTTCGGCCAGCAGGCGCTGCACAAATGCGAGGTCGCTCTCTTGGTACTGTGTGGTCAGGCTGCGTTTGGCGTATTGGCCAGCATCCGTAAGCGCCCAGCGCCACTCGGGTGCCAAGCTGCCGTAGTCGGCGAAGATGTCTTCGACGATCTCGACCACCGTTTTGTCATGGAATACGTAGCTATCCACGCGCTGCGACAGGAACGCCAACCACGGTTGCAGGCGCAGACGATAACGGGCAAGTCCACCATTGCTGCCAATTCGCTCGGCTGCCGTGATGCGGCCATGTAGCGGTCGATGGCTGCCATCGGCCTGCTGGAGCTGGAGCAGTGCCGGCTTGCCGATCAATGGCTGCAGCTGCAAACCTGCATCAACCGACAGCGCAGTGATCGTCCATTGAAAGCCGATGCCATCGATCTGCTCGATGCCATCCAGGGTTTCCGCAATCAGCACATCGCTGCCCAGCGCGGTATGCAGCCGCAGGAAGCGCTGTGTCTGTGCGGGCCCGGCCAAGGCCGCCAATACATTGTTTACCAAATCCATGGTGGTGATCTGCCTTCATGGAGTGTAGTGCGCGCTACGCCCCGGACTGAAAACGGTTGGGTACATCCATTTGTCGCCACTCATTCCAGCGCCCGCCGGCGCTGGAACGAGCTTGTTGCGGGTGCATCAAGCGCTCTGCACGATTTCCTCAAGACGCAGGCGTACGCCTTCGCTGATCTGCAGGCGATAGTCACGTCCACCCGCGGAAACAAGCACTTCGCGCATGTTGCTCACCAACTGCGGCTTACCCACCGGGGCGCTATCCATATGGATACGCCAGGAGCCGCGGCTGATCTGGCCAGCCACATTACGGGCGTCCTGGCGTGCCGCCGGCACCGCGCTATCCAGCAGTTCGATGATGTGCTCCGGGCGCAGGCGGTTCCATGCGCGCACGCGGTCGAGGTCGCGTCCCAGGCCCAGCTCCAGGCTGTCGCAGTGGTTCAGTGCTGCCTGGCGGTCAAATCCGAAAAAATCCATGCTGTTCTCCTTCGTCCGTAATCAAGAAACTTTGTACTTGAAGTCGCCCTTCTTGCCGGCGCTGACCTTGATGCTGTTGATGCGCGTGCCTTCGGCCATGGCCGTCAACACGTTCTCTGCAATTTCCGGCAACAGGGTGCCGTTGAGAATGTGGTCGACATTGCGTGCACCCGAGTCCACCTCGGTGCAGCGTGCCAATACGGCCTCCACCAGGCCTTCGTCCCAACTGAAGCTGGCCTTGTGGTTGGCGCTGACGCGGTCGCGGATGCGGCCGAGCTTGAGCGTGATGATGCGCGCCAGCACGTCGTCGCTGATCGGGTAGTACGGCACGACTTTCATACGGCCCAGGAAGGCAGGCTTGAACGTGCGCATCAGGATGGGCCGCAGTGCCTCGCCCAGCGCTTCGGCGTCGGGAATCTCTTCAGCCGGTTTGTTCAGGCAGGACTGCATGATCTGCGAGGAACCGATATTGGAGGTGAGGATGATCAAGGTATTGCGGAAGTCGATCTCGCGCCCCTCGGCATCATCCATCATGCCCTTGTCGAACACCTGGAAGAACATTTCCAGCACATCCGGATGGGCTTTTTCCACCTCGTCGAGCAACACCACGCTGTACGGATTACGGCGCACGGCCTCGGTCAGTACCCCGCCCTCACCATAGCCCACATAGCCCGGCGGCGAGCCCTTCAGGCCGGATACGCTGTGCGCTTCCTGGTACTCGCTCATGTTGATGGTGATCAGTTTGCGCTCACCGCCGTAGAGGATGTCGGCCAGCGCCAGTGCGGTCTCCGTCTTGCCGACGCCGGAGGGGCCGACAAACATGAACACGCCGCGTGGCTTGTTCGGGTCTTCCAACTTCGCGGTCGCGGTACGCACACGCTGGGCGATGGCATCGAGTGCGTGGTCCTGGCCGATGACCCGCTCTTCCAGCAGGGCGCCAAGCGAGCGGATGGTGCGGATTTCGTCCTTGACCATGCGGCCCAGCGGCACGCCGGTCCATGCCGACACGATTTCTGCGACCACGGTGCCATCCACCTGCAATGGCACCATCGGAGTCTCGCCCTGCAGCTCACGCAGCTCCGCCTGCAGCTTGGCGAGTTCTGCATGTTGTGGTGACAGCTCGCGGCCGGCAGCCTTGCTGCGCTTGCCGGTGGCCTTGGCGACCGCCACATCGGCCTGCCCCTCCGCCGAGGCATCCGCCTCACCCTCGCCCGCCTGCCCTTGTTCAAGCTGCTGGCGCAAAGCAGCCACCCGTCCGGCGAGCTCGCGCTCGACGCCCAGGCGCTGCTCATTGCTGGCAAGCACCGCCTGCGCCTCGATCTGCTGCGCCTTCAGTTCGGCAAGGCGCTCTTCATGCTGGGTGCTGCCACCTGCGGTCTCGCGCTGCAGGGCAACCAGTTCGGCCTCAAGCCGATCCAGATGCTTGCGCGTGTCTTCGATGATGGCCGGCGTCGCGCTTTGCCCAAGGGCGACCTTGGCGCAGGCGGTGTCCAGCACGCTGACCGCCTTGTCCGGCAGCTGGCGGCCACTGATGTAGCGATGTGACAGACGCACCGCCTCGGTGACCGCTTCATCCAGCACACGGATACCGAAATGGGCCTCCATCAGGCCGACCATGCCGCGCAACATCGCAGCGGCCAGCACTTCGCTGGGCTCTTCCACCTTCACAACCTGGAAACGACGCGCCAGGGCAGCGTCCTTCTCAAAGTACTTCTTGTACTCACTCCAGGTCGTCGCTGCGATGGTGCGCAGCTCGCCGCGCGCCAATGCCGGCTTGAGCAGGTTGGCAGCGTCGTTCTGGCCCGCCGAGCCGCCAGCACCAATCATCGTATGGGCTTCATCGATGAACAGGATGATCGGATGCGGGCTCTTCTTGACCTCGTCGATCACGTTCTTCAGGCGGTTCTCGAACTCACCCTTGACGCTGGCACCGGCCTGCAACAGGCCCATGTCCAGGGTATGCAGTTCAACACCCTGCAACACCTCAGGCACATCCTTCTCGGCAATGCGGCGGGCCAGGCCTTCCACAACCGCGGTCTTGCCCACGCCCGCCTCACCCGTGAGGATGGGGTTGTTCTGGCGACGGCGCATCAGGATGTCGACCACCTGGCGGATTTCGGCGTCGCGACCGACAACCGGGTCGATCTTGCCATCGCGTGCACGCTGGGTGAGATTGGTGGTGAACTGATCCAGCGCCGGCGTCTTGGACAAGCCCCCCTTGACCTCACCGGGTACCGCGTCAGCACCGTCATCAGCCCCGCCCGAAGCAGCGGCGTCAGCGAAGCGTACAGTCTGTGCTTCCTGCGAGCCCTCGGTCAGCTTGGCGAAATCATGCTTGAGCTCTTCACGCTTGAAGCGCACAAACAATTTGGAGCCGCGGTACGCCAGTTGCGACAGATCCGGCTCGGTCAGCAGCGCCAGCAGCAGGTGGCCGCTGCGGATGCGGGTGGTTTCCGAATCCAGCGAGGCAATCAACCAGGCGTGCTCAAACAAGGCAGGCAGATGCTGTGAGAACACCGGGGTGCGGGTATTGCCGGTCTTGAACTGGCTGATTTCATCACTGAGGTCACGTTCAAGCGACTCTGGGGAAATACCGCTGCGCTGCGCGATCAGCACGAAGTCACTCTTGGGCTGCTCCAGCAGGGCCAGGAACAGGTGCTCCAGGTCCACCTCATAGTTGCCACGCGCCATGCACAGATTGGCTGCGCGCTGGGTAGCCTGGCGGCAGGTGTCGTCCAACTTGCTGATAAGTGTTTTGAGGTTGATGCTCATGCGGAACCACGCACTCCCTGCTGAAACCGTTCAAATACCGGCAGCGTTGTCGCCACCGGCGCCTCGTCATTGCAATGTATGGATGCCATAGGTGGTGTCATCGCGGGAGGCAGATTGCCCACGTGTGCACATATAGCTGTCCCAACCCAAGCGCGCGCCATTTCCCAGTGCGCTGCCTTGGACATCCTCGGCACGCAGCACCAGCCGCACCTCATACTCAAGCGTCCCGCCGGTCAGCAAGGCCAACCACTTGGCCAAGGCCAAGGCCGCATTGCCACCGGGCAGGAAGTCATCAAACGCTTTCTTTGAAAGCGGGCCTATGCGCAGCCGCAGGCGCAGATCACGCTGCCAGACACGATCACCCGCCAGCGCACTCGCGCCAAGCACGGCGTTGGCTTGTCCCAGTCGGGTCGCCTGTCCCGCCGGCACGCGGTACCAGGCACCGACAAACTGCTCCACTTCAAGCGGAACCTGGAAATAGTCGGAAAGCACGCGCTGCATCAGCGCCGCCGATACCGGCCGCTGCCGGATCGCACCGGCGTAGTACGCCACGGCCTGATCGAAGATGTCGCCTTCGCCGTCATGCAGGCGGTCGCGCAACTCATGCATGCCCATGCCGAGCAGCGACAGCACCAACGGCAGGAAGCGCTCACGTCGATCCAGCTCGTACTGCAGCGCCAGCCGATGCTTCTTCCACGCCGCGTAGTGCAGCGCTACGGCACGGGTTGAAAAGATATCCAGGAACGCGCGCGCGGTACGGTCGCGCTCATACAGCTCGCGAACCTGCAGGGTCTCGGTGTAATGCAGCGGAAGTGCACCGGCCGTACCCAGCAAGCCCATGAACTGCGGGGTCAGGTGCACCTCGCCCAGGGTCTCGGCGGACAAGGCCTGGTCAATGGCCCCGGGCTCCTGCAGGCGATCGCCGGCCAGCGAGTACACCTCTCCGTCAGCTGACAACTCGGTAGCCGGGAAACCCAGCGACAGGTTGTTGCGGAAGCGCACCCGCATCGGGATGGCCTGGCCCGACTTGACGCCTTGCCGCTCGAACACCTGCTCAAGCAACCGCACCGCCTGGAAAAATTCGAAGCGGTGCGGCTGGGCGAGCAGCTGCTGCGCTACGCCAGGATCGATTCGCCGCTGCGCGCTTGGCATCGGACGATCTCCTCCCCGCTGTCGCCGGAAATCAGCACCAGTCGGGTGAAACTATTGGCGTGCACATACAGTGCGAAGAAATGATCCATCACCTGCGCGAACGCGGCCACGCCGGTACCGACGAAATGGGCCTCGTTGATGGTCAGGCGAATCTCCAGGCCACGCACGACGGAGGCGAACTGGCGACCGGACATCCAGGTCGTTGCCGGCACCTGCTCCAGCGCGAGGATGCCATCCACCTGCCGCGCGGACACATTGCTGCCGGACAAATCGTACAAACGCAGCATCTCCTTGAGCGCGGCCAGCCCGCTTCCACTCAGCGACAACTGGTTCAGCGAGAGGTGCGATATCAACCGCCATTGCGCACTGCGGCCGTGACGGAAACGCAGCGGTCGGGTCGGCTTGCGCAGCAGGGTGATCGCCTTGGCCGTGCTGCCTCCCTCGATGCTCAGATCACCGCCGGTCACGCCATGGGCAAGCTGATGCGGCAGATCACGATTGCTGCAGGTCAGCTCAAGACTGACGGTATCGGTCTGCGGCAACACCGGATTAAAGGACAGGTCAACGAAGCTGATCTCCATCTCGAAGCCCGGGCTCTCGCGCGCGATGTTCTCGTCACGGCGGGCCACCCAGTATTGGCCGGTGCGGTCCGGGTCCTCGCCATGATGCAGCGAATAGAACGGCCGGAATTCGTGAATCGCCTCCCCTTGTGGCGTCTGGCGGATACGGTGCACCGAATCGATGGAATGCACTTCGTAGGCAAATGCGCGGCGCGCGTCCGCCAGGACAGGATAATTCACCGTGCGATGGGTGACCCGGATAGGCTCACCATTGATCTTGAACAGGTTGACAATGGGCGTGCAGCCCAGCCGCACGTTATGCAGGCCTATGTCTTCCAGCACCATTGCATTGGCGCGTTCCTGTTGGCCCGCCGGCAGGATCAGGTGCAAGGTGAAGCGACGGCTGGCGCCAACACTGCTGGTGGCAAGATCAAGGTCAACGAAGCCGAACTTTTCCGGGTAACCGAACAATTCGGTGAGCAGTCGATAGGCGGGATGCGAACGGGCCGGGAAGTCGATCAATGCCTCGCTGTCAGCAAAGCCCACCGGGGTGATCGGCACGGATTCCAGACGACGCCAACGCCCATCACCATCGGATTCAACATAGGCCGCTTTTACACCGAGCAGCAAGGCATCACGCAAGGCTGCGCGTACCGACGGCTCGCCATCGAGGAACAAGCGCAGCTTGTCGGTGCCCAGCTGGCCGAAGCCAAGCTGATCGGACAGCAGCTGGAATCCCAGCGAAATCTGCGCACCGCTCCCCGCCGGCAACGCCGTTGCCATGGGTGCATCGGCCACCGCGCGATACGCAACGGAGGCAATGCTGATCGGCGCAAGCACAACGTCATAGCTGGTGCGGAAATCACAGGGCACACCGCGAACCGCCCTGCTCTGCAACGACGTACCACGTGGAATCCGCACCGGCGCGCTCAGCTTGGACGCCACCCCTTCCATGTCGAAGTAGGCAATCGAGCAGGCCGGGAATGGTCGCAGGTAGTGCGGGTAAAGCACGTCCAGCAGCGCATCGGTGAACTCCGGGTAGTCGTCGTCGATACGCTTGGACACGCGCGCGGTCAGCAGCGCGAAGGCCTCGATCAGGCGTTCGACATGCGGATCCTGGCTGCCATCGGCAGACAACTGCAGGCGACCGGCGATCTTGGGATAACGCTCGGCGAACTCGCGCCCGTAGCGACGCAGGTAGGCGAGTTCACGCTCATAAAAGGGCAGCAGATCCTGCATCAGAGCGCCTGTTGCGTGCGACGGGCGCGGGTGACCTGATACTGCAATGTGGACGGCTGCAGCATTGCGTCGAAACTTACCGGTTCACGCGCAGGCTCGAGGTCCAGCAGCGCATGAATGGTGAAATGCAGCCCGCCGGCGAACTGCTTGCCAGCATCGAGCTGCACACTGACATTCTTCAAGCGGCGCTCATGACGGCCAACGGCCTGCTCCAGCGAGCGACAAATGGCGGAGCGGTCGTAGGCGTTGGCCAGGCTCATTGCCGAGAAATCGCCCAGCCCATAGGTCAGCAGCGACTGGCGGCAATTGGGGAACTCGGCCATATCGCTCTCCTGGAATGCGGCGCGCGAGTTCAGCAGCCCCTCCAGGTCTCGTGCGATGGATTCCTTGTACTGTTCCAGCGATACGGACTTGAAGATCGGCCCGGCACCCGCACTGCGCGGATTATCGTCAAACAGTTTTTCCAACAGGCTGGGTTCGAGTCCCTTCATCGTTGTTTCCGGTAGCTGGGCATCCGTGCGTTACGGCAGCGATGCAACTGCAGGGCCTTTCCTGGCCTTGCCGGGATTGAGACTGCGATGGCGCATGACGCGCCATCGCAGAACACATCATCAAACGGTGTAGTTCGGGATGTTCTTGGTTGCGCTCCACTGCGCCACGGTCTTGCCACCAACGCCGCCTTCCGGCTTCTGCTGCTGGTAAGTCCACTTGATGGCACCAAAGCTCAACTGCACCACTTCCTGCGGCATACCTTCCTTGTCAACCGTAGTGGTGACGCGGTGTACCAGCACGTTCAGCAGCTCGACCAGGTAGTAATTGATCGCGTTGCCGTCCTTGTCAGCGCGCATGAACTCAACGCGTGCCTTGGGGAAGGTGGTGCCGTTTGCAGCGGCCTGGTTAAGTGCCGTGGATGCGAGGTCGATCGACTTGATGATTTCGATCGGCGACAGGTTCACGCGGGCTGCCGTGGTACCACCGGAGGTGGAAGCAGTCGCCGAACGCGGCTGCAGCAGGTCCTGCGAGAAAGACTGGATTTCAATCCAATCCTTGTGCTTGTCGTCGTGCGACTCACCCTTGATGGTGTCAATGGAAAGAAAAGCGTGCTGCATATCTGGTCTCCTAAATTCCGTTCTTCCGTGAGATTGTTTGCCAGGCGGGGGCCTGGCGGTTGAGGGGGGCTTCGCCCTCTAGAAATGTGCGCCACCGCGAGGAAGGGACCGAGGTCCCTACCCGACGCTACAGCAACATCAAAACATCACGACTTTTTCGCGGACGCCGGCAATTCGGCGACCAGTCGCAACGAAACAGACAGCTCATCGAGCTGGAAATGCGGCCTGATAAAGGCCACCGCGCGGTAGACACCGGGCTTGCCCGGCACTTCCGAAACCTGCACAGACGCTTCGCGCAACGGGAACTGCGCCTTGGCTTCCTGGCTGGCGTTGTCGTCCAGCAATACGTACTGGGCGATCCAACGATTCAGGAATTCCTCGACGTTGCCCGCGGAGGCAAAGCTGCCGATCTTTTCGCGCATCATCGCCTTGAGGTAGTGAGCGATGCGCGAAACCGCGAAAATGTACTGCAGCTGCGCAGACAGGATCGCGTTGGCATTGGCCGAATCGGTGTTGTACTTCTTCGGCTTCTGTGCCGACTGCGCGCCAAAAAATGCGGCGTAGTCGGTATTTTTACAGTGAACAAGCGGCATGAAGCCGAGGTCGCTGAGCTCTTTCTCACGACGATCGGTGATGGCCACTTCGGTCGGGCACTTCAGCGCCACCTCACCGTCATCGGTACGGAAGGTGTGGGTCGGCAGATCCTCGACCAGACCACCACCTTCAACGCCACGAATCGCAGCACACCAGCCGTAGCTTTCGAACGCCTGGGTAAGGCGTGCACCCGCCGCATAGGCGGTGTTGCACCACAGGAACTTGCTGTGATCCGCGGCTTCGATCTCCTCGACGAAGTTGAAGCCCTCGACCGTGGTGCCATCCTTGGGGTTGTACGGCAGGCGGCCGAGGAAACGCGGCAGCGTCAGGCCGACGTAGCGGCTGTCCTCGCTCTCGCGGAACGACTTCCACTTGGCGTACTCAACCGTGTCGAACACCTTGGCCAGGTCGCGTGGCTTGCCCAGGTCAGTAAACGACTCCAGACCGAACATGCCTTCGCTGGCAGCAGACAGGAACGGCGCGTGTGCGGCAGCAGCCACATGCGACATCTGCTCGATGAAGTACATGTCTTCCGGCTGACGACCGAGGTAATAGTCGCCGATCAGCGCGCCGAACGGCGCACCACCGAAGGTGCCGAACTCTTCTTCGTAGACCTTCTTGAACAGTGCGCTCTGGTCGAAATCAATCGCGGACTTGAAGTCCTTGACCAGGTCCTTCTTCGGCGAATTGAAGACCTTGATCTTCATGTTCGGCCCAGTGGAGGTCTGCGAGCACAGGTAGTGCAGGCCGCGCCAGCTGCCTTCCAGCGCCTGGAATTCCTGGGCATGCATCACCGCGCTGAGCTGCTCGGAAATGATCCGGTCGATCTCGGCGATGCGCGCATCAAGGGTCAGGTTGAGGTTGTCCGACACCACCACCGTGCCGTCCATGACCTCCTGCGCCAGCGCGGAGATGATGTCCTTGGCACGCTCGTGCTCCGTGCGCGACTTGGCAACCTTGCTCTTTTCAACGATCTGGTCGAGAAGATCGATCTCTTCGGTGACCGCTTCCTGCGCGGCCAGCTGTGTGGCTTCAGATGCCATCGCTTATTCCTCCTTCGCCGCGCCGAGCTTCTTGAGTTGCTCGGTGTTGTTGAGCACATCCGTCAACAGGTCCTCGAGCTTTTCATTGCCCGCCAACTTGTTGCGCAGATCGGCCAGCTTGGTGCGCGACTCCAGCAGGCGGCGCAGCGGATCGATCTGCTGGACCACGGATTCAGGGCGGAAATCCTCGATCGAGTTGAACTTCAACTCCACGCCGAACTCGCCGCCGCTCTCGCTGATCTTGTTCGGCACGCGATAGACCGCGCGCGGACCGGCGGCTTCCATCACTTCGTCGAAGTTGTCGAGGTCGACGTTGACGAACTTGCGATCCTTGACCTTGGGGAGCGGGTTTTCCGGCGTGCCACTGAAGTCACCCATCACACCAACCACAAACGGCAGCTCTTTCTGCTCGATCGCGTCGCCCTTCTCTACGTCATAAGTAAGCTGCACGCGCGGCGGCCGGATCTTCTGTAGCCGCTTTTGAACGCTGTCCTTCTTGGCCATGGGTGTCTCCTGACTGGTCCTGTTGATCCGGCTTAATTGCCAATGTTCTGGAAGGGATCGGCGCCGTTGTCGCGTGCCGGACGCGCCGGTGCAGGCTGGGCAGCTGCCGGCGGCGTAGCGCGGCGCCCGGCGGCGGTGGAACGCGTAGCCTGTCGCGTGGCGCGCGGCTTCGGCTTGCCGGTTTCAAGAATGGCGTCGCCCATGGTGGAGCGCAGCGTTGTGACCAGGGTCTGTGCTTCGCGCTGTGCGGTTTCCGAGGCCAGCGCGCCGCGCCCATCCAGGCGCTGCAACGACTCATTGGCGATACGGAAGCCGGCGACAGTCAGCACGCCGTCGGCGACAAGATCATCGGGATCGCGTTGCAGCACTTCTTCCGCTGCCACGATCGCGCGTGCATAGCGGTTCTGGTCGAACTGCAGCTGGGCGATACGTACCCACGGCTCCTTGCGCGTGGGATCGGCTTTCGCAGCGAGCTCAAATGCGCTGATCGCTGCATCGGCACCTGCCGTCGACACCTGCGCCTCGGCATTGGCCAGCGTTACATCGAAAGGAACTTGTGCTGCCTTCTTCGGCGTGGATGCACATGCGCCCAACCCCGACACCAGTGCCAACGCCAAAATCGAACGACGTGTTGCCGCCCCAAACACCTTCACATCCATAGTGATTCCTTCGTCGAAATAAGTTCCTAAAGGGAGCCGCATTTCCGCCGATACAACTCGCGGGAATCCAGTCCCAGCGGCGGCAGTGTACATTCGGGAATGCGCGCCGGTATAGTCATTTTCGAAATCGCGATCTGTTTGTTCTGAACATTTCCTTCACATCGCCGTGTTGCACTCGCAACCAGATGTCATCGTTCACCCGTTGTTTTCTTGGCGCCCATCACTAAATGAATGCGTACATGAGCAAACTTTTGCGTGTGGTTTCACTCCCAACTTTCATCCTTGTTAGCACCATCGGGTTAGGTGGCTGTGCTTCCGGCAGCAAACTGGGCAAGGCCATGGACAGTACACTGCAAGCAGTTGGCCTGCGTGAAGCCAAGCCTGAGAAACCTCCGGTAGTTCCGCTGAAAATCTACGCCGGGACCAATCTCAATGCAGGCAATGACAAGCGCGCCAGCGCTGCGGTTCTCAAGATCTATCACCTGCGCAGTGCACAGCGTTTCGAGCAGGCCACCTTCAATGCATTCCTCGACCAGGCCGGCGAACAGGCCGCACTGGGAGCGGATCTGCTATCGGTCAACGAAGTAGTACTGACACCGGGTGTACGGCAGGAATTGTCCGAACAACTAAGCGATGGCACCGCTGTGATTGGCGTCGTTGCGCTTTTTCGCTCCCCGGCCGAGAACCGTTGGCGCATGGCCTTTGACGCGCGCACGAAGAACCTGCCCAGCGATGGCATAACCATTGGTGTCCACGCCTGCGCACTCACTACCGATAGCAGTGCGTTGAGCTCACGCATCTCCGGGGACCCCGGCAGTTTGGCCTCGGTGCGTTGTGCCGGCGCCCGCTGAACAGCACGCATTTTTGCGGCAACCTCAACATTGCAGCGCAGGCATGCGCTAGTATCTTTTGCGTTCGCACCACAAGCTGTGATGAAAATCATGATGTGAATGGAGTTTTCACATCACGCTGCAAAGCTGCCAACAACGCGAATCAAGCGGCTTGAGCAGCATGCTGGATGCAACGCGCCGACAGGATTTCCAAGGATTGAAATGTGGCTTACGTAAGCAGGATGTCGAAGGTTTTATGGGGTGAAGGTTTGTTCCTGCGCCCACAGCACTTCCAGCGTCAGGACGCCTATCACGAGGCACGTCTGCAGGACCTGTCCCAGACGCTGCACCCCTATGCCTGGGGCACAAGGCGTGTACGTTTCGATCCGCATGCGTTGACCGGTGGAACCTTGCGACCGCTGGACCTGTCCGCAGTGTTCCCCGACGGTGAGAGCTACGACGCGCCGGTGCATGACAGCCTGCCCGACGCTGTGTCGCTGCAGGACCTGCCAGCGGGGGTACAGGCGACGATTGTGTATCTCGCATTACCGCTGTTGCGTGATGATGGTCGCAATTGCGCCGACGCCGAGGGCAGTGTGCTCGCGCGTTACCGGCAAGCCAACCGGGTTTCGGATGACTTGTTCACCGATGCGGCCGAGGCTGAGCTGGCTTACCTCAGCAAGGCGGTGAAGCTGCTCACCGACGATCAGCCCAAGGACGCCTACACCACCGTACCGGTTGCACGCGTGCGCCGCACGTCAAGCGGCGGCTTCGAGCTTGATGATGAATTCATCCCGCCGTGCGCACAGCTGCAGGCCTCCCCCTTCCTGCATCGCGAGCTGCGCTCGGTGCTGGATGCGTTGCAGGCCAAGGTGGATGCGCTGTACGGCCTGCATCGGCAGACCTCGCAGAACATCATCGAATTCCGCTCAGGCGATATCGCCTCGTTCTGGCTGCTGCATACGATCAACTCGTCGTTCAGTGCCCTGGCGCATCTGCTGCATCACCCGCAGCTGCACCCGGAGCGCCTGCACCAGGAATTGCTGCGCATGGCCGGCGCCCTGCTCACCTTCTCCAACACCTATCAGTTGAACGATCTTCCGGTGTATCGCCACGACCAGCCGGAAGCCTCGTTCCGCAAGCTGCTGGAAATCGTACGCGCCCTGCTTGAGACGGTGATCTCCACGCGTTATTTCAAGATCGCGCTGAACGAGATCAAGCCGTCCTATCATCTTGGCCGGCTCGATTCGCAGCGCATCGACGGCGAAGCGTCGTTCTATCTGTCCGTGTCGGCTTCCATGCCGGCGCAGGACCTCATCCAGACCGTCCCGATCCGCTTCAAGATCGGCGCACCGGATGATGTGGAGAAATGCGTTCTTTCTGCGCTGCCCGGCGTGAAGCTCACCCACGCCGCGCAGGTACCGGCCGCTATTCCGGTACGGCCTGGCAGTCACTATTTCGAAATTGATCCGCGCGGCGCGCTGTACGAGCGCATGCTCAAATCGCAGTCGCTGATGATCTACGTCCCGGCCGGCATTGCCGACCTGAAACTGGAACTCGTTGCGGTGACCACCTGATGAATTCACACCTGCCTCCCACCCCGGGCCCGATGCCGTCACTGACCGGCAATGCGGCCATGGCCAACAGCACTCCGATCACGGCGGCTCCGCAAAGCCTGCAGGATCTGATGTCCGATGGTTTCTACCTGCTGTTGTTACTGAAGCGCGGGCAGTTGCCCAACGACGCCGAGGGCTTCGTGCAGACCGTGCAGAAGTTCCTCGACGGCGTCGAACGCAATGCAATGCGCCTTGGGATCGCAGCAGAGGACGTATATGCCTCCAAGTATGCGTTCTGCGCTGCGGTGGACGAAGCCATCCTCTCCCAGCCTTCGCCACTGCATGAAGTATGGGAACGCAGCCCGCTGCAGTTGCGCATGTTCGGCGAGCATCTTGCCGGCGAGCATTTCTTCGACAAGCTTGAGGAGTTGCGCCGCCAGGGTGGTCCACGCCTGCCGTCACTGGAGGTGTACCACTACTGCCTGCTGATGGGCTTCGAAGGCAAGTATCGCCTGGAAGGTACAGAGAAGCTCGGTTATCTCACCGCGCGACTTGGCGATGAGATCGTCTACCTCAAGGGCAAACGCCACGGCTTCGCCCCGCATGCATTGCCACCGGACAATATCCGGAACCAGCTGCGCCGGGTCATCCCGTTGTGGTTGCCAGCCGCAGTTGTTGGTTGCTTCGGCGTGCTGGCCTTCATCGGCCTGCGCACCTACATGGGTCACGATACCCGCCAGCAGTTGGCGGCCTACAACAACGTCGTGCAAATGCCCGAGCGCACTGCACACATCACGATCACCTTGCCATGAGCCTGTCGATATGGACATCCCGAGCTCCTCGTTGTCTGCCGCGCTCGCCGCGCTGTCACACCAGAATCGTCTGATCAAACTGCAGGCCCCGCATGAGGGCCTGGTGGTTGAGCGCTTCGAGGGCCAGGAGGCCCTGTGCGGCGTCACGCGGCTGCAGATCGACTGCCTCTGCACCGACGCGTACCTGGAGACAGATGGTTGGCTGGAACAGCCACTGACCCTGCAGCTTCAGCTGCCGGACGGGTCGCCGCGACAGTGGCACGGCTTGTGTACCGACGTGGCGCAGCTGGGCAGCGACGGTGGCCTTGCCCGCTACCAGCTCACGCTCGAACCGTGGACGGCACTGCTACGCTTGCGCCGCAACGCGGTGATCTTCCAGGACCTGGATGTACGCGCGATCTGCGGGCAGATTTTTGATGATTACCCACAGGCGTCCTATCGCTTCGATATCGAAGCCGCCTTGCCACAGCGCCCGATCACCACGCAATACCGCGAGAGCGATTGGGAATTCATCAGTCGGCTATTGGCTGAAACTGGCTTGGCCTGGCGCATCGAGCAAACCCAGGACGGCGATGGCGCACATACCTTCGTGGTGTTTGAGCCTCAGGCCGAATTGCCTGACCTCGGCAACATCCGCTTTCATCGCATTGCCGCCAGCGAATCCAGTGACGGCATAACCGGCTTCAGCGAGCAGCAACAGCTGGTTCCCAACAGCAGTACCGTTGCCAGTTGGCATGCCGACAAACTCAACGCGATTGCAGGGCAAGCCAACGCACAAAGCGGTGACGTTCCGCCGCTGGAAGTGTATGTGCAGCCGCGGGCTGGCCGCTTCAACGAGTCCACCTGGGCGCAGAACGAGGCCCAGGCGCGACTGGACGCGTTGCAGGTTGCCCAACTGCTGCATAACGGCAGCAGCAGCGAACGCCGCATGGCGGCGGGCGCACGTTTCAACCTGACCCAGCACCCGCAACATGAGGGCAGCCAGTTCCAGGTGCTGGTCGTCGCCCACGCCGCCGTGAACAACCTGGAAAGCGGCATTGCCGAGCTGCTTGGCGATACCGCCCTGGAGCGCGGCAGCTATCGCAACAACTTCATCGCGACCGCGGCCAGTGTGCCGGTGCGTGCGCTACCGCATGACCGCCCTACCCTGCACGGCCCGCAGACCGCCCGCGTGGTTGGCATCGCTGATGCTGCACTCACTCCCAACCGCGAACACCAGGTGCGCGTCCAGTTCGGCTGGCAGCGTGGCAGCGCCCCGAACGCCGGCGGATTGAGCGAAACCGGCAGCGCCCAAGCCGGCCACGCGCCCGGCGACCAATCCAGCGGCAGCTGGGTGTCCGTCGCCGAATGGATTGCCGGCCCCAACTGGGGTACCGCCTTTCTTCCCCGCATCGGCAGCGAAGTACTGGTGGAATTCCTGCACGGCGACATCGATCAGCCGCGCATCACCGGCCAGTTGTACAACGGCAATGTTGCGCCTCCCTTTGGCGGCGGCATTGACGACAACGCAAAGCATCCAGGTGTACTCAGCGGGCTGCATACACAAGCGCACGATGGCAGCGGGAGCCAGCAGTGGCTGATCGACGACACCCCCGGCCAGCTACGCACACGCCTGCACAGTTCACTTGCCGACAGCCGGCTTGAACTGGGCTACCTGATCCAACATCAGAACACGGAGCGCGGCGCATTGCGTGGCGAAGGTTTTGAACTGGCGACGCAGGGCTGGGGCAATGTGCATGCAGCCGAGGGCTTGCTGTTGTCCGCCAGTACCCAGGAGCGCGCAGCGTCAACGGTGATGGACAATGCCGAGGTCATTGCCCAGCTCAGGGGTGCCGAACGCAGCCTGGAGCAGATGCAGCAGACACTGCAGCAACAGCAGGTCCCGGGCCTCAACGCGTGGCAGCACACTGGTCAGTTGCGCGAGCAGATCGATCCCAGCGTGGACGGCCGCTTCCAAGGCGTAGTGAATGGCCAGTCCCAGTTCAAGCCCAGCGATGGCCGTACACCCGGTGAGCAAGCGGTTGAGCGCTTTGCCAAGCCGCTATTGCTCGCTGAAGCACCAAATCACATTGCCTGGACGACACCCGCAAGCGCGATTGCGTTCGCCGGGCAGAACCTGCAATTGACCGTACAACAAGACCTGCACGCCAGCAGCGGGGAAACCATCGCTGCGGTCTCCGGCGGCCAGGTTTCGCTGTTCGCGCAAGCCGGCCCGGTGCGGTTGATTGCTGCCAACGGCCCCGTCAGCCTGCAGGCCAACGACGGCGAACTGGAACTGCTGGCCGACCAGGCCATTACCATCACCGCCACCGACCAGCGCATCGATGTACTCGCCAAGAGCAAGGTGGTCCTGCAGGCAGGCAGCAGCGCAATCACCCTGGAAGGTGGCGATATCACCTTCAGCTGCCCTGGGGAGTTCAAGGTCAAGGCGGGCGAGCATCCATTCCTGGGCGGCAGCAGCGATGCACCGGCCTTGCCGGCACTTCCCGCCGGCCTTTTCGCGTTCAAGGAAAGCCTACGTTTCGCTCTGGAAGGCAGTGATGCGTTGGCCGCGGACCTGGGCTGGAAAGGCAAACCGTTCCGCATCAACGATGCCGATGGCAAAGAAGTTACCAGCGGCACCGTTGGCGAGGATGGCCGCCTGCCACGCGTCATGGCCGACGGTCTGGGTCGCCCTTTGACATTGCAGGTTGGCGAGGATAGTTGGGACAAAATTGCTTCCAGTGCAGGTTTGCCGCCAGAGAATGACGGTGACAACCCTGACTTCGAAGGCGTAGATCCATTCCTTGGCCAGCCAAGCGACCCACCCACCGGCTCGCTCACTTCAGAGCAGATCCTCGAACTCCTCAACGAATCTCCGGCATCCACATGAAGATATTTTCGCTCCTCATGCTTCTGTGCCTGAGCTGGGTACCGGCCGCCCAAGCGCAACAGTACGCCTCCGGCAACACCGACATCAGAACCTCCCAAGGCACCCTGCGCGTCAACTCTGGCTACGTCAGCCATTTCAATGCCCACAGCTTTCACGTCTACACTTTCCAGTATCACCCTGCGTCCGATGGTGCGGTGTGGAATCAGCTGCCACTGCTACCAAGCTCCGAAGCACCCCCTACCGAATTCCTTGTCAAAGTCACTGCTACCGCAGACTTTCCGTTGCGCGACGCGCGCGTAGTCGTTGAGTCAAATGACGTTGCCTTGTACGTCGCACAATTGAAGTTCAAGACAACGCCGTACGACGAAGACAGCACTGTTGAGATGTACCGCTATCTGCTCAAGCAGCAACCAGATGAAGAACGCTGGGTGTGGGTGCTCGACACCACCCGACTGCTTCCAAAGGGCGTGAATGTCACGCAGGCGTTGACCAGAATTTCCAATCGATAGGCGGATACCGGATGACCACCTATATCAGCGCAACTTTCGACAGGGAAACTCGGACCGTGGAGTTCACCGCCGACACCGGCGACAAGCTCATCCGCAGTGGCGGCACGCTGGCTTGGTTACTGAACAATCCAGGCAACCTGCGGCCCGGCGGCAAGTACCAGAAAATGATCGGCGAGGCCGACACCAAAAGTGGGAAATTCGCCATCTTTCCGACTGCTGAAGACGGACGGGATGAGAAGCGAGCCTTGCTGCGGCGCAAGTACAACGAAATGACATTGCACGATGCCATGCATGTCTACGCACCAGAGGACGAGAACGATACTGCTGCCTACCTGGCGTTTGTCCGGAACCGCTCTGGTGCTACTGACGACACCGTCATCAAAGATATGACGCCGGAGCAGTTCAACGGCATGGTCGGCGCCATGGAGCAGTATGAGGGCTTCAATGCCAATGCTGATTCGCGCAAAGAGCGCATCGTTCACGCCACTCAGGTCACGTTGTCAGACGGTGCCAGGCCATTGCCTGCTATCCCCGTTATCGTTCGCAGCAGCGCCACGGGTGAGAGAAAGGCTTCTACCAACCAGAATGGTGTACTCCCGACTTTCGTTACCCGCCAACCAGGCGAATTGATCGAACTGTTCCTGGACGAATCCGGCAAGCTCGGCACAAAAATTGGCGAATTTGCCTTGCAAAAAGCCTCGTCCTCGCTGATTTTTGCTCGCCAGCTGATGACCATTGGTGGTAACTCACAACCCCACAACCCTACCCGTACTGCCGATGTCAGCCGTGCTCCCCTGCGCTACGTGGTGCAGCCGGGCGACACGCTCGCTTCAATCGCGGCGCGATTCAAGACATCCGTCGGCGAGCTGACAGCAAACAACCAGATCCGCAATCCCAACCGCATCTATCCAGGCCACGTTGTTTGGATCTACGGCAAGCCGCAGACCACAGCCGCCAATGACCCCGGACCGGCGGCCCCACCCAAGCCACAGCCCCTCGTATACAGCGTCCGGTCTGGCGACACGATGGGCAAGATCGCCGATCAACATGGCACCAGTGTGCAGGCTTTGATGGCAGCCAACCCCTCCATCAGGAACGCCAACCGGATCAGTCCCGGACAGAAGCTGACGCTACCGGCAGGCGCGAGGCCCACTTCCGGCGGAACACGCGCTGCGGATAATGCGACTGGCGCGCGAGCCACACCCCCTCCTTCGTTGATCAGAACCCGCCCCCGCACACCGCCGTCAGCGATCAGCCGCAGCGCGCCGGCACCGGCCTTGCAAGCGCGCGATACCCGTAGCCGGGAAGGCCAAGGCCATCCCATTGCGATCATTCCTTTTTCGCAAACGCGTGCGCCGTGGATCGAACACGCCTACACCCAGGCGAGCAAGTGGGCGGGAAAGAAAGAAGACGAGATCAGCCAGACTGTGAATTTCCATTCCGAACTAGGCTACGGACGGCAATTCACCAGTCTGTCGGGTAGCTCAAACGCCTGGTGCGCGTCGTTCGTGAACTGGTGCCTACGCAGCGCGGGTTATCCCATTTCTTCGCCGTACCCCTACCGTGCGCGGTCCTTCGCCGCAGATACTACCAATTTCAGCCAGATCGACGAACCCGTGTATGGCGCAATAGGTCTGGTAGGAACTTCGCACGTCGGCTTCGTCTATTCGATGGATCGCGAGCGGCCTGTTCTATTGGGCGGGAACCAAAGCGATCAGATCAACTTCGTCCGATTCAACCCTGCGACCCTGCGCTATTACGTACCGACAAGCTATCTGCCCTTCGCTCAGAAGGAACTAAAGGAATCCAAGCTCGATGAACTGGCTGCTGCTGATCTCAACACCGCCCTCGGCATCGTCGTCGCCAAAAAAGCCGGGGGCAATACGCGCTGACACAGCTCTGTTAGCGTTGGCAGTAGCGCTTCTATCGGTATTCGCCACACCAGGCTGTAGTTCACCCACGTCAGTTGACACAGCAGAAGTTTCAAAAGCAAAGGCAGTAGCCGCGGTGAAGCCGGAGCGCATGGCGAAGGTGCAGGTACGCGCCGATTTTCCTCTGGACCAACTAAAGCGCATGTTCAAAGGCACGCTTGTAAAGCAGCTCGCGTTCGACGACAAAGATGGTCACGGACTACTTCTGCTTTCACGCAATGAGGAAACACTGCAAGAGGACGCCACTGAAGAGTCCGTCGGCCATATCACCTTGATTGCGGAACAGTTCATTCGCACTACCCCTGACGCGCCATGGACCTCGCGCTGGCAGGTTGAGCAGTCCATCTCATGCGAAGGCCTTGATCTTGACGCCGGCTATTTTCTGGAGCAGACGCAGGCAACAGACCTGGATGCAGATGGCCGTGCAGAGCTGACGTTCGCTACCCACAGTTTCTGCGGAGGAGGCATCGACCCTCAGCAACTGCGTATCGATCTACGCCAGGGTGATCAGCAACACTTTGTGGTGAACGGCGACTCGCTCGTGGAGATCGAAGGCGACCCACCATTCGGTGGCGAACGCCGTGATGATCCGAACGTAGCCAAAGCATTGCCGCAAATTCGGGCACACCTGGACAACGTCTGGACGGCGATCAAACGCGGATCTACTCATTGAACAGGGCTCGCCCGGACCAGGCTGTCGTTCACCACCAAAGCTCTAGCCAGGCGCATGCGCACAGTTGCGTCAGTGACGGCAGCCGGGACAACATCGCAGACGTCTACAAAGACATTCTCAGCAAGGAGAACGAGGTCAAGTGACGCGGCAAGAAGTCGGCAGACGTCTATTCACAGCCGCCACGCTTGGTATCGCACTCGTCGGCTGCGATGCGAGATCTTCCCGTGCTCAGTCTCCTGCGGCAGCAACTACCGCCGCAGCTGCCAGCGCAGGACCTTTGATCGAAACCACGCCAACTGGTTTGGTCTATCAAGGCAACGCAATGAATCTCGGCGCACCGATGAGCGAATGGATACAAGCGCTGGGCCAAGACTATCGAAGCACCCAGCCAAGCCCCGGCCTTACCGTACTGGTTTGGGACAAGCTTGGCATCCGTGTCTACCCCGACAACGGCAAAAGCCCCAATGCCACCATCGTCACCATTGTCCTGAACCATATGGACCGCGAAGCTGCTGGCTTTGAAGTCGCTGCGCCCGGCACCGAGCTGGAACCACTACACGTCTTCAGTCAGCCGCTATCCTTGCAAGGATTGGTGATCACGAACCGAACGACGGTGGGCGATCTGCGCGTTGCAGGCGGTGAAGCTTGGGATTTCAGTTGCACCAAAGGTGTAGCCACGTGTTTCACTCACCGCACCGATCTTGCGCCGGACCAGCTATCCATCGCGTTCGCCGTTGACGGCCGGATCGAGGACAGTGTGATCTATACGGTGGAGCTGCAGCAGGCTGCACCGCAATAACCAACCCGCCATCGGCAAGCAGAGCGTTAGAATGCGCACCCCATGTGTCGACTCCCCGCATTTCAATGCCAAGCTAAATTAGAGGTTTCCGGTTCGTGG
>NZ_DAMBKV010000006.1:0-173421 GCF_032066555.1 Stenotrophomonas sp.
CGCCTGCAGCTCGCCGAGGCGGGCAGCCAGCGCGTTGACCTGGGTCTGCGCATCGGCGCGGACCTTGGCCAGTTCCTGCTGCTGGTGGTCGACCTTGGACTGCAGCGCCGCGTCGCCGGCCATGCCGATGGCGAAGCTCAGCGCCACACCCATCAGGCAGCCCAGGCCAAGTACGCTACCCAGCAAGGCTTGAGGACGATCCTCGAAGAACATCTGAACACGTGATAACGGCGTCTTGGCCTTCTGTTCACGCGTTTTGATTACGATCTTTTTAAATGTCATTGAAGAATTCTTATGTCAGAGCCGAAATCCAGTGTTCGTTCCCGTTCCGCGCCCAAACAGGCGCTGGAAGCGGCAATGGCGGACAAAGCAGGAAATCCGCTGCGCCGGGCCCTGTGGCTCGATGCGATGGACCGGCAATTGCGCCCCCATTTGCCGCCGGCGCTGGCTAACCGTTGCCGGTTGGCCAATGTGGACGGCGAACACCTCGTTTTTCTCGTCGAATCACCGGTGTGGCACGCCAAAGTGAGGCTTGCCGAAGACCAGTTGCTCGACGCGGCCCGATCCATCGGGCTGAAGGCCACCCGGGTGACCGTCAAGACTGCGACCGCGTCCGCGCACTCCCCAGTGCGTAACGACCAACGCAGTACCGCAGTAAGCCAAGCCACGCATAAAGGACTGCGCGACGCCTTGGCAGCCCTGCAGGATGTGAAATCCACAAAATCCTGAAGGCCACCGGGAACCTGATCGGCCCCGGTCTCCACCTGGCCGTCTTGCGGGCCGGATTGGAGGCAGCAGGAATCCTAGCCGCGGAATGCAGCGAAGGAGTTAGTCTTTTGTTAATTAATAGTTAAATTCAGACTGGAACCCGGATCGGGTTCACACAATGACGACAATTAGGACTAGTCGTAGTTTGTGAAGGCCGTGTCTCTTACGACCTGACCAATATTTAACTTAGGCGTAGGCCGGGACGCCGTACAGCACCGGCTCCGCTGCCACCGGCGAGTCGTAACTGGCCCATTCCCAGGCACTCTGGTCAGCCAGCAAGGCACGCACCAGCTTGTTGTTGAGCGCGTGGCCGGACTTGAAACCCTCATAGGCACCGAGCACCTGGCCGCCGGCCAGGTACAGGTCACCGATGGCGTCCAGGATCTTGTGGCGGACGAATTCGTCGGTGTAGCGCAGGCCGTCATCATTCAATACGCGGAACTCGTCGAGCACGATGGCATTGTCCATCGAGCCGCCCAGGCCCAGGTTGCGCTCACGCATGTATTCGAGGTCACGCATGAAGCCGAAGGTACGGGCGCGCGAGATTTCCTTGATATAGGCCGCAGAGGAGAACTCGATCTCCACCCGCGACTGCTTGGCCGGGATCATCGGGTGGTCGAACTGGATGGTGAAACCCAGCTTGTAGCCTTCGTACGGCTCGAACCGGGCGATCTTGTCGCCGTCGCGCACTTCCACCGTCTTGAGGATGCGCAGGAAACGCTTGGCCGCGCCCTGCTCGACGATGCCCGCCGACTGCAGCAGGAACACGAACGGACCCGACGAACCGTCCATGATCGGCAGTTCGGCCGAAGACAGTTCGACGATGACGTTGTCCACGCCGAGACCGGCCAGGGCCGACATCAGGTGTTCGACGGTCTGGATCTTGGCGCCTTCACAGGTCAAACCGGTGCACAGGGTGACTTCGGTGACCAGATCGGCACGGGCCGGGACTTCCACCACCGGATCCAGGTCCACCCGTCGGAACACGATGCCATGGTCAACCGGTGCCGGGCGCAGGGTCATATAGACCTTGTCACCGCTGTGCAGGCCGACGCCGGTGGCGCGGATCGTGTTCTTGAGAGTGCGTTGCTGGATCATGTGTGTAAGGCCGGAGGGGCCGCGCAGGCGCAGCCAGGGGGACAAACAAGAATAACACGCGTTAACACGCGCCCTTCGCGGTGCAAAAACCGCCCGTCAGCTGCCGTCCAGTACCGAAAATATCGCCGGGCCGGCCTTGGCCCGGCGATAAAGGACATGGTCTTTCCATCGGGGTGGACAGCCCCGACGTATCAGCTCTGCATCCAGAGGCCGACCAGTCCGACCCGCGGCGCCGTTGCCGGCGCAAGCGCTGATCGGGCCTGGATGGCCCCTGCTACCGCATCAGTCGGCCTGGCGGCGCAGGAACGCCGGGATGTCCAGGTAGTCATTCGGCAGCTCTGCAGCCGCCGGCGACGCCGACGCGGTGGAAGCAGACACGGTGTCCGAGCTCGGACGACGCAGGCCCATGCCCATGGTGTGACCCACGGCCTTGGCCACGGCATCGGCCGGGCTCTCGTACTCGTCGAACTCGGCCTGGCCGGTGGTGGCGTTGCGCACCAGCTTGATCGGGCCGCGCTCACCCGGGCGCTGCGCGTTCTTGGCAACGGCACGGTTCAGGCCGGTGGCAACCACGGTCACCTTGATCTCGTCACCCAGATCCGGATCGATCACGGTGCCGATCACAACAGTGGCGTCTTCCGAAGCGAAGGCATGCACGGTGCGGCCGATTTCGTCGAACTCGCTCATGGTGATGTCGGTGCCAGCGCTGATGTTGACCAGCACGCCATTGGCGCCGGCCAGGTTCACGTCGTCCAGCAGCGGGTTCTGGATCGCGGCTTCGGCAGCGGCCTGGGCGCGGTCATCACCACGTGCGGTGCCGGTGCCCATCATCGCCAGGCCCATTTCCGACATCACGGTACGCACGTCGGCGAAGTCGACGTTGATCAGGCCCGGACGCACGATCAGATCGGCGATGCCCTGCACGGCGCCTTGCAGCACGTCATTGGCAGCACGGAAAGCCTGCACCATGGTGGCGTTGCGGCCGAGCACGGTGATCAGCTTTTCGTTCGGGATGGTGATCAGCGAATCGACGTGCTGGCTCAGCTCCTCGATGCCCTTCAGCGCCACCTGCATGCGGCGACGGCCTTCGAACGGGAACGGCTTGGTGACCACGGCCACGGTCAGGATGCCCATTTCCTTGGCCAGCTGTGCCACCACCGGTGCCGCACCGGTGCCGGTGCCGCCACCCATGCCGGCGGTGATGAACACCATGTCCGCACCCTGCAGGGCGTCCATGATGCGCTCACGGTCTTCCAGTGCGGCCTGGCGGCCGACTTCCGGGTTGGCGCCTGCGCCCAGACCCTTGGTTACGTTGGTGCCCAGCTGCAGCTGCAGCTTGGCGCCACAATTCTTGATGGCCTGCGAGTCGGTGTTGGCGGTGATGAATTCCACGCCATCCACGCTGCTGTTGACCATGTGCGCCACGGCGTTACCACCGCCGCCGCCCACGCCAACGACCTTGATCACCGCGTTCGGTGCCATCTTTTCAATCAGTTCGAAATGCGCCATGTCCATGTCCTCTCTATTGCCGTGATTGGTTCGGGCATCCGGGAAGAATCCTTCTCCTTCTGCGCCCGCCCGCACCGGCGAGTTGTTTTAGGTGTACCGCATCGGGTTGCCCCTGCGCGGTGGTTGTTGCTTGCTTCAATGACTGCGTTACTGCACTTCGTCTTGCCTTACTGCTTGCCCTTCTGACTGCCTCACTGCCCTACCACCGGTGCCGCGCTCAGAACTCGCCGCGGAACCAATTCTTCAACTTGTTGAACATGCTGCCGGCGCGCCCGGTGGGCAGCGACGGGCGGCGCGGGTGTTCGATCTGGCTGCCCATCAGCAGCAGGCCCACGCCGGTGGCATGCACCGGATTGCCGACCACTTCGCCCAGGCCGGTGACGTGCTGCGGAATGCCCACACGTACCGGCATCTGCAGCATTTCCTCGGCCAGCTCGACCACGCCTTCCATCTTCGAGGCGCCACCGCTGAGCACCAGGCCGGCACGCACCATTTCCTCGAAGCCCGAGCGGCGCAGTTCGGCCTGCACCATCTCGAAGATTTCCTCGTAACGCCCCTGCACCGCCTGCGCCAGCGAATGACGCGGCATGCGACGCGGCGGACGGTCGCCGACCGACGGCACCTGGATGCTTTCCTCGGCGGTCGCCATCTGCGCCAACGCGCAGGCGTAACGCACCTTGATCTGCTCCGCTTCCGGGGTCGGCGTGCGCAGCATGTGGGCAATGTCGTTGGTGACGTGGTCACCGGCGATCGGCAGCGAGGCGGTGTGGCAGATCGCGCCCTGCACGAACACCGCGATATCGGTGGTGCCGGCGCCGATGTCGACCATCACCACGCCGAGCTCGCGCTCGTCGGCGGTCAGCACTGCCACGCTGGAAGCCAGCGAGGACAGCACCAGGTCGTCGACCTGCAGGCCGCAGCGCTGCACGCACTTGCTGACATTGGCGGCGGCCGACTGCGCGCACACCACCAGGTGCGCATGCACTTCCAGGCGCACGCCGGTCATGCCGACCGGGTTGCGGATGCCTTCCTGCGAATCATCCAGCACATATTCGCGCGGGATCGCATGCAGGATCTTCTGGTCGGCGGGGATGGCCACGGCCTTGGCCGCCTCCAGCACGCGGTCCAGGTCGCCCCAGCTCACCTCGCCTTCGCGGATCGGGGTGATGCCCTGCGAATTGCGGCACTGCACGTGGTTGCCGGAGATCGAGGCGTACACCGAACGGATCTCGCAGCCGGCCATCAGTTCGGCTTCTTCGATGGCGCGCTGGATCGACTGCACGGTGGATTCGATGTCCACCACCACGCCGCGCTTGAGACCGCGCGACTCGTGCGAGCCAATGCCGATGACCTCGATCGGGCTACCCGGCGAGTACTCGCCGACCAACGCCACCACCTTGGAGGTGCCGATATCCAGGCCAACGATCAGTGATTTGTCTCCCTTGCGGTTCATGTCCTGTCCTGCGTCTGCTTTGTTGCCGGCGGCGGGGTTCCCCAGCTCAGCGTGAATCCATTGGTATAGCGAAGGTCGGCGCGCACGATCGGCACCTGGGTGCGGGTCAGCTGCGGCAACACGCGCACGAAGCGACTCAGGCGTGAGCGTGCATCGTTGCGGCCGATGACCACTTCGGTGCCGTTGTCCAGTGCCAGCGACCAGCTGCCGCGCGCGTCCATCGCGACTTTGCGTACGTCCACACCGGCCGGTGCGAACAGTGCGCGTGAATCGTTGTACAGCTCCACCACTTCGGTGGTCATGCCATCGGGGCCATCGAGTTCGGGCAGCGGCGCGTTCTCCAGACCGTGCGGCACCGCGAACAAGCGGCCTTGCTCGGACAGCAGGCGATCCTTGCCCCAGCGTGCAAACGGACGGTGCTCGACGATGCTCACCTCCAGCACATCCGGCCACTGCTTGCGGACCTGCGCGCTTTCCACCCACGGCAGCTTTTCCACTGCCGCCTGCGCGTCCTGCAACTTCACTGCGAAGAAGCCGGAGCGTGCATAGGGCAGCAAGGTCTTCTGCAGTTCTTCCGCCGGCACCCGCTTGAACTCGCCGTGCACGCGCAGCTTGGCCAACGGCCAGCGTTCGGCACCGACCCAACCGTTGACCACGGCCACGACCGGCAACACCACCAAGGCGATGGCCAGCAGCCAGGCAAGCATGCGCAGGAGGGCATTCATCGCGCGCCCTCCCCTGCAGCGCGGCCGCAGGCAGCCGTCGCAGCCCGCATCGCGGTTGCGTGGGTACGGCGCAGCAGCAGCGCGGCAAACATCATTCGCCCTTGCTCTCCTTGAAGCCCTCGGTGATCACCTGCTGGGCAACGGCACCGATGTCGCCGGCGCCCATCATCAGCAGCAGATCGCCGTCCTGCAGTACGTCCGGCAGCACCGAGCCCAGGTCGGCGGCATGCCCCACCACCACCGGCTCACTGCGGCCGCGCGCGCGGATGGCACGTGCCAACGACTTGGAATCGGCACCGGGAATCGGCGCTTCGCCGGCCGGATAGACTTCGCTCAGCACCAGTGCGTCCACTTCCGACAACACGGCAGCGAACGCATCGAACTGATCGCGGGTACGGCTGTAACGGTGCGGCTGGAAAGCCACCACCAGGCGCTTGTCCGGCCAGCCGCCACGGGCAGCGGCGAACACCGCTTCCAGCTCACGTGGGTGGTGACCATAGTCGTCGATCACGCGCACCTTGGCGCCCTTGTGGGTGGTGACTTCGCCAAGATCGTTGAAGCGACGACCAACGCCTTCGAACTTCTCCAGCGCGGTGGCGATGTCTTCCGGCGACACGCCCAACTGCCAGGCAACCGCAGCAGCGGCCAGCGCATTGAGCACGTTGTGCTTGCCCGGCAGTGCCAGCGTGACCGGCACGCTGGTGCCTTCCGGCAGGCGCAGGGTGAAGCGCATGCGCGGACCATCCTGCACCACGTCTTCGGCGCGTACGTCGGCATTGCTGCTCAGGCCGTAGCTCATCACGTGACGTGGGGTCTTGGCGGCCAGCGCAGCCACTTCCGGATCATCGATGCACAGCACCGCCAGACCATAGAACGGCAAGCGCTGCAGGAACTCGGCGAACGCTGCCTGCACACGGGCGAAGTCGTTGCCGTAGTTCTCAAGATGGTCGGCGTCGATGTTGGTGATCACCGCCACCAGCGGGTTCAGGCGCAGGAAGCTGCCGTCGCTTTCATCGGCCTCGGCCACCAGCCACTGGCCGCCACCGAGCTTGGCATTGGCACCGGCCGCCAGCAGCTGGCCGCCAATCACGAAGGTCGGGTCCAGCTTGCCTTCGCTCAGGATGGCGGCGGTCAGCGAGGTGGTGGTGGTCTTGCCATGGGTACCGGCGACGGCGATGCCGCGACGGAAACGCATCAGTTCAGCCAGCATCGCCGCGCGCGGCATGATCGGAATGCGCTGGCTGCGCGCTTCCATCAGCTCGGGGTTGTCTTCGCGGATGGCACTGGAGACCACGATGCAATCGGTGCCCAGCACGTTGGCCGCGGAATGGCCGCGCATGACGCGCGCGCCCAACCGCGCCAGTCGGCGGGTGGCTGCGTTGTCGGCGTTGTCGGAACCGGAGACTTCATAGCCCAGGGTCAGCATCACTTCGGCGATGCCGCTCATTCCGGTGCCGCCGATGCCGACGAAATGCACGCGCGGGAAGGCGCGAACCAGGTCGGTGGTGTCGTTGAGGCGGCGGATCATGCCTGGCCTCCGGTGTGGCTGGCGCGGGTGCGCGGTGCCGTGTTCATGCTGCTTCCTCAAGAATGATGTCTGCGATGCGTTCGGCCGCATCGACCTTGGCCAACCCACGCGCGGCTTGCGCCATCTGCATGCGGTGGCCGGGATTGTTTGCCAGCGTGCGCAGCACGCCTTCCAGGTTGGTTGCCAATGCGTCGTCCTGCTTGAGCAGTTCGGCGGCACCGCGCTCGACCAGGTATTCGGCATTGCGGGTCTGGTGGTCGTCGACCGCAGCGGCGAACGGCACCAGCACGCTGCCGATACCGACCGCGCACAACTCGCCCAGGGTCGAAGCGCCGGAACGGCACACCACCAGATCGGCCCAGCTGTAGGCGGCGGCCATGTCCTTGATGAACATGTCGACGCGACCTTCCACGCCAGCGGCACGGTAGGCCTGCAGCGCTTCTTCGTGCAGCTTCTCGCCGCACTGGTGCCAGACCTCGATGGCGACGTTGTCGCCCAGCGCGGCCAGGGCCTTGGGCATGGCATTGTTCAACGCGCGAGCGCCCTGGCTACCGCCCAGCACCAACACCCGCATCGGGCCACTACGACCGGCCAGACGCTGCTCGGGTGCCGGCAATGCGGCGATCTCGGCACGTACCGGGTTGCCAACCACTTCTTCCTTGCCACCGGCGAAGCTGCCCGGGAAACCGGACAGCACACGGCGCGCAAAGCGCGACAGGATGCGGTTGGTCATGCCTGGCGCGCGGTTCTGTTCGTGCACCAGCAGCGGCAGGCCAAGCAGGCGCGCGGCCATGCCACCGGGGCCAGAGGCGAAGCCACCAAAGGCCACCACTGCGCGTGGCTTGCGATCACGCAGCACATAGCCGGCACTACGGATCGCCCGCATCACCCGGATCGGCGCGCCCAGCAAGGCCAGTTTGCCCTTGCCGCGCAGGCCGGAGATGGCCAGCGTATCGACGTGGATGTCATGCTGCGGCACCAGACGGGTTTCCATCGCGCCATCGGCTCCCAGCCAGGTGACCGGGATGCCGCGCTCACGCAGCACCTTGGCCACGGCCAGGCCCGGGAAGATATGGCCGCCGGTACCACCGGCCATGATCATCACCGGACGCAGGTCCTTGTTGCTGTTCGCCAAGGCCATTACGCGATCCTCCCGAAGGTCGGCTCGACGCGCTGCTGCATGCGGCTGGTGCCACGTGCGGCACTGCTCTGCGCTGCTGCGGCAACCGCGGTGGCGGTGTCCATGCGCGGCTCGGCCGGTGCGGCATCACGCACTTCGACCACATCCAGTTCGGCGCCCTCGAGGTCCTCGCGCACTTCCTGGCGGCGCACCGCACGGTTGTATTCGTAGGACACGCGCAGCAGCAGGCCCATTGCCACGCAGGTCATCATCACACTGGAGCCACCGGAGGAAATCAGCGGCAGGGTCAGGCCCTTGGTCGGCAGCATGCCCAGGTTCACGCCAATCGAGACGAAGGTCTGCAGGCTGATCCACAGGGCGATGCCGAAGGCGATGTAGCCGGCAAAATGGCGGCGCATCTCGATGCAGCGCAGGCCCAGCCAGAACGCACGGCCGACCAGCAGCACGTACAGGCTGATGATGCCGCACACGCCAAGGAAACCCAGCTCTTCGGCAATCACCGAGAAGATGAAGTCGGTATGCGATTCGGGCAGGTAGTTGAGCTTCTGGATCGATGCACCCAGACCCACGCCGGTCCACTCACCGCGGCCGATCGCCATCAGCGCATTGGACAGCTGGTAGCCCGAACCCAGCTGGTCCTGCCACGGATCCATGAACGAGGTGACACGGCGCATGCGGTAGGGCTCGAAGATCACCAGCGCGACCAGGCCCGGCAGCAGCAACAGCACCGGCAGGATGATGCGCTTGATCTGCGCACCACCCAACACCAGCATGCAGGTGGTGATGCCCAGCAGCAGCATCGACGAACCAAAATCAGGCTGCAGCAGCAGCAGCACGACCAGCACGCCGACCACGCCGACCGGCTTGAGCATGGCCTGCCAGGTGGCATTGACCTCGTCGCGGAAACGCACCAGGTAACTGGACAACCAGACGATGTACAGCACCTTGACCGCTTCCACGGTCTGGAACTTGGAGAAGCCCAGGTTGATCCAGCGCTGTGCGCCGTTGACGCTGCTGCCCAGGCCCGGCACGAACACCACGATCAGCAGGGCGAAACAGCCCAGCAACAGCAGCTGGTTGTACTTCTCGATTTCCTTGAGCTCCACCCGCATCGTCACCGCGGCGAGGATCACGCCGATGGCGATGAACACCAGGTGGCGGGTGAGGTAGTAGAACGGACTCTGCGTCAGCGCGATGGAGCTGGAAGCCACCATCACGATCCCGATCGAAGCCAGCGCCACGGCGGCGCCGAGCAGCCACTTGTCGTAGCTGCCACCAATGGCTTCAAGCCGGGTTGCCTGACGCGAGTAGTCGTCCATCAGCGCACCTTGAGGGTTGCCAGGCCGATCAGCACCAGCACCACCGAGATGATCCAGAAGCGCACGATCACGCGCGGCTCCGGCCAGCCCTTCAGCTCGAAGTGGTGATGGATCGGCGCCATCCGGAACACGCGCTTGCCGGTGAGCTTGAACGACGCCACCTGGATCATCACCGACAGGGTTTCGATCACGAACACGCCGCCCATGATCACCAGCACCAGTTCCTGGCGCACGATCACCGCGATGGTGCCGAGCACCGCGCCCAGCGCCAGCGCGCCGACGTCGCCCATGAACACCATGGCCGGATAGGTGTTGAACCAGAGGAAGCCCAGGCCCGCACCGGCAATCGCCGCGCAGATGATGACCAGTTCACCGGCACCGGGAATCTGCGGGATCTGCAGGTAGCTGGAAAACACCGCGTTGCCCGAGGCATAGGCGAACACGCCCAGCGCACAGGCCACCAGCACCGTCGGCATGATCGCCAGACCGTCCAGACCATCGGTCAGGTTGACCGCATTGGAGAAGCCGACGATCCAGAAGTAGGCAATCGCGACGAAGCTGATGCCCGCCAGCGGCAAGGCGATCGACTTGAACATCGGGATGTAGAAGGTCAATTCGGCCGGCACCACCGCGGTCTTGTACAGGAACAGACCAGCCGCCAGGCCGAAGATCGACTGCAGCAGGTACTTCCAGCGCGACTTCAGGCCATTCGGGTCGCGCTTGGCGATCTTCAACCAGTCGTCGTACCAGCCGATCGCACCGAAGCACAGCATCACCACCAGCACCAGCCACACGTAGCGGTTGCGCAGGTCACCCCACAGCAGCACCGACACCAGTACCGTGGTCAGGATCAAGCCGCCGCCCATGGTCGGCGTGCCGGCCTTGGAGAAATGCGACTGCGGGCCGTCCTTGCGGATCGGCTGGCCGCCCTTGAGCTGGGCCAGGCGGCGGATCGCCATCGGGCCCAACCACAACGACAGCGACAAGGCAGTCAGCGCGGCGAGGATGCCGCGGAAGGTGATGTAGTTGAACAACCGGAACAGGCCGTCCAACTGCTGTAGCCATCGGGCCAATTCAAGCAACATGTGTAGTGTCCTCGCCGCGCTTCAACAGCGCGGTCACGATCTTGTCCATGGCGCTGCCGCGCGAGCCTTTGACCAGGCAACGCACACCAGCATGAAGTTCGGTTTCCAGTGCAGCGGCCAGCGCGGCATGGGAGTCGAAATGGCGCCCTCCTTCGCCGAACGCCGCCGATGCCGCTGCGCTCAGCGGACCCAGCGAATACAGTCGCTTCAGCCCCGCCTCACGGGCGCGCTTACCAGCCTGCGCGTGCAGCGACTGTGCGTCCGGGCCCAGCTCACGCATATCACCCAGCACCAGCCAGCCTTCACCCTTGCCAGCGGCCAGCGCGGTGATCGCCGCAGCCAGTGAACCCGGGTTGGCGTTGTAGCTGTCGTCGATCAGCACCGCGCCATTGTCCAGCACGTGGGCGACCTGGCGGCCGGCGACCGGGCGCGCCTGCGCCAGGCCTTCGACCACCAGCGGCAACGCAATACCGGCGGCCAGTGCCATCGAGGCGGCGGCCAGTGCGTTCAGTACGTTGTGCCGACCCGGCAACTGCAGCGCGACCTCCGCATCGCCCTGCGGCGTCCGCAACTGGAAGCGCGAACCCGCCTCGTCCAGCACGATGCCGGTCGCGGTGACGTCGGCGCTGACGTCCAGACCGAAGCGGATCACCTGATGGTCACCAGCACGCGCAGCGAAGTAGGGAGAGAACGCGTCGTCGGCGTTGACCACCGCAACACCGCCATCGCGCAGATCGTCGTAGACGGCTGCCTTGGTATTGGCGATCTCCAGCAGGCTGCCCATGCGCTCCAGGTGCGCCGGGGCGACATTGTTGACGATGGACACGTCCGGTGCGGCGATGGCGGTCAGGTAGGCGATATCGCCCGGCTTGCCGGTACCCATCTCATAGATGGCGAAGTCGGCATCTTCCGGCGCATCGATCACCGCCAGCGGCAGGCCGATCTCGTTGTTGCGATTGCCCGGCGTGGCGTAGACATGCTGGCCCAGCACCGCAGCAGCGTGCTGCATCACGGCCAACAGCAGGTTCTTCACGCTGGTCTTGCCGTTGCTGCCGGTGATGGCGAACACGCGGGTAGCGCGCTGCGCCTGCATCGCCGCGGCAATCTTTGCCAGCGCCAGCTCGGTGTTGGCAACCACGATCTGCGGCACTTCCAGCGGCAACAGGCGATCCACCAACAAGGCGCTTGCGCCCTGCTCGACCGCGTTGGCGGCAAAGTCGTGTCCGTCGAAGCGCTCGCCGCGCAGGGCGACATACAGGCTGCCCACTGCCAGCGTACGCGTGTCGTTGCTGACCACATCGATGCTGGCGTCGTCGCCATGGATTTCGCCACCGGCCCAATGGGCAATCAGCGACAACGGCGTGCGCTTCATGGACGCACCTCCGCAGCAGCGGAACGGCGCGCCTGCAGCGCACGCGATGCCACATCGGTGTCATCGAAAGGATGTTTGATACCTGCAATCTCCTGGTAGGGCTCATGGCCCTTGCCGGCGATCAACACGATGTCGCCAGCCCCTGCCTGTGCGACCGCGGCGTCGATGGCGCGGGCGCGATCGCGCACCACGTTCACCTGCGCAGGCGTCACGAACCCGGCCATGATGTCGGCGACGATCACGTCGCCATTCTCGCCGCGCGGATTGTCGTCAGTGACGAACACCACGTCGGCCAATTCCTCGGCAATTGCCGCCATCTGCGGGCGCTTGCCGGTGTCACGCTCGCCACCGCAGCCGAACACGCACAGCAGGCGGCCATCCAGATGGCCGTGCAGGCTGCGCAGCGCCTGTTCCAGCGCGTCGGGCGTGTGCGCGTAATCGATGACCACGGTCGGTTCACCCTGACCGCCGAGGCGGTTCATGCGACCCCGGATCGGCTGCAGCTGACCCAGCACCTTGGCGATGCTGGCGCTGGTTTCGCCCAGGCCATGCAGCGCACCGGCCACGGCCAGCAGGTTGTCGACGTTGAAGCGGCCCAGCAGCGGCGAGCGCAGCGCGTGGCGTTCATCACCGATGACCAGATCGAAACCCAGGCCCTGCCCGTCCAGCACCAGCTTCTCGGCGCGGATGGTGGCGCCAGCCTGGCCGGTCGAGCTCAGGCCAATCCCCTGCACGTCGGCTGCCAGCGTGGTGATCAGCTCGCGGCCAAACGCATCGTCCAGATTGATCGCCGCTGCCTTCAGGCCCGGACGGTGGAACAACTTGGCCTTGGCCGCGCCATAGGCCTGCATGTCGCCGTGGTAATCAAGATGGTCACGGGTGAGGTTGGTAAACACCGCCACGTCGTAGTGCACGGCATCAACGCGGCCCTGGTCCAGTGCGTGCGAGCTGACTTCCATCGCCACCGCCTTGGCGCCGCCATCGCGCAGCTGGGCCAGCACTTCATGCATCTGCAGCACCAGCGGCGTGGTGAAGCCGGTCGGCACCACATCGCCGTACAGGCCAACACCCAGCGTGCCGATCGAGCCACTGGGCTTGCCCAGCAGATGCCAGGCCTGACCAAGCAACTGCACGGTCGAGGTCTTGCCGTTGGTGCCGGTGACGCCAACCATGGTCATCGCCCGCGACGGCTGGCCGTGGAACTGGTCGGCCATCGCGCCCATGCGCGAACGCAGACCGGGCACGGCGATGGCATCGACCGGTGCCGGCAGCTCCGCCGGAGCCGGCGGATCAAACAGGATTGCGGCCGCGCCGGCAGCCTTGGCCTGCTCGACAAAGCCCAGGCCATGCGCGCCAAAGCCGGCGATTGCGACGAACGCATCACCGGCGCGCACATGCCGTGAATCCAGAACCAGGCCGCCGATCTGCGGATCCTGCGGCAGGACCAGATCCGGCAGCAGCTGTGACAATTTCATTGTGTGGCTCACTGGCGCACCTCCGTGGCGGCAGGCGTCGGAGCGACGGCCGTCGGCAGTGCGGCATCAAATTCGGCCGTGGCATTGGGCGCCTCGTCCGGGTCCTGCGGAATCGGCAGCGGCGCAGCACTGCTGCCCGGCTTGCCGCCCACCTTGCCTGCGGCCTGCGCGGCCAGCCACGACTGAATGTCGTCCGGCGGCACGTCCATCAAACGCAGCGTGCCTTCCATCACGTGATGGAACACCGGTGCGGAGACCAGGCCGCCGTACTGCAGCGAGCCCTGCGGGTCGTTGACCACGATCACCGCGGCGTAGCGCGGGTTGGTTGCCGGCACCACACCCGCGAACAGCAGGTTGTAGTGGCCGCGCTCGTAACCATTGGGGCCGTTCTTGCGCGCGGTGCCGGTCTTGCCGGCTACGTGATAGCCGAGGATCGCCGCCTGCTTGGCACCGCCATTGGTGACCACGGTTTCCATCATGCGCACGACCTCGCGCGCCACTTCCGGGTCGATGACCTGGCGCGCTTCGTTGCGCTGGCCCTTGATGAAGGTCGGCTGGATCACCTGCCCGCCATTGGCCAGCGCCGAGTACGCCTGGGCGATCTGCAGCGGCGTCACCGACAAGCCGTAGCCGTAGGACATGGTGGTCTTGGTGGTGCCATACCAGCTCGGGCTGCCCGGGCGCGCGACCACACCCGACGATTCGCCAGGGAAGCCGCTGTTCGGGGCGACGCCGTAGCCGAAGCCACGCACCGAGTCATAGAAGGTCTGGTCCGGGATGCGCGCCACGATCTTGGCCGCGCCGATGTTCGAGCTGCGGGTGATCACGCCGGTGACATTCAGCACACCGTTGTTACGCGGTACGTCACGGATGGTGTAGCGGCCCAGCGACATATAACCCGGGTTGGTATCGATGATCGTGTCCGGGGTGACCACATGGTTCTGCAACGCAGTGGCAATGGTCAGCGGCTTCATCGTCGAGCCGGGCTCGACCAGATCGGTGACCGCGCGGTTGCGGCGGGTGTCCGGGGTCGCGCCACTGACCGAATTCGGGTTGTAGGTCGGCAGGTTGGCCATGGCCATCACTTCGCCGGTGGCCACGTCCATGATCACGATGGAGCCACCGGCCGCCTTGTTGGTGGTGACCGCATTGCGCAGCTCGCGCATCGCCAGGAACTGGATGCGGCGGTCGATGCTCAGGGTCAGGTCCTTGCCCGGCTCGGCAGGACGCACCAGATCGATGCTCTCGACGATCGCGCCCTTGCGGTCGCGGATGACGCGCTTGGCACCGGGCTTGCCACGCAGCCATTCGTCGAAGGCCAGCTCCAGCCCTTCCTGGCCGAGATCATCGATGTTGGTGAAGCCGAGCACGTGTGCCATCGCCTCACCCTGCGGGTAATAGCGACGGAACTCGCGCTGCGAGAACACGCCCGGAATCTTCAGCGCGACCACCTGCTCGGCCACGTCCGGATTGATCCGGCGGCGCAGGTACATGAATTCCTTGTCGGCCTTCTGGGTCAGCTTGGTGGTCAGCTCATCCACCGGCAGCGACAGCGCGCGCGCCAACTCAGGAATACGCTCCGGCGCGCGCAGCAGTTCCTGCGGATTGACCCAGATCGATGCCACCGGCGTGGACACCGCCACCGGCTCGCCATTGCGGTCGGTGATCATGCCGCGCGAGGTCGGGATCGGCACATCGCGCAGGAAGCGGGCTTCGCCCTCGCGCTGGTAGAAATCGTTGTTGATCAGCTGCACGTAAGCCGCACGACCGACCAGCGTCACCGCACACAGACCCAGCCCCACGCCAACCATCAGCATGCGGTTACGCAGGTTGAACTGCGTGCGGGTACGGTTGCGGCTGGGCTTGTTCATGGCCGGATCACCACGATGTCAGCAGCCTCGGGGAACTTCATGCCGAGGCGGCCACGGGCTTCCTGGTCCACGCGCGTGGCCTGGGCCAGGGTGGCCTGTTCCAGTTGCAGGCGGCCGAACTCGATGTTGAGTTCGTCACGCGCGTGCTCCAGCTTGGACAGCTCGACGAACAGCTGGCGGTGGCGGTGGCGCATGAACACCACGCCGATTGCCGAGGCAATCGTGCATGCCAGCAGGACAATCAACAGCAGGCGGCTCATCCGGCCACCTCGCACTTCTGCGCCACGCGCAGCACGGCGCTGCGCGAGCGCGGGTTCATCGCCAGCTCGTCGTCATCGGCCTTGATGGCGCCGCCGATCAGTTCCAGCGTCGGCACGAAGACCTGCAGTTCCGGCAGCCGGCGATTGGTCGGCGGCGCCTTGGCATGGCGGTTCATGAACTGCTTGACGATGCGGTCTTCCAGCGAGTGGAAGCTGATCACGGCCAGACGGCCACCGGGCTTGAGCCGAGCCATCGCCGCGTCGAGACCGGCTTCAAGGTCGGCCAGCTCGCGGTTGATGTGGATGCGGATGGCCTGGAAGCTGCGCGTCGCCGGATGGATCTTGTCCTTGCCACGCGGCATCACCGAGGCGATCAGCTCGGCCAGTTCAGCGGTACGTGTGAACGGCTGCTTCTCACGACGGGCAACGATGGCGCGGGCGATGCGACGGCTCTGCCGCTCATCGCCATAGGTGAACAGCACGTCGGCGATTTCGCGGTCTTCGGCGCGGTTCAACCAATCCGCAGCGCTTTCACCCGAGTCCGGGTCCATGCGCATGTCCAGCGGGCCGTCCTTGCCGAAGCTGAAACCACGCTCGGCCACATCCAGCTGGGGCGAGGACACACCCAGGTCGAACAGAACGCCATCCAGACCGGCAGCGGTCTCGCTCCAGTCCAGCAGATCGGCAAAGCTGCCGCGATAGATCGAGACACGGCCGTCCGGCGCGAAATCGCGCTGGGCCACGGCAATGGCCTCGGGGTCCTTGTCCATCACCAGCAGGCGCCCTTCCGGGCCGAGTTGGCGCAGCACGCCGCCAGCGTGACCGCCACGACCGAACGTGCCATCCAGATAAGTACCGTTTTCGATCACCCTCAGGCCGTCAAGGACCTGGGTGTACAGCACCGGCAGGTGAGCCGCCGGCGGCTGCGACACCGGAGGGTGACCGGCCTGCGCTTCACCGCGCACCCGGGCACCCCGGCTCACAACTTCAGATCGAGAAGCCCATCGCCCAGATCCTCGTCAGACAACGTCTGCTGGATCAGTGCGCGATGCGCTTGCTCGCTCCACAATTCGAACTTCTCACCCATGCCCATCAGCACTGCTTTCTTCTCGATGCCCACCGCGCTGCGGTGACTGGACGGCAGGCTGATACGGCCATTGCCATCCAGTTCCAGATGGGCGGCCGAGCCGACAAGCTTCTGCTGCAGGGTGCGTACTACACGCTGGGTATTGGGCTTTGCCATTACGTCGTCCCGCACCCGCTCCCACTCCTGCTCTGAGTACAACCACAGGCAACCGGCTTCGAACGGGTTGTAGGTCAGCACAAGGCGATTACCACTGGCGCGCGCAACCAGGTCGCGGTAGGCGGTTGGCACCGCCATGCGTCCCTTGTCGTCAACCGTGATGGCAGTCTCACCCTGAAACACGCCTGAGGCACCCGTTCGTTCGTTTTGCTTGGGAAGTCATTGAACCACGAAAAACCACAAAAAACCCGGTTTTCCCTCTGATGCCCACCTTAGCAGCGACCTTAGGGTTGTCAACAACTTTCCGCGCACAAAATCACGTGCCGCATCAATGGTTTGCGCCAATGTTTAGAGAGTTGTTCAAGGTTTATCCACAAGTTACTGTTTCGTCTCAAATTTTGAGATTTGTATGAAATTCAGTGGTGTAGAGGCCGCGTGAAAAGCGGGCCATGGCCCAGCCGCCATTCAGCCGCTGATGGCTGACACGCGCGCAAAACGGCACACTCCGTGCATGTGTCTCGTCGCCCTCGCCTGGAAAACCCACCCGCACTGGCGCCTGTTCATGGTCGGCAACCGTGACGAGTTCCATGCCCGCCCCACCGCCCCCTTGCAGCGCTGGCCTCCCCCTCACGACAACGTGATTGCCGGCCGCGACCTGCGTTCGGGCGGCAGTTGGATGGGGGTGAATCTGCGCGGGCAAGCCGCCGTGGTCACCAATGTGCGTGACCCGGGCGCAGCTACAGGCGGACCTTCGCGCGGCGAACTGATCGCCAGCTACCTGGCTGGCGGACAGGGGGCCAAGGACTATGCCGACAACCTGGCCAGCCGGGCGCCAGCGTTTGCCCCCTTCAATCTATTGGTTGCCGACGCCGGGAATTGCAGCTATCTGGGCAACCACCCGTCCGCCCGGCAGGACCTGCCTCCGGGTGTGCATGGCATGTCCAACGGCGCCCTGGATGCACCCTGGCCCAAGACCCGCCGCCTGATGGGCGTGCTTGAGGGTTGGCTGGCTGCAGGCAGTGACAACCTGGAGCCGCTTTGGCTGGCGCTGGCCGATGAGCAACAGGCAGCGGACGCACAACTACCGGCTACCGGCGTTCCACTGGAGTTGGAGCGATTGCTATCGAGCGCCTTCATACGCGGAACCGACTACGGCACCCGCGCCAGCACCATCGTGGCGATCGGCCAGGATGGTGGCGGTTTCATCCACGAACGCCGTTTCGGCCCGGATGGTGTGTATCTGGGGGAGACACGCATGGAGATTGGGAAAGAAGGCTTTGGCTCCTAGTCCCCTCCCTTTCGCCGCAGGCGAAGGGGAGGGTTAGGGAGGGGTGCTTTGGCTTGACCCACAGCCAAAGCAACATCAAAAGCTCCCCCCATCCGCCCTTCGGGCACCTTCCCCCGCAGGCGGGAGAAGGGAAAGAAAAAACAGCAAGGCAAGAGCAACAGCCAAAGCCGCAACAAAAGCCAAAGCCAGCGCCAAAGCCAAAGCCAAAGCCAGCGCCAGCGCCAGAGCCAGAGCCAGAGCAAAAGCAAAAGCCACAATCAGAGCCAGAGCAGGAGCGGAAACCAGAGCAAAAGCCACAGCCACGCTCCTCCCCACCACGATGCGCAGCGAGCCAAGCACTAAATCCGAAGAGCAACAGCCCCCTTTAGTAAAGGGGGCGCGCCGACAGGCGCAGGGAATTGGAGGGCAGAGGCCCGGGGCCCAAAGTTTTGCGCTGCAAAACTTTGGGGCTTTCATCGCCCGCCAGGCGATGAAAGCGGCGGAGCCGGCCGATAAGCCGGGTTTTGTCGTGGACAGTCATTCCTCTAGGCGCTACGTCACCGCAACGCTCAAGCAACCTACCCGGACCCGACGCGGGCCACGCCATTAGGTCCCTATTTGGTCTTGCTCCAGGTGGGGTTTGCCGTACCGGTCTGTTGCCAGACTCGCGGTGCGCTCTTACCGCACCATTTCACCCTTACCACGCACCCGAAGGCCGTTCGGCGGTATCTTTCTGTTGCACTTTCCGTCGGCTCGCGCCGCCCAGGCGTTACCTGGCACCTTGCCCTGTGGAGCCCGGACTTTCCTCGGCATTCCCGAAGGAATGACGCGACTGTCTGGCCGACTCCGCCGCGCGCATTGTCGCACGTCCAGCAGCTGACCGGCCGATCATTTCATTCAGCTGCATCCAGTTGGTAACGCAACGGTCGTACCCCCGCCTCTGTAAAAGAGAGGAGCCAGCCTTCATGCAGGATATCGACCTGTTGGAAGTCAGCATGCGCGCCGCCCTCCTGCAGTTGCCGCGACAGTTCATCCAGGGCCGCCAGCGCCCAACTGCGCAACACCGCTGGATCGGCATCTTCAACAAAGGCCACCCGCGGCAACGGCCAGTTGTCGTACAACAGCAACACATTGCGCGACTGCCGCGCGAAGCCAGGCTTGTGCAGCACCTGACGCTTCTTCTCCACCGCCCAGCGCATCACATCCACCCATAACCGCTCCGGCTCATCCCCCGACCACGGGCTGCCCTCATAGGTGTCGGCCAGCAACTGACGCAGCAGCGGGCTGTCCCACTCAGCCCGCGCCTCCTCGGCGCGCCGCTGCGGTACCGGCCGCACCCAACCAGAATTGACGCCGTGCAACTTGGCCTGTACCTGCTTGAAGGCCTCGGGTACCACCTCCATGCATTCCACGCCGACCCGGACATCGCCGGCGTCCACCATGAAGTCAGGGCTTTCGCGCTTGGCCACCCGTAGCGGATAAACCAGCTCCGACGCCCAGGCATTCAACCAGCGCACCATCATCCAGCGTTCGCGCTGGACCTTGATCTCACCGCCGGTCCCGCCCGCCAGCGGGTGCTCGCGCAGGTCCAGTTGCTGGCGCAGGCTGGCAGCATCGGCCGCCGCCCACATCGCCTCAGTCGTTGCTGCCCTGTCCATACAAGGCCTTGCGCGGCGCGCCGCTCAGTTCGGCCGCCAGCTTGGCGGCAGTGGAAGGCGGCAGGTGCTCGTTCAATTTGGCGTAAAGGCGACGGCCTTCGGCAATCCTGGCCTGCTCATCGTCGCCAGCACCCTGCACCATCACCACGAACTCGCCCTTGCGCTGGTTGTCATCGGCCAGCACCTTGGCCAGCAATTGCTCCAGGCTGCCATCGAGCACGGTCTCGAACAGCTTGGTCAGCTCACGCGCCACCACCGCCGGCCGCTCGGCACCGAACGCAGCCACCATGTCGGCCAGCGATTCGGCGATTCGGTGCGAGGACTCGTAGAACACCAGGGTGCCGGTCTCGGCCGCCAGTTTGTTGAGACGCTCGCGGCGGGCCGCGCCCTTGGCCGGCAGGAAGCCTTCAAATACGAAGCGATCGCTGGGCAATCCGGCCACACTCAAGGCAGCAATTGCCGCGCAGGCACCTGGGATTGGACTGACTCTGACCCCCGCCGCACGCGCCGCACGCACCAGGCGAAAGCCCGGGTCGCTGACCAGCGGCGTGCCGGCATCGCTGACCACCGCCAACGACTCGCCGCCCAGCAGGCGTGCCACGACACGTTCGGCCATCGCCTCTTCGTTGTGGTCATGCAGGGCCACCAAGGGTTTGCTGATGCCGAAATGCGAGAGCAACTGACCGGTATGGCGGGTGTCTTCCGCGCAGATGGCGGCCACCGAACGCAGCACCTCCTGCGCGCGCGGGCTCAGATCGGCAAGGTTGCCGATCGGCGTGGCAACGACATACAAGGTGGCAGCAGCAGTACTCATCATCGGTATTTCCGTGGGCCAAGGGTAGAATCGTACCGTTTCCCCCGCCCGGCACTGCCGCGCCCTGTCGAACGGACCTTAAATGAACAAGCCAGTCGCACGGATTTCCGCCCTGTCATTGTCGATGCTGCTGTTCGTCGGCTGCGCCACCACCAGCGTTGCCCCGACCAGCTCGCCCGCCCAGCAGGCAGCCATCGCCCTGCTCGAGCAGGGCAAACCGCGCGATGCCGCGCAGCAACTCGAAGCCCAGGCAGCACTGGTACGCGGTGCCGGCAAGAGCCCATTGCTGGCCGACGCCGCCTTTGCCTGGCACGAAGCCGGTGACAGCGCCCGCGCACGGATGCTGATGGCACAGGTGCAACCGCGCCAGCTGTCCGCTGCGACCCGCCAGCGCTTCAACCTGCTGCAGGCCGAGCTGGCGCTGGGCGACAAGCAGCCGGCCACGGTGCTGCAGGTACTGACCGAGAACCCGGCATCGCTGCCGGCACCCTTGCAGGCGCGCTGGTACCTGGCCCGGGCGCAGGCACTGGAAACCACGGGCGATGCCTTTGCCGCGGCTGCCGAGCGCGCCCGTGCCGGCACCCTGCTCAATGGCACCGAGCGCAATGACAACCAGCGCGCCATCACCCGCCTACTGGCCGGCCTGAACGACGCCACCCTCAGCAGCCGTGCTGCTGCGCTGCCAGTCGGCGATCCGCTCTACAACCACGCCGGTCGCGCCATGATCGGCCGCGGCTTGCCGCTGCCGCGGCCGTTCGACCGCGATAGCGCCGCGCAGCTGGATACCAGCAAGCGCCCGGCCGCCGATCCCGATGGCTATCGTCCGCCGGTGAAGATGGCGGTACTGCTGCCGCTCAGCGGCAACCTGGCCGCTGCCGGTGCCTCGGTCCGTGACGGCCTGCTGGCCGGCTACTACGGCGAAAGCCGTCGTCGCCCGCCCATCGACTTCATCGATACCAAGGGCACGGCCAGCGGTGCTGGCGCGGCCTACGACAAGGCGGTCGGCAACGGTGTCGACTTCATTGTCGGCCCACTCGGCCGCGACGAGGTGGATGCGCTGTTCCACCGCAGCGAACTGCCGGTGCCACTGCTGGCCCTGAATCGCGGCAAGGACGCGCCGCCGCCAGGCAACGCCGCCTTCTCGCTGGCACCCGAGGACGATGGCCTGATGGCCGCCGAGTACCTGCTCGGTCGCGAGCGCCGCAACGTGCTGGTGATCGCCAGCAGTGACGATGCGGGGCGTCGCTCGAGTGGTGCCTTCAAGGAACGCTTCAGCGAGCGTGGCGGCAAGATCGCAACCACCATCACTGTCGGCGACGTGCCTGCCGACATCACCGCGCAGCTGCGCCAGGCAACCGGCGTCGACGCGATCCTGCTCGCAGTCAAGGGCAACCAGGCGCGCGTACTGGCGCCGCAGTTGGCCTTGGCCGGATTGGCCGGCGTCAGCCGTGTCGGCACCTCGCAGTTGACCGCAGGCACTGGCAAGGCCGAAGACGACGTCGCCCTGGATGGCATCGCCTTCCCGACCGAAGCCTGGAACAGCCGTGGCGTGGCCGGCCTGCCGGCCGCTGCCAGCGTCGCCACCACCCTGCCAACCGCACGCGGCGGTGCGGGTCGCCTGTTCGCCTTCGGCTACGACGCCTGGAAGATCACCGCTTATATGGAAAAGCTGGCCACCAGCACCAGTGGCGGCCTCAGCGGTGCCACCGGCACCCTGCATCTGGACGGTTTCGGCAACGTGTTGCGCACGCCGGCCTGGTCCACCTTCAGTGCCGGCCGCCCGGTCGCTATCGGTGATGGCCGCTGAGCAGAGTGAACGCGGCGCAGCGGTGGAAGCCGCTGCCCGTGTGCTGCTGGAGAACGCTGGCCTGCAGTGGCGGGCCAGCAACGTTCGCTTTCGCGGCGGCGAGCTCGACCTGGTGATGTACGACCGCAGCACCGCCAGCCTGGTTTTTGTCGAAGTGCGCTATCGGCGCTCGCTCGGCTTTGGCGGCGGCGCAGCCTCCGTCGACATCAACAAACGCCGCAAGCTGATTCGCGCCGCGCAGCTTTACCTGAGCCAACACCCTGCACTGGCCAACAGCCCCTGCCGCTTCGATGTGGTCGAAGCCAGCGGCGAGCCTCCCCGCCTGAACTGGATACGCGACGCCTTCCGCGCCGACGACTGTTGATGCCAAGCATATTCACCCACGCCGCGGTCCCGCTTGCACTGTGGTGCGCCAGCGAACGCGGACGTATTTCCACCCGGCTGCTGGTCACCGGCGTTGTCGCAGCGATGCTGCCCGATGCCGATGTACTGGCCTTCGCCCTGCATGTCCCCTATGCCGATGCCTTTGGTCATCGCGGCGCCAGTCACTCACTGTTGTTCGCCACGCTGTTGGCGGCCTTGGCAACCGCCTTTGCCAGCACGCTGCGCGCAAGCCGCCTGCAGGCTGCCGCGTTCGTCTTCATCTGCGCGTTGTCGCACCCGTTGCTGGATGCGTTGACGTCGGGCGGCCTTGGTGTCGCGCTGTGGTGGCCATGGAATGATCAACGCCTGTTCGCGCCTTGGCGGCCCATCCGCGTGTCACCGTTCGCCAACAACTTCTTCAGCGCCCGTGGCCTGCAGACCGTGCTGTCGGAACTGCGCTGGGTGTGGCTACCACTGCTGGTCGCCGTCATCGGCTGGCGCTCGATCCAGCACCGTACCTCCGAGGCACGCCAAACCCCATGACCCTCCTGCCCACGGCTTTCGCACAAACCCTGTCGCAACTGCTCGGTGACGACTGGCGCACCGACGCCGCAGCGCTGAAAGCGCACGCGCAGGACAACTCCTGGCGGCACGCCTTGCCACAGGGCGTAGCCATGCCCAGCACGCGCGAACAGGTGCAGGCCATCGTCCGCGCCTGTCGCGCGCACGGGGTGCCGTTGGTCGGACGCGGCACCGGCACCGGCACCACCGGTGCCGCGGTAGCCACGGCCGGCGGCATCGTGTTGTCGTTCGCGCGCATGAACCGCATCGTCGCGATACGGCCGGGTGATCGCTGCGCGGTGGTCGAGCCCGGCGTGCTCAATGGCGACCTGCAACACGCCCTGATGCCGCATGGCCTGTTCTGGCCCCCGGACCCGTCCAGCGCCGACATCTGCAGCATCGGCGGCAACCTGGCCTGCAATGCCGGCGGCCCGCGCGCGGTGAAGTACGGCACCAGCCGCGACAATGTACTGGGGCTGGTCGCGGTTACCGGTACCGGCGAGTTGATCCACTGCGGCGGACCCTATACCAAGGACTCGACCGGCTACGACCTCACCCACCTGCTGGTGGGCAGCGAAGGCACGCTGGCGCTGATCGTCGAAGCCACACTCAAGCTCACTCCCCGCCCACGCAGCCAAGCCGGCCTGCGCGTGCTGTATCGCGACGCGGAGGCGGCGGCCGCAGCGGTATCACGGGTGATGGCGCAACCGGTGACGCCAACCACATTGGAGTTCATGGACGCACGCAGCCTGCAGCTGCTGCGCCACAACGGCGCACAGGTGCCCGACGCCGGCGCGATGCTGCTGATCGATGCCGACGGCGATGAGGACACCCTGCCCTACCTGCTCAATGCACTGGCCGAAGCCGCCGAAGGCGACGGCATGCTGGCGCTGGATGTGGCCACCGATGGCAGTGCACGTGACAAGCTGTGGGCGGCACGGCGTGCACTGTCGCCAGCGCTGAAGACCATCGCGCCGGGCAAGATCAACGAAGACGTGGTGGTGCCGGTATCGCAGATTCCCGCCCTGGTGGAAGGCGTGCAGCAATTGTCGGCACAGGCCCGGCTGCCGATCGTCACCTTTGGCCATGCCGGCAACGGCAACCTGCACGTCAACATCCTCTATCACCCGGACGACGCCGACGAAAACGCACGCGCGCATGCAGCCCTGCCCAAGGTATTTGCGCTGGCCCTGCAGCTGGGTGGCACTTTGTCTGGAGAGCATGGCATTGGCCTGGCCAAACGCGACTTCATGGCGCAGGCATTTTCGGCAAGCACGCTGGCAACCATGCGCGCCATCAAGCAGGCGCTGGACCCGGACGGCATCCTCAATCCGGGCAAGGTGTTGCCGGAGGCGTAGCGCTGGGCTGGCTGTAGTGCCGAGCCATGCTCGGCAGGGGTCTCACAAGCGCAACGTCGGAAGATTCACTGGCTTCGCGGCTTACCCCGCTCCCACAACCAACACCATCGCAGGCTCAGGCAATTGCTTCGGCGTAACGGCAGGACAGCAATGCCTTGATCAGGAAATCGACCTGGCTGGTCTCGCGGGCGTCCACCCACATCACCGGCAGGCGGTGGCCTTCGCCGGCCAGGGCATTGCGGAATTCACTGAAACTGAAATCGGGCTCGCGGTCCTGGCAGGTCACGCCCACCGCGAAACAGGCTTCCGGTGCCAGGCCACGGAAGCGCTCCAGCAGTGTCAACGTACTTGGCAGCGCGCGCGGGTTGAGTGCGCTCACAAGTACGATCACGCCAATGGCCCCTTCCGCCACGATAGGCCACATGAAGTCCAGATAGGCCTGCCCCGGCACGCCATAGACATGCAGCAACTCGCCGTCGCCCAGTTCAATGGAACTGTAATCCAGCGCCACTGTGGTGTGGGACTTGTCCTCGAATGCCTCCAGCGCTGCCTCGTCGCTGATCGGCATTTCGGTGCTGATCGGTTCCATGTCCGAGATCGACCGGATCGCAGTCGTTTTACCCGCACCCATTTCACCGACAAAAACCAACTTGGTTGCCATAGCCGTCAGACCTGAAGCCCCTTGGAAAAGTTGAGCCCGAATCGCTTGGCGATACGTGTGAAGAAGCCGGACACCTTGTTGCCGGCACTACGCGCCGGTGCCGGGGCGGCGCCACTGCCATCCAGCAATCCGGTACACGCCGCCGCCGCCATGATACGGGCAATATCGTCCAACGACGTGCCCGTCGCCTGGGCCAGTTCGCCCGGTTGCCATGGCCGTATCATCATCGCCGCCATCGGCAGCAGCCATTGCATTGGCAATTTGCCGGTCTCCACCTCGGGCCAGCCGCGCAGCTGGCAGGGGTTGGTGGTCTCGCGCTGCAACAGCGGTTCGGGCGAAAGAGCGGCCGCCTGCCAGCAGAAGTCCTCGAAGGCATGGGTGCTGACTGCGTCAGCCATTCCTTCATCCAGCGCCTCGTCGCTGCCCAGCACCGACACGGTCCAACCTGGCTCAGCGGCGGCCTTCAGGCAGTTCTCATAGGGCAGATCACGCAGCAGCGTCACCCGCGTGTGCGAGGCATCCACCAGTACCTTGACCAGGCCCATATGCAGCAAGCAGGGTTTGCCGCGGGTGTCCCCGAGGCTACGGAACAGCGTGCGCGGCTGGAAACGCTCGCCACTGCTGTCCGATGCCAGCAGTATCTGCCGCAACTGCTGGAAAATATCGCGAACGCTGGCGCCGTAAGCCACGCCGGGAATGGTGAGGCCCGACAGCATCCTGCGTGTCACCGCCAGCACTGGCAGCCCCTGCTGGCTTGCCTCGCGCAACAACTGCTGGCCGTTGCTGTCATCGATACAGGCCACCAGCAGATCCACCTGCTGGTGATTCCACTCCTGCACCTCCGCCTGGATGTACTCGGCCATCAGCAGCGAGCTGGCAACCTTCAGTCGCATCATGTGCAGGACATCCAGGCCCTGACAGCCAATCACGGCGGCGGAAATCTTGCGGACAGGTGCAGTCATGGTGTCGATGACGTCTGTGAGTCGAAGCGCTAGCGACATCCCGCTGCTCCATCATGGAGCAGCGACATGTCATCGCATCACTTGAAATCGAGCGTCTGTTCGAACGACTTCAACTCATGACGTGCCAGCGCCAGGTTGGCGCGCGAACGGTCCAGCACCACGTACAGGAACAGGTCCGCGTTGCTTTCCAGCGGGCGGATCAGGTGGTACTGCTTGGTCAGGGTGATCAGGATGTCTTCGATCGCATCGGTGATGCCCAGCGAGGCGGCAACGCGGCGCTTGGCGCGCACCACTTCGGTATTGCCGGCAGCAGCAACTTCCAGATTGACCGGGCCACCACCCAGCATGCCCAGGGCCATGCCGCTGTCACTGTCGACCAATGCCGCACCGACGAAACCCGCAATTTCATTCAACTTGTCCAGCTTGACGTTCCCAGCCATGTGATTCTCCGTTCCTGATCGATTGTTATCCAAGTGTCGCGTGCAGCCAGGCCGTTGTGCGGCACTGGCAACACGTCTGATTGTCTTACCCGAACTTACTCACCCGCGCCGACTCCCTGGCATGCCAGGTGAACCGCGACGCAGTTGATTTACAGCAAGAGAGTTACAACAACACCTTGATCCGCGCCGCGGCATCGCGAGCGGCATACAGCAGGATGGCAAGGGAGGTATCGGCATGGCCGAGCGCGGCCAGCGTATAGGGACGGTCCGCGGCAACGCGGACCAGCACCATGCTGCCCTGCGAGGTGGACATGGTCACGTAGTCGGCCGCTGTCAGGCCGAGTTCGCGCGACAAGGTTTCCCCTAGCGTCAGGAAAGAATTGCTCATCGCCGACAAGCGTCGTGGATCAAGCTTGTTCAACGAACGGTGAGCAATGGCACGGCCATCTGCCGTGGAGACCAGCAGCATGGAAATGCCGGCGTTGCTGTTGATGACGGTATCGAGTGCTGTGTCCAAGGCACGGCTGTCCACCGTGACCGAGGGCGTACCTACATCACTCATCTTCGCCCTCACTTTTTCCAACGTTGCCGATTCCACCACCGCTTCCCCTGTTTGCCGTCGCTGGATGCAACTCTCGATTGCATCAAACCGCGACTTCCATCACGAATGAGATGGTAAATATGAATACGTGGACGCCGCGTGAACACTGAAATCCAGCTTACTGCGAGCGGGGCTCCCCCTCAGGCCCCGAAGCTTGAAAAGTGGTTGTAGCCTTGTCTTGATGCCACCAGCACACCGCCCTCCTGGTTGATCACCTGTACCCCCGTTCCGGCTCGAATATAGCCAATCCGGGTAAGCGGAACTGCTACGGATGCCATGGTTTCGTGCAGCACCTGGCGCAGCGCCGGCGGTGCGGTGAAACACAGCTCGTAATCGTCGCCAGCACCGATACGCAAGGTAGTGAAGCTCTTACACAAGCCTGCCTGCTCTGCCGCCGGTGAGGCTGGCAGCGCCGCCTCCAACACGTCCGCGGCAACCCCGCTGCGTGCGCAGATGTGGCCCAGGTCGGCCAGCAGCCCATCGGACACGTCAACCGCCGCAGTCGCCAAACCCTGCAAAGCAAGGCCAAGTTCAACCCGTGGCGTCGGCCGCGCAAGACGCAGGCGCAGATGCTCCAGCGCCGCATCACCCGCGCTGCGACTGACATCCAGCGCCTGTTGTTGCCACAACGCCAGGGCCAGCCCAGCCTCACCGGGCACGCCACTGACCCAGATATCGTCGCCAACCTGTGCACCATCGCGGCGCAGCGCCTGCCCTGCAGTCACCTGGCCCATCGCGGTGATCGAGATCGACAAGGGTCCACGGGTGGTGTCGCCGCCGATCAAGGCGATACCGTGAAGGTCGGCAAGCGGGAAGAAACCTTCAGCAAACTGGTCCACCCATTGCGCACTGGCATCCGGCAGTGACAGCGACAAACTGCACCAGGCCGGTTGCGCGCCCATCGACGCCAGATCGGACAGATTCACCGCCAGGGCTTTCCAACCGATATCGGCTGGCGGGGTTTCCGCAGGAAAGTGCACACCGCTGTTGAGGGTATCGGTGGTCACCACCAGTTGCTGGCCGGCAGCCGGCTGCAGCAGCGCGGCGTCATCGCCGATCCCCAAGACGATGTCCGCGCGCGCAGCGGTACGCCGGCGGATACGCTCGATCAGGCCAAACTCATCAAGACTCATGATCGCACTCCCCAAAAAACGACAGCGCCGGTGCCGATGATGCCGGCCCGGCGCTGCAGAAAATCCGTCGTAGCAAAGCCGCCGTCGGCGGTTACTGGCTGGATTCGGTCTTGCGCCACTCCAGCGCAGCACGGTCAAGCACGCCGTTGACGTAGGTGTGACCGTGCTCGGAGCCGAAACGCTTGGCGGTTTCGATGGCTTCGTTGATCACCACGCGGTAAGGCACATCCTGGCGATAGCGCAGCTCGTAGGCGGCCACGCGCAGCACCGCGCGCTCGATGGCATCCACTTCTTCCACCGCACGGTCGACGAACGGGGCCAAGGCCTCGTCCAGGTCACGGCGGTTGTCCAGCACACCACGCAGCAGGCTTTCAAAGTAGGCCAGATCGGCGATCTCGTGGGCCTGTTCGTGGGCGAACTGGGCCAGCAGCGACTCGGCGTTGCCGCCGGAGATCTGCCAAGCGTAGATCGCCTGCAGGGCGCGGCGGCGTGCGCGCGAGCGCAAGACCGGGTCGATGCCGTCACGGCGGACGGGTTTTCCGGCAGGCTTGCCGTTGTTCTTGTTGCTCACGGCAACTTCTCCAGAAGATTGACCATTTCCAAGGCCGCCTTCGCGGCCTCCGTACCCTTGTTGCCATGGCTGCCGCCCGCACGCGCGTCGGCATCCTCCTCACGCTCCACCGCCAGCACACCGTTGAGCACCGGCACGCCGAAATCCAGCTGCGCGCGCATCAGGCCTTCGGCACAGCAATCGGATACATGCTCGTAATGACGGGTGTCGCCGCGGATCACGCAGCCCAGGGTGATGATTGCCGAATGATGGCCAGCCGCAGCCAGGCGGGCCGCTACCAGCGGGATCTCCCAGGCGCCCGGCACACGCACCACATCGATGGCCTCCTCACTGACACCGCTGCCGGCCAGGAATTCGCGGGCACCAATGACCAAGGTATCGGTGATACGCGGGTTCCACATGCTGGCAACGATGGCGAAACGGGCCGAATCCGGCGGGAGGAGATAGCCTTCGTAGTGGCTCATAGGGGGCAGGACTCCAAAAGGTGGGTAAGTTTACCGCGCGCGGGCTTTACAGGAGCGGCACGAAAGCAGCGGAAGGGCTGACGCCTGCGGGAACGCGCCATGCGACCTCTCCTCTCCTCGCCCCTTCCCTGCGCCTTTGACGCCGGGAAGGGGAACAAGGGCGATGGGACAGGATGCGTGCACAACCTGTCCGCGACCGCCTCAGACCTGGACGGTCTCGACGATCTCCAGGCCGTAACCGGCCAGGCCGATCTGCCGGCGCGGGGTCCCGAGCACACGCAGCTTGCCCAGGCCCAGGTCCGACAGGATCTGGGCGCCGGCACCGTTGCGGCGCCACTGGCCCACATCCTTGTCCTTGCCCGGGATGACCGGCGCCGGCTGCTGGCGCAGGCGGGCCAGCAGCGCGTTGGTATCGCGCGGTGCCGACAGCACCACCATCACGCCAGCACCCGCGGCATCAATGGCGCGCAGCGCATCGGTACTGGCCACGCCGAAGTCATCACGCCGCCAATGCAGCAGGTCGGCCAAGGGATTCTCCACCTGCACCCGTACCAGGGTCGGCGTGTCCTTGTCCGGGGTGCCGCGGACCAGCGCGAAATGCAGGTCGTTGGCGATGCGGTCACGGTAGGTAACCAGCTTGAAAGCGCCGAACTCGGTGTCGATCTCGCGCTCGTCCACACGCTCTACGGTGTGCTCGGTGGCCAGTCGGTAGGCGATCAGATCTGCGATGGAGCCCATCTTCAAGCCGTGCTCGCGGGCGAACACTTCCAGCTCGGGGCGGCGCGCCATGCTGCCATCGGGATTGAGGATCTCCACCAGCACGCCGGCCGGCTCCAGCCCGGCCAGCATGGCCAGGTCGACGCCGGCTTCGGTGTGGCCGGCGCGGGTCAGCACGCCGCCCGGCTGGGCGATCAGCGGGAAGATATGGCCCGGCTGGTGCAGGTCGGACGGCTTGGCATTGGCCTTCACCGCGGTGCGGATGGTGTGGGCCCGGTCATGCGCGGAGATGCCGGTGGTCACGCCTTCGGCGGCTTCGATGCTGACCGTGAAATTGGTCTGGAACTGCGCGGTATTGGCCTGCACCATCGGCGCCAGGCCGAGGTCGGCGGCACGGGTGCGGGTCAGCGGCAGGCACACCAGGCCGCGGCCATGGGTGACCATGAAGTTGATGTCCGACGGCTTGACCAGCTCGGCGGCCATGATCAGGTCGCCTTCGTTCTCGCGGTCCTCGTCATCGACGATGACCACCATGCGACCGGCGCGGATCTCTTCCAGCAATTCGGGGACGGGGGCGAAATTCATTGTGCGGCTCCTTGGCCCAGCAGGCGCTCGACATAACGGGCGACCAGATCGATTTCCAGGTTCACCGCGCTGCCGACGCCGGTGGCGGAGAACGCGGTATTGGCGACGGTGTGCGGGATCAGCGCGACCTCGAAGCCCTCGTCATCGGCGTCGTTGACGGTGAGGCTGACGCCATCCACGCAGATCGAGCCTTTCTTGGCGATGTACTTCAACAGCGGCTTGGGTGCGGCAAAGCGCCAGCGCAGCGCGCGCGCATCCTCATGGATGGACAGCACCTTGCCGAGGCCATCGACATGGCCGCTGACCAGGTGGCCGCCGAGACGGTCGGTCGGGCGCATGGCGCGTTCCAGGTTGATCACCGCATCCTCGGCGAGGTCGCCGAGCGTGGTCAGGGCCAGGGTTTCGGTTGAGGCATCGGCCTTGAAGCTGCTGCCGTCAAAGTCGATGACGGTCAGGCAGACACCGTTGACGGCGATGCTCTCGCCCATCTGCACCTGTTCGAACGGCAGGTTGCCGACATTGAAGGTGAAGCGGACATCGCCGCCGATGGGTTCGCGTGCAGCCAGACGGCCGACGCCTTCGATGATTCCAGTAAACACTAACGTTCTCCGCGATATGTGAGCGAAAAACGCCGCAAGGCAAACAGGCGCACGGACCCCGCAAGAGGCCCGAGACACCGTCTTCTTTCATCCGGACTATGACCGTCGGCTCCGGTATCTGACCGGATCTGCTGACCTCCGGCCGGGCATCCGTACATGTACGGCCCTTGCTGGAGCGCTCGCGGGCTCATGCAGCACCGCTATCGCGGACCTGCACCTACCGCCGGTGGGGAATTGCACCCCGCCCTGAAGACGTTTGTGAGTGCCGGCGAACCGGCCCGTCGATTGTACCAGCGCCACTTCAGGCTGGCCCTTGGCCGGGCTGAACAAGTGCTTCCCATCCGTGGAACACGGTGGCGGGAGCCTTCGCACCGAGGAGCAGGCAGCCCCAGGCTTTGCGATCACGCCCTGCCGCGGGACAGCAGGCAAACAGGCAGGATCAGCCGATGAACATTGGGATCGTTCTGAAAATGACCACGTATCCAGAACAGGGCTGAGATGACTCAACAGCGGCTTCATCGCCAAAAGAAGCGCTAATATCGCCAAAAATCCGACAAAACAATCAGTTCTCTGCGGAGCCTCAAAAAGCATAGCGCGGCGACACGACTTGCCATATGTGAAAATTTCGTTAGACTGCGCCCGCCGTTACATGACGTGACGGTCCCGGCCCGCAATGGGCTGGTCGACACGGATATCGCACCGAAGAGGATTCCATGCGCAAGACCCTGATTCTGGCCGCCATGCTGGCAGCCGCACCTGTTGCCGCCTCCGCTGACGAGCTGAGCTACACCTACGCCGAAGCAGGCTGGACCCAGGTCCAGATCAACGACAACGACCTGAACGACCCGAGCCTGGACGGCGCCTACCTGCGCGGTTCGTACGATATCGCCGACAAGGTCAACCTGTTCGCCGGTTATTCGCAGGTCCGCAAGTCGGTGAACTGGGGCAATGGCGTGCGTTCGAAGTTCCAGCTGGGCCAGCCGGAGCTGGGTGCCGGTTACCACATGAACATGAGCGAGCGCGTCGACTTCACCGCCGACATCGCCTGGCTGCGTCTGAGCCTTGAAGAAAAGGTCAGTGGCGCCGGCGAGTTCAATGGCACCTACAAGGACCACACCAACGCCGGTCGTGTGACCATCGGCCTGCGTGGCAAGCCGTCGGCACGGACCGAAGCCTGGATCAAGGGCGGCGCCCTTGATGGCAGCGACATGGACACCGAGTTCGTCGGCGTGCTGGGCGGCCAGGTCAAGTTCAACAAGACCTGGGGCGTGGTTGCTGAAGGCCAATGGCAGGGCGACTTCGCCCAGTATTCGGTCGGCGTGCGCGCCAGCTTCTGATCCGGCCTTACCGGGTTTAATGCAGCGGGGGCCGAAAGGCCCCCGTTTTTATTGCCCGGCTTACAGCCTGCGTGGTTCACGTAGTGCCGAGCCATGCTCGGCAAGGCATTCCCGGTAAAGCCCCCTGCCGAGCATGGCTCGGCACTACAGACGTTCGCATTGATGGCTGCAGGCCCTGGCCCTTGCAGGAGCGGTGCTTACTGGCTACACGCGCTGTCTCATCGGTGTAGTGCCGAGCCATGCTCGGCAGGGGCATTGCCGGTAGGGCCCATTGCCGAGCATGGCTCGGCACTACAGACGTTCGCATTGATGGCTGCAGGCCCAGGCCCTTGCACGAGCGGTGCTTGCTGGCTACACGCGCTGTCTCATCGGTGTAGTGCCGAGCCATGCTCGGCAAGCGGCATTCCCGGCAAGGCCCCCTGCCGAGCATGGCTCGGCACTACAGGTGCGCTCAGTTGTTCGTCGTCGGCCGCAACTGCAGGCGCAGGTCCTTGCCGAGCATGCGGGCGTCATGCAGCTCCAACGACAGGGCCTGGGCCATATGCTCAATGCCCAGGCCCGCCAACAGCGGCCGCGCGCCATCGCCCATCAGCAAGGGCGCCATGTACAGCAATAGTTCGTCGACCAATCCGGCCTTGAGCAAGGCACCACACAAGGTTGGCCCTGCTTCGACATGCACTTCGTTGATGCCACGCGCCGCCAGCATCGCCATCACCCCGGCCAGATCAAGCCGGCCATCGTCCTGCACACCCACCCCGGCAAATTCGGCATCCTCCAGCGCGGGCGGCGGTACCGACGGATCGTGCAGATACAAGGTCGCCGCATCACCTTCGCGCACACGTCTGCATTCCAATGTGCGCAAGCGGGCATCCAGCACCACCCGCATTGGCGGCAGGAATTCGCCAGCCTCCGGGCGTGCTGTCAGCAGCGGATCATCTGCCAACACCGTGGCCGCGCCCGTCAGGATGGCGCCCGCGCGGGCACGCCACTGCTGCACGTCGGCGCGCGCCGCCTCACCGGTGATCCACTTGGATTCGCCATTGGCCATTGCCGTGCGCCCATCCAGGCTGCCGGCCAGTTTCACCCGCACAAACGGCCGGCCACGCTCGATGCGCGATAGAAAGCCGTGGTTGAGTTCACGCGACTGCGCGGCCATCAAACCCACCTCGACGGAGATACCGGCCTGGCGCAGCAGCGCAAAGCCGCCGCCGTCCACATCGGGGAAGGGATCGGCCATCGCCGCCACCACCCGGCCCACGCCCGCATCGATCAACGCCAATGCGCAGGGCGGCGTGCGGCCATAGTGCGCGCAGGGCTCCAGGGTGACGTAAGCGGTAGCGCCACGCGCGCGCTCACCGGCCTGGCGCAACGCAAACACTTCGGCATGCGGGCCGCCAGCGCGCTGATGCCAGCCCTCGCCCACCACCTCATCGCCCTGGGCAATGACACAACCCACCATGGGATTGGGGCGGGTGGTCCAGGCCGCGCGTTCGGCCAGGCGCAGCGCGCGAGCCATCAGCAGGTGATCGGTGGCGGTGAACTGACTCATCGGTAAAACCTCATTGCGAATGTGCTGCCCGTTCGGCAGTAGCCGTGCGCCAAGTGTATGCGCACCGGTGCCAGCACCCGCCTTTCCGGCAAATCAGGGAGATCCGGTATCGGTTGCCATCACCGTGATCGCCAACGGCCCCAATTGCAGCTCGGCATGCACACGCCAACCCAGGCTGCGGTACCACACCACCATCGGTGTTTCGCAATACAGATACAGCACCGGCACACCCAGCGCCGCCGCCTGCGCCACGCAGTGGGCCACCAGCGTTGCGCCGACGCCTTTGCCGCGCGCGGCTTCGTCTACATACAGCGAGGCCAGCCAGGGCGACCAGCCGCGGATCTGTTCGTGATCGTCATGCAACAGGCTGACCGAGCCCAGCCAGCCACTGTCATCTTCGGCCAGCCAGGTGCAGGGAATGCCGTCGCGCTGCTGCGCACGCAGCTCGGCCTCGGCCTGGGCCAGCGTCCAGTCCGGCAGCAGCATGCCGAAAGCCTGCACATGGGCAAGCGCGATCGCCGGCAGCAGTTCGGGCCGGTCCTGCAGATTGATGATCTTCATCGGATTCAACTCACGCGGCCACGCTCGGCGGCCTGCACATCCAAACAACTAGTCGTTCACACGCTGGAACACGCCAACGCCCCAGGCAGCAAAGCGCACACCCCCCTCCGCCTGCTCCAGCACCATGCCCATCGTCTCCGACTCGCACATTCCTACCGCGCAGCCATCGAACAGCACCTGGTAGCTGGGCCGCAGCGGCGGTTGTAACGGCAAACGCAGCGTCGCCCCGATGCCAGAGAAGTGCAAACGCAGGCCAGTCACCAGCTGCCCCGGTGCCGGCGACGGGAAACGATAGGTATTTCCCCCGGCCAACCCGCCTTCAGCAGCCAGCTCGCCCTGGGCCAGCTCCAATACCACCTGCACGCCGTCGCTGGCTACGCCGCTCATTGGATCGAGCAGATTCACGTACAGCGGCCTGCCTGCTACGTGCGTGTCTGCCAGTTGCGCCTGCAGCTCCTCGAGCTCGCCCTGGCCGCTGCGATCAGCCGGATCCGGACGCGCCTGTTGCAGGTCGGCAAGCAGCTGCTGCAACTGCGCGCGCTCGGCTGACCTGGCTTCATACGGCACCAGCTGCACGGTGCTGGCGAGGTCATCGCGCGGATGCAGCAACAGCATGCCGTCCTCCAGCGACCATTGCCCTTTCGAGCTCCGCGGCAAGGGTGACAACGCCAGCTGCAACGCATAGTTCCCGCCGACACCCAACTCCAGCAGCGAGCCTGCAAATGCGTCTTCGACGACACGATAACGCCCTGCCAGCATCGCTGGCGTACAGGCATCCCCCACACAGGAAGTTGGGTCGCGCTGCGTTTGATCCAGCGCGGCAACAGCCTTGAAAGCCTGCTGCGCGGCCAACCGGGCGCGCTCAGCCGGATCCGCAGGACTGGACCGCTCCTGCGCATGCGCAGTCGTGGCCAGCCACAACGCGGCCACGACCAACCCATTGCGTGAGAACCGCCGGCCCGTTGATTGCATCACCACTTCGGCCTCCCTACCGAGCCAACCAACCCGTCAGCGCTTGCCGCCCTTGCCTGCCCGTGCCGCTTCCGCCCGCGCATGCGCCAACAGAGGCAGCTGATCCTCGTCACTGGAATGATCACGCTCGAGCTTTTCGATCTCGTCGCGGAAATCGGCCACGTCCTCGAAGCTGCGGTAGACCGAGGCGAAGCGCACATAGCCGACATGGTCGAGCTTGCGGAGCTCATCCATCACGAAACCGCCGACCTTGATCGACGGCACCTCGCGTTCGCCGCACATACGCAGCTGGTGCACCACCGCGCGTACTGCCGCCTCGATGCGTTCTTCGGACACTGGCCGCTTCTGCAGCGCGCGGTCAAAGCCAACCCGCAGCTTGCGCGCATCGAAGGCTTCGCGGCCGCCATCACTCTTCACGATGACCGGCAACTTGAGCTCGATCGTTTCCAACGTACTGAAGCGCTCGCCACAGGCTTCGCAGCCACGGCGGCGGCGGATGGTGGCGCCATCTTCGGAAACGCGTGAATCAATCACGCGTGTGTCAGTGTGCTGGCAGAAAGGGCAGTACATCGCAGACTCAGCGTAAAAAAGTTCGTTGGTAGTGAACATCGTACGACACCGGCAAGATAATCACGCTCTTTACCGGGAGCTTGTCAATGCCGCAGCGTGCCGGGACAAACTGCATCGCGCGGATGACATTTTCGGCCAACGCCGCAAAACCAGCTTCACTGACACACACGGCATCCGCCGTCATCACGTGCCCGCCTTCATCGATAAGCGCCACCACCTGTGCGCTACCAGACTTATTGGCCTCGATCATCTCCACCGGATACTCGGCCTGACGGGGATTTGACAAAGGCTGCACGGGATCACAGTCGGTGACGACCGGCGGCCTCGCCGCGATCTTCCGCACCTCATCCCCTCTCAACAACTGCACTGCCCCAACACTGCACACACCCCAGTCGGAGTCGTATGTAACGCCAAGAGGCTGCCCGCTATCCGAAGTATCGATTTTTAGTTCGACCAGGTTCGGCGCGGGCTTTAGCTCCGTTGACTTGGCAGGATCAGAAGCAAAAACGTTGCCGCCAGACATCAGCGGCAACAACAACGGGAATACGAGCAATCGTTTGTTCGTCATTCCCGTTATCTCCGCGTCAGCCGTAAACCGGGTACTTGCGGCACTGCGCACTGACTGCATCACGCACGCGGGCGATGACGGCTTCGTCGGCCGGGGCGTCCAGCACGTCGGCAATCCAGTTGGCCAGTGCCACGCAGTCGGCTTCCTGGTAACCGCGGGTGGTGATGGCCGGGGTGCCCAGGCGCAGGCCCGAGGTCACGAACGGCGAACGCGGGTCGTTCGGCACCGAGTTCTTGTTGACGGTGATGTGGGCCTTGCCCAGCGCGGCTTCCGCATCCTTGCCGGACACATCCTTGCCGATCATGTCGACCAGCATCAGGTGGTTCTGGGTGCCACCGGAGACGATCTTGTAGCCGCGCGCGATCAACGTGGTGGCCATGGCCTGGGCGTTCTTCACCACCTGCTGCTGGTAGGCCTTGAATTCCGGCTCCAGTGCTTCCTTGAAGGCCACGGCCTTGGCGGCGATGACGTGCATCAGCGGACCGCCCTGGATGCCCGGGAACACGATCGACTGCAGCTTCTTCTCGATCTCTTCGCCAGCGCCCTTGGCGATGATGATGCCGCCGCGCGGACCGCGCAGGGTCTTGTGGGTGGTGGAGGTGACCACGTGCGCGTGTTCGATCGGGCTCGGGTACACGCCAGCAGCGACCAGGCCGGCAACGTGCGCCATGTCCACGAACAGATAGGCGCCAACCTTGTCGGCGATGGCGCGGAAGCGCGCCCAGTCGACGACCTGCGAATAGGCGGAGAAACCAGCCACCACCATCTTCGGCTTGTGCTCCAGCGCCAGGCGCTCGACTTCGTCATAGTCGATCAGGCCGGCTTCGTTCACGCCGTACTGGATCGCATTGAAGATCTTGCCCGAGGCATTGACCTTGGCACCGTGGGTCAGGTGACCGCCATGGGCCAGGCTCATGCCCAGGATGGTGTCGCCCGGCTGCAGCAGTGCGAAGTAGACGGCCTGGTTGGCCTGCGAGCCGCTGTGCGGCTGCACGTTGGCGTAATCGGCGCCGAACAGCTGCTTCAGACGGTCGATGGCCAGCTTCTCGGCGATGTCCACGTACTCGCAGCCACCGTAGTAGCGCTTGCCCGGGTAGCCCTCGGCGTACTTGTTGGTCAGCTGGCTGCCCTGGGCTTCCATCACCATCGGGCTGGCGTAGTTCTCGCTGGCAATCAGCTCGACATGGTCTTCCTGACGCTGGCACTCATCGGCAATGGCCTTGGCCAACTCGGGATCGTAGGACTCGATACGGGCTTCACGCGGGAACATCACAGCTCCTGGTACGGGGGCGAGGGAGCTGTCGATTGTAACCCGTCCTTCCGCCACAGAACCCGGCCCGGCGGTGGCGTTTGAAACCTTCGAGCTGGCCCACAAACGCGGAAGGCGCCCCGGGGGGGCGCCTTCCTTGACCATTGGTCCGGGCTTATTACCCCCGGCCTCAATGATTGAACACGATGTCGGCGATGATGCCGGTGGCGATGGCCACCATCAGCATGTTGCCGCGGTCATCGCGGATCCAGCGGTGGCCGTAGGGCGGGCGGCGCACGTGGTAACGGTCGTAGTCATTGACCACATAGACCGGGCCGCCGTAGTAATTGCTGTACCGGTGGCCACGTTCGAAGCCATACGGGCGATACACCACGCGCGGCGGCGCGTAGTAGCGGCGGTCGTTGTAGCGGGCATCGCGGTAGCCCTCGCGGTAACCATTGCTGTAATGACGACGGTCGTCACGGCGGTCGTGGCGATCATGGCCGTGGCCACGGCCGCGATCATGGCCCCTGCCACGGTCATCCCAGCCATGGCGGCCGCGGTCGTGGTCGTCGCGGTCACCTGCCGCAAAGGCCGGCGCGGTGGCACCAAATGCCAGCAGGGTGGTCATCGCTGCAACAGCTAAGCGGTTCATCTTCATGGGTGGCCCTCACTGGGTTGGTGGACGGTTTCCATAATGCTCACTTCATCTGAACAGTTTCCGGCTGGAAACGGTTACGGCCTTTCCCATTCATAAATCAGCAAGGGCAGCCACCGTCAAGCCGGGCATCAGGGGTTGCGGTTATAATGAGCGATTCCCTTTTGCTTTGCGCCCTGTCCCCCCCGGACCGGGTGCAGGCGTGCGCTACGGAGACGTCATGTCCTCGCAATACATCTACACCATGAACCGCGTCAGCAAGGTGGTCCCGCCCAAGCGGCAGATCATCAAGGACATCTCGCTGTCGTTCTTCCCGGGCGCCAAGATCGGCCTGTTGGGCCTGAACGGCGCCGGCAAGTCCACCGTCCTGAAGATCATGGCCGGCGTGGACACCGATTTCGAGGGCGAGGCCCGCCCGCAGGCCGGCATCAAGGTCGGCTATCTGGAGCAGGAACCGCGCCTGGACCCGGCCCAGACCGTGCGTGAAGCGGTTGAAGAAGGCGTGGGCGAAGTGCTGCAGGCCCAGGCCGCGCTGGACAAGATCTACGACGCTTATGCCGAGGAAGGCGCCGACTTTGATGCACTGGCCAAGGAACAGGAACGGCTGGAAGCCATCCTGGCCGCCGGCGATGCCCACACCCTGGAAAACCAGCTGGACGTGGCCGCCGACGCGCTGCGCCTGCCGCCGTGGGATGCGGTGATCGGCAACCTGTCCGGTGGTGAAAAGCGCCGCGTAGCCCTGTGCCGCCTGCTGCTGCAGAAGCCGGACATGCTGCTGCTCGACGAACCGACCAACCATCTGGACGCCGAGTCGGTGGAATGGCTGGAACAGTTCCTGGCGCGCTACACCGGCACCGTGGTGGCCGTCACCCATGATCGCTACTTCCTGGACAACGCCGCCGAGTGGATCCTGGAACTGGACCGCGGTCGCGGCATTCCGTGGAAGGGCAACTACACCGAATGGTTGATGCAGAAGGACGAGCGCCTGAAGCAGGAAGACAACCAGGAAAAGGCTCGCCAGAAGGCGATCCAGAAGGAACTGGAGTGGTCGCGGCAGAACGCCAAGGGTGGCCGTACCAAGGGCAAGGCCCGTCTGGCCCGCCTGGAAGAACTGCAGAGCGTTGACTACCAGAAGCGCAACGAGACCAATGAAATCTTCATCCCGCCGGGCGAGCGCCTGGGCAACTCGGTGATGGAGTTCAAGAACGTCTCCAAGAAGTTCGGCGAGCGCCTGCTGATCGACAACCTGTCGATGATCATCCCGCCGGGTGCCATCGTCGGCATCATCGGCCCGAACGGTGCCGGTAAGTCGACCCTGTTCAAGATGATCACCGGCCAGGAAAAGCCGGATTCGGGCGAGATCGTGGTCGGCCCGACCGTCAAGCTGTCCTACGTCGACCAGAGCCGCGACGCGCTGACCGGCAACCATAATGTGTTCCAGGAAATCGCTGGCGGCCTGGACATCCTCAACATCAACGGTGTCGAGATCCAGTCGCGTGCCTACATCGGCCGCTTCAACTTCAAGGGCCAGGACCAGCAGAAGCTGGTTGGCTCGCTGTCCGGTGGTGAGCGCGGTCGCCTGCACATGGCCAAGACCCTGCTGCAGGGTGGCAACGTGCTGCTGCTCGACGAACCGTCCAACGACCTGGACATCGAAACCCTGCGTGCGCTGGAAGATGCGTTGCTGGAGTTCCCGGGCAACACCTTCGTCATCTCGCATGACCGCTGGTTCCTGGATCGCATCGCCACGCACATCATTGCCTTTGAAGGTGACTCGCACGTGGAGTTCTTCCAGGGCAACTACCGCGAGTACGAAGAGGACAAGAAGCGTCGCCTCGGCGACGATGCCGGTCCCAAGCGCCTGCGTTTCAAGGCACTGAAGTAATACCCGACAGACGGCCGCCCAGTGCGGCCGTCTGCTTTTGCGGTGCCCAAAGCAGGCGCGGGACACCGCTTTAGCCCCTCTCCCGCCTGCGGGAGAGGGGTTGGGGTGAGGGCAAGCTCTGCGCAAGAAACTGGCATCGCTTGTTTTTGTCAGAAAAGCTCAAAGAGCTGAAGAACGGGTGAAGCTCCCCCTCATCCGCCCCTTCGGGGCACCTTCTCCCGCACGCGGGAGAAGAAAAGACAGGACTCCGCCTTCCGTTCCCGCAACGGACGGGCCCAAGCCCCGCTCCCGCCTCCGGCACCCTCTTCCACCCAGCCAGAGGCAATGCCTGCAATCCACGGAATCACCATGTCCCTGCTAGACCGAATCTTCAAACTGCAACAGCACGGCACCAGCGTCCGCACCGAGGTGCTGGCCGGCATCACCACCTTCCTGACGATGTCCTACATCGTCTTCGTCAACCCGGAGATCCTCGGCACCACCGGCATGGATCCTGGCGCGGTGTTTGTGGCGACCTGCCTGGCGGCCGCAATCGGCTCGGCAGTGATGGCGCTGGCCGCCAACTACCCGGTCGGCATGGCCCCAGGCATGGGCTTGAATGCGTTCTTCGCCTTCACCGTGGTGGGTGCCGCCGGCCTTCCCTGGCAGCAGGCGCTGGCTGCGGTATTCATTTCCGGGGTGGTGTTCTGGGTGTTGTCGCTGACCGGCATCCGCGCCTGGCTGGTGGCCGGCATTCCCGCCTCGTTACGCTCGGCCATCGTGGCCGGCATCGGTCTGTTCCTGGCCATCATCGCGTTGCAGAAATCCAATGTGATTGTCGCCAATGAAGACACCATGCTCACGCTCGGCCCGCTCAATACCGCGCCGCCGCTGCTCGCCCTGGCCGGTTTCCTGCTGATCGCCATCCTGGAAGCGCGCAAGGTGCGCGGTGCGATCCTGATCGGCATCCTCGCCGTCACCGGCATTGGTTGGGCAATCGGCTCGGTGCAGTACCAGGGCATCGTCTCGCTGCCGCCGAGTCTGGCCCCGACCTTCCTGCAGCTGGACCTGCCAGGGCTGCTGCACCACGACGACGGCGCGCCGCTGGCGGTGCTGCTGCAGGTGGTGCTGGTATTCGTGCTGGTGGAAGTCTTCGACGCGACCGGCACGCTGTATGGCGTGCTCGGACGCGCCGGCCTGTTGAAGCTGGCGGACGGCAAGAAGCGTTTCAGCCGCGCCTTGCTGGCAGACAGCAGCGCGATTGTCGCCGGCTCCCTGCTGGGCACCAGCTCCACCACCGCCTTTGCCGAAAGCGCCTCCGGCGTGCAGGTCGGCGGTCGAACCGGCCTGACCGCATTGGTGGTTGCCGCGCTGTTCCTGGCTGCGCTGCTGTTCTCGCCGCTGGCGGCAATGGTGCCGTCCTATGCCACCGCACCGGCACTGCTGTTCGTCGCCGGGCTGATGCTGCGCGAGCTGGTGGAAGTGAAGTGGGATGACCTGACCGAGTCGGTGCCCGCCGCATTGTGTGCGCTGGCGATGCCGTTCACCTACTCCATCGCCAATGGTTTGGCCTTCGGCTTCATCGCCTATGCGGCGCTGAAGGCAGGCACCGGCCGCTGGCGCGAAGTACACCCGGCGGTATGGCTGGTGGCGAGCCTGTTCGTGCTGCGCTACGCGCTGGAATGATCGCGGCCGCGGCTCAACCCGAACTTGCGCGGGTCATCCGACCCGCATCACAACCAACGCAGCTGCCATGACCGCAAACGAACTGATCAGCGAGAACAAGGCCAGCGATACCGCGGTTCGCCATATCGTCGACCACACCGCTCGGTCCTGGAAGAACTGCACCAGCGAGACGGCGGCGTAGATCATCCCCAGCAACGCCGCCATCAGCTGCGCATGCGGCAGCCAACGGTGCAGCAGCACCAGAACCGACCAGATGACGAATGTCTGCACGGTCAGCAGCGTGATCATCACCAGCCATTCGGGGTAATTCAGCTGGCTGTAGCGGCGGAACACCTGCCAGAACACCAGCGCTTCAATGGGCAGCAACATCAATGTGAACGCGGCAAAATGGGAGTCGATCCACGCCCCGACCGTGCGATAGGCGGCCATCACCCGCAGTACCTCGGCAGGCACTGCCTGCGCGGTCGCCATTGCTTCACTTGCACCGGTATCCATCATGCTGCCGCCGGTAATCAGCCGATTCAACAGCACCACCGCCGCCGCCATCATCGTGATCAGCAGCAGCGGCTTGACCTGGTTGCCACGCCGCCCTTCGATGTAATCGCGCAGCAACCTGCCCGGCTGCAGCATCAGCTGCTTCAGCGAATACAGAATGCCCCGGTCCATGTGCAGCACGCTGTGCTCCAGCTCATGGCCCAGGAAATGCCAGTCGATGCGGTGCGCCGGCGTCGGCTGGCCGCAGTTCGGGCAGTACTTCTGCTCAGGACCGCCGGTGGCGCGATCACAATTGATGCAACTGGTATCGACGTGCATCCCCATGCAGCGCCCCCGTTCATGGCAAGTCAGCATTCTAGAACGAGGCGAAGAATCTACGCCATCGCCCAGCTGCCGGCAGCCCAATGCCAGCTGCGCGCACTACCACCGTAACCCGGCCGCTCCCGCCGCCGGCCGGCATCGATGCAGTCCTGCCCGGCACGACCTAGTTGTATTGGATGGTGAACGTCGCCGTGCCGTTGGCCTTGCCGGGCGTCACCCTGCCGGCCCGGGTCTGGATGTAACGGGCACGCAGCGGCAGGCTGAAGCTGCTGCTACCCGCCACGCTGGCCCCCAGGTCGATGTTCTCGGCAAACCGCACTGTTTTCTCCGCGCTGCCATTGCGCTGCACCAGTTCGATGGCGATGCCGCCTGCCGCGTCCGCGACGGCAGCCAAGGGCAGGACACCCGGCAGATTGGAGCTGTCCTGGATCGCATCCAAGCGAATGCCGATCCTGCTCTGGTACTGGGCGACATTGCTGCCCTGGCATTCCAGGTGGATATCGAAATCGCGATCGACCGCACGCGTACCAACCCCGTTGAAGGTGCTGGCGGGTACCGATCCAAACTCGACCACGATGTTCCGGCTTCCTGCCTGCACCACGCAGGTGGGGTTGACCACGGTGGTTCCGGAACCCCTGAAGGTTGAGACCAGCACCGGTTTGATCGGGCCATCCCCATCGAAGTAATACGTGGTGAACCTGCCACTGGGAGCAATCAACCCCGAGCCGGTGATGGCTGCGGTCTTGATCAGTTCCACCCGGAACGTACCACCGACCAGACTCACCGCCCCGTTGGTATTCAGCGCCAACGTATGTGGATAAAAGGTCTGGATGGTGCCGGAGTCACGGTAGACACGAATACCCACGCCAGCAACATCGGTCGCATGGACGTTGCTGAAGCCCGCCAGCAAGGTCTGCTGCGCGGCGTTGATGTATCGCCCATTGGCGCTGCCGGAGCCGGTGCATTGTGCGACACGATCGCGCTGATCGATGTTGACCACCAGTTCCTTGATCACGCCACCTACCGGTAGACCCGGCAGTATCACCACCTGCCCCATATCCATCTGCACGTCCTGCGGCACGAAAGCACCGGAGTTCAACGCGCATGCGGCTTGCGCTGTCGGCACCAGCAACGCCCCTGCAAGACCCAGGGCCACCGCCGCGTGATTGCGGCAAATTCCACGGATCAACGGCATATTGCCTCCACCTTGACGAACCCCATGGGCTCGGCCTCATCCACCGCAGGCAGCTGATAGTCGATACCGCAGCTCTGAGTGGCACCTTCACCCCAGACAAGCTGCAGATGGCCGGCATCCTGTTCGCTACGCACATACAGACGCCCGGCCTGCCCGACCATGCCCACCGGCTGGCCCTGCGCGTCACGGGCCTGTGCCCCAAACGGCAGCAGTTGGCCATCACCATCACGCAGCTGCATCAATACCGCCCGGCCCTTGCGGGTTTCAAAACGGAGGAAGCTGATCGCACCGGCATACGGCGCCACCGACTGGCTGCTGCTCTCCAGCTCCACCCCGCGCGACATATCCTGCGGATCAAGCGTTACCGTGGTGAGCCGGTACGGTGCGGCATACGGCACAACCGCAAAACCGCGGCCATCGATGCGCACACCACTGGCATTGGTCAGGCGCGCATCGCGTGCGCCATCGGCCTGTACCACGACCATGGTGTCACCGCGCTGCGGGGTCAGCGTTACCCCGCCTGCATGGGCAACCAGGCTGCCGGTCGCCCCCACAGAAAACTGCCGGAAATCGCTGGACTGACCGTAGGAAGCAGTCAAGGCAGCATAGCGGCCCTGATAACTGGCATTGGCGATGCTGCTGCCACCGCCATCGCGACTGTCCGACAGCGCCAGGCCATAGCTGAAGCTGTTGTCCACGCCCAGGCTACCGGTGATGCCGAGTCGACTGCTGTCATAGCGACCACGGTCGCCCATGCCCAGATCGGCACTGACAGCCAACGGCCCTGCCTTGCGGCCCAGCGGCATGCTCACGCTCAACAGGTAGTGGGTATCTTTCTCAGCGTTCGGCCCCTGTTCGCTGCGCAACGCGGAGAAACCGAAGTTCAGTGATCGCCAGGTGTTGTTGTAGCCCAACTGATATTGCGTGCTCGTTCCCGCCACGTCATAGAAATCACGCACTGCGCCGGTCAGGTACAAGGCCCCCCAGCGCTGTCCCAAAGGCTGATTCAGGGTCAGCTGGAGCTGGCTGCGTTGGCGTCCGCCCGGCAGCGCGGCGAACCCACGATCGATGACATCACGCGCGTACAAGGCATCCTGCAGGCTGTAGAAGCCACGCGTCGAGTAGCGATACGCGGCCAGGGTCAGGTTGGTGCCGGTATCAGCGAACAAGGTGCTGTAGCTCAAGCGCATACTTGCGCCTTGGCGATTGCCCAGGCGCTGCAGACGGCTGCGGGCGTGGGTGACATCGGTGGCAAACGCGCCCCATCGCGTGGCCACACCTGCGCCATACAGCGCGGACGCATAGCCTTCGCTCAGCACGCTACCTGCATAGAGCGTGAGCTGGTTGCCGATACCACGCTGGTAAGTTCCCTGCAGCAGCCACGGTTCATCCAGCAGCCGCGCGTCGCGCACCTGCCCCGCAATCAATGCATAGCGCGACACTCCCGGGCGCAGCATCTGCGGCACCGAACCGAATGGCACCTTGAATTGCCGTTGGCGACCGTCCGCCTCGGCCACCGTGACCTCAAGGTCACCGCCATAACCGGTCGGGTAGAGATCCTCGATGACGAAGCTGCCGGGTGAGACCGTCGTCGAATAGATCAGCTGCTGGTTCTGGCGGATTTCCACCCGCGCATTGGTCTCGGCAATGCCACGCACCACCGGCGCGTAGCCGCGCAGCGCATCGGGCAGCATGCGGTCATCGCTGGCCAGGCTGATACCGCGATAGCCCACCGAATCGAACAGTTCGCCATTGCTGAAGGCTTCGCCGATGGTCAGCATTCCGCGCACTTGCGGGAAGCCACGCTGCGCATACGTCGCGATCCGCTGCCAATGGCTGCCATCGGCAACGGCTTGGTTCCAGGTCAGGTTGGCATCCTGTCGCAACTGCCAGCCGCCCATGTTCAAGCCCATGTTCAAGCCGAGATAGGCCGAGCGATTGCGGTCTCCCCCCGGAAGGCGGATATCACTGTCCATCGCATTGACGCTGTAGCCGATGAAGGCCGCATTGATGCCCCGGTCCCATAGCGCAGGATTGACGTAGCCGCGCGCCTCACGACGCAGGAATGCCTGTGGAATGCTCAGGTCATAACGCAGGTCGGCGCTGTTGTAGCTGCCAAAGGCATCGGCCATGCGTTGCGCCAATTGCACGCAATCTTCCGCCGCGGCCGCGGTATCCGCCTGCGGCGCGGCCTGTAGACGCGCGCTATCGACCCCCAGCTCTTCCAGCAATGCAATGCCAAGGCACGCGTCGACGACGCCTTCCGCGTTGGCCTTGAACTGCAGGTCGCGCCGCCCCTGCCAGCGGCCGTTGACATAGATGTCCACCCGGTAGCTGCCGGCAAGCATCGGGTTGCCATGGCTGAAAGCCGACAGATCAACCCGCTGGCCTTGCCCGGACAGGAAGTCGGCGTCGAACTGTGCCGGCGCAGGCATCGGTGCTTTGCCGGTCACACCCTGCGCGAGCAGCATCTGCGCGTCAGGATTGGACGTTGCTGCTGGTGCCGCCATCGCCGCAGCGGGGCAAAGGGTGCAGACCACCAGGCACAAACGCGGCACGAACAGCATCGGCCTGCGTGTCGCGATCGGCTGGGTTGACGTGCCCCATCTGCTCTGGCTCACACTGCTATTCCTTCAGGACGATTGCGCACGACAGCGCATCCATGGCCACCTTGGCACCTGGCTCCCGCCTCAACCGCCAGCGTCGACGCTGGCGGTGTGCTCGACCCGCCCGCCGTAGTCGTTGATGCTGATGAAGCGCACCCGCTCGACCTTTTCGCTGCTGTCGAATTGCAGGTTCTGCTGCGGGCCGACCATCCTGCCTTGGCGTTCCAACACACGTTCGGCAGCCGCATCCAGCGCATAAACTTCGGCCAGGGTCACGTGATAGGCGGTGGCGTTGCTGACCCGCAGCTGCCCGTCCCGGTACTGCCAGCGCAGCGCCTGCGGCGCATCGTTGGCAGTACCCAGCAGGCCCTTTGGTCGATAGAACAACTTTATCCGCGACCGAAAGGCCACCTGCAGATAGTTCTGTTCTTCCCCACCCGCCTGTGGCGAGGGCGGCACATCCAGCACATTGAGCCAGAACACCGATTCGCGATCCGCTGGCAGATCGGCACCGGTGAACACCAGCCGCAGTGCCTGGCTGCGGCCGGATTCAACACGGCTGATCGGCGGCGTCAGCATGAAGGGCGCATCGCTGTTCTCGGCGGTCTGCGTCTGGTCGCCCGCATCCACCCAGGCCTGCACCAGCGACGGTGCGTCCCCCACATTGTCCAGCTGCACCGTGACCTCACGCGCCTGCGCCGGGTAGATCACCCGCGTACCGTTGACCACAACCCCGGCCACCAACTGCGCAGGCAGCATCAGTCCAAGGCATAGCACTACCATCGAGATAGATCTGGTCACGGAATGCACACCTCGGAAAGCCCGCAGCAGCCAACCTCCAAGCAATCGCTGCTGCAAGCGGCAACGATCAGTTGTAGATGATCGTGTACTTCACGCTGCTGCTGACCTCACCGGGCGTCGCCGCACCGGTAGCGTAGTACTCCACGAAGTAGTTCAGGTCCGCGGTACCGCCGGCATTGACCGTCACCCATTGCGAATTGGCCTGGGTGCTGCCGGCACCGGCGCTCACCACGGGCAGGAACAGGCTGTTGCTGCCCAGCAATTGCAGCTGTACCTCGGTCGCAGCACTGGTTGCGGCGGCATTGTTCAGGCGCCCGCTGCCCAGGTCGACGGTGGCGCCTGGTTCGAAGTAGGTGGCTACATTGCCCGGATTGCACTGCGACAGATTGATCGAGAACGGTGTGCGGCCCGCAACCTGGCCGGCGGCGGCAAGCGTGCTGCTGGATACCGTCGGCAGGGTGACGGTGAAATCCTTGCCCTGTGGCGTGACGATGGTGCAGGTCTTGTCGGTCACTTCACCATTGAAGGTGATGGTGCCATCGACGGCGCTGGCAGTGAATGGCGCTACAGCCAGCACCAGAAGCGGGAGAAATTTGATGGTGCGCATTGCCGGTATCCAGCCCTTGAGAAGTGATGAGCGGCGGAGACAGCAAGGAACAGCGCGGACCCAAGCCCATCCTTGCGTTGTTTCCGTGTCAAAGCCAGCGACATCGCCGTTGACTCCGGTGCGCACCTTAGCGCTGTGGAACGTGACTTGCTCCACAAAATTTGCGAATTGAAAAATCCGCTGCGGCAAAACAGCGCTTGCACTGCCCGCAGCTGTACCGTTGCAGGGAAAGGTATGGATCACGCAACTCGGGCCTGCCTTGCCGACACTGCCAAACCTGCGCTTTCGCAGCCAGCAGCGGGCACGGAAGCGACTGCGAAATCAAGATTGATGTTGATCACGATCACCGCGTGATGCCTGCGGGCAGAACCTGCATTCGCCTCTTATCGACGGTCGTCGATTGGTGCTTACTGGAGCCCCACAACGCGGAGAATCGCCATGAGCCGATATTCAATGCTGGGTGTGGCACTGCTCTCGCTCACCTCGCTCGCACATGCCAGCGCCGGCACCGTGCATTTCAGTGGTCGTATCGTCGACCCCGGCTGCAAGGCCAGCCTAGCCCTCAGCCAGCAACAACTGCGCCTGGATCACTGCCCCTTGGCCGCACTGGGCGCCCAGGTGACCGTAGCCCCGTTTGCGGCAGACAGTGGCGCAACCCGCAACGGTGTACTGGCCAGACACGCACTGACCGCGACCGCTGGTCATTCCAACGCACGCGTGTTCTCGCAGAACTACCGGCTCGACGTACAGACCTGGCACCCCTCGGCAAATGGCTACCTGGTGGTCATCGACTATCCGTGACATCCGCCGCTGCTACCGGCAGGCCCGCACAGAACGGACCTGCCGGATGCGGTGCCAGCCCGGTCCGATCACGCCCTGGCCAACGGTTCCCTGGCCGCCTTCAAACTCCAGCGTCCCAACAGCAGCAGCACAGCGAACCCGTAGAGCGCTGCTGCCATCATCTGCATCCAGACACCCGGCACGAAGGCGAACAACGGCGTCGCTCCAGCCAGCACCAGGACCGCCAGCAATGGCAGCCGCAGCATCAAGGGGTCGGCCAGCAGCGCATAGCGGCGCAGGAACAGGAAGGCGGTGAGCAGGCAACCGGCCAACGCTGCCCAGGCGATACCGGCGATGCCACTCAGCGCCGGCACCAGCAGCAAGGCGAAGGCGTTGAGTCCACTGCCCGCCAACTCGTAGCGCATTGGCAGCAGCGTGTTGCCAGCCGCGTAGGCATAGCGTGCAAGCAGTGCGTTCCATGCGCCGAATACGATCACGCAGGCGAACCACGCCAACAACATCGGCAGCGGGCCTTGCGCCATGCCGGTTGGCAGCAGCAACACCACCAACGAAGGCGCGCTGGCAATCATGCCGGCCGCGGCGGGCAAGGTCAGGGTCGCCGTCAGCAGCAGGCCCAGGCGCAGCGCGTTGCGCCGCGCGACCAGGTCCTCGCCCAGCTGTGCCATGCGCGCCAGCACCACCTGGTTGAGGCTCATCAGCGCGACCAGCGGCAGGTTGACCAGCTTGCGGGCAAGGTTGACCAGCGTGATCGCGCCTTCGCCAAGCAACGAAGCACAGATGCGCTCCAGCAGGACCAGGCCCTGGCTGGCACTGGCACTGGCGAGCAAGGGCCCAAGCCGGGCGTACAGGCCGCGGGCATCCGCGGCTTGCCAACGCCAGCGCCAGGGCCGCCAGCCGCCGTGCCACAGCAAGGGCAGCACCGAGAGCAGCATCAGCACGGCACCGACAACAAACGCCCACGCCAGGCTGCGCTCGTCGGTCGCCGAGCGGCGCAGCAACAGCAGCAGCACGGCCGGCAGGTTGTACAGAAACGAGCCCAGCCCGGCCACCAGGAAGCGCTGTTGTGCCTGCCCGACTGCCGCCGCCAAGGCATGCACCAGCAACAGCGGCACCACGCCGCTCAATACCAACAGGCTGGAGGCGGCAGTGTGCCGCGCGTCCGCCGCCAAGCCCGGCCCGATCAAACGGACCCAAAGATCCGCGCCGGTCGCCAGCACAGCGGCGATCAAACCGCCCATCAGCAACAGGCTGCTCAACTGCGTGGACACCCATGCCGGGCGTCGCATCGCCTCCAGCTGCTGGTACAAGGGCAGCGCCGCGGAAGACAACAGCCCTGCCGCCAAGGTCATGCGGATGGCCTCTGGCACGAACAGGGCCACCAGGAAGCCATCGCTGCGCGCACCGGCGCCCCAGGCATCGACCAGCAGCCATTCACGCCCGAAGCCGAGCGCGAGCCCAGCCACGGTCACCAGGGTCAGCCAGAACGTGGCGCGGAACATGGCTCAGTGCAACAGGGTCAGGATGTTCTTGCCGCCTACCCGATAGGACAGGTTGTGCGGGCGCTCGCCCATGGGTTTGGCACCGGTGCCACCAATGATCTTGTATGGCGGCACCTCCTTGGCCACCACCGTATTGGCGGTGATCACGCAGCCCTGGCCCAGGTGCGCACCATGCGCGATCAAGGCGCGGCTGGCGATCCACACATAGTCTTCGATGACGATCGGTGCCGACACCGACCAGAATTCCGGCGCTGTCAGATCATGTGAGCCGGCAATGATCAGTACGTGCGATGCCACCGCCACATGGTCGCCGATGCGCAGCCCGGCGCGCGCGTCGATCTGGCAATGCCAGGCAATCACGCTGTCCTTGCCGATCACCAGATTATTGACGCCCAGCACCTCGGTATTGCGCCAGATGGTGGAACCCTCACCAATCCTGGCTCCACCGATGCGCAACCAGGTCAAGCGCACCCAGTGGAAAGGCACCTTGTTGATGGCGATGTTGTAGATCTGCTCCCACAGGCGCAGGCAGCGGTCCTTGAAGGTCGGCCAATTGATGCCATAGCGCGGCACCAACTGCGCCGGCACCTCGGTTTTCAGCACGTGATAGAGCTGCTTGCCCAGTGGGTGCTGCAGCTGCGCTTCGATATCGACCGAGCAGATCGACACCCGCAGCTGATCACCACTGACTTCCTCGAACACGCCTTCGTTGGCCAGCAACCAGTCATAGGCCTCGTTCAACGCAGCTGGTTCGACGCCCATGCGCGCAGCGTAATCGCCCAGGCGCGCACGCAGGTCCGCGGAATGAAAGATCCGATGTCTCATTGTTGCTTCCTCAAACTCGATAAGGGCTGGCCAGGGCTGCCCACCGGAACGGCGGCGGCACTCTGCAGCCCCAGCCCCATCACCAACCAGAACAAGGCAACCAGCACCATGGTGAAACTGTAGTAGTGATCGATCAGCCCGGTCAGCAGGGCCGCCACAAGCGCCGTCGTGCAGCCCATCCACAGCCCGTTGCGCCGATCCACCGTCAGCACCTTGCCCTGCGGCCGCACCTGTCGCCACCAGCGCCAGGTCACCACGCAGTACAGCAGCATGCCGAGCAGGCCCAGCTTGTACATGTAGTAGAGCCACAGGTTGGAGATACCCAGCAATCCGCTGCCGGGAACCGGCGGTTCGGTGCGGAAGCCTATGCCCAGGGGATAACGCGCCACCGCTTCGGGGAAGCGCTTGTACTCGTCCACGCGCACTTCGGTACTGGCGTTGTCGGAGGAGAACATGGTTGCCAGTCGGTCCTGCAGTGGTGCATAGGTCAGGGTCAATACGCCGCCCAGGAGGATGCCCGCCAGGACCATCGCCCGTGCGTACGGCACCCGTAGCCATGACAACCACAGCAGCACCACACCGATGGCGAGGATCGCGCCGCGCGAGCTGCTCAGCAGCAGTGCCGCCCCGCCAAGCACAGCCACCGCTGCTCCCAACACGCGACGCCAGCCATGTTGATACAGCCCGTAGAACGCGGCCAGCGGCACGAACATGGCCATCGCGCCGCCGGTCAGGTTGGGATGCACCCACGGCGAACCCAGGCGCGCGTTCTCGGCACTGAAGATGTCCAGCAAGGCTTCCGGGTGCGCGTAGCGCATCTTCTCCAGCACCGGGATCATGTCCAGTGCGCTGCGTGACTTCACGAACATGCCCAGCGACAGCAGCAACATCGCCAGGTTGCCCAGCAACAGCATCAGCATCAGCTGCTCGCGCTGTTTTTCCTGCGACAACATCAACGGGGCGAGCAGCAGCAAGGACAAATTGGCCAGCCAGCGCACCCAGTTGACGGGTCCATTGCCATCGGCCACCACCGTGACCTGGCCTACCAGGAACGGCAGCACGCTGAAGGCCATCAACAGCAACATGCCCCGCTCGACGTTGCCCCACTGTGGCCGCTCCAGGCGCTGGAAGAACAGCTGCAACGCAACCCCGGCCCAGGTAAGCCCGAGCATCGCCTCGGCCAGGGTGAAACGGAAACCCACCTGCAGGGTACTGAATGGCATGAAGGTGGCCGCCAGCGCGAACAGGGACAGCCCGACCACCGGCCAGCGCAACACCACCAGGGCGGCCGGCAGCCCCATCAGCACCACGAAGAACTTCGATGGCGGCAGAAACAGCAGCAGGCTGCCGAACAGCAGGCCGCAGACCACGGCGACGGTGCTGCCCAGCCTCATTGCAGCACCTCCCGCAGCAGCTGCGCGACGCGCTGCCGATATGGTCCGGCGCCAAAACGCTGTGCCGCCTTGATCAGGACATCCGCTGTTTCCTGCCCGCCCCGCCCCTCCGCCGCAACCAGCAATGCGTTGCGCAGCGATGACACCTCGCGCGGGTCGAAACGCAGCGACTGTGCTGGCGTGATCTCATCCAGCGCGCTGCCAGTGGCCACCGCAACGGGAGTACCGCAGCCCAGCGCTTCGATCACCGGCAAGCCGAAGCCCTCGGCGGTCGCCGGATGCAGCAGGCGCTCGGCATCGTGATACAGGCGCGACAATGCCGCATCACTGAGCCCTGCACGCCAATGCAGCCCTGCCAGCCCTGCCTGTGCCGTGTCTACGTCGGCGCGATCACCGACCAGCACAAGGTCCGGCAGTGCATGGCCGTCCTGGCGCAACGCATTCCACTGCTGCAACAGGAAGGGAATGTTCTTGCGTGGCTCACGGGTGCCCACCACCAGCCAGTAGCGCGCGGGCAAGTCGGTATCCGCTGCCGTGGCAGGCATGGCCAACGGCGGCACCGCATTGGGTAGTACCGAGGTCCGCGGCTGCGCGCGCGGGTACAACCGCGCAAGCTCGCCGGCACTGAACTGCGAAGGTGTCCAGATCGCATCGGCAGCGCGCACCGCATGCCCGATCAGGAAGCGATCCATGCCGCCATAGACCAGACGATGCAAGCCACTGGCATGACGGCCTGGCAAGGTCAGCTGGAACACATCGTGCAGCAGCACGATCTGCCTGCGCAGCGTCGAGGGACGGCGCAACGGCAAGCCGCTGTTGGCGGTGGCGATATACAGATCGATCCGCTGCTCCCGCAACGCAGTCGGCAGGAAGCCCAGCTCGAATGCCAGCCGCGCACGCGGACGATGCAGCCCGTTGCCCGCCACCGGGCCCGGTGGGCAGATCGCCAGTTGGCGATGCGGATGCCCGTCCGCTGCCATGCTGAAGCGCAGCACCTCGCAGCCTTCGGCCAACAGTGCCTGTTCCAGCGCCAGCACCTGGCGGGCAATGCCCGAATGCGGCGCGGCGGTCACCGGTCGGTAATCGATGCCTACGCGCATGTCAGCTCCGCGTATACCGCTTCCAACTGGTCGGCCGAGCGCTGCCAATCGTGTTGCGCGCGCACGTAGTCCCGCCCCGCCTCGCCGGTCGCCTGCGCCAACGCCGGATCGGCCAACACCTGCAGCACCGCTGCGATCAGCGCAGCCGCATCCGCTCCGCCCTGGTAATGCGTACCACGCTGCACATCCAGTCCGGATACCGCCTGCGGCGTGGCAACCAGCGGCAAGCCGGCCGCCATGGCTTCCAGCACCTTGAGCTTGGAGCCGCCGCCATCGCGCAACGCGGCCAGGAACAGGCTGCTCTTGGCCTGTACCGGCTGCAGGCTGGGCACGAAACCGCGCCACTCGATGCGTGGGTCCGGCCACCGCCTGGCCCACTGCGTCGGCAGGGCGTAGCCACACAGGCAAAGCCGTGTAGCCGGTGCCGCCGCCCAGACCGCAGGCATGATCTCGTCCAGCAGCCACTCCACCGCATCGATATTGGGCGCGTATTCGAAGTTGCCGACGAACAGGATCCGGCCGGCCGCAGGATCGGCCGATACATCGGAGAACGCCTCGGTGTCGGTGCCGTTGACGACCACTGCGATCGCTTGCCGGCTATAGGCCGCCAGCGCCTTCGCATCGCCCTCGGTCAAGGCCACCACCTTGCGTGCGGCACCCACGACCTGCCGCTCCCAGCGCTGGTAGCGCCAGCGATCCAAGCGCGCCAGAGGCCTGAACAACGCCGGCAATCGGCTGTAGGTCACCTCGGCCAGCGTGGATTCCACGTTGTGTTCGCTGAGCAGAAAGCCGCGTGGGTAGTGCTGCAGCGGTTGCCGGCACGGCTCGAACATATAGGAGTGTTCCAACTGCACGACATCCCAGGACTGCTGCAGCAACTGCGCCAATGTCCGGCTGAAACCCGGCGCATGGCCGTTGACCGAGGCCAGCAGCGGTATCGGCGACAGCAATCCGGCAAGCATCGTCCGCAGTGACCGCAGCGGTCGCCGCTCCAGCACGATCAGGCGTTCCAGCAACGGCTCCAGCTGTGCCTGGGTGGCGGCATCCAGCGGCACCTTGCTTTGCACCAGCAAGGTGATGCGGTGGCCACGCGCGGCCAGGCAGCGCAGCAGATGGTACTGGCGCAGCTTGCCGCCACTGGTGGTCGGCCACGGCAGGTAAGGCAGGATCCACAGGATGCGCAGCGGTCGCATCACCACTCCAACACCGACAGTGATGTCGACACCGGCACGTTGACTGCATCGCCGCTGCCGATCTCCTTGTGCGCGCCGCTCAATACATCGTGCAGCACCGCCTGCCTGAGGCCATTGACCTGTACCTGCCCGGGTTGCGCGCCCCAGAACAACCAAAGCCGACGGCCGTCCGGGCGCTCCCAGCCAATGCTGATCATGCCCGGCGTATTACCGGTGAATACTGGCGCCTTGCCCGGGACCAGACGCGGCCCGGTGATCTGCAACAGCCGCTGCACGGCGTTGTAGACCGGCTTGGCGTCACCCGCCTCGTCGAGCAGGCCATAACGGCGATCGCGTGCACCTGCACGTTGATCCAGGTCACTCAGGGCGAACAGGAAAACCTTGTCGTAATCCAGCGCACTCATCAGGGCCAGGCGGCGGGTGACGAAGTCGGCCTGCCCCTGCGCGCCGATGATCGGCTGCTCTTCCTTGGGCCCGGCATAGCTGGACCAGCCCCACTCATCGGCCCAGATGTCACGCGCGCCGGCCGCGCGCAGCGACGCGTTGCCTTGCCGGGCGCGCTGCACGAAGTCCAGCGCGTGCGCATCGTCCCCCTCCGGATACAGCGAGTACGGGTGATAGGCAGTGATCACATCCAGCGAAAATAAGCCGCCCTTGGCCAGTGCTTCGACCATCAGCGCGCCGCCGCGGGTCGGCATCTGGCTGAAGTACCCCATGCCACCCAACACGATCCGGCGCCCCGGCGCCTCCCGGCGCATGGCTTCCACCGTGGTCAGCAGCAGCTGGCCGTAGGCCGCGGGGTCTTCGCGGGGTTGCCAGAACGCCGGCAGGTTGGGTTCGTTCCAGACCTGCCACGCGGCGACCTCGGGGTAACGCTGTGCCAGTTGCACCAGCGCACGTGCATAGAGCTTCGGGTCCCGCGGCGGATATTGATCCGGGTTGGGACTGCCCGCCGGCGCGGAGGTCGCATGCGGCGCGGAACCGACCAGATACACCTCGGCCTTCAGGCCGCGACGCTTGATCTCCGCCATCAGCGGATCCAGCACATCCCAGCGGAACTGACCTTGCCGCGGTTCGATGGTGTCCCAGTGCAGGTCCACCCGCACCCACTGCAGGCCCAGCGCCTGCAGCTGATCCATCTGTTTGCGGTACTGCGCGGGCTCAAACCACAGGAAGTGCGCATTGACGCCCAGATAGTCGGACCACAGCAGCGGTCGCGGCGGCACCAGCTCCAGCGCCGGCCGTTCGCCCTTGGCGCAGGCGGTAACGCCCCAGAGCAATGACGCAACCAGCAGCACGGAAGCCAAAAGCCGCATCAGCCGTGTCTTGAACAAACCCGCTCCCTTCATCGCTTACGCTCCACCACCGCGGCAAACAATGCCGCAAATTCGTCGGCGATCTTCGTCCACTGGCGTTGCGTTCCCAACGCGGCCGCCGCCATTGCCCAGCTGCGCGTCTGCGCAGGATCGTCCAGCAGTGCAATCATGCGCCCGGCCAGGGCTTCGCTCCGACCTTGCGCGAATACCACGCCATTGCCATACGAAACCTCTTCGGCAAACGCACGCGCATCGGAAGCAATCACCCCGCGTCCACTGGCATTGGCCCAGGACAGCGCACCGCTGGTGCCACGCATCCGCCCAAGCAGGGCCAGCTTCCTGGAATCGCGATAAGGCAACACCATCACGTGATGGGCCTGCACGCACTGCAGGATGCGCTCGGCGGGCAGGTCGAGCTGCCATTCGATCCGCTCGGCGATACCCAGCCCGTTGGCCAGGTCACGCAGCTGCGACAGGTAGTTGCCGCGGCTGCCAAACGCGAGCTCGGGCGATGAGCCGCCGGCCATGGTCAAGGAAAACCGTGCCTGTGGCCGCAGGCGAAGTACGGCGGCCACGGCATCAAACAGGTCCTCGATGCCCTTGCCAGGATAGATGAAGCCGAAATACAGCAGCTTCAGCACCTCGTCCGCGGGCAGTTCGGCAGGCGCGAACAGCGGATTGCCGTGCGCGATGAAGTGCACCTTGTCCGCTGCAACCTGCATCCGCTCGACGAGACAGGCGCCACCGCTGCGGGTCAAGGCGACCATCGCGTCCAGCTCCGCCGCCAGATGGCGCTCACGGGCGAGCGTGCCGCGGTCCTGCGCCAGCGCCAGCAGTTGTGGCAGCGGTCGCGGCCAGCCGGCGATGCGGCGGGCCATGCCGCGGGCCGGCTCCGGTGACCGCCACACCAACCGCTCCGGATCATGCACCGTTGCGCTGGTCGCCAACCGCGGCCAGCGCGCGCGCAGCTGTTCCAGTGCCAGAAACTCCGGGCCACGTCCGCCGCCGAGCTGCGCATGCACGATATCCACGTGCGGCCAGAACTGCGTGTCGTCGGTGTCCCAGCTGCCATCTGCACGCTGCGGCGGCACCTGCACTTCCACGCCCGCGCCACGCAGCGCCTGCATCCACGCCTGCGCGTAGTCGGCGATGCCGTTCTGCAACGGCGGCAAGGGAGCGAGCAGCGCAACTTTCACTCAGTACGCTCCGAGCCAACGGCTGATCGGCTTCCAGAACCTGGCCGGGATCTCGAATACGCGGCGATTGAGCACGATGCCATCGACACGTCCCAGCGCATCGCGCAGCAAGGCCAGGGCGCTCTCCACCGCCGGAACGGTGGTGCTGCGTGCCTGCACAACCAGGATGATGCGCTCACAGCCACGCAGCTCGATCAGCGCATGCTCATCGCTCAAGGGCGGTGCCTGCACGATCACCAGCTCACCTGGCTGCGCCGGCAGCTGGCCGTCGCGCACCGTATAGCCCTGCTGCCGGAGCACGATGGCCAGGCGGGAGGCAATGAAGCTGACACCCTCGCCGGAGCGGCTGGAGGTCAAGCCCACCGACAGGCCACGTTCGGCGATCTGCTCCAACGGCAAGCGGCAATAGATACGGTACAAGGCGGCGCGCAGGGCCTGCGAAGTGTCCTGATCACGCTCTACCTCCGGCACGGTGGCCAGCAGCGGAACGTTGAAGGTCCTCTCGATGCGACCACCATCATGGATGCGCTGGTCCATCAGGTACAGCAGGAACACCACCACCAGGGCAACGACCAGCGCCACCGGCAGGGTCAGCAGCAGCATCAACATGCTCTTCGGGAACACCCGCGACGGGGTGAAGCTCGACTCACCGACCAACGCCACATTGCTGAGCCGGTTGCGGTTCAAGTCACGGATGACGCGCGCGCGCAGCAGATAGTCCGAGTACTGCGCAAACGTCTTTTCGGCCGAGCTCAACTCCAGGCTCAGGCGTGACAGCGATGGCTCGGCGGCCATCACTTCTTCGCGTGAGGCCTGCAGCTGCTTCAACTGTTGGTCGATCTCGGCAATGTTGGCATCGATCTTGGCAACGTTGATCCGCGCATCCTGCATGTCCTGGCGCAGGCGCGTTCCCAGTGCATTGGGGGCGACATTGCGCGAACGCACGACATTGTCGTTGACCGCGGCGATCTCGGCCTCCAGCCCGGCAATGCTCTCGTCCAGTGCACGCACCGGTGGTGCGCCTTCCTTGAAGTTGCGCAGCAGATCCAGGCGCTGCTGCTTGAGTCCATTCAACTTCAGCTTCAGGTCTTCGCGCGCAGGGTTCAGGCTGATCTCGCGCTCGGTCACCACCTCGCCGGCAACGGCCGGCAACTGCCGCCCGGCCGCACCGAGAATGCCGAGCAGGGCTTCACGCTCGGCCTGCAACTCGCGGCGTTGCCGATAGAGCTTCTGCAGTTGATCGGTCACATCTTCGATGCGCTGCTCGACGCTGGTGGCATCGATGACACGCAGGCGATCACGCAGCTGCTGCTTCAGCTTGACGATGGTGTCGTTGAGCTCGGTGTTCTGCTGCTGGTAAAAATCAAACAGCGCGTCGCCACCGGCGGCATTGGCGCGCTCATCGAAATAGGCGTCCACCCAGGCACGCGAAATGCCCTGCGCGACATGCGGGTCACCCCATGTCACGCGCATTTCCATCACGTTCGAACCCGGGTCATGGCTTACCGCCAGGCGTTTTGCCAGGCGTGCCGCCAACCTGTCTTCCGGCGGCGCCGTGTCCATCAGGCCCACGCCCACGAACACATCACGGACGAGTTCCTTGCACCAGGCCGCTGCCTTGCCCATATGGAACTTGAACCGCGCCCAGCCACCCTGCGGCGGCACCGATGACATTGCCAGATAGGCCTTGGCGACCTTCAGCATGACCGGTGCGCTGGTCGCCATCTTCTCCTCATCCAGCAGTGGATCGCGCTGCGGACTCTGCTGCACGAAGCCCGATTCGGGGCCTGGCTGCACCGGCAACTGCACGCTGGCACTCTGCGTTGGCTTGACCAGCAGGCGCGCATCGGACACGTAGCGATTGGGCAGCAGGAAGGCACCGGCCACCACCACCGCGATCGTGACCAGCAGGGTCAAACGGAACTCGCGGGCAAAGATGAACAGCAGACGCAGGGCGTCGCGAAGGCTACGGACTTCGATCACGGCACGCTCCCGGTGGGGGTATTGATCCGATAGGACGGCTCATTGATCTGGTAGTTGGCCGAGGCACCGAAGCCGCGGAACATCAGCAACTGGCCCACGTACATGTCCACGCGCTGGATGGCATTGCCAATCCGCGAGCTGGGCACGAACACCAGGTCGCCGCGCTGCAGTTGCACCCCTGGCTGGCCGTTGGTGGCCGGGCTGAGCAGGGCGGCATAGTCGAAGAAATACACCTGCTGCACGCCTTCGTCATCCTGCCGCACCAATGCAACATGATGGCTGTCAGCGGTTGGCAGCACGCCACCGGTCGCGGTGATGGCCTGCGGCACGGTCACCGCCGACATCAGGTCGAAGGTCCCCGGGTTGCGCACCGCGCCACCGACATAGACCCGGCTGCCAGGTGCCTCGGCGATATTGATCGTCACCCGCGGCTCGCGGTAGATCGCATCAAGCCGTTGGCTGATCTCTTCACCGATCGCCTCCGGCGTGCGTCCGCCGGCCTTGACGATGCCGATGAACGGATAGGCGATGCTGCCATCGGGGCGGACCCGGTACAGCGTTGCCTCGTCTTTCTCGGCCGGGGTCTGTGCGTCTCGCACGATCCGCAGCACATCACCGGTATGCACCTTGAGTACCGGCTTGGGCAGCTGCTCCGGGCTGAAATTGCTGATCTGGCGCTCGCGTACCACCTTGCCGGCAGGCAACTGGACGACATTGGACATCGCGCAGGCGGTGAACAACAGGGTAAGCAGCGCCGGCAGCGCCAATCGCAAGGGCTTCATGATTGCCTCCAGTAGCCGGTAAACATTCCAATATTCCGCTTCAGGCGCAACGGCAGATGCCGCTCCATGTGCCCCAGACGGTAACCAATGAACTTTGCAGCCGTACGCAGCAACGCGCCGGGTATGGCGCCAACCGCACCGGCCGTGCGCAGCGCGCGCAATTCGGACCGGACGAAGCGCCCACCCTCACCCCCAGCACCACCGAAGTTCTGCCGTATCCAGCGCTCACGTGAATAGAACACGCCGATATCGAAGTAGCGCCGGAGCTCCTCCACGACGCTGTAGTCATGCGAGTGCCAGGCCTCGGCATCGGCCACGTAATGCACCGCCCAGCCTGCCAGCAGCATCCGCGCTGCGACATGGGTGTCCTCGGTGCCGATCACATCCTCTGGAAATCCGCCCACCTCGTGCAGGACATCGGCTCGGTAGGCGCAGAACGCGTCAGAACTGAAGCAGGTCTTGATCCCAAGCTCGGCGGCGTCGCCGCGGCGCTTGATGCGCCCCTGCGCGGGATAGTTGAAGGCGCGCGCATGCCGCGCCAGCACGCCAGCCTCCGGGTGCGGAATCTGCCGGCCGTAGGCCACCCCCACGTCTTCGGCGGCGTATACGCCATCCACCAGCGCCTGCAATGCGTTGGGCGGCACCGGGATCGCATCCTGGGTCATGTAGATCAGCACATCGGCGGTGACCAGGCTGGCGGCCAGGCGGCGGGTGCCGCCGTGATTGAACGTGGCCGGGTCGATCTCCACGACCCGCGCACCGAACTCGCGCCAGCGCGCAACGCCGCCGTCGGTGGAGGCACTGTCGATCACCAGCAGCTCGTCCGGCTGCAGCGACTGTGCACGCAGCGCCGGCAGCATCCGCGCCATATGCGCTTCGCCGTTCCGCACTGGAATGATCAGGGCAACACGCGGCTTGGCCATCAGTACGCCGCCTTCATCGACAACACGGCCGGCAAGGTACGCAGCAGGATGAAGGCATCCAGGCCCAGCGACCAGTTCTCGATATAGGCCAGGTCGTACTCGACGCGCTTCTGCAGCTTCTCGACCGTATCGGTCTCGCCGCGATAGCCATGCACCTGTGCAAGCCCGGTGATACCCGGCTTCACCTTGTGCCGTGCCACGTAGTTGGCCACGGCCTCTTCGAACAGGATGTCCGCCGCCTTGGTGGCGGTGGCGTGCGGGCGCGGCCCGACCATCGACATGCTGCCGGCCAGTACATTGAACAACTGTGGCAACTCATCGATGCTGCTCTTGCGGATGAAGCGGCCAACCCGGGTCACCCGCGGATCGCCGGCGCGGGTCTGGGTCTGCGCATCCATGTCGCGCTGATCATGGAACATGGAGCGGAACTTGTAGACCTCGATCAGCTGGTGGTTGTAGCCATAGCGACGCTGCCGGAACAGCACCGGGCCGCGCGAATCCAGCTTGATGGCAAGCGCGACCAGCAGCATCAGCGGTGCCAGCAGCAGCAACGCCAGGCTGGCCAGCACCACATCCTCGGCGCGCTTGTAGGCCGGGGCCCAACCCTTCAATGGTGGCTCGGACACCACCAGCATCGGCACGTCGGAGATATCCGCCACCCGCGGCAGGGCGAAGTTGAAAGCCTGCATCTCCGGCACCAGAAAAACCTGCACCGGCATCTTCCTGAGCAGCTCCACATAGTGGTGGTTGCGGCCTTCGGCGGCCGCCGGCAACGCCATCAATACCTGGTCCACTTCGTTGTTGCGGATCAGCTGCTCGAGCAGTGCGAAATTGCCTATCAGCTGCGGGCGCAGGTGCGAGGCGATGCGGTCCGGGCTGCGGTCATCGATGAAGCCCAACAGGCCGCTGGCGATGTCCACGTTCTGCTGCATGTGCTGCGCAAGCCGGCTGCCGTTCTCGGTCGCACCGAGGATGACCGAGCGACCAACGAAGTGCCCTTCACGGATACGCCGCTGGAAGAACGCCAGCATCAGCAGCCGCCCCACCACCAGCAGCAACAGGGTCGTCAGGTACCAGAGCACCGCCATCTTGACCGGCAGGTAGGCAATCACCCGGAACACGGTATGCAACAGCAATACCAGGCCGAAGCTGGCCGACCAGGCGACGATGGTGGAGCGGATCAGCACGCGGTTGCTGAACATCTCGCGCCCGTACATGCCGAAGGCGGTGAATACCAGGATGGTCAGCAGGCCCGCCAGCAAGGCCAACACACCGTAGGTGCGTATCAGGCTGCCGTCGTGTACCCCCATCAGCAACAGCACCAGCGCCGCAGGCGAAACCGCGGCGCAGAAGTGGAAAATACGTGCCATCAGACGCGACCAGCGCATCACTATCGGACGTGTATTTGCAAACAGTGCATCTGAGAACGGTAAACGCATTAAGACGCCGGACACTTGTGCTGATGCGAACCAAACAAGCACACACAGGCGCAAACCGACGTGATCGCCTACAACGCGACGCCACTGGCTTGACCCTGTGAGCCACCTGCCCCCCTGCAGACAACCGCCGAACCCATTCAACGACGAGTACGGCTGTACCTGGTCATCTGTTCCATGGGCAATACAATAACGTGATGGCACTCACGTTTATAGGGGTATAGGCACAGTGATGCGCTGCGTTAAGGAAGCAACCGCAGTTGTCAAGACGAAGTGACAGATATTTGACGCTTACTGGAGCTCGAAGACCTGCCGCAGATAGGACAGATAGCCGGGGTCATCGCACATGCTCTTGCCCGGCGAATCACTGAGCTTGGCAACCGGCTGGCCGTTGCAGCGAACCATCTTGATGACGATGTTCAGCGGCGTCGGCCCCAGATCGTTGGTCAGATGGGTGCCCACACCGAAGGCGACCTGGCAGCGCCCACGGAAGTAGTCATACAGCTGCATCACCTTCTCGATGTTCAAGCCGTCGCTGAAGACCAGCACCTTGCTGGTCGGGTCGACCCGGTTGGCCTTGAAATGCGCCAGCATGCGGTCGCCCCAGCTGAACGGGTCGCCGGAATCGTGGCGCACGCCGTCGAACAGCTTGCAGAAGTACATGTCGAAATCGCGCAGGAAGGCATCCAGCCCGACCACGTCCGACAAGGCGATCCCCAGGTCGCCGCGGTACTCGCGCGCCCACGACTCCAGCGCGGCCACCTGCGAATCGCGCAGGCGCGGACCCAGTGCCTGGAAGGCCTGCAGGTACTCATGCGCCATCGTGCCATGCGGGGTCATGCCGTACATGCGCGCGAAATAGACGTTGCTGGTACCGACAAACTGGGAGCCCAACGCATCGCGCAGCAACGGCAGCATCGTGCCGTGCCACTGCCGCGAGTAACGGCGACGGCTGCCGTAGTCGGCGATACGGCAGTTCTCGAAGCCGGGGGTGTCGCGCAGCAGGGCGGTCTTGGCCTGCAGGCGACGTTCGCCCTCGGCGAAATCCGCGCTGCTGGTATTGCGGAACCAGACCTCGTTGATGATCGCCAGCAGCGGCACTTCGAACATGATGGTGTGCAGCCACGGGCCGGTGATATCCAGCTCGATCTCGCCGGGCACGGTTTCCGATGCGCGCAGATCGATGTACTTGCGGTCCAGGTGGAACAGGCCGAGGAAGTCGGCGAAATCCGGCTTCACGAAGCGCAGCCGGCGCATGTATTCCAGCTCGTCCACGGTGAAACGCAGGCTGCACAGATGATCGATCTCGGCACTGATCTCATCCAGATGCGCGGCCAGGTCAATCCCCGGCGTACGGCATTTGAACCGGTACTGGACGATGGCGCCCGGGTACTGGTGCAGTACCGCCTGCATCATCGTGAACTTGTAGAGGTCGGTGTCGAGCAGGGATTGGATGATCATGTCCCGCATTATGCGCTGGCTGGCGGCTCGGATTCAGGCTGGCGCGGAGGCTTGTTCATGGTCTGTGGCGGGCAAGGGGCTTAGGGCTGATGGCGTCTTCTCGAAGAGCCCCCCTCCCCAACCCTCCCCTTGGCTACGCCAAAGGGAGGGAGCAATGCACGGTCCTGCCCCCTCCCTTGCGCCCCGCGCAGGGGGAGGGTTGGGGAGGGGTGCTCTTCGAGCCCCACCAGCCCAGGGAACGAATCTACTTCAGCAACAGCCGCGGCACCTGCAACGCCGCATGCGCCCAGATCGCACACCACACCCCTGCCCTCACCGGCAGGCTGCGCTGGCTGGCTTCAAACTTGCGGAAGTAACGCCACAGGCCACGATGCTTGTGCCATTCCACGAAGAATGGCCGCGAGCGGCTGGAGACCCCACGCACATGCACCACCTGCAAATCATTGGCAATGGCCACCACCGCACCGGCCTGCCGCGCACGACGGCACAGATCCAGGTCTTCGGCATGCAGCCGGTAGCCAGCATCCCAACCTTGCAGGCGATCGAACAATGATCGCGGCATCAACAACAAGGCACCCGACAAGGCCTGCACCTGCTGCAATGCCGTGGAATGGTCCACCTCCACCGCCAGCCGCGAACCGGCACCGGGGCGGCGCAGCATCGCGGCGAAATCCGGATCGCGGCGGCGTACCGCCGGGTCAGCGACGCCGTCCTCGTCCACCTGCTCCACGCCGAGCAGGCAATCGCCCAGCGATCGGCCAAGGTCGCGCAACTGCGACAAGGTCTGCGGTTCTACCATCAGGTCCGGATTGACGAAGGCCAGCCACGGCATATGGGACGCGTATGCCCCCTGGTTGCAGGCGGTGGCGAAACCGGGGTTATCCGGATTGGCGATGAAACGCACCCGCGCATCAGCCAGGGCATGGCGTTGTGCGATGGCCACCGAGCCGTCACGTGAGTCATTGTCCACCACCCGGATCTCGGCCACACCCTCGGCCGCACGCAGCCGCTGCAGGCACTCATCCAGCGTACTCGCACTCTCGTAACTGACCACCACTACTGCAATCGAATCGCTCACACCGGCTCCGCGCCTGGAAGGGAACCACAGGCGTCGAACAGGTCGGGCTGGGCTTGCGGCATTATCGCCTGCTCGCACAACTGCTGCAGTTGCCGCCGGTGCGCATGCAGCGGGTCGTTCATCAGGAACGCGGCCAGGCGCGCCGTCCATACCGGCCAGCGGTTGGCCAACACTTCCATGTCGCCTTCGGCCGGCCGGCCCTCGCCCTGGCGGCCGACGAAGGCGTTGTCACACAGCACGTTGCGCCAGCCCAGGCCACTCATGCGCAGGCTCAGGTCCACCAGGGCCGCATACCAGGAGCCGTAACTGTGGATATCCAGGCCGCCGGCACGGCGTCGCGCACTGCCGCGTATCAATACCGCATGGGTGACCGCCGAAGGCAGCTCGGGCTGCAACAAGGGCATCATCGCCAAGGCCTGCAGCAGCCGCGCCGGATCGGCAGGCAAGGGATTGAGTTCGCCCGCACGCGGCCACGATACGGCTTCGCCGGCGTTGCTCCACGGCGTGGCGGTGGCAATGGAGGCATCACGCGCCAGGCAATCACTGAGTTGCTGCAACCAACCGGCCATCGGCAAGGCATCCGGCGCCAGCACCGCCACATCGGCGTCGCCACAGGCCTTGAGCATCTCGTCCAGATGCGCCGCCTCACCAATCGCGCGCGGGCGCCGCGTGTACTCGGCCTGCAGCCGGGTGCTGGCAAGCCAGTGCTCGATCACCACCTGCCCGCGCGGGCCGCTCTGGCCATCGTCGGCCAGCCACACCGGCGTTCCGGCCGGCGTGTGCTTCTCCAATGCCGCCAGGCAGGCATCAAGCGCCGCGTCGTCCACCCCCACCGGCAGCAGGATGACCGGCAGCGTCATGCTCAGCGGCCCTTCGGGGCGTTGATTGGATCCAGCGCACGGAACTTGCTGCCGTACTCGTCGGTAAGATTGCGTGCTTCCTGCGGATTGCGAACGATGGTCGGGGTCAGCAGCACGATTACTTCGCTGCGTCGGCTGCTTTGGGTCTTGCGCCCGAACAGGCCACCGATCACCGGTAGCCGGCTCAAGCCGGGCAAGCCGGAAGAACCCTTGATGGCACTGTCCTCGATCAGGCCGGCCAGCATCACCGTGTCGCCGGCATTGACCGCCGCTTCGGTCTTCATGCGGCGGGTGTTGATGCGTACGTTGCCGTTGTCATCAGGCTCACCTTCAGGCGAGCTGACTTCCTGCACGATGTCCAGGAACACCATGCCGTCACGGGTGACACGTGGACGCACCTTGAGGATGGTGCCGGTTTCCAGGTACTGCACCTGCGAGTACTGGTTGTCGCTGATGCCCGATACCGACACCGAGTACACCGGAATCTTGCTGCCCACGTTCAAAGTGGCCACCGCGTTGTTGCGCACGAACAGCGACGGGGTCTGCAGCAGGCGGACATCCGTGACCTGGTCCAGTGCGGTGATCACCGCGGCGGCGTTCTTGCCGAGGAAGGTCCAGCTCAGCCCGCCGCCCCCTTTGCCGTCACCAGGAATCAACGAGCCAGCGATATCACCCCAGATGCCGCGCCCGAGGGCTGACGGCAGGCCGGCGCCGCCCTTGTCGACGGCGGCGTTGACCGCCTGTTCGAAGTACCAGTTGACGCCATAGCTCAGGTCGCCGCTCAAGGCGACCTCGGCTACCTGCGCCTCGATATGCACCTGCATCGGCATCACATCGAGTTTTTCCACCACTTCGCGGATTGAACGCCATGCCTGCGGCGTGCTGCGCACCAACAAGGCATTGGTTTCCTCGACGGCGGAAACACCGACGCGGTCGCCTTCCACTTCCAGGGTCACGCTGCCATTGCCCGAGCTGCGCTGCGGCAAGGCCATGCCCTCGCCCATGCCGCTGCTGCCGCTAGCACCGCCCACGCCATCGCTTTTACCGAACGAACCGCCGCCGTCACCGAGGTTGTCGTCGGCGCTGGCCGATGGATCGACGGTGCCCCCGCCTTGCAGGCTGACTGCACTGGCCCCCGGGGCCAGCGAAGCGCCACCATTCTCGCCGCCACGCGAACCACTGCCAGCCCCAAACACTTCGGCCAAGCGGTCCGCCAGGTCCTTGGCCTTGATGTACTTCAGCTCATAGGAGAACAGACGGGCGCTGCCGCCGGCACTGTCGATGCGGTCCAGCCATTGCTGGATCTGGTCCAGGTAACGCGCCTGCGGGGTGATCACCAGTACCGCATTGGCGTTGTCCAGCGGCATGAAGCGGAACATGCCGGCACTGGGTGTCTTGCTGGCTTCGCCAAATACCTTCTCAAGATCACTGGCCACCTGCGAGGCACGCCCGGACTGGATCGGGAAAACGCCCACCGACATGCCCGACAGCCAATCCACGTCGAAGATCTCGACCGTGCGCAGGTAGTTTTCCAGTTCGGTACGGGTGCCGCCCAGGGTAATGACATTGCGTGAGCCGTCGACGCCGACGATCGCGTTGGGCCGCGCATAAGGTTCCAGCACCTTTTTCATCTCGCTGGCCGAGATGTACTGCAGCGGCACCACCCGCACCTCATAACCACGTGCGGCCGAAGCCGGTGCAGTGCTCGGCGCGACCGTGCCTGCCAGCGCCTGATCGGCCGGCACCACGTTGTAGCGACCGCCGCTGTAGATCAGCCGGGCGTTGTTCCAGCCCAGCACCATCTCCAGCAGGTTCAGCGCCTGCGCCGGCGACACCGGCTTGGGCGTGGCCAGGGTTACCGTGCCCTGCACGGTCGGGGCGATGACGTAGTTCTGGCCGAGCATGTCACCGAGGATGGCCTTGGTGACCGCCTGTACCGACTCGCCCTCGAAGTTGAACACCGCCGTGCCATTGCCAGCGGCGGTCAGGGCAGGAGCCGGAGCCGAGGCAGCCGCGCGGTTGATCACCGTGCCGTTGCCACGACGGATCACCGCCCTGCCCTGGACATCATCGGCCTTGGGGGCATCTTCGGCGCCGAGCGGACTGGTGCGCGCTGCCTCACCGGGTGCCGGCGTACTGGTATCCGTCGCAGCATTGCGACGGATGTCCGGTGCCGGCGTGGTAACGCAGCCACTCAGGGCACCGATCAGCAGGCTGACTGCAACTATGCGTGATGTCATACGCTCACTCTACGGGTTCTGGCGGCCGGAGCTGCCGTTCTGATTCTGTTGTGCCTGCCGACGGCGGGCCTGGATGCGATCGCGGATCGCCTTGATCTGGTCTGCCGAAGGCGTCACCGGGTCGGCTGCTGGCGGCGGTGGCACGCTGACGTTTGCAGCAGTCGCCTGCGCGGCGGTTGCGGCAGGCACGCCCGCAGCGTCAACGGGTGGCCTCGGCCCGCCACTGAATACCTGCAACTCCAGATTCAACGTGCCGGCCGGCCCGCTGACCACTGCGCTGCGCGGCTGCAGCGACAGCAACTGCCAACCCTCCTGTACCTCGCCACCCAGACGCAGGCGCAACGACTTGCCCTGCTCCGTGGTCAAGGTGGCCATGTCCAAACCTGGCGTCATCAAGACGCCGGTCAAGCGCACACTGGCCGCTGCCGGCTCACCCGCTTCGCCGATGAAGAATGGGTGCGGGCGCCGATCGCTGGCAAACAGAGGACGGTTCAAGGCTTCGGCATTGTCTGCAACCGCCAGCCGCGCTGCTTGCGGCACCGCCGGCAAGGGCGGCACCTCCAGCACGGTAGCGGTGCCGCCAATCCTGCTACCCAGGCCGAACAGGCATGCTGCCCATACCAGCAGTGCCCAGGCCGCGAACGCGCCCAGCAACCAGGTGCGCAGACCTGCTACGTCATTGCGCATTGGCAACCTCCGCCGTTGGCGCGACCACGCCGGGGCGCAGATAGCCACTGAGTTCGAAACTCACATCCAGGCCGCCCCCCCCTTCGCCCAGGCCCGCGGACAGGATATCGAGCCGATCCACGCGCAGTTGCGGCGTGCCGGTCTCCAGTGTCTGCAGCACGCTCATCCATTCATTCATGCCACAGCGCAGCCGTGCCTGCACCGCAACCCGCGGGAAGCGGCCACTGTTGTCGGCCGGCAGTGGCGAACGATCACTGATCGCGCAACTGCGCTGGTCCGGGCTGGCCAGGCGCGCGGCCTCTTCCAGTCGCTGCACCAGCTTGGAGGTCGCCAGCTCCACCGAATTCTCCGCCATGAAGCCGGGCTGGTCGGCCAAGGCCTGTTGTGCCTGCTGCAGCCGTTGCGCGACCTGCGGTGCCTGCCGCAGCTGGAGGCCAATGCGCTGCTGGCGCTCCTGCAAGGCCGCGATCTCGGCCTCCACCGCCTGCATCGGCCGGATCCACAGCGGTTGCACCACCAACAGGCAGACCACGGCCACGACGGCCAACAACAGCGCCAGGGCCAGCCAACGGTCACGGTGCGCGCGGTGCGTTGCCATCGGCAGCCTCCGGGTTGGGCCCACGCAGTTCCGCGGTCAAGGTGAAGCGCTCCCGCGCGGCGCCCTGGCCGGCCTGCAGCACGCCGGTCAATGACGGGGTCTTCCACAGCCTGGAACCTTCCAGCTTGGAGACCAGCGATGAGGCACTGCTGCTCATGCCGATCAATTGCATGCGACCGCCTTCGATGGAGAGTTTCTCCAGCGAGGTGTCATCGCCCAGGCGCAGGCTGAGTTCGTTGATGATCTCAGTGGCCGAAGCCTGCTCGGCGCGCTGCGCGGTGAAAAACTGATGTCCATCGACCAGATCCTGCAACTGCTGCCGCTGCGTGGCCACCGCGCGTGCGCGCACCGCGGCGGCATCCACCTGCGCCGACAACTGCGCGGCCGCAGCACGGCGGTTGTCGAGCAACTGCCATGCCGCCAGCACCACCATCACCATACCGGCGATCAACAACAGTCGGTTGAGCCGCCGCATCGGGTCATGGCGTTGCCTGCGCATTGCCGGTGGCAACAGGTTCACGCCCAGCGGCTGGGCCTGTGCATCGACCGCGTCCACGCCGTCGAGTTGCTGCTTCCAGGCTTCTGCCTGGCCCAGCAACGCCTCGACCAGCGGTCGCGGCGCGACCACCAGTTCGACATCCAACTGCCCGTCTTCGCGGCGCTGCAGCAGGCGTACGTCGTAATACACCTGGGCGGCGCTGAACGGGGTCTGCCGGTCTATCTCGAAGCCCACTACTTCGCGCAGGCGTGCCTCGGCCGCGGCCGGCATGCGCAGGGGCTTGCGCAGCACCGCACGGGCTGGCAACAACGCGTGGCGTGGCAGGCCCAGCATGCGCGGCGGCAACGCCGCTTCGACCGCAGTGGGTACCGCGCCAGCGGGCAAGGTCTGCAGCAGCTGTTGCTGCCCACCCTGCAGTAGAGACACCCGCAACTGGGCATCGGCAACGTCCAGCAGCAGGCGCGCGTCCGATACCCCGAGCAGGCTCCGCCAACGTGCCGGCAGCCATGCCAGCAAGCCCTGCGTCCACCATGCCCAGAAGCCACCGGCACCCGGCACGATGCGCGCAGTCGCCAGCCCCAGTCGTTCACGCAACCCCGTCATCTGGACATCGCTCCCTGTTCCCACTGCAGCACCGTATACGGTGCACCGGCCATCGCACCGGGATTAAGACGTACCACGGCGCGGATGACCGCTTGCCGCTCGGCCACCAGCTGCACCGTGCTTTCCACACTATAAGTGCCGCTGTCACCTCCCGTGGGGGAAGTTTCGCCCATCCCGGCACCGCCGTCTGCACGCTCACGCTGCGCCATGATCAGCGCCGCATCCATCCCCATGGCGGTCAATACCGGTGCGGGCGCGAAACGCGGGCTGGGCCGCCCGCTACCGTAAACCGTCAGCAAGGGAGCCAACTGTGCATAAAGTGCGGGCTCCATACCGAGCACGCGCTGCACCTCGCTGACACTGTCAAATGGCGCGTTCTTGGCACCATAGGGCAGTCCGGCGGCCTGGTAATCCGCGGTTTCCGCGCCGCCCGAGACCTGCAGCAACGCATCGACGTCGCGCCAGTCAACGATGGCGCCAGCCAGCCGGGCGGCCTTGTCAGGGGCCACATTGAGCGCACGCAACAGCGCTTGCAGCAGGTTCAGGTCAGCCTGGTTCAGATCGACCTTGCCGGTCTCATCAACGATCCGCAGCGTCACTGCATGACCGTCGAACTGCCAGCGATAAGGGCGCCCGTCAGCGTGCCAGCTGGGCTGGGTCGACGTGGCTCGCATGCGCGACAACGCGTAATCGATACCGGCATGGGCCACCTGTTCACCACCGGCCAGGTCGCCGCTGACCCGTCCCTGCAGATGCTCGACCCGCGCCGTCATCGCGAACGCCGCGATGGTGGTGGCCAGCAAGGCCACCACCCATAGCACCAGCACCAGGGCCGCGCCGCGCATCGTCATCGCCAGCTCCCGGCGACGCCATGCTGCGGCAGCGCAACCACCAGCGGCGGCCACGCGCCGCCGCGCGCCGGGGTGATCTCGATGGCGACCAAGGCCGGCATGCGCCCGGGCGAATCCCAGCTGTCCTGCCAACGCCCCATTGCACCGGTGTTCGGATCGGTACCGCGATAACGCAGCTTGACCTGCTTGAGATCCTCCGCCAGCAGTTCGCTGTCGCGCGGAGGATTTTCTTCCAGCAGCTCTCCGTTCTGCAGCAGGGTCAGGCCAATCCGCAGCTCCTGCCTGTCACCGCTGCCACTGACCTGGAGCGTGTGCAGGTAGGGGCCACCCCGGCCCAGATAGTCCGGTACATTGGCCACGAATCGCAGCTGCTGTGGCGTGCCAGTGAACACGCTGGCATTGCCACTCAGCGCATCACGTTGCAGCGGCAACGGCATCGCCGAGACCAGCCGCCTGCGCAGGAAGCCCTCGACCGCACGCATGCGCTCGTTGCCACTGGCAATCGCCTCACCACGACTGCTGATGGCCAGGGTGGAACGCACCGCGGCAAATGCCAGCGCCATGCCGGCTGCCAGCAGCACCGTCGCCAGCAACACCTCGATCAGGGTGAAGCCGCGGGCACGCATTCGCAGGGAGGGATGTCTCACGGCTGCGCCTCCAGCGGCGCGTTGCCACGCAGGCGCAGCGTGCGCCAACGCAGCTGTTCCTGCGCGCTGTCACCCCAGCGCACCTGCAGGTCCAGCAACCACAGCCGCGACTGTTGCTGGCGCGGCTCAACGTACGGCGAAACCTGCAGGTTCCAGTGGTAGCGGCCCTGCTCCCACTCGCCCTGCTGACGACCCGCCTGCAGCGGCGCTTCAACCCCGGCAACCGCCAGCAGCGATTGCGCATGCAGGGCGGCACGACCATAGCCATCGGCCAAGCTGACCTGGCGTGCGGCGCCGGACAGACTGCCCAGCAGCAGTGTCATCGCCAAGGCCAACAACGCGAAGGCGACAATCACTTCAATCAGCGAGTAACCGCGCTGACGCCTCATCCGGCGCCCTCGTGCAGCGGACCGGCCTTGACCTCGCCGGTGATCCACGCCACGTCGATGCGCCACACCGCCTTGCCTGCGCGCAGTTCGATACGGCCACCACTGGAGGCGCCATCTTCAAAGAAGCGTATGACGCCTTCATCCCTGCGCGTCTGCAATTGGCCAGCGCCGGTGAAGCGCACCGTCAGCGCCTGCGGCAGCTCTCCATGATGACCATCCGCACCCTGCCAGCGCCGACTGCCCGGATTGATCTGCAATTGCTGGACGGTGCCGGTGCTGATCGCGCGGGTGCGGGTGTAGCGCAGCTCGGCCGCCAGGGCCTTGCCCGCCGAACGCAGGCGCAGGCCATCCATGCCGCCATTCATGGCCATGGCCGCCATCATCGCCAGCGCGGCCACCAACGCCAGTACCAGCACCATCTCCAGCAACGACATGCCGAGCATCACGCCATGCCGCGCGGGTACGGTACGCGCGGTGGCAAACGGAAGTGGAGAACGCGGCGCGACCATCAAGGCTTATTCGTAACGGATGTCGGCGTTGTAGCTTTCGCCACCGGGCTGGCCATCGGCGCCCAGGCTGATCAGGTCGAACGGACGTCCTTCACCTGGCACCCGGTACTGCACCGGATTGCCCCACGGGTCATTGAACTCCGCCGGTTTGGAGTACGGTCCCAGCCAGCCCGCCACACCTGCGGGCTGGGTGGCCAGATCCTCCAGCTTGCCCGGCAGGCGGCCGGTGTCGAGCTTGTAGTTCTCCACCTTGCTGGCCAAGGTCTGGATCTGTGTCTTGCCGAGGTTGGCCTTGCCGCGGTCGGCACCGCCGAGCACACGGCTGCCCACCAAGGTCAGCACCGCACCGATCAGCACGATGACGATGATGATTTCCAACAGGCTCATGCCGGCCTGGCGTGCGCGTGACAGCGGTTGTTTCAGGGTTCGCCTCATTTCTTCTTCCTTTCCGAAATCCAGGGATTAGCCGATGGCATTGGTGAGGTCGTACAGCGGCACCAGCACCGCGATGATGACCACGCCCACCACCGACGCCAACAACAAGGTGATCACCGGCACCAGCGCCGCCAACATGCGGTCGATGGCGCGGGCACTTTCCTGTTCAAAGGTGTCGGCGGTCTTGAGCAGCATGCTTTCCAGCGTGCCCGACTCCTCGCCAACCTGGATCATCTGCAGGGCCAGCCGCGGGAAACGGCCATTGCGACCCAGCGACGACGCCAGCCCGGCACCATTCTTCACCGCCTCGGCGGCTTCACTGACATCCGCGACCAGGGCACGGTTGCCGAGCACGTTGCGGGCAATGCCCAGCCCGGCCAGCAGCGGCACGCCATTGCGCAGCAAGGTGCCAAGCGTGCGCGCGAGTCGCGCGCTCTCCAGCTTGGCGACCAGCCCGCCAATCATCGGCCGTTTCAACAGCCAGGTATCAAATGCCAGACGGAAAACCGGATCGCGCCGCTTGCGTTCCACCCACAGCAGCAGCAATGCAGGCACCACGATGAAAACCAACCAGCCCTTGCGTACCAGCAGGCCGACTTCCAGCACCGCGCGGGTGAACCAAGGCAAGGTCACATCGAGGCTCTGGTACATCAGCGAGAACTGCGGCACCACGTAGCCGAGCAGGAACAGCAGCGCCAACCCAACCACCACCAGCAGGATAGCCGGATAGATCAGGGCATTGATCACCCTGCCCTTCAACTCCTGGCTGCGCTCCAGGTAATCGGCCAAGCGCTGCAGGGTTTCATGCAGGCTGCCGCCGGCTTCGCCGGCACGCACCATGTTGACGTACAGCCGCGAGAACAGGCCGTGCTGGCGCTCCAGCGCCTGCGACAGCGGCGCACCGCCACGTACGCTGTCGCGGATGTCGGCAATCACCCGCTGAGAACGCGGGTCTTCCGGCGTTTCCATCAGGATCGACAAGGCGCGATCCAGCGGCTGCCCTGCCCCCAACAAGGTCGCCAGCTGTTGGGTGAACTGGACCAGCGTCGCACCGGCAAACGGGCGTTGCCGCCATTGCTTCCAGCTGCCACCCTCGAACGCCGAACCGGTCGCAGGCCTGGCTTCCACCGGCAGATGCCCCTGCTCCTGCAGGCGCGCGATCACCTCGCCTTCGCTGGCCGCATCCATCTGCCCTTCCAGCAGGTCGCCACGGGCATCCAGCGCCTTGTAGCGGTAACGCGGCATCAGCAGCACCGCTCCAGGCGAACGCGATGGCTCATGCGTCCTCCGTTACCCGCAGCACTTCTTCCAGCGTGGTCTCGCCACGCAGTGCCTTGCCGATGCCGTCTTCGTACATGGTGCGCATGCCGGCCTTGCGTGCGATCTGTTCGATCTCGCCCATGCCGGCCTTGCGCATCACCGCAGTGCGCAGCGCGTCATCCATCACCAGGAACTCGACGATGGTCGTGCGGCCGAGATAGCCGGTGGGTGCGTGCGGCGAGGGCTGCGCGCGATAGAGATGGATGTCGCCCTGCGGCTGGAAACGGCGCAGGCCGAAGCGCTGGATTTCCTCGTCCGACGCGCGGTAACGCAGCGCATGGGTCGGCTCCAACCTGCGCACCAGGCGCTGGGCGAGGATGCCGTTGATGGTGGAGGTGAGCAGGTAGTCTTCCACCCCCATGTCCAGCAAGCGGGTGATGCCGCCGGCGGCATTGTTGGTGTGCAGGGTGGACAGCACCAGGTGGCCGGTCAGCGCCGACTGGATGGCGATGCGCGCAGTCTCCAGATCGCGCATTTCGCCGATCATGATGATGTCCGGGTCCTGGCGCACGATGCTGCGCAGGGCGTTGGCGAAATCCAGCCCGATCTGCGGCTTGGCCTGGATCTGGTTGATGCCTTCCAGCTGGTATTCCACCGGGTCTTCAACGGTGATGATCTTGACCTTGTCGGTATTGAGCTGGTTCAACGCGGTGTACAACGTAGTGGTCTTGCCCGAGCCGGTGGGGCCGGTGACCAGCAGGATGCCGTGCGGCTGCTCCAGCACCTTGCGGAACTGTGGCAGGAAATCCTCGCTGAAACCCAGCCGCTGGAAATCAAACACCACGGCCTCGCGGTCCAGCAGGCGCATCACCACGCTCTCCCCGTGCGCGGTGGGCATGGTGCTCACGCGCAGGTCCAGCTCCTTGCCCTGTACCCGCAGCATGATGCGGCCATCCTGCGGCAGGCGGCGCTCGGCGATATTGAGCTTGGCCATGATCTTGATGCGGCTGATCACCGCCGCGGTGAGGTTGACCGGCGGGCTCTCGCCATCAACCAATACGCCATCAACGCGGTAGCGCACCTTCAGTCGGTTCTCGAACGGTTCGACGTGGATGTCCGACGCACGCAGCTCCACCGCACGCTGGATCAACAGATTGACCAGGCGGATGACCGGTGCTTCGGAAGCGAGGTCGCGCAGGTGCTCGATATCGTCCAGCGGCGCAAGCTCGCCATCGGTGGTTTCCAGGATGGTGCCCATCGCACTGCGACCCTGCCCGTACCAGCGCTCGATCAGCTCATCCACTTCGCTGCGCACGCCAACCACCGGCGCCACCTCGCAGCCAGTCGCCAGACGGATCGCATCGATCGCATAGCCATCCTGTGGATCAGCCATCCACAGCAGGATGCGGCCACGCTGCTCGCCCAGCGGCAGCACCAGAAACTGCTTGAGGAAGCGCAGCGGCACCGGCTCGGCGCCTTCCACCAGTTCTGGCGGATGTTCGGGCAGGTCGCGGGCGGCCAGCAGCCTCAGCCCCAGCACCTTGGCACAGGCCTCGGCGTGGTCACGTTCGGAAACCAGGCCCAGCCGGGCCAGCAACACCAGCAGATCACCCCCGGATTCGCGTTGCAGTTGGCGGGCACGCTGGAGGTCCGCCTCTTTCAGCCGGCCCTGCGCCAACAGTTCGGTGACGATGCGGTCGGCAGGTGATGGCGCAAGTTGGGCGTCGTGGGCTACCGCGTTCACGCAATCCTCCTGGGTTGCCCGAACTTTAGCAGTTCGTACCCGCCGGTCGTGCACATGAACCTGCATTACAGGCAAAAAGAACCCCGGCAATGCCGGGGTTCCAAGCTCGTGCAGAAGTCAGGTTTACTGACGGGCAACCAGGCTCACGCCGCTGAAGGAACCCGCCCCCACCAGGGTGACGTAATAGGTGCCTGCCTGCGGCTTGTTCACGCGCACGGTCTCGCTGTTGCCCGCGCGGGTGGACTTGGCATCGAACGCGGTGCTGCTGGCAACCGCGTCGTAGCGCACATACACCGATACATCGCCAGCACCGCCATAGGTCATGAAGGTCAGCACCTTGCCGGCCTCGGCCTGGAAGCTGTAGACGGTCTCGCTGCCCGCGCTGCCGGCCAGCCCGGTCACTGCCACCTTGTTGACCAGCGGGGTTGCCTCGGGACCGCACTGCTCCACGTTGGGATCGCAAGGCGGCTCGGTGGCCTTGACCAGGGCAGCGTTGATGTTGAGGATGCCGGCGCCGATCGACGTGGAGGCCGGGATCGCCACCGGGAACGGCGTGGCGGTCTTCTTCAGCAGGTCGCGCATCTGGTTCAGGGTCAGCGGCGTATCCACCACGCTCTGCACCATCGCCACCGCCGCGGCCACATGCGGCGATGCCATCGATGTGCCGCCCATGCCGCCCAGGATCCAGTTGCTCGGCTCCGGCCCCTTCTCACCGCCGTTCATCACCTGCCAGATATAGCCGTTCGGATTGCCGTCTACCGAACCGCCCCCCCCCGGCGCCGACAGATCCACCCGCGCACCGTAGTTGGAGTAGTAGGCGCGCGCACCGGTAATGCCGGTAGCGCCGACGCTGATCACGTTGTTGCAGGAAGACATGGTGTAGCTGGCGGCATTGGCATTGTCGTTACCCGCCGCCACCACCACGATGGCACCCTTGCTGTTGGCCAGATCGATGGCTTCCTGGTACTCGGTCGGGCAGGTCGAGGGCGACACACTGCCCAGGCTCATGTTGATGACTTCGGCGGGATTGGTGTTGAGCGGCAGCCCCGGCACCTCGCCGCCTGCGGCCCAGACGATGCCGTCGGCAATATCACTGCCAAAGCCACCGCAGGAACCCAGCACGCGTATCGGCATCACCTTGGCCTTGTAGGCCAGGCCCGCCAGGCCACGGCCGTTGTTGGTTTCCTGGGCGATGGTGCCGGACACATGGCTGCCGTGCCAGGAGCTGACATCGGCGGCGTGCGAGCCGCCGGTCGCCCAGCCGGTGCAGTAGTTGGCTTCCACCCAGTCGCCGATATCCCAGCCACCCGGCGCACGCCCATCCGTATCGCGGCGCGACACGCGCTTGTCGCTGATCATGTCGTAACCGGGAATGACGTTGTTCTGCAGGTCCGGATTGCCCTGTGTGATGCCGGTATCGATCACCGCCACCACCACACCCTCGCCCTGCGACAGATCCCAGGCCTGCGGCGCACGCACGCCGGCGGTCGGGTTGAAGAAGTTCCATTGGTACTGTGCATAGTTGGGGTCGGTCGGGGTCATCGACGGTGCCACGTCGACCATGCGCTGGTACATGCGATCGATATCGGCGCGTTCCACCGCCGGATTGGCCTTGAGCTCACGCACGAAGTCCGCGGCTTCCTGCGCGTTGAGCGCACGCGAGGTCTTGATCACGCTCCAGCCCGGTGCACCCATGCGACGCAGCAACGCAGCCTCGACGGCCGGCCGCGCGGCGGCACGGGAGGTCTTCGCCACGGCGCGATCCAAGCCGGCGCGCGCCGCCGCGGCACCCAGGCCACGATTGAGGGTGGCCGCATCACGCAGCTCGCTGGTACCGGCACGGTACTTGACCACGAACCGATAGCCACCGCTGGTATCCACCGTGGGCGCACTCAGGCCAACGACTTTTGCAGGTCCAATTTCTGCAGCGGATACGGCGGGCGCGCCGATCGAAGCCATCAGTACGACACCGGTGATCGCCAAACCAAGCTGGGTCTTCTTCTTCATGTCGGATCTCTCGTCTTGATAGAACAGGGATGGAACTTCAACGCTGCATCGCTTTGCCGTCCTGGCTCGCAACAGCCGCACTGCGGGGGCAGCACGGCCACTGGCGATGAACCTGGAAGCCCCCGCCGCAGCAGGCGGGGGCGAAACCAAACCGCTTACCAGCCGAAGCCGGCGCCCACGCCCACCGAGCTGTCGTCACTGGTGAAGGCACCGCCGAAGGTGACGGTGGCACGCTCACTGATGGCGCGCTGGTAGCCCAGCGACAGCGCCGATTCGCCGCCCTGGTAGCCGACACCGACGCCGACCCGGTTCTGCGTGCGCACGCCCGCAGCACTCGTGGCCATGTTCAACATGGCCGCGCTCATCGCGCCCTGGCGATCCAGGCGGCGGTCGACATGGCGCAGACGCTTGTCGATATCGCCACGGAAGATGTCGAAGCTGTCGGCCATGCTGCTGAACTTGGTATCGGTATAGGTATTGGCCGCGGTGATACCGCTGTCCAGCTGCGCCTTGTTGACCGCATCGGTGGCCTGCGTGCCTGCGGCAACACTGGTGATCTGCCGCTCATGGCCGATGCTGCCAACCGATACGCTGTTGGCACGGTCCGCGATCGAGCCCTGTCCCAGGGCAACGGCACCGGTTGCGGTGACGCTGGAGCCCTGACCGATCGCGGTACCCGAGGCGACACTGACCGTGGCACCTTCACCCATCGCCACTGCATTCGTGGCAACAGCGGCAATGCTGGTGTTGGCCCCTACCGCGGTACTGCCATCCGCGTTGACACGGGCATTGCTGCCGATCGCCGTGTCATTCGGACCATGCGCGTAGCTGTTGTTGCCGACGGCGCTGCCAGCCACGTTGTTGGCCTTGGCCTGCTCGCCCAGAGCTACGCCGCTGCTCGCGGCGGGTGCCGCGGTCTCCGAGCGCGGACCATTGCCATTGCCATTGCCGTTGCCGTTGCCGTTGCCATTGCCATTGCCGTGACCGTTCCCATTGCCGTTGCCATTGCCGTGACCGTTCCCATTGCCGTTGTTGGCAATACGGTTGTTGAGCGAGGTGACCTGGCCATCAAGTGCCGACAGTGCTGCACCGACATTGTTGTAGCTGGCACCCTGGATGACATAGGTCGGGGCGACAAACATGCCTTGCATGCCAATGCCTGCACCGCCACCGAGGAAGCTGGCCATATTGCCCAGCGACTGGAACAACTGCCCGCCATTGATGGCCTGCATGCTGCCCGCAGCAATCGCGCCGGCAGCCACGTTGTCCAGCGTGGTGCCTTGGATCCCGGCCAGGCTCAGCTTGTCGCGGCTGGCATCGTCATAGGTCACCGCATTGGCGGTGACGCCCTCGATGCTGCCGATGCGACCATCGATGTCGGTGACGCGGGTTTCCACCGCACCGACCCGCTGGTTGGTGACATGCAGCTGGCCGCCGGTCACCGCATCGCTGCTGCCTTCGGCGATGCGTCCTGCACCAACGTTGACGATGCGACGCGTTACCGGGCCGTTGGTACCGTCGCCGCCACCCACCGATACCACGTTGGCTTCGACCGCACGCGAACCCGCACCCAGCGCCACCGAATTGGCACCGGAGACGCCTGCGCCCGCGCCGATCGCCACGCTGTTGGCACCATTGTTGGCGAAGGCACCGTAACCAATGGCGACGCCATTGGTGGCGGTGATCGAGGTCTGCCGGCCCAATGCGGTGCTGTTGCTGGCACGTGCCGATGCATCGGCACCGACCGCCGTGGCGCCATTGGCGTTCGCGGTACTTGACGCACCCAGCGCCGTGCTGCGCTCGGCACTGGCAACCGCCCCCGAACCGGAAGCGACCGCGTTGGTACCGCTGGCAGTTGCCACACCATCGCCGGAGGCCTGGAAGTACTTGTTGGTCTCGCCTGCGATATCCGCCACGGCATCCAACTGCGACTTGTTCACCGCATCGGTTGCCTCGGTACCGGCAGCGACATTGGTGATCTGCCGTTCGGCGCCCACATCACCCACCGACACGCTGTTGGCACGGCCGGCAATGGAGCCTGCACCCAGCGCAACCGAGTTGGTGGCACCAGCTTCGGCACCAGTACCAACGGCGGTGCTCTGTTGGCCGAAGGCCCAGGCATTGGCACCCACCGCGGTTGCATCATCACCGAAGGCCCAGCTGCCACTGCCGATCGCTACCGCATTGGTCGCGCCGATGCCGAAGAAGCCAAAGCCAGTCTCGGCACCATCACCAATCGCCAGGCTGCCCTCACCCAAGGCCGATGCATTGCGTCCCACGGCGACATTGCCATCTTCATAGGCGGCAGCGTTGTAGCCGACTGCAGTGGTGCCGACGCCTTCGGCGTAGCTCTGCGAGCCGGTCGCGGTGCTGTAGTTGCCCAGTGCATTGGCCACCGCACCACTGGCGGTGGATTGATCGCCCTTGGCATACGCACCAACACCGGTTGCCGTTGCGGCGAAGCCTTCGGCATTGGCGCTGGCACCGAGTGCGGTACCACCAACGCCGGCACTGGTGGCACCGGTCTGCACCGGCTCACCGCCGACGTTGATCAGCGGATCACCGTTTGCATCTACCGCATTGCCGCCCACCGCCACTGCACCGGGGCCCATCGCCTGTGCGTTCTGGCCGAATGCGGCTGCGTTCTGGCCACTGGCCAAGGCGTTCATGCCGACTGCGGTTGCGCCGTCAGCCACTGCATTGGCGCCACTGCCGAACGCCGATGCGCCGTTGCCAATCGCATTGGTCGCCTCACCGGAGGCCGTGGCGTTGTCGCCTTCAGCATAGGCACCGGCATCGCTGTCGGCGCTGCCGGTGGCCTTGAAGTACTTCGCCGTGGTCTGGCCTTCCGCCGCCACCGCAGCCACTTCATCGAGCTGATCCTTGTTGACGGCATCGGTTCCCTCGGTGCCGGCGGCAACATTGGTGATCTGCCGTTCGGCACCCACATCACCCACCGACACGCTGTTGGCGCGATCGGCAATCGAACCTGCACCAAGCGCCACCGAGTTGGTCGCACCGGCTTCGGCACCGGTACCAACGGCGGTGCTCTGCTGGCCAAAGGCCCAGGCGTTGGCACCTACTGCGGTCGCGTCATCACCGAAGGCCCAGCTGCCGCTACCGATGGCGACGGCATTGGTTGCGCCGATGCCGAAGAAGCCGAAGCCGGTCTCAGCGCCATCACCGATTGCCAGGCTGCCTGCGCCCAAGGCCGAGGCGTTGCGGCCAACGGCGACGTTGCCGTCTTCATAGGCGGCGGCGTTGTAGCCCACCGCCGTGGTTCCAACTCCTTCCGCATACGACTGCGAACCGCTGGCGGTGCTGAAGTCGCCAACCGCATTGGCGACCGCGCCACTGGCAGTGGATTGGTCGCCCTGCGCCCATGCCCCGACACCGCTGGCAGTGGCGGCGAAGCCCGATGCATTGGCACTGGCACCGAGCGCGGTACCACCGACGCCGGCACTGGTGGCACCGGTCTGCACCGGCTCACCATTGGAGGTGATCAGCGGATCGCCATTTTCGTCCACGGCATTGCCACCCACGGCCACCGCTCCGGGACCGGTGGCCTGTGCGTTCTGGCCAAACGCCGCAGCGTTCTGGCCACTGGCCACTGCATTCATGCCGATGGCTGCGGCCCCACTGGCCAAGGCACTGGCACCGTTGCCGATCACGATGGCGCTTTCACCGCTGGCCACGCTGTTGCTACCCAGTGCGATGGCGTTGTCACCATCGACCAGGTTGGCGAAGCCAAACGCACTGCTGTTCTCGCCATCCACCTGGTTGAAGTTGCCGAACGCCGAACTGTTCGTGCCGTTGGCGGTGTTCACATAGCCGACGGCGCTGGCGTAATCACCGGCGGCGACGTTGTAGCTACCCACCGCCGTGCTCTGTGCGCCCGACGCCTCCGAGCCAACACCTGCAGCAGTTGCGCCGTCACCGCTGGCGACAGCGTCGTCACTGCCATCGGCCGCACCGTTTGCCTTGAAGTAACGCCCTGCCAGCAGCGCACCTTCGGCTGCGGTGTTGAGCTGATCGACGTTGACAGCATCGGTGCCTTCGGTACCGGCGGCCACATTGGTGATCTGTCGTTCGGCGCCTGCATCGCCCACCGACACCGTATTGTCGCGGCCAGCTATCGAACCTGCGCCCAGCGCCACCGAATTGGTGGCACCGGCTTCGGCGCCGGTACCAACGGCGGTGCTCTGCTGACCGAAGGCCCAGGCATTGGCGCCAACCGCCGTAGCGTCATCACCGAAGGCCCAGCTGCCGCTGCCGATCGCTACCGCATTGGTCGCGCCGATGCCGAAGAAGCCAAAGCCGGTCTCGGCACCATCACCGATTGCCAGGCTGCCTGCGCCGAGTGCGGAGGCGTTGCGGCCTACGGCGACGTTGCCGTCTTCATAGGCGGCCGCGTTGTAGCCGACCGCGGTGGTACCCGCACCCTCCGCATAACTCTGCGAGCCGGTGGCAGTGCTGTAGTTGCCCAGTGCATTGGCCACCGCACCATTGGCGGTGGACTGATCGCCCTTGGCATACGCACCGACACCGCTGGCGGTAGCGGCGAAGCCTTCGGCATTGGCGCTTGCACCCAGCGCCGTGCCGCCGACGCCGGCACTGGTGGCGCCGGTCTGCACCGGCGCACCGCCCACGTTGATCAGCGGATCACCGTTCGCGTCCACCGCATTGCCGCCCACGGCCACTGCGCCGGGACCCATCGCCTGCGCGTTCTGGCCGAAAGCGGCGGCGTTCTGGCCGCTGGCCAAGGCGTTCATGCCGACCGCAGTCGCACCGTCGGCCACGGCGGTGGCGCCGCTGCCGAACGCCGATGCACCATTGCCGATCGCATTGGTGGCCTCACCCGCCGCAGTGGCGTTGTCGCCCTCCGCATACGCACCGGCATCGCTGTCGTCGCTGCCGGTGGCGGTGAAGTACTTGCTGGTGTTGCCGGCTACCGCAGCCACTTCGTCCAGCTGGTTCTTGTTGACCGCATCGGTACCCTCGGTACCGGCGGCGACATTGGTGATCTGGCGTTCGCTGCCCACGACACCCACCGACACACTGTTCTCACGATCGGCCCAGGAATTGGCACCGATGGCGATGCTGTTGGCCGCTTCGGCCACCGCGCTCTGGCCCAGTGCGGTGGAGTTGTCCGCATCGGCCCAGCTGTTGAAACCAATGGCGGTCGCGTATTCGCCCACGGCCCACGCGCCGTTGCCGAATGCCGCCGCCCCGGTGCCCGACGCCTTGGTGCTGATCAGGCCACCGAAGGTGGTGCCGCCGACTGCAGTCGACTCCTCGCCCGAGGCAATTGCCGATTCACCCACAGCCGTGGTGCTGACGCCGGATGCGGCCGCGCCCAGACCCATCGCGACGCCGTAGTCGCCACTGGCTTCGGCCCCGTAGCCAACGGCCGAGGCGAGGTCACCGGAGGCAACGCTGTAACTGCCAACCGCCGTGGTGCCGCGACCGCTGGCCTCGGCACGGAAACCGCTGGCCAAGGCCTGCTGTCCGGAGGCCACTGCCTGCGCACCCTGCGCCGTGGCGAACGCGCCCGAAGCTTCCGCACCCGCGCCCAGGGCGCTGCTGCCGTCGCCACTGGCGACGCTGCCCGAGCCCACGGCGACGGCATCATCGGCATCTGCCAATGCGCCATCGCCGATCACCACGCTGCCGTCACCACTGGCGACGCTGTTGCTGCCCAGCGCGATGGCATTGGCACCGTCGACCAGATTGGCCATGCCGAATGCACTGCTGTTTTCGCCGTCCACCTGGTTGAAGTTGCCAACCGCCGAACTGTTCATGCCGTTGGCGGTATTCACATAGCCAAGGGCGCTGGCGTAATCACCGGCAGCGACGTTGTAGCTGCCAACCGCGGTGCTCTGCGCACCGCTGGCCAACGAGCCAACACCGGCGGCGGTAGCGCCATCGCCGCTGGCGACCGCGTCATCACTGCCATCGGCGGCGCCGTTGGCCTTGAAGTAGCGCGCGGTCAGTTCCGCACCTTCGGCAACCGCAGTGAGCTGATCGACGTTGACCGCATCGCTGCCTTCGGTACCGGCAGCAACATGGGTGATCTGCCGCTCGGCACCTGCCGCCCCGACCGACACGCTGTCGGCACGATCGGCCACCGAGCTCGCGCCCAGGGCAACACTGTTGGCGGCGGTAGCGGTGGCGTTGGCCCCCAGCGCGGTGCTGTCCGCACCGCGGCTGGTACTGTAGAAACCGACCGCCGTGCTGTTGGCACCGCTGGCCCAGCTCTCGGCGCCCAGCGCACTGGCATTGTCACCGGGCGCATAGGCGAAGTAGCCGACTGCGGTGGATTCGGCACCCGCGGCTTCGCTCAAGGCACCTGATGCCAACGCATAGTCACCGGAGGCAATCGCACCCGCACCCAACGCCGTGGACGCCTCACCGCTGGCCTGGGTATCCACGAAGAAACCCAGACCCGGGATCAGATCGATCGGACCGCCCAGCGCAACGCTGCTGGTGCCCGACGCCGCGCTCTGGCTACCCACCGAGGTGCTGTAGTCACCGATGGCATTGGCCACCGCACCAAATGCGGAGGACTGCGCGCCCTGCGCGAAGGCACCCAGGCCCGTGGCCGTAGCGGCAAAGCCCTCGGCACTGGCGCTGGCACCCAGCGCGGTACCGCCGAGGCCGGCACTGGTCGCGCCGGTCGTCACCGGCTGCCCACCGAAGGTGATCAAGGGATTGCCATCGGCATCCACCGCATTGCCGCCGACGGCCACCGCCGCCGGACCGGTCGCTTCGGCGTTCTGGCCGAAGGCGGCGCTGTTCTGGCCTGCGGCCAAGGCGTTCATGCCGACCGCGGTTGCGCCGTTGGCGACGGCATTGGCGCCGTTGCCATACGCCGACGCGCCGTTGCCGATCGCGTTGCTCGCTTCACCCGCTGCGGTGGCCGCATCACCTTCCGCATACGCACCGGCATCACTGTCAGCACTGCCGCTTGCCTTGAAATACTTGCTGGTGTTCTCGGCAACTGCCGCGACCTCATCCAGCTGCGACTTGTTCACCGCATCGGTGTCCTCGGTGCCGGCAGCGACGTTGGTGATCTGGCGTTCACTGCCCACGTCACCGACCGAAACCGTGCTCTCGCGGTCGGCCCACGAGTTCGCACCGATGGCGACGCTGTTGGCTGCCGCTGCGGTGGCACTTTGACCAAGCGCGGTGGAATCGTCTGCATCAGCCCAGCTGTTGAAGCCAATCGCGGTGGCGTACTCACCTATCGCCCACGCGCCATTGCCGAATGCCGACGCGCCGGTACCCGACGCTTCGGTGCTGATGAAGCCTCCGAAAGTGGTGCCGCCAACCGCAGTGGATTCTTCGCCAGAAGCGATCGCCGATTCGCCTACCGCCGTGGTGCTGGTCGCCGAGGCGGAAGCACCCAGGCCCATCGCAACGCCGTAATCGCCGCTGGCATCGGCGCCATAACCCACTGCCGAAGCAAGGTCGCCGGAGGCTGAGCTATAGGCGCCAAGCGCAGTGGTGCCACGACCACTGGCATCGGCACGGAAGCCGTTGGCCGTTGCCTGCTGCCCGGAAGCAAGCGCCTGACTGCCCTGCGCGCTTGCATAGGCACCGGTCGCTTCTGCACCGCTACCAACAGCAGTGCTGCCCAGCTCGCTGGCAAGACTGCCGGAGCCGACCGCAGTGGAATCATCGGCAGCCGCGTAGGCGCCATCGCCGATCACCACGCTGCCATCACCACTGGCGACGCTGTTGCTGCCCAGCGCGATTGCGTTGGCACCATCCACCAGGTTGCCGGAACCAAATGCACTGCTGTTGGCACCATCCACCTGGTTGAAATTGCCGACAGCCGAACTGCTTTCGCCGTTGGCGGTGTTCACATAACCCACCGCACTGGAATAGTCACCGGCGGCGACGTTGTAGCTGCCAACCGCGGTGCTTTCCACACCGCTTGCCAGCGAGCCAACACCTGCAGCCATCGCGCCTTCGCCGCTGGCCACGGCGTCATCGCTGCCGTCGGCAGCACCATTCGCCTTGAAATAGCGACCAGCCAACAGCGCACCGTCGGCAGCCGCATTGAGTTGATCGAGATTTACCGCATCGGTGCCCGCGGTACCGGCGGCGACATTGCTGATCTGGCGTTCGCTGCCTGCCGAGCCCACCGACACCGTGTTGGCGCGATCGGCGATGGAGCCGGCGCCCAGTGCCACGCTGCCAGCGGCAGACGCGACCGTGCCCGCACCGATGGCCACTGCATTCGTGCCCGATGCATCGGCGCTGTTGGCGATGGCGCAATCCACCAGCGTTGCACTGCCAAGTACCATGCACTGCGCGTTACCGCCCACTTCCACCGACTGTGCCTGCGCCGCGGTTACCCAGGCACTTGCTCCTAGACCCAACGCAACGGCAACCGACAAGGCTTGCAGGCGTATTCCGGCGCTATGCCGCTCATCCATGACCACACCGGCCGAGCTGGACGATGCCAACTCCGACGCCACCACCAACTGCCCCAATGCCTTGTTCCATACCTTGCGGTAGATCCGGTTCATCGCTGCTGCTCCTCAAGTGGACGGTTTTTTCCTTGCGTAAACGCGCCATCGCCGGGCCATGCGTGTGCCCAACGATCCCCCTGTGGTGTTGTGATCCCGGTCCCGCTGAAACTGGGCACGTGAGGCTCACGCCTGTCGTGGTCTACCCCCCTGGTTCCATACCTGTCGGGTGACTACGGGATGGATGGAGTCTTAATCGACGATTCATGATTCGTCAAATATTTGGCTCAAAAGTCAGGTTTTGTGAGGAACCACTCAAATCTCTCAGTTTGATGAGATTTTCGGAAAAATTACTTCTGAAACAGTTGCCTAGTCGCCGATGTCGCGAGAGACATTGATTACTTGCGCAAGCGGGCAGCTGCCACAAAAAAAAGCGGATCGCCTTGGGCTGCGGGCTTTCTGAAGATTTTCCCGAAACATCGAATGGCACTGGCTTGCTTACGCCGAAAATCAGGAAACAGCTGCATTGCAGCAACCGCATACGCGCTGCCGGATAGCATCAGCGGAGATGAATAGGCCGGATCGACGCGCCGCGCTGGTCAAACAACTGACACCAGTCGCCGTAGCCGACCGGCAAGCTCAGACGGGTGTCCGCGCACTGAACACCCACTTTCCATCAAGGGTTCAACCGACCAGGAGTTTGTCGGCATCGCTCGGCACCTGCTCCGTGACTTGATGTTCCCGGCCCGCCGCTCGTGCAAGTCCCAGGCTGCCCCATCGGAATTCCATGGGCGATATAGCCATTGAAAAGTGACTGCCACAACCCGCTGCAATTCTCATCGCTAGCGTGCTGCCAAGGGCGATGCCGATTGCGGAACCATAGCGGACCGCGTTCTCCGCTACTAAACAACGGTCGCGATCCAGCTTTTTCGACCAACAAACTGCAGTCGCCTTACCTGTTGCCAGGGACCGCGCGACCCTTGACCGAAGCAAGACGTTAGCCGATCTACACCGTGACTTTGATCCTGCCGTGATTAGTTGATCTCCGTGTGTGGTAGCGCGAGCGACGTACGGGAGGCGCTAAGCGGAAAGCACCGAAAAATTGCCGCTTCGGTGCTGCGCGAGACGGAATGTACAGCGCGCGACTGATCGTCTGTTCGGACGCCTGGCAGCTCATATCCTAGGGATGGAGGTACCCATCCAGCCAAAGTTTTGCTCTGGACTGCTGCCGTGGCAGCGTGTGAGCCGCCGTCTCCACCAAGGCTGCGACGTATGAGTCTGCAGGGCATGCGCAACTTCCCCCCAAGCGCGGTCGCTGATTCGATCTGCTCGGCGCAGCTTGCGCCCCATGATTGCGCCGCAGCGCGCGGCAGGCCTTAGACACAGCTCGGTCCAGCTAGGTTGCTATCACACGCCTCGGCTTACCCGTAGCCATACCTCTCCCGCGCTGCCAACCCCAATATCCATGTCAAATACCATAGCAATGCAGCCGAGTCCGACTGGACTCCTTCAGGATTCCCCCGGATCAGCAGTAATGTCGATCAAATCACGCTGCGAGCTGGTGCTGAGACTCCCAGGGTTGCCAGCGTCCCCACATGGTCGACTTCTAGCTGTCCGTGTAGCACATCCGCTGCCCGCACTTTTTGGGGGCAACACTCTGGCGGCCTATGACAGCCCGGGTACGTTAGATCGGTCACTTGAATCCGCAACGGTCGGTAAACACAATACTGGAGGCCCTGCAGATGCGATCTGCGTTACAGCGGCCTGACCCCCAAGCAATGGCTTTCGACAATCGGCCAGCACTGTGGTCGCGGAAACCCGACTTACAAACCTGCCTGGCAGGTACGGATTGATCATCATTCGCGGCGAGCTCAACACCGGCAATCGCATTGATCTTGCTGTGGCCATAAAAGGAAACCCCGGCAATGCCAGGGTTTCCCCAATCACAAAGAAATTGAAAGCCGCTACTGGCGCGCGGTCAAGCTAAGCCCCGCGTAGGCACTCACACCAATCACTTTGAGGTAATACGTGCCCTGCTTGGGGGCAGTGAAGCGCACCGTCTCGTTATTACCTGCTCGCACCGAAAACGCATCAGCCTGGCCAGGCTGCGGCTCCCTGTCGAAGCTCGCAAACAGCGAAACATCACCCGTACCACCGAATGTAATGAAACTGAGAACTTGGCCAGCCTGTGCCTTGAAGCTGAAAATCTGGACACTCCCCTTCTCACCGGCTAGACCTGCCCGGGTGACTTTGTTAGCAAGTGGAGTGGCATCAATCTCACACTGCTGCTGGCTGGGTTCACAAGGAGGCGTGGTTGCCTTCAGCAGTGCAGCTTCAACGTTGAGGATACCTGCCCCCATCGGCGTCGAAACCGGAACAGCAACCGGAAATGGCGTAGCGGTCTCCATCAGAAGATCACGCATCTGCGCCCAGTTCAACGGTGTTTCAACAACGCTCTGTACCATCGCTGCGGCAGCGGCGACATGAGGGGACGCCATCGAAGTTCCAACTATTCCCTCTACAAACCACTCCGAGGTTGGCCCCTCGGTCCCACCGTTGTACATCTGCCAGATCCAGCCCTGAAAATCATTCTCCGCGTTTCCACCTGGAGCGGATATATCTATCCGACTCCCATAATTGGAGTACCGCGTCGCCCTCCCACCATTGACGCCAGTGGCTCCCACACTGATCACATTCTTGCAGGATGACATTGTGTAAAGACTGGCATCCTTACTGTCGTTGCCCGCTGCCACAACGATGATGCTGCCCTTGCTGTTTGCCATGTCAAAGGCATCCTGCAGCATTGGAGAGCATTCACTTTCTTCACTACTTCCCAAACTGAGGTTGATGATTTCCGCTGGATTAGGATTGATCGGCAATCCTGGAACTTCGCCACCTGCTGCCCACACCACGGCATCGGCGATATCACCATCCCAGCCGCCACAAGAACCCAGCACCCGCAGGGGCATTACCTTAGCCTTGTGGGCCAAGCCCGCTACACCAATGTTGTTGTTGGTTTCCTGGGCGACCGTACCTGCCACATGAGTACCATGCCATGTGGTGCCCTCTGCAAGGTGGGGGCGGGATGTTGCCCAACCCAGACAATAGTTCTCATCCACCCAGTTGCCTAAATCCCATCCACCCGGAACACGCTCATCGGAGTTCCGTCGGGAGGCACGTTTGTCGGTGATCATGTCATAGCCTGGAAGCACATTACCCTGTAGATCGGGGGTACCTTCGATGATGCCAGTGTCGACTATAGCAACCACCACAGCTTCCCCTTGGGAGATATCCCACGCCTGCTCCGCCCTGACGCCGGATACCGCGTTGGAGAAGTTCCACTGCAGCCTGCCGTAGTCGGGGTCCTGCGGCGTCATCGCGCGCTTTGCCACGCCCATGTGGTGGTATATTTGCTCAATCCGTGCAGTCTCCACGGCCGGATTGGCTCTCAGTTCACGAAGGAATTTCTCTGCCTCCAGCGCATCCAACATGCGCGTTGTGGAGACAAGACGCCAACCGGGCAACGCGGTGCGCCGCAACAGCCCTGCCTTCACCGCTGCACGGGAGGAAGATCCCACGCCGGCTGCTACGGGACGATCAAGAGCCGCCCGCGACAATGCAGCAGACAAGCCCTGATTGAGCACTGCCGTACTGTTCAACTCGCTGGTTCCAGCACGGTATTTGACCAGGAAGCGTTGACCACCGCTCAACGGCGCCAACTCTTTCGCCAACAGTTTCTGCGAGTTCGCGGTCCGCTCGGCTGCGGACAGTGCTGATATCCCAACGCATCCGATCGATGCTGCAGCAGCAACTGCCACACCAATATTCCTGAGTTTCTTCATCTCGAATATCTCTTCTGGTTGAAAGGAGGAAGGCCCGCTGGGCAAATCCAAGCTGGGGTCTTGCGACTGGATCACCAACAAGGGAAAGGGAACAGGCCCGGTTTGAAAAACGGGATCTACGGCTTTGCTACCAACCAAAGCCGGCGCCAAGGCCCACCGAGCTGTCATCGCTACTGAAGGCACCACCCAAAGTCACGGTCGCGCGCTCCCCAAAGGCACGCTGGTAACCAACCGACAACGCCGACTCACCGCCCTGGAAGCCAACGCCCACGCCTACCCGGTTCTCGGTTCGCACACCGGCTGCACTGGTCGCCATGTTCAACATCGCAGCACTCATCGCGCCTTGCCGGTCAATACGTTCATCAATGTGCTGCAGGCGCTTGCCCATATCGCTGCGCAACACCTCGAAGCTGTCAGCCATTGCGTTGAACTTGCCATCTGTATAGGCGTTTGCTGCCGCGGCGCTCCGGTCCAGCTGCGCCTTGTTGACTGCATCAGTTGCCTGCGTGCCTTCGGCAATATGGGTTAGCTGCCGCTCATTACCGGCACTACCAACGGACACGGTATTCGCACGATCGGCCATGGACCCCTGGCCGATGGCCACCGCCCCTTCGGCCCGGACACTGGCGCCTTGTCCAATTGCGGTACCGGCACTGGCACTGACTACGGCGCCTTGGCCAACTGCGGTACTGGACGCCGCGGTCACGCTGGCACCTTCACCCAACGCCACCGCATCGGTCGCCGTAGCGGTAACCGAGGCGTTGGCACCCACCGCCGTACTGCCATCGGCCAAGACGCTCGAGTTGCTACCCAACGCGGTGTCGTTCATCCCTGCTGCATGCGCGCCATGACCGATCCCGGTGCCGGCTTGATCCGGCGCCTTCGCATCGTCGCCAAGCGCCACCCCCCCGCTAGTACTCATGCCATCGCCTGGATCGCCGCCGCCCGGCGTTCCACCAACGCCCGCATCAATCCCCGACAGCTGCGTATTGATTACGGTTATCTGCGTATCCAGCGCTGACAGTGCGTCACCCACATTGCTGAAACTGGTACCTTGCACGACATAAGTCGGAGCAATGAATAAGCCTTGCATGCCCATTGCAGCACCACCGCCCAGAATCCCTGCGATGGAACTAAGCGACTGGTAGAGCTGCCCGCCGTTGATTGCCTTCATGCTATCAAGGGCGATGCTGCCGTCCGCCACGTTGTCCAAGATAGTGCCGTCCAGGCCTGCGAACGTCACCTTGCTACGATCACCATCATCATAGGAAACGACATTAGCGGTTATGTTCTCCACGTCACCAATGCGATCATCGATGTCATTGACTCGTGTTTCTACCACGCCCACACGCTGGTTGGTGCTGTAGAGCTGCCCCCCATTGACGGCATCGGTGCTGCCTTCGACGAGGCGCCCCGCCGCGACATTGATGACCCGACGCGTCGCTGGTCCATTGACTCCATTACCACTACCCACAGACACCACGTTGGCTTCGGTTGCACGCGAGCCCGCTCCCAGCGCGACCGAATTGGCACCCGACACCCCCGCCCCTGCACCGATCGCCACGCCATTGACGCCATTGCTCGCAAACGCGGTGTAACCGATCGCCACGCCACCAACAGCAGTAGCCGAGGCCTGCCGACCCAGCACGGAACTATTGCTTGCACGCGCCGTTGCGTCGGCGCCGATGGCGGTAGTACCTGTAGCCGCAGCGCTGCTGGCTACACCCACCGCAGTACTACGCTCGGCGCTGGCAACAGCTGCCGAACCAGCCGCGACGGAATCGGTGCCAGTCGCGCTTGCCACTCCGCCGCCGCTGCCCTGGAAATACTGGCTGCTCTTGCTGGCGCCGGTGGCGACACTGGCAACGGCGTCCAACTGCGCTTTGTTGACCGCATCGCTGCCTGCAGTACCGGCTGCAACGTTGGTGACTTGACGCTCAGCCCCGACACTGCCCACCGAGACACTACTGATCCGATCCGCGACCGAGCCCGCGCCCAATGCCACACTGTTCGCTGCGGACGCTACGGCGGAACTGCCCAGCGCCGTACTACTGATTGCGCCGGCCTGCGCCGCAGCACCAACCGCACTCGATGCATCAGCGCCGGCATTCGCCCCCTGGCCCAGGGCAATGGCAGCGGTTCCTATCGCGTTGCTAAACGCGCCCAGTGCCACAGCATCCTGGCTTCGCGCAGCAGCATCGACACCAATGGCGATGGCTCGCGCTGCGGACGCAACGCTTCCGTTGCCAAGGGATACGGTGGCTACGCCACTGGCGATGGCCCCCAAGCCGCCAGCAAAGCTCCCGTCACCACCAGCAAAGCTGCTGCTGCCGATGGCAGTTGCACCGCTGCCATCGACGAAGTTGGCGAAGCCGAAGGCATTGCCTTCCTGTCCATCCACCTGGTTGAAGTTGCCCACCGCCGTGCTGTTGGTTCCGTTGGCAGTGTTCACGTATCCCAGGGCGCTGCTGTAATTACCCGCGGCAACGTTGTAGCTGCCGATCGACGTGCTCTGTATGCCGTTCGCCAATGAACCCACACCCGCTGCAGTTGCTCCGACGCCACTCGCTTGCGCGTCATCACTGCCATCGTTCGCACCGTTGGCATCGAAGTAGCGGCTGGTCCTTTGCCCGTCCTCAGCGACGGCGTTGAGCTGATCAAGGTTGACTGCGTCGGTCGCTTCCGTGCCAGCGGCAACATTGGCGATCTGGCGTTCACCGCCCACGATGCCAACGGATACCGTATCGGCTCGATCCGCCGTCGACCCTGCCCCCAACGCTACGCTGTTGAACGCAGACGCAACTGATGAGCTGCCAATTGCGGTACTGGAAACGGCTATCGCCTTGGCCGCGGCCCCCATCGCAACGGCGGCATCACCGCCTGTTCGCGCATCATCACTGCCATCATGGGCACCATCGGCCTTGAAGTAGCGGCTCGTCCTGGCTGCATCCACAGTGAGCAGGTCAACCGCACCATCGAGCTGCGACTTGTTCACCGCATCACTATCCTCCGTCCCCGCTGCGACATTGATGACCTGTCGCTCCTCCCCGCTGGAACCAACCGATACGGCGTTGGCGCGGTCCGCCAAGGAGTTCGAGCCGAGCGCGACGCTGTTCACAGCTATCGCTTCGGCATTGCTTCCTAGCGCCGTGGCAGCTTGCCCACGACTGATACTTCCGTGCCCCAGCGCAGTGCTATCAACGCCTGCGGCCCAACTGGACGCACCTATTGCGGTGGCATCAAGGCGTGAGGCACGTGCCTGATAGCCCACGGCGGTGGCTTCAGCGCCAAGCGCCTCGCTCAGCGCACCGGCTGCCATGGTGTAGTGACCAACAGCATCGGCACCAGAGCCTAATGCGGTGGCGGCATCACCGCTGGCGCTCGTACGGACACGATCAGTGATATCTGCCGAGAGCGTTGCAGCGCCGCCAACTGCGACGCTACCCTGGCCGCTTGCCGATGCTTCCGCGCCAATGGCGGTAGCGTTGGCAGCCGTGGCCAACGCCGCTTCACCCGCGGCAACCGCACCTGCGGCAGTAACGGCGGCACCAACATCGCTATCGACCATTCCGGTCGCTTTGAAGTATTTATCCGTGGTTGCTGCCAGATGAGAAACCTCATCGAGCTGGGACTTGTTGACCGCATCAGTATCTTCGGTACCGGCAGCGACATTTGTTATCTGCCGCTCTGCCCCGACGTCACCGATGGAAACACTGTAAGCGCGTTCAGCAACGGAGTTGGCACCAAGGGCGACGCTATTTTCTGCCATCGCATTCGCGCGTTGACCTAGTGCGGTAGCCTCCTCTGCGTCCGCCCAGCTATTGAATCCAACTGCGGTACTGAGGTCTGCCAACGCCCATGCACCGTTGCCGAATGCAACTGAACCAAACCCCGAGGCTTCCGTGGCGAACTCATCCAACGCCAAACCACCAATCGCGACCGCCTGTTCACCATTCGCCCGTGTCTGGCTGCCCACGGCAATGGTGTGGTCAGCAGTTGCTTCCGCATAAGTACCCATGGCAACCGCGGCAAATCCGCTGGCCGTCGCTGCGGCGCCCGCTGCAACTGACTGCCCCCCCGTCGCGGACGCCAGCGGACCCAATGCCACGTCATAGTCGCCACCTGCGATTGCAGACCAGCCAATGGCCGCGGCGCTGTTACCGCTGGCAACGCTGGCGTGACCAATTGCCAGCGCATCAATGTTGCTAGCAGTTGCATCGACTCCGATAGCGGTAGCGTCCTGAGCAAATGCAGAGGCGCCCGCGCCATAGGCGGAGGCACCGTCGCCTACTGCATTGGATGCCTCGCCTGAAGCGGTTGCGGCATTGCCCTCCGCATAGGCACCGGCGTCGCTTTCGGTACTGTCTGTGGCGGCAAAGTACTTGGCCGTACCCTGCGCGATGGAAGCGACGTCATCCAGTTGTGCCTTGTTGACTGCATCTGTAGCTTCAGTCCCTGCTGCGAGATTGGTGATCTGTCGCTGCATGCCCGTCGTCCCAACGGAAACACTCAGATCACGATCCGTTTTGGCGCCAGATCCTATTGCAACGCTGTCCTCATGCTGTGCTATGGCCTTTATTCCAAAAGCGATCGCCCGATCTGCGCTAGCCAACGCACTTTGCCCAACAGCGATAGTGTTTGCCTTGGTACTTGTAGAAATCACCCCTATCGCAATGGAGTTATCCCCGACGGCTGCGGTGCCAGCCCCAAGTGCGACACCGTAATTCCCTGATGCGAGCGTAGGAATCGATACAATCGCATCCTCATCCACAAACACATAACTGCCACCTATTGCGACAGCCGCCTGACCCAAGGCGATTGACCCTGTTCCAACTCCAATCGCATCATCAGCTGAAGCTCGCGCTCCTGCCCCCAAAGCCATCGCGCCGTCGGCCGATGCATCGGCAAAAAATCCAAATGCCGTGCTGATCCTCCCTCTGGCTGCCGCTCCATACCCAAAGGCGAAAGAATCCTCTCCACTAGCAGATGATCGTGTTCCCAGCGCAATACTATTTACAGCTGTGGCTTGTGCCTCGGCACCAATAGCTAACGATCGAAGTCCCGAAGCAAGCGCAGCATCTCCAGCTGCCATGCTGCTTTTGCTGAGAGCAACCGAATTGCTGCCTACGGCAATCGCATTCTCACCTTCAACGAAATTGGCGAAGCCAAATGCACTGCTGTTGACACCATCAACCTGGTTGAAATTTCCGACCGCCGAACTGTTCATGCCGGCTGCGGTATTCACATAGCCAAGCGCACTTGCATAGTCGCCACTGGCAATACTGTAACTGCCGACCGCAACACTCTCCGATCCACCGGCAACTGCGCCAACACCGGCAGCGGTTGCACCGGCGCCGGCGGCCAACGCATCATCGCTACCATCATTCGCACCATTGGCGTTGAAGTAGCGGCTGGTCTGCGTCGATTCATCGGCAACGGCATTGAGCTGGGCCAGATTCACTGCATCATTGTTTTCTGTGCCAGCGGCAACATTGGCGATCTGGCGTTCACCGCCCACGATGCCAACGGATACCGTATCGGCTCGATCCGCCGTCGACCCTGCCCCCAACGCTACGCTGTTGAACGCAGACGCAACTGATGAGCTGCCAATTGCGGTACTGGAAACGGCTATCGCCTTGGCCGCGGCCCCCATCGCAACGGCGGCATCACCGCCTGTTCGCGCATCATCACTGCCATCATGGGCACCATCGGCCTTGAAGTAGCGGCTCGTCCTGGCTGCATCCACAGTGAGCAGGTCAACCGCACCATCGAGCTGCGACTTGTTCACCGCATCACTATCCTCCGTCCCCGCTGCGACATTGATGACCTGTCGCTCCTCCCCGCTGGAACCAACCGATACGGCGTTGGCGCGGTCCGCCAAGGAGTTCGAGCCGAGCGCGACGCTGTTCACAGCTATCGCTTCGGCATTGCTTCCTAGCGCCGTGGCAGCTTGCCCACGACTGATACTTCCGTGCCCCAGCGCAGTGCTATCAACGCCTGCGGCCCAACTGGACGCACCTATTGCGGTGGCATCAAGGCGTGAGGCACGTGCCTGATAGCCCACGGCGGTGGCTTCAGCGCCAAGCGCCTCGCTCAGCGCACCGGCTGCCATGGTGTAGTGACCAACAGCATCGGCACCAGAGCCTAATGCGGTGGCGGCATCACCGCTGGCGCTCGTACGGACACGATCAGTGATATCTGCCGAGAGCGTTGCAGCGCCGCCAACTGCGACGCTACCCTGGCCGCTTGCCGATGCTTCCGCGCCAATGGCGGTAGCGTTGGCAGCCGTGGCCAACGCCGCTTCACCCGCGGCAACCGCACCTGCGGCAGTAACGGCGGCACCAACATCGCTATCGACCATTCCGGTCGCTTTGAAGTATTTATCCGTGGTTGCTGCCAGATGAGAAACCTCATCGAGCTGGGACTTGTTGACCGCATCAGTATCTTCGGTACCGGCAGCGACATTTGTCATCTGCCGCTCTGCCCCGACGTCACCGATGGAGACGCTGTCAGCGCGCTCGGCAATCGAGTTGGCACCAAGCGCAACGCTGTTACTCGCCAGCGCGAGCGCACGTTGACCCACAGCGGTTGCATCATCTGCATCCGCCCAGCTACTGAATCCAACTGCCGTACTGAAGTCCGCATGGGCCCACGCACCGTTACCTAGTGCAACCGAACCAAGTCCTGTGGCTTCCGTGGCGAACACCCCCAGTGCCAGTCCACCAATGGCAGTCGCCTGCTCGGCACTCGCCAGCGCATAGCCGCCCAGAGCAGTTGCATCGTCAGCTCCCGCCTCGGCGTAGGTACCCATGGCAACTGCAGCAAAACCTCCAGCCCTAGCCGCAGCACCCGCAGCGACGGCCTGTCCACCCGTCGCAGAGGCAAGCGCCCCAAGAGCCACGTCATAGTCTCCGGCTGCGGTCGCGGACCAACCGATAGCTGCCGCACTGTTTCCACTGGCGACGCTGCCATGGCCTACTGCCAACGCATCGATATTGCTGGCGGTTGCATCTGCGCCGATGGCGGTGGCGTCCTCTCCAAAAGCGGAAGCACCGGCACCAAAGGCAGAGGAGCCGTCGCCAACCGCGTTGGACGCCTCGCCCGAGGCCGTGGCAGCGTCACCCTCGACATAGGCTCCCGCGTCGCTTTCAGCGCTGCCGGTGGCTGCAAAGTACTTGGCCGTATTCCCTGCAATAGAGGCGACCTCATCCAACTGGGCCTTGTTGACAGCATCCGTGGCCTCGGTGCCTGCAGCAACATTGGTGACCTGGCGCTGCATATCCTTGGTACCAACGGAGACGCTCAGACTGCGATCTGTGCTGGATCCCGAACCTATGGCGACGCTGTCTTGATGCAGCGCTCTGGCTTTCAAACCAAGCGCCACTGCCCTGTCCGAGAGCGCAAACGCGTTCGGCCCGATAGCAATGGCGTGGCGTGCAGTACTAGCTGACATCACACCTACCGCAACGGAGGCCTCCCCATTTCCGTCTGCGCCAGATCCCAATGCAACGCTATATTCTCCGAACGCTACTGCTGGAAGTAGCGACAGCAAGCCTGGTTCGGCGTACAGGTAGCTACCACCAATTGCTACCGAACCTTTCCCGATGCCCAAGGACTTGGATCCAATCGCAATTGCTTGCTCGCCTTCAGCGAGCGCCAAGGTGCCCAGAGCGAGTGAGTCAACGGCCAACGCCTCGGCCCGCCACCCCATGGCCGCGCTGTTGATGCCGCTGGCCACTGTCCCAGTGCCAAATGCAACAGAGTTCTCTCCGGTGGCGGATGCTCTTCTCCCAACCGCAAGGCTTTCCACCGCTGTCGCCTGGGCATCAGCACCTATTGCCTGCGACCATGATTCAGAGGCAAGGGCGCCATCTCCAACTGCCATGCTGCTTTGACCAATTGCAATGGAGTTGCTCCCCATCGCAACAGCACCATCCCCATCCACCAGATTGCTGAAACCAAACGCGCTGCTGTTCTCACCATCCACCTGGTTGAAGTTGCCGACGGCCGAACTGTTCACTCCATCGGCAGTGTTCACATAGCCAAGTGCACTCGCATAGTCGCCATTGGCGCTGCTGTAGCTACCGACGGCAACGCTCGCCGCACCGCTGGCAACCGCCCCAACGCCGGCGGCGGTTGCACCTGCACCGCTCGCCAGCGCGTCATCGCTGCCATCATTGGCACCATTGGCGGCGAAGTAGCGGCGGGTCTTCGCGGTTTCATCGGCAACAACATTGAGCTGGGCAATATTCACTGCATCGGTATCTTCAGTGCCAGCGGCAACATTGGTGATCTGGCGTTCACCGCCGGCGTCCCCCACCGACACCACGTTGTCGCGTGCAGCTACTGCATTGGCACCCAAGGCGACACTGTTACTACCGCTGGCGATCGCACCGTTACCCACTGCGAGGCTGCCTTCGGCCGATGCAACGCTATGCGCCCCGATTGCAACCGCATTGGCACCCGCAGCGCTGGCATCACCTTGCAAGGCGCAATCAACCAGATTGGCACTACCGAGGACGATGCACTTGGCGTTCCCTCCAACGGCCACCGACTGCGCACGCAACGACGCGACAGGCACACCCAATCCAAGCCCCGTGGCAATCGCCAGCACCAGCAGCTGCACGCGATGTACGCCTGCGCTGCGCGTATCCACCACGCCGGCCAATTCCTTGGAGCTAGCCAGCTCCGAGGCAACCACCAACTGTCCCAACGCCTTGTTCCACACCTTGCGATAGATCCGATTCATCGAAACTGCTCCTGAAGTGGACTGAGTTGTTTAGCGCCGCAACCGAGCTACCATCCAGGTAGAAACGACTGCTTCCCCAACGTGTGTGCCTGTCTAATCCCCGCGCGTCCTGCCCAAAGCAGGAGAACGCATGTCGTCTACCCACACAGCGCGCTGTGACATGTGGGCTCTTGAGCGGCGCGAGTGTTGGAGGCGTGATCTCCGGGCGTCAAGTTTCTGTCTGGCTCGGAAAATATGGGGATACAGCGCTCAAAACTGACTACAGGTGACATTTCCTAAGCGGTTTTTTTTGACAAACAGCTCTGTTTGTCTGTCTTTGGATACAGTTGAGTGTCCAGTCAAAAACCGACTTTCCAGAACGGAAAAAGCCCGCAGGCGTTGGCCTGCGGGCTTCTTCGGTTTTTCATGTACTGAAACTGGCTTTCGGCGTTTTCGCCTGTTCAGCCGCACCATACTCTTGCGTTGCGGAACATCCGCAGCCACGGCGAATCTTCGCCCCAGCTCGTCGGTGCCCAGCTCAGGTTGACCGTGCGCGGGGTACGTTCCGGGTGCGGCATCAGGATGGTGACGCGGCCGTCGCTGCTGGTCAGGCCGGTGATGCCATCCGGCGAACCGTTCGGATTGAGCGGGTACTGGGTGGCCACGCGGCCATCGCCATCAACATAACGCAGGGCGATGCTGGCAGCGGCCTGGTCCACCGCGCTGTCGAACTCGGCACGGCCTTCGCCGTGTGCCACGGCAACCGGCAGGCGCGAGCCAGCCATGCCACGCAGCAGGATGGACGGCGATTCGACGACCTCGAGCAACGCCGTGCGGGCTTCGAACTGCTCGCCGGCATTGCGCAGGAACTTCGGCCAGTGCTCGGCACCGGGGATGATGTCCTTGAGCTGGCTCATCATCTGGCAGCCGTTGCACACGCCCAGCGCAAAGGTGTCCGGGCGGGCGAAGAAGGCCGCAAAGGCCTCACGCAGCACCGGGCGCTCGAGGATGGAGGTTGCCCAGCCACGGCCGGCACCCAGCACGTCGCCGTAGCTGAAGCCACCGCAGGCAGCGATGCCGCGGAAGTCGGCGAGCTGCACGCGGCCTTCGATCAGGTCGCTCATGTGCACGTCGTAGGCTTCAAAGCCGGCACGCTCGAAGATATTGGCCATTTCGATCTGGCCGTTGACGCCCTGCTCGCGCAGGATTGCCACCTTCGGACGCTTGCCGCTGGCGATGAACGGAGCGGCGACGTCGTCGGCCGGATCAAATGCCAGCTTCGGCTTCAGGCCCGGGGCGTTGAAGTTGCGCGCAATCGCACGCTCCTGGTCAGCCGCATCCGGGTTGTCACGCAGCTTCTGCATGGCGTGTGTGACCGACCACCAGGCATCGAACAGTTCTTCCCAGCGCCATTCCACCACGCTGTCGCCAGCCAGCTGCACGCGCACCACCGGCGCGGTGGTCGGGCGGGCAATGCGCTGCGCGCATTCGGTCAGGGCGTGACGCTCGACCAGGTCGGCGAAGGCGGCACGGTCCTCCTTGGCGATCTGCACCACGGCACCCAGTTCTTCGTTGAACAGGCTGCGGAACGGATCATCGCCCCAGGCATCGAGCACGATGTCCAGGCCCAGGCGCGAGGCGAAGGCCATTTCGCACAGGGCGGCAAACGCGCCGCCGTCGCTGCGGTCGTGGTAGGCCAGCAACAGGCCGGACGCACGCGCATCGCGGATCAATTCAAAGAACGCACGCAGGCGCTGCGGGTCGTCCAGGTCCGGCACTTCACCGGCAAAAGCCGGCAGTGCGCTGTGGTCGGCCTGGGTCTGCGCCAGGATCGAACCGCCCAGACGCTGCTTGCCAGCGCCCAGGCCAATCAACCACAGCTCGCTTTCGGTTTCGCGGTCGAGCAGCGGGGTCAGCTGCTGGCGGGCATCGCTGACCGGGGCAAAGGCGGAGATCACCAGCGACACCGGCGATACCGACTTCTCGGTCTGGCCATCGGCCTGCCACTGCGCCTGCATCGACAGCGAGTCCTTGCCCACCGGGATGCTGATATCCAGCTGCGGGCACAGTTCCATACCCACCGCCTTGACCGCGTCATACAGCAGCGCATCTTCGCCATTGTGGCCGCAGGCGGCCATCCAGTTGGCCGACAGCTTGATCGTATCCAGCGCGGTTACCGGTGCGGCGCACAGGTTGGTGATGGCTTCGCCCACCGCCATGCGTGCCGATGCGGCAGCGTTCAGCAGTGCCAGCGGGGTGCGCTCGCCGAGCGACATCGCCTCACCTGCATAGGTGTCAAACCCGGCCAGGGTGATGGCTACGTCGGCCATCGGCAGCTGCCATGGGCCGATCATCTGCTCGCGCGCGGTCAGGCCACCCACACTGCGGTCGCCGATGGTGACCAGGAAGTTCTTGGACGCCACGGTCGGGTGCGCCAGCACACGCAGGCCCGCCTCACGCAGGTCGATGCCGGCGGTCTTGAGCTGCGGCCACGGCGCTGCGGGCGGGTGCACGGTGTCACGGTGCATCTTCGGCGCCTTGCCGAACAGTACGTCCATCGGCAGATCGATGGGGGCATCAGCCGGGGTGTTGCCCGGGGTCGCACCATAGGCCACGACCAGGTGTTCCTCAGCCGTTGCAACGCCGACCGCGGCAAACGGGCAGCGTTCGCGCGCACAGATGGCGGCAAATTCGGCCAAACGCTCCTGCGCCACGCCGAGTACATAACGTTCCTGCGACTCGTTGCACCACAGCTCCAGCGGCGACAGCGAGGGATCGTCGGTGGGCACCTTGCCCAGGTCGATCACGCCACCGACCTTGGAGTCGTGCAGCAGTTCGGGGATGGCGTTGGACAGGCCACCGGCGCCGACGTCGTGGAAGAACTTGATCGGGTTGTTCGTGCCCATGGCCACGCAACGGTCGATCACTTCCTGGCAGCGGCGCTCCATTTCCGGGTTGTCGCGCTGCACGCTGGCGAAGTCGAGGTCTTCGGCGCTTTCGCCCGAGGCCACCGACGAGGCCGCACCACCGCCCAGGCCGATCAGCATCGCCGGGCCGCCGAGCACGATCACCGCGTCGCCCGCCTGCAGCTGCAGCTTTTCAACCTGCACGCGATCAATCGCGCCCAGGCCGCCGGCCAACATGATCGGCTTGTCGTAGGCGCGGGTGATGCCATCTTCCGGCAGCTCGAAGCTGCGGAAATAGCCCAGCAGGTTCGGCCGGCCGAATTCGTTGTTGAACGCAGCGCCGCCCAGCGGGCCGTCCAGCATGATGTCCAGGGCCGGTGCCATGCGCGGGTTCAGCGCGCGCGGCGCTTCCCACGGCTGCGGCAGGGTCGGGATGCGCAGGTGCGAGACCGAGAAACCGGTCAGGCCGGCCTTGGGCTTGCCGCCACGGCCGGTGGCACCTTCGTCGCGGATCTCGCCGCCGGCGCCGGTCGCGGCACCCGGGAACGGCGCGATCGCGGTCGGGTGGTTATGCGTTTCCACCTTGATCTGGAAGGCGCTGGGCACCACCGCTTCGCTGCGGTACTTGCCGGTGGCCGGGTCCGGGCGATAGCGCGCGGCCGGCTCGCCTTCGATCACTGCGGCATTGTCGCTGTACGCGCTGAGCGTGTGCTGCGGGGTCTGCTGGTGGGTGTTCTTGATCATCTTGAACAGCGAGCGGTCCTGCGCGTTGCCGTCGATGGTCCAGCTGGCGTTGAAGATCTTGTGCCGGCAATGCTCGGAGTTGGCCTGCGCGAACATCATCAGCTCGACGTCGGACGGATCGCGGCCGAGTTCGCTGTAACGCTGGCGCAGGTAATCGATCTCGTCATCGGCCAGGGCCAGACCGAGGCGCTTGTTGGCGCCTTCCAGGTCAGCCAGCGCGATGCGCTCCAGGCTGCCGCGGCCGACGTTGTTGAACAGCGCCTGGGCTTGGCTGATGTCGTCCAGCAGCGACTGGGTCATCGGATCGTGCAGCAGCTTGGCCAGTGCGGCCTGCTGGGCCGGATCGGCCGGCCAGCCGCTCAGGTCGATGCGGGTGCCGCGTTCGACGCGCTGGATCGGCAGGCCGGCACCGCGCACCAGCTCGGTGGCCTTGCTCGACCACGGCGACAAGGTGCCCAGGCGCGGCACCACATAGCGCGAGATGGCGCCAGCGGCGCGCTCGGCGGCCTCCGGCTGGCCCTGCAGGATGCGGCCCAGCGTGGTCTGGTCGACCGCGCCGGCATCGGCAGCTTGGGTGAAATAGACGTGCCAGGCACCGGTAATGCGCAGATCGGCGGCAATGGACTGCAGGCGGGATTCAAGACGTTCGCGGCGGAACGGCGAAAGGGCAGCTGCGCCCTCGAGGACGATCATGTCCGGGAGACCATGGTGGGAATCGGCCCGCGATTGTACCGGACTCGGCCGCCCCAAGCCTCAGCAGCCCGACTACCGGAAGTCCTCAGGGATGACGCGGTTCACACCGACAGCCCGCTGCGCATGCCAAACCGTGCCGGCTTTTTTGACAACGTTATCCTCAATCGGCCGGTACCTGCGTGCCGATTCAGCAGCCCGGATCCGGGCCCAGCAAGCATTCCCCGCCGTCCCAAGGCCGGGCGCAAGCGCGCCCGCCTTGCCGAAGGCGCGCCCAAAAGACACCGCACGAGCACTAGCCAACCGCAGAAGGAAACCCGCCATGACGGACCATCCCACCGGCCCTGCAAGGCCCCGATACACCCGCCAGCACCGCCACAGCGCGCGACTGGGCTGGACACTGGCCTTGGTATTCGCGTCAGCCAGCGTCCTGCCGGCGGCACAGGCCGCCAACTGCGCAGGGGTCAGGCCCTGGCTGGGAACCACCATCTACCAGCCCGGCGATACCCTGCAAAAGGACGGCGTGCTGTACCAGGCGCGCCAGACCATCTGGAACGCACCACCGGACCATCCCGCTGGCCGCCACTACTACGACAACCTGGGCCGCTGCGATGACACCGCACCGGCAGCCAACCAGCCGCCGCAGGTTCGCCTGACCTCGCCCAGCGCAGGCAGCACGTTCAGCGCCGGCAGCACCATCACCTTCAATGCTGCTGCCACCGACAGCGACGGCAGCATCCGCAAGGTCGAGTTCTTCCGCAACGGTCATTCCATGGGCAGCGTCGGCAACGCGCCCTACAGCCTTGCCTGGCGCAACGCCGCAGCCGGCAATTACCTGCTCAGTGCCGTCGCCACCGATGACCGCAATGCCAGCACCACCTCGGCTACGGTCAGCGTGACGGTTACCGACCCGGACAAGGACAGCACTGCCCCGTCGATCCCGGACGGACTCAGCGTGCAGGCGCGCACCCCGACCAGCATCGCGCTGCGCTGGAACACTGCCAGCGACAACCCCGGCGGCAGCGGCATCGCCGTCTATGACCTGTACCGCGACGGTACGCAGATCGCCTCGATTGCCGCCACCGGGCATACCGATACCGCGCTGACCCCAGCTACCAGTTATCGCTATGCCGTGCGCGCCCGCGACAAGGCAGGCAACGCCTCCTCGCTCAGCGCCATCGTCAGCACCAGCACCTTGACCGAGGACACCGGCGGCGGCACCGATCCAGGAAAACCAGGCGGGCCCGGCACCCCGGGCACCAGCGGCAAGCGGGTGATCGGTTACTTCACCCAATGGGGCATCTATGGCCGCAACTACCGGGTCAAGAACATCGACAGCAGCGGTTCGGCGGCACGCCTGACCCATATCAACTATGCCTTCGGCAACGTCCGCAACAACCGCTGCGAAGTCGGCATCACCCAGGCCGCCGATCCGGCCAGCGGCGCCGGCGGCGACGCCTATGCCGATTACACCCGCAGCTTTGGCGCCAGCGAAAGCGTCAGCGGTGTCGCCGACCAATGGAACCAGCCGCTGCGCGGCAACTGGAACCAGCTCAAGCAGCTCAAGGCCAAGTACCCGCAGCTGAAGACGCTGATCTCGCTGGGCGGCTGGACCTGGTCACGCGGTTTCTCCAGTGCCGCACGCCCGGAGAACCGCCAGGCCTTTGTCGCCTCCTGCATTGACGCCTACATCAAGGGCAATCTGCCGTTCACCGACCATGCCGGCGGCAATGGGGTAGCTGCAGGCGTGTTCGATGGCATCGACATCGATTGGGAGTATCCGGCCGCCTGCGGCCTGGGCTGCGGCACCCCGGCCGACCGCGACAACTTCATCGCCCTGTTGGCCGAGTTCCGCCGACAATTGGACGCCGTGCGCCCTGGCCTGCTGCTGACCGTGGCGGTCGGCGCCGGCATCGACAAGATCCGCCCAACCAATCCGGCCGCATATCACCGGCACCTGGATTTCATCAATGTGATGACCTACGACTTCCATGGCGCTTGGGCAGGCATCACCAATCACCACACTGCCCTGTTCCACTCCCCGGCAGATCCTTCAACCGGTGACGCCGCCCTGTACAACAGCAACGACGCCATCGAGGCCTACCTGCAACGCGGCGTCCCGGCCGCCAAGCTGAATCTCGGCGTCGGCTTCTACGGCCGCGGCTGGACGGGCGTGGCGCGAACCAACAACGGTTTGTACCAGAGCGGGCGGCCAGCGGCAGGCAAGTACGAAGCCGGCATCGAGGACTGGAACGTGCTCAAGAACCTCGGCTGGCCGGTGTATACCGACCCGCTTGCACAGGCCACCTGGCTGTATGACGGCAATACCTTCTGGAGCGTGGATACGCCGGAGATGCTCGGCCGCAAGATGGCCTACGTCAAAGCCCAAGGGCTGGGCGGCGCGTTCTTCTGGGAATTCAGCGGTGACGATGCCCAGGGCACCCTGGTCAACAGCGTCAGCAGCGGCCTGAAGTAAGCCGCTGCCAAAACCACAACGCCCCTCGCGTTAGCGGGAGGGGCGTTGTCTGTTCAAACCTTGGCGGGCAGTGCTATCAGCGGCTGCCGCCAGCTTCGATACGGTCCAGCGCGGCCTTCAGCTGTGCTGGCGGCAGGTAGCCACCGAGCTGGCTGCCATCGGCAGCAAAGATTGCCGGGGTACCGTTGATGCCCAGCTGCTGGCCGAGGTTGTACTGCATGGCCACCGGATTGGTGCAATTCCTGGCCGGGACCGGCTGGCCGGTCTTGGCGGCGGTCAGCGCGGCCTTGCGGTCGCTGGCACACCAGACCGAGATCATGTCGGTGGCGTCCTTGCTGGCCAGGCCCATGCGCGGGAACGCCAGGTATTCGACCGCAATGCCATTGCGGTTCAGCTCGGCGATGTCCTGGTGCAGCTTGCGGCAGTAACCACACTCGATATCCGTGAACACACTGATGGTGTGCTTGGCGTTCGGCGGCGCGAAAACGATGCGGTCAGCGTGCGGCAGGGTTTCCAGCAGGCCGCGGCGATAGGCCAGCAGGCCCGGGCTGGTGGCCTGGGTCTTGTTGGCGATGTCATACGGCGTGGTCTGCAGCAGGTAGCGGCCGTCGTCGGTGACATACAGCACCTGCCCGGACACGATGACCTCGCGGAAGCCGGCAAACGGCGCCGCGCCGATGTAATCCGGCTTGAAGTTCGGATCCAGTTCCTTGAGCGCGTCACGCACCCGCTTTTCGACTGCAGCATCGGTGGCCGGAGCTGCGGCGGTAGCAGCGGCCTTGGATGCTGCGGGCTGCTGCGCGCAGGCGGTAAGACTGAGCGCGCCAAACAGCGCGGCAATAGCAAATCGGAACATGGCGACCCATCGAAAGAGAACAGCCGGATTCTCGCACACCGCCCGAATCAGTGTGGGAGCGGCGTCAGCCGCGAAACCCGGACTGCCTGAATACAGGCACCCACCGCAATCTCATGGCCCTTCGGCTTCGCGGCTGACGCCGCTCCCACAAAACAGCCCCCGCGCCGGGGAGACTCAGCCGCGCGGATGGTGGTTGCGGTGCAACTTCTGCAGGTGTTCGCGGGCCACCAGGGTGTAGATCTGGGTGGTGGACAGCGAGCTGTGGCCCAGCAACATCTGCAGCGCGCGCAGATCGGCGCCGTGGTTGAGCAGATGGGTGGCAAAACTGTGGCGCAGGCCGTGCGGGCTGATCTTGCCAGGGTCGATACCCGCTACTGCGGCACAGACCTTCACCAGCGCCCAGAACTGCTGGCGGCTCAACGGAGTACGGTCCACGTCGACAAACAGCGGCACCTGCCCATCCGGTGTGGCGGCAACCGCCTTGCCACCAGCCAGCAGCGGTCGCGCGGAGGCCAGATAGCGTTCCAGCCAGTACTGCGACTCTTCTCCCAGTGGCACCAGCCGTTCCTTGCTGCCCTTGCCGGTCACCCGCAGCACGCCTTGGCGCAGGTTGACCGCGTTTGCTGGCAGATTGACCAGTTCGCTGACGCGCAGGCCGGCGGCATACATCAGCTCCAGCATCGCACGGTCACGCAGGCCGACCGGGATGTCCACGTCCGGCGCCGCCAGCAGGGCCTCGACCTGGCTTTCGGCCAGCGCCTTGGGCAGCGAGCGCGGCAGTTTCGGCGATTCCAGCAAGGCCGCAGGGTCTTCGCTGCGCTCACCGCGCTTGAGCGCCTGGGCAAAGAAGGCCCGCAGCACCGATAGCAGGCGCGCGTTGCTGCGGGCGGTCCAGCCGTGGCGGGTGCGCCAGGCCAGATAATCAAACAGACCGGCACGATCCACTCCGGCCAAGCCACCTTTGGCCCCGTCGCGCCAGCGCGCCAGGCCTTCCAGATCACGCCGATAACTGTCCAGCGAAGCCCGCGCCAAGCCATGCTCGGCCCAGATCGCGTTCAGGAAGCGCTGGATCACCCGCTCATCGTCCGCCCGCAGCGGTGGCAGTTGCTGTACCAGTTGGCGGCGTTCGGCGGGGGTCAGGGCGGCGGACATCGTCGCAAGGATAAGCCTTGCATCCCTGCCTGCCCATGCACGCCGGCAGCCACAATCGTATGCTCGGCGCATGAGCCCACCCGCCGCTGCCCCGATGCCCCGCCCCTCCGCACTGCTGCTGCGCCGCCTGGCCGCACTGTTCTACGACCTGTGGCCGGTACTGGCCTTGTGGATGCTGGTCTCGGCACTGTTCACGGTGGGCTACACCTTGGCTGGCCACGCCAGCCGCGACAACATCCACCCATTCAGCGCCCTGCAATGGCTGTTGTGGCTGAGCTGCTGGCTGGTTGCAGGGCTCTACGCCACCGAAAGCTGGAGACGCGGCGGCCAGACCCTGGGCATGCGCCCATGGCGGCTGCGCCTGCAGGCCGCCGACGGACAGGCACCCAGCCGTGCATTGCTGTGGAAACGCTATGCACTGGGCACGCTGTCATTGTTGCTGGCCGGTGTCGGCTTCATCTGGGCGCTGTTCGATCGCGAACGGCTGACCCTGCACGACCGCCTCAGCGGCACAAGGCTAACCAAACTGTAGTGCCGAGCCATGCTCGGCAGGGCCTTTCCGAACAAACCCACCACCGGTAGTGCCGAGCCATGCTCGGCAAGGGGCTTTCCAAACAAACCAACCGCCCTGTAGTGCCGAGCCATGCTCGGCAAGGGCATTACCGGTAAAGCGTCTGCCGAGCAGGGCTCGGCACTGCCACACTCAGCCTACCCGTCGTCGCGATAGCCACGCGGAGATCCCCAGCATCATGATCGGTGGCAAGGCATAGGCAATGCGGTAATCAAACTTCAACGCACCTGCCATGCGCCCGAAGAACATCTGCAGCAGCAGGAAGCCCAACGCGAACAACATACCCAGGAACAAGCGCTTGCCCATGCCGCCACTGCGCAGCGAGCCGAACGCGAACGGCACTGCCGCCAGGCACAGCGCCAGCACGTTCAAGGGGTAGAACCAGCGGCTCCAGTAGGTATCTTCGTACTCGCGTGCATCCAACCCGTTGCGCTTGCGGTAGTCGATGCTGGTCTTCAGCTCACCGGCACTGAGGTTGCGCGGCTTGGCCAGGCCCGATGCCAGGGCAGCGGCATCCAACTTGGAGGCCCACTGCTCGCTGGCCAGTTCCTGACGGGTTACCGAGCGTTCGCCGAAGGTATCGCGACGCACACCTTCCAGCACCCAGCCCTGGGTGTCGTGGCGTGCGGCCTTGGCATAGGTCAGGCTCAACAGTCGGCCGTCTTCGCCCAGCTGGTACAGCCGCACATCGTGCAGCAGCAAGGTCGACTGGCCGTCCGCCGCGAGCTGTTCTTCGCCGGTCTGTGCATTGAGGAAGGTATCGCCTTCACGTGCCCACAGACCCGAGTAGCGTGCGGTGGCGATGTCGGTGTTGTAGCGGGCGCTGGTCTTCAGCGCGTCGGCGCGCCCCTGCGCCCACGGCGACAGGGTTTCGCCGTTGATCACCATCAACGCGGTCAGCAGCGACAGCGAGATCGCCACCGATACCGCAATCCGCCGACGCGACAGGCCGACCGCACGCAATGCCGTCAGTTCCGAAGTCGCCGCCAGTTGGCCCAGGCCCATCAGCGCGCCGATCACCGCCGCCATCGGGAACACGGTATAGGCCCGGCGCGGCAAGGTATAGGCCACCCACGCCAGCGCATGGCCGAAACTGTAATGCCCCTGGCCGATCTTCCCGGCCTCGCCGGACAAGGCCATGATGGCATCCAGGCCGAGCAGCACCATCCACACCACCAGCACCGTGAACAACACGGTCCGGCCTACGTAGATGTCATGAATCCGCGGCAGCAGCCTCATGCTGTCGCCCCCGCCCGGCGACGGCCCAGGCGCCCGTCACGGAAGTACAGCCACACCGCCAGCAACAGCAACGGCAAGGTCAACCACCACATGCCGGCCTCCACCGGCAGCTTGCCCGCCGCCAGCCACTGGCGGCCGAGGATGCTCAGGCTTACCCCCACCGTGTAGGCCAGGAAGGCCACCATGATGCGGCCGTAGCGCTGCTGCCGCGGTGCGCTGCGCGCAAGCGGCAGGGTCAGCAGGGCAAAGGCCAGCGCCAGCAACGGTGGGGTGATGCGCCAGTGCAGTTGGGCCTTGGCCTCGGGCCGCCCATCGCCAAGCAGTTGGCGGGTGGACAGCATTTCCGGATCATTCTGGTCACGTACTTCGTCACGGTCCGGCAGCGCCACTTCGTTACGGGCATAGCGCATCAAACGGTAATCCAGGGTGCCGCTCTCCGGGCCTTCAACCCGATAGCCGTCTTCCAGCCGAAGGTAGCGCTGGCGCTCGCCCTCGAAGAACATCGCCCCGCTATTGGCCGATACCACGTCGATACGCCCTTCCTTCTGCCGCTGCATGAACACCTTGCCCATCCGGGTGCCGTCGCCGGCCAGCGACGACAGGTAGACCACGCCACCACCGGCCAGCGGGGTGAACTGGCCCGGTTCCAGCCCGGCGACGACCATGCTGCGGCTGGCGTCCTGCAACATGCGCTCGGCGTTGCGATCAGCCCAGGGGCCCAGCCACAGCGAACAGGCCGCGACCAGCGCCACGATAGGCACGGTGAGCAGCAGGATCGGCTTGAGCAGGCGCTTGGGGCCGACGCCGACGCCGGTCAGCACTGCCATTTCCGAATCGCGGTACAGCCGCGCGATCGACAGCGCCAGACCCAGCATCAGGGCCAGGGGCAGGATGATGGGCAGATAGACGATGAACTGCAGTCCCAGCTGGGACAGCATCAAGCCGGCCGGGATGCGCCCGTCGGCAATGCGGCCGAGGATATCGACCAGCACACCACCCATGCTGACGACCAGGAGTACGGTCAAAGTGGCCAGAAAGCTCTGGAGGAAGTCACTCAGAAGGTAGCGGTCAAGCTTCGCCATAGGGTCGGTGGTTTAAACTCTCGGTTTAGTCCGCAGAACGCCCGGCCTCGATGGCCCCGCGTATACAGCCTGCGATTGTACGGATTTGGCAACGGAATCTGATCAATGTCTCTGGAATTCACCCTGAACCACGCCGCCCCGGTCTCCGCCGAGGTGGATTGCGTCATTGTTGGCGCCTACTCTGACAAGACGCTGAGCCCGGCTGCACAGGCCCTGGACGCCGCTTCCGGTGGCCGTCTGGCCGCCCTGGTCGAGCGCGGCGATGTTGGCGGCAAGACCGGCAACACCACCCTGCTGCACGACCTGGCCGGCGTCAGCGCCGCCCGCGTGCTGGTGGTTGGCCTCGGCGACCCGGCCAAGTTCGGCGTGGCCCAGTACCTGAAGGCCGCCGGTGACGCCGCCCGCGCCCTGAAGAGCGGCAATACCCGTAGCGCGCTGTTCACCCTGAACGAACTGCCGATCAAGGACCGCGACGCCGCCTGGAACGTCCGTCAGGCCGTGATCACCGCCAACCACGCCAGCTACCGCTATACCGCCACCCTGGGCAAGAAGAAGCCGGAAGCCCCGGGCCTGGAATCGCTGGCCATCGCCAGCAACGACGAAACCGCGCTGCTGCAGGGCCAGGCCATTGCCGCCGGCGTGGAATACGCCCGCGAGCTGGGCAACCTGCCGCCGAACTACTGCACCCCGGCCTACCTGGCCGAATCCTCGGTCAAGTTTGCCGCCGAGCACGAAGGCGCCGAGGCCGAGATCCTGGACGAGGCGCAGATGGAAGCGCTGGGCATGGGCTCGCTGCTGGCCGTGGCCCGTGGCTCGGCCAACCGCCCCAAGCTGGTGGTGCTGAAGTGGAACAACGGCGGTGACGCCAAGCCCTACGTGCTGGTCGGCAAGGGCATCACCTTCGACACCGGTGGCGTCAACCTGAAGACCCAGGGCGGCATCGAGGAAATGAAGTACGACATGTGCGGTGGCGCCAACGTCATCGGTACCTTCGTCGCCACGGTCAAGGCCAAGCTGCCGTTGAACCTGGTGGTGGTGGTGCCGGCGGTGGAAAACGCCATCGACGGCAACGCCTACCGCCCGTCCGACGTGATCACCTCGATGTCGGGCAAGACCATCGAAGTGGGCAATACCGACGCCGAAGGCCGCCTGATCCTGTGCGATGCGCTGACCTATGCGCAGCGCTTCGAGCCGGCCGCACTGATCGACGTGGCCACCCTCACCGGTGCCTGCATGGTGGCCCTGGGCCACCAGACCGCCGGCCTGATGAGCAAGCACGACGACCTGGCCAACGAGCTGACCGCCGCCGGCGAGCACGTGTTCGACCGCGCCTGGCGCCTGCCGCTGTGGGACGAGTACCAGGGCATGCTGGATTCCAGCTTCGCCGACGTCTACAACATCGGCGGCCGCTGGGCCGGTGCCATCACCGCAGGCTGCTTCCTGTCGCGCTTCACCGAAGGCCAGCGCTGGGCGCACCTGGATATCGCCGGCGTTGCCAGCGACGAAGGCAAGCGCGGCATGGCCACCGGTCGCCCGGTGGGCCTGCTGACCCAGTGGCTGCTGGATCGCGTTGCCTGAGTTATATCCGGGGTTGGAAAACCGGGGTCAGAGTCGGGTTTTGCCCGGCAAAACCCGACTCTGACCCCGGTTTTCCAATCCCCTTCTACTTTCTTGTGACCTGATGCGTGCCGACTTCTACCTGATCGCCAAGCCGCGTTTTCTCACCGAACCGTTGAAACTGGTGTGCGAGCTTGCCCGCAAGGCCAATGACGGCGGTCTGTACACGCTGGTGCTGGCCCGCGACCAGGCCCAGGCCGAGGAGCTGGACGAGCTGCTGTGGTCGTTCGACCCGGACGCCTACATCCCGCACCAGATCATCGGCGAGGACGTGGACGAGGAAGAGGCCATCGTGCTGATCGCCACGCCCGGTGCCGACGCGCCGGAGCGACCGCTGGTGATCAACCTGCGCGACGAACCCTACCTGGGTGCCTGCGAGCGGGTGCTGGAAGTGGTGCCGGCCGCCCCGGCCGCACGCGAACCGCTGCGTGAACGCTGGCGCCAGTACAAGGCCGCCAACTACACGCTCAACAAGTACGACATGTAAAGGAAGACACGCATGCGCCTGCTGATTGCCATCCTGCTGCCGTGGCTGGCCTTTTTCACCATTGGTCGTCCGATTTCCGGCATTGTCTGTCTCATCCTGCAGATCACCTTGATCGGTTGGCTGCCAGGCGCCATCTGGGCTGCATACGCGGTCAGCCAGTACCACACCGACCAGAAGATCAAGCGCGCACTGGCGCGCTGATCCCCTCCTCCCGCACTTTCCGGTTTTCCCCGCATGACCCAACTCGCCTCCAGCTACGACCCCAAATCCTTTGAAACCGCGCTCTATGAGTCGTGGGAGAAAGCCGGCCTGTTCAAGCCGTCCGGCAAGGGCGAGCCCTACACCATCCTGCTGCCGCCGCCAAACGTCACCGGCACCCTGCACATGGGCCACGCCTTCCAGCAGACGCTGATGGATGCGCTGATCCGTTACCACCGCATGCGTGGCTACGACACGCTGTGGCAGGTGGGTACCGACCACGCCGGCATCGCCACCGAGATGGTCGTCAGCCGTAACCTGGCGCTGGAAGGCAAGGGTGAGACCCGCGACTCGCTGGGCCGCGATGGCTTCATCGGCAAGGTGTGGGAGTGGAAGGCACATTCGGGCAACGTGATCGAAGGCCAGATGCGCCGCCTCGGCACCTCCGCCGACTGGTCGCGCAGCACCTTCACCATGGACCCGGGCCCGAGCGAGGCGGTGATCGAGTCCTTCATCCGCTGGCACGAGCAGGGCCTGATCTACCGTGGCCAGCGTCTGGTCAATTGGGACCCGGTGCTGAAGACCGCCATTTCCGACCTGGAAGTGGAGAGCGTGGAAGAAGACGGCTTCATGTGGTCGATTGCCTACGCGCTGGAAGACGGCGCCAGCTACGAGCACGTCGAGGTGGATGCCGACGGCAACGAGACCCTGCGCGAAACCCGCACCTCCCTGGTCGTGGCCACCACCCGCCCGGAAACCCTGCTGGGCGACACCGCGGTGATGGTGCACCCGGAAGACAGCCGCTACGCGCACCTGATCGGCAAGCGCGTGACTCTGCCGCTGACCGGCCGCAGCGTGCCGGTGATCGGCGACGACTACGTCGACAAGGCCTTCGGCACCGGCGTGGTCAAGGTAACCCCGGCGCATGACTTCAACGATTACCAGGTCGGCGTGCGTCACAGCCTGCCGATGATCAACCTGTTCACCACCACCGCCACGCTCAACGAGAACGCCCCGGAAAAATACCGTGGCCTGGACCGTTACGAGGCGCGCAAGCTGATCCTGGCCGAACTGGAAGACCTGGGCATCCTGGTCGAAACCAAGGCGCACAAGCTGCAGGTGCCGCGCGGCGACCGCACCGGCCAGGTGATCGAGCCCTACCTCACCGACCAGTGGTTCGTGAAGATGGACGGGCTGGCCAAGCGCGGCCTGGAATTGGTTGAGAACGGCAGCATCAAGTTCGTGCCGGGCAACTGGATCAACACCTACCGCCATTGGATGGAGAACATCCAGGATTGGTGCATCAGCCGCCAGCTGTGGTGGGGCCATCGCATCCCGGCGTGGTTCGACGAAGCGGGCAACTGCTACGTGGGCCGCAACGAAGCCGAGGCCCGCGCCAAGGCCGGGCTGGGCGCCGACGTGGTGCTGACCCAGGACAGCGACGTGCTGGAGACCTGGTTCTCCTCGCAGCTGTGGCCGTTCTCCACCCTGGGTTGGCCGAATGAAGCGGCGATGGCCGAGCGTGGCTTTGAGCGCTACCTGCCGTCGAACGTGCTGATCACCGGCTTCGACATCATCTTCTTCTGGGTGGCGCGCATGATCATGGCCACCGACAGCTTCACCGGCCAGATCCCGTTCAAGGACGTCTACATCACCGGCCTGATACGCGACGGCCAGGGCCAGAAGATGTCCAAGTCCAAGGGCAATGTGCTCGATCCGCTGGACATCATCGACGGCATCAGCATCGACGACCTGGTGGCCAAGCGCACCCACGGCCTGATGCAGCCGAAGATGGCCGAGAAGATCGAAAAGGCCACGCGCAAGGAATTCCCGGACGGCATCATCGCCCACGGTGCCGACGCGCTGCGCTTCACCATCGCCGCGCTGGCCACCCACGGCCGTGACATCAAGTTCGACATGAGCCGCGCCGAGGGCTACAAGAACTTCTGCAACAAGTTGTGGAACGCCAGCCGCTTCACCCTGATGAACACCGAGGGCTTCGTGCTCCCCTCTCCCACCGGGAGAGCGGCTGGGGGTGAGGGTGTGCCTGCTGCAAGCACCGATGCCGAGAAGTGGATCCTGGCGCGCCTGGCCAAGGTCGCCGCCGAAGCGCAGCAGCACTTCGCCGACTACCGCTTCGATCTGCTGTCGCAGGCCTTGTACGAATTCGTCTGGAACGAGTTCTGCGATTGGTTCCTGGAGCTGACCAAGCCGGCGCTCAACGGCGACAACGCCGAGGATGCAGCCAGCACCCGCCACACCCTGCTGTACGTGCTGGAAGCGGTGCTGCGCCTGCTGCACCCGCTGACCCCGTTCGTCACCGAGCAACTGTGGCAGCAGGTGGCACCGCGTCTTGGCATTGCAGCCGACTCGCTGTCGCTGCGCAGCTACCCGACCGCAGAGGAATTTGCCGGCGACTACGCGCAGGCCGAAGCCGACGTGGAGTGGTTCAAGACCATGGTCAGCGCCCTGCGCCGCGTGCGCAGCGAGTTGAACGTGCCGCCATCCAAGCAGGTACGCCTGTTGCTGCAGGGTGGCCAGGCGGCGGATCGTGCACGTGTCGAACGCTTCGCGTCGCAGCTGCGCTTCCTGCTCAAGCTGGAAAGCATTGATTGGTTGGCCGGCGATGCAGTGACGCCGCCGGCCGCGGCCGCAATTGTCGGTGAGCTCAAGTTGCTGGTGCCGTTGGAAGGCCTGGTCGATCTGGATGCCGAGCGTGCGCGCCTGGACAAGGAAATCGCCCGCGTGTCCGCCGAGAAGGAAAAGAGCGAGACCAAGCTGTCCAAGTTCACCGACAAGGTGCCGGCAGCGGTGGTTGAACAGGAGCGCGTGCGCCTGCTCGACTGGAACAGCCAGCTGGCAGGCCTGCAGGAACAGCGTGCGAAGCTGTAAGGCTTGTTGTTTGTCTTGAGAAACGCCGCCTTCGGGCGGCGTTTTCTTTTGTGCTTGTTGGGTGCTGGCAAGCACCCTGCCCAGAGCGAAGAGCGCCCTCATCCGCCCGGTCGGGCACCTTCTCCCGCAGGCGGGAGAAGGGAATGCAATGCACCATGCACTTCTGCGGTGTCACTGAGCAACCGGCTTTACGTGCTTTGGCTTTGGCTTTGGCTTTGGCTCGCGCGTGATCGCACGGCGAACCCATCACAGCGCACAAATCGTTGCTGTCCCTTCTCCCGCTTGCGGGAGAAGGTGCCCGTCAGGGCGGATGAGGGGGCTTCTGCCTTCTGCCTTCTGCCTTCTGCCTTCTGCCTTTTACCTTTTGCCTTTTTGCTCCCCCCGATCCCAGCTACCCTCCCCCAACACCCAAGCCATCACCCACCATGTCCCTGGGCATCTTCTGCGCCGTCCTGTTCGCCGCCCTGCTCCATGCCAGTTGGAACGCCATCGTCAAACTGGGCGGCGACAAGCTGCTGACCACCATCCTGGTCACCGGCTGGGCCGCGGTGCTCTCAGCCACCGTCCTGCCCTGGTTGCCACTACCGGCAACGGACAGCTGGCCTTGGCTCGCAGCCTCTGCCGCGCTGCAGACCGGCTACTACCTGTTGGTCGCCCGCGCCTACCACAGCGCCGACATGAGCCTGTCCTACCCCTTGATGCGCGGCTGCGCACCGCTGCTGGTCGCCATCGCCGGCACGTGGTTGTTCGACGAGCGGTTGGCTACCACTGCCTGGGCCGGCATCGCCCTGATCAGTACCGGCATCCTGTGCATGGCCGGCGCCAGCAAGGCACACAGCATCCGCCTGCCCCTGTGCATCGCCATGGTCATCGCCACCTACACCCTGGTCGACGCGCAGGGCGCGCGCCTGTCCGGCAATGCGCTGAGCTATACGCTGTGGCTGTTCCTGCTGTCCGGCCTGCCGCTGCCAATCTGGGCCTTGTTCGCCCGTCGCCAGCAGTTGCAGGGCTATCTGCGCGGCAACTGGCAACGCGGGCTGGTGGGCGGCTTCGGCACGACCGCCTCGTATGCAATCGCGCTGTGGGCAATGACACGGGCGCCGGTCGCCGTCATCGCCGCACTGCGCGAAACCTCCATCCTGTTCGCGCTGCTGATTTCCGCGTTGCTGCTCAAAGAACACATCAGCCGCAGGCGATTGCTTGCCGCGTTGCTGATCATTGCCGGTGTGGTGCTGTTGCGGCTGGCGTAGGCACACCTGTACCCGCTGATGCTCAGAGCGGCGGCATCACGCTGATGTCGTCGTCCACCAGCTCCATCGCCATCACCAGCGCGTCCTCGCGCCCACTCACCAGCGGGTAGTAACGCGGGCGCCGGCCAATCTCGTTGAAGCCCTCGCTGTGATACAGCGCAATGGCCGGAGCATTGGAGGGCCGCACTTCCAGGAACACGCGCAACGCGCCGCGCTGGCGGGCGATACGCACCAACTCGCGCAACAACCGTCGGCCATGGCCGCGTGACTGGCACAGCGGGTCCACGCACACGTTGAGTACATGCGCCTCATCGGCGGCAAGACTCAGCACGGCGTAGCCGACAATGTCGGTCCCTTGCACCAGTACCCGACTGGGATAGTCCGCACGCAGGCAATCCTGGAAGATGCCGCGCGTCCACGGGAAGGGATAGGCGCGCAGTTCCACCTCCATCACCGCGTCCAGATCCCCCTCGTACATCGGACGCAGGACCGACCCCGAGGCGCTCATTGCCGTGATTTCCGCCGCAACGCACGCAGTTGCGGCCACAGCGCGCGCTTGGCCGCGGGGTTGGCGCGCAGCTCGGCCAGGGGCCAACTGTCCATCAGCGCCCGCGTCTGCGGGTCATTCGGATTGCAGCCGGAAGCGCGCAACAGGGCAATCTGCAACCGATCCGGCATGCGCAGGCCGCCACTGCGACGAACACCGGCGGTCGTGCTGGCGGCAAACACCGGCGCTGGCGCGGTACTCGGTGCCGGCGGTGGCTTGCTTGCCATTTCACGCGGCGCCGCAGCCGCGGCCGGCTGCGCCGGCAGCACATGTGGCGGCGCCGGTTCGACCGCTACCGGACCGGCGTCAATGCCTGGCGCAGCCGCGGCCGGCGGCGCATCCAGCGCCCCGCCCTCGAGATAGACCGTATAGCCCATCGCCTGCAGCCATGCCTGCTGCTCAGGCGTCCACGCCGGTGCGGGCGAGAAACCGATCACTGCACCTTGCCGGCCGGCTGCCGCCAGCGCTGCAACAGCCACATCACCGGACCGGACAGCGCGTAGATCACACCGACCACCAACAAGGTACGTGCCGGGTCCAGCACCACGATGGAAATCACAATGGGCACCAGGGCCAGCACCACGAAGGGGACGCGCTCAGAGCGCGGGCCCTTCTCGCCACCGCCCTTGAAGCTCCAGAAACGGATCCGGCTGACCATCAGCAGGCCCGCCACGATGGTCACGCCCAGCGCCACGTAACGCAGCTCATCGCCACTCCAGCCAAGCCCGCCATCGGCGAAGGCCCAGACGAAGGACATCATCAAACCGGCGGCGGCCGGGCTGGCCAGGCCGACAAACCAGCGCTTGTCGACCGTGCCCACCTGGGTATTGAAACGGGCCAGGCGCAGTGCCGCGCAGGCCGCATACAGGAAAGCCGCCGACCAGCCGACCCGGCCCAGCACGTCGCCATCGAACTTCAACGAGGACAGCGCCCAGTGGTACATGACCAGCGCCGGCGCCATGCCGAAGCTGACCAGGTCGGCCAGGGAGTCGTACTGCACGCCGAATTCGCTGCTGGTACCGGTCAAGCGCGCAACCCGGCCGTCCAGCCCGTCCATCACCGCCGCCACGAACACGGCGACGCTGGCGTTGACGAACTGGCCGTTGGAAGCGGCAATGATCGCGTAAAACCCGGCAAACAGGCCGGCAGTGGTGAACAGGTTCGGGAGCAGGTAGATGCTGCGCGAACGCGGTGGTGGTCTCAATTCGTCCATACCGACCAGTTTAATCGACTTGCCAGCCACGTCACCGGGTGCTGCAATCGGCCCCTGCCCCGTTCCGGCGTCTGGAGTTGCCATGCTCACCCTGCCCCGCCTCTGCTGCCTGCTCCTGCTCGGCACCGCTGCCACAGCCAGCGCCGCAAATCTGTACAAGTGGAAGGACGCCAATGGCGTCACCCAGTACTCGGAACGGCCGCCGACCGGCAAGCAGTACGAGACCCGCCGCATCACCGCCAGCGGCGCTTCTACCGCCGAGCCTGCCGCAGCCGCCGAATCCGCCGAATCGGAACAGTGCCTGGGCGCGCGCAGGAACCTGGAGCTGCTGAACGGCAGCGCCCCGGTCATGCAGGATACCGATGGTGACGGCAAGCCCGATACCGCGCTGGACGACACCCAGCGCGGTGCGCAGAAGCAGCTGGCCGAGGCGGCGGCGGCCGCCTATTGCAAGCCTGCACCGAAGAAATAAGCCTTCGGGACCGGGCTGACGGGGTTGTGGGATGCCAGCGGCACAAGCCGCGACGCTCATCGCCCCGCCGCTGCCAGCGTTATCTGGCAACCCGAGTTTCTCGCAGCTTCGCGGCTTCCACAGCGCTGATGGGCCCCTGGCAAGGCCCCTGCCGAGCATGGCTCGGCACTACGCCCTGCCGCCCTACCCGTTGGTGGCGGTGCGAGTGGGCTGCAAGGCTGGCAAAATAGGGGATCGTCCGTTTTGCGAAGCCCCCCTGCCATGCGCCTTTCCCGCTTCCACCTGCATACCACCAAGGAAACCCCCGCCGACGCCGAACTGGTCAGCCACCGGCTGATGCTGCGCGCGGGCATGATCCGCAAGCTGGCATCGGGCCTGTATACCTGGTCGCCGCTGGGCCTGCGGGTGCTGCGCAAGGTGGAAACCATCGTCCGCGAGGAAATGAACCGCGCCGGTGCGGTGGAGCTGCAGCTGCCGACCATCCAGCCCAAGGAACTGTGGGAAGAAACCGGTCGCTGGGAGAAATTCGGCGGCCAGTTGCTGAAAATCAAGGACCGCAAGGAGCAGGAATACTGCTACAGCCCCACCGCGGAAGAGGCCATTACCGACTTCGCCCGCCAGGAACTGTCCAGCTACAAGCAGCTGCCGGTCAATTTCTACCAGGTGCAGACCAAGTTCCGTGACGAAATCCGCCCGCGTTTTGGTGTGATGCGCTCGCGCGAGTTTCTGATGAAGGATGCCTATTCCTTCCATCTGGACGACGCCAGCCTGGTCGCCGAATATGAAAACATGAAGGCCGCCTACAGCCGCATCTTTACCCGCCTGGGCCTGGAGTTCCGCGCAGTGCAGGCCGACTCGGGCGCCATCGGCGGCGATGCCTCGCAGGAATTCCATGTCATCGCTGATTCGGGCGAAGACGCACTCGTGTTTTCCACCGGCTCGGATTACGCGGCCAACGTAGAAGCGGCGATTGCCGCCGACCCGGCAGCGCGCGGCGCCGCCAGCGAAGAACTGCGCAAGATCGACACGCCCACCCAGAAGACCTGCGAGGAAGTGGCCGCGCTGATGGGGATCGCCCTGCTGCGCACGGTCAAGTCGATTGCACTGATGACCACCGAGAATGAATTCGTGCTGGCCCTGGTCCGCGGCGACCATGAGGTCAACGAAATCAAACTGGCCAAGGTGGCTGGCCTGGCCGATTACCGCATGGCCAGCGAGGCCGAGATTGCCGATTATCTCGGCAGCGAGCCCGGTTTCCTGGGACCGTTGAATGCGCGCAAGCCGATCCGCGTGGTGGCAGACCGTGAAGTTGCGGCCATGGCCGATTTTGTCGTCGGCGCCAATGAGAAAGGTCTGCATATTGCCGGCGTCAACTGGGGCCGCGACCTGGCAGAGCCGGAAGTAGCCGATATCCGCAACGTCAAGGCCGGCGACCGCGCCCGTGATGGCGGCGAGTTGAAGATTACCCGCGGCATCGAAGTCGGCCACGTATTCCAGTTGGGCCGCCAATATGCACAGGCATTGAAGGCGACCGTACTGGATCAGAACGGCAAGGCCGCGGTGATGGCGATGGGCTGTTATGGCATCGGGGTATCGCGCATCGTCGCCGCCGCCATCGAGCAGAACCACGACGACGCCGGCATTATCTGGCCGGTCAGCATGGCACCGTGGCAAGCGGTGGTCTGCATGATCAACCCGAAACAGGACCCGGCGGTCAGCGCCGCTGCCGAGGCGCTGCTGGCCGAACTGCAGGCCGCCGGCGTGGATGCCGCGCTGGACGACCGCGGCCTGCGCCCGGGCCAGATGTTCGCCGACATGGAGCTGATCGGCATCCCGCATCGCATCGTGGTATCCGAGCGCGGCCTGGCGGCAGGAACCGTCGAGTACCGCGCACGCAATGCCAGCGAAGCAGAGAATCTGGATAAGGCCGCGGCGATCAGCAGGATCATCGGCTGAGATTGATCGCTTATAACGCCGGGACATTGTCCCGGCGTTTTCATTTCCGGATAACATGTAAAACGCTATTAATTTGTCATTCCCGTTATCAGCCCGCTATGCTTTGCCGCGCTGCCACGGAATGGCATACACCCCCAACCCATTATCCGGAGTAGTTATTCGATGAGTATTGACCTGTCCCAGCTGTCGGCCAAAGAGCTGGCCGTTCTGATCCGCGACGCACAGAAGCGCAAGACCGTTGTCGCCAAGCGCCAGCCGATTGCCAAGGCCCGCGCCCTGGTAGCCGCTGCCGCCAAGAAGGCTGGTTATACCGTCGAAGAGCTGTTCGGTACCGGCGCTGCCGCCGCAGTGAAGGCCCCGCGTGGTGCCAAGGCCAGCAAGGGCGCCGCCAAGACCGGCCGCAAGCTGCCGAAGGTTGAGCCGAAGTACCGCAACCCGGCCAATGCCGCCGAGACCTGGACCGGCCGGGGCAAGCAGCCGCGCTGGTTGGCCGAATACACCAAGGCTGGCCGCAAGGTTGAAGATTTCCTGATCCAGAAGTAATAACTCTGGAATATGGATTACAAGACGCCGGCAACTGCCGGCGTTTTCTTATTGCAATTTGGGTAACCCCACTAGTTACAAACGCATTTCTGCCTGCAACCGCAGCGCAACGAACAACAAAGCAGCGCGGGCAAGCGCAGCGCACCCGGGAAAACCGGTTCGATTGGTCCTGCAGGTAATCCGCGAACAGCGCCGGCCGCGCTGCGCTTACCCGCACTGCACAGGTGCATGCAGCCAGCACAGTGGCTGCTGGCAACGCCTCTCAATTAGCCCAGCCACGCCTTCCAGCCGTTACAGATTCTTGCGCGCCGGCACCAGCAGGTTGCCGAACAACAGGCCTGCCACCAGGGCCATCACTACATTGACCACGGTCAACAGCGCCGATTCGCCGGCACTCACATTCTGCTGCTGGATCAGGCTCAGGACCCCACGCAGGCTGGTACTGCCCGGCACCAGCATGATGATGCCGGGCAGGCGCACGATGGCACCGGGGCGCTGCACGATGCGCCCGAACAGATTGCCTGCGGCCGTCACCGTCATCGCCGCCAGAAAGATGCCCGCAGGCGCGCCCCACAACTGCCCGCCATAACGGGAAATGGCGTAGCCGGCCACCGAGGCGGCCATGACCCATGGGTAATCGCGCTTGCTGGCGCGGAACAACATCGCAAACGCAAACGAAGCGACGAGCACCGAGCCCCATTCCACCCAGTTGGATTGTGGCCGCGAGGCACGGATCACCGGTTCCAGACCGATGGAATTGGCGATGGTCACCGCGATCATCGCCCCCACCGTCAGTTTCATGATGGTGGTCAGTGCACCGGCAAAGCGTGCCGTGCCGGATACCCAATGGCCACTGGCCAGTTCGTTGACCGAGTTGGTCAACGCCATGCCGGGCAGCAGCACCACCAGCGAGGCGATGATGGTGGAATTCATGTTCAACGGCCCGATGAAGCTGGCCACCAGCACCGCCACGAAACCCGCCAACAGCGCCGCCAGGGCTTCGCCGGCCTCGCGCGTGGCGACCCGGCGGTCGGTATAGAACAGCATCAGGCCGATCAGCAGGCCGGTAATACCCGCGGTGGCGATGTCCAGCCACGGCAGCCGCCACAAGCCGGCCACGCCCGCCGAACCCAGGGTGAAGGACGCCAGCAGCTGGATCTTGCTGCGCAGCCCGCCGTCCTTGTCGAGCTGTCGCAGTGCGGTATGCCCCTGCGCGATCGACATCTGCCCGGCTGAGACCGCGTCGGCGATCTGGTCGGCCATCGCCAGTTTGTGCAGATTGGTGTCGCCCGGCCCCAGCCGGATAACGCGGGTAATGTCGCTGGAACCGATGGCGCGGGTCGGATCGCTGAAACTGAGGATCAAACCGGTCGGGTTCGACCACGGCTCGCAGTCCAGGTCCAGCTGTTGCGCCAGCGCCACCACCGCCGCCTCCAGACGCTGGGCGGTTGTGCCATAACTGTGCAGGCGCCCGGCCATCTCCGAAACGAAGGCCACACGTTGCGCGTAGGTAGCGCGGTTGGAAGCAGTGGCCGGGACGGCGGCAAGGGTTTCGGCAGACATGGCCGCTAGTATCACCTGAAGCGGATGAAATACTCATCCGGCTTGAAGGGCTGGCGGGTTATTCTCCGTAGCCAATGGTCACCATGAAAGACATTCCCCCGCCCAATTGCGTACTCCCCGCCGACGCGGATGGCCTGCTCAGGCTTTCCGGCAACTGGACCTTGGCCACCGCGCTGCGTTCGGGCGAGATACTGCACGCGCAGACCGGGGCCGTGACCGGCATCGATGCGCGCGGGATTGATCGCCTCGACTCGGCCGGGGTGCTGTTGTTGCTGCGCTATGCGCACAAGCTGGGGTTGCCGGATGATGCGCTGCAGTTCCGCGCCGACCACCAGGCGCTGGTCTGCACCATCGAGGAAGTCGCCGACGAACGGCCCAAGCCGCAGCGTGACTTCGGCGTGGCCGCAGCGCTGGACCGTCTTGGCCGCTCGGTGCATGCCATCGCCGGCAACATCGTCGTGCTGGTCAATTTCCTTGGTGAGAACCTGGCCAAACTGGCAAGACTGATCCGCCAGCCACGGCGCTTCCGGCTCACCGCGGCGGTCAACCAGATGGAAGAGGTCGGCCTGAACGCAGTGCCGCTGGTGGCCTTGCTGTCCTATCTGGTGGGTGCGGTGATCGCCTTCCTCGGCTCCACCATCCTGCGTGACTTCGGCGCCGAGATCTACGTGGTGGAGCTGGTCTCCATCGCCTTCCTGCGCGAGTTCGCGGTGCTGCTCACCGCCATCGTGCTGGCCGGCCGCACCGCCAGCGCCTTCACCGCGCAGATCGGTGCGATGAAGGCACGCGAGGAAATCGATGCCATCCAGACCCTGGGCCTGGACCCGATCGACCTGCTGGTGCTGCCACGCGTGGTTGCCTTGCTGATCATGCTGCCCTTGCTGACCTTCATCGCGATGATCGCCGGCCTGGCCGGCGGCGTCACCGTTGGCGCGTTCGACCTGGATATCCCGCCGCAGATGTACCTGGCGCGCATGCACGACACCATCGAAGTGCGGCACATGCTGGTTGGCCTGTCCAAGGCGCCGGTGTTCGCGTTGATCATCGCCCTGATCGGCTGCCTGGAAGGCCTGAAGGTGGAAGGCACGGCGCAATCGGTAGGCGAACGTACCACCTCCAGCGTGGTGCAGACGATCTCGCTGGTCATCATCCTCGACGCGCTGGCCGCGTTGTGGTTCATGCATATGGGCTGGTAAGGCAATGGACACGACCGAAGACGCCACCACCGGCAGCAGCGACCTGGCCATCCGCGTGCGCGGGCTGGTCAATCGCTTTGGCAGCCAGACCGTGCACGACGGCCTGGATCTGGACGTCCGCCGCGGCGAAATCCTCGGCGTGGTTGGCGGCTCGGGCACCGGCAAATCGGTGTTGATGCGCTCCATCCTCGGCCTGCGCACGCCCGATGCCGGGCAGATCGAGGTGCTGGGCGTGGATGCGCGTTCGGGCAATCCCGCCGACCGCCTGCGCATCGAGCGCAATACCGGCGTGCTGTTCCAGGACGGCGCGCTGTTTTCCTCGCTGACGGTGGGCGAGAACGTGCAGGTGCCGCTGAAAGAGCACCATCCCGAACTCAGCGAGCGCTGGCATTACGAACTGGCCCTGCTGAAAGTGAAACTGGCAGGCCTGCCCGCCGATGCCATCAGCAAACTGCCCTCGCAACTCTCCGGCGGCATGCGCAAGCGCGCCGGGCTTGCCCGTGCGCTGGCGCTGGATCCGCCGCTGCTGTTCCTGGACGAACCCACCGCCGGCCTCGACCCGATAGGTGCAGCCGCGTTCGACCACCTGATCAAGACCCTGCAGGAAGCGCTGGGCCTGACCGTGTTCCTGATCACCCACGACCTGGACACGCTCTACGCCATCTGCGACCGCGTCGCGGTACTGGCCGACCACAAGGTCATCGCCAACGCCCCATTGCCCGAGATTGAACAACTCGACCACCCGTGGATACGCGAATACTTCCACGGCCCCCGCGCCCGCGCCGCGCGCGGCCTCCAGCACGAGCCCGCTTGATATGGAAACCAAAGCCAACTACGTCCTGATCGGTGCCTTCACCCTGCTCATCGGCGTTGCCCTGCTCGCCTTTGGACTATGGGCGGCCAAATACTCTTCCGACCGCACCTGGCAGGAATACCGGGTGGTATTCACCGAGGCGGTAACCGGCCTGTCAGTGGGCAGCCCGGTGCAATACAACGGCATCGCGGTTGGCTCGATCACCGAGCTGACCCTGGCCCCGGATGACCCGCGCAAGGTGGTGGCCAAGCTGCGGCTCAACTCCACCACCCCGGTCAAGACCGATACCCGCGCCAAGCTGGCCATCACCAGCCTGACCGGACCGTCGATCATCCAGCTCAGTGGCGGCACCCCGCAGGCCGCCGCATTGACCGCGGTCAGCAAGGAACCGGTGCCGACCATCGCCACCTCACCGTCAGCCCTGCAGAACATCACCGACGTCGCCAACCGGGTGGTCGAGCGCATGGATGAGCTGCTCAGTGATGAAAACGTCCGCAAGATCACCACCACGCTTGCCCATCTGGAAACCATCAGCGGCGGTCTGGCCGATCGCGACGAAGGTACCCAGGCCCTGCTCATCGAAGCCCGCGATGCAGCGCGCAACCTCAACGTCACCCTGGGTTCGGCCAATGGCGCCATCAAGAACCTGGACGAGAACGTGCTGCGGGAACTGCCGGCGACCATGGACAAGCTGGATGCCAGCCTGGCCAAGCTCGACTCGGCGGCCGGCAATGCCGATGCCATCCTTGGCGAGAACCGCGCGGCCATCAACAGTTTTGCCAATGATGGCCTGGCCCAGCTCGGCCCGACCCTGACCGAACTGCGCGGCCTGATCCGCGACCTGCGCCGGGTCAGTGACCGGCTGGAGAACAATCCGGCACGCTACCTGCTCGGCCGCGATGCCCCGAAGGAGTTCGAACCCAAATGAAGCGCATTTCCCTGATCAAGCTGCTCGCCCCGGCCTGCCTGCTGGCGTTGGCCGGCTGCTCGGTATTGGCCGGCGGCGACCGCCAGTCCATCACCATCTACGCCCCACAGGTGCGGGTGCAGGCCGACCCGGCCTGGCCGCAGGTGAGCTGGCAGCTGGCCATCGCCAAGCCCAGCGCTGCGCGCCTCATCGACAGCCCGCGCATCAATGTGCGGCCGACGCCGGGCGAGCTGGAGGTCTATCGCGGCGCCACCTGGTCGCAGCCAGCCACCGACATCCTGGAAGACACCCTGCTGCGAGGCTTCGAAGATTCGGGAAAGATCGACGCGGTTGCGCGTATCGCCACCGGCATCCGCTCGGACTACAAGCTCACCACCGACCTGCGCCGCTTCGAATCGGACTACCGTGGCGGCGACGTACCGGCGGCCACCATCGAACTCAACGCCAAGCTCATCCACAGCCTGGACCAGCGCGTGGTCGCCGCGCGCACCATCGTCGTCGCCGAACCGGCGGCCAGCGCCGAGATCAGCAGCGTCGCCGCCGCCTTCGAAACCGCATTGGACAAGACCAGCGCCGAGCTGATCGGCTGGACCCTGCTCAGCGGCCAGCGCGATGCGGCACAGCAACGATCTGGCGGAAAGTAAGATTGATGCGCTCGTCGCAAACCCGCGCGGTCTTGGGCAGCGCATGCTGGTAGTCACGCTGGCACTGCCCGCGCATCAGCAGCAGGTCGCCGTGACCGAGCAGGTATTCGAGCTTCTGCGCAGGATCATCCCGACGACGCAGTAGAAAACGCCGCGATGCCCCAAGGCTCAACGAAGCGATCAACGGCATCGGCCCCAGTTCAGGCTCGTCATCGCTATGCCAGCCCATGCTGTCGCGGCCATCGCGGTAGCGGTTGAGCAGCACGCTGTTGAAGCGCCCATCAACAGCCTGCTGCAGCTGCTCGCGCACCGCCAGCACTGCCGGCGTCCACGGATGCGGAAGGAAATCCGCCCCGGAATAGCGGTAATGCGCATCCGCATCGCCCATCCAGCAACTCAGCCGCGGCGAATCCAGCCAGCGCCCGAACATGCGGATGCGATGGACTTCCCACGGTACGGCGTCTTGAAGCTGGTGCAGCAGGACGTCAGCCTCTGGATGCTGCAACCAACCTGGCAGGTGCTGAACATTGACTTCGGGGAGTGCGCGAGGCAACGGCATCCGCGGACCTTACCACGCCGCATCCTTACTCTATTTGCCCGCTTCAGCGAGAACGCTGAAAATGTCTCATTGCCCGCCCCTTACACCGGAAGCAACATGCCAACATGGCTGTACCTCGAACTCCCTAGGACTCACTTGGCTAACGCGCTGGGCGGGCCGGCCAGTATATGAATCGGTACCTGCAAGCGGCACGACGCTCGATCCAACAGCATGGCGGGGGCATTGGCGGGCTTTTCTCCGTTATTCGCAGGGCAATGAAGATCACTGCCGCTATGGGAATCCGTGGTGTGGTTGATCGATTGCGTTCAGCCAGCGCAGAGCGCACGGTGATCCCGGGCATTCTCGATGAAACTCCGCTGCCAGCACCAATTCCGCTGGCCGAACTTGACGTGCGGGTAGGCGTGATGGCGCACGTGTTCTATCCGGATCTCATTGAAGAGTTCGCGCAGTCTTTGCAATACATCCCGATCCCGTTCACCTTGTTGGTGTCCGTCATGGATGCAGCTGCGGCCAAGCACGTCCAGGCCCGCATGAAGCACCTGCCGAACGTGCAGCAACTCTCCATCAAGATCGTCGAGAACCGGGGGCGCGACATCGCGCCGCTGCTGGTGGACTTCAACGACGAGATCCTCTCGTTGGATGTGATCTGCCATATCCATACCAAGAAGTCGCTTTATACCGGTGGCGAGCAAAGCCGTTGGCGCCGCTACCTCCTCGACTCGCTGTTCGGTTCCTCGGGACGCGTGGCATGGATACTCGGCATGTTCCAGGCCAGCCCCGCTCTCGGCCTTGTTTACCCTGAAAGCTACGAGGGAATGCCGCTATGGGGGCATACACTTCTTAGTAACGGTGCCGTCTGTGACGCCCTTGCCGCCCGCTTAGGGATCGCGTTGGAACATGGCCGTTACCTGGATTTCCCCGCTGGTTCGATGTTCTGGGCACGCGTGAACGCGCTACGCCCTTTGTTCGATCTACATCTGCAGACACATGATTTCCCGCCCGAACAGGCTCAAGTGGATGGCACGCTACAACACGCCGTTGAACGAATGTTCAGCCAGGTCGCCCGTCACCAAGGATACCGACTAGGCATTCTTCCCACCGATGGAAGCCTAGCATTAGCAGCAGAGGGGCAACGCAATGTGCAGGAGGCGTTGGCTCTTGATTTCGCTCAGCGGCTACGGCTGGCCGCGCTGGAGGCCTCTACAGTCAGCTTCGATGTGTTCGACACACTTGCGATGCGTCCATTCCTGTCACCGGACGCATCCCGCGCCTATCTGTCACTGCGAGTGGAACGCGAGCACGACATCAAAGAATTCACCCGACTACGGAGCGATGCAGAGACTTCGCAGCGCAATGCATTGCAGCGCGACCCCACGCTGACCGAGATTTACCAGCAATTGGCACGACAGCTCGGACTCTCCACCAAGAAGGCGGAAGGTCTGATGGCCATGGAGCTGGAGCACGAACGCCGCCAATTGCGTCCTCGTCTGGGCGTAGTGAATGCGCTGATGCAGATGCCCCCCGTTCGACGATTCGCCTTGTCGGATATGTATCTCGATAGCGCGCAAATGAAGCAGGTTTTGCCTGACATCGTAGTCGCTGCACTTCCCACGTGGCGGGTTTCCTGCGAGACCGGACTACGCAAGGATGAGTTGCGCACCTGGCATGAACTGGCACACCGCGAAGGTATTGATACTGCCCATTGGTTGCACGTTGGCGACAACGAGCACGCCGACGTGCAACTGCCACAGTTGGCCAAACTACTAACGCCCGTGCATGTCCTTCGCCCAGCTGCCCTACTGGATGTTGTACCCGCCCTGCGGCCGCTGCGCCATCGCCACGGCATGCACGCTCCATGGCCTGAACAACTTTGGCGCGGACTCCTGGCCAATCGTTTCGCCTTCCTACTCGATACCCAGCCGCAGCGATTGACTGGGCCCCTGCAACTGGATGCCGAGGATCTGGGTTACGCAGTGCTTGGCCCTTTGTTGCTGGATTTCCTGCTCGCGATGCTCCGGGCCGCCACACAACAAGATGTAGATAACCTCCTGTTCCTCAGTCGGGAGGGGCATCTACTGCATCAGGGCTTCGAGCGCCTGCAGCAGTTTCATCCCGCTGCCGGCAAGCTGCGCGCCCACTACTTTCTCGCTTCGCGCCGAGCCACTACGCTGCCTGCCATGCATGCCAACACCGATGTGGAGCTGATGCTGGAAGGTACTTTCAACGGCACACTGCGCCAACTACTGCAAGCACGCGTCGGCAATGATGCCGTAGAAGCGGTTGCCAGCGTCGCCCCGGACCTGCTTGATCGTGACGTATTCCTCCCCGAAATGAGCACCATCATCGCCGAATGGCTACAGCCATCGATGCCTGGAGTGCTTGCGCGGGCGGCACAGGTGCGTGCCAACTACATTTCCTACTGGTCCGGGATTGGTGATAGCGGATTATCCATGGTTGTTGACATCGGCTATGCAGGGACGATCCAGCGCAACCTTGCCCAGTTGCGCCAGCAGCCACTTGGGGGCTACTACATGGCCCTTCGTGCACGCGCCAGCCAATTGAAGGACGGCAACTGGGCACAGGCCCGTTACTTCGATGGTCGACAAAGCAACGAGGAGACCACTACACCGATCCTGTCGCATGACCTGCTGCTGGAAGCCCTGCTTGGCGCACCCGCCGGGCAGTTCAATGGCTTTATCGCAGATGGGGCGATGGCCGTTCGGCCATGTTTTGGCCCCGTCGAACTGGACGAACAGGGGCTGCAAACGCTGCAGCGCACCCATGAAGGCGCGCTGGCATTTATCGATGATATGGGCGCGGTGCTGGGCGAGGACATCGCCGACCTCGAATTGGATGCTGCCGGCATCCTGGTTCCCCTGCAATGCCTGGTCAGCGGCCGATGGAACGCTGATGAAGCACTGCAGCAGCTAACAACGGTTGACAGCTTCACCGGCCGCGGCAAGATTACAGCGGCCGGTAGCGCTGGAATTTAACGCCGGAACGGAACGCCGGTCTTTTCCTTCAGCTCGTCATCGCTGACACCCGGCGCCGCCTCCACCAGCACCAGTCCGTCGGCACTGATGTCGAAGATCGCCAGGTCGGTAATGATGCGGTCGACCACACCCACACCGGTCAGCGGCAGGGTGCAGTCGGCCAGGATCTTGTGCTCGCCGTTCTTGGCGGTGTGCTCCATCAGCACCACCACGCGCTGCACGCCGGCCACCAGGTCCATCGCGCCGCCCATGCCCTTGACCATCTTGCCCGGCACCATCCAGTTGGCCAGGTCGCCCTTGTCGGTGACCTGCATCGCGCCAAGGATGGCCAGGTTGATGTGGCCACCACGGATCATCGCGAACGAATCATGGCTGCCGAAGTAGCTGGCACCGGCACGCGCGGTAACGGTCTGCTTGCCGGCATTGATCAGGTCGGCGTCCACTTCCGCTTCGGTCGGGAACGGGCCGATGCCGAGCAGGCCGTTCTCGGACTGCAGCCACACGTCCACGCCTTCGGGGATGTGGTTGGCCACCAGGGTCGGCAGGCCGATGCCCAGGTTCACGTAGGCACCATCGCTCAGCTCGCGCGCGGCGCGCTGTGCCATTTCGTCACGGGTCCAGGCCATTTCAGTTCCCCTCCTGACGCACGGTGCGCTGTTCGATGCGCTTCTCCGGCGTTGCGTTCAATACGATGCGATCAACGTAGATGCCCGGCAGGTGTACCTGGTCCGGATCGATGGCGCCCACCGGCACGATCTCCTCCACTTCCACCACGCAGACCTTGCCGGCCATTGCGCAGGCCGGGTTGAAGTTGCGCGCGGTCTTGCGGAACAGCAGGTTGCCGGCTTCGTCGGCCTTCCATGCCTTGACCAGCGCCACGTCGGCCTTGAGCGCGGTTTCCAGCACATAGTGCTTGCCGTCGATCTCGCGGGTTTCCTTGCCTTCGGCAACGATGGTGCCGTAGCCGGTGGCGGTGAAGAAGGCCGGAATGCCGGCGCCGCCAGCACGCAGGCGCTCGGCCAGGGTGCCCTGCGGATTGAACTCCAGCTCCAGCTCGCCGGCCAGGTACTGGCGCTCGAACTCCTTGTTCTCGCCTACGTAAGAGGAAATCATCTTCTTGATCTGACGGGTTTCCAGCAGCTGGCCCAGGCCGAAGCCATCGACGCCGGCGTTGTTGGAAATCGCGGTCAGGCCCTTGACCCCGCTGTCACGCAGCGCGGCGATCAGGGCCTCGGGAATGCCACACAGGCCGAAGCCACCTACGGCAAGAGTTTGCCCATCGGCCACGATGCCGGCCAAGGCCTCGGCGGCACTGGCAAATACCTTGCCTCGCTGCCGGGTCGGGGAGAGATCGCTCATCGCATCACGCTCACAGTGCTGAAGATGCCCATATTCTAGCCATACCGCCGGGGCAACCCCCTTGGACCTTCGGCCAGACCGACCGGCCGGGGAACAGTCGTCCAGCGTGCAGACAGCCTGCGGACGCGTAGCCGACTAAACTAGGTGATCTTTCACCCAGCAGGATGCATGCATGCCCCTCCCCGCGTTCAAGGCTTACGACATCCGCGGCCGTGTACCTGAAGAGCTCAACGAAGACATGGCCCGCAAGATCGGCAAGGCCCTGGCCGCCGAACTCGACGCCGGTCCAGTGGTACTGGGACACGACGTCCGCCTGACCAGCCCCGCCCTGCAGGATGCATTGGCCGCCGGTTTGCGCGGGGAAGGCCGCGAGGTCATCGACATCGGCCTGTGTGGTACCGAAGAGGTCTACTTCCAGACTGGCCACCTGCGGGCGGCCGGCGGGGTGATGGTCACTGCCAGCCACAATCCGATGGACTACAACGGCATGAAGCTGGTACGTGAACAGGCACGTCCGATCAGCTCGGATACCGGCCTGTTTGCCATTTCCGACGCGGTTGCCGCCGATGCATCACAGCCGCAGCCCGCGCGCGCCGGCCAGAGCGAGCAGCACGACAAGAGCGCCTACATCCAGCACCTGCTGACTTACATCGATGCCAGCCAGCTCAAGCCGCTGAAGCTGGTGGTCAATGCCGGCAACGGCGGTGCCGGCGCCATCGTCGACCTGCTGGCGCCGCACCTGCCGCTGGAATTCGTACGGATCTGCCACGAGCCCGACGGCAGCTTCCCCAACGGCATCCCCAATCCGCTGTTGCCGGAAAACCGCGAAGCCACCGCCAGTGCCGTGCGCGAACATGGTGCCGACTTCGGTATCGCCTGGGATGGTGACTTCGACCGCTGCTTCTTCTTCGATCACAATGGCCGCTTCATCGAAGGCTATTACCTGGTCGGTCTGCTGGCCCAGGCCATCCTTGCCCGCAACCCCGGCGGCAAGATCATCCACGACCCGCGCCTGACCTGGAACACGGTCGAAATGGTGGAAGCCGCCGGCGGCGTACCGGTGCTGTGCAAGAGTGGCCACGCCTTCATCAAGGAAAAGATGCGCGCGGAAAACGCTGTCTACGGCGGCGAGATGAGCGCACACCATTACTTCCGCGAGTTCGCCTATGCCGATTCGGGAATGATTCCCTGGCTGTTGATTGCCGCGCAGGTGTCCAACAGCGGCCTATCCCTGGCCGAACTGGTCGAAGAACGCATGGCCCGCTTCCCCTGCAGCGGCGAGATCAACTTCAAGGTCGCCGACGCCAAGGCAGCCGTTGCCCGGGTAATGGCGCACTTCGCTGCGCAAGCCCCGGCAGTTGACCATACCGATGGTATCAGCGCCGATTTCGGCAACTGGCGCTTCAACCTGCGCAGCTCCAACACCGAGCCCCTGCTGCGCTTGAATGTTGAAACCCGGGGCGATGCCGCGTTGCTGGCCGAACGCACCGCCGAAATCTCCACCTTGATCACCGCCTGAGAACCTTCATGAGCCAGATCCTGCCCGTCATCCTTTCCGGTGGTTCCGGCACGCGCCTGTGGCCGCTGTCGCGCGAAGCCTATCCCAAGCAATTCCTGCAGCTGGCCGGCGAGCACAGCATGCTGCAGTCCACCTGGCTGCGGGTGGCCGATGTCGCCACCCAGCCCCCCCTTGTCGTGGCCAATGAAGCACACCGTTTCGTCGCCGCCGAGCAGTTGCAGCAGGTGGGTACCACGCCATCGGCCATCCTGCTGGAGCCGGTTGGCCGCAATACCGCCCCGGCCATCGCTGCGGCTGCTTTGGAGGCCTGCCGCGACGGCGCCGATCCGCTGCTGCTGGTGCTGCCGTCAGATCACTTGATCCGTGATGTGGCGCATTTCCACCGCGCCATCCTGGCGGCCGCCGATATCGCCGGGCAGGGCAAGCTGGTCACCTTCGGCATCCAGCCGACCGCACCGGAAACCGGCTACGGCTACATCAAGGCCGTCGCCGGCGAAGGCGCGCGGGCCATCGAGCGTTTCGTCGAGAAACCCGACCTGGCGACGGCGCAGGCCTATGTCGCATCCGGCGAGTATTACTGGAACAGCGGCATGTTCCTGTTCCGCGCCTCGCGCTACCTGCAGGAACTGGAACGTCTGCAGCCACAGATTCTCGCTGCCTGCCGCGCCTCGTGGGACAAGGCGCGCCGTGATGCCGACTTCATCCGTCTGGATGCGGACGCGTTCAAGACCAGCCCGTCCGATTCCATCGATTACGCGGTGATGGAGAAGACCGCGGATGCGGCCGTGGTTCCGCTGGATGCCGGCTGGAGCGATGTCGGCTCGTGGACCGCACTGCGCGATGTTTCCGAACAGGATGCAAACGGCAACGCACATCGCGGTGATGTCATCGCCATTGATTGCCATGACACCTTTGCCTATGGCGAGCGGTTGATCGCCATGGTCGGGCTGGACGATGTGATCGTGGTCGAGACCGATGACGCGGTGCTGGTAGGCAAATCCGACCGCATGCAGGAAGTGAAGGACGTCGTAGCGCGACTGAAGGCTGATGGCCGCAGCGAGGCCACCTGGCACCGCAAGGTCTATCGCCCGTGGGGCGCCTATGACTCCATCGATCATGGCGACCGTTTCCAGGTCAAGCGCATCACCGTGAAGCCCGGCGGCACGCTGAGCCTGCAGATGCATCATCACCGTGCCGAACACTGGATCGTGGTCAGTGGCACCGCCGAGGTCACCCGTGGTGATGAAGTGCTGCTGCTCACCGAGAATCAGAGCACCTACATCCCGCTGGGTGTCACCCACCGCCTGCGCAATCCCGGCAAGCTCCCCCTGGAGCTGATCGAAGTACAGTCCGGCAGTTACCTGGGCGAAGACGATATCGTGCGCTTCGAAGATACCTACGGACGCACCTGAGGCCGCCAACTGCAGCCAATAAAAAAACCCCGGGGAAACCCGGGGTTTTCTTGTTGGCGACACGGCTGTGGCTACGCGTCAGCATGCCCGAGACCACGAATTACGCCGGCGCGATCTCGGCCATTACCCGATGCAGGCCTTCCTGCCACGTGGGCAGGATGATGCCGAAATCCTGCTGCAGCTTGCGGTTGTCCAGTACCGACCAGGCCGGACGCTTTGCCGGCGTTGGGTACTCCGCGCTGGCGATCGCCTGCACGACGGGCGCCTTGGCCAGCACGCCTGCGGCCACGGCCTGGGCAAAGATCGCCTCGGCGAAACCATGCCAGCTGGTCTGCCCCGACGCGGTCAGATGCCAGGTCCCGGACAGCTGCCCGGGATGCTGCAATACCTGTGCGGTGACATCGGCAATCAAGGCAGCCGGTGTCGGCGTCCCCACCTGATCCGCCACTACCCGCAGTTCGTCGCGCTCGGCACCGACACGCAGCATCGTGCGCAGGAAGTTGCCGCCGTGCGAGGCATAGACCCACGCGGTGCGGAAGATCAGATGACGGCCACCAGCGTCACGAACGGCGATTTCACCATCACGTTTGCTGCGACCATAGACACCCAGAGGCGCGGTGGCTTCGTCTTCCACATAGGGGGCCGTGCCCTGGCCGTTGAACACATAGTCCGTGGAGTAATGCACCATCGGCACGCCGTGCGCGGCGCACCATTGGGCGATTACGGCAGGCGCCTGTGCATTGGCCCGGAACGCCGCCTCGGGCTCCTGCTCGGCCTTGTCCACCGCGGTATAGGCAGCGGCATTGATCACCACCGACGGCTGCAGCCGGCCCAGCAAGGCAGGCAGGCTTTGGGGTGCGTCGAAGTCGGCGATCTCGCAGTCACTGCCATCGGCCAGCTTGCCGCTGCGGGTGGTTGCGACGACCCGGCCAAGCGGCGCAAGCGCGCGCAGCAATTCCTGCCCGACCTGACCATTTCCGCCAAGAACCAGCAAGCTCATGGGATGTAAACCGGCAAACGGTCTTCAGCGATGTCCTTCAGGAACGGCGCGTTCTCATCCTTGGCCGACAAGGTCGGGCCGCTGATCGGCCAGTCCACGCCGATGTCGGCGTCGTTCCAGCGAACACCCGCATCGAAATCCTTCAGATAGACCTCGGTGCACAGGTAACTGAATACCGCGCGCTCGGACAGCACGGCGAAACCGTGAGCGAAACCCTCGGGTATCCAGAACTGGCGCTTGTTCTCGGCGCTCAGGACCACAGCCTCCCACTTGCCGAAGGTTGGCGAACCACGGCGGATATCCACCGCCACGTCATACACTTCGCCTTCCAGCACGCTGACCAGCTTGCCCTGCGGACGCGGCCACTGGTAGTGCAGGCCACGAAGGACGCCCCTGCTCGATGCGGACACATTGCTCTGGACGAATCTGTCAGGCAGCCCCAGCGCCTTGAAGCGCTCGGCGTTCCACGTCTCAAAGAAAAACCCGCGCTCATCGCCAAACACCGCTGGCTCGATGACGACACAACCGGGCATCGCGGTTTCAATCACTTTCACGGAACAATTCCTCGCTGGATGAGCTTCTGCAGATACTGCCCATAACCATTCTTGGACAGGGGCGCGGCCAATGCTTCGAGCTGCTCCGCAGTGATCCAGCCTTGGCCATAAGCAATTTCTTCAGGGCAGCAGACCTGCAGGCCCTGCCGGGTCTGTATGGTCTCAATAAAGTTGGAGGCCTCCAGCAAGGACTGGTGCGTGCCGGTATCCAACCACGCGTAACCACGCCCCAAAGCCTCCAGCTGCAACGTGCCTTCATCCAGGTAACACTGGTTGAGATCGGTGATCTCCAGCTCGCCGCGCGGTGAGGGTTTCAATGCTGAAGCATAGTCACTGGCGTTGCCGTCATAGAAGTACAGTCCGGTCACCGCATAGTTGGAGCGCGGCTCGGTTGGCTTTTCCACCAAACCAACAACTTTGCCGTCCTTGTTGAATTCGGCCACGCCGTAACGTTCCGGGTCATTGACCCAATAGCCGAATACCGACGCCCCGGTATCGCGTGCATCGGCGCGCTTGAGCACCTCGCGCAGGCCGGTACCGTGGAAAATATTGTCCCCGAGCACCAGACAACTGGGCTTGCCGCCGACGAAGTCGCGGCCAATCAAGTAGGCCTGCGCCAGCCCATCCGGGCTCGGCTGCACCGCGTACTGGATATCCATACCCCACTGCGAACCGTCGCCCAGCAACTGTTGGAACAGCGCTTGCTCGTGCGGCGTATTGATGATCAGCACTTCGCGGATACCCGCGAGCATCAACACGCTCAGCGGGTAATAGATCATTGGCTTGTCATAGACCGGCAGCAACTGCTTGCTGACGCCCTTGGTGATCGGATACAGGCGCGTACCCGAACCGCCAGCCAGGATGATGCCTTTACGTTGCGTCATATTGTTCCTTGTTTACCCGCACAAATGTGCGGGTGCTGAATCGTCGATATCAGGCGTCGGTACCGATGCGCTGCAGGCGATAGCTGCCATCCAGCACGCCATTCACCCATTGCTGGTTGTCCAGGTACCAGTCCACGGTGAAGGCGATGCCCTGCTCGAAGGTATGCTGCGGCTCCCAGCCCAGTTCGTCCTTGAGCTTGGACGCATCAATGGCATAGCGGCGGTCATGCCCCGGCCGATCGGTGACATAGGTGATCTGCTCGCTGCGCGGCTTGCCATCGGCACGCGGACGGCGCGCATCCAGCAACGCGCAGATGGCCTGCACCACCTCGATGTTCTGCTTTTCGGAATTGCCGCCCACGTTGTAGGTGTCACCCACCTTGCCCTTGGCCAGTACGGTGCGGATCGCTTCGCAGTGGTCGGCGACAAACAGCCAGTCGCGCACCTGCTTGCCGTCGCCGTAGACCGGCAGCGCTTCACCGGCCAGCGCCTTGGCGATCACCAGCGGGATGAGCTTTTCCGGGAAGTGGTACGGACCGTAGTTGTTCGAGCAGTTGGTGGTCAGGACCGGCAGGCCGTAGGTATGGTGGAACGCACGCACCAGATGGTCGGAGGCCGCCTTGGAGGCGGAGTACGGGGAATTCGGCGCATACGGTGTGGTTTCGGTGAACTTGCCGGTTTCACCCAGGGTGCCGTAGACCTCATCAGTGGAGACATGCAGGAAACGGAACGCTTTGGCCTTGTCGGCCGGCAGCGCCTTCCAGTAATCGCGCACGGCCTCCAGCAGCCCTAGGGTTCCCACAACGTTAGTCTGGATGAAGGCTCCCGGGCCATCGATCGAACGGTCCACATGGCTTTCAGCGGCGAAGTTCAGAACCGCATCTGGACGGTGCTCGGCCAGCAGGCCTGCCACCAGTTCGCGGTCACCGATATCACCCTGTGCGAACACGTGCTGCGGGTTGCCTTCCAGGCTGTCCAGCGTCTTCAGGTTGCCGGCATAGGTCAGCGCATCCAGGTTGATGATGCGGACACCCTTCGCCACCGCTTCCAATACGAAATTGCCGCCGATAAAGCCGGCGCCGCCGGTCACAAGCCATGTGGTCACGCGTTGATTCTCCGATTTACGGCTGCCTGCGCAGCGAACAATTCATACAAGGATATAACGCCAGGCCTTGCTGGACCTGCACGATTGACAACGGAAGCCGATACGTCAAACTTTGTCCGGACATTTAAGTCGGCGAAAGTCACACCATACGCATTCGCATGGGCCTATCAACCCGGCTAGAATCGAGAAAATTTGTCCCCCGGCCCGTGCCGGCCCCCATCAGCAACCGAAGGACCCCGCAGCACATGAAAATCCTCGTCGCGTACAAGCGCGTGGTGGACTACAACGTCCGCATTCAAGTCAAGCCGGATGGCTCCGGCGTGGTCACCGATGGCGTCAAGCTCTCGCCAAACCCGTTCGATGAAATCGCCCTGGAAGAAGCCCTGCGCCTGCGCGACAAGGGCATCGCCACGGAAGTGGTGGTCGCCACCATCGCCCCGGCCGACGCCCAGGCGCACCTGCGCAACGGCCTGGCCATGGGTGCCAACCGTGCCATCCACGTGGTCACCGACCAGGCCATCCAGCCGCTGACCGCCGCCCGCACCCTGCTCAAGCTGGTCGAAAAAGAACAGCCAGACCTGGTCATCCTGGGCAAGCAGGCCATCGACGACGATGCCAACCAGACCGGCCAGATGCTGGCCACGCTGTGGGCGCGTCCGCAGGCCACCTTCGCCTCCAAGGTCGAGATCGCCGACGGCAAGGCCACTGTGACCCGCGAAGTCGACGCTGGCCTGGAAACGCTGGAAGTCGAGCTGCCGGCCGTCATCACCACCGACCTGCGCCTGAACGAGCCGCGCTTCATCAAGCTGCCGGACATCATGAAGGCCAAGGCCAAGCCGCTGGAAACCCTGCAGTTGGCCGACCTGGGCGTTGAAGCCGCCGACACGTTCAAGACCACCCACTACGCCGCACCTGCCAAGCGCAGCAAGGGCGTGATGGTGAAGGATGCCGCCGAACTGGTGGCCGCACTCAAGCAGAAGGGGTTGTTGTAATGGCCAAGATTCTCGTCATCGCCGAACACCTGGACGGCAAGCTCAACAGCGCCGTGGCCAAGACCGTCTCGGCCGCGACCGCCGTGGGCGGCGACATCGATGTGCTGGTGCTGGCCGCCGACCCGGCCGCCATTGCCGCCGAAGCCGCGCAGATTGCCGGCGTCAGCAAGGTGCTGACCATCGCCAACCCGGCCAATGAACACGCCCTGGCACAGGTGCAGGCGCCGCAGATCGCCAAGGCCGCGGCCGGTTACAGCCACGTCTTCGGCCCCTCGACCACCACCGGCAAGGATCTGATGCCGGCCGTGGCCGCGCTGCTGGGCGTCAACCAGGTCTCTGACCTGATGTCGGTCGAAGGCACCCACACCTTCAAGCGCCCGATCTACGCCGGCAACGCCATCATCACCGTCGAGGCCCCGGCCGACCAGGTGGTCGTCGCCACCGTGCGCGCCGCCTCCTGGCCGGAAGCAGCCAAGGGCAACAGCGCCCCGGTCGAGGCGATCAGCGTTGACGCCGCCCTGCACTCCCACACCCGCTTCGTCGGCCTGGCTGCCGGCAAGAGCGACCGCCCGGACCTGCAGAGCGCCAAGCGCGTGGTCTCCGGTGGCCGCGGTGTCGGCTCGGAGGAAAACTTCAAGGTGATCTACCAGTTGGCCGACAAGCTCGGTGCCGGCGTCGGTGCCTCGCGCGCCGCGGTGGACGCAGGCTATGTCCCCAGCGACATGCAAGTCGGCCAGACCGGCAAGATCATCGCCCCGGAGCTGTACATCGCCGTGGGCATCTCGGGCGCCATCCAGCACCTGACCGGCATCAAGGACGCGGGCACCATCGTCGCCATCAACAAGGACGGCGACGCGCCGATCTTCGAGATTGCCGACATCGGGCTGGTGGGTGACCTGTTCACCTTGCTGCCGGAGTTGGAAGCGGCGTTGTAGAGATAAAGCCTTGGCCGGGGCTGTCCTCAGCCCCGGCCAAGAAGCCGTTCATCTGTCAATATTGAAAACATCTCCCAGGGAGCAAGGCGCTACGCAACACGCAATATGCTGAAGCTATACTTGCGCGTCATTTCACCTGGGATGTAGCGTTGATGGGCAGCCAAAACACTGAGATCGAGCAGGAAGACCCTCCTGCGAATCTGCGTGATCACGCCCTTTGTATAGATCTCGACGGTACGCTCTTGCTTTCAGACGTTCTGTACGAGTCACTCCTAACTTTATTTGCGCGCAACCCCCTCTACGCGTTCTTGCTGCCGTTCTGGTTGCTTAGAGGCAAGTCCGCTCTCAAACGAGAGCTTGCCAAAAGGGTGACTTTGCCCCCTGAGCTTTTGCCATATGACCAGCGGGTGCTGGAACTACTACGGACGACTTCACAGCGCCCGCGCGTACTTTGTACCGCATCCGATGAACTCCTTGTCACGCCCATCGCCGATCACCTGGGTTTGTTTGAGCAGACCCTCTCCAGTGATGGCACGCGCAATCTGGCCGGTGCGAACAAAGCACGGGCGCTGGTCGAGCGCTTCGGAGAGCGTAACTTTGATTACGCCGGCAACGGAACTGTTGATTTGCACGTCTGGAAGCATGCAGCGTCCGCACTGGTAGTCAACGCTCCAGCTTCACTGGCCAGCAAAGCTGCAAAAATAACGCGAATTAGCGACTACCTCCCACCTGAAACTGGCGGGCTCCGCGTGTGGATAAAGGCTTGTCGAGTCCATCAATGGCTTAAGAATCTTCTCGTATTCATACCGGTACTGACCGCGCATCTTTTCTTCGACGTAAGCTCCTTGACGGCCAGCCTCATAGCCTTCATGGCTTTCAGCTTGTGCGCTTCAGGGGTGTACGTACTGAATGACCTGTTGGACCTCTCTGCGGATCGTCAACATCTACGCAAACGAAAGCGTCCTTTCGCATCTGGACAGATACCGCTATTAAGTGGACTAGTGGCGGCCCCACTACTAACCGTGGCCGGCTTCGCGTTAGCATCTGCCTGCAACCTGCAGTTCACCTTGGTGCTGGCTTGCTACTACATACTGACATTGAGCTACTCACTAAAGCTAAAGCGCATCGTAATGATTGATGTTGTACTACTGGCCTCTCTCTACACAATCAGAATCATTGGCGGCGCGATCGCAATTGGCGCCACGCTGTCATTCTGGTTGCTCGCATTTTCCATGTTTGCATTCCTAAGCCTTGCGCTGTTGAAACGCTACACGGAGCTGGAATCCGCGCTCGCCAACGGCAAAAAGCAAGCAATTGGTCGTGGCTATGGTGTGACCGACCTGCCACTCGTGCAATCGCTCGGTGCTGCATCAGGCTATATCGCGGTGATGGTACTGGCCCTGTATATAAATAGCCCCGAGAGCCTGCAACTTTATCGCCATCCGCAGCTGCTGTGGCTGCTGTGCCCTGTCTTCCTCTATTGGATGAGCAGGGCTTGGGTGATAGCACATCGAGGCGAAATGCATGACGATCCGATTGTCTTCGCGGCAACCGACCGAACAAGCCAGTTGGTAGCTGCCATTGCGGTAGTCGTTGCATTTATCGCAATATGAGAACAGCCGGAAGATCTTGGGGAAACTACCCGTTGGTAAAGCAGCGCATCGTCCCGCTGCTTTCCAGGAGTGCCCAATTGCCTCAAGTAGAGGGTTCGTTGCTGACGCAAGGCAACGCCAGAAGTTACGGTGACAGCTGCCTGAACCCCGGCAATACCATACTGACAGGCCGCAGCCTCGACCACATGATTTCTTTCGACCGCAGCAGTGGCATCATTCGCTGCGAGGCCGGAGTTACCCTATCGGAGATCATTGAGCTGGCCTTGCCACTAGGCTGGTTCCTACCTGTTACTCCCGGCACCCGATTCGTCACTGTGGGCGGCGCAATCGCCAATGATGTGCATGGAAAAAACCATCATCGCGCCGGGAGTTTTGGCAATCATATCCTGGCATTGGAACTGCTCCGCAGTGATGGGTCCCGACAGACACTAACGCCAATTGACCGCAGCGGCCTTTTTGCGGCGACGGTGGGTGGCCTTGGTTTGACCGGCATGATTACCTGGGCAGAAATCCAACTTCGGCAAGTCCCCGGCCCTTGGATGGAAGCCGAATCGATTCGTTTCGACACGCTCGATGAATTTTTCCTTTTATCCAAGGCGTCCAGCGAAACATACGAATACACGGTCGCTTGGATAGACTGCCTTGCGTCCGGCAAGCGCGCAGGAAGAGGTCATTTCATCCGCGCTGATCACGCCACCGGCCCTGGCTTATCTTCAACTCCCGGCTCTGCCCAAAAAATCTCCATTCCAGTAACTCCACCTATATCACTGGTAAACAGAATTACGTTGCGCCCGTTCAACACCGCCTACTATTGGCGGCAATTATCGCGCAGTAAACGTTCATTCGCCCACTACCAGAGTTATTTTTATCCGTTGGATGGTATTGCCCATTGGAATCGGATGTACGGCCCGCGGGGTTTTCTCCAGTATCAATGTGTTTTACCACCGGATCAAGCTCACAATGCTGTTTCCGAATTGCTGGCGGAGATCTCGCGCGCCGGCCTGGGGTCATTTCTTGCCGTACTAAAAGAGTTCGGAAATATCCCGGCAATAGGCATGCTTTCTTTCCCCCGGCCAGGCGCAACCTTGGCACTGGATTTCCCAAACACGGGACCCGACGTATTCAGGCTTCTTGATCGACTTGACTCAATCGTCACCATCGCAGGCGGCACACTGTATCCAGCTAAAGATGCACGGATGCCGCCAGCCCTTTTTGCTTCTGGTTATGAGAAACACCTCACCGATTTCGCGGCGCATATCGATCCGCGCTTTTCCTCTGGCTTCTGGCGCCGTGTAATGGAGCAATCATGCAAAGAGTTCTAATCATAGGCGCGACTTCAGCCATCGCTGAGGCGACCGCGCGTCGTTACGCCCAGCGTAACGCAAGCCTTTACCTCGTAGGTCGCAATGAAGAGAGATTGAACATCATTCGTGCTGACTTACAGGTACGTGGCGCGGCGCATTGCCACATTCACCTGATGGATGTCGCAGAAGTAGCTGCTCATGAAGAGATGATTCAGAATGCAAACCTGTCAATGGGTGGCATCGACATAGTATTGATCGCGCACGGCACGCTACCGTGCCAAGCGACATGTGAAGAATCGACCACTTTGGCTTTGCAGGAATTCCACATCAACGGAACAGCGACCATTGCACTGTCGAATACAGCCTCCGCTTTCCTGCAGACAGGCGGCACCCTCGCCGTAATTTCCTCGGTCGCAGGTGATCGCGGACGATCAAGCAACTATATCTATGGCAGCGCAAAGGCCGCTGTCACTGCCTATTTGAGCGGACTTGGACAGCGCCTGCAAAGTCAAGGAATCAATGTATTGACGATCAAGCCAGGCTTCGTTGATACGCCTATGACCGCCTCTTTTAAAAAAGGCCCGCTTTGGGCGAGCCCGGAGAGTGTCGCTCACGGAATAATCTCGGCAATTGACCGGCGCAAATCAGTGGCTTATCTACCGTGGTTTTGGTGGGGAATCATGCAGATCATCAAGAATATTCCTGAACCCATCTTTCGCCGGATAAAGCTGTGACACGCAATACGCTTATAGTTCTGTACTTCGCATTCGCCGTCATCTCCATCGCAGTCAATATCGGCGCTCAAGCAATTGCGACAGCAATCTATTCTGGACCCAACTCCATCCCCGTATCGATACTGACCGGCACTGCGGCGGGCCTTCTTTGCAAGTACATCCTTGACAAGAAAATAGTATTTTCACACGTCAGTCAGAACACCAGGGAAGGCGTGACCACGTTCCTCCTCTACGCTGCAACAGGCCTGATTACAACTTCAATTTTCTGGGCAACTGAGCTGATGTTCGCGTTTGCATTCGAATCTGACCTTATGCGCTACCTAGGTGGGATAGTCGGACTGACAATAGGCTACGCAGTCAAGTATCAGCTGGACCGACGACTCGTATTTCGATAAATGAGTTACAAAACGGCAAAGCACTCATCAATCTACCCCTACCTATTACTTGCATTGGTTTTATTGGTATCGCTAATTGCCTTTCCGAAATCGGGAATGGTAAATAATGGCGATTATCTTCGCGTTCACCAATCCATGCCAATAACAACCGTTGGTTGGCGGGCACTGGAAGATAGCTACTCTTTTGATGCAGCTCCTAAAGTCGCGCCTGATTCATTGATGGCTGCCACCGGCTTTACGGCAGGATGGCTGGCCAAGTCAGCCAACGCCGGACACATGCCGATGGGGCTATTGGTGTCGGCATTGCTTACAATTTTCTGGATCGGTACTTTATTTCTGGTCAAACAAATAGGGCAGTCGTTCCCCGACCATAAGCCAGGTCTGGTTATCATCTTCAGCTTGTGCCTCTGCCTGACGGTTTACTCAGCCTACTTCAGATCGCTCTACGAAGAGGCCCTTGTACTGGCGCTTTGCCCACTATTTACCGCGGGGGTCATAAGTCTCAGAACAAAGGGCAAACTGGCTCTTTACCTCGTCAGCGCCACGGCAATCTTGCTCTGCAAAGCGCAAATGCTCTATTTCCTTCCTCTGACAGTATTCATCTTGCTTTCCCCGACAACCAATAGAACCACCCCTCGCGTGCGGTCGAGAATCGCTGCCAGCGCGCTTCTTGTTACGGTATGTATGAGCTACCAAGTTCACCTTTCGAACACGGGGGGAATGTCGGCTGTCAATAATTTCAATCGTGCTTATAACGGGATCGGCTGGGCCCTGCAATCATCCGCCAGCTGGCCCGCAAGCACATTCGAAGAACGTCTCGCATACTTTCAAGAAAACAGGCCCTTGCTGCAAAAGAGAACAATGAAGTTCGAGGCGGATGCCACTATGCCTTTACTGGGAGAGAGCTACTGGCCGACAGGCGTCCAGATTTCCTCAGAGCGCTGGACTCCCGGCACCACAGCCGCTCGCGTTCAGCAGATCAAGGAAGCGCTTGAACGCGGCAGACCGAGCAGGTACTTACGTGACGTCGTGACTCATGCCACGATTGCCAAATACTTATTGAGCAATACGATTGCAATGGCATGGCGGTCGGATTATTCGCTCAGACACCTTCGTCCCGATATCAACAAAAGAGCTACGGGTCCCATGCTGGCAACCCTGGCAGAACCTGCCTTTCAGCTTGCCTGTATAACGCTATTGACATTGTTTGCCCTACGGCCGAACAAATCCTCCCTGTTCGCGACCCTATACTTCTGCATTGGGGCTCCTCTTTTTGTGGTCTTGGGCGATGGATACTACGAGTTTGAGAAGCACCTTGCTCCGTTTATTATGCTGCTGCCTGCAATCGTCGCAATGCAACTGCTTACTGATCAGCGCAAACGCGCTACTCATCTTGAGCAGGCCCCAGTTCTTAGCACGAGCGATTGAATATTTTCGCAGCAGAACACGGCGTGCGGTAGCCACCCCAACCTCAGCGAAATGGACATAACGCCCGCCGCCTAACGGCAGCAATTATCTTGAAATATGCCGACACGACGGAAAACCGCCCTGTCGGCATGGACTACGCCGACTTCAGCCCAGCGCACCCTCTCAACAGAAACACTCAGAGCGGAACCACGGAAAAACTATCGACACGAACCGCATCTTCCTTGCCGACATAAACGCGAACCTCTAGATTTTCAACATCCTTGTCGATATTGAAATCTTCGCGATATATATCATAGGACTGGGCATCAGAAGAGCGCAGAGGCCCGCGGGCAAGCACCAACCCTCCGCCATCTGCAATAACATCTGCCCACGCAGATGATGCGGCTGATGCCCGGCCATTCACAATCACACGATACTTTCCCGCTGGCATCTTTACAAATGGGCCGTTGAAAAGAACCCCCTCCTCAAGCGGGGAGAAAACGCTACCTTTGTCGACCACGCCCTTGATCAGGTACGGATAGTCACTTTCAAAGTGATTGCGCACGATAAAGCCACTGCTTATCTTAACCTGCGCTTTTCTTGTCACAGGTCGGTCGCGTCTAAAATCAATCCCGCGCACCAGATCTTTTTGTTTATAAAGGTATTGCTCTCCAGTTGCAGTAGACTCCAGAGCACATAACTCAGCGGGAGTATCCGGACCAAAGGCAGCACAATAATTGACGTAAACCCAATCAACGCCCCGCGAAGTCATTTCGGAAACATCAGCACCCAGCGATAATTCATTCGCCCGCCCCCCATCCCCAATCACCAAACTGAATGGAGGTGATATTTCCTGATTTCCGACTTTCAGGAGACCGTCTTTTAAAAGATGAACAGCGTTTCCTTTATCAAGCTGCCAAAGACCCTGCGCGAATGCATGGTAATGACCGACGTCCTCGCCTTCGAACAGCGCCCTGGATAGTCCGTCAGACGCCCCCCCCTGTGGCACGCGACCAAAGCCTACCCCAGCATCACTCCCGGTCAATGCAGAAAGCAGTATCGCACCGACGTCCACGCTGGTTGCGGGTGCGGAAACTTTTCCTGCAGCGATGTCTGAATCAAAGAGCAGCAACAAATTACGACGATCCATCGATTCGAGGATCTTTCGCGCATCATTCGGCATCCCGAGATGGTCGGACAGCAGCACCACTATCGTGTCGTTCGCGTAAGGCCCCGCTAGTATTCTGTCAACAAAGCGAGAAATCAGCAGATCAGAACACGCGACCGCATCCAGAATCGGGAACCTTTCATCAAGTCCTGCATACTCCATGTCACCGCAAGCCTTTGGAACATGGCCACTAGGGTGATGAGTATCAAGTGTAAGAACGCTTAACAGAAACGGGGAATCTTTTCCAGATAGTTCATCGAACCGAGTGCCCGCTTGTTCAAGTAGAACATCATCGTGAAGCCCCCAACTGGAGAAATCCTGAGCAGGCAGGTTCATGCCTTTGAAATAGTTTCTATCACGAACCGAGGTAAAACCATGCCCCGACAGGAATTTGGCTTTCCCGGCGAACTCACTATCTGCGCCACCCATAAATTCCAAGCTATAGCCCGCCGTTGACAGGAAATCGCTGATGCAAGATGCGCCCGGAAGGAAATTGTTCAATCTACCGAGCTCGTTGGCGTCTTCCGGTCTCCAGACAGTAAGCGGCACACCGCACATTGATGCGACAATACCGGCGATTGTCCAACCGGTCCCATCAGAAGCACGAACATCGGTGTAGTCGCTTGCACCGGCAGCCAGGCGCTGTATATTCGGCATCAATCCAGGGAATGATTTCTGATCGAGATAAGTACGCTCGAGGCTCTCTGCGTAAACTATTACGATATTCTTCTTCTTGAACGAATTTTCCTTCGCCACCGGCCTGACATATTCAGCTTGCAGCTTCGATATACCGCCAGAATCATCGGCCTTCATAAACTCAGCCAACTTAACAAAGTCCAGCGTCAACGGACTTATCGCAAATATGGCGGCCGCTGCGACACTGTACAACCCAATAAAAAAACCACTAACTCTAGATAAGCGAATTGAAACCCATGCTGCGCCGGCAGAGAAAGCTATTACTGCAATGACAGCGCCCATATATTGCGCAATTTGATATTTGAAATCACCAACCCCTGCGCCTGTCAACCCAGTTCGAAGATGATACAGCGTGGCGTAGTCAAATCCGTTGCCACTTAAAGTATCCAGAAAGAACCAGGTCACTACAGAAACAAGAAGTACGGCTGACAGAAAAAACTTGATTTTAAAGCAACGCTTGTCCATACACTGACTTGCAATCAAAATCAAGATCGACAGAGCAAGAGTTGCAGTATGCATCTTTGAAATCATTTGAAACGACCCTCATCATCGCCGGCCGGACCATAACTCCAGCGCGGGTGGGGGGCTAGCCCACGGCATTGCGAATACTTTTAAAAAGGGGGCATCTGGACAGGGCCATACAGCCTATCCGGCGTCCTTGATACCACGCCTATTTACCATCTAGTGAAACAGCAGTAATTCCCCCTTAGTTCCACCAAGAACAAGCAGGTAATGTAGCAGCATATGATGCCGGGGGCGGCATCGTCGTCACTTTTTGTTACTATCGGTCGCAACTGTATGCGCCACCGCAAGCAACAGATCATTACAATTGGCACATGCACATAGAACCTATTGTGGATCTCATTGATCCTTAGCCCGCTCTCGCCGGGCATTCAACGTATCTGTAATGACCCACCGCTTTCTGCTCAGGTCACGCGGTTAATGTAGCGGCGTAAGCCGCGTCCGGGCTCGTCATCTTCAGCGCCTGATGCGGGCGCTGCTGGTTGTAGAAGGCGATCCCGTCAGCAATCATCCGCAGAGCGTGAATTTGGCTCTCAAAGCGTTGTCGATGCGCGCACTGCTCCTTCAAGGTCCATACAACGCGTTCGAGCATCCCGTTTTGCTGTGGGCAGTGCGGGGTGATGAACTCCTGCTTCAAGCCGTAGCTGTGTATCAGTCGGGTGTAGTCGCGACCGGTGAAGACCAGGCCATTGTCAGAACAAAGCTCCCGCCCTCCCCCACTGTGCTGTAGCGCGTGATCAGGGCTTGCCCCAGGGCGGCGGAGACGGTGGCGGCCCGGCCGGTGCGTGACAGTACAGTAGTTGTCGGGTAGGACAGTCGATCACCAGCGCCAGGCTGAGCCAGCCAGCCATCCATGCCACCCCATACACGACACAGGTCCGTGGCCCAGCGCTGATCCGGAAGTTCGGCATGGGAGATATTGGCTTCGATCCTGGGCCGATGCCCCAGCGCCCGTTTGCGGACCTGCCACCCGTTGAGCTGGAAGGTGCGCTGCACCGCGTTCTTGTTCATGCCAAGCAACGCGACCACTGTGCGGTAACCAAACGAGGGCTCGGCCTCGATCATTTCCTTGATCGGCGCGGCCAGCTCGGCCTTGACCTTCGCCGGCACCCGGATGGGTTTGTAGTACGTCGTGCGGCGGGCCACCTCAAACCACCGGCATAGTTTGGTCATCGGCACCGAGAAACCCTCTTTCTTCAAGCCCTGCTGGACCGAAAGCATCAGCTCTCCTCCTTTCCCAGAAAGGAGGCCAGCTCTTTTCTCGCACGGATCTCCAGCATTGCCTCGCCGTAGGCTTCCTGCAGGTCCTTGAGCTGGCGTTCGTACGGCTCCCGCACATCCTCCGGCTTGGCTCGCAGTGCGTTCTCCATGCAGCGCTTACCGTCCTCGACCCAGCTTTCGATCTCGGTCAGGGTCAGATTGAACTGACGGCTTCCATCAGCTAACGACAGCTTTTCCTGAATGATCTCAAGGACCGCCGCCGACTTGCGCCGCACGGTCCAGCGCTCGATCTCTTATTCCATCATTTCGCTCATCCCCCCCCCTATGGGCTAACACCCGAGCGGATTTTCAGGGGGGGCATTACACATCTTTCGACACGCCTCACCGACCGATGTACCACCCTCGGCTTGACACAGGGCAAAGGCACTCTGCTCTTCGGTGTTCTGGCAAACCACCTCTCCGCTCGGGATCAGTTTCGCCGAACTTCTTAACTACTAAATCATTGAAAAAGCTGGAAGGTGGTCAACCGGCAGGTCAAATCTCATTTGAACGATGCCCCTTCGCTCCAAGCCCACTCCCCGGCGCCCGGACTCCAACGTCCGTATACGCCTTTTACTCTGGCATCATCCATCCGCCCAGGAAAATAACGTTTAACCTCCGCTCCATCATCAGCAGCGAGAACGATCAGCTTGTAATCTACTCCATCAGAGCGATAGAGATACATGGCCCAATCATCTGCACGCTCGCGGGAAGCGACCGGCAACTGCGCAATATATCTCGGCGCGACATTCTTGACCCATACCGCGCTGGGATCGCCCCAACGGCTTTGGAACCCATCCCAACCAAGAGAGATCGGATAGCTTCCGTGTTCGGATCGATATTTTTCCACGGCATCTGCCACTTTATCGATATCTGCCAAACGCTTAACCCAAGAAACCGAACAACCATTAACAGGCAGTCCATCTGTCCGCCGCAAATAGTAGCCCCCACCGAGATAGCAATCGCTGCTCATCGGCAGCAATATCTGATTGAAAACTATATAATCCGCAACGTTTTTCTCTAGAAGACCGTCCAGCACCCTCCGATTCGGAGCGGGATACAACGATCTGGTCATACGCTCTCCAAAGAGCGGAAACTCACTGAATGCCATATTCAATGAAACGATCAACGAGGCCTCCTGCGGAACAAAGGAGTCAATTCGTCGAAATACCGGATCGAGCCAAGGGGAGTTTCGCGTTACTTGCTGCGTCCAGTCCATCTTCAGCGTGGTGAGCCAGGGTGATGCCTGTCGACGGACGATTGCGCCAACCGAAGCCACGCTACAAATCAAAATCACTATCACAAGTAGACATCGCCCGAACCGCTGCCGTGAAGAGAACGCGGCGCCCGCAGCCGCCATTGGAGCGACGAATATAATAACCTGAATAAAATAGCGGCCGCGCCAATGGTCGTATACACCCAAAAATGATTGAAGCCCCCAGAAGCAGACGGAACCAATCGCCAACGACACCGCCACTTTACGCCATCCCTGCACACAGAACGCCAAAGCAGTCAGCGGCAGAAAGAAAAGCCATCCCCAAGGCCCCCAGTACGCGAAATCTTCATGAGCCTGAAATCGTCCTTCGCTCAGCACATATGAGCCATCAAGCGTAGGTGCTTCAGCAAGATCAACCCCAACTTCCTGCAAGCCTGCTCCGGCCCAACCCCGAACCGTTCGCACGGCCTCGACAATGTGTTTATCCGCTGGCAGGCCAGACGGATCTATAAAATCAACTGCGAAGCGGCCTGCATTGACCACGCCTAGACGGAAGTGATCGCCAATACTGGCGCCGTCAAGCGTTTTGCTCGCCATGACGGCAGCATCCCCGAGAGGGGAGCCATAAAGCCGCTGATTTTCAAGATAACCCGCAGGTATGCCGAATACTAGACCACCAAGCAGACAAGCCAACGCAACAGAAGTCAGCGACCTAAGACGCTCCCCCAGCCGGCGCTCGGAGTCGATTGCCCATGCCAAGCAAGCCAATGTCAGAGAGGCTGATAGTGCAGGCAAGAGCGCACTGCTTTTTGTACCAAATGCCAGTCCCGCAGATGTAAATGCAAGCAACCAGTATTTTGCCCCACCACCCTGCAAGACGCAGATACCCGCATAGAGATAACACGCGCAGAGAGCGGCTATGTACAGATCGTCCTGAGTTGTTGTGGCCTGCATCAGCACTTCATTGATGAGTCCGCCAGCAAGCGCGGTCAGCAATGCGGCGGATCGAGCAACCCCAAGCCGTATCGATATCCCATACAACGCAGCAACCAATACCGGCCATGAAGACAGCTGCAGAAACTGTGCGGCATTACTCCAGCCATCCGATGCGAGCACAAGCAGACTCATCGCGACCGCACTGTTCTTCAGGTGCATCTGCTGAGCCCAGAAATTTGCCTCAAACCAGGCAACGGTACCGTGCTGCAGGTAGTAACCGACACGCGGCATGTGATACGTCATGCTATCGCTATTATGCGGCGCGCTCGCCAACACAATCAGCAGCTGCATGAAGAAACAGGTCAACGCAACAGCCGCCAGCCACCATACGGCCACTCTCAAAAGGCCCGACGGCACGAGCAGCGACGGAGAGCTTAATCGAGTCTTTGGAAAATACAGTTGCAGGGCAAACAGAGCTGCGCCGGATATAACCAGCCCGCTCGCCCATGACCATGCCGATCCGAACAATCCCAACCCACTAAGCGCATATCCGACGCATGTGACCATGCCCCAGAAGATTGTGAAGCCAGCTGGAATAGAGAACTCCCCCTCTCCCTTTACGAAGCGGGCGCTCAGCCAAGCCAAAAGACAGCATGTAAGAATAAGTACAAACTGAGCCACAATTCATTTCCCTGAAGGCAGGTCGATCAGCTAATCACACATCAATCCAATGAATCAGCTGCTCGTGCATCTCATTATCTCCGCCTTAAAACCCTGAGCACGCCAGCCCATCGCCAAGACGTCGATGCCAGAATCTGGCGAATATGAAAGTCCAGGTCCTGCTCCGACATCGCCCAAACCTTCGGCTGGCTTACCCTAGGCTGCCTACGCAACAATCTGCTGGCACCGCGTAACGGAGCCGTCAACTGCCACGACATCGAGTGAATCAATTCATGATAGCGCTCGCGAAGCTGCTCGATTCGTTCAGCATCATGCATCGAAGGATCAGCGATGACAGTACTATCAGGATCGAGATCGACACGCCCCTGAAGGCGCTCCAGCGTCATGTACATACGCCGCAGCTTGGCTGCGGATCCCGCCGGCAGCAGCAGTGGAGAATCATTGATCTTCCGAAGCGTTTTGAAGTAATTGCTTTGCCACTCGAACTGGTCATGCGCGGCCGCTGAGTTATCTCCATCTTTCCAAAGACGATAAAGCGCAGTGATGTTCTTCGCAGACGCCACGCCTGACAGCGGAGCTACACGAATAATCAAATCCCAGTCTTCTGCAGTGCTAAGTTCTGGATCAAAACGATAGCCAAGATCGGAAAACAAGACGCGAGGGAACGCAATGGAATGTAGTGGCGTGCGGTTCTCCACCACATGGGCCAGCAACTCGAATTTATCTGGATACAACGCGCGCATACCGCTTAATGCCCGAGATGCTATGCCCTGAGTACCCCGGCGAACACGGTCCCAATCCTGCGCCACGGCCGAGGCACGTAACAACTGGCCTGGATTGGTCTCTTCCAGCCGCTTGAATGTCTCCACCCAATCGCCAAAAACCAGATCGTCGTCATCGAAAGCGGCCACATATCGACCAGTAGCTGCCAAGAATCCTGCATTCAGCGGAGCCGAACGCCCGCCGCCCTCCACAACAAGCAAGCGCACCCTGCTCCGGACCCCGGATTGCAACTCGTCGATCAATCCCTCGACAGCAATCTGCCGTTCGATGTCGAGATTGTGCCCTGCAATTACCACCTCAAAATCTTGGCTTGTCTGTGCCGAGAGGCAAAGAAGCGACTCTCGCAATGTTTCAAGCCGGCGACCAACTGTGCGAATGACAACCGTAAGGAACGGAGCGCCCTCAGCTTCGCGGTCCTCAACATAGGGGACATGCCTCTGGGCGCTCATCGGCCCCGGAAGGAAAGCACGCACAAACTGGTTTACATACCCGTACTCATCAGCCTGCTCACGCAGCCCAAACAGCAATTTGGCCAACGGAGCCTTGGTGGCAAGCACCGGCAGTTGCGCAGGAAAATGCTGGTCACTCCTCATCATTGAGACATCATTACGATGAACTTCATGCCAGCCAGCGTCACGCATCAGAGCAGTGAAACGCTCACTGGTGAAATACTGCATGTGGGTATGATCTAGCAAGCCAGCTTCGGTGTAATCGAAGCGGCCTATTGCCAGCTTCGCGCCGATATCAGCATGGGCTGCGTTGGGTACGGATACCAGCAAGGGCACTGACTGTCCTCGCCCAATCTTGGCATACAGACGCAATGCAGAGAGCGGATCGGGGAGATGCTCAAGCGTGTCAATCGTACACATCGCTGCAATCTTGGCATCTTTCGGCAAAACGCTGAGCAATTGATCGTACGCTGCGTCCGCATCACCAAGATCAGCATAGTGTGCTTCAAAGCCGCGTGCTCGAAGTGATTCCAAGCCCGGCTGGTTGATATCAAACCCTACGTATTTGACCGAGTGTCGCGCCTCGATCACTTCAGCCAGCCGCCCGAAGCCGCAACCAAAGTCAAGGAAGTAACTACCCTCAATAGGTTGGAAGCGCGCGAACAGCTCGGCGATATGCCCGTACACGTTCTGGTCGGAGAAACCGTTGTCGTAGATTTCCATCACATTGTGAACCGGTGATTGGCGTATGCGCCATTGGTGAAAACTGCAACTTTGTGAGCCGCATCCAGTTGTTCCGGCAGCTCGCCAGCTTGCTTCCGCCGCGTGTATTCTTCTGCCGCCTTCAACCAGACAGCGTCACCGCTTTTCTCGAAATACGTAAGCATCTGCTCGGCCAGATCCTCTCGGCTGTATTTGTATGCGAGCAACATAGCGGCTTCAGCAGAGTAATACTTCTCGGCCCAACCAACACTCCACTGCCCACCCTCCCCAAGTCGCTTGTCGTGAAACGCCGAAGCTGCAGGGCAATAAACAACGCGATAGCCAGCAAGCTTCACACGCCATGAAAAATCGACATCATCGCAATACAGGAAGAACGTCTCGTGATCGAAGCCAGCCAGTGCGCTGGCAACCCTACGAGAAATCAGTGTGCAAGCCGTCGCCGCCCAGGCGGTATCACCTGTCGCGGGATCGTATTGTTTGGGGTGCTCAATGGGAAGCTGCTTGGCTTCCGCCATGCCGACCTTCTGATCGGAGAAAGCCCGAGCAAGCTCCACGATCGCATTCGGTGCCATCATGATGTCGGGATTCATGATCAACACATACTCGGAATTGCCCAGATCGAGGAGGCGATTATGCCCTTGTGCAGAGCCGAGATTCTCATTAAAGAAATGGTACTCAACCGCCGCCAGTGCAGATTCGCCCTGATTGTGCGCAAGTACCGTTTCCCGGAGTACATCCCGCGAAGAACAGTCTCCATACGCCAGCTCGACGCGATCAAAAACGCCAGCAGCAAGCGCAACATGCGCTGCGCGCTCCAAATGCGCAACTGCCTGATCAATACGATGTGCTTCGTTCCCATATAGGATTGAATGCACACGCAAGCGACCCAGAGTGGGCAGCGACTCAGATGCCATCAGACGGTCTCTCCAGAAAGGCGAACATCAATCCAGTTACAAAGCTGGGCAACACCTTCTTCCATTGTTACTTCCGGCACCCAGCCAAGTTGGCGCGAATTCTCAATGTCGCATCCCGCATGGCGAACGTCACCATTGCGGTATTTACCACAGACATGTGGCGCAGGCGCACCGTAATGGCGGGCAACCGTGGTTGCAAGATCGGAAATTGTCGATGGTTGGCCATAGCCGATATCGAACACATGCCCCACAGCTGAAGGTTCGCGCGTAGCAGCCAAAACCGCACGAGCAACATCACTGATATAGACGAAGTCGCGCCTCATCAATCCATCTTCATACAGTGGAATGCTTTTTCCTGCTTTGGCCAAGCGCGAGAACAGCGACACGATACCGGTATAGGGGTTATCCAATGACTGGCCCGCTCCGTACACGTTCTGCAGCCGAAGGATTGCTACATCCACGCCAAAACTCAGCGCCCACGCATTGAGAATGTGCTCCTGTGCCAGCTTGGTGGCCCCATAGACGCTGGTGGGGTTCGGCGGCGTGAAGCCCGCACAGAACGGCAGCGCGACCGCACCGGGAAAATCCCACTGGGCCTCATCAAGCATCCTCTTGGAACGCTGCCCCGGCTGTATCAAAGCACCATCCGCATTCCGCCACACCCCTTCGCCGTATACCGCGCGGCTACTGGTAAGTGTGAACCTCTCCGGCACGTGACCAGCAGCAGCAAACGCATCCAGCATACGTGCAGTGCCAGTGACGTTTACGTGCGTATGCCGAGAGGCCTCGCTGAGCGATTGCCCCGTGCCGGTCTCGGCAGCCAAATGCACAACCAGGGAGGGGCGCCACTCGGCCATGAAGGCATTCCAAGTGTCAGGCTCGCAAATGTCCGCGACAATCAGCTCCACATCCGGATGCAGATCGACTGGGCGTGCACGGCTTGGATGCACCTGCGGATGAAGGTTGTCTATAGCAACAATTGGCCGCGCGTCTTCCGCACGAAGCAGATGGGAGAGCGCGCTACCAATGAAGCCAGCGCCGCCGGTGATCAGGATGCAATCTTTCATGACGAGGTAATTTCCTTCGAAGGTACGATTCCGCGTGCTACAGGTTTGACAGGCTTGAACGTCAGGGCGCGCTTCTCAACCGCATGCCATGACGCATATGCAAGTGCAACCACGATCGGAACCGCGAAAGCGGTGTTCTCAAGAGGCCCCATACTTGGGCCACCGACAGCAAACAATGCCTGTTGAACCGGAAACCCATACAGGTAGATACCGTAGGAGGGGTCACCAAAGCGTCCAGCCTCCGAAATTTTTGCAGTGGCCGTTGTCGCAAAGGAAAGCACGACATAGGGGAGCGCAATCATCAGCACCAGCTGCTGCATCCAATACTGCGGCAACTGAAAAAGTGCGACGATCGCGACCACAAACAGCGCCATCCCTGGATCAAGCATCCGCTGCAAAGGCGTGGCGGCGACGATAGCCCCCAGGAAGAAGTAAGGCCCTACATCGGCAACAGATCGAGACCCGGTACCCCACAAGACCACCTGATTTTCTGCCGGCGAGGAATGTAGATAGCGAACACTCAATGCTATCCCGATCAGCGACAGCATGACAAAGACCGTACGGCTCTTTGTCAAAGCAGAGATCGCAGCAAGAACAGGCAGCAGAAGATACATCGACACTTCAACGGGAAGACTCCATAGCGAGCCGTTCACCGCATTCGGGTATGGGTTATCCGAAAAAACTCCCGGCAACCCATAGACTGGATAAAGCACCACGTTATAAAGAAAGTAACGAATTGTTGAGCCGTCCATCGCATACTGACGCAAGGGTAGCGTCGTAAACATCGGCCCAAGCACCAGCACGGTCAACGCAAGCAGGACAATTAGCGCGGGAAATAGGCGAAGACCACGACGCAATAGAAATCTACCCAAATGCGGATCAGACCACCAACTTTTTGCCACCAAGAATCCGCTGATCACGAAAAATATCTTTACCGCAACACTCTGCACAGAATTCCCCAACAACACCGGATCTGGCTGAGTCGACAGCGGGTGCGCGTGACCAAAGATCACCACTAGCGCCGCGATGATACGCACTGCATCGAAGTTATTCTTCCGCACCCTCGCCCCCTTTGTTCTCAATCCGCGAATGACTGATCCCGAGCATCGGGATGCCGATCAACCCTGTCGCAACGCTACTGGCCCGACTGACGAGAATCATCGCATCGTGCACCCACTGATGCATGACATGATCCTCCTGCACCCCATCACTAACCGCGACGCTCAATGCATAGTCGCCTGCGGGAAGCACTGGCATACGAAACTGAAATGAAAAATCAACAACATCCCCGGGTGCCGCAGCTATCGGAGCAGCACGATAGGTCAGGTAACTATTGTCACCAAACAACGGCTGCCCCTGCCGGTCCTTGATGACAAAACCAACGATCAATGAACGTATTGCCGTCAATGCGCGAACTCGAAGCCGCAGATCAACGCGCTCCCCGCCAACGATCCATGTAAATCGAGCACCATTTCTATCGTATAGGCCGCCCTTGACGAACTCTGCACCACGAACCCCGAAATCATGCGACGCAACGAATGGAGCGAGCTGGATGTCATTGCGCAGCGATGTGTGATTCAACCACTCAGCTCGACCATCGACCTCTTCTGCTTCCGCATCCTCATCCGAACCAGAAAGCTGCTGTTGACCAGCCTCGGGCAATTCAGCGTCTGGGGTATACAGATCCGCCAGATAGGCAGCAGCCACTTCTTTCGGCGGCGCATCCATATGAACCGCCCCATCCTTAAGCCAGATCACCCGATCGCACAGCGCTGTCACTGCCCCCATATCGTGACTGACAAATACCAAGGTACCGCCATTTTCCCGGAACGCGTGCAGGTAACGCATGCATTTCTGGACGAAAAAAGCATCGCCGACGGCAAGTGCCTCGTCGACAATCAGCACATCAGCATCGACGTGGGCGACAACAGAAAAACCAAGGCGGGTAAACATGCCGCTGGAATAAGTCTTGACCGGCCGATCAATGTATTCACCTATATCGGCAAATTTAATGATCGACGGACTACGATTCCGGATCTGCTCTTCCGAGAGCCCATAGATCTGGGCACATAGATCAATGTTCTCCCTACCGGTCAGCTCCGGATTGAAGCCAGCGCCCAATTCCAAGAGTGCAGCTACGCGTCCGCGGACTTCCACACTTCCCGAACTTGGCGTAAGCGTGCCACACAAGATGCTGAGGAGGGTTGACTTACCCGCACCATTGCGCCCCACCAAACCAAGTGTCTGTCCTCGCGGCACTTGAAAGGTGATTCCTTTCAACACCCGATGTTCCCGATAGAATTCCTTCCGCTTCCCCAACAACATCTGCCAAAGCCGATGCGAAGGCTTCTCGTAGAGCAGGAAACTCTTATCTACCTGGCCAACATCAACAATGATGTGATCAGAGCACATCAGCAAATCCTTTTCGCGTGCGTGAAAATATCCAATAGCCGCAGCTCATCACAAGCAGCGCCACAAGCGAGTAGATGCCCAGCACCTGGAAATTGGGCAGATCACCATAGATAGCAACTGCGCGAACCTCCTGGATGACTACTGTGGTGGGGTTCAAGTACAAAAATGGCCGATAGCCTTCGGGCACCATTTCAACCGGGAAGAATATTGGACTGCAAAACATCATCAGTGTCAGTACCAGCGGCACCATCTGCTGGATATCCCGCAGGAATACCGCGAATGCCGAAAGGCCCCAAGACACACCCAACAGCAGAGGCACCGTCGGCAGCAGTACAACAAAGACGAGCGGCCAAGTTGGCGGCACGCTTCCCACGATAAGAAGTTGGCCCACCAACAGGATGGATAGGTTTACACCCAAATGGAAAACCGCCGTCGCCAGTGTCATCCAGGGCAACACACTCAACGGAAACACCACCTTCTTTACATACGTCGCGTGCTCGAAGATCAGACCCGATGCACGCCCGATAACCTCCGAAAAAAACAGGTGGATTACCAAGCCAGAGAACAACACCACGGGGTAAGCAACTTGAGGCGTACTTCCAAACCGCGCCTGCATCACTACGCCCAGAAAGAACCAATAGGCTCCCAGCAACAGTAGCGGTGTTGCAAACGACCACAATGAACCAAAGATCGATCCTTGATAACGCCCCTTTACATCCCGCTTCACCATCCGTAAAAGCAAGGTGCGGTGATCCCAAAAATCACGAAAAGGCCCGCGTCCGTCGACAGTTGCCATCGATTCAGTCCAACGCACGCTGCAGATCCACCCGCAAATCCCCCACATCCTCAACCCCCACGCTCAACCGCACCAGCGCATCGCTGATGCCCAACTGCTCGCGGCGAGCCACCGGGATCGAGGCGTGCGTCATCACCGCCGGGTGGTTGACCAGGCTTTCCACGCCGCCGAGGGATTCGGCCAGGGTGAACAGCTCGGTGCGTTCGCAGAAACGCTTGGCCGCTTCAAAACCGCCCTTGAGCACGATCGAGACGATACCGCCGTAGCCGGCCATCTGCTTGCCCGCCAGCGCGTGCTGCGGGTGCGAGGCCAGGCCCGGGTAAATCACCTTTTCCACTGCCGGGTGGGTTTCCAGCCAGGTGGCCAGCGCCATCGCGTTGGCGCAATGCGCCTTCATGCGCAGCGGCAGGGTCTTCAGGCCACGCAGGGCCAGGAAGCTGTCAAACGGGCCCTGCACGCCACCAATGGAGTTCTGCAGGAAGGCCATCTGCTCGGCCAGCTCGGCGTTGTCGCCGACCACCACCATGCCGCCGACCATGTCGGAGTGGCCATTGAGGTACTTGGTGGCCGAGTGCAACACCAGGTCCGCCCCCAGCGCCAACGGGCGCTGCAGCATCGGCGAGGCGAAGGTGTTGTCCACTACCACGATCAGGCCATGACGCTTGGCGATGGCGGCGACCGCAGCGATGTCCACGATCTTCAGCATCGGGTTGGTCGGGGTCTCGATCCACACCATCTTGGTCTTGGGCGTGATCGCAGCCTCGAACGCGGCCAGGTCGGTCAGGTCGACGAAGCTGAAATCCAGCCCGGCGGTGCGACGGCGCACACGCTCGAACAGGCGGAAACTGCCGCCGTAAATATCGTCCATCGCCACCACGTGGCTGCCGGCGTCCAGCAACTCGATCACGGTGGAGCTGGCCGCCATGCCCGAGGCGAAGGCAAAACCGCGCGTGCCGCCTTCCAGCGAGGCCACGCAGCGCTCGTAGGCGAAGCGGGTCGGGTTATGCGTACGCGAGTATTCAAAACCCTGATGCTCGCCCGGGCTGGACTGTGCATAGGTCGAGGTGGCGTAGATCGGCGGCATGACCGCGCCGGTGCTGGGGTCCGGCGACTGCCCGCCGTGGATAGCCAAGGTGGCAAGCGACAAGGCGCGCTCGCCATCCTGGCTGCGTGAATGCTGATCCGTCATAAGGGCTTCCAGCTAAAGGGGCGAAATTCTATCAGTGCTGTCTGAATCTACCGTGGCCCCCTCTTTCGAGGGGACCAGTCGGTTTTACTGAACGCGGCGGCGCAGGTAGTTGAGCAGGTCGATACGGGTAATCAAGCCGAGGAAGGCGTCACCATCGGTGATGATCGCCACCTGGCCGCGGTCAAACACCGGCAGCAACGCTTCGATCGGCGACTTGACGTCCAGACGGTCGAGCTTGCTGACCATCGCCACCGAGACCGGGTCACGGAAACGGGCTTCATCGCCATAGACATGCAGCAGCACGTCGCTTTCATCGATGATGCCGACCAGTTGGCTGCCTTCCATCACTGGCAACTGCGACACGTCGTACAGCTTCATGCGCTGGTAGGCGGTGGTCAGCAGGTCCTTCGGGCCCACCACCACGGTGTCGCGCTGGCTGTAGGGGCGCAGGATCAGGTCACGCAGGTCGCCGAACTGCGGGCGCTCCAGGAAGCCGTTGTCCAGCATCCAGTAGTCGTTGTACATCTTGGACAGGTACTTGTTGCCGGTATCCGGCACCAGCACCAGCACTTTCTTCGGCGTGGTCTGCTCGCGGCAGTACTTCAGCGCGGCGGCCAGCAGGGTGCCGGTCGACGAACCACCGAGGATGCCCTCCTTGCCCAGCAGCTCGCGCGCGGTGTGGAAGCTCTCGGCGTCGCTGATGGCATAGGCCTTCTTGACCCGGCTGAAATCGGCGATATCCGGCAGGAAGTCCTCGCCGATGCCCTCCACCAGCCAGCTGCCGGACTTTTCGTTCAGCGTGCCGTCGTTGATGTACTCGGCCAGGATCGAGCCGACCGGGTCCGCCAGCACCAGCTCGGTCTTGGGCGAGAGCTTGGCGAAGGCGCGCGACAGGCCGGTCATGGTGCCGGAGCTGCCGCAGCCGAACACGATGGCGTCCAGGTCGCCGCCCATCTGCTCGATGATCTCCGGGCCGGTGCCGAACTCATGTGCGGCCGGGTTGTCCGGGTTGCCGAACTGGTTGATGAAGTAGGCGCCCGGGGTACGGTCAGCAACGGTCTTGGCCAGGTCCTGGTAGTACTCCGGGTGGCCCTTGGCCACGTCCGAACGGGTCAGCACCACTTCGGCGCCCATCGCCTTGAGGTTGAAGATCTTTTCCCGGCTCATCTTGTCCGGGACCACGAGGATCAGCTTATAGCCCTTCTGCTGCGCCACCAGCGCCAGCCCCAGACCGGTATTGCCGGCGGTGCCTTCGACCAGCGTCGCACCAGGCTTGAGATCGCCACGCTTCTCGGCCGCCTCGATCATCGACAGGCCGATACGGTCCTTGATCGACCCACCCGGGTTGGCGCTCTCCATCTTGAGGTACAGCTCGCACACGCCGACATCCAGACGCTGGGCCTTGATGATGGGCGTATTGCCAATGAGTTCGAGGATGGAGGAATGGATGGGCATCGGTTGACTTCAGATCGCGCCGCATTGCGGCCGGACCGATGATTATCCGATGGTTGTGCAGGAAAGTCAGTTAACGGCGCTTTCGTGCACCGCAACTGCGCTGCCAAGTGGCGCGGACAATGACGGCCGACGAGGGGGCCGCCACCGTCCGCGACATAAAAGGTCTAGCGTGGGGAAGGTTCAGTTGATGCTGTTTTCGTAGATCCGCAGGAGCTTCTGCTTGGCCAGCAGTTTTTCCCGTTTCATCTGTCCCAGGGTTGCCCCGTCGATCGGGAGCACACCCAGCTCCGCGTCCATGCATTTCTTGTTCAGCTTCTTATGCTGTTGGTAGAGCTGCTTGAACTCCGGGTTGGCCTTGGCCAATGCGTCGATTTCACTCTGCGGCTGCCCTTCGAACATGACTACCTCCTTCATGCAGAAACAAGAACGCCCCGGCCTGGCGGCACGGGGCGTTGCAGGATTGGAAAGCCAAGCCGCTCACCGTGGCACCACCAACCGTCCTCCGGCCAACCTGCCAGGAGCTTTCGGTTACTGGTTCGCGCCACGCTTGCACCGGCTCGGCCCTCCGCTGTCCGGACGACGAAAGTGCCGCCCGGACAATTGACCCTACGCCTGCAAAAAGGTTCCGGCAAGGGCTGGACGGGAACGTTTGCTGAATATCCAAACCGCTCCGCATTCAGTCTCGCGCGAACGACAAAAACCTAACAACTTCAGCCATTTAAGTTTGTCATGGGGCAATAATCACTTCCGCCGAGCGGGCCCGGGTAGCGGCCGCCTTCTTGCCCGTCACCTGGATCCGGTTGGCCGCGACACCACCTGCCACCAGTGCGTCCTTGAGCGCCTGCGCGCGCCGCTGACCGACGCCGTTGGCACTGTCGTAGGCCTCGATCACAACCCGGCCCTTCTTGCCGATGTTCAGGTACTCGGCCAGCGCCTTGGCCTGGTTGCGGGCACCGCCGGACAACGCCGCCTGGCCCGCCGCGAACGCATCACCGGCAAAGGTGTAGACCTCACCGCGGCCTTCGAACCGGGATGCCGGCAGTTTCTGCCCGGAAACCAGCTCGGCCTCTTCGCGCGCCAGCTTGGCTGCATTCTGCTGGGCCGCGCTCAAACGCTGTTGCTGGCGCCCGGCAACGCTGGTCAAGGCAGTTTCGGCATCCTGGCGGGCCAGCGTCTCGGCTTCGGCGGCCAGACGCAGGCGCTCGGCCTCCTCGGCCTGGATCTGGGTCTGTACCCGCAGCTGCTCGGCCTCCTGACGGGCGCGGGCGGCATCGCGGCGGCTGGCCTCGATCAGCAGTTCGCTGCGGGTACGTTCCAGTTCACCCGCCTCACGGCGCGCCAATGCCGCACGGCTGGCCGCCTCGGCAATGGCGACACGGCGCTCCGCCAGATAACGCGCATCGTCCAGCTCCTTGCGCTTGGCCTTGGCCAATGCCGCGATGGCCTGTTGCGCCTGCAGCTTCTCGAACGGGGCCACGTCGGCCGTGGCCATGTCGGCCTGCAGCACCAGCAAACGCTGGTTCAAGGACGCCACCGCCGGGTCTTCCGCCGCCAGCGCCAGCAAGGGCATGGCCAGCAGGCCGACAACCACCAGATTCCTGATCCGCATCAGCGTCCCTCCCCTGTCGCCAACTGGCGCTGCAACTGGGCTACCTCGGCCCTGCGTTGGGCCAGCTGGGCCTGGGCGACGGCTTCCTCACTCTGCGCACGCGCCAGATCGGCATCGGCGGCGGCACGCAGTGCCAGGATCGGCGCCTGCTTGCGGAGGCGTCGGTCACTGGCCGCCTGCTGGGCCTGGCCCAACTGCTGGCGGGCCATCGCCATGATGTCCGGCGCGTACTGATCGGCGTCGGCGCGGTCAGCTTTCTCCACGGCCTGTTGGGCGGCAAGCAATTCCATTGCGCCCGGATCCTGCGCCAGCGCACTGCCGCAAAGCAGGAATGTGCAGGCGGTAACACACAGGAATCGTCTTAATTGTGCGAAGCTAGGTTTCATTGGGGAGCCGTTGCTTGGATGACTGAGCGCGGCCATTGTGGTCAAGCCTGAGGCGTGCTTGCAACGGCGCGCCGCCGTTTGTTGGGGAAAAATTTCGCATGGATATCGGCTATTTCCTGAAGCTGATGACCGAAAAGAACGCTTCGGACATGTTTTTGACCACCGGAGCGCCGGTTTACATCAAGATTGAAGGCAAGCTGTACCCGCTGGGCAATACCGGCCTGCCGCCGGGAATGGTCAAGAAAATCGCCTACTCGCTGATGGACGAGGGCCAGGTACCGCAGTTCGAGCGCGACCTGGAGCTGAACATGGCCATCGCCCTGGCCGACGCCGGTCGCTTCCGCGTCAACGTGTTCAAGCAGCGCGGCGAAGTCGGCATGGTCATCCGTGCGATCAAGAGCCGCATCCCCAGCATCGAGGAGCTCAACCTCCCGCAGGTGCTGAAGGACGTGATCATGACACCGCGTGGACTGGTGCTGGTGGTTGGCTCGACCGGCTCGGGCAAGTCGACCTCGCTGGCCTCGATGATCGACCACCGCAACAGCACCTCGACCGGGCACATCCTCACCATCGAGGACCCGATCGAGTTCCTGCACAAGCACAAGCAGTCCATCGTCAACCAGCGCGAAGTAGGCCTGGACACGCACGCGTTCCACAACGCGCTGAAGAACGCGATGCGTGAAGCGCCGGACGTGATCCTGATCGGCGAAATCCTGGATGCCGAGACCATGGAGGCGGCCATCGCCTTCGCCGAGACCGGCCACCTGTGCCTGGCCACGCTGCACTCCAACAACGCCGACCAGACCATCGAGCGCATCCTCAACTTCTTCCCGGAAAGCGCGCACAAGAACGTCCTGATGAACCTGTCGCTGAATCTGCGCGCGGTGGTATCGCAGCGTCTGGTCAAGGGCAAGGACGGCCGCCGCCGTCCCGCCACCGAGGTATTGCTCAATACCCCGATGATCCGTGATCTGCTGCGCCGCGGTGAAGTGCACGCGATCAAGCAGGCGATGGAAGAGTCGCTGGAAGAAGGCATGCAGAGCTTTGACCAGTGCCTGTTCCGGATGGCCAAGGACGGCATCATCGAGCAGGAGGAGGCGCTGCGCGCCGCCGACTCGCGCGATGGCCTGGCCCTGAAGTTCCGTTTGTCCGAAGGCGCCAGCGGCGAGCACGACCCGTACGCGGATTTCGCGGTATCGGCACCAGCAGCGATCACCCACGGCTTCTGAGCGGGTGGTTCGTGCAACCAACAGAAAGCCCCGCATTGCGGGGCTTTTTTTTGAACCAAGTCGACCTGAGCTTCTGTAAGAGCGGCGTAAGCCGCGAACCCATTGATGGATCCAGACACCAACTTCGTCGGGCATTGGGGGATCTACTGCTTCGGATGCAATACCGGCTTCGCGGCTTACGCCGCTCCTACATGCCATATCAGCTGCGCGGCTGACGCCGCCCCCCAACAATCAACCGGGGTGCCTAAACCGCGTCGACCTGGTTTTCCGGGCGGGCGGCATCAAATGCCGGCAGCGCGAGGCAGGCTGCTTCGATCCGCTGCAGGGTCGGATATGGCGTCAGGTCCAGGTGGAAACGACGTGCGTTGTAAAGCTGCGGCACCAGGCAGCAGTCGGCCAGGCCGGGCTCGGCCCCATGGCAGTAGCGCCCAGTATCGAACGACCCCGCCAGCATGGTCTCCAGCGAAGCAAAACCGGTACGCATCCAATGCAGCGTCCACTCGTCGCGCTCGGGCTGCGGCACGTTCCATTCGCGGTCAAAGAACTGCATCACCCGAAGGTTGTTCAAGGGGTGGATGTCGCAGGCCACCTGCTGCGCCAATGCACGCACGCGCGCTCGGCCGCCCGCATCCGCCGGCAGCAATGCTGGCTCAGGGAAAACCTCATCCAGGTACTCGAGAATGGCCAGCGACTGGGTCAGCACACGCTCGCCATGACGCAGCGTCGGCACCAGTTCCTGCGGGTTCAAGGCCGCGTAATCCGGGGCATGCTGCTGGCCGCCATCACGCACCAGGTGTACCGGCGCAAGCGCGTACTCCAGGCCCTTCAGATTCAAGCCTATGCGCACACGATAGGCGGCACTCGAACGCCAGTAACTGTAGAGCTTCAGCCCTGCTTCCATGTCAGATTCCCCCCGCACATGCGACCACAATAACGGTTGGTGGTGAGGATGCCTTCACCACCAACAAAGCCAGCGCGCAAAACGTTTCGTCAGGGACGCGACGCCTGCTCGATGCGCTGTTCAATCGCACCAAAAATGCTGACGCCATCACGGTCCAGCATCTCGATGTGAACAACATCACCAAAACTCATGAACGACGTCGACGGCTTGCCGTCGCGCAGGGTTTCGACCGTGCGCTGCTCGGCGAAGCACGAGGCACCCAACGCAGTGTCTTCGTTGGCGATGGTGCCCGAACCGACAATGGCACCTGCCGACAACGGACGGGTCTTGGCAGCGTGTGCGACCAGCTGGGCGAAGTTGAACTGCATGTCCACGCCGGCTTCGGGCGCGCCAAACCACTTGCCATTGATATGGGTGACCAGCGGCAGGTGCACCTTGCTGTCCTGCCAGGCGGCGCCCAGTTCGTCCGGGGTGACGAACACCGGGCTCAGCGCCGAGCGCGGCTTGGACTGCAGGAAGCCGAAGCCCTTGGCAAGTTCGCCCGGGATCAGGTTGCGCAGGCTGACGTCGTTGACCAGACCCACCAACTGGATGTGGCCGGCGGCCTGTTCCGGGGTCACCGCCATCGGCACGTCGTCGGTGATGACGACGATTTCGGCTTCCAGGTCGATGCCATAGTCTTCGCTGATCACCTTCACCGCATCACGCGGGCCATAGAAGCCGGCACTGGTGGCCTGGTACATCAGCGGATCGGTATAGAAGCTCTCCGGCACTTCGGCACCGCGCGCCTTGCGCACCCGCGCCACATGCGGCAGGTAGGCGCTGCCATCGACGAATTCGTAGGCGCGCGGCAGCGGCGCGGCCAGCGCCTGCATGTCCACGGCAAACTCGCCTTCCACGGTGCCGGCATTGAGCCGCTCGGACAATGCGTTCAGGCGCGGCGCCAGATTGGACCAGTCCTCCAGCGCCTGCTGCAGGGTGGCGGCAATGCCAGCGGCCCGCACGGCGCGGGTCAGGTCACGCGAAACCACGATCAGGGTGCCGTCGCGGCCGCCTTCCTTCAGGGAACCAAGCTTCATGGGAATGTCCAGTCTGCGGAGAAATAAGTTTCAATTGTAATGAATAAGCCCGGCGCCACCAGCCTCTCCAGGGGAATGCTGAACAGGCGTTTTTGTACCGGCGGTAACAATCCCTTAGACTAGCGCGGTCTGCCAGCGGCCGTCCGTTTCCCTCAGGGACCGCCGGCGGTGCAGGATCAGCGGCCATCTGGCCCATCCGCCCGCCCGCCCCCACTCCGACGCCTATCGTCACGCATTCCAGCCAGCGCACCGCGTTGGTTGCATCCCAGATCTTGCAGCGCGGTTTACGGGAACGCTCCGAGATCAGCTGGTCTTCAATGATCAGCAACGCAAGCCCTCCTGGGCGCGCGTTCTTCAAGTTTCGGAGTACTCCATGTCGTTTGAAAACCTGGGCCTTGCGCCCTTCCTGCTGCGCGCGCTCGCCGAGCAGGGCTACGAAAACCCGACCCCGATCCAGCAGCAGGCCATTCCGCTGGCGCTGGACGGCCGCGACCTGCTGGCCGGCGCCCAGACCGGTACCGGCAAGACCGCCGCGTTCGGCCTGCCGCTGCTGCAGCACCTGGCCACCTCGCCGCAGACCGTGGGCAATGGCCCGCGCCGTCCGCGTGCGCTGGTGCTGGCCCCCACCCGCGAGCTGGCCACCCAGGTGCATGACAGCCTGCGCGGCTACAGCAAGTACCTGCGCATCCCCAGCGCCTGCATCTACGGCGGCGTGGGCATGGGCAACCAGCTGGACATGCTGCGCCGTGGCGTCGACCTGCTGGTCGCCTGCCCGGGCCGCCTGATCGACCACCTGGAGCGTCGCAGCGTTGACCTGTCCGGCGTCGAGATCCTGGTGCTGGACGAAGCCGATCGCATGCTCGACATGGGCTTTTTGCCCTCGATCAAGCGCATCCTGTCCAAGCTGCCGCGCCAGAACCGCCAGACCCTGCTGTTCTCGGCCACGTTCGAGGACAGCATCAAGCAGCTGGCGCTGGAATTCATGCACAACCCGGAGCAGATCCAGGTCACGCCGAAGAACACGGTTGCCGAGACCATCACCCACCGCGTGCACCCGGTCGATGGCGCCCGCAAGCGTGAGCTGCTGCTGCACCTGCTGGCCGAGGATTCCCGCGTGCAGACGCTGGTATTCGGCCGCACCAAGCATGGCTGCGACAAGCTGGCCACGTTCCTGGAGAAGTCCGGCATCAAGACCGCGGCCATCCACGGCAACAAGAGCCAGGGCCAGCGCCTGCGCGCACTGGCAGACTTCAAGGCCGGCCGCGTGACCGTGCTGGTGGCCACCGATATCGCCGCCCGCGGCATCGACATCAACGAGCTGCCCAAGGTCATCAACTACGACCTGCCGATGGTGCCGGAAGATTATGTGCACCGTATCGGTCGTACCGGCCGCAATGGTTCCACCGGTGAAGCCGTGTCGCTGGTGGCGCAGGACGAAGCCAAGCTGCTGCGCCAGATCGTGCGTCTGCTCGACCGCGACATGGACATCCGCGACGTGCCGGGCTTCGAGCCGCAGACCCCGATCCGCTGGGGCAACAGCGCACCGGGCAAGGCCGAGCATCCCGGTGGCCACAAGGCCCCGCGTCGTGGCAACGGCGGTCATGCCGCCCGTCGCCCGAACGGCGATGCACCGCGCGGCGGTCGTGGTGGCCAACCGCAGAAGCCGGGCGGCCAGCGCAATGCCGGCAATGGCCAGCAGCGTCGTGATGCGCACCCGGGTGGTGGCCAGCGTCGTGGCGGTGGTGGCCGTGGTCAGAGCCGTACCAGCGCCTGATTCCAGCGTTTTGCTGGAATGGATGAGTCCTAAAGAAAGGCCGACGCATTGCGTCGGCCTTTCTGGTTTCCAGGTATTGAGCTTTCTTTTTTTGTACGAAGGCCAGATCAGTAGCAGCAGCGCCCCTCATCCGCCCCTGCGGGGCACCTTCTCCCGCATGCGGGAGAAGGGAAGGCCCGTCATTGCCGCGTCGAGAATCGGGCACCGCGCTCGCCCTAACAGGCGGTGGCCAAGCGCTTTTGGCTTTGGCTTTGGCTTTGGCTTTGGCTTTGGCTTTGGCTTTGGCTTGGGCTTGGGCTTGGGCTTGGGCTTTGGCTTTGGCTTGGGCTTGGCTTTGGCTTGGGCTTTGGCTTGGGCTTTGGCTTGGGCTTTGGCTTGGGCTTTGGCTTGGGCTTGGGCTTTGGCTTGGGCTTGGGCTTGGGCTTGGGCTTGGGCTGTGGCTTTGGCTTTGGCTTTGGCTTTGGCTTGGGCTTGGGCTTGGGCTTGGGCTTGGGCTTGGGCTGTGGCTTTGGCTTGGGCTTGGGCTGTGGCTTTGGCTTGGGCTTGGGCTGTGGCTTTGGCTTTGGCAAATCCCTTCTCCCGTTTACGGGAGAAGGTGCCCCGCAGGGGCGGATGAGGGCGGCTTTGGGCTTCTGCGATAACCGCTGCTTGGCCGAGAAAAGCAAAACAGCACGGTGCTGCGCACCGCCCCCTCACCCCAACCCCTCTCCCGCAAGCGGGAGAGGGGCTATGAGCACTGCAGGGCTAAAGCCTCACTCCCCGCGCTGGCGCGGCGTGTTCAGGTGGTTCGCCTGCAACAAGGCATTGAGCAGCAAACGCTCGGTGCCATGCCAATACTTGCGGTGCGCCGGATCGTCGGCAAACAACACAACGTTGCCACTCCCGGTCGGCACCACCTGCAGATAGCTCGAACCCGAAACGCGCGCACGATTGGCTTCGGACAGATAACCATTCACCACCGGCGCGCGGTCGATGTTCACCACATTGAGGAAAGCATTCTTCACCGGTTCGAACACCAGCCCGCCTTCCTTGTTGACCCAGATGCGCCGCTGCTGCACGCCGAAACCGAGTGGATGGGTCGGGTCGATATCGGCACTCAGGATGTTGCCGCTGACCCGGCCCAGCGCGAACACATCACGCACCGTGCCGAAATCCAACCGCTCAGCCTCATCCTTCTTGTCGCCTTCGCGCAGCTTGGCTTCGGCCAGCCCCTTGTCGATGGCCCAGCGCGCGCCGCTGCCATACACCACCAGCGAGCCGCCGGCGGCAATCCAGCGTTTGAGCGCAGCCACGCCGGCATCGCTGACGTTGGTATAGGTGCCGCCAGACAGAACAATCGAGGTGTAGCGCGCCAGATCAACACTGGCCAGCTGCGAAGGATCAAGCTTGCTGGACGGCAGGCCCAGCGAGGTATCCAGCGAGAACCAGGTTGAGCCAATCTCGGTTGCGGACACGCCCTCGCCCATCACCAGGGCAATGCTCGGCGTGCGCACTACCCGCACATTGTCGCTGCCCAGGTCGATACCGCTGGCAGCGCGACCGCTGGCCAATGCATGAACCGTGATACCGGCTTCCTGCGCACGCGCCTGCACGTTGGCCTGCAGGGCATCCGCATCCAGGCTCTGGCCCGCAACCGGAATCACCACCGCACCATGACCGAACGCCACATCGCCGTTTGCGGTAGCCGCAGTGAACGGCTGGTGCGCGGTGCGCACCCGCACGTTGTCACGCAGCAGGCCACCCAGCAGACGGAAACTGCCGAAATCACGCGCATCGGCCACATAGGCAAGACCCGCACGGCCTCCGCTGATACCGCCCTGTGACGTCGGCACCGCATCCACCGCTGCGCCGCTTGGCAAGGCACCACGACTACCCGCATAGCGAAGACCATAAGCAGGCGCGACGGCATACGAAGTGCCGCTATAGAACACATCGCCCTTCACCGCCGGGGTGAATTCGAAGATCGAATGGGCGAGGCGGAACTGCGGCTGCCGTGCCGGCACCACGTACGCCGAGCCCGCGAGGAAGCGCTTGCCGTCCACTTCCACATCCCGCGCCAGCGCATGCACCTCGATGCGATGCTGCAACAATACCGCCAGCAGCTTGCGGGTCAGCGTGGCGTCAGCGGCATCACCAAACACCCAGTCGTGCACCGGATAGGCCGCCGCCTGCTTCAAGGCGCTGCGGAAGAACTCCTTCTGCAGCGCAAACAGACGGTCACGGTCTTCCACCACGCCACGCACGCTGGCCAGGCCGGTAGCCACCTGGTTGCGGACGGTGAAGTTGAAATGCAAAGGACCGTTCACCGATTCCTGCACCAAGCCTCGTGAACTGGCCTGCTCCACCGTCACGCCGACCGCACCGTGGAAATCCGGATAGGTTGAGCCATAGATCGGCGAGAAGTTGTCGAAATTCTCGCCGGTGTAGTACAGCGAGCCAAGATCATCCAGGGCCTTGGCATGGAAGCGTGCCAGCCACTTGTTCGCCTCGTACGACGACTTCGGCAGCAGCGGGCTTTCCATGCTCTTCGGCGACGGCTCGAAGTAATACGTGCTGTCCTTGCCCATTTCATGGAAGTCGATCTGGATGTTCGGATACCAACGGTGGAACTGGGCGACCTTCGGCCAGCTATCGGTCTGTGCCAATGCAAGCCAATCACGGTTGAGATCGGTGAAGTAATGATTGACGCGACCGCTGGGGAATGGCTCAACGTGCTCCTTGTCGGCCGGATCCGCCGACGCTGGACGCGAACCCCAGCCGTTGTGCCAGTTGGCGGCACGGTCGCGCCCATCCGGGTTCTGTGCAGGATCGATCACTACAACAGCCTGATCCAGCCAGCGCGCGGTTTCCGCGTCCTGGTTGGCGGCCAGGTAGTAAGCGGTGAGCATCGCCGCTTCACCGCTGGAGGTTTCGTTGCCGTGCACGCTGTAACCGAGCCAGGCCACCGCCGGTGCATCGGCGCCGGGCAATGGCTGTGCGGGATCGATCAGCGCCTGCCGTTGCGCGGCGATCTCGGCGCTGCGCGCGTGGTTGCGTGGCGAAGTGATGGTGACCAGCAGCAGCGGACGCTGCTCGTAACTCTGGCCGATGACCTCGACCTTGACCTTGTCCGAGACCCGCGCCAGTTCATTGAAGTAGGCCACCAGCTGATCATGGCGGGTGTAATGGCTGCCGATCTCATAACCGAGGAACTGCTGTGGCGATGGCACCTTCGCATCGAACTGCTGCGCGGTGGGGAAGTAGTAGCTGTTCTGGGCATGGGCCGGCGAGAGGCCGATAAGCGTTGCCAGCAGCAGCGCTGGCAGCAGATGGGAGAAGCGGAACGACATGGATGTAGCACTCCCCGATTGCATGAACGTTGTTGCGGAAAATTGCTGGTGGCACCACCTGTAGTGCCGAGCCATGCTCGGCAGAGGCCTTCCCTCCAAGGTTCCAGCGGCGCAAAGCTGCCCTCCCCCCAACCCCTCTCCCGACGGGAGAGGGGCTAAAACACTGCGGACTGCTGGGCCATGTAGTGCCGAGCCATGCTCGGCAGAGGCCTTCCCTCCAAGGTTCCAGCGGCGCA
>NZ_DAMBKV010000006.1:173521-177196 GCF_032066555.1 Stenotrophomonas sp.
AAGCTGCCCTCACCCCAACCCCTCTCCCAACGGGAGAGGGACTTTCAGTCAGAAGCGGTAATCAAAGCCAAGCGTGTAATAGCGCCCGCGCAGGTCGTACTGGCTGAAGTCATACGGTGCGCGTACACCCGGGAAGGTGGCATCGTACGGCGGCTGGCGGTCACCAATGTTCTGCACCTTGGCGTACACGGTCAGCTTGTCGATGCCGGTGTAGCCCAGGTACAGATCGAACTGGCTGTAACTGGCCACCTGCTTCTGCACGGCTTTGGCCGCGGCACTGCCTTGCTGGTCATAGCTGCTGGTGTAATACCAGGTCAGCGCTGTGCGCCAATCACCCAAGGCCCAATCCAGCGTGGTGGTGGCCTTGGTATCCGGTAGCGACGGGCCGAGGTTGGAACCGGCGTAATCCACCAACGGGCCGCCGATCACCTGCGGTCGCTTGTAATCGATGACATAGGTCAGCGCCGAGGACAGGCCGAAGTCACCTGCAGCTGCTGTCTGCCAGCGCTGACGCAGTTCGATGTCGATGCCCGACGTCTCCAGCTCGCTCAGGTTCTGGTAACGGTTGTAGACCGCCAGCAGCTTGCCGCGCGAATCACGCAGCACATTGGCCGGATCGTTCTCCGCCACCAGCGTGGTGGTGTTGCCGGTGCCGATCAGGTTGTCCAGCTTGATGCGGTAGTAATCGACACTGAGGTTGGTGTTCTGCCACGGCGACAGCACGAAGCCAGCGTTGAAGCTGCGCGTGCGCTCCGGATCCAGGTTGGTGTTGCCGACGGTGAAGAAGGTCGGGTTCTGCCGCGAGCCTGCAACATCCGGATCATGCGGATCGACCACCGAGCCATAGGCGATGCTGGTTGATGCCGAGTTCTCGGACAGCGATGGCGCACGGAAACCACGCGATGCAGCAGCGCGCACCAGCAACCAATCCAGCGGCTGCCAGCGCAGGCCGAGCTTGGGCGAGAACGCATTGCCGAAATCACTGTAATGATCGGCACGCGCGGCTGCCTGCAGTTCCAGTGTGCTGTGCAGCGGCACGCTCACTTCTGCGTAGGCGGCGCTGACCTGGCGCTGGCCGTGTACTTCGGCAATTGCCGGACGCACCTGCAGGCCTGCATCGATCTGCCAGGGATTGTCGGAATCAAGCTTCTCCTGGCGCCATTCGGCACCGGCGGCAAAGCCAATCTGTCCCGCCCAGGTTTCACCCAAGGTGCCGGAGACCTTGGCGTCGACACCCTTGAGCACCGATTCAGCCGGGCGCAATGTGCTCAGGCCAATCCCAGCGAGTACGGCCGGATCAGTCGCTGACGGATCAAGCAGGTTGTAGCTGCCACTGGCCAGTGCGTCGTACAGCGCCCAGCGATTGGCAAAGCCGCCGGAGACGGTTTCGCGCTGTTTGCTGGCGGCCTGGAACGCACCCACTTCCCAGTCCCAGTTCTCGGTCTGCCCGCGCAGGCCGAGCACGCCACGATAGGAACGCGATCGGTTGGTCTTGATGGTGCCGCCAAGGTTGAAGAACGTGTATTCGATCGGCACATCCACGCCGTACGGGTTGTACGGATTGCCTGCCGGCAGGGTCGAACGCACCGGCTCGGCCAGGCCGGTGTCGGCGTTGAGCGCGAAGCGGCCGCTTTCCAGGGTGAAGAAAGGACTGGAGCCGAACCACGACACACCCTTGATGTCGCTGTAGATCACATCGGCGAACGCTTCCACCGAATCGTTGATGCGCAGCGTGCCGTTGACGTACGCCTGCCAGCGCTTGGTCGACGGAATCAACGTGGTGTACGGCGCCTGGTTGAAGGCGCAGGTGTCACCTGCCAGGCCGTCGATCGGTGCACTGGCGGTCAACACCGTGCCTTCCGGGCAGTTGCCCGCCGCGTCCAGCATCGGTACCGACTTGCCGCCGATCAGGTAGCGCGCGCCCTTGGCCGACCAGCCATTCCAGCGGCCACCGGCCTGGTCGGTATAGATGCCCGAGCGGGTCAGGTCACGCTGGTCCTGGTCGAGGCGGTCGCGGTTATAGCCTTCCAGCGACACCAGGATGTTGTAGCCATCGCGGTCCAGGTCGCCAATGCCACCGACGAATTTGAGGTTCTGCTGATCCAGCCCACCGGCTTCGGAAGTGCCGCCACTGACGCCGACCTCGGCGCCTTCAAAATTCTGCCGGGTGATGATGTTGACCACGCCCGCCACTGCGTCAGAGCCGTATACCGCCGAGGCGCCGTCCTTCAGCACTTCGATGCGCTCCACCGCCACCAGCGGCAACGCGTTGAGGTCGACGAAGGTGTCCGACAGGCCGCCGGACGGGAAGCCGTAGTTGGCCAGGCGGCGACCATTGAGCAGCACCAGCGTGTTCTTCTGCGACAGGCCGCGTAGGCCGATGCCGGCCGAGCCCGAGGCCCAACCGCTGTTGCTGGTTTCATTGCTGGCGTTGCCGGTATTGGCAGAGATCGAACGCAGCAGGTCAGCCACGCTGGCCTTGCCGGTCTGTTCCAGTTGCTGGCGCTCGATCACCTGCACCGGGTTGGCGGTCTCGGTATCGGTGCGCTTGATGTTGGAGCCGGTGACCCGCACCGCATCCAGGGTCTTGCTGCCATCTGCAGCGGTTTCAGCCAAGGCAAGGGAAGGAGCAGCGATGGCAGCAGCCACCGCGAAGGCGAGCACGGAACGAATAGGCATGGAATCCGGGGGAGGTGAATGACAACGCCGCCAGTACCTCATGACAGCCAAATGTCCGGCCAATCACTTTGTTGCATTCGCAAATAACCATCCGTTACATCGCTTCATCAGGATGGATATGAAAATATGACTGGCATCACTGGCGCATACGCGCAGCGGCGGCGGCACCCTACAATTACGCCCATGGATATTTTCAAGGTTTTCACCCTCGAAGCGGCCCACCGGCTGCCCAACGTCCCGGTCGGCCACAAGTGCTCGCGCCTGCACGGCCACTCGTTCCGCGTGGAACTGCGGGTCAGTGGCGAACCCGGTCCGGAGACCGGCTGGATCATGGATTTCAGCGAATTGAAGGCTGCTTTCCAGCCGCTGTACGACCAGCTCGACCACAACTATCTGAACGACATCCCCGGCCTGGAGAACCCCACCAGCGAACGCCTGGCGATGTGGATCTGGGAGAAGCTGAAGCCTGCACTGCCGTTGCTCAGCGAAGTAGTCGTGCACGAAACCTGCACCTCGGGCTGCAGCTACAAGGGCGCCTGATAGCGACCGCGTAGTGCCGAGCCATGCTCGGCAGAGGCTTTACCGGGAACGCCCCTGCCGAGCATGGCTCGGCACTACAACACGTTCCCGACCACGCACCGGCGCTTGTGGGAGCGGCGTAAGCCGCGAAGCTGGCCATGCATGAAGCCCAAAGCCAACCCCTCCCCAGCCCTCCCCTTGCCTACGGCAAAGGGAGGGGCAGAGCGTAGTGCCGAGCCATGCTCGGCAGGAGCTTTACCGGGAACGCCCCTGCCGAGCATGGCTCGGCACTACATGGCATTCCCCACCATGCAGTGGCCCTTGTAGCGGCGGCGTAAGCCGCGAAGCTGGCCATGCATGAAGCCCCAAAGCCAACCCCTCCCCAGCCCTCCCCTTGCCTACGCCAAAGGGAGGGGGCCCAAGCGTAGTGCCGAGCCATGCTCGGCAGAGGCTTTACCGGGAACGCCCCTGCCGAGC